>ONNR01000044.1 GCA_900319235.1 uncultured Prevotellaceae bacterium
AAAAAGCATAAATGCCTATGGACTTAGGTTTAACATACTATATTTCGAAGTTATAACCCCGCCCCAGCTGCTTCTGGGGATGTGGGAAACTTCAGTTAACAATTAATAATTAACAATTAACAATTAAAAAATTCAAGAATATGAAAATTAAAACTATCTTCGGTATCATCTTTATTGTTGCAAGTCTTATCAAACTGGCAAGTCTGCTTCACCTGATCCACATAAGTTGGCTCGAAAGAGTGTCCGACGATCCCGAGTCGGTCTATTTCGCTCCCATTCTCCTGATATTCATCGGTAGTTCGTTCATCTTTGACGACATCTGCAACAGACGCAAGAACAAGTAACTGACCATCACAATGCTTTACAAATATCTTAGAATGGCAGCTGCAACTGCTGTCATAGCCACAACTATGCCCTTATCGGCCATGAACCAGGACGTCGATGGCAAAGTAACCGACGAAAATGGCCAACCTCTGCCCAACGTGAACGTGGTGCTTCTTGCGCCCGACTCAACCTTCGTGCAAGGTGCCGTCACCGACGAGCAAGGTATGTTCAAGATCATTTCGAGCGAGGACGGAAGCCTCCTGAAACTGACAAGCATCAGCTACGAAACCCGCTTCATCCCTCTTACACCTTCAACATCGTCCCTCCTGGACATACAGATGAAGGAAGAGACCGAGATGCTCGACGAAGTGGTGGTGAAGAGCCAGCTGCCAAAGACGCTGGTCAAAGGTGATGCCATGCGCACCACCGTGGCAGGAACCATCCTCGAGAAGGCAGGAACCGTGAGCGATGCCCTGTCGAAAATCCCTTCGCTCGAAGCCGAACGCGACGGCGCCGTGAAGGTGCTGGGGCGCGGCGATGCCGAAGTGTATATCAACGGCCGACGTGTGCAGGACATGAAAGAACTCACGCGTCTGCGCTCCGACCAGATACAGCACGTGGAAGTGGTGCAGAACCCCGGTGCACGCTATGCAGCCTCGACGAAGGCCGTGGTACGCATCACGCTCAAGAAGGCGCAGGGCGAAGGCATCAGTTTCCAGGACAACCTCACTGGAATATATCAGTATGGCCACACGCTGACCAACAACCTCGACGTGAACTATCGCACGGGAGGTCTCGACATCACAGCCTCGTTCTGGGCAGGCCGTTATGGTCATACCGGGGGAGTCCAGGAAAACGACATGTACTACCTTTGCGGCGATGAGGTTTACGAAGGCATCACCAAGCATGAGAGGTTAAAAAATGTGTGGAAGGGCTGGTCTCCACAGTTGCAAATCAACTATATGGTGAACGAGAACCACAGTTTTGGTGCCTTCTACAAATACGATCGTCACCCCAGCGACAACGTGATCGTCGATTACAATACCGACAACTACAAGAACGGCTGCTACATCGAACGTTCGGAGAGTCGCATCAATGAGAATGACAATTTCCGCAAGCACATCTTCAACGCCTATTACAATGGAAAGGTGGGGCAACTGGGCATTGACTTCAATCTCGACGGACTCTTCGATGACACCAACGAAGATAGCAGCACCGACGAGACGATGACGCCTGTGGGCGACTATCTGGATGGTTCGATGTATGACAGTCCCACCAGGCGCTCCATCGAGAGCAACACCGCCAGTGCCAACAACTTCTGGGCAACGAAACTTATTCTCAGCTATCCCATACTGAAAGGCAACTTCTCGCTGGGTGGTGAATATTCGTACAATCATCGCACCGACGCCTACTCGTATATGGCATCTGACTACGTGCCTGTAAAAGCCACCGATACGGAGATCAACGAGAAATCGTCGGCCCTGTTCATGGAGTACGGTCGCTCTTTTAATCTCTCAACTCTCAACTCTAAACTCTCAACTCTTTTTGTACAGATTGGTCTGCGCTACGAGCACCTGAAGAACGACTACTTCGACTTTGGCAAACGTCAGGACGAAGTGTGCCGCAACTATGGTGACTGGTTTCCGACTGCCGTCATCGCCGCCCCCATCGGCAAGGTACAGGTCTCGCTATCGTATCGTCGCGACATCGAGCGTCCGAACTACAGCAATCTGTCGAGTTCGACCATCTATCTGAATCGTTACAGTTTCCAGAGCGGCAACCCCTACCTGAAACCCACCTACACCCACAGCCTTGTGCTGAATACAAGCTACAAGTGGGCAAACATGACGCTGAACTACGGTCGCATCAAGGATGTCCTCACCATGTCCACCGAACCATTCCCCGGCTCGGAAGATCCCCTCATCAGCCTCGTACACCCCATCAACAGCGAGGAGGATTTCGACCAGCTAAGCATCGGCCTCTCTGCCAGTCCCACCATTGGTCGCTGGCATCCGATGTGGTACGCCTTCTGCGTATTCCAAAACTACAAGACGCCGACAGCTGATGGCACGATGCTGACACTCGACCGACCGTACCTCACATTGGTTTGGCAGAACGCCATCGAGTTGCCCCACGGCTACCGGCTGAACGCCTCGATGCAATGGGCCAACAAAGGTGACTACAACAACTTCCACATCATCGCCAATCGGTTCAATACCGATCTGGGCATCCAGCGTGACATCAATCTGCACCGGCTGGGTTCGCTCACCATCGATGTGCGATGCACCGACATCTTCAATACGAACAAGACCGAAGCCATACTCTATGGACCTCGCGAAATCACCGTCCGCAATCCCACCCGCCGCACCTTCGTGCTCGACCTGACCTGGAAGTTCAACGAGGCCCGTTCGAAGTACCGTGGCTCCGGCGCCGGCGAAAAGCAGAAGGCGAGGATGTGAGAAATTAGGGATATTAAGGGATATTAGGGATATTTGGGGATATTAAGGGACGTTACCATCGCCTATAGAAAATGAGTCCCAAGAAACAAACGTCCCTAAAATCCCTTAGATTCCCTTAGAATCCCTTAAAATCCCTTAGAATTATTTGGATAGTTCACAATTATGTAATATCTTTGCAGCGGACTTTTCTATATTAATAGGAGTTATCAGGAGTAACGGGAGTTAACAGGCTTTTAGCCTGTGGAGTTAACGGACAAATGTTTCTTTGACTCCAATTTCGACCAGGCGTTACTATCGTCCGCTAACTCCCGATAACTCCCGCTAACTCCCAATAACTCCCCTATAAAATATGAACATAAGATTAGAAACTCCCAAAGATTATCGTGAGGTTGAGAACCTTACACGCGAGGCATTCTGGAACGTCTATCGCCCAGGATGCACAGAGCATTACGTGCTCTATCAGTTCAGAACGAATCCCGACTTCATCCCGGAACTTGACCTTGTGATGGAGGAAGATGGCAAGATCATCGGCCATGTGATGTTTTCGAAGGCAGAGATCATTCTTAATGATGGGACCAACTTTCCTTCATGGACATTCGGTCCCATCAGCATCCACCCCGACTACAAGCGAAAGGGATACGGCCTGAAACTACTGAATTATGCCTTGGAAAAGGCCAAGGAAATGGGCATCGGCCTCCTGCAGATGGAGGGAAACATCGAGTTCTATAAACACGCAGGCTTCGGCTTGGCCAGCAAGATGAAGATTCACTATCATGCAGAGCCGAGAGAGTCTGAAGTACCTTATTTCCTTGCCCAGGAGCTGATTCCTGGCTATTGGGGCAATCGTGAGGGAACCTATTGTCCTCCCAAGGGCTATTTCGTGGCTGACGAGCATCCCGAGGCCTTCGAAGCTTATGAGGCAACCTTCCCGCAGAAGGAAAAACTCCGCCTGCCAGGACAATTAGGATATGAGGAATAAAAGCTGGAGAAAATGAAGCATGTGTTTTTACTCTTGGCGTTTCTAATTACCGGTACCGTTCCCCTTCAGGCGCAAACTCCAATAAGCGACAGCAACAGGCTATCGAAAGAGCAGGTGTTGGCACATGTGGACGAACTTAAGGAACTGATAGATGAGAAAATCTGGCCGACATACAATGATCCTGCCTATAGCATGGAAATGAACTATTAC
>ONNR01000040.1 GCA_900319235.1 uncultured Prevotellaceae bacterium
CTCGACGTTCTCAACTATGAATATGTCGATGACAACTCCATGCATTTATATTCCTTCCACGGCGATCACAACCAGCAGTTCATCTTCGAACTTGTCAAATAAGATTTTTCAACCTAAGAGAGGCCCAAGAACGGCTTACTTCTATCTTTTTAAGAACCCAGCTGTTCAATTGCCTCTCTTTTTTGCAAATATTCTAAGGTCCAAGAGAGACTTACTTCAAGTTTTAGCTTAAGGCGCAAGCCTTTTGCTCCTCCAGTCTCCCAATTACCTTTTTTATTTTATGATAAACACTGTTCTGACAAAGGTAGCCCTGCGCTACCGTGCCCTCTTTCTCGACATCCGTCGCGAGGACATCGACATGCACTCCATGTCGAATGCTCCCGTCATGGCATTCACGGCTCGTCTGAAGGAGAACGGCTTCTGCGTTTCCGAAGAGCTGCTCCATGCCCTCAATGCCGTCAGCCCCGACACGCTTGCCGAAATCACCCTTTGCATCAACAAGGTGATGGGCGTCAATCTCAACTGGGCGCCCCTCGTCAAAGGATGGAATGTACCTACAGGTGAATCGTTTATCGACCATCTGATCACCTTGTCGGCCAACCTCTTCGGTGGCGAGAAGGCAGGCTTCAAGGGGACGACCTTGCCTTGCGGCCATTTCATCCCCAATGGCACCTTCCCCCTCGAGCGCTACAACGGCTGCCCCTTCTGCGGCACACCCTTCGAGACGGCCGACTTTGTCTATAAGGGACAGGCAAGCAAGCTCAAGGAACTGCGCCTGTTCACCGATGTCGACATGCGCCACGTCTTCGACTCCCTCCTCAGCTCGGCTACACCTCTCGATGGCACACAGAAGGATTCGCTCGGCCAGTTGCTGCACGAATATCCACTGCCTGCTGATGCCGCCATCTCTATGAAGGAGACGGCCATGCTTGTCATCAAGCTGCTGGTCGAACAAGGGAAGGCCGACGAAGCTGCCTCGTTGCTGAAGACACCTGCCGATGTGCTGCGTTATCTTTGGTACGAGAAGACCGGCCAGGTGCAGGTCATCGAGCCGAAGACGCTGGTGGCGCATGCGCGAAAACTGTACTTCCACATGTGGGGCCCCCTCGACAAGGGAGCCGATGCCGCTGCCGACATGAAGCAGAAGCTTATGCTGAAGTACGACCGCAAGGCATGTCAGCGCGTGGCCCGTTGGCTCAATGCGATTCCGATGTCAGCCCAGCAGGCTGCCGAGGTCATGAACCCCAAACGCGGCATGTGGGCACGTATGATCCATGCCCTCCGTCTCGGCGAATACTCGCGCAAGAAGGGCATGGAACACCTCGCCGAAATCCTCGACGTTTTCTACAAGCAGACCTATTCCACCTGGCAGGGCAATGTCGATAAAGCACGTTTCGCCAACGATGCCGACCAGACCTTGGCACTGCTCCAGCAGCGTCCGGGCCTCTTCGCACGTTGCCTGTTTGCCACGATGCTCCGTTTCGGCAGTGACAAGGTGCTTGCTGCCTTCGATGGCATCACCGACCGTCTGCCCGCACGTCTGCTCCTCTCGCTGGGCAATGCTGCCGACGCCTACTTCGACCCCAATGAGACACGTCTTGCCCGCCCCATCACCGGAGTCACCCACAAGCTGGAGCCCAACAAACTGCTTGCACTCTACGACGACGAAGCCCGCAAGGCAATGGTCCGCAGCGTCAACGACCTTTACCGCGCATCGATGTCACGACGATTTGCGGCACAGCCCACCGAGGCGCGTTCCATCTACATCGATCCTGCCCTGTTCAACATTCCCGTGAGCGTGGGCGACCGTTCCACCACCATCCAGGACACGTCCTGCGCCCTCATGGGTACACGTTTCCCTGTCGAAGGCGATGCCGTGCGCCTCTTCATGCAGTGGGGCAAAGGTCTGCACCGCCAGCATCTCGACATGGACCTGAGTGCGCGCATCGCCTTGCGCGACCAGAAGGTTATCGAGTGCGCCTACTTCAACCTCACCTGCCCTGGCGCCCAGCACTCGGGCGACATCCGATCCATCCCCGAGATGGTAGGCACAGCCGAATACATCGAGTTGTCGCTTCCCGCATTGGAGCGTGCCGGCGCCACCTACGTCACCTTCACCTGCAATGCCTATTCCACCGGCGCCCTCTCCCCCAACCTTGTCGTCGGTTGGATGGATTCGGCCTATCCCATGAAGTTGTCCGAAAAGAGTGGTGTGGCCTACGACCCCTCCTGCGTGCAGCATGCCGTTCGCATCAGCGAAAGCAACCTCTCCAAGGGCCTCGTCTTCGGTGTGCTCGATGTGGCCCGTCGCGAGATCTACTGGCTCGAGATGCCCTTCACCGACCAAACAATCCGAGGTGCCGACATCGCTTCCGTCGAAGCCTTGCTCCACAAGCTTCAGTCGAAACTCTCCGTCGGCCAACTCCTGCAACTGAAAGCCGATGCCCAGCACCTCACCCAAGTGGATTCCCCCGACCAGGCCGACGAAATCTACACTTACCAATGGGCCCTCAATCCCGCAGAAGTTTCATCATTATTATCTGCTCAGTAAATAATCCGATTCAATCCGTTTAATTCGTAGAGAAAAAGAGAAATTGTTAATTATTATTTGAGCATATGTTTTTCGCGAAGCAATTCATCCAAAGAGCTTTGTTCCTGCTGTCCCTGTTCCTGACCGGCGTCCTGCTGATGGCCCGTGAAAGCGACGACGAATTCCTCAACAATGGAGGCAACAACTCGACCGACAACCCCACTAGGTTCTACGCCACCCTGATGATTGAATACGAAACACCCGCCTTCCTCGACGAACTGCAGAAGACCATAGCTCCCGAAGATCTCTACATCGACGAAGCCAACTACTACTTCGGCCTCGAGATGGAGTATCACGTCACGCTCCTCCCTTACCTCGAAAACGATGTCGATGTGAAGGAACTGAAGACCTATCTGAAGGACATCTCCGAGTACGAGACACAACTCATCGATGTATCGTACTTCCCAGGTGAAGTAAGGGACGTGCTCAAATGTTCCGTGGAGTCCGAAGCCATAGCCGAAACGTCACGAGCCATCCGAAACAACTTCTCCAACGCCTACCCCTACCCAACCATGATCTACCACCTGACCATCGCCTTTCTCAAGCCCGGCTGTGCACAAAAATATCTCCAGGATCGTATCGAGCCCGTCACCATCAAGCCCACAAACTTCCTTCTCTCCTACTATAACAAGGAGGGCGAGCGTATGCAAATTAGGTTCAAGTAAATTTTCTTCCGCAAAAATTTGGTTATTCAGAAAAAATGGCATATCTTTGCAGTCCCCAAAGTCCCATAACGACTATGGGGTGCTGGGGAAACCAACAAGTCATATCTGAATGATCTTATTGAAAGATGAGAGTGTGAAGATTTTGAATGAGTTCGACAAGTCGAACCGTTCAGCAGTAATGAACCTTCTGATGTACCGTTACTCCATCCCGGAGTTCGATGCTGACGACATTTTGCAGGACGCGTGGGTGCTCCTTTTGGAAAAACTCACGGTTGGTGAAATGCTCGATGTGCCGAAAAAGTTGTCGGCCTACCTCGCAAAGGTATGCACCCTGAAGGCACATGAGTATCTCCGAAAAAGGCAGAACGGAGTCAAGAACATCTCGTTCGACGACGTCTCCTTTACTCCGGAAGAGCTCACTGCCTACGAGATGGAAGCCCAGTCATGGGAAGAATTCTTGGAGGAGTCGAGAAGAGCCGAACACCGCAAGCTCGACATGATGGAAAAAGAGCTGCAGAAGCTTTCCGACAGGGAAACAGCCTTGCTCATGAGCTACTACGAGAGCGATGGGTCGAAGACCTCGATGAAGGAACTGGCCCACAAGTTAGGCTACAGCTGCGACCGGGTGGCCATCACCCTCAAGTCGCGTATCATGAAGAAGCTGCGCAACGGAATTCAGCAACAGGAGAGAGCCTTCGGCAACGGGCTCTCCCCTGTTGCCCTTTTATACCCCTCCTTACTTCACATGGATGTAAAGCGGGTAAGTTCCAGCAAACAGGAAGCTGAAGACAGGCTTGAGCAGGAACGTCTCGGGATAAGGCGTCTCAAATCGAGCCGTGTAGCGGGCGCCGTCCTTGCCAATCTCTTCTCGCAGATAATGGGCGAAAGTGTTGCTGACCCATCCGTAGGAGATCATGTCGAGCTGGACCCTATCGGCTCCCCAAGCCTTCTGCTCAATCAGCGCGACGAACGAAGCGTCCATCACCATCGTCTCGCCACGACTCGGATCTTGCCAATCGGGATGCTTGGTGTGGTCGTCCAAAGGATTGCTGAAATCTTGCACCACGTTGTACTTCGACACCTTTCCAACCTCATTCTTGTAGGTGTGAGTCTTGCGAAACTCTTTCGTCATCAATTCCACCCATTCCCCGCATTCCAAATACCATCGACCATTCTCCTTGAAGAATGTAAGAGTTCTCAACTGTGTGATCATCGGTGTCTTTTTCTGTGTTGCCATAAGCATATTTGTTTAAGTTAACTAATGTGTTTTGCATCTATATATGCACTTATGGCAAAAAAGTAAACAAAAGCTACAACGCAAAACAATCCACAACACTTCGTCCCATCGTGCCCGCATGGCCCGATTCCACCATTGAGATGGCAGTCATCTCAGCCTCCTGCCTGTCATCAGCAGCTACCTGGACAACCACTACCTCGCCCATATCTGTCGTTATTTGTACGTCAAAGAATTGCATGATATAGACATCAATCCACAATAGTTATTCTTCCCTGCGCCTTGCGATAGGTCTCGCCCAACGTGCTGCCGAGCGTCTTGCTCATATAGTCGATCACCACATCGCGCACCATCAGGGTGGTCGCCCGCTTCACCGGGCAGTCCTTCAGCATGTTGTAGAAGCCGCCGCCCCGGTAGTAGGATGATATGGCAACCGAATAGGTGCGCTGAGGATCGAGAGGCAAATAAGCATTCTTCGCCTTGTCGAGAATCTCCACATCGCTCACACTTTGGTCGGCAGTATGCACCGTAAAGCGCATGCCCGACACCTGCGGAAAGTGCCAGTCGTTCTTGGGTGTGTTCTGCGTGCATTTCTCCAGCATATCGAGCAGCTGCTGACCTGTAACCTCAATAACGCTCATGCTGTTCTCATAAGGCAACATGGCCACGATGTCTCCATAGGTTATCTTCCCCGCAGCGATATTCTTAACAAAGCTGTTGCCCGTAAGCAGTCCTATCTCCGCATCCATCTCCACACGGAAGGCATCGGTCACCAGGTCGCCGCCGTTTGTCTCCTCATGTTCCACCAGCGGCACCCCGTCGGCATCGGCCACCGTCAGCTCGTAGTCCGAAGTGCAAATCACCATTTCCGAGACTACCTGAGCCTCGTGCTTCACGCTGTCCACCACCGCAGCCACCCGTGGGCTTTCGTAAGAGATGTCGTCGATGGCAACGATGCGGGTGCTGATGGTGCCGTCGGCAGCGATGAGCATCTTCCCCACGTGCTTCATGTGGTCGCCTGCTTGCGTGATGACGATGGCTTTTCCATCTGCATTCTGCACATATTCGCCCTCCACACTGGTATGACTGTGCGAATCTATCACAGCGTCGATGCCTCTCGTGGCAGCTATCAGCTTGTGGCTGCTGACGCCCATGGCCTCCTTCTCGCCGATGTGCGAGAGCAGCACCACACAGTCGGCGTTTCCTTCGCCACGCGCCTTGTCCACCGCCTGCTGCACCAGCGTGTAAAGGTCATTGGGGTGAAGGTCGTAGAGCAGCTGCCCGTTCTCGTCGTAGAAGGCATGTTGCTGCAGCTGCATGGTCTCGGGAGCCAGAGCGCCCACGAAAGCCACGCGCCTGTTGCCGCATTGCTCGACGACATATGGGGCAAATACCGATGTCTCTGCCCCGTAATCAAAGAAGTTTGCGCAGGTCACCGCGACGCCCAAGCCGCCGAGCAGCTCCTTCATGTGTTCACCGCCATAGTCAAACTCATGGTTGCCGATGGTAATCACATCGTAGCCCACGCTACGCATGATGTCGGTGATGTAGCTGCCTTTCGAAATTGCACCCAAGGCACCGCCCACCATAAAGTCACCCAAGCTGGCAGTCACCACATAGGCAGTATCGGCCAGTCTGATGGCATCGCGCAATCCGGCAAACCGGCTGTATCCGCCAGTCTCGCAATGCGTATCGCCCTCAAAGATTATCACGATGCTCTTCTCCGTTTTTCCCGACGTTCGCCCATCGTTCTCACACGATGTACATGCAGCGAACAGCAGCCCAAGCATCGCCATCCACAAGGCTGGAAGGAGACAGATCAGAGATAAATGGCTCTGAATTATTGATCGACGGAAGAATGACATAAAAGATTGAAGGAATTTAACAACCAAAATTATTGACATTGATTCGACAAAGATAAACCAAATACTTCACATTTCCATATTCCAAGGGAAAAAACAAACCATTATCGTACTGAAACCCCATAACAACCGATTGCACCAGGTCAAAATAACCTGGAATTCTCAACATTAAAGAATATATTTTAAGAAACACTTGGGCAACTTTTTGTTGCCCAAGTGTTTGTAATGTCAGTATTTTTACTTATCTCCGAGCCGCGAAAATAAAATGTTTGATTGGGTAGTATTGTCTTATTTCATGAATACTTTCTTGCCGTTGATGATGTAGATGCCACGAGGCTGAGGCTGTGACACCTCGATGCCAGTCAGGGTATAAAGCCTGTGTCAGCTTTAGCTTCGACATTCGCTACAGCAATGATACTCGTGTTGCCACTTGCCACGACATCGTACACCACTTTCACCTCCTCATCGGTGAGAGCCTTGGAATACATCCGGGCCACCACTATTTCACCCTTGAAGGCATACTCGGGATCGCCGTTTCCGTTTACATCACAGCCAACGTATAGT
>ONNR01000039.1 GCA_900319235.1 uncultured Prevotellaceae bacterium
GTCGCGTATGAAGCCGCCACGATCCTTGTTCGACTTGAAGTAGAGCGCATTCTTCACCGTGCCAATACGAATGCTATCCATCCAGACTCCTTGCACTCCGCCACTCATCTCCGAACCGATGCAGAGGCCGTTGCAGCGGCTCTGGAAGTCGCATCGACGGATGACAATACGCTCCGAGGGACGACCTACCCGGCGCCCGTCGGCATCGCGACCAGACTTGATGGCCACGGCATCGTCGCCGCAACGGAAGAGGCAGTCCTCTATCAGCACGTTGCTCGACGACTCGGGGTCGCAGCCGTCGTTGTTGGGGAAATGCGAGTCGATGGTGACGCCGCGCACGATGACGTTGTCGCAATAGAGCGGATGAATGGTCCAGAAAGGAGAATCCTTGATGGTGATGCCTTCGATGAGGACGCGCGAGCATCCGAACGTCTCGACACAAGTGGGACGCAGCTTGGTGCCCTCGGCAAAGACACGCTCATTTACGGGAGTCAAGTCTTCGCCCATCTGTCGCAAACGCGCAACGAAAGGTTTTTCGGGCAATTCACCAGGCGTGCCATGCAATGCTGTCCCTGTCTCGTGAGCAGCAGGGTCCCATCCCCACCAGCCCATCTCTACACCAGCCTGACCGTCAATGACGCCACGTCCAGTAATTGCGATGTTTTGCTGATGATAGGCATAGACCATAGGCGAACGACCATAAAGTTCAGTTCCTTCGAAACGAGTCAAAACCACTGGCAGGAAATCATCTGCCTTTCCACTGAATCGCAGATAAGCACCCTCTTGGAGATGAAGGTTCACGTTGCTCTTAAGGTGCAGCGAACCGCAGAGCAGATATTCGCCTGCTGCTACATCAACCCTGCCTCCACCCAAGAGTGAACACGAGTCGATGGCATGTTGCAACATCGGCAAGGCATCGACATCGGTAACGGGAGTCACCGCGATGGTGAGATCGGGAAAAGATGTTCGTGCAATACCAGCCACAATCTGCTCAATGGGACTTGGCTCCGGGTTCTGCGAACACGAAGGAAGAAGGACAAGAAGGGTTAAAGACGAAAAAAGGGAAAGAAGACAGTGTTTCATGGGGAAAAAACGTTAAAGCGGGAGCCAAGCTTGGCTCCCAACGAAGACAAAGTGGGAGCCAGACCTGGCTCCCACCTAATTAATCAGATACCAAATGCCTCTCGAACCCGGTCCTTGTAGTCGAGCTTCTCCCAAGTGAAGAGCTCCACTTCGAGGGTCTTGGTTTGGCCAAGGCGATTGGTGAACGTTTTAGTTACCTTTTCGCAAGGACGACCAAAGTGACCGTAGGCTGCTGTCTCCTCATAGATGGGATTGAGCAGGCCCAAACGCTGCACGATGGCGTGAGGCGTCATATCGAAGATCTTGCCGACCTTGTCAGATATCTCTGCATCGCTCAAAGCAACTTTGGCAGTGCCGTAGGTGTTGACATAGAGGCTCACAGGCTTGGCAATGCCGATGGCATATGCCACCTGAACCAAAGCACGATCGCAGACACCAGCTGCCACGAGGTTGTTGGCAATATGGCGGGCAGCGTAGGCTGCCGAACGATCGACCTTCGATGGATCCTTGCCCGAAAATGCTCCTCCTCCATGGGCTCCATGTCCGCCATAGGTATCGACGATAATCTTACGTCCCGTGAGACCAGTGTCGCCATGAGGACCGCCAATCACAAACTTACCTGTCGGATTGACATAGAGATTGAACTTGTCGTCGAAGAGAGATGCTTCGAACTCGTTAAGACGAGCCTTGAGACGTGGGATAAGGATATCACGCACATCCTTACGGATTTGTGCCAGCATGGCCTCATCGTCATCGAGCCATTCGTCATGCTGTGTACTGATGACGATGGTGTGAACACGCTTGGGGCAATTGGTTTCTCCATCATACTCCACGGTAACCTGACTCTTGGCGTCAGGGCGCAGATAAGGCATAGGTGAATTGACCTCACGACGGATTTTTGCCAATTCTATGAGGAGCAGATGACTGAGCTCAAGTGTAAGTGGCATGCGGTTGTGGGTCTCGTTGGTTGCATAGCCGAACATCATACCCTGGTCTCCGGCGCCCTGTTCCTCGGGCTTCTGACGTTCAACACCACGGTTGATGTCTGGGCTTTGGGCATGAATGGCCGAGAAAATGCCGCAAGAACTTCCATCAAACATATACTCAGCTTTGGTATAACCGATACGCTTGATGGTCGCGCGCACAGCCTCGCGAAGTTCCACATCGGCCTTCGTCGTGATTTCGCCAGCCAGTACGACCTGGCCGGTGGTAACTAAAGTTTCGCAGGCAACCTTGCTGGAGGGATCCCAGGCAAGAAGGTTGTCAAGCACAGTGTCGCTGATCTGGTCGGCGACTTTGTCAGGGTGTCCTTCAGACACCGATTCGGAAGTGAATAAGTAGTTCAACTTTTTAGATGGTTGAGCAATCATCGGCAACTTTTTCAATGGTTACCAATCATTGTGAGTTATTTTGCAATATTGCGGCGCAAAGGTACACAACAAAGCCCGGAACTCCAAATTTTCCGGGCTATTTTTGTTCGATGGCCAACAAAATGAGGAACACCAGGCTTGCAGTGGAATGCCCGCGTGACGTTTTTGCTCAATGCTTGTCGCTCCTCCGCTGATAAGGTCTAATACCAAATTCCTTGGCACGTGCAAGCATATATTCCAACATACGAGCTTGAATCTCCTCGAAGTCTTCCCATTTCTTGGTGAAAGTGAAGGCATAAATCTGGATGGGAATACCTTCGGCTGTCTGCGGCAGGTGACGAACCATCAATGTCATCTCGTTGTTGATTTCCGGTTTTTCTGAAAGGTATTTGAAAATGGCGCCTCGATAAGCCTCTAGATTGGTAGCTTCGTTAGCTTGGGCTGTCGAAGGCAGATAACCCAACCGCTGGTATTCGACAACTTGTGAGGCATCCAGAAACTTCACCGAATCTACATCGACATTGATACCGCGAGTGAAGCAGCGACCATCGCTATCCTTCATTCCACGCCAGTTCTGAAACGTCTCTGAGAGCAGTGTGTAGGGTTGAACTGTCAAAATGGTTTTGTCGAAATTCTGAATCTTGACGGTACTGAGCGTCATCTCTGTGACTACTCCATTCACACCTCGAGCAGGAATGGTGATCCAGTCATCTACTCGCACCATATCGTTGATAGCAAGCTGAACACCTGCTACAAGACCCTTGATAGTATCCTGAAATATCAGCATCATCACCACCGAAGCAGATAGCAAACCAGTAATGAGATATAGTGGAGAGCGTCCCATCAGCGTGCTTATCATTAGGATGATGCCCACAAACCAGACAATGATCTGGAACGTCTGAAGTATGCCTTTCAGCGAACCAGCCTTGTGCTCCTTCACATGTACGAAAATGTCGAAGATGCCACGCATAAACGCTGCAATGAAATAGCAGACGGCGAAGATGATATAGACCTGCAACAGACGCACCACAATCACCTCGAAGGATCCTTTGAGGGCGTAAGGCAAGGCTATCAGCATGATGACGGGAGGAACGATGTGAGAAAAGGAACGACATACACGCTCGGAGAGCAGGATATCATCCCATTGCGTCTCGGTCTGCTTGACGATCTTTTGTATGATGGGGATAACCGCATATTTGACAACAAAATAAGCGATGAATGAGACGACGATGATAATTAGCACAATCAGCAGTCTAATACCTCCAGAAAGGTGGGATCCATCAGAACCGAGATTTTCAACAAGCCATTGTTCCATAAGGTCAATGAACAATTAACAAATAACAATTAATAATTTACAATTTGAGCTGGCCCAAGCCAACATTAGAGCAAACCCAAACCGCTCAAGAAGATGAGCAGGATACAAATAGGCGCGAAATAACGGACAGCAAACAAGAACAGAGGGATATAGCCTCCACGATCGCGACCAAAATTGGTGAGCGTGTCGTGCAACAACCGACGATCCATTCTCCAACCAAGAAAGACAGCCATCAATAGTCCACCAAGCGGCAGGATGAAGTTGGCAGTCACCTTGTCGAAGATATCGAACAACGACAGGCCCCAGAAGGTCAGGCTATCAGCAAACTCTGGGCAGAACGACAAGCAACAGCAGGTGCCAAGTACCCATGCTATCAACGTGACAATGACGACCGAACGACGGCGACTTACCTTCAACTGTTCCTGCAGAATGGCAATGGGACACTCCATCATCGAGATGCTCGAAGTAAGTGCAGCAATAGCCAACAGAACAAAGAAGATGATGCTCCAAACGTAGCCGCCTGGCATCTGCACGAAGACACTGGGCAAAGTGATGAAGGCAAGACCTGGTCCTGCATCGGGTTGAATACCGTAAGCAAAGCAAGCAGGGAAGATGATGATGCCAGCCAAGATTGCAATGAGCGTATCGACGAGGCAGATGAAAAGCGAAGTCTTACCCATCTTCGTGCTATTGGGCAGATAGGAGCCGTAAATGAGCAGGGTGCCGACACCCATAGAGATGCTGAAGAACGATTGTCCCATAGCCGAAAGTATGACTTTACCCGTGATGCGGCTGAAGTCGGGATGAAACAGGAACTTAAGGCCATCTACAGCACCTGGAAGCAACAACGAATTGATGCAAAGCACCAACATCAGTGCACCCATAATGGGCATAAGGATGTTGGACCAGCGCTCAATGCCCTTCTGCACTCCTCCCATGAGAATCAGCATATTGAGTAGCACAAAGCCAGTCATATAAAGGAAAGGCAACCACGCTCCTTGAGAATAAGCACCGAAATCCTGCACCGTAAGTCGATCGAGCACTGACACCACCGTATAATGCAGCGTCCAACCTGCCACCACCGAATAGAATCCCACAATCATAAGCACACCCACGGCTCCAAAGAACCCAGTCACCCACCAATAAGTGCCAGGAGCTAGTCGGCGAAATGCGCCCACGGCATTACTGTGCGAGGCGCGACCCAAGGTGAGCTCGGCAAGCATCAGCGGTGTACCCAACATAAGCACACACAGCACATAGATCAAGAGGAAGGCTGCCCCTCCATTTTGGCCCGTTTCATAAGGGAAACGCCAAATGTTGCCGAGTCCGACAGCCGAACCGACAGCAGCCAGGATTCCACCCAACTTTGTTACAAATAACGCTCGTTCGTTACTCAACTATCAAATACTACTAAAAATGAATAATAAAAAATCAAAGCAGGCCCAAACCGCTCAGGAAGATAAGCAGGATACAAATAGGCACAACAGTGCGCAGCAGGATAATCAAAGGACGTAAGTACCAGCCCGAATCATTGCGCCAATTGGTGATGGCATTGCGTATGATTTCCCTCTCGAGCCACCAGCCCACAAAGAGTGACGTCAGGAATGCACAGATAGGCATCATATAACGTGCCGTGATATGATCGAGGAAGTCAAAGAGTACATCACCATTTATTGTGAAACCACTCCATATGCCCATCGACAGCGAACAGCCAATGCCAAGCAACAACGACCAGATGGCACTGATAATCACAGCACTTCGACGCGACACATGGCACTCCTCCTGTAGGAACGAGATCGGCACCTCGAAAATGCTCATACACGAGGTAAGGCCTGCCAAGGTTACCAACAGGAAGAACAGCAACCCCATCACCCAACCAAAAGGCATAGAGTTGAAGACCTGGGGAAGGGTGACAAAGACAAGTCCCGAACCTTCGCCGGGAGCCACACCGAACGAGAAACAGGCAGGGAAGATGACGATACCCGCAAGAATTGCAATAAGCGTGTCAAGACCCGCCACTTGAAGCGCCGTCTTGCCAATCTTTGTATTGTCGGAAAGATAGGAACCGTAGGCCACCATAATACCCATAGCCACCGAAAGGCTGAAGAAGGCTTGCCCCATCGCATCAATCCACGTGCGTCCGCTAACCTTATCCCAATCGGGCACGAAAAGAAACTCCATACCCTTGCGGAATTCAGGAAGGAAGAAACTGTTACCCACAAGGATAAGAAGCAGCACGGCAAGGATGGGCATCATAATGTTCGAGGCTCGTTCGATGCCCTTCTGCACACCTCCAAGGAGAATAGCCACATTGATAATGATGGCCAAAACAGTCCACAAAAGTGGTTCAACAGGACTGCTGACAAAACTATGGAAGTCATCGCCATTCATCGTATTGGTCAGCGCCTGCCAAGTGGCATGCAAGGTCCAACCCGAGAGTACGACATAGAACCCAAGGATGAGACAAGCGACAAGCAACCCCAAGATGCCCACCAGGTACCAATGCGTGCCGGGAGCGACCTTTCGGAAAGCTCCTACCACATTACGATGGGCAGACCTGCCGATGCAGAACTCGGCAATCAGCAACGGCACACCCAATATCAATACACTGACAACATAGATGACCAGAAAGGCTGCACCACCATTCTGACCAGTCATGTAAGGAAATCTCCAGATATTACCGAAACCCACGGCAGAACCCACAGCGGCGGCCAAGGCACCTAGTCGAGTGCCAAATGTTGCGCGAGAGTTTCCGAGGTTGACTGTTGTTTTATTACTCATTTCAATAAGCTTTCCGACAAGAGATGAAAACACATAATAATGGCTGCAAAATTACCAAAAAATTTCGTTCCAAACAACAAAATGCATGAGAATATTGAAAAAAAGTGCGATTTTTGATTGTTTTTTCGTGAATTATTTGCTTTAGTAGAAAAAAAAGTGTAATTTAGCGCCTCGAAAATCGCGTATTCGCGCGTATGTGAAGGAAAAATGAATATAGAAGGATATCACGTACCCGTAATGCTGAATGAATGTCTGGAAGGTCTCCAAATCCGCCCGGATGGCATTTATGTCGATGTCACATTCGGCGGAGGAGGACACAGCCGCGCCATCCTCTCAAAACTTGGCCCCAAAGGACATCTTTTCAGTTTCGACCAGGATCCTGATGCCGAACAAAACATCGGCGGTACGTCGGCAAACTTCACCTTCGTACGCTCCAACTTCCGCTATCTGAAGAACTGGATGCGATACTACGGCGTGGATCACATCGATGGACTGCTGGCCGACCTCGGTGTCTCAAGCCACCACCTCGATGATGCCGAAAGAGGCTTCGCTTTCCGTTTCGATGCTCCACTCGACATGCGAATGAATACGCGAGCCGGACGCACAGCAGCCGACCTGCTGGCCGAGGCCGATGATAAGGAATTGACGAGAATATTCACCCTTTACGGAGAATTGAAGCAGTCTCGACGCTTGGCACAAGCCATCGTCAAACGTCGTGCGCAGCAACCGATCCTCACCACGGGTGACCTGATGACGACCATCAAACCCCTGATCAGTCCGAAAGCCGAGAAAAAAGAACTCGCCCAGACATTTCAGGCCCTACGCATCGAAGTGAACCACGAGATGCAGGCCCTCGAAGAGATGCTGACGGCAGCTATCGGCCTTCTCAGACCGGCCACCGAAAAGCGCGCAGGTGGACGACTCGTCGTGATGACCTACCACAGCCTCGAAGACCGCATTGTCAAAAATGTGATACGTTCGGGGAAGGCCGATGGTGAGATTGAGAAGGACTTCTATGGAAAGATCATCGCTCCCCTCAAGGCCGTCAACAACAAGGTGATCGAAGCATCGGAAGAGGAGGTGGAACGCAATCCACGTGCACGTTCCGCAAAACTCCGCATCGCGGAGAGATTGGCAAACAATTAACTACACAAAGACTTTGGCAAAGAAATTCAACATCATCGACGAAGCAGGAAAGGTCATCAGTGATGACCAGAACCCGCTCTTCAGCAAGAAGTTCTACGAACAGCATTTCCAAAAGATTATTGTCGTGATTATTCTGCTGATAAGCTATATCCAACTTCGCTATGAATACGAGGACCACATCATCGCCATCGCCCGTCTGAAGAACGAGCGCAATGACGTGCGTTACACCAGCATCGAGAAATGGGGCGACCTGACACTTCGCAATCGCCCTGAAGTCATCAAACAGAAGGTGGCCGACAGTGATGTGAACCTAATCGAAAGTGACGAACCTGCAGTAATCATCAAATAAGCCATGGGGTTCCTAAAGAAACTTATCAACAAATATCTCTTAGGTTGGACGCCATCCTTCAGCACAAGGTTCGGCATCGTGCTGGGCGTACTGCTGCTTTACGTCCTGGCCATCATTGCATGTGCCACAAAAACCTTTATGGTGGATCGTCCTCACTATGAGCGGCTCGTCAGCAACCTGAAGCGCGACAGCGTCAGCATCCCGCAGATTCGTGGCGTGATCTACAGCGAAACTGGCGATATGATTGCCGCCTCAGCTCCCGAATACGATATCTTCTTCGACTTCCGCAACAAGGATCAGGAGTGGTACAAGACGATCTACGATTCGGTGAAGCATAAGAAGATTAGAATAACAGCCAAGCTGCTGCCAAAGGATACGATGGAGTATTATTTTGGTTCCAACGGTCCTGCTGCACAATGGATGCACAAGCTCAACCCGAGGAAGACTGCTGCCGAACACGCCCTCGGTATGATGAAGGCTTATCGCGAAGGCAACCGTCGCTACCTTGCCCTGCGTAGAATCTCCTACCTCGAATACAAGGAACTCCGCAACAAGGCTCCGTTCTTTTCGAAGAACCGCAACCACATCGGCATGTTCAGCGAAGACCGCCCCAACCGCAAGCGCCCCTATGGCGAGCGTCGTATGGCCGCCTCAACTATTGGTGGAGTATTCCCCACCGATACATTCCGTATCGTAAACGGTGTGCGCCGCAACATGAAAGGTCACGGGCGCAATGGCCTGGAGCAAACCTTCGATAGCTTACTCAATGGTGAACCTGGCATCGGTTTCACACAAAAGGTGAAACTTTATCGACAGACCATCGTCCAGCGGGAACCTGTCGATGGCGCCGATGTCTATACCACTCTCGACATGGAGATGCAGCGCATTCTCGACTTCGAGCTCAACAAGCGCATCCTCGAACTGAATGCCGCAGGAGGTTGGGCCGCAGTGATGGAAACCAAGACCGGCAAGATCAAGGCCATCTCGAACCTGCAGCGTCGAGGCGACTACTGCGTCGAGGACTACAATCACTTTGTAATGGACCTCTATGACCCAGGCTCGACATTCAAGACGGTCAGTTACACGGTTCTCCTCGACGATGGAAAGATTACTCCCGATACAGAGGTGGATACTGGCAACACCCATGACCATCCTAGCTCATGGAATTATCATGGCAAGGAGATCCGCGACGACCATCCTGTGGGCAAGGTGACAGCCGACGAAGCCATGGTGCAGTCATCCAACATTTCATTGGCCAAGCTTACGACAGGGGCTTACGACCGCAATCCGCAGCGTTATCTCGACCTCATCGATAAGATGAAGATCTTCGAGGACCTGCACCTCAACGTAGAGTTCCAGGGTGCCCAGCGTCCCCGTAACCGCAAGGTCGGTGATGCCACGTGGAGCAGGGTTTCGCTCGGACAGATCAGCTATGGCTACGAGACACGCATCCCCGGCATGTATATGCTCAACTTCTACAACGCCATTGCCAACAATGGCAAACTGATGCGCCCATATATTGTGGACCGTGTTGTGAAAGACGGGCAGGTGCTCTACCATCGCGAACCAGAAGTCATCAATCCGAGCATCTGCAAGGATTCCACACTGAAGGCTGTGCGCCACGCCCTCGAAGGGGTTGTGGAGCACGGAACCGCTCATGGCAATTTATGGTTGCCAGGTGCTTATTCGAAGAAAGTGAAGATTGCCGGCAAGACGGGCACGGCTCAGCGCTATGCCAACGGTACCTACGTGGGAAATGGCCATTATGTCTCGTTCGCAGGATATTTCCCGGCTGACAATCCACAATATACCGGCATCGTCGTCATCGATGCACGTCCCGGCGGCAATTTCGGCCGTCCCGGCGGTGGCTATATGGCTGGACCCGTCTTCCGTAATTTTGCCGAGCAGGTTTATGCCAATAGCATTTACCTCACAGTGAACGACATTAAGCCCGATTCGGCCAATGTCGCCAATTACGGTATGTTTCCCAAGGCAAAACGCGGTCCTGAGCTGCCCACCCGGGAAGTAACCAACGAATTAGGTTTCGACAACGTGTTCGAAAAGTTGGACGCTCGCTATGTGAATCTTAACAACGTGACGCCAGGTATCGTGCCCGATGTTCAAGGCATGGGTGCCGCCGACGCACTCTATATGCTTGAGAATGCAGGTCTACGCGTCAACGTCTCGGGGCTCGGTAAGGTCACAAGCCAATCGCTCGTTGCCGGGTCTTCATTTACAAAGGGACAAACCATCAGCATAACATTGAAATAACAAGTCTATATTATTGCCAAAATGAAACTCAGTCAACTTCTGGAGCGCCTCTCCTACCAGTTTGAAGGCGCCAGAACAAAAGATATCGAGATCAGCGCCGTCGTGACCGACAACCGCATAGTCACCCCAGGCGCACTCTTCATTGCCGTACATGGTGCTACCGTCGATGGGCACTCGTTCATTCCCCAGGCCATCGAGAGCGGGGCTGTAGCCATAGTGTGCGACAAACCATGGTGGGACGAACAAGGTCGCCAACTGGCGGCTTCGCTCGAAAATGCACCTGCTTTCATCGTTGTCGAAGATTGTAATCTGGCACGTGCTCTTCTTGCCGCTGCCTGGTACGGCTATCCGTCGGAACAGCTGACCCTTGTCGGTGTGACTGGCACCAACGGCAAGACCACCATCGCCACCCTTCTCTACAAGCTCTTCTCCAAGCTCGGATATCCCTGCGGACTGATTTCGACCGTATGCAACTACGTGATCGACCGCCCTGTCCACGCTTCCTTCACCACTCCCTATCCCGAGGAACTCAACAACCTGCTCCAGCAGATGGTCGATGCTGGTTGCGCCTTCGTCTTTATGGAGGTGTCTAGCCACTCCGTCGATCAGCAACGCATCGGCGGCCTGGACTTCGATGGCGGCATCTTCACCAATCTGACACGCGACCACCTGGACTACCATAAGACGTTCGAGAACTATCTGCATGCCAAAAAGAAGTTCTTCGATGGCTTGAAGAAAGAGGCTTTTGCTATCACCAACCTCGACGACCGCAACGGTGAGGTGATGTTGCAGAACACCAAGGCTCGTCATCGCAGTTACAGTGTGCGCACCATGGCCGACTATACCACCCGGATTATCGAAGAGTCGTTCGAAGGCATGTCTCTCCTCATTGACGGACAGGAGGTGCAGACCAATTTCGTGGGACGCTTCAATGCCTCCAACCTCATCGCCGTCTATGGTGCAGCCTGCGAGATTCTGCAGAACGAGAATGCCAGGAAACTTACGGCAGGCATCACCCGACATGACCTGCTCGTCAAGATGTCGGAACTCATTCCCGTCAACGGACGATTCGAGTCCATCCGTTCGCCCAAGGGCTTTTCGGCCATCATCGACTATGCCCACACCCCCGACGCCTTGGTCAACGTGCTCGGCACCATCCGCGAGATCCTCGATGCAAAGGCCAAAGGCAAGGTCATCACCGTGGTGGGCTGTGGCGGCAATCGTGACAAGGGCAAGCGTCCCATCATGGCTCATGAGTCGGCCGTCCATTCCGATCTCCTCATCCTCACCAGCGACAACCCACGTTTCGAAGAACCTATGGACATCCTCAACGATATGCAGGCAGGTCTCGACAGCGAGGAACTCCGTCAGAAGACCATCACCATCTGCAATCGACGCGAGGCCATCCGTACGGCCGTCATGATGGCCCAGCCCGACGACGTCATTCTCGTGGCCGGCAAGGGACACGAAGATTACCAGATCATCAAGGGCGTAAAATACCACTTCGACGATCACGAGGTGGTACGTGAAGCCATGGGCCTGAATCCAACTGGTGAAAAATGATATAATTAACGAAACTACTAAACCCATCCTCTACTCAAGTGTTATACTACATCTTTCGATATCTCAACAACACCTTCGACCTGCCGGGAGCCGGCATGTGGAGTTATGTGTCGACACGTGCCATCACGGCACTCATCCTGGCACTGATCATCTCCATGTCGTTCGGCGAATGGTTTATCCGCTATATGCGTCGCAAGAACAGAACCGAAGCGCAGCGAAATCGTGAAATCGACCCTTATGGAGTCGAAAAGGTCGGTGTCCCCACCATGGGCGGCATCATCATCATCGTAGCCACCGTCGTCCCCTGCCTGCTGATGGGGCGTCTGCGCAACATCTACATGCTCCTGATGCTGTTCACCACCCTTTGGCTCGGTATGCTCGGATTCCTCGATGATTACCTCAAGGGTCATAGCAAGCAATTCGACCGTATGCCCCGTCTGCTCAAGGCCATCAGCGAATTCAGCGGTGCCTCGCCTGCCTATCGCGAGAAGAACAAGAACGGTATGCGTCCCATCGTCAAACTGCTCGGGCAGGCGTTGCTCGGACTGGGTGTCGGTCTCACCCTATGGCTAGCTCCCGATGCTGTGATGCGCGAAGGCGGACATCTCATCAAGTCCACCCTCACCACACTGCCCTTTGTCAAGGACCACAACCTCGACTATGCGGGATTCTTCGAATTTCTAGGCAGTTGGCAACAGGCAGCAGGCTGGATCTTCTTCGTCTGCGTTACCACCTTCATCATTATGGCAGTAAGCAACGGCTCCAACCTTGACGACGGTATGGACGGCCTCTGCGCCGGCAACTCGGCTATTATGAGCGTCGCGCTCGTCATCCTGGCATATTTCTCCAGCCATGCCGGCTTTGCTGACTATTTCAACATCATGAACATCCCAGGCTGTCAGGAACTGGTTGTCTTCGGTGCCGCGTTTGTCGGTGCATTGATAGGTTTCCTATGGTACAATGCCTTCCCTGCCCAGGTCTTCATGGGCGATACGGGGTCGCTGCCCATCGGTGGCATCATTGCAGTGATGGCCATCATCATTCGCAAGGAACTGCTCCTGCCCATCATCTGCTTCATCTTCCTCATCGAAAGCATTTCGGTCATGGGACAGAACTTCGTCGCACGCCGGGGCAATGCCATCGGCAAGAAGTATCGTTTCGTCAACCGCGCACCCATCCACGATGCATTCCGTCTGAAGACCGAGCAATTGACACAATTACGCTCTATGGACAAGATTCTATTGAAGTGGCCAAAGAGTTCGTTCCACGAGAACAAGGTGACCGCCCGCTTCTGGATTGTAACCATCATCCTGGCATCGTTTGCCATTATGACACTCAAGGTAAGATAATATAAAGCAATGAAAAGAATAGCCATCATAGGCGCCGGGGAAAGCGGCACAGGTGCCGCCGTCCTGGCAAAAGTTAAAGGGTTCGACGTATTCCTCAGCGACATGTCGCCCATCAAGGACAAATACAAGGCGCTGCTCGAGCAGTACCAGATTCCTTACGAGGATGGACATCCTCACACCGAGGAACTCATCCTCAATGCCGACGAGGTGATCAAGAGCCCGGGCGTGCCTCTCACTGCCCCGCTAATCGTCAAACTCATGCAGCAAGGCACACCCATCATCTCCGAAATCGAGTTTGCGGGTCGATACACTGATGCGAAGATGATCTGTATCACCGGCTCCAACGGCAAGACCACGACCACGATGATGACCTACCACATCCTCAAGTCCAGCGGTCTCAATGTCGGACTGGCTGGCAACGTAGGCAAGTCGCTTGCCTTGCAGGTGGCCACCGAACATTTCGACTACTATGTCATCGAATTGTCGAGCTTCCAATTGGACAACATGTACAAGTTCCGCGCCAACATCGCAGTGATCATGAACATCACTCCCGACCATATGGATCGCTATGACCACGAGATGCAGAACTACATCAACTCTAAGTTTCGCATCGTCCAGAACCTCACCTCTTCCGATCATGTCATCTATTGGAATGGAGACAAGACAGTAATGCGAGAACTCGAACGCCGTCTGCACGCTCCATTAGGAGGCGAAGATTATACGGGCACCAACAACGAGCGCCCTGACTTGCTGGCTGCCGATGGCTCCCGGTTATATCCCTTCAGTGGACACATCGAACCGCTCAAGGCCCAGCTTGTTCCGTTCACCTGGTGCTTACGTCAAGGACGGCAACCTCGTCATCAATGTCCTCGATGCTGCCCTTTCGGCCGATACCACCGAGATTCCACTCGACGAACTGCCTCTGCCTGGCCCGCACAACCTCTACAACACGATGGCAGCAACCCTCTCAGCACGCCTCAGCGGTATTCGTAAGGACGCCATACGCCGAGCCCTCGCCACTTTCAAGGGTGTCGAACATCGTCTCGAAAACCTTGGTTACGTCGATGGCGTGGAATACGTCAACGATTCAAAGGCCACTAATGTGGACTCCTGCTGGTACGCCCTCGAGTCAATGAAGAAGCCTACCGTACTCATTCTGGGCGGCAAGGACAAGGGCAACGACTACACACAAATCGAGCAACTGGTGCGCGACAAGTGCACAGCCCTCGTCTATATGGGACTGCACAATGAGAAGCTCCACGCCTTCTTCGATGGTATGGGCAAACCCGTAGCCGATGCCCTGTCGATGCGTGAAGCTCTCGAAAAGTGCCGCTCCTTCGCCCGTCCCGGCGATGTCGTACTGCTTTCGCCATGTTGTGCCTCGTTCGACCTGTTCAAGTCGTACGAAGACCGAGGCGACCAGATGAAGGCCATCGTCAAGGAATGGCAACAGCAATAACAATCATCTTTTTCAAAAAATATATTGTCGAATGCAAGAACAAGACACTGCCAACGTCGAAACAAGTAGCCAATATGACTTCTTGGGCAGCATCATGAGAGGCGATTACTGGATATGGGGTATCTACATATTCCTGTTTTGCATCTCTGTGGTCGAAATTTTCAGTGCCACCAGCCAGCTCACCTTCCGGGGGGGCTACGCCAGTGACCCTGCGGTTCGCCATGTCACCTTCCTGCTGGCCGGCGCCGTCTTCCTGCTTATTTCGCAGAGCATGAGCCTTTCCGCCATCCGTGCTTGGGACAAACTCATCTATTTCTTAGGATTCTGTCTCTGCATCACCACCATCTTCGTGGGTACGGAGCAGAAGGGCGCTGCTCGTTCCATCGCCGGACTCCAACCTGTCGAACTTTGCAAACTCGGTGTCACGATGGTGCTCTGCGCCCTCGTCACAGCACGCGATGCCACGTTCCATATCATCCCGTTTTTCCGCACCCGCACACCGATACGCCGATTCTGGACCTATCTGCTCATCATCGGTCTGGTGGCTCTTCCCATCGCCACGCAGAACCTTTCGAGTGCCCTCATCATCTGTATGGCATCGTTCGGCATTATGTTCCTAGGAGGTGTCAACGGACGTTACCTTTGGGGGACCATCATCGTTGCCGTCATCGTTGCCGTCATCGGCTTGGCTGCCCTGCGTGTCGTCTATGAGACCCATGGTGGCGAACGCAATGCCCGAACCGCCGAGATGGAACAGGCCGAAAGCGGCATTGCCAACAGCAAGGTCCTGGGCCGTGTCATCACATGGTCCAACCGCATCTACGACCATTCCGGCAAGCCTCTTTGGGAGGAGGATATCAATGGCAAGAAGAGCCAGGAGATCTATTCCCACATGGCCATTGCCAACAGTTATCCGTTCGGACGCTTCATCGGCAACAGCAAGATGCGTGATTTCCTCCCCGAAGCGTTCTCCGACTATATCTTTGCCATCATCTTCGAAGAGGGTGGCCCAGTCATGGCAACCCTTGTGCTCTTGCTCTATCTCACCCTCTTCATCCGATGCTATGTGCTGTCGCGGCGCACCGAGAGTCCTTACATTCGGCTTATGATGTTAGGCCTACCGCTCATCATCGTCATCCAAGCCCTCATCCATATCGGAGTCTGCACCGGGGCGATGTTTGTCACAGGACAGCCCCTACCACTCATCAGTCGTGGTGGTTCGAGCATCATCGGTACGAGCATCTCCTTCGGCATCCTCCTTGCCTTGAGCCGCCTCATCCGTCAGGAGCAGCAGGAACGTGCCGAACTGGCAGCCGAAACAGCCTCCCTTTCTGAGAATGCATTATCCGTTAACATAAATACCGAAACAGAATGAAATACCTCATTAGCGGTGGTGGCACGGGTGGCCACATCTTTCCCGCTGTCTCAATAGCCAATGCCATCCGCAAGGCGCAACCCGATGCCGAGATACTCTTCATCGGAGCCTTGGGCCGTATGGAAATGGAAAAGGTGCCTGCCGAAGGCTACAAGATTATCGGACTACCGGTGCGCGGCTTCATCCGTCCACTCTTCCATCCCGGCAACCTTATGGTGCTGTTCGACCTGTGGAAGAGCATCCGTCAGGCTAAACAGATCATCCGAGACTTCAAACCTGATGCCGCTGTCGGCGTGGGCGGTTATGCCAGTGCAGCAGCCTTGAAGGCCGCTGCTGCGCTTCACGTGCCCTATATCCTGCATGAGCAGAACGGATTTGCGGGTGTCACCAACCAGAAACTTGCCAATGGTGCGCGTCGCATCTGCGTAGCTTATCCCGGCATGGAGCGTTTCTTCCCCGCCGACAAGATTGTCGTCACCGGTAATCCTGTGCGCCAGGCCCTCCTCGAGTGTACGTCCACTGTCGAAGAGGCACGCCGTGCCTTTGGGCTCGACCCCAATCGGCCCACCATCTTCGTCACTGGCGGCAGTCTGGGCGCTCGCAGCATAAACAATGCCATCTGCGCCGGACTCGACCAGTTCCAGAAGGCTGGTGTGCAGGTGCTCTGGCAGACGGGCAAGGCCGATGGCGACAAGTGGGAACGCGCCGTAGCTGCCATGCACCCAGTGGGTGCCGATGGTTCTCCCGAAACTGTCCTCATCCATCCCACTGTCTTCGTGAAGGACATGGCACAAGCCTATCGTGCCGCCGACATCGTCATCTCACGTTCGGGTGCCGGTGCCGTCAACGAGGTCAGCCTCATCGGCAAGGCCGCGATCTTCGTTCCGCTACCCACAGCAGCCGAAGACCATCAGACGGCCAATGCACGCTCCCTCGCCGACCGCGATGCCGCCATACTCATCCCCGATAAGGAGGCTCCTGCCCGACTCGTCAGCGAAGCCATCCAACTGGTCGGTGACAAGCAGCGCATCGCCACGGTGGAGCAGAACGCCCATGCCATGGCACACTTCGGAGCTGCCGATGCTGTGGCAGCGATTGTAATCCAAGAAGCCAAGAACAAATGAAATCCATATACTTCGTAGGCGCCGGCGGTATTGGCATGTCCGCCCTTGAGCGCTATTTCAATGCCAACGGATACAAGGTGGGAGGCTACGACAAGACGCCCTCACCACTCACCGATGCCCTCATCAGCGAAGGCATCGACATTCATTTCGAAGACAATATCGATGCCGTCGATCCTGCCTTCAAGGATCCTGCCACGTGCATCATTTGCTATACGCCCGCTATCCCTAAGAACCATGGCGAGCTCTGTTGGTTCCAGCAGAACGGCTTCCAGGTGATGAAGCGCAGCCAGTTGCTCGGCATCGTCACGCGTCAGAAGCGCGGACTCTGTGTAGCTGGCACCCACGGCAAGACTACCACCAGTTCGATGATAGCCCATCTGCTCAAGCAGAGCCACGTCGATTGCAACGCCTTCCTCGGCGGCATCCTCAAGCCTTACGACAGCAACCTTATGCTCAGCGACAAGAGCGACTTGGTTGCCATCGAGGCCGACGAGTTCGACCGTTCGTTCCACACGCTTTCGCCCTATATGGCCGTCATCACTTCGTGCGATCCCGACCACCTCGACATCTACGGCACCGAAGAGGCTTATCGCGAGTCGTTCGCCCATTTCACCGAACTCATCCGTCCTGGTGGCCTGTTGCTCAAGCATCGTGGCATCAAGGTCGATTGCCGACCGAATGCCGAAGTGCGCTATGCCGAATATGACGTCGTACCTGATACTTCGGGGCTCGATGATAGAGAACTCCCCGACTTCTATGCCACCAATGTCCGCATCGGCAACGGCACCATCCTCTTCGACTTTGTCATCAAGGAGGGACAACACATCTTCCGCGACCTCGAACCCGGTGTCCCCGCACCCATCAATGTGGACAATGCCACAGCAGCCCTCGCCATCTGTTGGCTCAATGGCTGCACCGAAGATGAACTGCGCAAGGGATTGAAGAGCTTCGGCGGAGCCAAGCGTCGCTTCGACTTCTACATCAAGCGCCCCGACCTCGTCGTCATGGACGACTACGCCCATCATCCCGACGAGATCCGTGCATCGCTCCATTCCGTACGACAGCTCTTTGCAGGGCGTCACCTGACCCTCTGCTTCCAGCCTCATCTCTACAGTCGCACCCACGACCTGGTCGATGGCTTTGCCTCGGCGCTCGCCATCCCCGACCGCACCATCCTCCTGCCCATCTATCCGGCACGCGAGCAACCCATACCAGGTGTCACCTCGCAGTGGCTCCTCGACAAGATTGACAGTCGTGACAAGTCGTTGGTCGAAATATCCACCCTTGTCCCCTATCTCGTCGCGCTCCGCAAGGCCCACCAGCTCGATGTCCTCGTCATGATGGGTGCCGGTGTCGACATCGAGCGTCTCGTTGCTCCCGCCGCTCAGGCCCTCGCCGATTTGTAAGCACCTCCTTCGCCCCGTTTCCCCCTATCCCCCGTTAACGAGGCAACCAAGCTTGGTTGCCACATAAATAATATATATGGTCAAAACCATCTTCAAGGCAATAGGCGTCACCCTCCTCTTAGGCTACCTGCTGGGAGCCGGCTACCTCTATGGCTTCTGGCGCAACGAACCCCGCTATCGTGGCATGCTCATTACCATCGACTATCCGAGCGACGATGCCCACTTCGTCACCGAGGCCAGTATACGCCAGCTCGTCGAAGGCAAGCCGGGATTCCGCTTCAAGGGTAAGCCATACTCCGAGGTTAATACTCTTGAACTTGCCAAGTACATCGAGGAAAAGAACCGCTTGGTGCGCCACGCTTCGTGCTATCACACGCCCGATAGCCTTCTGCGCATCGACATCGAACAGCGCAATCCCATCATGCGTGTCAAGAGCTCGACGCTTGTCAATGCCGGCGACGGACACTCCATGTCCGATTTCTACATCGATCGCGATGGCGCTATGATGCCCGCCCAGTTTGGCACTGCCATCCAGTTGCCCCTCGTCACGGGCTTTGTCAAGGCACGTCACATCCAACCCCTCCACGACTTCGCCCTCTTCCTCAAAGGCGACGACTTCTGGTCGGCCGAAATCACACAGATCTATATTCGCGAAAACGGTGATGCCGAACTCATCCCGCGAATCGGTGACCACACCATCCTCATCGGTTCGTTCGACGACACCCAGCAAAAACTCGATAATGTACGTACATTCTACGACAAGGTCCTCACCCGCAAGGGCTGGAACTTCTACAAAACCATCAACGTCAAGTTCCATGGCCAGGTCGTAGGAGAAAAATAATAAATCAAGGGATTCTAAGGGAATCTAAGGGATTTTAAGGGATAATAAGGGACAAATGTCTCTTGGGTCCCATTCCCTACCAACCGATTGTATTGTCCCTAATATCCCCAAATATCCCTTCAAATCCCCAAATATCCCTAAATATTCCCCTCCCCCATGTCCACCCTTACCTGTGCCATCCAGTTAGGCTCTTCACGCATCTTGGCCATCGCAGCCGAGAAGGATCTGTCGAACGGAACCCTCACCAATATACAGATCGAGAGCGAGGTTTCGTCCGACTGCATCAGCCATGGCCGTATTGTCAATATAGAAAAGACGGCCATGCACATCCGCACACTCATACAGAAACTCGGCAATCGCATGCGCACCCCCATCGCCGCAGCTTATGTCGGCGTAGGCGGTATGTCGCTCCATTCACTTGTTCAGCAACCATCGGTCAAGATTCCCGACTACGACGTGCTCAACTCCCAGCCCATCAGTGACAACCAGCACCAGCTCATCGTCGGCGAGAAACGCATCCGTGAGTCCATCCGTGCCGCCATGGACCGCGCCGGCATCCGCATCGTCGATATCATCGTCCTACCCATCGCCACAGCCAACATTCTCACAAGATCCGAACGCCAGGATGGTTGCATCCTTGTCGATATGGGTGCTGGCACTACCACCGTCTCCATCTACAAGGACGGTGAACTCAAGCACCTTGCCGTCATTCCATTGGGTGGCGAATGTGTTACCTACGACATACTGTCGGCAGGCTGCAACTACGACGATGCCGAGCGCATCAAGCGCGACTGGAGCGATGTCTCGCTGGAGGTGACACCCGAATCTCCCGCAGGAAACGCCCCCAGCGCCATGTTTGCCGAAAGGGCGCTCCCCATCCCGCAGAGCAAGCTCAACAACATCGCCCTCTGCCGCTATGAGGAGATTGCCGCCAACATCGAACATCAGATCGAAGCATCAGGCTTCAAGGACCAGCTCAAAGCAGGCTGTATCCTCACTGGTGGTGCTGCCTATCAGAATGGCATCACCACTCTCCTGTTGCGTCGCCTTTCCATCCCGCAGGTCGAAATGCGTGCCTCTCACGTGCCCGCCCTGTTGGGCAGCGACCGCAAACCCCATCTCACCAACCTCCTGTCTCTCCTCTCGTCCTGCACCGAGGACTGCCAGGCACCCAAGGTTACCCCTGTGGTCGAGACGCCACGTCCGACACCTGTCACTCGTACCGTCACTCCTCCACAACCTGCTCCTGCCGACAACAACGAGCCAACGCTCGAAATCCCCGATCGCGAGCCCGAACCAGAGCCGGTAGTACAGTCCGAACCCCAAACCGATCCGAAGCAACAAACCCAACCCGAGAAGGAACCCGAAGAGGAGGTACGTCCTTCCACTACCTTCGGCGAATTCGTCGGACGCTTCGTCAAGGATCTTTTCACTGGTCAGAAATAATTTAACATTCAGCATATATGGAAAATCAGAACGATATCAACAATGCAGCTCTCGAGTTCGATTTCAAACCTACCCAAGAGAACCACTCCATCATCAAGGTGGTCGGTGTAGGTGGCGGCGGCTCCAATGCCGTCGAGCACATGTATGAAACCGGAATCGAGGATGTCTCATTCCTCATTATTAATACAGACAAGCAGGCACTCGAAGGCTCCAACATCCCCAACAAGCTCCTCATCGGCGAAAAAGGACTCGGTGCAGGTGCCAAGCCTGAAATCGCTCGCAACTTCGCCGAGCAGTATGCCGAAACCATCCGCCAGGCTTTGTCCGATGGTACCGAGATGGTCTTCATTACCGCAGGCATGGGTGGCGGAACAGGTACCGGTGCCGCACCCATCGTGGCACAGATCTCCCACGAACTCGGCATCCTCACCGTCGGCATTGTCACAATCCCGTTCAAGTTCGAAGGCAAGAAGAAGATCCTCATGGCGCTCGAAGGCGTAAAGTCCATCGAGAAGTGGTGCGATGCCCTTCTCGTGGTCAACAACAACCGCCTCATCGACATCTATCCCGACCTCAACTTCGGCAACGCCTTCAGCAAGGCCGACGATACGCTCACCACTGCCGCCAAGTCCATCTCCGACATCATCAACAAGCGCGGATACATCAACCTCGACTTTGCCGATGTCTCTACCACTCTCCGCAACGGTGGCGTGGCTCTCATCTCCACCGGTAGCGCCAACGGCGAAAACCGCCTCAGCAAGGCCATCGAGGCAGCCAAGACTTCTCCGCTGCTTCAGGACAACAAGATCACCGATGCCAAGCACCTGCTCTTCGAACTTTGTTTCAGCCACCAGAACCCCATCTCTATGGCCGAGATCGCCGAGATGAACCATTTTGTCGATGGCCTCAACAGCGACATCGAAGTTATCTGGGGTGCCATGTACGATGACGAGCTTGGTGAGGATGTCCGCATCATCCTTCTTGCCAGCGGCTTCGCCATGAACCACAACACCGGTGACATCATCGTCGGAGCCCAGCTCGAGGACAAGGTCAAGGAACTGCAGCAGCAGTTGCGTGCAGCCATTGCCGAACACAAGAACCAGGTTGGCGAGTTCGACGGCTATCAGGAGGCTGCCGACATCCTGCTTACTGCCCTTCGTGATGCTGCCGTCAAGGCCGAAAATTTCACCATCGACGATTCGCTCGATGACGAAATCGCACGCCTCGACATAGCCTACCAGCAGGCTTGCGACAAGAAACTCGAGATCATCCGCGCCATCGAAGCCGAAATCGAGCGCAAGAAACTCGAACAGCAGGAGCGCGAGATTCGTGAAAAGATTGCAGCCCTCGAAGAGCAGCTACGACAGACCTCCTTCCGTGTCGCTCAACCCGAGACTGCACCAGCACCAGCGCCGACACCAACACCGACACCAACTGTTACGCCCGTTGCTCCGACAACCCCCTCTACACCAGTAACTCCGGCCGCACCGGTAGTTACAGTGACACCAGTTGCTCCTGTTCCCCCGACCGTTCCCTCGTCTGAGCCCTCCCTCTTCAACCAGCCCGAACCCACTGCCCCGGCTACGCCCGTCACTCCTGCAGCCACGGCAGTCCCAGTAACCCCTGTTACTCCAACTGCTCCAGTTACACCTGTGACGCCACCTGCTCCCACACCACGCACAGCCACCGACCCCATCGACGGTATCGAGGCCATCCGTCATTTCTATGGCGAAGAGACTGCCAACCGTATGCTGCTCGATGACACGCGCAAGGCTTACTACGTCCTCGACGAGCAGGACCTCACCAACGAGGAACTCATCGAACGCCTCGAGCATCTGCCCGCCTACAACCGCAAGCTCTCCGACCTCGGTCAACTTCGCGCCGCCAGCCGCCAGCCCGCCAAGGCCCGCCCCGCAGGTCAGCCTGGCAACATCGAGAAAACCCTTGATTTATAACCCTGTCTATGTGGCAGCCATCTTTGGCTGCCCTCATCAGCCCCTTCTATGCCCAAGCAAAAACTAACTACCCGCCAGATCGTAGTCCGCACCCTCTTCTTCCTCTTGGCAATCTTCATCATCACGTGGTGTTTCCCACGTCAAGAGAATTTCCACTATGAGTATGAAGTGGGCAAGCCATGGCGTTATGCCCGCCTCATCGCGCCCTACGATTTCCCGATTCTCCGCAGCGACTCCGCTGTGATGCAGATTGAGGACAGTATCCGCAATCAGATCGTCCCCCGCTACACCTTCGACACCAAGGTGAGCGAGGATGCGCTACGTCAGCTCCAGAAGACGGGTGGCAAACTTCCTGCCGAGGCCAGCACCCATCTACAGCAGACGCTTGAGCAGATCTATCGCCAGGGTGTCATCACCGGCGAGGAGCAGGGAAGATTGGCCCAAATCCATTCTGCCGACGTTATCCTGATCGATGGCGACGTGGTCACTACCGTACCCAAGCAGACGCTCCTCACCGAAATGCAGGCCTATGAGCTGTTGCGCGGCGACTCGCTCTTTGCCAAGGAATACGAAACCTTGCCCCTTCAGCGGCTCCTGAGCAGCAATCTCGTCAGCGACACCGCAGCCATGAACCTCGAATACAAGCGTCTGCGCCAGCAAGTCAGCTACACCAGCGGTGTAGTGCTTGCCGAAAGCCGCATCATCGACAACGGCGAAATTGTCACCCCACGCACCTTCGACATCATCAATTCCTATCGCAAGGAGCAGCAGCACCGTCGCAGCCTTTCATCAGGCCTTGCCTGGGAATGGATAGGGCGCTTTTCCATTGTCGCTCTCTTGCTCAGCAGCATCCTTGTCTTCCTTGGGCTCTATCGCAGGCATATCTATATCCGCCAGGCCAACATCTTCGTCATCATCGGCTCCATCACCATCATGGCCATCCTGACGTCCATCGCCAGTCATATGGAGATCAATTCGGTCTATCTGGTGCCCATCGGCATCGTCACCATCCTCATCAGCACCTTCTTCGGCTCGCGCACGGCATTCTTCTGCCATATGGTTATGGTGTTGCTCTGCTCCTTCATTGCGCCCTCCCGCTTCGAATACGTCATCATCCAAAGCATCGTTGGCATGGTCATCGTGTTCAGCCTGAAGGATGGTCTGCAGGACCGCAAGCAACTGATGCATACCGCCCTCTTTGCAGGCATCGGTTATTTAGGCACCTATCTCATTTATACCCTTGCCAACCAGGCCACCCTGGCAAGCATCTCACCATCCATCGCAACGATGATGGTCCTCAATGCCATCCTGCTGCTGCTGTCTTACCTCATCATCTACAGTTTCGAGAACATCTTCGGCTACACGTCGGGCGTAATGCTCGTTGAGCTCTGCAACATGGGCAAGGGTCTGCTGCTCCGCCTCTCCGAAGAGGCTCCCGGCACCTTCAACCATTCGCTCAATGTAGCTAACCTCTCGGCTGCTGCCGCCAAGGAGATTGGTGCCAACATCGCCCTGGTGCGCACCGGCGCCCTCTATCACGACATCGGCAAACTCGCCAATCCGAACATGTTCACCGAGAATCAGCAGCTCAACAACCCGCTGAACGAACTGTCGATCGAAGATGCCGTGCAGACCATCAAGAAGCATGTCACCAACGGCATCCGCCTCGCCGAAAAGCAGAAGTTGCCCGAAGACATCCTGGGTTTCATCCGAACCCACCACGGACGCTCACAGGTGAAATATTTCTACATCAAGTGGTGCAACGAGCATCCCGACCAGGAGCCCGACCACGACTTCTTCTCCTATCCCGGTCCCGACCCTATGACCAAGGAGCAGGCCATCGTCATGATAGCCGACAAGATCGAAGCCGCTTCCCGCTCCCTTAAGGACCTTACCCGCAAGGGCATTCGCGATTTGGTGGAGCGCCTCACGAACGAACTCCTCACCGATGGTCGTCTCAACGATGCCGACATCACCCTGCACGAGCTCCAGCAGTGCCAAGAAGTCTTCATCTCCCAGCTCATCACCATCAACCACGCCCGCATCGCCTACCCCACCCTCCACGCTGACACCGCAGCCGCCAAGGCTGAAAACAAATAAACCAGACCCCCTCTAATCCCCCTGCTTAGGGGGAAGAACCAAACACCAACAATCAAGTCCTCCCCCTAAGCAGGGGGATTGAGGGGGTCTCCTAATAACCTCCCTCAATCCCATGATCGACCCCATCTACTCCCCCAACCCCGATCGCTACGACGGTCTGATGCAGTATCGTCGCTCCGGACGTTCCGGCATCCTGATGTCGGCGCTTTCCCTCGGCTTCTGGCACAACTTCGGAAGCATCTCCAACTTCGCCAACTGCAAGGCCATGATGCACTATGCCTTCGACCACGGCATCACGTGCTACGACCTTGCCAACAACTACGGCCCCACCTATGGCACCGCCGAAGAGACCTTCGGCCGTATGATGGACCTCTCCTTCCGTCCCTATCGCGACGAGATGTTCATCACCACCAAGGCAGGCTACGACATGTGGCCCGGCCCCTATGGCAACTGGGGCTCGCGCAAGTATCTCATGTCGTCGCTCGACCAGAGTCTGAAGCGCATGCACCTCGACTACGTCGATCTCTTCTACAGCCACCGCTACGATCCCAACACACCGCTCGAAGAGACCTTACAGGCGCTTGTCGATATCGTGCGCCGAGGCAAGGCGCTCTATGTCGGCATCTCGCGCTGGCCGCTCGAAGCCGCCGAGTTCGCCTATCGCTACCTGCGTGAGCGCGATGTGCCCTGCCTATGCTATCAGGGCAAGTACAACATCCTCTATCAGGACGACGACACGGGAGGCATCCTTGCCAGTGCCACCGATGCAGGCGTGGGCTACGTAGCCTTCAGTCCCTTGCAGCAGGGATTGCTCACCGACCGTTATCTCAACGGCATCCCGCAGGGCAGCCGCATGTCGCGTCGCGAGGCGCTCACACCCGATGACCTCACCCCCACCCTCCTCCAGCAGATACGCGACCTTGCAGAACTGGCAGCACAACGCGGCGAGTCATTGGCCGATATGGCACTTGCCTGGTGCCTGCGTCGCCCCGAAGTTACCTCCGTCATTATCGGTGTCAGCAGCGTCGCCCAGCTCGAAGACAACCTCCGCGTGCTCGACTCCCAGTCGTTCAGCGCAGAACAGCTCGACATCATCGAGGACATCATTCATCAGAAATGAAACATTTGCTTCTTTGTCTGATTGTTGCCATCCTATCCGGCCTTCTTGCTTCGTGCAGCCGAGGGCTGCAGTATCCTGCAGTTCTCGAAGCTGCTGATAGCTTGGCGTATGTCAATCCCGACAGTGCGGTGGCATTGCTTCGGAGTGTGGAGACTGAGATGATAGCATCGCAGCCAGCTGTTCGTCATTTATATGATCTGATGACTCTGAAGGCACAGGACAAGGCAGACCTGCCCCTGACTTCCGACAGCCTGATTCTCGACATCCTACAATACTATGAGCACGGGGGTGACCCCAACAAGCTGCCCGAAGCCTATTATTACGCAGGGCGCGTCTATAGTGAACTTGGCGATGCTCCTCTGGCCATCGATTATTTCCAGAAAGCACAAACTTCACTGGATGAACTCGATTTCCGAAAACTACCCGCGGCTAATGCCAAGCGATATGAGAAGTTGAAAGGTACCATCTTGGCACAGAAGGGATATCTGCTCGAGGGACAACATCTTTATCAAGAGGCTCTTGAAAGCTTCAAACAGGCATATAAAATCGATAGTATTTACCATGACACTACAGGAATGGTTTTGTGTTTGAAGGATTTGGGAGGTGTTCTATCTACTGCAAGAGACAATGAAGAAGCCATTAACTTATATGATTTAGCAGCACAATTAGCCTCTGAATATAGTGATATTATCAATCTTGATAATCTAATTACGCAGAAATGCCATTGCCTAATAAGACTCAAAAGATTTGATGAGGTAGCAACTATTCTGCAATCATTCCAGCCTCGAATTACTCGTGGCAATTTTGAAACCATCTGTACCATGTATGGAGAATACTATTGGAAGATGGGAGAGAGCGAGAAGGCAGTTCCCTATTTTAGGAAACTATATGAAATGGGGTCCATTTATGCTCGGTCGAACTCAACACTTTGGTTTTCTGACTACGAGACAAAACGTGGTAATGCCAAGGCAGCACTCCGCTATATGACAGAGTTTTCCAATCTCGAACTGGAGGTGCGTAAGTTGCGTGACGAAGAGGTCGTTGCACTGACTAATTCACTCTATAATTATCATCTTCGCGAACAGGAAAACCTGCGGCTTAAGGCAAAGCAAGAAGCATTGAAATCGCGGTTGCGATATCTATCCATCATTGCTGCA
>ONNR01000045.1 GCA_900319235.1 uncultured Prevotellaceae bacterium
TTTTGTGAATATTTGGAATTATTTCTCCGAAAACGTGACGGCCTTGCGGATGCGTGACAACTGTTGGGGAGTGACGCAGAGGAACGAGGCGATGGCATTTAGGGGGAGATGGCGGGCGATGCCTGGGCAGCGGCGGAGCAGCAACTCGTAGCGTTCGAGGGGCGTGGCGCGGTGGAAGTCGATGTAGCGGGCACGATACTGACTAAGCATATGTTCTGCAGCAAGAGTGCGCAGATCCATCGACTTCTTATCCTGACTGAACCGCTTCACCAGCTGTTCGCCGCTGACACGGATGATGCGGGTAGGCACCATCGCCTCGATCGTGGTCAGCGCGGGGCCACCGTCGAGGCAGGCGGGATAGTCGCCCGCAAACTCGCCTTCGAACGAGAACCATGTGATGTGCTCCTTGTCGTCGCTGATGCCGTGAGTCACGTACTTGAAGCACCCCTCGGTGACGAAGCCGAACCATCGTGCGGGGTCGCCCTCGCGCTCCAGCTGTTCGCCCTTACGGTACTCCACCATCTTGCCCTCGCGCTCGCAGAACTCGCGCAGCGCCTTGATGTCAATACTGTTTTTCCCGAATTTCTGTTCCATACTTCACCGAATTTGGTTGCAAAGGTAGTGATTTTTGGTGAGATATAGTGAAAAACCGCCTGATAATTAACGATAATTGAGCATCGTTACAATGGGTTACCCTCTCCTTAATTTATACCTCGGTGCATGCATGGCCTTGGCCATCTGATGACATCTGCGGGCGAAGGAGAGTTCGTCCTCGTTGTCCTTCTTCTTGGGCAGTTCGTTATTACCGCCGCCACCGCCATAGGACTCTGAGATGGTGGTGGCCTCGTCGAGGAAACCAAAGAAGAGACAGGCGGTGGTTGCAGCGACTTGTTCCACATTCTCGGCCACGCCTTCGGCCAAGTCCAGTCCGAGTTTCTCCAGATAGCTGACACCCGACTCTGCACCAATCTGATAGACCCCTGCCTTCGTGTCGTCGCATATATCGCGGAAAACAGCAGCGTTCTTCAGCAACCAGCCCGCATCGGTCAGACGGTCTTTCGGATTCTCACGGATGGCATTCCTGATAATTTCTTTTTCCCTATCGTTCATGACGTACTCGTCGAGTCGCGGATTGGCGATGGCTTTCGCTGCATCCCATAATCCGGACCAGACGGTCTCTAACATCTGATGTGAATGGTCGTATTCTTCTGCCTTCTCCTTGGCTTTTTCGTAGGATTCAACGGTTATGCCCTTACGCTGCATTTCGTCGTACTGCTGAATCTTGCGGATGGCGATGGCATTCTGGCGCAGCTCTTGTTTAACTATCGCCCGACTTCTGCGTGTCAGTTCCTCTATGTGGGCACTGTCGAAGCTGCGGAGAATAGTCTGCATGTCGGTCATGATGCTCTTGATTTCATTGTTCTGCTGTCTTCTGAACTCATCGGCATTAGTGAAGATTGATTTCTTCTGGCTCTTGACCTTATCCACCTCCTGAAATGCCGCCATAATCACGTCCATCATTGTCATCTTCGTCTTGCCCTTCGCTTTCAAGTTCTCGATAACGGCTCCGTTGCTTTTCGGGTTATAGGTAAAGACCGTATCGCAGAAGCCCTTAATTGCCACCGACTCCGACGGGTCGCCAACGGCATCGGCCAGTTCTCTGGCTTTCTGCTCCAATGCGGTCTTCTCGTTCTTCGCAGATTCCTTCTCCTTGTTGATCCTGTTCAGTTCCTGGCGGGCATTGTCTATCGAATCATTCAGTTTTGACGATGCTTCCCGTTTCTCGTCCAGTGATGACTCAAAATTGTTGAGCGCCCAAGCTGCCTGATCGACTTTCTTTTCAGTTTCCAGAGCCTTCTTCTCTGACTCCTGAGCCTTTTTCTCGGCCTCTTCCGCTTTCTCCAGAGCCAACAGTCGCTCGCGCTCCAACTGCCGCTTGTTCTTCTTCCGATGCTCCTTGCGCTCCTCAGCCGTCATCAGCGAAGTATCTTCGCCACGCGCCAGTCCCCATTTGATGTTGACTTCATCGTGCAGCATGTCGTGCCACTTCCTGAACGACTGCGATTCTTCATACTTCGTCTCGCCGAAATAGTGGGAATAGCTGACGGTGAGCACCTTCTTTGGTGTTGCAGGTCGGTAGAAGGATTGCTCTTCCTCTTTCAGCCGTTCAAACTGTCGGGTGGTGATGTGCTCAGGACGTTCCTTGCCGTCGCTCTCCACGTTCGGGTCGAGTTCATAGCCGCCAACCCTGCCGCGCTTCACCCGCTCGGCAACGGGAATCACCAGCGCATGGAAATGCGGGGTGGTCTCGTCGAGGTGACATTCGAGGCCGATGACATTCTCCTCGCCGAACTTGCGGCAGAGGAAGTCGTAGTAGTCCATGGCCATTGTCTCAATCATCTTCATACCAGGGTGGTTGGGATCGTCGGCAAGACTGACCCAACTGTTGTCCTCTTGCCAGTCGAAGTCCATCGGCTTGCCGAAAGCAATCTCCGTCATGCGGTCATGATCGCCGCTAAGTACGAAATCGACGCAGGTGTTCGGCTGGTTCGGCGCGTCCTCCCTCCAAGGTTTGAAGTTCAGTTCCTTCAGTCGCTGCTCGTATCTTTTCTTTAGGGATTTGCGTTGAGTGCCCAGACGGACAATCCTTGGCGGGATATAGACTGTCTTACCGTTCCTCGTAGTAATCTTCTTACCACTCATTACCTCAAAGTTGAGATGTCTTCTCGACCAGTCGTAGCGGTTACCAGGCTGCTTGTTCTTGGCCTGATAGGTTTCCTCAGTCCAGTCACGACGCTCGTTCTCCCGGCCTTGGGCAGTAGAGAACGAAGCGGATGCCGATATGTTCAGCGACTGGTATTGTTTCAATGATATGTCCATAGTCGAAATCAATTAATGTTCATGATTGTGGGGTACTTAGGGGCAGACCCCTGAGCGGAGGTCCAGGAGAGGGTCACTCCTGGTCGGGT
>ONNR01000038.1 GCA_900319235.1 uncultured Prevotellaceae bacterium
CGCCAACAGATGCAGTTCGCTCTACGATGACTTGTTTTCACTGAGGGGATGGAAGACGGAGGAAATCAACGGCATCCAGTTTGAACTCAATTCCATTCTTGTTGAGAAATGGGAAGGCAAGTGCTATCGTCTTGTCATTCAGAGACAAAAGCGCATGGATGGAGAGCTTGACTTGTGGGAAGGTGAATACACCTACAGATGCATTCTTACCAACGATTACGACTCATCAACAAGAGACATCGTCGAATTTTACAACAAGCGTGGGGGCAAAGAGCGTATATTCGATGATATGAACAACGGATTCGGCTGGAACAGGCTCCCCAAGTCGTTCATGTCAGAGAACACCGTATTCCTTCTGCTTACGGCATTGATACACAATTTCTATAAGACCATCATTAGCAAGCTTGACACCAAGGCTTTCGGGCTCAAGGAAACGAGTCGCATAAAGGCTTTTGTCTTCAGCTTCATCTCCGTACCTGCCAAGTGGATCATGACAGCAAGGCAATACGTGCTGAATATCTATACTGAAAACCGGGCTTATGCAAGACCTTTCAAAACTGGATTCGGATAAAGTCCGTTCCTTATGGTTTTAATCTGCGTATTGCCTCAAGTCGCATTGTGGGGTAAGGGGAAGGTATGCACAAATCGGACAAAATTCACGCTCATACTATCATGATGAATAGTGTTCAAGCTCTTTACTGCAATTGAGATTGCCATTGAGATTGCTTGCGGATTTTAGGGAAAAGAAGTTGTCTGTTGAAGGTTTTGATAAATCCACATAAGTTATTTTGTCAGTATCAGGGACTGTAACGCGAGCCATAGCTGCGTCTACGTTCATCTTGTCGTTCACCAAGAAACCGACCTGTAGGCCAGTCTTGATTGCCAATCCTTTCCAAACATAGAAGTTGGCCAGCAACGGCATATTGATATAGTCGGCTTTCAGTTTACCTTTCATACTCAACAGGACAGCGACCTGCTGGCCTTCCTCATTGACTCCGAATTCACTTAATGAAGCTTTTATCTTTGCTCCCTGTTGGGAATACATTGCACCCAAGGAAACACCGAGCCAAGGCGTAACACCATACTCGGCCTCCACGCCTCCCGTGAAGCCGGCTTTTGCTTTGTAGTTGACTTCATCGTCCGCAGAGATGTCAGAAACATTGATTCCTGCCATCGGCTTCAGAGAGAACTTTCCAACTTCAGTTTGTGCAGTTGCTGCCAACGCGCTGAGCGCCGTGGCAACAAATAAGATTGCAATTCTTTTCATTGTTAGACTAGTTGTTAAAACTTAAAAATGCGAAAATATTTTAAAGTATACTTTGTTAAAATGCGAAATTATTTTAAAGTATACTTTAACATTTTGAGCGTTACAAAGGTAAAAAAATAAATTCAGAAATACAATTTCTTCTGAAATTATTTCATCATACAACCCTATTTTTGCAGAAATTGCATTGTATAATTGGCAATTATTGTTTCTTTTTTCTTTCTGAGAAAAAACTATTGAGTAAAGGTTTATTTCAATCGTCCAACTCTCGCAACAAATCGGTCAAGATATACTGGCCAGTCATCCGCCAGGTATTATCCATTACGACCACAAAATGCAAGTTTTCAAAAACTGAGGACAAAACATTTCAAAAATAAAGTTTAAAATTATTCAAAAACGCCCGATATATTTTGTTCGTTTAAAAAAAAGTAGTATATTTGCAAGCAAATTAATGCGAATTCTAGATTATCTTAAAAAAATACATATCTTTGTACCCTGAATTACGGCAAAGTTTAGTATTTACTCTAATTGCTATGAATAAAATAACTATATTTATCATTTCTTTAACAACATTGTTAAGTTGTACGAAGAACGACATTCATCCAGAATGGAAAGAATTGAATATGGGATACAAGTATGATTCCATTAAGTATCTTGAAGATCCTGGCACAGATTACCAATGTGATGGGAATCATGAACACACATTCTCCTTTGAATGGCATCAATGTTTGTGTCCTTTATATGGATATATCCCATACATCAAACTACCTTATAGAAAAATGAGCTATAACAAAGTTTTGGCGATGAAGGGGGAACCGATGTATAGCTGGGTGGATACTGTTTATTATGGCTATCGTCGGAATCGTTGGGGAGACGTTGTATTCGGTATAAAGGATTTTTATGATCCTGAAGGCAATGAAATATTTGAATGTCAAGAATTTTATCGAGTGTCTAAAATACTGAATAAGGCGAGGAGCGTTATCCTCACTGCCACATGGATTGACGATTATTACCTAACAATGAGTTTTTTATTGACATCTCACGATACAATAGCCATACATGGATTTCAATCAATTCGTGAATATCCTTCTTATTGGCAATACTAATAAGCGCCAACGTTTACCGTTCGTCCGACGATAATCGTTGGCTCTTAATCTTTCATATATAACACAAGTATGAATCGTCACTTATTAACTGAAAAATGAATATAAAGATGCTTTTTTCTTCAGAAAATAGCATTTATCAAGGATTATTTTATATAAATTCGGCAACAAATTTTGTTTATTGCCAGATTTATATTATCTTTGCATCCGAAATCAAGTGAATATGAATGCATGTAAGATAAAAATACTGGAGATTGCCCAAACATACCACATGATTAATGCCAATATCTTGGCAACAGTTTGTGGCATGAAGCCTGCAACTGCTCGACAGTACCTTAGCAAGTTGGCTAAAGACAATGAACTGGTACGAGTCGGCCAGGGTGTTTATACCATTACCAAAAAGCAACCATTTACTTACAAACCTTCAAAGTTAGCCAAGGAAATCTATTTGAAGATGAAAGCGGATCTTCCTTTTACAGACTTCTGTGTCTATGACGGAAGCATACTTTCCTCCATTCAACATCATCTGTCAATCAATCACGCAATATATGTTGAAACGAACCGCGATGCTGTTGAATCGGTTTTCATCCGTCTGAAAGAACTCTATAAGAATGTGTATCGACAACCTAACGCCACCTTCATGTACGATTACATAGACCTTCGTGAAGAATGTGTCATCGTGAAAACTTTAGTCACGGAGTCTCCTCTGGTGGAGACAGACGGTATAAAGGTTCCCACTTTGGAAAAACTGTTAGTTGATACTCAAAAGGATGCAGACTTCGACTATTTGCGCGGATCTGAGTCCTTGAACATCTACCAGTTGGCTTTTAACCAATACACAATCAACACACAGCGACTTATGCGCTATGCTAAACGCAGAAGCATCAGTCAAGAAATACAAGAACTCGTCAATCAGACAAAATGATTAGCAAAGACTGTTTCACAACGGGTTGGATTGACCAAAAGTCAAAAGAACTCCAATATAATGATAAGAATATTTTAGAGAAAGTAATTCGTGCCTTCTCACTTTTGGATATGCTGGCACAATCAGGATGTTCATTCCATTTCAAGGGCGGTTCCTGCTTGATGCTCCTCCTGAAGAACGGTCACCACAGATTATCAATCGACATCGACATAATTTGTCCTCCTGGGACTGACATAGAACAATATCTGAAGTCTTATAAGGATTTCGGTTTTATTGATTATAAATCAGTAGAACGCTTTCAGCGTGGTACAAATATTCCCAAGTCTCATGCAAAATTCTTCTATAAAGTTGCATTTCTTAATGACAGCGACAGGCAGGAAAGCATATTGCTTGATGTTCTGAATGAAGACTGCAACTATGAAGAAGTGTTGGAATTACCTATTGATGGGCCATTCTTGAAAATAGACGGGACACCTAATGTCGTGAAAGTACCGTCAATAGGAGACATCCTTGGCGACAAACTGACTGCTTATGCACCCAACACTACAGGTATTCCTTATTTCAAGAAGAATCATGAAGGTGGAGCACGCGATTGTAGCATGGAAATCATCAAGCAGCTTTATGACATCGCTCGCCTTTTCGATGAGGTTGACAATCTGGAAGTCACATCCAAATCATTTGCACGTATCGCTGAGGTGGAATTGTCATATCGAGGGCTGGAGAATAACCCTCAACTCATCTTTGAGGATATTCGACAGACTTCTCTATGCCTTGTTACTCGTGGTGCAGAAGGGAAAGGGGATTTTGCGATGCTCCAGCGAGGCATTAGCCGTATCAAGTCATTCATGTTCCATGGTGATTACTTCATTGAGAATGCCATTATTGATGCTTCACGTGCAGCTTATTTAGCAACATTACTTGAAAAGAGACAAACGGAAATTGAAAGATACAATGGTGATCCTATGTCAATAGCTGCTCTTGACATAAATCCAAAATTATCGAACAAATTAAACAGACTGAAGAGGCAATCTCCAGAAGCATACTTCTACTGGGCTAAAATCAGTCAGTTAATATGACAGTTGCATTACTATAATCATTGTAAGTAATGAAGTCTTTTATTGCAGCATAGCAAAAGACAATTCCATAATCTATGTGCACAATAACATTAGTGTACGACCAAAACAGTACCTTTGTCCCATAGTTGTTGAGTCATCGGCAACTATGGGACAAAGTCATTTATCTTCAAATTGCACCGCACATAACCCGATAAGGGTGGCATCAACATCACTTGATGAATCGGAGGTTATGTCTATAGCATCTCCTACTTGGGTCCAATCATCGGGGCCACTGCCTTCGTAACGATAGAAGAAAGAGAAGAGAGGGCCGCTGCGCTCTATGCGGAGATAGACGCGAGTGACGAAGTCGGAAAGTTCGGACTCAGCAAGGAGATCGAAGCCTTGGTCATTCATACGACGCAGAGAGAGACCAGCTAAATCGCGGTAAAAGAAAAGGGAGCTTAAACCCTTGGACACCTGTGAACTTGAAGAATTGTCTGTCGAAACAATCAATCCCGCCGCATCGCCATCCTTAGGCTCGAAGAACATCTCGACCATCACGGCAAAATGCTCCGACTGGATACGACGAGCCATTTGGCAAGGGATCTCCCCGTTCTGCTTCGATGACATATTGACACAAGGAATCGAAATGCCATGGACAATCGTCTCTGGACGTTCATCGACATACGTCATGCCTTGCACAGAGCCATTGGGGAACAACCACTCAGGCCCTAAGGTCAGCGAGGAAAAGACGGTAGTATCGGGCTTAGACTCCTCGTTGCCAAAGTTCTCTTCCAATGCGAACTGGCTGTACACGGCACAGTTTTCATGTGTCGATGTACAGCCAGCACATATCAAAGCGATCAAGAATATGACGCAGGAGCGCAGATTCATGGGGTTTATCACGAATTACTCGTTCCCAATTTTCGGCAACTTGGCAAGACCTTCGGCGATGGCTTCATCGCTGGGGATGATGTCGGTCATCACACCATCGTTGAACTGCTGGTAAGCCACGAGGTCGAAGTAGCCGGTGCCCGAGAGGTTGAAGACGATGGTCTTCTCTTCACCAGTGAGCTTGCACTTGTTGGCCTCATCGATAGCAACGCGGATGGCGTGGCTCGACTCGGGAGCAGGCAGAATACCCTCAGCACGGGCGAAGAGCTCGGCAGCTTCGAAGACAGCAGTCTGCTCGACGGCACGAGCCTCGAAATATCCATCGTGATAGAGTTGTGCGAGGATGGGGCTGATGCCGTGGAAACGAAGTCCACCGGCATGGTTGGCCGAAGGAATGAACTGCGAGCCAAGTGTGTACATCTTGGCAAGTGGGCAGATCATACCCGTGTCGCAGAAGTCGTAGGCGAACTTGCCACGGGTGAAGCTGGGGCACGAAGCGGGTTCCACACCGATGAGGTGGTAGTTGGCCTCACCACGCAGAATCTCACCGAAGAATGGTGAAGCAAAACCGCCGAAGTTCGAACCACCACCCAGGCAACCAATCAGGATGTCGGGCTTGATGTTATATTTATCGAGCGCACGCTTCACTTCCAAGCCGATGATGGACTGATGGAGCAGCACCTGGTTGAGCACCGAGCCAAGCACGTAGCGATAGCCGGGGGTCTTGACTGCAGTCTCGACAGCCTCCGAGATAGCGCAGCCAAGCGAACCGGTAGTGCCAGGATGGTTGGCAAGAATCTTGCGGCCCACTTCTGTGGTCATGCTGGGCGAAGGAGTGACATTGGCGCCATAGGTGCGCATCACTTCGCGACGGAAAGGCTTCTGCTCGTACGACACCTTTACCATGAAGACCTTGCAGTCGAGGTCGAAGTACGAACAAGCCATACTCAATGCCGTACCCCACTGGCCGGCACCGGTCTCGGTGGTCACACCCTTCAGACCCTGTGCCTTGGCATAATAAGCCTGGGCGATGGACGAGTTGAGTTTGTGAGAACCCGAGGTGTTGTTACCCTCGAACTTATAGTAAATCTTGGCAGGCGTTCCGAGCGCCTTCTCCAGGAAGTAGGCTCGAACGAGTGGTGAAGGACGATACATGCGATAGAACTCCTGCACGGGCTTCGGGATGTCGAAGTAAGCCGTGTCGTTGTCGAGTTCCTGCTTGTTCAGCTCTTCGCAGAAGATGGGGTTCATCTCCTCGAGGGTCAAAGCATGTCCATCAGCAGGGCTGATGAGTGGAGCGGGCTTCACTTTCATGTCAGCACGCACGTTGTACCACTGTGTGGGAATCTCGTTCTCAGCCAGATAGATCTTGTAGGGGATTTTCTGCTCCATAGTAGGAATTGTTTAATGAGTGGGATGGATTAATATAATAATGAGTAAGAGGATTAAACGACCTTCTTATACACGTTTCCGACGGCGATAATCTCTTTGATGCTCTCTCTAATCCGGGCGATGGCCTTGACCTCAGAAGGATGGGTCAGATAGCGCAAAGCGCGGATGACGTTGTGGGCGCGCTGCGAATACCACCAGCAGAATTTGCCAATCGGAATCCACAGCAGAATCCAGACGAGGGCCTGCCACCACATTCCAAAGCCCAGACCCATCACAAGCAAGGTGATGAGGGCGAAAAGTGGATAGAGGACGACGATGGAGAGGATGAGACGATAGGAGTTGGTGAACATCTTGTCCTCCTTGAGGAGTGCCAGCGGTGCCCAGTAGCAGATGATGTGGGGCCAAAGGCTCACAATCCAAAGCGGAAGCAAGGCAAGCACCATAAGGCCTTTGGCCAACGTTCCTGCCCATGAGGGAGGTTCAGCCATCATCGTGTCGCGGATGCCCAGCTTCTCTTCGCACTCCATCAGTTCATCGACCTGCTCGACGAGCTCCTCATTGTCCATCAAGGGCTTGAGCTGCTCCACATAGACCTTGTCCTCGGCCAGCTTCTCGGGCAAAGGCAGGTTCTTCATCGTGGCAGGATTGAGGGCCGAACGACGCAGGAAGTCCTTCTCGGCATAATGATCCTGACCCTCGTCGAGCATCATGCTCTGGATGGAGGCACGCATCTTGCGCGTCACTTCACGCATCACACGATAGGGATGCTCCTGAAACTCGGCATAGTAAGGCTGCAGCGAGATGGGCTCGCCCACCATCCACAGGAAGTCGTACTGCGCGTCGTGATAATCGCTGTAATGATGTGCAGTAGGAAGGATTTTGATGTCCTCCTTCCAATCGTTGTACTTAGCGGTGTGGAATGCCATGCGGACAAGACCCGTCGAGAACGGATCGAGGTAATGTCCCTGCGTATGACCCGATTCGGGAAATACCAGCACGTTGCGCCCCTGATTGATACGAACAGCAAGGCGGTCGAACAGCCTATAATTCTCTTCAAGTGCTTCGCCACCTTCCCAACCCATTCGGAAGGCAGGCATCAGGCCCAGCCACGAAAGGAAAGACGTAATGGCTGGATTGAGAGAAAAGACGTTGGCGCGAACTACAAAGTGCTGCAGATAATCAACAGGATAGGCAAAGGCAATATTAATAGCGTCGTTGGCAGCATTCTGATGATTGCAGGCAATGAAGTACTTCTCCCCTTTCGCAGGGATATTTTCCTTGCCTACGGTGTAACGATTCCGGATCATCAGCGTACTGTTGATGAGGTTGATATACCACTTGTACAGGACCAGACCCGGTTTTTGATGAGAATGTAACGGTGTCACAGAATGACTAAATTTTTAAATAACACGAAATAACGGCGGCAAAGTTACTCAAATTTGGGCAAATAGCCAAATTATCGGCCGAAAAAATAACCAATCGGAATAAAAAGTCAACATATTGCCAACATTTGAGTACTTTTTTTGCCAAACGAAAGGCGTTAGGAAGGGGATAGCACAATTTCGGCTGTTATTGTGCTTTCGCAAAAATCATAAGCACAATTTCGGCCAACATTGTGCTATTGCGAAAATTAACAGGACAATCTCGGCCAACATTATGCTATTGCAAAAATTAACAGAACAATCTCGGCCAACATTGTGCTATTGCAAAAAATAATAGGACAATCTCGGCCAACATTGTGCTATCGCGAAAATTAGTAGCACAATCTCGGCCAACATTGCGCCATTGCGAAAATTAGTAGCACAATCTCGGCCGATATTGTGCTATTGCGAAAATTAGCAGCACAATCTCGGCCAACATTGTGCCATTGCAAAAATTAGTAGCACAATCTCGGCCGATATTGTGCTATTGCGAAAATTAACAGAACAATCTTGGCCGATATTGTGCTATTGCGAAAATTAGTAGCACAATCTTGGCCGATATTGTGCTATTGTCTTCTGACTCGCTTTTCTATCTCAAATGAAACACCGAATCGACTGGCGACACGCAATAAACTCTTATACGAACGCCATCCGCAACGTTTGGCCACCTCTTCAAATCGTTGGAGGCTTACTTCATTCTTATACGAGTCTTTCACCTGCTTCGAGAGTAGGAATCCCTCGGGAGCATCCTTCGACTTCTCAGCGACGAATTCCTTCACACTATTGAAGCCAGCCTTCTGTTCTTCCCAGAGGTCCTTGGCCTGTAGCAGGCGCCAATGTTGCACGATGTCCTTGATCTGCATACCTGTCAGCAGATTCACGGCCTCGCGGAACGACCTATCGTTCACATCGAGAAACAAGGCGATTTCGTTGGCTTGTATGGTTCGGGTGTTATTCAGCGCAAAAATCAGCGCATCCATAATGAGTTCTCCCGTAGGAGTTTTTCTGTTTTTGTAAAGTTCCTCTACGCTAGTGAATTGTTTTAATTTGATCATAATCGTATGCTTAAGACGGCGCAAATTTACGCATTATTTCCGACATTACCAAATCTTTTGGCGACTTTTCGACCTCACTCCTGCATTTTGAATTCCAATGGCGTCATTCCCGTCAGGCGCTTGAAATATTTGCTGAAGAAGGAAGGATTGGGGAAGAGCAGGTCGTCGGAAATCTGAGCAATGGTCTTGTCGGAATGTTTCAGTTCGACCTTGATGCGGGTGACGAGGGCGCGGTCGATCCACTCCTTGGCCGTGACGCCACTTGCCTGTCGGATGATGGTGCCGAGATAACGCTCGGTGAGGCACATCTTTGCGGCATAGAATCCAATCTGATGTTCGCGGGCCACATGCTGGTTGACCAGATAGATGAACCGGTCGAAGATGGTCTGTTCGCGCGAAAGCGATGCTTGCTGGCGTTCGGTCTGCTGGTGATAGAGCCCGTCGTAATGATGCATCAGCGCAGCCACAAGACTGCTGACAGTCTGCCGATTGTAGTCGGGCTGAGTCACAAGTTGCCGAATGGTCTCAAGGATGCGTCGGGCCGTGTCAAAATCGGTCTCATCCACCTTGAGTTGGAAGTCGCGCACCTGTCCACTAAAAGACGAAGGCATCATGCCGCTGGCAAAAGGCATGGGAAAGCTATTGAAGAGTGCCATACCGAAGATCTCAAGATCGTCGGAAAAAGAGACGGGTGTAATGATGGTGCCCGGCCCAAGAAAGGCTAGCATCCCGGCCTCCAACTGCTTCTCGACGAGGTTGAAGTTGATGCGGGCTTGCCCACGCAGAATGAGACCGAAGCGATGGTCGTCGATGGCAAAAGGCGGACGCTGCTGAACGATGTAACCAAACACCTGCCGGTCGCCATGCAGAATGCCCAGTTCCTTACTAATATATATATGTTCGCGCAAAAGCTCGTAGTGCGGTTCCAGGATGTCGTGAATCCGCGAGAAATCCATCAGTTTCGGCTGTTTTTCCATAAAATATCACGTTTTGATGGTGCAAAGATAATGAAAAATTGGTTATTTACACTCTTTTTGTAAACAAATCGAACAAAAAGAACATTTTTCCCCTTCAAAAGATAGCGGGAGATTGAAAAAAACGCCGTATCTTTGCACCATCAAAACCAAATGAAGGAAAAACGTATGAAAAGATTATTCGTAGCAATGATGCTGCTGCCGCTGTTGGCCCAAGGGCAGACGCTGGAGGAATGCCAGCAGGCAGCGGAGCGCAATTATCCATTAATAAGCCAATACGGGCTGATCGAGAAGACCACCGACCTTACGGTGAGCAACCTCAGCAAAGGATGGCTTCCTCAGGTGACGGCTTCGGCACAGGCGACTTATCAGAGCGATGTTGTCGCGTGGCCCGATCAGATGCAGACCATCTATCAGCAGATGGGACTCGACTTGAAAGGACTGAAGAAAGACCAGTACAAGGTCGGCATCGACGTGCAGCAGATGGTCTTCGACGGAGGCGCCATCAGCAGCCAGCGCGACATTGCCCGCGAGCAAGGTCGAGTGCAGGAAGCGCAGACCGAGGTAACGATGTACCAGGTGCGCCGCCGCGTGAACGAGATGTATTTCGGCCTACTGATGCTCGACGAGCAGATAGCGCTCAACAACGACCTGCAGTCGCTGCTCGCCGCCAACGAGCAGAAGTTAAGTTCGATGTGGAAGCGCGGCACCGCCTCGGAGAGCGACTACCAGGCCGTCAAGGCCGAACGACTGAACGTGATGCAGCAGGCCACGACCCTCGATGCCCAGCGCAAGGCGGTGATGAGAATGCTCTCGGCCTTCTGCGGCATGGAAGTGACCCACGTAGAGAAGCCGGCGCTCATTGCCCTCCCCTCGCAGGATGTGGCCCAGCGTCCCGAACTCAAGGCCATCGATGCCCAACTCAGCCTTGCCAATGCACAGGAGCGTCTGCTCAACTCAGCCCTGATGCCCAAGCTTTCGCTCTTCGCTACGGGCTTCTATGGCTATCCTGGCTACAACATGTTTGACGATATGATGTCGCACGACTGGTCGTGGAACGGCATGGTGGGCGCCCGCCTGTCGTGGAACCTCGGCGCATTCTACACCCACCGCAACGACAAGGCGAAAATCCGCCTGCAGCGCGACATGGCCGAGACGAATCGCGAAGTCTTCCTCTTCAACAACCGTTTGGAACTGATTCAGCAGAACGAGAACATCGAGCAATATCGCCGACTGATGAACGACGACGAGGAGATAATCGCCCTGCGTTCGTCGGTCAGAAAGGCGGCAGAGTCGAAGCTTGCCCACGGCATCATCGACGTGAATGACCTGGTGAAGGAAATCAACGCCGAAAATGCGGCACGCGTGCAGCAGTCGATGCATGAGATAAAGCTGCTGAAGGAGGTCTATGACATGAAATTTACAACCAACAATTAAACACAAGATATGAAAAAGCTCATAACCATAGCAAGCGCTGCCCTTCTGCTGGCGGCTTGCGGAAATAGTGAAAAGGAATACGACGCCACAGGCACCTTCGAGGCCACGGAAACCACCGTTTCGGCCGAACAGAACGGCACGCTACTGACCTTCGCCATCAACGAGGGCGACGAGATCGAAGCCGAAAGCGAAGTGGGACTGATCGACACCACCCAGACGTGGCTCAAACTTCAGCAGGCACGAGCCACGCAGGAAGTCTATCAAAGCCAGAAGCCCGACATGGAGAAACAAACCAGCGCCACGCGCCAGCAACTCGCCAAGGCCCAGGCCGAGCAGCAACGCTACAAGGAACTCGTTGCCGATGGTGCCGCACCCAGCAAGATGCTCGACGACGCAACCAACCTTGTGCAGGTGCTGCAGCGCCAGCTGGCTGCACAACTCTCCTCCCTCTCGACCAACACGAATGTGCTCAGCAAGCAGATGGCTGCCACCGAAGTGCAGATCGACCAACTGCGCGACCAGTTGCGCAAATGCCACATCATGGCTCCGCTTAAAGGCACCGTGCTCGAAAAGTACGCCGAACGAGGCGAATTCGTAGCAGTTGGCAAACCATTGTTCAAGATGGCCGACATGGAGCAGGTCTATATCCGTGCTTACGTCACTTCGGCACAACTCCAGAGCATTCGCACCGGGCAGCAGGTGAAGGTTTTCGCCGACTACGGCGACGGGAAGAAGCAGGAATACGACGGCACGGTTTCGTGGATCTCCAGTCGTTCGGAATTTACCCCGAAGACCATTTTGACCGACGATGAACGTGCCGACCTGGTCTATGCCGTCAAGGTTCGTGTCAAGAACGACGGATTCATCAAGATTGGCATGTACGGCGAAGTGAAATTCTAAGAAGAAATGGTCGCATAGCGACCCAGTTTCTGAAATAAAGGCAGAAAGAAATGAATGCCATAGAAGTGAAAAACGTAAGCATGCGGTACGGACGGGTGCAGGCACTCGACGACGTGTCGTTTGCCGTCCCCAAAGGCGAGGTGTTCGGGCTTATCGGTCCCGATGGAGCCGGCAAGACGTCGCTCTACCGCATCCTCTGCACCCTGTTGCTGCCCGAAGCAGGCACGGCTCTCGTCGATGGGTTTGACACGGTGCGCGACATGAAGGAGATACGCAAGCGCGTGGGCTACATGCCGGGCAAGTTCTCGCTCTACCAGGACCTGACCGTCGAGGAGAACCTGACCTTCTTCGCCACCCTGTTCGGCACCACCGTCGAAGAAGGCTACGACAGCATCCGCGCCATATATTCGCAAATCGAGCGATTTCGCAACCGCAAGGCCGGAGCTCTCTCGGGCGGCATGAAGCAGAAGTTGGCGCTCTCGTGTGCCCTAGTTCACTCGCCCAGCGTGCTGCTGCTCGACGAACCGACGACTGGCGTTGACCCCGTGAGCCGCAAGGAATTGTGGGAGATGCTGCTGATGCTCAAGGAACGCGGCATCACCATCATGGCCTCCACGCCCTATCTCGACGAAGTGCGTTGCTGCGAACGCGTTGCCTTCCTCGACCACGGCAAGATTCGCGGCATCGACACGCCGGAGGTGATACTCGACCGGTTCAGTGACGTGTTCAATCCGCCGGGGATTGAGAAAGGGGCTGCGACTGAATCGCAGCTTACGGAGAACGTGATTGAGGTGGAGCACCTGGTGAAGGCATTTGGCTCGTTCCATGCGGTGGACGACATTTCGTTCACTGTGAAGCGGGGCGAGATCTTCGGCTTCCTCGGTGCCAATGGTGCAGGCAAGACCACTGCGATGCACATGCTGACCGGATTGAACCAACCGACGAGCGGCACAGGCCGTGTGGTGGGCTACGACATCCGCACGGAGTATGAGCAGATCAAGCGACATATCGGCTACATGTCGCAGCGCTTCTCGCTTTACGAGGACCTGACCGTGGCCGAGAACATCCGACTCTTTGCTGGCATCTACGGGATGAAGGACGACGTCATCCGTCGAAAGACCGACGAGGTCCTGGAGCGACTGCAGTTCGCCGACCACAAGAACGACCTCGTGAAGTCGCTGCCCTTGGGCTGGAAGCAGAAACTGGCCTTCACAGTCAGTATCTTCCACGAGCCCGGCGTCGTCTTCCTCGACGAGCCGACAGGCGGCGTTGACCCTGCCACGCGCCGCCAGTTCTGGGAACTCATCTACGACGCTGCCCGTCGCGGCATCACCATCTTCGTCACCACCCACTACATGGACGAGGCCGAATACTGCGATCGCATCTCCATCATGGTCGATGGCAAGATCAGCGCCCTCGGCACGCCCGACGAACTGAAGGAGCGATTCCATCAGCCCGACATGGACCACGTGTTCACCTATCTCGCCCGACAAGCGACACGTTCAAACGACTGACATCATGAAACAGTTTCACTAGTATCCTAAAAGTTTAGAATTCTAAATTTAGCAATAGTTGGCTGCTATCATTTTGCTCAAAATTTTGGCCTTTTGCTTTCAAGAGCAATTCTCGGATTGGAGTCTTGTCAAGCAGGGATACAGATAGAAT
>ONNR01000035.1 GCA_900319235.1 uncultured Prevotellaceae bacterium
CGCCGTATGCCGAACGGCACGTACGGTGGTGTGAGAGGTCGGCAAACATGAAAGCAGGAGATAAACACCTGTGATTAGTGTTTACCTCCTACTCGATTTTATACCCTTTGTACTATATGTGTCGCCCGATTTCGATGCGCAATTTGAAACCGAAATCGTAGTATTTCGCATCCTTGAAGCCTACGAAGAATCCGACGTTGAGATAGTTGTTGTCGATGCCATAGCCTAGTTCGTGGAAAAGGCTGTGTCCTTCGGTCCATAGTGCGCCGAGGTAGATGCGTTCCTTGATGACGAAGCGGGAGAGCGGATGCAGCATATGGAACAGGCCGAAGGGCGTCTCGTGCATCACGTGGAGCTGCACGTAGCTTGGCGACGAGGCATACCAGTAGTCATCGAGCAGATGGAACGTGCCGCCGATGCGGTCGTCTTCCCACACGGTGGGATACTTGCTGCGCTCGAAATAACGGTAATTGATGAAATATTCGCCCTTCTGGTTGAAGAACTTGCCCATGCCGAAGTGATAGGAGAGGTAGCGGGTGCGTTGCAGTCGGATTGTCTGCTGCATATCGAACTCCATGCGGCCGTAGTTGCTGTCGGTGCCGAACGCGCTTGGGATGGCACGTGAGATCTCGAAAGCCATGGTCGGAGAGGGGCTGTGGATATATTCCTTGTAGCCATTCTTGTACCAATAATACTGGCGTGGGGTCCATTCGAGACGAATGTAGGGTGCAAAATCGGCATAATACGAATCAACGAGCTCATCGAGACGCTCCTTGGAGATCTTTCGACGACCATGCCGTACGGGATTACGGAAGGAGTATTCCACGCCGGTGTGGAGCATCAAGCCGTTGGTGATTTCGAAGCTATGCTTCAGTTCAACTTCGTAGCGCTTGTAGTATTCGATGCCGAGCGAATCAAAGTTGATATCTTTGGCTTTGTCTGCCTTGAGCGCATCGTTGACAGTGCGGATGAACTTGTTGGAGAAGGTGGAGTTGTTTCGATAAACCTCGAAGGTCCAGCGTCCGCGTCGCTTGGGCAGGTAGGTCCATTCGGCAAGAAGGCGGTAACGTAACTCGCGTAGTCGGAAGGCATAGCCTAGTTCGCCGCGCATGAAGAGCTCGGTGTCGTTGTGGAGGCGCTTTGTCCAGCGGGCACGTTCGCGGAAGGTAAAGCCGTTGAACTTGTCGTAACCCAGATAGGAGGGGTCGAGTGGGCCGTAGATGCGCAGACGATTGTCCTCGGGGCCGAAACGTGTGCCGTCGAACAACGTCTCGGAGAACTCTTCCAGTCCGCGGTAGATCTTGCGACGTTGACGATGTGGCCTGGAGCTGGAGGATGGGCGAGGAGCATAGATCAGCGAGTCGATGGTCGGGGGAACGGGAATGGGACGCAGGGCATCGAAGTCCATTTCTTCGATCTTCTCTTCCTGGTAGAACCTCGTAAGGTCGAGCGGAACTGTCTTTTTGTCCAGACTGTCAAAGGGTGTGAAATCGACGTAATGATAGAGGGTGTGATAGTCGTTGCGGGCGTAGGTGTTGAGGATGTGGTAGCGAATGCTGAGGTCGCTGCTACTGGGCACGATGACGTTGCCGTGCAGCGTGTCGGGGGCGTAGTGTATGGTGGTCTGGAATCGGGCCAGGTCGAGATGTCCGCTGCATTTGAAGCCAAGTACATTGAGCGTGCGGCGGTCGATGAGCACATTGCCTTTGAGCAGGGTGTGATGATAATGCTTGGGCTTGAAGCCGATGAGGCAGAGGTCGAGTGTGTCGGGATTGATGCCCGCTTCACGTAGCCTCACATAGGTGCTGTCGTGGATGGGAAGAAGCTGGAAGTCGTAGCGTTTGAGTCCCTGGTCGTAGAAGGGGAGGACGAACGATCGGGTGCTGCCGTAGTCGCCATGATGGCGCACCGCGTAAGCCGGGAGCATACCCTCGTAGAGTTTCTCCATCACATTGCGTGCCTTTCGCAGGCTGTTGGACTTCAAGCCGACTGTGTTGAGGTGCATATCGCCGGGCCACTGGTAGTGGACGTGGCTCATAGCCTCGAAGCCGAGACGTTCGCTAGTGTGTGACTGGAAAGGAAGAAGATGAGGAATGAGTCGGGCGACAAGGCCGCGACGGAGACATTGTGAGGTTCCTGTGGTATAGGCTTTCAGGTCGAGATATCCAAGTTCGAGGTCCTTTTGCTTGAGGGCCCGCTTCCCGAGTTGGGCGAGGAGAGAGTCAAGGTCGGTTGAGGATTGGGTCGGCGGCACAACTTCTTGTGCCATCGCTAGATGAACGGTGGCGATGAGGGATAGGAGTGATATGATGAGAGTGTACAGTCTCATTCGCGATATTTCCCTTCGTCCTCGTCGTCGAGGATACTCAGATAACTGTCGTAGCGTGATTGGCTGATGCGGTGTTCCTGTAGTGCTGTGAGCACGGCACAGCCGGGTTCGTGGGTGTGGGTGCAGTTGCCGAAACGGCATTCGGCTGAGATGCGGAAGATCTCGGGAAAATAGTGCCCGACGGTCTCCTTCTCGAATTCGATGGTGCCGAAGCCGCGTATGCCGGGGGTGTCGATGAGATAGGTGTTTTCGTGCCCTTCGCTCTGCCAGCAACCCTTTGTCGAATTGTCGTCGCACATCTCGTACATCTCCGAGAAGGTGGTGGTGTGCATGCCTTGGTCGTGCGTGTCGCTGATTTCGGCGGTCTTGGCATTTGCGTAGGGGACGAGGCAGTTGAGCAGCGTGGACTTGCCCACACCGCTGTTGCCCGCCAGGAGCGTGGTCTTGCCCTTGAGCAGGTCGCGCAGTCCGTCCAGGCCTTCGCCGGTCTTGACCGAGATGAGATGGACGGGATAGCCGATGTAGCGATAGAGATAGGCAAGGTCGTCGGCATAGCGTTTTTCGTCGTCGGTGTAGATGTCCATCTTGTTGATGACGAGGACGGCGGGCACGCGATAGGCTTCGGCAGTGGCGAGGAAGCGGTCGATGAATGTGGTGGCCGTGGCAGGGTGCGCCACGGTAAGGATGAGCATCACCTGGTCGAGGTTACTGGCGAGGATGTGGGCCTGCTTCGACAGGTTGCTCGAACGCCGAATGATGTAGTTGCGTCGCGTCTCGATGTGGTTGATGAAGGCGAACCCTTCGCGATTCATCTCGTAGTTGACCACATCGCCCACTGCCACGGGATTGGTGGTGCGGATGCCCTTGAGGCGGAAGTTGCCCTTCATCTTGCAGGGCACGATGCTGTCGGCCACGGGATGCCCGTCGTCGAACCCCGCCTGTGCAAAACGCAATGATTCTTCCCGAAGGCATTTGCCCTCAGGAAGAACCATATACCAGAATCCTGTGTTTCTGACGACGAGTCCTCTCATCCTGCTGTTGAGAGAAGTGCGTCAGACGCTCATGATCTCACGATCCTTGGCAGCATAGACAGCTTCAAGGTTCTTGATGAACTTGTCGTGGGCCTTCTGAATCGTGTTTTCGGCATCCTTCTCAACGTCTTCGGGAAGGCCGTTCTTGATGTCTTTCTTGAGCGTTTCGATGGCGTCGCGACGGATATTGCGGATGGCAACCTTGGCGTTCTCGGCCTCGGTCTTGCACTGCTTGGAGAGCTGGCGACGGCGCTCCTCGGTCATCGGTGGGAGACCGATGCGAAGGATCTCGCCATTGTTCTCGGGCATAATGCCAAGCGAGGAGTTGATGATGGCCTTTTCGATGACCTTGAGCATGCTCTTGTCCCAAGGCTGGATGACGATGCTCTTGGCATCAGGGCAAGAACAGTTGGCGCACTGGCTGATCTCCATCATGGTTCCATAGCACTCACACTTGATGCCGTCGAGCAACTTCACGGTTGCGCGGCCTGCACGGATGTGGTCGAAGGTATCCTCAAGATGCAGCACGGTAAGCTCCATCCTGCTTTCAACATCTTTAATGGTTTTCTTAACGTCTAACATAGATATAAAGGTTTTTGTGTTTTTGTGGGGGCAAAGATAAGACATTTCTTTGAAAATTCCAAGAAAATGGAAATATTTTTGCCCTTAAAGACAGATTTTTAGACCATTATTATACAATGGGAAAGATTTGGGGGGCTTAGCCTTCGTAAACGAGGGTGCCCAGATTCTCGCCCGACAGAAGTTTCACGAGATTGCCCGGCTTGTCCATGTTGAAGACAATGATAGGCAGCTTGTTGTTCTGGCAAAGGGTGGTGGCAGTGAGGTCCATCACCTTGAGCTTGCGGTTGTAGATCTCGTCGTAGGTGATCTTGTCGAACTTCGTGGCCGTCGGATCCTTCTCGGGGTCGGCGGTGTAGATGCCATCGACGCGTGTGCCCTTGAGCATCACGTCGGCCTCGATCTCGATGCCGCGCAGTGCTGAGCCAGTATCGGTTGTGAAGTAGGGACAACCTGTGCCGCCTGCGAAGATGGCTACCTCGCCCTTCTCCATGGCATCGATGGCACGCCACTTGGAGAACTGCTCGCCGATGGGGAACATGTGGATGGCGGTGAAGACGTGACCTTCTACGCCTACAGCCTTCAGGGCAGACGAAAGACCCAGAGCGTTGATGGTGGTGGCAAGCATACCCATCTGGTCGCCCTTGACGCGGTCGAAGCCCTTGTTGGCTCCGGAAAGGCCACGGAAGATGTTGCCGCCGCCAATCATGATGCCTACCTGGATGCCCATATCGACAACCTATCGACAACCTGCTTGATCTGCTGGGCATACTGGGCCAGACGCTGTTCGTCGATACCGTACTTCTGTTCGCCCATGAGCGACTCGCCGCTCAACTTCAATAGTATTCGTTTGAATGTCATAATGTGATTTTGTTTATGTTTGATATATTAGAGGAATGTTCTTGCTTCGGGTTTAAGGGATGGGCGTGAATTCGCTTAACGGATGAGGATGCCTTTCCCCTTGTAGATGTAAAAGCCTTTGGTCAACGAGGAGAGATCAATACCAAGGGCGTTGCGGGCTACGAGGCGTCCGTCGATGCTGTAGAGGTCGGAGGGAGCTTCGAAAGAATGGCTTTCGATGGACGATTCCTGGTTGCCCTCCATCGGGATGCCGTTAGCGTTTTGCGCGAAAGTGATCTCTTCGACCAGCATATTGAGATAGTTTTCGAGATTGGTGTAGCCGTTGCTGCTAAGCATGGCTCCGTCGGATGGGTCGTTGGGGTCGAGCTGCATCAACGATTCCCAATCGTCGGGCATGCCGTCACGATCGGAGTCTTCATTGGGAAGTTCGCTATTGAGCTCAGGCCAGGCCGACCAGCTTTCGTCGGCATCGGCAGGCCGGTTGTCGTCCTGCGTGTTGACGAGCCCGGGATAGCAGTCCTTGCCAGTGAAGGAAGCCGAGCGATTGCGGGTGTCGTTGACGATCTGCTGGTCGTGGCTGTCACGATGAAGGCTTGCTCCGGCAAAGTCGAGCACCTTCAGATAGGCTTGTTCTGCCGAGTGGGTGGTGGTCAGCTCGTAGGTGATGGGACTGGAGAGTCGGATGGTGTCCTTGGTTTCGGCAGTGTAGGTGCCGTCGTTGCCCGACGCGTCGATCTGGTTGTAGAAACCGTAGGTCCAGTTGTCAGCAGTAACATCGTCGAAGTCGGGATTGACATTTCCGCTGAGGTAGTATTTGCCCCACACGTGCCAGGTAGGGAGCCATGAGTTGCCTGTGACGTTGCCGGCTTCGTCCACCTTGCGATCGCAGTAGGAGGTGGTGCGGATATTCACTGATGCTATCCTGCGACGTATGGTAGCATTACGCTTGTCGGTGGCAGGGCCGGGCTTGTAATAGTTGTTGACAATATTGACGTGCATGGCTTCGCCTCCATAGCAGCCATTGCCAGCCCAGTTGTAGAAGACGTTGTTGCGAAGGTCCATACGTTCGTCGAGTTGCGTGCTTGGACGTGGCCCCAGACGAGGCACGCGGCTCGAATGATGGGCGAGCAGGTTGTGATGATAGCTGGCGCCACTACCGCCCCAGTTGCCTCCATAGCCGTGGTTGCCCTTCGAGTGACCTGCTGCTACCAGACTTTGGTCGGCGATGCACCACTGTACTGTGATGTTGGAGCTGCCATAGACCGAGAGGCATTCGTCGATGCTCCAGCTGACAGAGCAGTGGTCGATGATGATATTCTTGCGGTCCATGCCGCCCAATCCGTCGCCTTCGTGCTCGGCGACATGACGATTGCCAAGGCGGAACCGCATATATCGGATGATGATGTTGTCGGCGTTTAGGGTGAACGGATAGTCGGCCACGCAGATGCCGTCGCCGGGAGCCGACTGTCCGGCGATGGTGAGGTCGCCGTTGCGGACAGCCAGGGCAGAAGTAAGGAAGATGGTGCCAGAAACGTCGAAGACGATGGTGCGCCTGCCCTTCTTCTGGATGGCCCAGCGGAGTGTGCCCTCCTTGCCATCGTCGGCAAGGCTGGTGACGTGATAGACAGTTCCTCCGCGTCCGCCTGTAGTATATCTGCCATATCCTTCGGCGCCAGGGAATGCCGGCACACGATCATCGGCCTCTCCGCGCTGAGAGACGGCGGGAAGCAGCAGGATGAATGACAGTAGAAGTTTCAGAAATGATTTCATCGTGAAACGAAAAAGACCGCAACCAAACACGTGGATTGATTGCGGTCTTGATATGGGTATTACTGTGCCGCGAATTACTTCTTGGCAGCGTAGCTAATCTTCAGACACTGAGCTTTACGAAGTTCCTGCTTGAGTTCGGTAACAATACCCATCTTGCAGTTGCGGTCAATCTTCATAGAGATCTGCATCTTTGGACGATCTGCCTCCTTCATTGACTCACGAGCAGCCTCCATAGTAGCCTGAACGTTCTTCATATCGAGGAAGTCATCGTTGAACTGGATGAGGTCCTCAGAACCACGACGGGTGTCGCGTGGCTTACCGATGAGAACGGTGGTAACAAGAGACTTGTTCTCGAGCTTGGTAACCTGGTCGGCACGTGGAGTGTTGACCTTTACGATTGGAGTATCCTCACGCATGTGGGTTACGCACATAAAGAAGAACAGGATGGAGAACACCAAGTCAGGAAGTGATGAGGTGTTCAATTCAGGCATTCCTCTTTTTTCGCCTTTATTAAATTTGCTCATAGTTGTTTTCCTGATTATAATTAATACTTGGCGTTAGCCTCAGAGATGTTCATAGGATAAAGGTCCTTCAAAGCCTTTGCTTCGTCTTGTGAAAGAACCTCTTCGTCGTAGTCTTTCTGGAAATACTTCTGTGCAGCCTCCTGACGCAGTGTGTTGTAGGCGGCAACAAGCTCATTCTGAAGCTGGATATACTTCTCATAGCTTGTACCGTAGTCAGACTGCAGGGAAATTACGTGGCTCTTGGCAACACGAACGGTTGGGTCTTTTGCCACGATGAGTTTCATGAGTTCTGGAGACTTTTCTGGATCGACTTCCTTCATTTCAGGGCCGCGGTCACCAGCGAACTGACCAGTTGCGGTGATGAACTCGATAGCCTTCTTGCGTATCTGCTCGTTCTGCTTTTCGACAGAACCCTCAATGTAGTCATCGCCCATAAGGATTGCGTTATCCTTGTTGACCATGACGTTGAGAATGTTACGCTTTTTGATTTCCTGATCTTGAATTTGATCTTCGGGAACCCAACGGGGGAGAAGTCGTGCCAGACCTTCGTCAGTATCCATAGAAGTGACCACGAGGAAGAAGATAAGCAGGGTAAATGCCAAGTCGGCACTTGAAGACGAGTTAATGCTCGGTGCTTTTCTTTTCTTTTTCGCCATAGGTCAATTCTTATTTGGAGATGAATCGTTTAACTGCAAAGAGTACTACGAGAACAACTGTTGCTGCAAGGAGGAAGTAGATAGAATAGAGCCACATGTCAATCATCTTCATGGTGGTCTGAGAATAGGTCTCTACCTCACCATTAACGACGCGTGAAAACTCCTTCTCGGGGCTGATAACGTAGCAAACGATCAAGAGAACGAAGAACGCAGCTACGGTAACGATGGACTTGATGGCCTCCTTAGGATCGGTCTGGAACATGGTGATCACAGTCTTGATAGCGAAGATGATCAAGAGGATGACACCGATGGCTACAGTAATGTAGATCCAATAGAGCATCAGGTCAAGATTCTTGGGCGCTGTGGTCTCGGCACCTGTTGATGTCAAGGCAGTGGTATCACCTCCAACGAAGTAGAGGATGAGCACAACCAGCGACACGATCAGACCGATCACCAGCGCGATTTTAGATATATTTTTCATTTTTAAGGAATTCTGTTATTGATTACTTCTTCATCTTGATGATAGCGTCGAGGAGGGAGATAGATGCATCCTCCATGTCGCCTACAATACCTTCAACCTTGGAGAGGAGGTAGTTGTAGAATACCTGAAGTACGAGGGCTACGATAATACCGCCTACGGTGGTGATAAGAGCGACCTTCATACCAGATGCAACGACTGTTGGAGAAATATCACCAGCCTTAACGATGTCGTCGAATGCCTGGATCATACCGATGGCGGTGCCAAGGAATCCGAGGGATGGTGCCATAGCGATGAAGAGGGTAATCCAAGAGAGGTTGGTCTCGAGCTTGCCGCTCTGGAGAGCGCCGTAAGAAGTGATGGCGGCATCAACCTGCTCAAGTGACTGACCGTCCTTCAGACGGATGAGAGCCTGGGTGAAGATAGAAGCGATAGGACCACGGGTGTTCTTGCTGATCTCAAGAGCCTGGTCAACGTTGTGAGCCTCGAGGGCGCTCTCAACTTCAGAAACGAGCTTCTTGGTGTTAACTTCGGCAAGATTCAGGTAGATGATACGCTCGATAACGAATGCCATACCGAGAACGAGGGCGAGGGCTACGAATGCCATGAAGGCAGGACCACCGTCGATGAACTCGGTCTTGAGTACGTGGTGGAAGTTAGAAGACTCCTCAACAGTTTCGGCAGCCTCCTGTGCGAATGCTGGAACCATAGCAGCTACGGCAGCCAGCGTCAAAAAGAACTTTTTCATTGAGTTGTGTTTTAAAAGTTGTTATTAAATGGTTTGTAAGTTGTGTATTGTTTTGGATTCACAGTTTTCCGAGTGCAAATATAAGTATTTATATCTTAGCTTGCAAATTTTTTAGGGAAATAATGCAATCGAAGGGCGATTTTTTTTGCTTTTTTTGCTATTTCGACTCTTTTTGATATGTATTTCGTCGGTTTTTTTGTGCATTTCGTCGATAATTTTGCCGACGAACGTGATTTTTGGCCGTGTTCGTGTCAGCTTCGGGATTTCAGATTCCGAGGAGTTTTTCGGCGTTTCCGGTGGTCGTTTTTGCCACTTCTTCGAGAGGCATTTCCAGCAGTTCAGCAAGGAATCGGGCGGTATCGGCGGTGTAGGATGGTTCGTTGCGACGCCCGCGATGTGGGATGGGCGCCAGGTAGGGAGAATCAGTTTCAAGCACGACGCGATCAATGCCGATGGCCTTCACGACTTCGGGGACTTTACTGTTTTTATATGTCAGTGTACCGCCTACACCAATCATGAAATCTCCCAGCTCCATAGCTTCGCTTGCTTGTCGGGCATCACCGCTGTAACAGTGGAGGATCCCCCGTAGGCGTTGGCCATTGGCAGCATTTACATCGCTTTTATATTTATTTAAAAGGTATTGGCGCAGGAAGTCTAGAAAATCCTGCATCGCATCACGAATATGGAGCAGCACGGGCAGGTCGTAGGCCAGTGCCCAGTCGAACTGCTCCCTGAGGATCCTCTGCTGGTCGGCAAAGCGCGTCTTGTCCCAATAGAGGTCGAAGCCTATTTCTCCGATGGGGAGTTTTCGCGTCGGTCGGCCATCAACGGGGCAACAGTATTCGTCGAGCAGTCGCTTGGTGGCGGCGAGTTGTGCCTCGATGTCATCGGCCATATTTTCGGGATGGATGCCGATGCTCGGAAAGAGCACACTGGGATGCTTGCGGCAGAGTTCCAAGATTTGGGGGAATTCCGTTTCGTCGCAGCATGCGAGGAGCATCTTGGTGACACCTGCCTCTTGGGCACGCAAGATGCAGGCCTCCACATCGGATGTGAAGGCCTTGGATATCAGGTGGCAATGGGTGTCAATGATTTTCATTACCTAAAATTCGATGGTGTTCTGGAGTTTCTCAGCCTCGATCTGCTTTTTCTCTTCGGAACTCAAATAGAATATCAAGCCGAACTGGGCACACTTGTCGATGCTTTGCTGCAATGGATAGTCGGCATAGAAGTTCTTCACCTGGTTGGAGAGGTCGTGAAGCAGGTCGTCCACGATGGGACGCATCTGCACAAGTTCCAGACGATATTTCTCGGCATTGGCCTTCAGTCGGCTGACGTTATAATAATGGTCGGCGAAGATGCTCCAATGGACTTTCACCTTGGCGATGTTCGGATTGTAGATGGGCACACCACCTCGGCTGATGCGTTTCTCTTCGCCGGCGATGACAGACTTGCCCCACTTTTCGATGTCGGAATCCGTATCAAGGGGAGGTAGCACAAAGCTGTTTGGATTGAGGCCATAGCCTTCCTTGATGTCCTTCTTCAATTCGCCGCGTCGGATGGCCATATTGAGTACCTGTATGAAATGGGAAACGTACATACGCGCCATATGAGCCTCCTCCTTGTAGTCCTTGTTGATTTTCATGAACTGGTTGCGGTACTGCTGGTACTGCGACTGTGCATTGCGGAACTTGTTGAGGAGGAGCCGGGCATCACGTATGGTCTGGTAGCTCAGTACCAGTTGCCCGTTTTCCTTGTAACCTTCCATGTTCACCGCCTTCTGAAGGGCTTTGATGCGACTGGGGTCAGTGTTGGGTAGATAGCGTCGAGGCATCCGATGGCATTATTAATGATTACTTGTCACGTTTTTCCAGTTTTGCTGCAATATCCTTCAGCAGCCTCAGTTTGGGCATAGGCATACTCATCGACTGGAGAGCTTGCAGAGCCTCCTGATGATAGTTGGCGATAGCAAGGCGGCATGCCTTTTCGGCTCCGGTCTTCTTGTAGTAGGCCTTGTAGGCTTCGATCTTCTGTTGTTCGCTCATGCCCTCGGTGTCCGGTTCGGGTGCATTGGCCAGGGCGGTGATGCGGAGGAAGGTCTTCTTGTTCTCCAGAATGTCGCCTCCGATACGTTTGCCGAAGGTCTTGGGGTTGCCCCAGCAGTCGAGCCAGTCGTCTTGTAGCTGGAATGCCAGGCCTAGTGAGGTGCCGAAGCTGAAAAGGGTCTCGATGTCGCGGTCGAGCCATTCGTAACGATCCACACCGATGTCGGTGAGGTTGCCATATTGCTTGTCTTGTCCGATGTATGCACCAATCTGCAGGGCGCGGCCGAGAAGGACAGACGTCTTGAGGCGAATCATGTTGATATATTCCTCGATGGTCACATCTTCGCGTGTCTCGAACTCCATGTCGTACTGCTGACCTTGGCAGATCTCCTGATTCATCAGGTTGAAGATGTCGATGACGTTCTTGAGCACACGTGGCGGAGCTTCGGCGATAAGCTGATAGGCCAGACCCTCCATGGCATCGCCACTGAGGATGGCCTGGTTGTCGTTCCATTTTACATGGACGGTAGGACGGCCGCGACGTGTAGGCGCCTTGTCCATGACGTCATCATGGAGCAGGGTGAAGTTGTGGTACATCTCAATGCCCAAAGCAGGCTTCAGGGCAGCCTGGATATCTTCGTTGTAGAGGTTGGCAGCGATGAGCACGAGCATAGGACGCAGGCGCTTGCCTCCGGATTCCAGGGTGTAACGAATAGGATCATAAAGAGTGGCTGCTGTAGTGGGATAGTTGAGGTCATGAAGCCCCTCTTCGATCATTGCACTTAGATCGGCTAGTTTTTTCATTTCGTTGGGAGGATGTCCCTTGTTAGTCCATAATATAAAAAGAGAGAAGCCAACCTTGAGGGTCTCGGAAACTCAGGGTTGGCTTCAAATTGAATTACTGCAGACGGAAGGTAACTGGCAGCATGTACTTTACACGTACCGGTTTACCACGCTGCTTACCTGGCTTCCACTTAGGCATTGACTGCACTACGCGCTTAGCTTCCTTGGTGAGGTCCTCCGAAGGTGAGCGGAGCTCCTGGATGTCGGTAACTGAACCGTCTTTCTCGACAACGAATGAAAGGGTTACACGGCCTTGGATGCCGTTTTCAGCAGCGAATGCTGGGTAGCGAAGGTTCTTACTGATGTACTCCATCAGGGCCTTGGTGCCGCCTGGGAACTCAGGCTCCTGCTCTACGACGGTGAAGATCTGATTTGCATCAGCTTCCTCCTCCTCGGCGGGTCCGGTCTCGACAACCTGCTGGATAACCTCAACAGTGGCGTTGTCGTCTTCGGCGCTCTGCATCTCGATTTCGGCAACTTCAACGTCGTCTTCCACGACGGTAAGTTCCTCGATCACGTCGGGCATCGGCGGCGGCGGTGGCGGTGGCGGAGTATTGTTCTGTACTGTCATTACAATCTCTTCTTCTTCCTCGATCACTGCATCACCAAAACCGAGACTCTTGGTCTGATGAGTGACGTTGGTCCACTCGAAAGCGATGAAGAGGATTGCAAGAATACCTGCAAGACCTGTGAGCCAATAGGTGGTTTTTCTGGGCTCGAGATCAACTTGGGGGTCTTTCTTGATTTCCATATGAATGTATTAAATTGGTTAAAAACTCGTCACAAAAGTAGTCTTTTTTTAGATACAAACCAAAAAAATCGGGTAAAAAAACGTTTTTTGCACGAAAAAATTGTATTTTTACTGAAAAAAGGGTATTTTTGCATACAAAATTTGTGCATTTTCCGTTTTAAAGAATAAAATAATCTTCTTTAACCAATAATAGATATTCAGTTATTTTGATCTATATAACAAAACAGGATTTTCGACCGAAGTGCGGTCGTCAGCCGAGGGTGCGGGGCTTGGCAAATCGCCTTGTTGCGACGTCTGCCTTCCTCTTGGTCACTGCGGTATCCTTCTCGCAGGAAATCACCGGATACGGGTATCTCGAACAGCCCGTTTCGGCACGCGGCCTTGCCTTGGGAGGAACCAGCATCAGCGTGGTGGAGCCCGAGATGTCATTGGCCGAGCAGAACCCCTCGTTGCTATGTCCCGAAATGGCGGGGCAGGTTGCCATCAGCTATACGCGTTACATGGGTGATGTCAATCTGGGATATGCAGCCTACACCGGACGATTCCTGGAGGTGGGCGGATGGTCGGTTGGAATGCGTTTTATCGACTATGGCGATTTCCACGGCTATGATGAGCAGGGTATTTCGACCGGAAGTTTTGGCGTGAAGGATATGAGCCTGCAAGGAGCCATCGGTTATCCCGTTAACGACCGACTGCGTGTCGGGGCACAGGCGAAGTTCCTCTATACCAGTTACGAAAGTTATTCCGCGTTCGCCATGGGCGTAGATCTCGGCTTGAACTACTACAACGAAGCCTCGGGCAACTCCATTTCGCTGACCGCCACCAACCTGGGCGGCCAGTTCAAGGCGCTTTATGAGGAGCGCAAGGAACATCTGCCCACTCAGATCAACGTGGGGTGGAGCAGCGAACTCCAGCATCTGCCTCTTTGCGTTTCTGTCACTGCCTATCATCTGCTCGACTGGGATCACGACTATGTGGATGGCAGTGGCATCAAGCATTCGTTCAAGGACTCCGAGATGGTGCTCAATCATCTCATCTTCGGTGTCGAATGGACGGCCTCCGATCATTTCTGGCTTGCTGCTTCGTACAACTACCGCAACCAGCGACGTTTCTCAGGACAGGGAGGTTTCCTGCGCGGTGTGGCTTTGGGAGCAGGTGTCAATTATCGCCAGTTGGCATTCATGATGGCCTATGCTTCGGCACATGCAGGGGACGGAACCATGACGTTCCAGTTCAATTATTCGTTTTAATACACCTTTAAAATAATATATAATGAAAAAGATTACAATTGCTATCGATGGTCATTCGAGCTGTGGAAAGAGTACGATGGCCAAGAGCCTTGCAAAGAAGCTCAACTATATCTATGTGGATACAGGTGCCATGTATCGAGCCGTGACACTTTATGCTTTGCGTGCTGGTTTGATGGATGCCGACACCAAGGCCATCGACACGGAAGGCTTAAAGGCGCAGTTGAACCAGATAAACATCACGTTCACGTACAATGAGGAGGGACGCATGCAGACAGTGCTCAATGGAGAGATCGTTGAGAAGGAGATCCGTGAGATGACCGTCTCCAACTGTGTGAGCCCTATTTCCGCCTTGTCATTTGTACGCGAATATCTGGTGGCTCTGCAGCAGAAGATGGGCCTCGAAGGTGGCATCGTGATGGATGGTCGCGACATTGGTACCGTCGTATTCCCTAATGCCGACCTCAAGGTGTTTGTGACGGCCAGTGCCGAGGTTCGCGCCCAGCGTCGACTGCTCGAACTGCAGGGCAAGGGAGATACGACAACTACTTTCGCCGAGGTGCTCAAGAATGTCGAGGAACGTGACTACATCGATTCGCATCGTGAAGTTTCTCCTTTGCGCAAGGCCGATGATGCCCTGCTGCTCGATAATAGCAATCTGACCATCCCCCAGCAGGACGAGCTGCTTCTGAAGTGGGCCATGGATCGCATCAATGCTAAAGAATAAGAAATGCAGGTAACTGTCGATGAACATAGTGGCTTTTGTCCAGGCGTGGTGAGCGCTATCCGCAAGGCCGAGGAACAGCTCAGTGACGCTGAAACCCTCTATTGTCTGGGCGACATCGTCCATAACAGTGAGGAGGTTTCGCGTCTCGAGCAGCTGGGACTCCGCACCATCGATCATGAGCAGTTGGCAGCGCTTCATGACAAGCCTGTGCTGATACGTGCACATGGAGAGCCTCCTTCGACCTACCATGTGGCCGAACGGAACAACATCGAAATCATCGATGCCACCTGTCCGGTGGTGTTGCAGCTTCAGAAGCGGATCAAGCGAGTCTATGAGGATTCGAAGACGTCCTTTCCAGGTGTGCAGATCGTCATCTACGGAAAGAAGGGCCATGCTGAGGTCAATGGTCTCGTCGGCCAGACCGAGGGTACGGCAATCGTGGTCGAAGGCATGCAGGATCTCGACAAGATTGACTATGCGAGACCGGTGCGTCTCTTCAGCCAGACCACGATGCCCGTCGATGCCTTCCGCGAACTTGCAGCCATCATCTGCCGCAGGATGAACGATAGGGAGGATTTCCAGTATCGCGACACAATCTGTCGTCAGGTGGCTAACCGCATCCCCCATCTTCGCGAGTTTTCGCGTCAGCATGATGTGGTCCTCTTCGTCAGCGGCAAGAAGTCGAGCAACGGCAAGGCACTCTTCGGCGTGTGCCGTGAGGAGAACCCACGCAGTTACTTCATCAGCCACCCCGAGGAATTCCAGCCCGAGATGGTCGAAGGAGCACAAACCGTGGGGATTTGTGGCGCTACATCTACTCCCAAATGGCAGATGGAGGCTCTTTCGAAGACTATTCATGAAATTTTTACACAAAAATAAAACCTTAATCTCTTAAAACTTAACAATTATGGCAGAAATCAAAAGTGTAGGTATCCTCACCAGTGGTGGCGATGCTCCAGGAATGAATGCAGCTATTCGTGCCGTCACACGTGCTGCTATTTTCAGTGGCCTTAAAGTCTATGGTATCTATCGAGGCTACCAGGGCCTTATTGAGGACAACATCGAGGAATTCAAGACACAGAGTGTAAGTAACATTATCGCTCGAGGCGGAACAATTCTCAAGACGGCTCGTTCGAAGGACTTCAAGACTCCCGAAGGCCGCAAGATTGCATACGAGAACATGAAGAAACACGGCATTGATGCCCTTGTTGTCATCGGAGGCGATGGCTCCATCACCGGTGCTTCCTATTTGGCCAAAGAATATGACCTGCCAATTGTGGGCCTTCCAGGCACTATCGACAACGATCTTGCCGGCACCGATGCAACCATCGGCTACGATACTGCAATGAACACTATCATGGAATGTGTCGATAAGATTCGCGATACTGCCACATCGCATGCCCGCCTCTTCATTGTCGAGGTAATGGGACGTGATGCGGGCTTCCTGGCGCTCAATGGAGCTATTGCCACGGGTTGCGAAGATGTTATCATTCCCGAGGAGAAAACACAATATGAGCAGCTCAAGGAACTTGTTGCCAATGGTTTCCGCAAGTCAAAGTCGTCGGCTATGGTACTGGTGACCGAGAGCAAGGACGAGAATGGCGGTGCGCTGGGTCTTGCACGCAAGATGAAGGAAGAGTTCCCCGAATATGATGTCCGTTACTCTGTGCTCGGACACCTCCAGCGCGGTGGCAGTCCGACAGCTGCTGATCGTATCCTCGCCAGCCGAACGGGTTATGCTGCCATCGAAGCGCTGCTCCAAGGCCAGCGCAATGTGCTCATCGGCATCCACAACGATCACATCGTGAACATTCCTTTCGCCAAGGCTATCCATCAGGAGAAACCTATCGATCCTGAGCTTCTCACAGTGCTCCGTGTACTGTCCATTTGATGGCAAAACACATCTTTTAGACGTTTTATCGATTGATTTTCAGTCAAAAATTTGGATAATCGGGACAAATCGCTTAAATTTGCCCCGATTTTTTCATTATTATTCCAAGTTTAATGTTTCAAACCTATGATTAAACGTCTTTCTCTACTCTTGAGTCTTTTTGCACCTCTTTGCGTGCTGGCCGAAACTGTGCCGGCACTGGTCATTGGTGGTGATACCAAGGTTGCTTTGCAGGAAATCGTCAGCGTAAAGCTTGATGCCAGCAATCTATATGTCCTCAAGACCGATGGCTCGACACTCACACAGCCTCTCGCTACACTCACTTTCGGTACGACCGAAACTGGTGCGGGTATCCGCGAACGTCTCTCCGAGAGCGGCCAGTCAGACTATATCGTCTATGACCTCAATGGTCGTATGGTGAAGCAAGGCAACGCCCAACATACACAGGAAGTTCTATCGGGCCTCGAAGCTGGCACCTATATCATCCGGATGGGCAATCAAAGCTTCAAGGTGCAGACCAATGGCACCGTCTGTAATAGCTGGACCTACACCCCAGCAGTGAGCACTCCTTTCGAGTCGCTTGCAAATGTCGCCGCCTCTTCCGACGACGATGACGAGTATGTGCCCGAACCTGCTATGCAGATTGAACTCCCCGGCCTTGATGCTATGACGACTATCGCCAAGCTCGATAGCCTTATGTTTACTACCGACCTTTCATCGATCAATGTTATTCGGGGTGGTATCTTTACTTCCATCACTCTGTCTGCTATCGAGCAGATATCCTTCCCAATGAGCCTCGAGTGCGTCACACTCGCCTACAGCGGCAACAGCGTCGAAGGTGTCAATCCCTTCTTTTTCGATGGGGTGGCTATCAGCCTCGATGGCGCCGGCGTGACTGTCAATTCTTCCTATGTCGACGATGAAGTGGAGTTCGAGCTTTCAGGTGCCTCTTCCAATGGTTACTTCAAATATTATGGAGACAAGAAGTTCAAGACCACCCTCAAGGGACTCACATTAAGCAATCCCAATGGCCCCGTTATCAACAGCCAGAGTGGAAAGAAAGGTACCATCAAGTCGCAGAACGGTTACACCAACACCCTCAGTGATGGCAGCAATTATGCCACCAGCGCCGAAGATCAGAAAGGTTGCATTTTCAGCGAAGGTCAGCTGATCTTCAGTGGCAAGGGTACACTTAACATCCTTTCCAATTACAAGCACGCCATCGCTTCCGATGATTATGTAAGTTTTGAGAACGGTACAGTCAATGTCCTCAGCTCGGTAGGTGATGCGGTCCATGCCAAGGACTCCATTCTCGTTCAGTCGGGCACCATCGGACTCACCTGTTCGGGCGATGGCCTCGATTGCGATGGCCCTATCACCATCCGTGAGGGTGAGAACGGCATCCCCGTGCTATCCATCAGTTCCGATGGCGATGGCGCCAAGGGCATCAAGACGGCGATGGACTTCCTGATGACCAATGGCAATGTAGATATTACTCTCACCGGCAAAAAGGAAGTAGCCGATGGCAAGACAACCAACGTGATTGGTGTCAAGGCAGATGGCAACATTACCATTACTGGAGGTACGCTCACCATAGTCAACACCTGCCCCGGCGGCAAGTATCTCAGTGCCGATGGCAACATCACCATTGGTCCGGCCGCCAAGGTCATCTATTAACCCTAGTCTCTATTCTATAGTAGATATTCAATGAAAAGGCGTTTTTCTTCAATGAAACGCCTTTTTTTGCTTTAAACGCACCTTTGAATACCCCGTCTAAAAAGCAAATAAATCCTTTGAATATTAAGGTATGCATGGTTCAAAATTTTTACAGTCAAGTCGTCTGTTGACGATTGTCTTGATTTTTATTACAAGTGCAGCAATGGCGCTCGCACAGCCTGGCAGAGGCCGTGGCATGAAGATCAAGGCCGAGGGATCGGTCGTTGATAGTAAAACAAATGACCCCCTGGTGGGTGCAGCCGTGAAGGTCACCTCTGCCGATGGAGGCACAGGCACCTTTGGCATTTGCGACACCGAGGGCAATTTCACTTTCGAGGTCGATCATCCCGGAAAGTACACCCTTGAAGTGACCTACGTGGGCTACAAGATGCTCACCAAGGATGTGACACTCTTCCCTGGACGTGGTTCGAAGATCGGTGCTCTCAAGTTGCAGGAAGACCCCAAGCAGCTTGCTGAAGTCGAGACCGTGGGGCGCAATCAGCGTCTCAAGCAGGTGGGAGATACCATTGTCTATAATGCTGATGCCTATAAGGTGGCCGACGGTGCCACGGCCGAAGACCTTGTCTCCAAGATGCCGGGCATTGAGGTGACCGACACTGGCGTAAAGGCGCAGGGCGAAACTGTCGAGAAAGTGCTCGTCGATGGCAAGTCATTCTTCGAAAACGACCCCAAGCTTGCACTCCGCACCCTTCCTGCCGAGGTGGTGCAATCGGTGTCGGTATTCGACAAGCAGTCCGACCAGGCTGAGTTCACCGGTTTTGATGACGGAAATACTGTCAAGGCCATGGATCTAGCCACCAAATCATATCGTCGTAATGGTATATTCGGACGTGTTTATGGCGGTCTGGGTTCCAACTTCGACTTCGACCAGGGTTATTGGAACACGGGCTTCAACCTCAACTTCTTCGAGGGCAATCGTCGCATCTCCTTGTTGGGCATGAGCAACAATGTCAACCAGCAGAACTTCACCTTCGATGACCTGCAGCAGAGCGGCGGTATGGGTGGCGGTTTCCGAGGAGGCATGGGCAACCGCATGGGTTCGCAGGATGGCGTGTCGCGCGCCAATGCTATCGGTATGAATTACAGCAATTCCTACCTCGACGACAAGCTTGAGGTGCAGGGCAGCTACTTCTTCAACCAATTGCGCACCCAGCTCAACGACTCCACCTTCGACGACTATATCAATACTGAACGTGCCTCCATCGCTCAGCAGGACCGTTTGTCGCACAACTACAGCCATCGTGCCGACATGCATATCACCTATCGTCCTAATGACAAGAACCAGCTGATCTTCCGTCCGTCGTTCAACCTGCAGACTACCGATGCCGATGGTTTCAGCACCAACACCACATGGAAGCTGCCTCTTGAGACCGTGATGGGCGAAACGTTCCGTCGTTCCGACATTTCTCGGATGCAGAGTTCCAGCGACACCCGTTCCATCTCCGACAACTCCAGCTGGAACGTGGGCGGTTCACTCGTCTGGCGTCATCGTTTCGACAAGCAGGGACGCACCTTGAGCATGGGCCTCGATGCCCAGGTCTCGGGTAGCAGCACCGATGCCGATTACATCAAGCGCATCAACTGGAGCAATCCCTACTACCAGCGTCAGAATGCCGACACCAAGAACTACAATTGGGGCGGCAATGTGCAGTGGACTGAAGCCATCGCCGACAACCAGCAGCTCTCGTTGCGCTATAACTTGAACTATCAGAAATCGACGCGCGACAACCTGATCTCGTATTTCACCGACGAGGATTTCCACATCCTCAAGACCGACACGTTGGATGCCGGCTACGATGGAGCCAATACCAGCAAGTACATTCAGCGTAACCTGCGTCAGGGCGGTGAGATAGCATGGCGTCTACATACCACTCATTACAATGCAAATGTAGGCTTCAACTTCCAGCACTCGCACCTCGAGGGCGAACAGGATTATTATCTGCAGCCCACCCTCAGCATCGACCCGACCAAGAAGAACTACTTCAGCGTCCTGCCGAACGTCCGCCTGGAGTGGCGTAGCGACAACGGTTCGCAGGTCGAGCTCCGCTATCGTGCTTCGTCGAGCAACCCTTCGGTGTCGAACCTCCAGCAGACCGTCAATACGTCGAACGAACTCAACTATTCGACCGGTAACCCCGACCTCGACCAGAGCATCGGTCACAACGTCAGTCTGCGTTTCATCCATTCCAATATGGAGACTGCCACCAACTTCATGGTCTTCGGTCAATATTCGGCACGTCAGGACTACATCGGCCGACAGTATCTCACCAACAACTCCAACCAGCGTGTCGCGCTGCAGGAGGCAGGTCGTGATTATGGATATGGAGGTGAACAGTTCAGTGGCCTGAGCTTGGCTGCTGGTGCCAAGATCAGCCGCCCCGTCAACATGAGCGGAAATCAGTCGGCACGACTGGGCGTCGTCTATGGCTTTCCCTTCGACTTGATCTACAGCAATGTCAACCTCTCGCTCGATGGTTCGTTCTCGACCACCCCGTCGCAGCAGCTCTACTACGACATCAATTCATCGACAGGCATCGGCAGCGTCAAAGACCTTACCACAAAGGTCCTTCAGTGGGGATTTGGCCCACGTCTGCACGTGTCGAGCAACATCTCTTCCGACCTCGACTTCACCTTGATGTATTCACCATCGTTCCAATGGGTCAAGGATACCGAGAACAAGGCCAACTCCTACAATTACGTCACTCATCGTGCCGATGCTCGCCTGAACTGGACCTTCTGGCACGGTTTCACCACCGAGCAGTCGTTGGGTTACGTCTATTACGGAGGTTCGGCGATGACCAGTTCCGAAGATGAATGGATCTGGAACATGTCGTTCGGCAAGAAGTTCCTCAAGGGCAACAAGGCTGAGCTGAAGCTGCAGGCCTACGATGTGCTGGGCAGCCGCACGGGTTATCGTCAGTCGGTGAGCGACAGTTACGTCCGCGCCAGCTACACCAACTTCATGCCCCGCTACTTCCTGCTCACCTTCACCTACAAGCTTTCAAGCTACAAGGGTAACGGAGGCTCGACCGATCGTCGCGGAGGACGTGGAGGTCGCGGGGGCGGCTTCGGCGGAGGAGGTGGCTTCGGCGGCCCTGGTGGTCCTGGAGGCCCCGGAGGATTCTAAGCATCCGCAATATTCTGAGCATACAAAATCGTGGCATATTCTCCATAAAGCTTTGGGGAATATGCCACGATTGTTAAGAGGGGTTAAGAGGGGTTTGAAGGGTTTGAGAAGTTTGAGGGGTTCACTTCATGATGACTCCTCGTCCATTGATGATGTAAACACCCTTCAGGTCGTCGAGTGTCTTTGCTTTGCGACGAATCAGCTTTCCATCAACGGTATAAACATCAACGGGTTGGCTTTCTTCCAACTGTTGGATGCCGGTAATGACATCGAAGGAAACGACAGCGGGTCTAGACTCTCGGCCATCGGCATAGACAGCAGTAACGGCAAAGTCGTGCCCACCTTCACCCAGTTGGTCAGCAGCTATGGTGTAGGTTGTAACCTCACTTTCTACAGTTGCTATCAGCTCCTGATCAACGTAAATGTTGTACTTGACGGGTTGGGAAGGAGCCTTGGTGAACGAAATGTCGTCCACCACCATGGCAAACTGGTCGTAGGAATTGTAGTGACGGATGGCGATGTAGCCTTCCTGACCTGCATAGCTGCTAAGGTCAACGGTGTACTCCTGAGGCCAGCCGGAGGCTACAAACTCCTCAGACACCTGCGTAAAGTCATCGACCGACTGGTTGCCTGTCGTAGAGACGTAAACGGCAAAATGCTCATCTGTCCATTCGCCATCTTGAGCAGCAGCCCAGAAACTGAACGTGCCGTCGAGGATGGCCAATGGTGTTACAAGCCAGTCGTCAACATGCACGGCGCCACCACCATTTGGAATCCAACTATAGGATTGCAGACCGCCATAGCCACTATTCGACTTAAGCTCATCATCGTACATGTAAACCCAGCCAAAACCGTCGTTGTTGGCATCAATCTGTGTGAACTCACCAGGGCCGTTTTCAAAGTCTTCGGTGAAATTCTCAGGCTTAACTTCGGGAGCTGACCAAGCGAGACATACGTTTGCATCGTCCTCGATCTCAGCAGTCAGATTTTCGGGTGCAGCAGCGGTAGGCTCTTCGATGGTAAAGGTGCCTGAGATGCTGTTGTTCTCGGTATTCTGGTCGGCAGCATATTCGACAGACACAGTGACTGTCACGTCGCCTGCTTCATCGAATACAGTGGTGGACAAATCTGTCTGGAAATACTTCTTGGCAAAAGGAGCCAACTCTTCACTGACTATCTCGTTGAGCAGTTCTGCTTCACCTGCCTGTACCTTGACGGTGTAGTTGGAGGCTGCCTTTAGACCGGTATTCTCAACGATGACATCGATAGTAGCAGCCTTGCCTGCGACGAGAGAGGAAGCGGGTGCAATGGCAGTGACAGTAAGGTCGTTGTCGAAGAAGTTGCCTATGCGGATGTTGTCAAGGAAGAAATAGTCGCCATAGTCTTCCTCCGACTGTGCGTTCGTGTAGTTGGCGACGAAGGCTATCTGTGCATAGCGTTCGTGGTTCTTCAGGCTGGAGAGTGGAATCTGATAGGTCTGGTAGTCCTCACTGCTCAGTGTCACGGTCTGCAGCAGGTTCCAAGTACCCTGGTCAGCGCTTCCCAGCACGTAGAGTGTCGAGATATTACTTGCATTCAGCGCATCGAAGATCAGCATGGGTTGAGCGGCATCCTTGATGTTGAGCTTGCCTGAGACGAAGGCTTTCTGTCCAGGGGTATCGGCGAGCAGAGCCAATGCTACACCATCTTCATCTGAACTCAAATTGGTAACGGCCACTGAAGCATCGGATTCCCAGAAGTAATGCAGTTCCTCGTCGGCAAAACCTTCGACAACCGCATCGTAAGGCTTGCCTACAAAGACACCTGCTGCATTCCAGTCGGCCTTGTCTTCATCTGTCGTCGAATCGTTGACAGGACGTACGGCAAAGTACTTGTAGTCCTGCTGGTCACCCTCATCGACATTATAATCGAAGGAAGTGGAGGTCTGGCCCTTCACGCTGGTGATCATATCATTGAAGAATACGAAGAAGGCTGATACGTCAATGTCCCAAACATTATAGGTCACATCGTCAGGATTGACATAACCACCGTTCATGCCGACGGTGCCAACAGCACTCCAGCTAAGGTCAACTGACGTTGGGGAATCAACAGCTTCGACGATCTCAGGAGCCAGAGGCTGGTCGATACCGATATAAACGGCTGTCTTTTCGCTCTTTTCGCCTTTGCCACTTTCATTGTAAGCTATGGCCTGGTATACGTAGAGCGTAGATGTCTCGATGTTTTCGTCGGTGAAAGTGACAACGGCACCAGGGGTGATGTTGCTCTGCTCGCCTACCAGTTCGCCATCACGATAGAGTTCGATTTTCGAGATAGCCGTGAGTGCATTACCCTCGATGGTCTTGTCGGGAGCTGTCACCTGGATGGTGGCATTCAGCGCACCTTCAGCACCTGCCGTTGCCTCCACCAATGGAGCGGCTGGAGCTGTATCCTCCGCACCCAACTCGACACTTATGTTCGACACATATAGGTAATATGTATTGGCCTTGGAGAGGGCATGTACAGCCACATAGTAATAGTCGTCGGTAGCGGCAACAAATGAGCCTGTGTACTCGTTGTATGCATCTGAGGTCACTTCGGTGGACGGGATGACGCTAATGTTCAAGCCTTCGCCCGTGGCACTAGAGCCCGCTACCACCTCGAAGATTTCTGGATCGTAGGCATTGCCGGCGATACGGACAGTAACATCATATTTTTTGCCAGCCACCGTACGCAGCGCCTGCGAGACGAGATAGTCATCGCTATCGTTGCCCCAGTCTGCCCTGAATTGGGCCGCTTCATCGTAGGAGCCGTATTCCCAAGTCGTTCCATCCTGGTTGTTATCGATGACCAGCATATTGTTGAATGCCTCCTCGTCGGTGAAGTAAATTACATAAGGCACATCCTGAGGCATGGACACCCTGACACTTACGATGTCACTCTTGCGTCCCCTTCCGGCAGAGTTGGCTGCTATCACCTGATAGCGGTATGTGGCCTCTGCCTCAACCTCGTCGGTATAACTCTGCTCAGAGCCAGGAGCTACTCCTTCAAGGCTTTTTACGATTTCACCGTTGCGAAGGATGTCGATGGTTAGGTTCTCAGTCAAATCCTCGCCGCTGATTGTCGTTGTTGGCGCGGTAAACGTAATGACGTTCTTCAGTTCGTGGGGCACCTGTACGGCAGTCAGGTCACTGACAGCCTCTGGCGCTGCCGCATCGGGAGCAACGTCGATGCTGAAGCGATAGACGCTCAGAATATACAGGTCGGCTGGAGAAATGGCGTGGATAGCGATATAGTAAATGCCATCGGCTGCCGGGGTGAAGGTCCCGCTGAAGTCGGCGGCATCATTTTCGGGAATGGTCTTCCCGATAATCTCAGTCGTTAGGGCTGCTGCTGTACATTCCGTGCCGGCCACAACCTCAAATTCCTCGGGGTAGTTCCACGAAGCAGCGTTCACGGTAACATCGTAGGTCTTGCCTCCTTCCAAGTTGATGGGCAGTACCATATAGTCGTCGGCTGGTGTCGTGCCATCCACGTTGTAGACATAGTAGGCGCCATTACCGGCGCTCCACGTCCAGGTGCATGGCTCGCCATCGCTTAGGTCCTCATTGTTGTTGATGATGATGAAGTTTTCGTCCATCGCTTCTCCTGATGTGGAGAAATCGGCCTCGTAGGGCACCGTGACTGGGATTGCTTCGGAGATGTCAACCCTACGTGGGGCGAAACTCTTATACCCCTGTGGCTTGATTCTGTTGTCCTTTTGCTTCATCAGGGTCTGCTTGTCACCCGCTTGCTTGGCGGTTTGCAGTTCCTGGACTGTCCATTTCTTATGGATGCCCTTCACGCCAGGTTTCACGGTCGCTGTTTGAACTGTGGTTGCAGTTTTCTTGAAAGACTGCTTCGCTACCTGAGCGTCGGAAGGTAGAACCACCAGCATGGCGGTTGCTACCAAAATAGTTAGAAGTCCTTTACTCATTGTTTTACTTTGTGTGGTTATATGATAATTATAGGGAGAGAATTACTTGATGAGAGTCATCTTACATTTAAATATATAAAAAAACTTGAGGGTTGAATTTTTATTCGTGTGCAAAGATACGCGTTTTATTCGACACCACCAAAATTTTTCTCACTTTTCTTCGATTTTAACTTATCAACGAAGTAGAGAATAAATGTGCAGTGGGACTAAGCGTGCTTCTGGGACAAATAGCACAATCTCGGCCAACATTGTGCTGTCGCAAAATGCGGTAGTACAGTTTCGTCCAAGATTGTTCTATCTCCGAGCGCGGTAGCACAATCTCGTACTTTTCTGTTCTATCTCCGAATGCGGTAGCACAGTTTCGTACTTTTCTGTCCTATCTCCAAATGCGGTAGCACAGTTTCGTACTTTCCTGTCCTATCTCCAAATGCGGTAGCACAGTTTCGTACTTTTCTGTTCTATCTCCAAACGCGGTAGCACAGTTTCGTACTTTTCTGTTCTATCTCCGAATGCGATAGCACAATCTCGTACTTTTCTGTTCTATCTCCGAATGTGGTAGCACAGTTTCGTACTTTTCTGTTCTATCTCCGAATGCGATAGCACAATTTCGTACTTTTCTGTGCTATCTCCGAATGCGGTAGCGCAATCTCGTACTTTATTGTTCAATTTCCGAATTCGAGAAAATGCACTACGTGTTCCCTATGAATTCGCTGGGCGTGAGTCCTGTTATCTTTTTGAATAGACGGGTGAAATGGTTGGGGAATTCAAAGCCGAGGAGATGTGAGGTTTCGCTGATGTTGTGTCCGTTCATCAGCAGGCTCTTGGCTTGATTGATGACGTAGTTGTGGATGTATCCGATGGCCGTACCGCCTGTAGCCTTGTGGATGATGTCGCCAAAGTAACGCGGTGAATAGGCCAGTTCGGAAGCACAATAGGCGACGGAGGGTAGTCCATACCGTAGTTGCCGATTCTCACGGAAATACTGTTGGAGCAGGGCATGGAAGCGTTTCAGCAGGTCGTTGCTGCCTTTGTCCTCTTGTGAGAGCTGTCGCTGGTAGATGCGATTGCAGTATTCGAGGATCAGGCGCAGATAGCCCAGCAGGATACTTCTGAGCGCAGGCGAATCTTCATGCTCCATCAATTCCTGCCGCATCTGGGCGAGTAGTTGTGTGATGCAGAGCCATTCGGAAGGCTCCATCCGCAGCGAGTCGGTGAAGAAATAGGAGAAATACTGGAATCGGTCCATGTGGTGTTCCAGATCAGAGCCATGAAGCAGCTCGGGCGACCACAGAAGCACCCATCCACACAAGGAGATGCGTTCGCCGTTGTCCTCAAGTCCACCAATCTGTCCTGGGGCAATGGCAATGATCGAGGCATCGCTCACTTCCAAGGTCTTCATTCCGTAGGAGAGAATCTTGGGGAACTGGCGTTGGATGAAGAGCGCATAGACACCGTAGTTGTTGAGGCTATGACGGAAGGGAGCCAGCTCATCGTAGTGGATGATGCTGACCAGCGGGTGCAGTACGGGGGCTTCCACAAACTGGGCATAGTCGTTAGGGCTATCTAATTTCAAGATGTTTTTCATAACGATAGCAATATTGTCGAAATGTGCGCTGCAAAGATACGATATTTTTGGAAAAATAAGTAAAAAAGGGTATAAAAAATAAAGAAAAATTGCATTTTCTGCGAAATTGGTAGATATTCAGTCGATTTGTGTATTATTATTTTAAAATAATGTGTGTACCTTTGCACCCAGAAACTTAAATACGATAATTGTATGTTAGGCAATTTTACTTTCCACAATCCCACGAAGCTGCACTTCGGCGAGGATTCATTGAATAAACTGGGTGAAGAACTGAAGAACTACGGCCGCAAGGTGATGCTTTGCTACGGAGGTGGCAGCATCAAGCGCTTCGGCATCTACGACCTCGTGATGGCCGAGCTGAAGAAGGCGGGCTGCGAGGTGGTCGAGCTGGCAGGCATAATGCCGAATCCTACCATCGAGAAGGTGCTCGAAGGCGCTCATCTGGCTCGCCGCGAAGAGGTGGACTTCATCCTTGGTGTGGGCGGTGGCTCCACCGTTGACTATTGCAAGGCCGTGGCCGGTAGCGCATGGTTTGATGGCGATCCGTGGGAGTATTACTTCAAGAACTGGCAGCCGATGACCTGTCGCTGGATTCCTGTGGGCTGCGTGCTCACCATGGCGGGCACTGGTTCGGAGATGGACAGTTGCTCGGTCATCTCCAGTCATTCGGAAAACCGCAAGATGTTCTACAACTTCCGTAACCCTGACTTCGCTATCCTCAACCCATGCTTCACGTTCACCGTGCCCAAGTATCAGATGGTAGCCGGCATCTACGACATCATGAGCCATATCCTGGAGCAGTATCTCTCCGGCACCGACGACAATACGAGCGATTACATCGCCGAAGGTCTGATGCGCTCGCTCATCGTCAGCTCGCGCAAGGCATTGGTAAATGCCGAGGATTACGAGGCGCGTTCGAACATCATGTGGACAGCCACCTGGGCACTGAACACCCTCATCGATCGCGGCAAGGCCACCGACTGGATGGTCCACATGCTGGGACAGGCTGTGGCTGCCTTTACCGATGCAACCCACGGACACACGCTTGCTGCTGTCAGCGGAGCATACTACCGTCTGCTCATCAGCAAGTCGCCCGATGCCGTGCAGAAGTTCAAGCGCCTGGCCATCAGCGTTTGGAATGTCAGCGCTGAAGGCAAGACCGACGAACTTGGCTTGGCCATGAACATCACCGACTGCGGTGCCAAGCCCGAACAGATTGAGGGAATGGCCGATGCATGCCCGATTTGCCAAGGAGGCTACTACATCCTGAATCGTGACGAGGTTGTACAAGTTTTGAAGGATAGTCTTTAGAATATGAAACAGATATTTTTGTTTTTAACAGCATTGCTGTTCGCCTGCTGTTCTTCGGACATCGAGATGAAGGCAGAGACGACATCGGCCAATCATGGCAAGACACTTGTTGCCTACTACAGTTATACTGGCAACTGTCGCAGCATCGTGACTGAACTCACGAAGCAGATAGAGGCCGACGTGGTCGAAATTACGCCCGTTGACAAAAGTCAGAAATACGAGGAAAATGGCTATGCAATCGGTACGGCTCTCTTGAATGCCATCAAGGCCAATCCCAACGATGCCAGCAGTTAT
>ONNR01000034.1 GCA_900319235.1 uncultured Prevotellaceae bacterium
CGCCGTATGCCGAACGGCACGTACGGTGGTGTGAGAGGTCGGCAAACATGAAAGCAGGAGATAAACACCTGTGATTAGTGTTTACCTCCTACTCGATTTATATTTTTTGAAATATTTCCTACTCAAAAACACCAATCTCCTTCATCCATTCTTCAGCGATTTCCGGCCAGAGAGCTGTGCTTCCTGGCTGATGACGCATTGCGATGGAATGTTTGCCGAATGGGAAGATGTGCAAAGAGCATTTCTCCACTCCTGCCCTTTTGAGTGCTTGGAACATCTTTACGCTGTTCAAAACTGGCACAGCAGGGTCGTCGGAAGCATGAATCATCAGTGTCGGTGGATTGGCCGAAGACACACTCTTGTCGATAGCGAACAACTTTGACCATGTAGGATCATCCATTGTGGCTCCGCACAAATCCAGACGTTTGCCAGCAGTTTCGCTCTCCAACTCGTTGATGATGGGGCTTACGAGGATGGCGAAGTTTGGGAGGAACGGAACCTTGTCGTATTCATCTCCAACCGATGACCAGTCTTCCGTGATAGTGCTGACGCAAGCCGAGAAATGTCCACCAGCGCTGGTTCCCATAACACCGATACAATTCGGGTCAATGCCATATTCCTTTGCATGTGCACGCACATAGCGTATGGCTCGTTGTGCATCCTGCAATGGAGCCTTCCATGGGTCGATGAGCTCGGATTGATTGGGCAGACGATGTAGCAGCACGAATGCCGTGATTCCAATGTTGTTGAGCCATTTGGCGAGCGTTACGCCACTTACCTCATAGGCTTGCTTGATGTAGCCTCCTCCAGGAATGAGGATGACTGCCGTCTTTGAACGTTCCTCGACCACAGGCTGGTAAGCATAGATGCGAGGAACTCCACAGCGCCAGATGCGTTGACGCGATATGGAATCGGTAGGAAGTGCATCGCCCTGCAAACGGGAATTGGGTTGATGTCCCGTCTGCCAAAGATCAATTCTCGTCGGTTCGGCATTGTCCATAAAGGTGAGGTTCCCCTGCGCCTTCATTATAAAACATGTCAGCAGAGCAAAGATATTGATGAGTAATCGTTTCATTGTTTAGGAGGTCTTGAAAATCTGAAATCCAATATTGACTGAACAATCTCGTCGACGGTATCGCAAAGGTCAAGGACAAGATTCTTGTATTGTCCTGTATCCATCATATATTGTATAAATGGCCAAACTGGTACTGTCTCGGTCCAGTATTTTCTGCCAACAAAGACCATCGGACTGGCATATCCCAACGAAACGTAGTGATCCTGAACGGCTTCCTGGAAGACCTCCTGCAACGTGCCGGCACTACCTGGCATGTAGATGAGTCCTCCATATGCTTCGGTGAGGATGGTATCTTCGCGGATACTGTTGTTGAAGAACTTGGCGATATGCGTGGCAAAGATTGTCGGAGGTTCGTGTCCGTAGTACCATGTGGGGATGGAAAGACTCTTGTAATTGCTTTGTGGATACTTGCTGATTACGTCAAAAGCCGTTGATAACCATCCTGGACTTTTGAAATCTGGTGCAGGTGCCAATATCTTCAATGCGTCTTCGACTTCCTCGTCGGTTCTGCCGGCCATCCAAGATCCAAGGTGTGTTGCTTCCATTGCACCCGGACCTCCACCGCTGATCATCAGAAATCCATTTTCAGTCAGTTTCTTACTGATCATTACGGTCTGATGATATGCCGCATCGGTGCGAAGCATAGCGTGACCACCCATTACTCCAACTACTTGCACTTGATCGTAATCATGGAGGAATGCCTGCATTGCATTCAGGATACAGGTGTCGTGGATGCCGCGTGCTACGTTCTCTCGACGGCTGGTGGACTGCTTGCCCGTCTTCGTCACGTGCATAAAGACACGAGTATCCAGGCAGCGTTGGAAACTCATCGGGTCGTAGGGATCAAAGTCATCGAACAGATCGTAACAAGTATAAAGTTTGTTGCGAATCACGTCGTAAGGTACATCATGAAGGTACTGATGCAGTGTCTTGAGGTCATCGAGACCAAGGAGATAATCGTTAAGCATGGGTTGGATTTATTAAAAGGTAATTGAATGTTAGAAGAACGGCGTCAGGAAGCGATCGACCCACCAGCCTTTGTGACGGAACTGTCGAGGGAATTCCTGCTTGTAGTATTCGAGGCTGAAGGTGTCGCATTGCAGCTTGTCCTCTTCGAAGATGCGATTGAGTTCGGCAGTCGTCTTTTTGTCGAACACAAAACAGGCGGCCTCGTAGTCCCATTTGAGGGAACGCGAATTCAGGTTGACACTTCCTACCATCGAGACGGTCCCGTCAATCATCATGATTTTGCTGTGATGGAAACTGCCTTTGTAGAGGAAGACATGTGCCCCATGTCGGATAAGCCTTTTGGCAAAGTGGAAGTTGCCATAGGATAGCATATCCATATCGCCCTTCTTCGAAAAGAGCACTTCGACGTGTACGCCACGATCGATGGCTCGAATCATTGCCTGACGAACAGTATGCGTGGGCAAGAGATAAGGCGAGACGAGACGGATAGTGTCTTGTGCTGCATCAAAGGCAGCAATGATGGCATTGCGTGCCTCGGCCTTCTTCTTTTTGTTGGCCCTTCCTCTTTCGAAATAGACCACCTTGGGAGTCTGCTCGTTAATGTTCCGATAATCTTCGTCGAAGAGGTATCGGGCGAAAGTGTACTTGCCTTTGCCCCCCGTTCCACGATATTGGTATTGCTGGTGGAAATACTTAGCCATACCTTCGACAGCAGCACCCGTGATTCGGATATGGGTATCGCGCCAACCGCCGTAAGAAGGATTGCCATTGACATAATAGTCGGCAATGTTGAAGCCACCAATGTAGCCTATACTGTCGTCGATATTTACAATCTTTCGATGATCGCGGCAGATGTGGTTGTACCACGGGAAACGGAATCGGTCAAATGTCACGAAGTCGATACCGAGATTGCGAATGCTATCCATACCCTCTTTGGTACGCATCCCGTATCCACGTTCCCAATCCTTATAGTCGTCGGTCATCATGCGAACCTCACAGCCACGTTTGGCGGCTTGTTCGAGATGCTGCATACATAGTTTTCCGATACTGTCGTTGGCAATGATCAGATACTCGATCCACACCTTGCGTTTGGCATTGTCGATGTCTTGGAAGAGGTCCACAAGTTTGTCATGCGCATTGGTATAGATGCGAATGTCGCGTGCCGGATAGGATATCAGTCCCTCGTTTCGCAGATAGCGCATCAACGTTGTATCGGCTGTGTCTTGGGCAGACATAGCGTTACATAGAAGGATGCAGGTTAATAATGCTAATAGTTTGCGAACCACGAGGTTTCTGAATTTTCTAAACGGGTTAATTATTCCTTGTAGTAAACACGTTTCACACGCGACGATACGGTAGAAAGCACCTCATAGGTGATTGTTCCCAACTTGTCGCTGATCTTTTGCAAGGGCAGATTCTTGCCGAAGACTTCAACCTGCGAGCCCTCTTGTGCCTGAGGGCAATCGGTCACATCGAGGAAGGTGACATCCATGCAGACATTACCAATTGTTGGACAGAGCTTGCCTTCATTGTTGCCAGATAGACCATAGACAAGCATCTCGCTATTGCCATTGCCAAGTCGACGATCGTATCCATCAGCATAACCGATTGGAACCATAGCGATACGAGAATCGCGTTTCAGTTTGCCATTGCGCATATAGCCGATGGTCTCGGTGGCAGGGATGTCCTTGATTTGCAGAATTGTAGTTCGAAGTGTAGCCACGGGTTGCAGATTCATATTGACTGGAGCAGCCTCGAAGCCATAGAGCCCGATGCCCAAGCGGCACATCTCCATCTGATATTGTGGATAAACCTCAATGCCAGCCGAATTGCAGATATGACGCAGAATCTTATTGGGGAAGGCAGCTCTCAACATGTCAGCACATTGGTCGAAACGACGTTTCTGTTCGTGCACGAAATCTTCCTGAGCAGGATCGTCGGCCGTGGCGAAATGGCTGAACACGGAACGTATCGTAATGGCATTCTGATGACGGAAACGGTTGATCAGTTCCTCCATCTCAGGATATTGGAAACCAAGGCGATGCATACCAGAGTCAATCTTGATATGCACGGGATAGTTGGTCACACTCATGCGTTGTGCCTCCTTGACGAAAGCATCCAGAAGTCGGAAACTATAGATCTCGGGTTCCAGGCGATTCTCGATAATCGTACGGAACGCCGACATTTCAGGATTCATCACCATAATGCGAGTGCTGATGCCCTGTCGACGAAGTTCGGCACCCTCGTCTGCAACTGCCACAGCCAGATAATTGACGTTCTGGTCCTGTAGTGTCTTTGCCAATTCGTAACTACCTGTACCATAGCCGAATGCCTTGACCATACAAGTCAATTTCGTCTCGGGCTTGAGATGACTGCGATAACTGTTCAGGTTGTGAACGATGGCATCGAGGTCAACCTCAAGTATCGTTTCATGGCGACGAAGTTGCAACTCGTCGCTGATGCGTTCAAACTGATAGGTACGCGCACCCTTGAGAAGTATTAGTTCGTTCTGGAACTGCTGTATCGTAGCGCTTTCGAGCAGGTCTTCTGTCGTTTCGAAGAATGATGTGGAAATGTGTTGGCCAAGAGTATTCAACTCGTGGAGCATTATCTGCTTCGAATGCATCGAACTGGCGCCGACGAGAATGAGTTTGCGTATGTCATAGATTTGACAAAGTTGTGCAACTCTTCGACAAAGGTGTGATTCGTCCAAAGGTACTTGTGGCACATCGCTCAGCACAAGGGTATTGGTTAAAGAAGGCACGCTGCGGCGTTTCTGGAATTCGAGCGCAGCCTGCAGAGATGTCAGATCGTTGCTATAAACATCGTTGATGATCATGCAACCCTTCTTTCCTTCCATCACCTCAAGACGCATGGCAAGTGGTGCCAGAAGGCTCATTCGTTCGGCAATTTGTGTCGGAGGGATGGCCAGATAAACCATCAGGCAGAGACATTGCATCGCATTCTCGAACGATGCGTCGTCGGTCATTGGGATGGTGAAGCTGCCTTCGATTCCCAGTACAAGGTAATTCACCTTGGTGGAGGTTTCGGTGCGCTCGACATTCAGAACTGTAATCTGTGCATCCTTATGCCGGCGTGTCCACGACATACTTCGAGCACCGACACCTGCTATCTCAAGGGCATCGCTGATGCCTGGAATATCAGCATTGTAGATGATGACATCACAGTTGCGGAAGAGGTAGAGTTTCTCGACGAGTTTCTGTTGCTGTGATTCGAAACCTGCATCGTGGGCTGTTCCGATATTGGTTAGGATGCCAATAGTTGGTTTGATGATGGATTCAAGCTTATCCATCTCTCCCGGTTGACTGATTCCCGCTTCGAAAATGGCAAGATTGCAATCCTTGTCGAGTTGCCAAACGCTCAAAGGTACGCCGATTTGCGAATTATAACTACGTGGTGAACGAACAATATTGCGGTAAGGACTCAGCAACTGATAAAGCCATTCCTTGACGATGGTCTTTCCGTTTGAGCCGGTGATGCCAATGACAGGTATGTCGGAAAACTGACGTCGATGTGCTGCTGCAAGTTTCTGTAAGGCAATAAGCGTGTCGGGAACCACAAGGAACCATCCTTCGGGACAGGTGTTTCGGAATTCCTCATTACTTTCGGAGACGACAAAGGCCCTCACACCCTGATTGTAGAGTTGAGGTATATAACGATGTCCATCACCCTTCGAGGTCTTGATGGCGAAGAAGAGTGTATGATCGGCAAACGACAGGCTGCGGCTGTCGGTTAACAACAAGGAGACTTTTGGCTGGGTATTGGCTGTAGCGAGACGATTGCCTCGCAGTGGACAACCCAGGATTTGTGATATTTGACTTAGATTATAGTACATAAGATTTCGTTATTTCGGAATTACGTCATAACAATAACGAAATTTCGAACTCTTCAGAACTCTACTTAATGATTATCCTTCCTTGAGGATGGGCATATTCTGAGCCGATTCGTCCTTTGAGCGGATTGATCAGGAAGTTATAAAGTGCCTCTACATCGAGGCCGATGTTTTGCTTGATAAGTTCGCAGTTGAGCATCAGGCCATTGTACTGCGAAAGGTTATAGTTCAACGTGGCAAGGGTATATTCCTTGTCCATATCGATGGGTTCGTACTCACCTTTGTCGTTTAGTACCTGCACATCCGAGACACGAGGCAATGCATTTTTGTCGATGGTGTAGCGGAACCCGGAAGGTTGTACGAAGAATCCCGATTCATCGGGCAATGCCTCTGCTCCTACTTCGAGCACATCGCAAAGGAGATGGCCCGAAATACGAATCACGCACATCTCGTTGCTGAAAGGTTGTGTCTCAAGCAGATTACCATAGGTGATATCTCCCTTGGGAAGGTTCTGACGAATGCCTCCGGCATTGGAGAAAGCCAGTTGAGCATCACCATACCATCGGAATGCATCGGCTACGAAGTTGCCAAGGTTGGTCTCTCCGCTGCGTACCAGTCGCTTTCCATTGGCATCGTTGATGGTCATAAGTTGGTCGGCATAACCGCAAACCTTGTTGGTCAGCGCTGCGTTGATCTCGTTGATGCTATCGACAACGGCTTTCACAGCAGCACTGCAGAATTCCATTTTGTCGGTGGGAAGCAATTCTGTCGAAAGTTTGCCATTGCTGCCGATGTAGAGTTTGCCGATGTTTGCAAACTTGGTACCGGTCTGTGAGCAAAGAACCTTCTTACCTTTCTTATTGACAATCTTTTCGCACGGAATCGTAGCATGGGAATGTCCATCGAGCACGGCATCGATGCCTGTAGTGGCTGCAATCATCTTGCCCGAAACGACATCGAACGTCGATTCGCCGAGATGGGAAAGCACAACCACATAGTCAGCACCTTGGGCACGAGCACTATCGGTAGCCTGCTGCACAAGGTTATAGACATCATTATGATGTAAATCATAAAGTTGAGTGCCGTCTTCGTCGTAGAATGCAGCTCCTTCTGACATCAATGTACTTGGAGTAACCACTCCTACAAAGGCAACCTTGCGTGCTCCGAACTTCTTGATAACGAAAGGCGCATAGAATTGTTTGCCCGTCTTGATATCGCTGAAGTTCACACAGGTTACAGGAGCATTCAGTTGGTCTGTGAGATGGAAGAGTTGTGGAACCTTGTAGTCGAATTCGTGATTGCCAATCGTCATGGCATCGTAGCCCACTGAGTTGATGATGTCGATGATGTACTGTCCCTTTGAAAGAGTGCCTGCGGGTCCTCCCTGAACAAAGTCGCCTGAACTTACAACTGCAGCATACGCTGTGTCAGAAGCTGCAATGGCATCACGAAGTCCTGCAATCTTGGCATATCCTTCGATGCCGCAATGCACATCGTTTTCGTAAAGAACTACGATGGGACGGTTCATCATCTTTTGCTTCAAGGCTTGGTATTCCTTTTTTGCTTCCTGCAATTCCTCGATGAATCCGGGAACGGCAAGGAGTCGGGCAAAGGTAGCAGAAGCTGCCAGACGTCCGGCATCGGTATCGCTCTGGTAATGATAGCCCAGAATGATACGACTTACGCCATAGTCGTAGCCTATCTTGAGAATCTCGTTCTGATTCTCGGGATCAAGATAGGTAAAGACCATGGCGTAGAGCCAACCCTGTGCGGTGTGGGCAGAGGGGTATGAATTCGGACGATCATTCTCCCATTCTGGACAGGGAGTATGCTCGCTGAATTGCTGGTAGGGGCGTTTGCGTGCAAATGAAACCTTGGCCATTTCGCAGGCTGCGGTTGCATCATAACGCAAAGTTCTCATCAACTGAAAAGTCTTGGGTGCATTCTGGGCAGTGATGGTGAAGCCCAAAGCTGGAGCAAAACGCTGCATCAACAATTCTTCGTCACGGCTGCCATCGGTCAGCGCCAGGTCGAGACGTGGCTTGTTGTCACGCTCGCGGAATCCCCAACGATATTGTGCGAAGTCATTCAGGAAACGACTGTCGTCCAATGTGGGTGGTGCTGGCAGGTAGATGGCACCATTCGGGCAATCATTTACTTCAATATGTGCACGCGGATCATTGTTTTGTGCACACACGGTAACAGCTGCTACGAACAGCGTGATTACGATTGTCAATGCATTTTTCATATTGATAAGTATTAAGGGTTTTATATTACGAAACCTGCATGCGCTCCAGACTCGATTTCGAAAGTTGCTCCTTGGCGTATTCAAGGGTAATCTTCAAAGCCTTCTTGTTGCTCGAAGGCATGGAGAACATGGCATCCATCATAATGCTTTCGGTGATGCTGCGAAGTCCACGTGCACCAAGTTTGAACTCGATGGCCTTATCGACGATATAGTCATAGACTGCTTCATCGTAGGTCAATTTGATACCATCCATGGCAAAGAGCTTCACATACTGCTTGGTAATGGCATTCCTAGGTTCGGTGAGAATCCTGCGCAATGCATCCTTGTCGAGTGGCTCGAGATAAGTGAGGATGGGCAGACGTCCAATAATTTCGGGAATCAGTCCAAACTTCTTCAAATCGGCAGGAGTGATGTATTGCAAAAGATTGTCGCGATCTACATCCTTTCGCTTCTCGTCGGTCTTGAAACCTACGCTATGTGTATTCAAACGGGCAGCAATCTTTGCTTCAATGCCATCGAATGCACCTCCGCAGATGAAGAGGATATTTGTGGTATCCACTTCGATGAACTTCTGCTCGGGATGTTTGCGACCTCCTGCTGGTGGGACATTGACCTTCGAACCTTCGAGGAGTTTCAAAAGTCCTTGCTGCACACCTTCGCCCGAAACGTCGCGGGTGATTGAAGGATTGTCTCCCTTACGGGCAATCTTGTCAATCTCGTCGATGAAGACAATGCCACGTTCGGCCTTCTTTGTGTCATAGTCGCAGTCCATCAGAAGACGTGTGAGAATGCTTTCGATATCTTCGCCTACGTAGCCTGCTTCGGTAAGCACAGTGGCATCGACGATGGCAAAAGGCACCTTCAGCATCTTCGCAATGGTCTTGGCGAGTAATGTCTTGCCGGTACCAGTGCGGCCTACCATGATGATATTCGACTTCTCGATCTCCACTCCATCGTGATCCTTGGGTTGGAGCAAGCGCTTGTAGTGGTTATAGACAGCCACACAAAGTGCCTTCTTCGCCTCTTCCTGGCCTATAACGTAACCATCAAGGAATTCCTTGATTTCACTTGGACGAGGCAATGAAGCAAATTCGAGGTTGTCAATCTCATCCCGGCGATTTCTGGCCATGGCTTCATCCAGTATCATCTTTGCCTGTTCGGCACATTGGTCACAGATGAAGCCATTGATTCCCGAGATGAGGAGGTTCACTTCCGAGCGGCCACGTCCACAGAAGTTACAATGGTCTTCTTTCGTCCTTGCCATTATTTCGTGCGAGTGAAGATTTTGTCAATCATACCATACTCGAGAGCCTCCTGGGCAGTCATATAATGGTCGCGATCGCAATCCTTCTCGATTCGCTCGTAGGGTTGGCCGCTGTGATCGGCAAGAATGTGGTAGAGTTCAGCCTTGAGGCGCTTGATTTCGTTGACGGCAATTTCCATGTCGCTGGCCTGACCTTGTGTTCCACCAAGTGGCTGGTGAATCATTACGCGGCTGTGAGGCAGGGCGAAACGCTTGCCCTTGGTGCCTGCTACGAGGAGCACCGAAGCCATCGATGCTGCCATACCGGTAACGACAGTCGAAACGTCGCACGAGATGTACTGCATAGTGTCGTAGATGGCAAGACCTCCGCTGACGATGCCACCAGGGGAATTGAGGTACATCGTGATGTCCTTGTCCGACTCGGTGCTGGCCAGGAAGAGCAACTGTGCCTGAACCACATTGGCCGAATATTCGTCAATCTCTGTGCCGAGGAAGATGATGCGGTCCATCATCAGTCGGCTGAAAACGTCCATCTGGGCAACGTTGAGCTGGCGCTCCTCGATGATCGATGGATTGATATAACTGGCACGTGGAGCCAGAGTGGAAGCCTGTTGGCTTGTGAAACGCATGTATTGATCGAGAGCATTGCTGTTCAGACCGGCATGCTTGGTTGCGTACTTGTAGAATTCGTTCTGCATAAATTATTAAAGGTGTTACTTGTTCGCTACTATACCTAAGTGTTTTATTGGGCGAAAAGTAAACATTTATTCGAAGTTTGCGGCGATTTTTTCGCAAATGGCCTTCATCTCCTCTGCATCAAGTTTGAGGTGCTCCTTGCGGAAGTTCATATCACCTTCGGTCTGCATCGGGATAAGATGAATGTGAGCATGAGGAACTTCAAGACCCATCACGCACATACCGACTTTCACACAGGGGATAGCCTTCTTGATAGCTGCAGCCACGCGCTTTGCAAAGACGATGTGGGCTGAAAGTTGTTCGTCACTTTCGTCAAAGATGTAATCTACTTCCTGCTTGGGAATGACGAGGGTATGACCTTTGGCGACAGGGCTGATATCGAGGAATGCGTAGAACTGATCGTCCTCTGCTACTTTATAGCTGGGAATCTCACCAGCAACGATACGTGAAAAGATTGTCATAATGGTAAATGATAAAATTGGTTAAAGGCTGATATCAAGTACTTCAAGCTGCTGTACGCCAGCAGGAACTCTCACTTCGACGATGTCGCCTACCTTGTGGTTGAGCAGTGCCTTGGCGATAGGAGTAGCTACCGAAATCTTGCCCTCCATGAAGTTGGCCTCCGATTCCGAAACGATGGTGTAGGTTACTTCCTTCTTGAGTTTGTGGTTGAGCAGGCGCACCTTGCTCATGATCTGTATCTTTTCGGTGCTGAGCTTGGTAGCATCGATGATACGGGCGTTGGCTACCTTGTCCTTCAGCAAAGCGATTCTTGCTTCAAGTTTGCCTTGGGCATCCTTGGCTGCATCGTACTCGGCATTCTCGCTAAGGTCACCCTTGTCGCGTGCCTCGGCGATAGCCTGTGATGCTTTTGGACGTTCAACACTCTCCAAATACTGAATCTCTGCGAGGATTGCCTTGAAACCCTCTTCTGACATAATTTCTGCCATGGTGTTTTTCTAAATTGTTAATTTAGTGATTGATAATTTATTTTTAATATTGAATATACTATTGTTAAAACCACATAGCGTAGAGCGAAAGCCCTACGTTATGTGTTGTTTCCTAAGAAATGAACCTTTCTCCGCCGATGTCGTAGCATGGCGAAGATTGTTTTACATCACCTTTGCTACGGCAGCATCGAGTTTGGAATCATCTTCTACACGATTCAATGCGGCATCGTCTCTGCCCATAATGAAGGTAGTTGGAATGTTGGATACATTATAAAGAGCAGCTGCAGCGCTGTACTGCACCATACCGTTCTCGTCGAAAAGGAGTTCCGTGTCGCGAACCACTGTCCATGGCAGATTGGCTGCCGAGACTTTCCAGAAGTTCACATCGGCATCCAGGCAGACCTGATAGATCTTCAGACCCTTTGCCTTGTACTTTTCGTAAATCTTCATCAATGTCTCGTTGTGAGGCACCGATGCATCGGTCAGATAGTAGGCTGTGAAGTCCAACAGAGTAATCGAACCGTGACCGTTCACACTCGATAAGGCAACATATTCGTCCTTGGTACCAAGCAGATTCAGATCGACGAAAGATGCTTCTGCCTTCACGGCATTCTGAATCAGCGAATCGGCACGCTCCTGTTCACGCTTGGCCTGCAGTCTTGCAGCAATGCCTTCTTTGGCGCGCTGTTCCAGGAATGCGGTGCGTGGCGAATTGGGATAGGTGTTCAGCCAAAGGTTTGCTACGGCACCATAGGCTCGGTTGTCCTTGCGGTCCATCGGGTCAAAGATTTGCAGGCCCGATACAGTCTCAAAGAGTACATAGTAGCTAACTGGAGAAGACGGATCCTTGTAGATGTACTTCTCGAGCATATTTGCCTTGTAGGTATTTACCAGTGATTGCAGGCTGTCGTTATAGACCAGCTGGCTCATCTGGTTGTTGCGGCGAAGGTTGGTGATGTTGAGAATATTGCGACGTAGTTCGTTGCCGTAACCCACAGCTTCACGCAGCGTATTGTTCAATTCGTCCTCCACCTGATACGAAGTGCCGAAGTGTTCCTTGTTGGCGGTGATGACCACAGGAGTCTGCAAAGTATCGATCACCACGGGGATGGTCTGGTTGCCCATCACAAGACAGAAGAGGTCGGGACCTCCCTTCTCGACCGAAGGTTTGAACTTGAATGCTCCGTTCTCACCCAGCGTGAGGGTATCAACGAGCACAGGATTGCTACCCGACAAGTGCATCAGGGCAATCTTCTCGCCCTTGCCGTCATTCACCGTACCCGAAATCGATGCGGTACGCTCATCATTAGAACAACTGGCAAGCACGATTAGCGCAGCACCTGCCATTAAATTATATAATGTATTTTTCTTCATTGATGTGAATTTTGCGGCGCAAATATAGGTGTTTTATTTAGAAATTCCAAGTATTTTCACTTAAAAATTGATTTTTTACAATTTTTTATCTGTAAAATTTGATAGATTCAAAGTTTTTGCGTAAATTTGCGCCCGATTTTATACAGATTTTTAAATTTTATGGTAAACAATTTGGTTAACCCAATCAAGAAGACGATTACCCTGAGTGATGGACGTACCATCACCCTCGAGACGGGTAAGGTAGCGAAGCAGGCCGATGGTGCCGTTGAACTTCGCATGGGTGGCACTATGCTTCTTGCCACCGTTTGTACAGCACGTACCGTGACTCCAGGTACCGATTTTATGCCCTTGACAGTGGAGTACAAAGAGAAGTATGCTTCTGCAGGTCGTTTCCCCGGCGGCTTCACCAAGCGTGAAGGCAAGGCCAGCGATTATGAGATCCTCACATCACGTCTCATCGACCGTGCCCTGCGTCCCCTTTTCCCCAGCAACTACCACGCTGAGACATTCGTCAACGTAACTCTCTATAGTTCCGATAAGGAGAACCAGCCTGATGCACTTGCCGGTCTCGCAGCTTCGGCTGCAATGGCAGTGAGTGGTATTCCTTTCGAAGGCCCGATCTCCGAAGTTCGTGTCGTTCGTATCAATGGCGAATTTGTTATCGATCCAACCTTCGAGCAGATGAAGCAGGCCGATATGGACCTGATGGTAGGTGCTACTTACGAGAACATCATGATGGTTGAAGGTGAGATGGAAGAGGTTTCCGAGCAGGATCTGCTGGGAGCACTCAAGGCTGCTCACGAGGCTATCAAGGTTCACTGCCAGGTGCAGAAGGAACTGATGGAAGCCGTTGGCAAACCTATCATGGAATATGATCACGAAGTCAATGACGAGGAACTCAAGAAGAATTGCCATGACTTCTGCTATCAGCCTTGCTACGACATTGCTAAGTCGGGCAACAAGAACAAGCACGAGCGCGAGGCTGCATTCGAGAAGGTGCAGACCGATTTCATCGCAACCCTCCCCGAGGAGAAGCAGGAAGACGAGGAGGTGCTCGGCATGGTGGCTCGCTACTTCCACGATGTAGAGCGTGAAGCTATGCGTCGTTGTGTGCTCGATGAAGGCACTCGTCTCGATGGTCGTGCCCTCGATGAGGTTCGTCCTATATGGATTGAGCCTGATTATATTCCAGGCCCTCACGGTTCTGCTATCTTCACCCGTGGTGAGACCCAGGCCCTTGTTACCTGTACCCTTGGCACCAAGCTCGACGAGAAGTTGGTCGATGACGTACTCCGCAATGGCTACGACAAGTTCCTTCTTCACTATAACTTCCCTCCATTCTCTACTGGCGAAGCCAAGGCCCAGCGTGGCGTAGGTCGTCGTGAGATTGGTCATGGTCACCTCGCTTGGCGTGCTGTGAAGGGTATGATCCCCAAGGATTTCCCCTACACCGTTCGCGTCGTTTCCGATATTCTTGAGTCTAACGGTTCTTCGTCAATGGCTTCTACCTGCGGTGCTACGCTTGCTATGCGCGATGCCGGCATTCAGATGATTCGTCCCGTCAGCGGTATCGCTATGGGTCTGATCAAGGACGAGGATGGTCCTAAGTATGCCGTACTTTCGGATATCCTTGGTGATGAGGACCACCTCGGCGATATGGACTTCAAGGTTACTGGTACCGAGAAGGGTATCACTGCCACCCAGATGGATATCAAGTGCAATGGTCTTTCTTACGAGATTCTCGAAAAGGCACTCAATCAGGCCAAGCAGGGTCGTCACCACATCCTTCAGTGCATGCTTGCTGCACAGCCTGAGGCTCGTCCCGATCTCAAGGAGCATGCTCCACGCATGGTTGCCTTCGACATCGACAAGGAGTTCATCGGCGCAGTTATTGGCCCTGGTGGCAAGATCATTCAGGGTATCCAGGAGGAGACCGGTGCTGTTGTCACCATCGACGAGTATGATGGCAAGGGTCACGTGGCCATCTCTTCTTCCGACAAGGCATCCATCGATGCAGCTATGGCCAAGATCAAGGCTATCGTTGCTGTGCCTGAGGAGGGTGAAGTTTATAGCGGCGTAGTTCGCAGCATCCAGCCATTCGGCGCCTTCGTCGAGTTCATGCCTGGCAAGGATGGTCTGCTCCACATCAGCGAGATTGATTGGAAGCGCTACGAGACTATGGAAGAGACTGGTATCAAGGAGGGTGATCAGCTCACCGTCAAGCTCCTCGAGATTGACAAGAAGACCGGCAAGTTCCGTCTTTCGGCAAAGGCTCTCAAGCCAAAACCTGAGAACTACGTCGATCCTGAGTCTCGCCCAAGACGTGAGGATCGTCCCGAGCGTCCTCGTCGAGATACAAATCGTGGCAATGGCAATGGAAACAATGCCTTCCGCGAGGCCTTCGGTGGTCAGCGTCGCGACAACAATGCTCCTCGTCGTCCAAACAATGGCCCACGTCGTAACAACGACAACAACGGCTATCAGGAATAATGATCCTGAACAACCCATACTACTATCATCCGCAACTTGCTGTAAGGCAGGTTGCGGATGATGTGCTTTCTACCATTTCCCATCTTCCTCAATGGGATGCTCTCTTCCGGCAGGGCAAGATGCTGGGCATTCTTCTTGTCGAAACTCCCTTCTCAGGTTCGTCTTCTCTCGCACGCGTACATTATTATAAGAATATAGCCTATCTTGTGGCTTATAGTGGGGTCATCAATGGACTCGTCGATGCCGACCAGTACTTCGTGCCTCCCGTCTATGACCTGCAGAACCCCGACGATTTCTATCTTCAAAAGGATCGTGCCATCTCCGACATCAACCATGAACTCGCTTCATCCGATACATTGGCTCCTTCCAAGGTCAAACGTCTGAAAGCCGAGCGCCGTCAATTGAGCATCGCTTTGCAGCGCGAAATCTTCTCTCATTTCAATTTCCTCAACCCTTCGGGAAACTATCGTAACGTCATCGATATCTTTGCCGATGCCAAGCGCGGACTTCCTCCCGGTGGCACAGGCGAATGTGCTGCCCCTCGTCTGCTGCAATTTGCTTATGAGAATAGCCTTAAACCTCTGCAGATTGCCGAATTCTGGTATGGCTCCTCCCCTGCCAACCTACTTCGCATCCATGGGCATTTCTATCCATCTTGCATCGAAAAGTGTTCGCCCATACTTCGCTACATGATTCCTTCGTTGGGCGAAAACGTTCCTGCAACACCTCCATCATGCAATGCTGAATCACTTCGCATCATCTACGACGATGAATATATGGTGGCTGTTCATAAGCCTTCTGGGCTGTTAAGTGTCCCTTCCAAGGACCTTTCGCAACCCAATGTCGAAGACCTTCTCCATCAGATGTATCCCGATGTAAAAGGTCCTATGCTTGTCCATCGTCTCGACCAGGCCACAAGCGGCATACTCTTAGCTGCAAAGGATGCCCAGACCTTCAAGTCGCTGAATCAGATGTTTGTCGAAAAGACCTTGCAAAAGCGTTATCTTGCAAGGCTCAAGGGGAAACTTAAAAGTCGTTGCGGAATCATCTCCCTCCCCTTGTCGGTCAATCCCGACGATCGTCCTCGCCAAGTGGTCGATCATCAGTTCGGAAAGGAAGCCATCACCTATTACGAGGTCATCGAAGGCAAGTGGGGCGATGAGCCGATTCCAGCTGATGAGACTCTCCTTGCCCTCTATCCGCTCACGGGTCGCACCCATCAGCTTCGTGTTCATTGCGCTTCACCAGTAGGTTTGGATCATCCCATCGTTGGTGACACCCTTTACGACATCATGGACAATGCCCTCAACGATATCTTATCCCCCTCAAAATCAACCGCCCAAAGGCTTATGCTTCACGCCGAGAGCATCACCCTGACACACCCCTATACAAAACAAGTCATCACAATCGAATCCCGATTGTGATGACCCCCTTTCTCTCTGGTTGTCAAAGTCGCCGCCATTTTTGGCGGCCATCTTTTCCCAGTTTGTTTAAGTCGCAGCCAAGTTTGGCTGCCCCAACCATCTACCTGAACCTCACGATAATATAATCCCCGAGTTCGTCAATCACCTCTCCCTGTTTTTCAGCAGGGACACCCAGCTCGTCCAGATTCTTCTTAAGTCGGTCTAGTCTGTATTCCTTCATGATGAGCAGCGTGTTCTGCAACTTGCCTTCGGCGATGTCTTCGGGCGTCGCCTCGATGGGATCTTCGTGCAGATACACGTCCATTCCCTTGGGTCTACGCACCTTATAGACATAGAACTTCTCGGTATTCAGTTCGCGTTGCAGGTCATTGGCATGATAACAGATACGGCCATAGCAGGTCTTGATGTTGAGCCATGGACAAAGCAATCCTCCGATGAAGACTATCAGCAGCACGATGCGGCAAACCCATATCATCGGCCAGTTCATACGCACAGGCCAACGCCATTGTTCCAATTGCATCACGCCCAGATAGACCAGGAACGGATAGGCAGGCAGCATGTTCACGTCGAGTTTCATCTTCTGTGCCGAGAAATAGACGAGCGAAACGGCAATGGTGATGGCAAAGAAGTTCTGAAGAGGCGTTCCGAAGAAACGATTCCAATGGAATTCGTTGTGGTGAATGCGGCGAATCAGCGAAATCACGATTACCACGATGCATATAGGCCCCCACGGCAGCGTGTCGGCCCAAAGCGACAGCAGGTAATAGTACCACGGGCGATTGTGGTGCTCGGGATGCAGGAACATGGCCAAAGGTGATTCTAGCATCATCTTGTCGAGCCATTCAGCACCACCTTCAAGGTAGGTTAGATAAAGCCAGATGTTCAACAAACCCAGGAAGACGATCCATCCGCGCCAGTTCCACGCGCTTGCCCAGCGTCTGATTCTTCCGCTGAAAAGCAGGAACAGTGTGGTGCTCACAAACGGGATGATGAAGCCCAAAGGACCTTTTGTGAATACGGCAAGGAAGACGTATAGGCCGAAGCGCCATTGCAGGTGTTTGCGTTTCTTGATGTCTTTCGAAAGACCATAGGAGCCTTGGTCCATGATCAATCGCCAGAACGTATAGAGCGCAGCCACAATCCACAGCGAGAACAGCATGTCGGGACTCACGAAGAACGACATCGCTAGTTGCATGCCGCAGGTAAAGAGCATGATCGAAGCCAGCATTCTCGACTGGCTGCCGTCCTTCAGCCTGAAACTTTGCGCATCGTATTTCTCCACCCATCGGTTCATGATGGCAAGGATGATGATCGACGGGATGAACGAGAACAGCAGCGTGATGGTGATCATGAAGTGATGGCCGAACACCAGCTTCAGCAGCGCAATGAGCCAGACGTAGAGTGGCATGATGTAGGGGAACTCCTCGCCCTGCCACGTCAGGCAGAACAAGTGGTTCCCGTTGATTAGTTCAGTAGCCAGGCTCACATAGCGCAGCTCGGATGCTGGCGAGAAGTCTCGCAGCAGCATCACCGGCAGCAGCGCCAGCAGGTAGGGCCAATATTCTTTCAAATATTTCTTCATAGTTTCCCGTTGATAAAATGGGATAGTGTTTTATTTTTTATTTTCGAAATTCCGGTATACCGGAATAACGTAATAACGTAATATCGTAATAACGGAAACCCGAAAACCCGAATTCCCCCCAAAAAAACTACTCATCTCCCTCTTCTTGTCCGGATATCGTGACAAAGTCACTTTCCTGATCCTCCTTCTTCATGATATACTGCTTGACGAATGCGGCGATGATTGACATCAGGGGCGAAATCCAGCAGAACAGCGTATAGGGGGCATAGATGGTTGTCGCCACGCCAAGCACCGTCGATTGCGTCATACCGCAGGAGTTCCAGGGCACAAGCACCGAAGTCACCGTACCACCGTCCTCGAGCGAACGGCTCATCAGTTTTCGTGGCAGTCCCAACCGGTCGAAGGCCGAACCATACATCTTGCTCGGCAGGATGATCGAGATGATCTGGTCGCCCGTCGTGGCATTCAGGAAGAGGCTCGACATGCAGGTGGTGGCTACCGCACTCGTTCGTCCCTTGATGACCTTCAGCAGATATTCGGTAATCGATTCGAGCATGCCGCTGCGTTCCATCACACCTCCGAAACACATGCTGCTGATGATGAGCCAGATGGTATAGAGCATACCGCCCATGCCGCGTGTGCTTGTCAGCGAATCGATGGTGTCCACACCCGTCGTATAGCCCACTTCGCCGAATGCACATTCGATGGCAAAGTCGAAGCCCTGCGTGAAGCAGACGATGATGCCGCCCAGCAGCATACCAATGAAGAGCACCATCGTGGCAGCCATTCCCTTGTAAATCAGGAAGAACACAAGCAATGGCAGCAGTAGTAGCCACATCGTGATGGGGAAGGTCGCGTCCAGATGATGCTGCATCTCTACGGCAGCATTGGTGTCGATGTCAGCACCTCCTCCGCCTGTGAGGCCAACCACTGTAAACGCCACAAGGGTAATCAGCAGAGTCGGCACGGTGGTGTGCAGCAGGTTCTTGATGTGGGTGAAAAGCGGCACGTCCGAAATGCTCGAAGCCAGGTTGGTCGTCTCGCTCAAAGGCGACATCTTGTCGCCGAAATAGGCACCCGAAATGATGGCACCCGCCACCCATCCGTCCTCCAGACCCAGGGTTCGTCCGATGCCCATCAATCCAACACCGATGGTGGCGATGGTGGTCCAGCTGCTGCCGATGCAGAGGCTCACCAGGGCGCAAAGCACGCACGAAGTGAGCAGCAGCCAACGCGCCGAAATCACTTCCAGGCCGTAGTAGATCATCGTCGGGATGATGCCCGAATGCATCCACGTGCCGCACAGGCCACCCACCATCAGCAGGATGAGGTTGGCCGACATCGAACGGCTGATGCCCACTACCATCGCATTCTCAAGTGACTGCCAGGACTGCTTGTAGACCAACATCGAGATGGCGACAACCACACCTGTGCACAGCGTCAGCACCAGTTGCGAAGGGCCGCTCAGCATGCCGTCGCCGAATACCGTGATGCAGTAACTCAGCAGTCCCACGAGCAGGACCACTGGTATCATCGATATGACGACCGACGGCTTCTTTTTCCTCGACATACTATATCTTGAAGGACATACTATATCTTGAAGATTGCCGGCAATGGCAATTCAAATCGCAGGTTCTCGCGGGTCACGGGATGGAAGAACTGCAGGGCATAGTTGTGCAGCATCAGTCGTCCGCAGGGGTTCGACTGTGCGCCATATTTCTTGTCACCCGCAATGGGGCAGCCCAGGTCGCTCATATGAACGCGGATCTGGTTCTTTCGGCCTGTCAGCAGCTGGATGTCCACCTGGCTGTAGTCGCCCACGGTCTTCAGCACCTTGTAGCGTGTCACCGAGAGCTTGCCCTCCTCGGGGTTGTCGGTCGAATATACCTTCATCGCCTTGTTTTCAGCCAGGTAGCTCCTCACCTCGCCTTCCGGCTTGGCAGGGCGTCCCTCCACGATGGCCATGTACATTCGCTCCACCACGTAGGTAGTCCACGAGTCGCGGAACATCTGCTGCACCTCGGCATTCTTCGCAAAGATCAGGATGCCCGAAGTGTATTGGTCGAGGCGATGGCACACGTAGGCGTGCGAATGTCCGTCCTCGGCATACACATAGTCATCGACGATCTGCTGGGCAGTCTTCTCGCGCTTGTTGGGTCCTGTGGCTACGGTCAGCAGTCCCGACTTCTTCTCGATCACCACGATGTCGTCGTCCTCCCAGATCACGCGGGCCATGCGGCTCTTCAGGGTGGCGAAGGGGCGTGTGAAGTTGATTACCAGCTCGTCATCGTGCTGGAGTTGTTCGTCAAACTGCGTGGTCACCTGTCCGTTGTGCATCACGTTGCCATGCTGCAGGTAACTCTTGATTTCCGTCCTGCTTTTCGGCGCCAGTGTCTCCATCAGGAAGGCAAGAAGTTGGCAGGGTTGGTCGATTCTGTACACCTCTATATGGTCGGGGCCGAAGCGTCGCGGTCCTCTTTTCGAATTGTTTCTTTTCATCCGAATGAATAGTATAATAGTCAAAATACGTATTTGCCGCCGCAAATATACAATTTTTTTCTGAAAAATTTGGCATCTTACGAAAAAAAACATAACTTTGCACCCAAATATTAACGAAATCGTGTGAATTTTTATATATGAAAGCCAAGAAAATGCACAAAGAGGGTAGCGTGACACTCGTTACGTGTTTCGTTTTCATCCTCTTGGTAGCAGTTACGCTTTATGCGTATCGTGCGCCACATTGGCTATGGATTCTCCTGATGGTGCCTCTGACCATCATCTTTCTCGTCATTGTCAACTTCTTTCGCTATCCCGAGCGACACTACAAGGGCGACAAGGTGCACGACGTCATAGCACCCAGTGATGGTACCATTGTTTGCATCGAAGAGGTATATGAACCTGAATATTTCAAGGATCGTCGCATCATGATCAGCACGTTTATGAGTGTGACCAATGTTCATGCCCAGTGGGCTCCCCTGGCTGGTCAGGTGCTCGTCAGCGAGCACGAGGACGGCAATTTCAAGAAGGCCTATCTGCCCAAGGCGAGCAACGAGAACGAGCGTTCGACCATCGTCATCAAGAGCGATGCCGGTCCCACCATCATGATGCGTCAGGTGGCTGGTGCCGTGGCTCGTCGCATCGTCACCTACTATGAGGCTGGCGACCGTTGCGAGGTCGATGGCGAACTCGGATTCATCAAGTTCGGCTCGCGCATCGATGTCTATCTGCCACTCGATGCCCAGATTCTTGTGAAGCTCAAGCAGACCGTTCGCGGCAATACCACAGCCTTGGCGAAGATTTAAGAGTTAGCAAACCAGAATTGTTAATTGTTTATTATTCATTGTTTATTGAAACTGATTAACCTCCCCAACATAGTAACCTGCGGCAACCTCTATTGCGGTTGCCTCTCCATCTATTTCGGACTCTCCGGACAGATTGGCCTTGCCTGTCTGTTCATCCTCGGTGGTGCCATCTTCGACTTCCTCGATGGACTCACCGCACGTGCCATGCACATCTCGGGTCCCATTGGCAAGGAGCTCGATTCGCTGGCTGATGTCGTTTCGTTCGGCATCGCTCCTTCGGTGCTTTGCCTCCACATCCTTGGCACCCACGCTGTGCCATTCAGCTGGTTCCCGCTGCTTGCCTTCATTATGGCAGCATTCTCGGCACTTCGTTTGGCAAAGTTCAACATCGACGAGCGTCAGACGCTCTCCTTCATCGGACTGCCCACCCCTGCCAATGCCATCTTCTGGATTGGTCTCACTTATCTCAACGAGATTCCTGCCGTACATCAGGCACTGGGCGGCACCATCTATTTCCTCATTATGCTCATCTGCAGTTTCCTGCTCATCTGCGAACTGCCCATGTTCAGCCTCAAGCTGAAACCCGGTCACAACAGTTTCGGTGAAAACAAGGCACGCTACATCCTGATTGCCTCGTCCGTCATCATCCTTCTGGTTTCCTGGTTCCTCGGCTTCTCCTATTTTGCCGCCTCTCCTGCCCTCATCATTCTCCTTTACCTCCTACTCAGTGTAATAGTTAAATAATTACCAATTGTTAATTGTTATTTGATTGTAGCCAATCATTAATTGTTAATTGTTAATTATTAATTGTTAATTGATTTAGTTCATGTACATTTTCGGCTGTCTCCCATTTCTATTGATCGTCTTCGGTCTCTTTGTGGCCGCATTCGTCATCAATACGGTACTGCGTGTCATCAATGGCACGGGAGCAGGCGCTGTGTATCTGTGGGAATCGTTCCGCAACCTTTTCCGCAAGGAGAAGAAGGAGGTCATCAACCCCTTCAATGGCGAAAGCAACTTCGACAACATACGTCAGTCCGACGATATAAGCTACTCTCCCACCGTGCAGCGCCCCAAGCGCTATGAGCCTTCGGATGGTGAAATCATTGAATTTGAGGAAATATGACTATTTGCGCCCTTTCCACCCCATCGGGCATTGGCGGAATAGCCGTCGTTCGCATCAGTGGCCCTGATGCGATTTCTGCATGTGCCAAGGTCTTCCAGCCTTTCAAGGCTGCTCATACTCTCGACCAACGCGCAACCCACACCCTCACCTTTGGCAGGATCATTCATCCCGACACCCAGGAAGTGCTCGACGAAGTCGTCGTGGCACTCTATCGTGCGCCCCATAGTTTCACGGGCGAAGACGTGGTCGAGATCTCCTGCCATGGTTCGGCATATATCCAGCAGGAACTGCTCCATGTCCTCACCTCCTTCTGCGGTGTACGCATGGCACAAGGTGGCGAGTTCACGCGACGTGCCTTTGCCAATGGGCGTATGGACCTCAGTCAGGCCGAAGCCGTGGCCGACCTCATTTCGGCACAGAATGCCGCCGCCCATCGTCTTGCCTTCAGTCAGATGAAGGGCAGCATCAGCCGCAAGCTCGACACTTTGCACGACCAGTTGCTCCGTCTTTCGTCGCTGCTCGAACTCGAACTCGATTTCAGCGAGGAGGATGTTGAGTTTGCCGATCGCTCGGAACTGCTCGACATTGCCCGTCAGATCGATGCCGAGGTTGTGCGTCTGTCCGACACCTTCCGCACGGGTCAGGCCATCCGTAATGGCATCCCTGTGGCAATCATCGGCGAGACCAATGTCGGCAAGTCCACCCTTCTCAACCACCTGCTGGGCGACGAACGTGCCATCGTGAGCGATGTTCACGGCACCACGCGCGACGTCATCGAGGACACCATCCTCCTCGACGGGCAACTCATTCGCTTCATCGACACCGCAGGCATTCGCGACACCAGCGACCAGGTCGAGACCATGGGCATCGAGCGAACCTATCAGCGTCTCGAGCGTGCTCAGATTGTGCTTTGGCTCATCGATGGCACCCGTCTTGCTGATGCCGCCTCCACCCAGCGCTGCATCCAGGACACCCTCGACGTCTATCGTCGCATCCAGCCCTATCTGCGCGATCAGCAGCTCCTCCTCGTCATCAACAAGATTGACCTCATCCCCTCCGACACTCTTCACGCCAATCTCCCCCTCCTCCAACATGCCCTGGACGAGGCAGGTATTCACTCCAAGAATAAGGACAATGCTGGCCATCACTCCTCCCCCTATGCAGGGGGATTAGAGGGGGTCTTTTTAAGTGCCAAGCACTCCCTCGGCTTCGACCATCTACGCGAAGTGCTCGTCCGAGCCACTCGTCTGCCGCAGGCGCATGGCGATGTCATCCTCACCAACCAGCGTCATTACGAAGCCATGCAGGAGGCGCATGCTGCACTCCAGCACGTCATCGACGGACTCGAGTCGCATCTCAGTGGCGACCTGGTTGCAGAAGACCTCCACGCCGTCATCGATGCCCTCAACAGTGTCCTCGGTCGAAGCATCACCAGCCAGGACACCCTCAACAACATCTTCAAGCATTTCTGCATCGGAAAGTAACTGTTGCGTAGTTCAAGCGAATATGTGATATAAAAGGAGGATGCACGACAGTCCAACGCTCAGACAAAGCACGTCATGGCCATCGGACGGAGAAGGACACGTGAGGTGGCAGCGTATCATTCTGCTATCAGAAAGGTGCATGGTGAACGAAGAATGCCCATCGACAAGGAAAGGGACTATGCAGTGGAAGTCCAAGACTGAAGAGCGGGAAAAGAGATTAGGAATATTCGGCTACAAGCTGTCCTGTTAGGCAGCAACATGAGATTCGACAAAAGAAAGGAGATAAAAGAGAAAAAGCTAGAAGAAGGTCAAGTAAGCCTTTCCTTTCCAAGAGAACGAATATAATATGAATGACGGTTTTATTCCCAAACGGATTATAACAGGTTTCTTGAGTATTGTGGGTGAAATCTAAATTCAAAGGTTGATAGCATTGCACCGAAAACACTCAACATATAAAGGTTCTTGTACAAATCTACTACATCAACGAAAGAATGTGGTAGATTTGTACGTCAAGCCAGATATTATAACTAATGATTTGATGGTGATTGAAATCATCATCGAATCATCATTTGCAGAATTGCTCTCCAAACCACATGCGGGACTACAACAGTTTTTGCCGTCCAAAAGAAAGAGAGCCAAAATGTCAAATGCGACAGATGGACTCTCAAAAATCTATACAATAAAAACTTCGTCTTTATAAACAGGGACTTCTTTGCCGTTGGTCAACTGAACAAGCCATTCAGTACCATAGTCGTCAACGATGATGCCGTTGCTGTGACCTTTCCTTGGGAATAGGAGTTCACAAAACGCTCCAATCAAATCGGTGCTGTTATCTTCGTCTGTGTACATAGTT
>ONNR01000031.1 GCA_900319235.1 uncultured Prevotellaceae bacterium
TACTAAATTATGATCGTATATCCAAATTTTCAAAGAACATTATTCTTTGCACCTGGATATTCTTTATTCAGGTGCAAAGGTAAGAAATGGATTCATGAAGATGGCGCTGCCCGATGGCAGCACTGATGACTAGCTTGATAAAAACATCTGAAAGCAAGCTTTCTGCTGTCTTTCTCAATCTACCCATCACCCCTTACGGGGCTACATCTTCATGAATCAAAAATGGCCTTCGGCAGGAAAATCTAAAAAATACGTCTTTCCCAGATATATAGGTAAAATTCTGCTTGTCGAACGGGGACGTCACTGTTCGAAACCATGGTCGAGCAGAATTTTCTCCACAAAGGATGGACGATCAAATATTTTTTAGTATTTTTCTTGAAGATTTTCGAGGGGATTGAATGAATGCCCTGAAAGGGTGCTGAATAGCTTAGAGGCAGCATCAGGGAGCTCGCTCACGGATGATGGCTATAAGATATGCAGCAGAGACGCTATCAAGCGGCTCCATTCAATCCACTCCATTTTTCATCTTCTTAGAAATAGCCTTATTTCGAGACACATAGTATTAACTTTTAATTCTTCTTTATCTCAATGTTCACAATCAACTCATTCTCGATCTCCAAGCTCAACAACGCGGAGGTCACCGGCTTCTACATCAACGTGCAGAAAGCCATCACAACCGGCGATCCGACGAAGCTCGGCCTCACCGAGGTCCTTCCCAACTTCGGCAGCACCCTGCAGAAGCTCATCGACCAGGTCTATACGACCACCGGTTCGGAGTTCACGGCAGCCATGCTCAATGCTGATGAAAAGCGCGACCAGACCTACAAGCGCATCCGCCTGCGCCTCCAGATGGTCGAAGTCGCTGAGGACAATCCTGCCATCAAGGCCGTCAAGGACGTGGTGAAGGCTCATCTGCTCTCGAAGTACACCTCGAAGGTACCCCAGCTTCCTTACCAGGAGGAGAGCGCCATCCTGCGTGGCTTCATCTTCGACCTCAACGACAAACTCGGCGAAGATGGTATCGCAGCCCTCGGCATCGCCGACGACATGACTGCGCTGGAGGATGCCAACAACGCGTTCATTGCCGCCTACAACTCGCGTGCCACTGAACGTGCCGAGGGCGACACGGGTCTGACCGTCAAGCTTCGTCAGGAGATGTACGCACTCTACCAGCAGGTGTGCTTCGTCACCCAGTACCTCGCCAACTCGACCGAGACGGCAAATGCCGAGAAGGCCACCGCTTGCCAGGGATTCATCGCAGTGCTCAATGTCCTCCTCGCTGACGCCAAGAAGCGCTACAACCAGCGCATCAGCAATGGCACTGACGCAGAGGGCGAAGGTGAAGGTGGTGAAGGTGGCAACACCAACCCCGACGACTCTTCGGATACCACTCCCGATGATCAGGGCGGTTCAGGCTCCGGCTCCGGCTCATCTTCTGGCTCTACGGATTCATCGGATTCAACGGATTCTGGTGGGTCGGGCAGCGGCTCCAACAGTGGCAGCGGGTCCGACAATACTTCTGACCCCAACAAGCCCTCTGATGGCGGTGTCGTGAACGGTGACGAAGTTTCCTTCTAATTAAAGGTCACACAGATTCCTCGGATTGACACAGAAAACATGTGTCGCGACATGAGGCCTAACAAATAATCTGTGATTTCTGAGGCATCTGTGTGACAAATAAAACGAAGTATGAAATGGAAAAGAATCATGGAGATACTGCTCCGCATCCTATGGATGCTGAGAAAATCCCCTCCTGTAATGGAGCCACCGAAACCCATGAGACCGAATNAAAATTAACCTGCTGGTGCTGCACTGCTCGGACACGAGACCCGACCAGGACTTCTCCATCGAGAAGCTGATGCGTTGCCATCGTGCACGTGGCTTCGGCTCCTATCCGGGTTATCACCTCTATGTGCGACGGGATGGTAGTCTCTACTATTGTCGACCTGTCAGTGAGCGGGGGTGTCACGTCAAGGGACACAACTCGGACAGTGTCGGGATCTGCTACGAAGGTGGCCACTCGTGCAGTCCCGAATACAAGTACGAGGACAATCGCACAGCCGAGCAGATGGTCGTCCTGGACGAGATCTTTCAGCTGCTGCATGAGGTCTATCCCGAGGCACGCATCGTCGGGCACTGCGAACAGAATCACGGCAAGGCGTGTCCCTGTCTCGATCCACCAGCATCTAAAGAGTACAAGTACATCTTTAATGCTTAGAGAAATTAGGGGATATTAAGGGATTTGAAGGGACATTAAAGGACGTCACCTTCGTGGGTTCCCGAACAATCGTCCCTAAAAATCCCTTAATATCCTTAAAAATCCCTTATAATCCCTTAGAAAAATGAAACATATCGTAGAGAGCGTGGAGGAGATGTACCACGCACGAGAACCAACTGGAGAAGTGATCATCGATGCAGTGGTGGATGCTGTTCGCAAGACCAGGACACAGCGGTCAAGCGATATCGCATTGCTGTTGGATGTAGAACATCGGCAGCTGAACGATGCATTCAAGATGCTCACGGGCATGAACCTGAGCACGATGCTCATCGAGTGGCGAATGATGCAAGCCAGGGATCTGCTCGACGACAAGAGCCTGTCGGTAACTGAGGTGGCCCATCGCTGCGGCTTCAAGCGTCAGAAGAACCTTATCCTGGCATTCCGACGACGGTGGGGAACCACTCCGCAAGCGTACCGGACGGGCAAGCTACTCCGCAACGGCAATTACGTGGTCAACAAGGACTATCATTCGCGGAAGACTGCACTTGATATCGCGAAGGAACATCTATCCCAGATGACGAACAACAGTAATAATAACTGAAACCCTATTTCAGATCGTGGCATACCCCCCAAGGTACCGTGGAGGATATGCCGCGATTGTTGTATGTCCGCTTACGTTCGTTGGAGGATATGCGGAGATAGGAAGATGTCCTCTAACGTTCGTTGAAGGATATGAGGAGGTGGCAGCATGTCCTCTATTGTTCGTTGAAGGATATGCGACGATGGGAGGATGTCCCCTAACGTTCGTTGGAGGATATGCGGAGGTGGGAGCATGTCCGCTGACGTCCGTTACAGGATATGCGGAGGTGGGAGCATGTCCGCTAAGGTTCATTGAAGGATATGCGGAGGTGGCGGGATGTCCGCTAACGTTCGCTAAAAGATATGCGCAGATGGTGGGATATCCTCTGACGTTCGTTGAAGGACATGATTCTGCAGGATGATGTCCGCTTACGTTCGTTGGGGGATATGCGCACACAGAAGATTTCGTTTGCCGAATGGCAAGGGGAACTACGTAAAAATCATTGAGGAAATCTCTGCTTTATTCGGTCTCTGTATCACCCAAAGGAATCATCCTTATATCAGTATTAACGCGAATAGGTATCGTATTCGTAGAATTGAGGTCTTCCTCTGTGAGGCGGAAGAACTCCCAGCCACCACCGCTGTTTCTCATCATCAGGTTGCCATTGTCCTTGAGAGTGTAAAGAGCAATTCCTGACCTCATTTTCTGGCCTTCTCGGGCGTTTTTCTCGAAGTCAATGGATATGGTCTTGGTCTTCTCATCGAAAGAGAAATACTTTATTTCCGTCCAGCTGCTTTTGGCAGTCTTGTATCTTTTTAACTGACCTTCGAATATGCCGAACTCATTGTCCTCGGGCAGATACACAATCATCGTAATGTATTCGTCTTCAGTAACCTTGCCTTTAAGCTCAAGAGGAACCCAGATGCCGTTGAACTGGCTCAAGTCGAAACTATTATTGTTGAACGTCACAGGTACACGAAAACCACGTTCCGTCTTGCCGTTGCTGTTGGGGACATCGTAAGGCTTTGCTTTTGCCAGTTGCACATATCCCACAAGGTCTTTCAGATTGCCGTAGTTCGGAGCCTTTATATCCACCGAATCGGGAGCGCCATATTGCAGATAATGGAACACAGTGCTTTTCCCCACTTTTTCCTCCTTGTCGCTAGTCTTAAGGTCGAGGCAATATGGGGCACCGGTGTCATTCTTGGCACGGAACAACGGCGTGCGGCGGCCCTTGAACTTCATCTCGCACAGCAGGTTGGGATCATTTTTCATGCTCACCGAATCATAGCCGTAATACTTGGAATGAAGCACGGTCTCGTCCTTTTTCAGCGACTCGTCAACAGCATAGAAATAAAGTGGGGTGTTTAGCGTGGGCAGCACTTCTTCCCTGATTTTCGTGCGGGCTTCCAAGGTGCGCTTGTGGAAGTCTTTTTCAATAATGTCATTGATGACTTTGTTGGTTTGACGCATCAGTGCCTCCGTAGCGCGATGTTTATAGTCTTTACTCTGAGCGAGAACATACCTGTCGTTGAACCGTGTTTCACCGGAAACGGAATAAAAATGCTCTTGGCTTATAAAAGAGTGAGTGTTGACCAACGCACCATTACTGTTAAGTCCTATCACTCTTGCCTTTTGGCAAATATCGAAAAGACGACGATATTCTTCATAATCCGATGGCAAATTTGGGACCTTATCGAAAAGATATTCCCCTGTAATGGGATCGGGGATTCTTGCGTAAAGATCATTGCAATATTTACATATATCTTTCGAGGCTGTTACGAGGTAAGTACGCCAAATTCCCAATTTAAGCTCGTCAGGGACATCTGTCCAGAAACAATTCACATACTCCTCATAAAGTTGCTTTATTTGTTCACTTACATCATCTATACTCTTTGCATTAGGATTGGCATCTCTGATGGCATTGATAGCTTCGGCCCACCCTTTCCCAAATCCATTGAGCGGAACATCGCTTTTGATACCCAGTTTTTTAAGAGGGATGTAATTGTCAAGGTACATATACTGGTGATATGCGCCCTCCTCGATGGTGACCGGTGTACCGTAAGGACATTCTTTATTTATGAATCTCTGATTCTCGGTATAAACCGTTGAAGCGGCAAAGCCTATCAAACAAGCCCAGCTACATATTGCACCTGCAATCGATGCCCCGGCAAGCGACGCAATAGTGCCGATGGTGCCGACTTTAGCCCAATAATAAGACCAGCGGTTTTCTTCTTCCACTTTCTGAGGGGAGATGCCACGCAAGGTCATATCTTTCTCGCGCTGGTCAAGTATCCACCACCCCAAAAGAGTGAATGCAGTACCAAGCGTGTTGCTCACAGCATTTGAAAGCAGTTTCATGGAACCTGCCACGGTAACGATTGAGGAAGAAACATCATTTCCCAATCCCAACATATCCATAGACTCAGTGACTTCGGAACCTGTGGGCACTCCGCCACCCCGGCTAAGGATTTCGTAAATGCCCTCGGAGTTCTTGCTCTGTTTGCGCAGGAACTTCGCAAATGCGTCGGTCTGTATCACTCCCACCTTTTTCATAGCCTGCGGTGCTATGCCGGAAGGGTCATATTCCACAAAAACAGAGCCTTTTAGATATTTTGTCACATCATAGTAGAACTGCTCACGATCATCAGTACTTTCCTCGCTGGAAAAAAGGCTGAAATGATCCACATAAGCTGTACACGACTTGCCGTCGTCGGCAACCGTATAAAACACCTCTTCCCACTTGCCTGTTTCTTCGTTGAGCCACAGCACATTCCGCAGCGAACCGGGTCCGTTGTGAATTGGTAAGGTCACCTCCACCTCGGTACCGAACTTATCCTGACCCGATGTCAGGAAGATGTTATATGTGTGCAGTTCGTGCCCGTAGGTCGAGTCGGTCTTCACCGGCATAGTCTGTACCACCAGCGTATCGCTTGGGTTGTGCAGATTATAACCTCTCACATCCACCATCACACCTTGCTCGGAGAAAAGGACTGCCGCTGTGTCGGGGTTGATTACTCCGGATGCAGCCGGGCTGTTACGAAAATCATCCTCTGTGAAACTCACGTCGATAAACCGAGGATTGCCCGGAGAATTCTCAGGTGTAGGTTCAATAACCTTTTCGGGTGTAGAAAGGTACTCGTCTTTCAGAAACGGATTGTTAGACTTCAAGGGCACGTTTCCTCCTCCGCCACCGCCTCCGTAGTCAAAGTACTCTCCCAAAATGTAAAATACGCCAGTAGCGATAAGGAGAAAAATCAGGATTCTCCCTAGACAACATCCACCTTTTTTGGTACTCATATTAGTTCTTTTTTAAAATATTAATAGTGTTTCAGATCTGAGAAGATTTAGGGGGGTAGAGGGGGTAGATGGTCTAGAGATTCTAGAGGAGGTTGGAGTCATCGGCGGCTAAGGAGTAGCCGACGGATGAATCGTCATCATGGTCGAGGGAGGGAGAGTCGAAGTTGTCGGCATTGTCGGCCCAGTTGTCGCACTGGCGCATGACGATGTCGAGGGCTTCTTCGCAGTTCTCGGGCGGATACTTGTACTTCTTGAGGAGGCGCTTGACGAGGACCTTCATCTTGGCGCGGGCACTTTCCTTGTGGTTCCAGTCGATGGTGCGGTTGCGGTTGAGCATGTCGGTGAGCTCCTTGGTCATGGCGATGAAATCTTCGTCCTTGTAGGCGGCACGGACACCCTCGGGCTTCGACAGGGCATCGTAGAATGCCTTCTCGTCGGGAGTGAGACCGAGGTCGTTGCCCTCCTGCTCGGACTGCTTCATGAGTTCTGCCATCTTGATGAGTTCCTCGATGACGGTCTGGTTGTCGAGCAGGCCCTTCAGGTAGTTCGAAAGGGTCATGCTGAGCATGGTGCTGAACTTGTCGCTCTGCACCACGTTGTGGGCGCCCTGCTTGCGCAGCTGTTCCTTCAGAAGCTTGGTGAGGAGTTCGACGGCGAGGTTCTTGGTCTTCATCCTCTGCAGCTCCTTGAGGAAGGCTTCGTCGAAGAGCGAGAATTCCAGCTTGTGGCCGTCGAAAAGGTTGATGACGCCCTTGCTGTGGAGGCTCTGGTTGAGGAGGCTCGAGATGCGTTCGTTGATTTCGTGGCGCGAGATGGGGCCTTTTTGCGCAAGGCGGACGAGCATCACGCGAAGGGCATCGAAATAGGCGGCTTCGGTCTTCTGCTCCCTGGTCAGAAGCGAACGGCAGAGCGTGGTGGCGTTGTGGAGGGCACGGCTGTGCTCCACCATGTCGTGGCGCTGCTGCTGACGTCGGGGGTCGGTGAGCCAGTTGGCGCCGCCCGTGATGGCATCGGCCTTCGGCTTGTTAAGGTCGGAGAAGAAGCCGCGGTAGTCGAAGCCATGGATGAGCTGGCGGCAGATGTCGAGTTCCTCCTGCCACTTCACGAGGGCGGTCTTGGCGATGTCGGGGTTGCCGAAACGCTCCTGGTCGCGCTGCGTGTATTGCTTCATGGCAGCCTTGAGTGCCTGGGCGATGCCGATGTAATCGACGATGAGTCCTCCCTCCTTCCCCGGGAAGACGCGATTGACGCGTGCGATGGCCTGCATGAGGTTGTGGCCGCGCATCGCCTTATAGACGTACATGGTGGCGAGCGACGGCACATCGAAGCCCGTGAGCCACATGTCGCGCACGATGGCGATCTTCATCGGGTCGTTGTCGTCCTTGAACTTCTTCGCCAGCTCCTGCTTGTAGTGGTCGTTGCCGATAATCTGCTGCCAGTCCTCGGGGTCCTTGTTGCCCGACGACATCACGACCTTCACCTTGTCGGTCCAAGTAGGGCGCAGTTCGAGTATCTTGCGGTAGATCTTGATGGCGATGCCGCGTGTCAGCGCCACGATCATCGCCTTGCCCGTGAGTTCCTGAGCACGGTTCTCCTCGTAGTGGCGGATGATGTCCTTGACGAGCGAGGTGATGGTCTTGTCGTCGCCGAGGATGCCTTCGAGGCGTGCCAGCTCGTGCTTGGTCTTGGTGAGCTGTTCGTCGGTGGCACCTTCGTCGGCAAGGTCGTCAAACTCGCGGTCGAGCAGTTCGAGCACCTTCTCGTCGAGTTCGAGGTTGAGCACGCGGCTCTCGTAATAGACGGGACGCGTGGCGCCATCCTCGACAGCCTGTGTCATGTCGTAGATGTCGATATAGTCGCCGAAGACCTCCTGCGTGTCGCGGTCGCGGTCGGAAAGCGGAGTACCCGTGAAGCCGATGAACGAAGCGTGGGGCAAGGCTTCGCGCATCTTGAGGCTGAACCCCTTCTTCATGCGGAGGTCGCGGTTGTCCCAATGCTCGTCGCCATACTGGCTGCGGTGTGCCTCGTCGGTCATGACGATGATGTTGCGGCGGTCGCTGAGCACGCCGTCGCCTTCCTCGAACTTCTGGATGGTGGTGAAGATGACGCCGCCGCTCACACGGCCTTTCAGCAGCTTGGCAAGTTCCTTGCGGCTCTCGGCCTTCTGTGGCGTCTGACGCAGGAAGTTCTTGCAGCGGCTGAATTGTCCGAAGAGCTGGTTGTCGAGGTCCTTGCGGTCGGTGACCACGACGAGCGTACATTCGGCGAGGTTCTGGATGAGGAGGTGGGCAAAGAACACCATGCTCAACGACTTGCCCGAGCCCTGCGTATGCCAGAAGACGCCAATCTTGCCATTGCCTGCCACGGCCTCCTTGGCGCGCTTCAGGGCCTTGCCTACGGCATAATATTGGTGATAGGCGGTGAGGATCTTGCCGACGTGTCCTTCGTTGCGGTCGAAGCAGATGAAGTTGCGGAGGATGTCGAGCAGCTGGTCCTTGCGGAACACTTCGAGGAAGAGGGTTCGGTAATCGACGGCACGGTTCTGGGTGTGGGGCACCTTCCACTCCATGTAGCGCGACTCGTTGGCGGTGATGGTACCGGCACGGGTGTCGGTGAGGTCGCTGATGACGTTGAAGGCGTTGAAGGTGAAGAGGTCGGGCACCACTGCCTGGTAGTTCTTGATCTGCATGTAGGCGTCGTGGACGCTGGCATTTTCGGCAAGGGCGCTCTTCAGTTCGATGACGACGAAGGGCAGGCCGTTCAGGAAGACCACCATGTCGCAGCGCCGCTTCTGGAACTGCTCGACGGTCCACTGGTTGACGATGCGGAAGTCGTTAGCGTCGGGACGGTCGTAGTCGATGAGCTTGACCAGCACGGTGCGCTCGGGCTGACCTTTGACGGGAGGAAGTTGGGCGGGCACGCCGCCTTGCATCATATCGGTGAAGGCTTCGTTGTTCTGCACGAGGGTGCCGCCATGGAGCGTCGTAATGCGCTTCACGGCATCGTCGATGGTCGAAGTGGGGAGTCCCGGATTGAGCTTCACCAAGGCAGCACGCAGCACGTCGGGCAGATAGGGCACGCGCACGTCGTGCTCTATGTCGTATCCGCATTGGTACTGATAGCCCAGTTCGTCGCGGAACAGTTCTATCAGCGTCTGCTCGTATGCGTCTTCGGTGAAGGTTGACATAATGGGTGGTTTTTTTCTGGGTGTTCTAGAGGCTCTAGAATATCTAGAATTTCTAGGATATCTAGATTATCTAGAATATCTAGGCTCTATAGAATCTCTAGATTATCTAGGCTCTCCATCCTTGCCAGCAAGTCCGGCACGTAGCACAGCGAGCTCGCGTTCAAGCGAGGCAATGCGGGCTTTCAGCGCAGTTATCTCTTGCTCTTGCTGAGCGATGATTTGTTTTTGTGTTCCACGCATGTCGAGGCGAGCGGCAGTCATGCGTTCACGCACGCCGCCTTCTTCCACAAATTCGCGGTCACGCTTCTCCAAGAAGCTGGACATAGCCTTGTCAACCATGTGACAAATGCTGATCGCGGTATTTGCCATCTCCTCGTCGGTCCATCTGGCAAAGAAATGTTCATAGTCTGCCAGGTCATTGTGCGTGCGGCAAAATTTAAGCAAATTGTTAAAGCGTTGGCGCAAGTGCTCATTAGAGCCCTTGTCATTGCCAGCTTTCGCCCAATCGTTCAGACCATGCTGCTTCAAGTAATCCTGATAATCTTCCAGCAGTTCCTGATTACTGCCTTTGGCGATGCCAAGCAGTTTAATCTCAACTTCGAATGAGGTTTGTCCGTCGGTAAAGCCTTCGGCTATATTCTGCTTTATGGAACGGGCTGCCTGCACCATCTGATCGACTGTGCGATCACCATATTTGGGGAGGAAGCGCTCGCAGAAAGTCTTGGTGAGTTGCACAAGCACATCACTCTTCCGGTAAAAGTGCAGTTCAGTATAGACTGTTGCTTTCCGCATAATGCTCGGAGTGCCGTCATCGTAACGCTTCAGATTAATGTTTTCGGGATTAGGCATAATAATCTATACTATTAAACATTGCTCTTCATTCTGAATTGATAGTTTTTCGATGCAAAGATAACGTGTTTTTCAGAAAATTCCAAAAAAATGGGGAAAAAACTTGAATAGCTATCAAATTGGACGGTTACTCAACAGGTCTAATAGACATTATCTCAAAGATCAAGAGAGCAAGAAACGAAATCAAGATAAGCACACTAATGATATTACTTATAATGGTGTATTGCTTGTGGCTATCCTTCTGCCAGTTGAAGTAAGAACTGATCGAGGATATGATTGAACCCAATGCCAAGATCGCTGCGAATGACGACATCGCAATATCATCTTTCGTTGTGAAGATAATCCAAGCGGCATATGCCATAAGAATGCCAAATAGTGCAAAGATGCAACCTTGGACGACTCTATCATATGCGGTTTTCTTCAAGTTGAGTAAAAATCTGATACAAATGTGGCAAATGTATACTAGACCCAATATTCTGAGCAGCTGAGTTAATATGTTATGTTCTGTAGAAAAATCATTCCAACTGTCGAAGAAGGGTCCTGCAAGAATTAAAAAAACGCAAATAATAATCTTGAGATATTTCATAATTTAATTGTTTTTTTCGTTGCAAAGATAGCGTGTTTTTCAGTAAACTCCAAAAATAATGGGGAAAAAATCAAATGGGTCACGAAAATTAATTCTTTAACTATAAAGGCAACAAAAAAGCATCCGTTGGGATGCTTTTTTGTTATAGCTTAATCTCGCCCGACATCAGTTTGGGAAGAAGGGTGTCGCGGAGGTGGGAGAGACGGCGGGATTCTACTGAATTTGTCAATATTGTTTTGATGAGTGGTAAAACCCAATCACAGAATTTATTTACAATCACATTTTCAGGAGAATAAATGGGGATAGTTTCAATATCTTGTCTATTGATACCTGGTATTGCGGCTTTTGAACCTTGTGAATTCAGATAATGCATGACATAATCTGATTGGAAGTAGAAATAACAAAAAGCATTAAAACCTTTATTACTGAAATCTAATTTGAATACATGTTCGTTAAGATAACACTCATCAAATGGATAACCTTCCCCAAATATAGAGTAATTTGGAATAAAGTAACCTGGCTTGCCGCCATCTTTATAAATTAATAACTCATAGCCATTTATCTTTCCTGTCTTTAATGAATTGGCATATTCTTCCGTAATGTATTTAGTTTTAGAAAAATCATAATTTCCCAATCCTTTAACGTGTTCGGCGCCGACACTTGGAATGCCTTGATTTAATTCTCCGACACCACCCTTTGGCCTTCTACCAGTTTCTAATATATGTGGCAACTCTGAAATACGTTTGATGGTTAACGATTGAGGAATCATCCCAAGTTCCGACTCAACGAAAGGCTGGTCACGGAATGGCTCAAAGTCAACAAACCAAGATTTGAATAAAGCCTGTGCCTGTTGCTCTAAGTTCTCGTTTATCTTCCTGTTGTTCTCGATTTTATCGTCGAGGGAAGATAATATGTCTGAAATTCGATTTTGCTCTGAAAGTGAGGGTAATTTAATAATAAAGTCTTTTATGATTTGAGCATTCAAATTTTGTTGTGCACCTCCATTGGCTAATGAGGCAAGAATTGTATATTTATTGCACAAATAATAATAAATAAAACGATAATCTGCAAGTTTTGAATTAATGGTTAAGTTGCAGCATGCTTGATTTGTAGTTAAAGGAATCTTTGCAATTGCAGTTTTGCCGGCGGTTGCACCGTACATGGCGACAATAACAGAGTTTTCAGATATCCATTTGGCAGAAGAATTATTAAGCCCATCTTCGGTAATGTTCCTTTCTGTAGAATAAATACGATTGAAGTTAACTTCCTTAGTATTTAACCAAGGAATATTACCATCGTAATAATCTTGTCGTTTACTTGAAGGTGTTCCTCCACTGCAAACAGAGTCACATAGGTCTCCCAACTTATATTCTTTCCACTCTTCCATTATTCTAATTCCTTTGGTTAATGAGATTCACCACTACCTTTACCATTATATCTTTCTCTTCTGTTCTGCTTTCTGCAATCATCAGGGTCAACGCAACGAGTGTGTTGTCGGCTATACGTTTGGTGCCGTCTGGTCGATAGAGCACATGATTGTTGTTGAGAAACCATAGGAACAACGTAGCAGCAATACGCTTGTTGCCGTCGATGAATGAGTGATTCTTTATGACGAGATAGAGAAGCATTGCGGCTTTCTCCTCCACACTGGGATAGAGTTCTTCACCATCAAACGTCTGATAAATCTGTCCAATACTGCTTCTAAAAGAGTCATCCTTCTCTTTGCCGAAGAGACCACTGCCTCCAAACTTATCACGCAGGCCATCGATAGCCACCATCGCATTCTCGTACGTGGCATGGAATGGCTCTTCTTTGGTCGTCTTGTCAATGATCAAGCGTTCATAGTCGTAATTGTCGAGTGTGTCGAGTGCATAAGTATAATCAGTTACCACCTCAAACAGGGCATTTGTCTCGTCGGTAGACAGCACAAATTGGCTCTGAATTGTTCGCCCAAGCATCCCAACCAACTGGCGCAACTCACCAATCTGTTCTTTGCGAAGTCTTTCGTTGACAGCATATCCTTTAACAAGGTATTCCTTCAAAATATTACGAGCCCAGATGCGGAAAGCCGTACCACGCTTGCTCTTCACGCGATAGCCAACAGAGATGATGACGTCTAGACTATAGAAAGGCACAGGTTTTTTCACACCATTAACGTGTAAAAAATGCACGTTATTCTCATCCCTTGCAAGTTCGCCCTCACGAAAAGCATTTAGAACGTGCCTTCTGACATTTGATTCTTCTCTGTCGAAAAGCGCAGACATTTGCTCCACACTTAACCATACCGTGTCATTCTCCAAACGAACATCAATCTGTGTCTGTCCGTCTTCTGTCTGGTATAATATTATGTTGCTCTCTTCCATAAATGAGAATTTACAATTTGAACCCAATACTTCCTAACTGCTTTCTGATCTCTTCTTCCAGCCGATGGCTCTCGGCGAAGAGGGCGGAGAGGTCGGAGGTGAGGCGGGACATCTTGGCGTCGAAGGGTTCACCATCGTCGGCGGCTTCGGCGATGCCGACGTAGCGGCCAGGGGTGAGGATGAAGTCCTGGGCTTCTATGTCAGCGGTGGTGCGCACGGCGCAGAAGCCCTTCTCGTCGGTGAGGGTGCCCTGCTGGAACTGATGGAAGGTACTGGCAATGCGGAGGATTTCGTCCTCGGTGAGTTCGCGCACGGCGCGAGTGACCATCACGCCCATCTGACGGGCATCGATGAAGAGCGTCTTGCCGCGCTGCGACTTGTTGCGCGAGAGGAACCACAACGACACGGGGATGCCCGTGCTGTAGAAGAGCTTGTCGGGCAGTGCGATGATGCCCTCCACAAGGTCGGCGTTGATGATGTTCTTGCGAATCTCGCCTTCGCCACCCGACTGGCTGGAGAGTGCACCATTGGCAAGGACGAGGCCGATGCGCCCGGTGGGACTGAGGTGGTGGATCATGTGCTGCATCCAGGCGAAGTTGGCATTGCCCGAAGGAGGCAGACCGTAGGCCCAACGCACATCCTCCTGCAAGCTGCTCTGACCCCAATCGGAGAGATTGAACGGAGGATTGGCCATGATGAAATCGGCACGCAGGGTGGGATGCTGGTCGTCGAAGAACGTGTCGGCATAGGTCTTGCCCAGATTGGCTTCGAGGCCTCGGATGGCGACGTTCATGTGCGCCATCTTCCACGTGCTCGGATTGGCTTCCTGACCATAGATCGAGATGCGCTGCAGGTCGCGGCTGTGACGACGGATGAACTTGGCACTCTGCACAAACATGCCACCCGAACCGCAGCACGGGTCATAGACGCGGCCCTCGTAGGGTTCGAGAATCTCGACGATGGTGCGCACGATGCAGCTGGGCGTATAGAATTCGCCCGCGTTCTTGCCTTCCATCGAGGCGAACTTCTGCAGGCAGTATTCGTAGGTGCGGCCCAGGAGGTCCTTCTCGTCACCGCTCTCGTGCATCTGGATGTTGGAGAAGAGCTCGACCACTTCGCCAAGGCGGCGCTTGTCGAGCTCGGGACGTGCGAAGTTCTTGGGCAGGATGCCTTTCAGACGCTGGTTCTCGCGTTCGATGGCGAGCATCGAGTTGTCGATCACCACGCCCACCTCAGGTGTATGAGCTGCTTCGCTGATGACCTGCCAGCGTGCCTCCTTGGGCACGAAGAACACGTTCTCGGCGGTGTATTCGTCCTTGTCCTCCTCGTCGGCGTATTCATCGGCCTTGAGCTGCTGGTACATCTCGTCGAACTTGTCGGAGATATATTTCAGGAAGATGAGGCCGAGGACCACGCCCTCATATTCGGCTGCATTCAGGTTGCCACGCAGCACGTCGGCGGCTTTCCATATCTTGTCTTCGAATCCTATCGATGTCTTGTCTTGTGCTTGTTTCTTTGCCATGGGATAATTGATTAGCGGGTGCAAATATAGTCGATTCAGCGGAAATATCCAAATGTTTCGTATTTTTTTTCTGTAATGAATTTAAAAAACCTTTTTGAAGAAGACAGGGGTGTTAGAATGGGCTGTCTTCTTCAAAAGAGAAAAAGAGCTCCTATCTTAGGAGCTAGAAAAAAGGCAAAGCCAGAAAAAACTGTCCAGATTGCGATTGTTTTATCAAGAATTTGAGAATTAGAGAATTTTATAAATAGTGCGTGCCCTCCAAGAAAACTTGAAGGGCATGCTGAAATATTGGTTTATTTGTTTTCGCGCTGCAAAGATAGGGCATTTATGTGAGGAGTGCAAGAAATATTTCGACTTTTTCGTCTTGATATAGCGACAGGAGGCAAATATCGCGACAAATTCGACGAACCCCTTCCGGATTTGTCGTGTCACATGGCAGAGGGGGCTTACTTCCACTTCTTGATTGTCCAAACCACGACGCCCCAGACTTCGAAGTTGTCGTCTTCATCAATTCTGATTGGCTTGAAGTTGCGATTGGCGGGACGGAGCTCGATGTAGCCCTCGCGGCGGTGGGTGAGGTCGAGGTACTTGATGGTGAACTCGTTGTTGAGGAAGGCGACGATAACGTCACCATCCCTCGGTTGTATGGATCGGTCGATGACGGCGATGTCACCATCGCAGATGCTGGCTTCCATCATCGAATCGCCTTCCACGCGTCCGTAGAAGGTGGATTCGGGGTGGGCGATGAGGTCACGATTGAAGTCGAGTGAATCACGCATGTAGTCTTCGGCAGGGGAGGGGAACCCTGCCTTGATGGCTGATGCGTACTGAAGGTCAAGCTGCTGCTTGAATTCGGTGTTGAGGATTTTTATAGAGGACATGGTGGGGTGGGGCTTATTTCTTTGCCATGAGATAATTGATTAGTGGGTGCAAATATAGGTGATTTCTTCGACTTTGCCAAATTAATCCGGTGTTTTTTTCATCCGAATTTTTAAAAGGGGAAAAATGGGCATGGGAGAATGCTTCAAAGATGGTCCGAACATAATTCCTTCCCCTAAGCAGGGGGATTAGGGTCTTCTCCTTCGGTTTTTTCATTCTTTTTCAAATTATATTTGGAGATTGAACAAAAAAACGGTATCTTTGCACACGCAAAACCGCTAATAATTTTAAATAGTTACTTATATGTTTTTGAAAGACGCATTGACATTTAGCGCAGATGGCAAGACCCTGGTTAAATGTGACGAGAGTTATGAAGGTAAGGTGGTAGTCCCCAGCAGTATGAACGAACTCGGACAGAGTTCCGGTGGTGGCTTGTCAAGATTCTTCTCTGCGATTGTCTCCAACAAGGTGACGACCATCGCCGAGGATGCATTCAGGAACTGCAAGAAAATCACCTCCATCGTATTGCCTGAAAGCATCAATCTGATCGAGAAGAATGCCTTTTGGGGCTGCAGTAGCCTTAGCTCAATCAGGATTCCAGATAAGGTACAGAAGATTGATAGTTTTGCCTTCCATAGTTGCCCGAAACTTGAATCAATCGATATCCCTTCGAGTGTAATGGAGATTGGGATGTTTGCTTTCAGCGATTGCCCCGGTATCAGGAGAATTAACGTGGATCGCGACAATAGTAATTATAGAAGCGAAGATGGCGTCCTGTATTCCAAAGACAAGAGTATTCTGTATAAGGTGCCGCCGTGTTTTGAAAGGTTCATCATCCCCAGTTCTGTATCAAGGATTGACTATGATGCTTTCTCTGGTTGTAGCAGGCTTACCACGATAGAGATTCCCGCGAATGTGTTGGACATTGAGTCGGGAAGCGTCTTCTGGGGATACAAAGGCTTCAGGGGATTTGTCGTTGACAGGAGCAATCCGGTCTATTGTGATATTGATGGTGCGTTGTGTTCGAAGGATGGCAAAGACCTTATTCGTGTGCCCGAAGGATTCCCGTCATTCAAGACGCCGGACTGCATCCATACAATTAAGGAGGGCGCCTTCTGGGGATGTGAAAAACTCACGGAGATCGAGATTTCGAAAAATGTGACGAAGATTGAACTTGTTGCTTTTTCCGAAACCTACGGTAACAAGCGCTACGTTGTCGCCGCGGACAATCCATGCTTTAGCGAAAAGAATGGAGCCATCTGCTCGAAGGATGGAAGGGCGCTGCTGCATGTCCCGGTTGGGTTGGAGACGTTCACAGTGCCCGACGGTATCGTCTATATCAATGCCGTATGCAACGACAATGAATCAATCGCTTTCGAAAACAACGATAAGCTCACCTCGTTGACAATCCCGAGTAGCGTCATGCTGATAGGAGAATACACATTCATGGGTTGTAAAAACCTGGTGGAACTGCACATGAAGCACCAGACGCCTTTGGCAGCATTTGATGAAAAATCAGACATTGACGTCGCCAAGGTCACCCTCTTTGTGCCACGCGAATCAGAAGGGGCTTATCGTGCACATCCTTTCTATCGCCAGTTTGCCAGGATTGTTGGAGAATAAGATATGAATCAAGCAAAAAAAGACAGCCCGGGATGTGGGGCTGTCTTTTTTAGTTGTATGCTCGGGGAAAGAGCATCGGGTCTTATAATCCTGTTTCGCTGCGAGTCAGGGTTTGTGGGGTGACTCTCGTTTGAAGGATGGTAAGGCCGGCATTGGGATCCCAAGAGAACTTCACGATACCAACAGTGTTCATCTCTGTTATCTCCTCGTGTAAATCGAAGCGATAGACGGTATCGTCGTAAATGACATCTACCTGATAATCGTTGATGGAATCAGATCTTTCCTTATAGTTCCGAACGAAGACGAAATACTCTCCAGGAAGCATTTTGTCGGTTTTCGGCCAACTGATGTGTTCTTTGGGATGATCGGTAATGACGCTTACATTCCGGTCAAAATTGAGATGACCAAGAGTCTCTGCATCGGTCTTTTTCCTGTGATAGATTTCAAAACCGTTAGGCTCCTTGACGTGCAGATCCAAGTCGTCATAATTGTGCCATGTGAGCATTACCTGTACCGGGTGATGGAATACAGCAGGGTCGACGGGTATATCGATTGTGTCGTTAAAATCTTCGGGAGGAGTGACGACGATGCCGTCGCATCGGGAGAGGAGCCATAATATCAGCGGAATGAGCAACAAGAGCAGCAGCCACCACCAGTTGTGACGCTTCTTCATCTGGAGATCGTATTCAAGCTGGTCGGGCTTGAACTTTATTTTCTCGTTGTATTTCATATTCGAGATGTTTTAGTCGGTTTCGATGATCAAGTAAGGCATTGTTCCCCAGAATGAGGCGGTATTCAAGACCTTGAGGGTGGAACTTCCGTCGGCATTGGAGATAATCTGATAGCTGCCGTCGGGGTGCGTGGTCAGGACCTTAGGCTTTCGCCCGTTGATCTGAAATGTGGTCTGGGTGCGCGTGTCGACGCTCTTCAACAACTCCTTGTTGATATTGTCCAGCTTCATCTTCGATCCCTTCAGGATGTTGCGTTTCGAGGCAATGCCCTTGTCGACAAGATTCTTGTGGGTGTCGATGATATAATATCCCCTGTAGATCATTTTGTCTTTCTCGGCTGTGGCTTCCGATAGTGCCAGATTGGCTGACTCCAGATTGGATACGTTCTGATTGAGGTCTTCCACGTTGCGTTGCAGATCGGCAATGTTGCGCCTGTTGCTGGCAATCTCAGCCTTGAGGGAGGTGACTTCGGCTTCCTTCTCCTCCAGCTGCTTGTTGAGATAGGCAATCATCTTGGTGAGTTTCACTACCTGGCTCTTTGAGGCATTCTCGGAAAGCGAGAGGTTGTGAAGCGAATCCTGCAGGGTGAGGATACGCGCATGCTGACGCTGGAGCATCATCTGGAATTTGGAAAGATTGCTCATTACCTCATGTCGGGTCAATGCTACGCCGTCGGAGTTGGTGCGGGCAAAGACGAGTTCCATCTCCTGCTGCGAAATGGAGTCGAGGCTTTGGTTGACATCATCGACAAAACTATTGATCTCCATCAGGTCCAAACGCTGGATTTCGGAAAGGCGCTGCAATGAATCGGCGCGTTCACGCTCTGCTTCATATTCAGACCTGCTGGGTCCGCATGCAGAGATTGATAACAACAGACCGGCGAAAAGGGGGAGGAGGAGGGTGTTTAATTTCATATTTTATGTTTTTTAGAATTATAAGAATCGTTGTTAGAGACGCTTGATACGGTAGGTGCAGCTGTGCCCGTTGATATTATTGGTCTTGATGTGCAGATTGGAGGAGCTGGCGTTGAAGATCATTTCGCCGCTCTTCAGCGCACTGGTTTCGCCATGGAAGCCGATGGTCGCAATGACTGTGCCGCCATCGAGCAGGGTGAACAGTGTGCACTTTTCGCAAAGATCCCAACTGAACCGGAAACGATAGGGGCCTTTGCCCATATCGTAATCCTGCTCGCTTAGACCTTGATCGGCACTGCTGAATCGATACTCGATGGGCAGGGGTATGTCGCGCTCGGACTGCGAAGCACTCAACAGCTGCTTGACGCTCTGGCCGTTGATCTTGCTCTGGTTGACGGCCTGGTTCTTCGATACCGAGATGAAGAGCTTGTCGTTGGGCAGCACCTGACTGATGGTGAACACACCATTCCCGCTCGACGTCGGGAAACCACTGCGTGTCCCGCTTTGCGTCCTGACGTTCAGATGACAGTTGGGCAAAAGCTGCTCGGTGCCTTGCAGCAGGGTGCGGAAAGTGAGCGTCTGGAAGTTGGACCTGAGATAGATGGTATCGGGACCCATGAATGGAACAACATGGGTTTGCTTGCGCACATATTCGGGATCGAGGGTTGACAGGATATCGATGGTCTCGCCCTCCATCGCCTTGATGGGGAAGACGCCATTGCGATTGGAGACTTCGGCGGGAATCGTGTCACGGCTTCCGTCCAAGTGCGTGATGGCGATGGCGTTGGTGACGCCAGCGATTGGGCGATGGGTCAAAGAGTCGAGCACAACAAACTCCACGACATAGGGCTCGGGCTCGAGGTAGATGACACGTTGCGAGTCGGACAGCTGGGTAAAGTGATCGACGTTGTGAGGTTCGCGGTAGGGCGACCAGTCGAACTGTCCCGGCTTATAATGAGCCTTGCTGGCCAGCAGGTCGAGCGACGAAAGGATGGCACCGTCGCCATAGAAACCGCGGCCAAGGCCATCGACATTGGTCGTAGCACTGCCTGTGTCGGAGTTGCCGCCACGCGACACTAGCTTCACCTCGACGGTGGCTTGAGGGATGGGCTGGTGAGATATAGCATTGAGCACGGTGAAGGCAAAGCTTGCCTTGATGGGGCGCATCCTTACCACCAGCGGGGAGGCAGCATCGGCCCATGGACGGACATCGACCTGCTGAACCAGCGTGTCGGCATAACCATAGCCTGAACACGTCAGCTGCTGGAGCTGCCCGCAATAGCGCGTCGGGCCTATGACAGCACGGCCCACAGGATCGGTCACCAGGGAATCTTGTGCTTCCTGATGATAGCCATCGGCCCAGCGGATGGTGATGCCGGGAATCGGCTCTTCGGTCTCAAGGTCGATGACCTGAACGGGGACCGATACAGTGACGAGCTGAAGCGGGAGGGTGATGTGGCGATGATAGTGGACATAACACTGATAGGCTTCTTCCAGGCCATAACAATCGGGATGGACGTCGATTGTCCCTCGCGACAACCACCCGCAAAGAAGACTGAATACGCTGCCGGGAAGATTGCGGAAGGTGGTGGAGCCGGTGCTGTCGGTGGGCTGGGTCATGAGGATGGAGTCCTTTCCGAAGAACTGACCGCCTTTGTAGATGTAGTAGTCCTGATACGAAAGGATTACGTCGGTTCCGATGATTGGGGTGCTGTTCTCGCTATCGAGGCATGTTACCTCCAGATCGTGCTGAAAACGGATGAGCAACAAGAACGGCAAAAGCAGCAACAGCAGCAGCCACCATGGCTTCCGTCGCTTCATCTGGAAGTCGTACTCCAGCACATCAGGATCGAACGTAGTTTTGTTGCTGTATTTCATATAGATTATTTTTGCTCCGTCTTCTTGGGCTTGTCATATTCGAACGACACCTTGAACTTCTTGCCTGGAATGAATTTTGAAGCAGGAATCTGGACGCATCCCGTCTCGTCGGTCTTGACCAGAAATTCGATGTCCTTGCTGATGGTGACGCGAACCTGAAGATCAGGTACCAGTGCTCCATCGGGATCGAGAATGCGCAGACGTACCATCTTTTCCGGTTCGGGAACGGCCTCAGTCACGTCGAATTTGTAGATATTCTGGTCGTCGACGATGTTGAAATCGAACTCCTTGCCGGTCTTGACATCCTTGAGGTGGAACCATGAACCTGGTGCCAAATGGTTGCCCAGCTGGTACAGACCTGTATTGTCGGTGCGGCAGGCAATCTCCTGGCCATCGCGGGTGAGGATGAAGTCGCGATCGGCGACACATCGTCCATCGGCATAGAATGCCACATAGGAGAATTTGTCAGGCTCGGGATCGGCAGTCACGTCGAACTCGTAAACATCCTTGCCCTCGACGATGTTGAAATCGAACTCCTTGCCGGTCTCGACATCCTTGAGGTGAAAACCGATGCCAGGTACAAGATGGTTGCCCAGCTTGTATATGCCTGTATTGTCGGTGCGGCAGGCGATCTCCCGACCTTCATAGGTGATGATGAAGTCGCGGTCGGCAACACGTCGTCCCTCGGCCAGCAATGCCACATAGGTGAACTGATCGGGCACGGGGGTGGGGGTCACGTCAAACTCGTAAACCTCGATGCCTTCAAGGATATTGAGACCGAACTCGCGCTCCGTCGTGAGATCCTTGAGGCGGATATAGGTTCCCGAAGGCAGGTGGTCGCCCACTTGGTAGAGGCCCGTGGAATCGGTCTGGCAACTGATGTCCTGGCCTTCGAAGGTGATCGTGAAGCTGCGCCCAGGGGTGCGCTGGCCGTTCTCGAGGAATGCTACAAACGTGGGCTTCGGCAAGGTCACGTCGCACTCGTAGATGTCCTGGTCCTTCTGCACGGTGAGCTCGAACGTCTTGCCGGTGACGGTGTCGATGACCGGGAGCACAGAGCCGACGAGTATCTGCTCGCCGACAAGGAACAAGCCGTTGTCGTCGGTAACTCGCTCGATGGTGCGTTTCATCTTTCGAAGCTCAAGCTTGAAAGTGCGGTTGGGGACACGGGTGCCAAAGTCGACAAAGCAGATGCTTACCGACTGGAACTTCTCACGAGGATCGTCGACCACAACGCCTTTTGGCTCGCGACGAACAGGCTTCTTGAAGCCCCATCCGGTCATAAGAACCTCCAGCTGACCCAGGTCGTCGATACGATAATAGTAGTATTCGTTGCCGGGGCTGGAAAGGACATTTTCGATGATTTTGCTCAATTCGGGGTGAGCGGAAACGCTGGCGCGAAGGGCGCTCTTGTGGCGCTCGATCTCGCTCAGCACGAGACCTCGCAAAAGGTCGTCGGCTTCGCTGTAGCCAATCCATCCGCCTTCGGCATGTTTCCATACAGAACCATCGTAAGACTTCTGATATATGGCTAGAAACGCGCTTTCGGCCGGTGCAATTTTGGACAGCTGGTCATAAACCTGTAGATGATTGGAATTCTTAAGCGTGGAATAAACCTCCTGGGATGTCGCAGTTCTTATGATTTCCATATTACTTCAGTTTTGGTGATGTCGGTTATTCGGTAAAAGGGTTACAAGGTCAGAAGATTGAAAGCGTGGAAATGCCACACTTGTAGAAGAGGTAAAGGCCTGCAGCAAATTGCAAGAGCAGGAACAAGGGATTGCAGATGAGGAAGAGCGTGTGACGGGTCTTGTGCTTGAATAGTAGCATTCCCATTACTCCACCCCATGCACCGCAAAACAGCGAGAACAGGATCAGCACTGCCTCGGGAACACGCCAACGCTGGTAGACGGCCTGATGCTTGTCCCAACCATAGAGGCCAAAGGTCACAACGTTCATCCAATAAAAGACTACGATGAAATATATCAGTAGGGGATAGTACATACAGATGAAGAATTAGAGGTGATACTAAACAAAGAAGAGGATAAACAAGAAAAAGAGGAACACGAGTCCCAGAAGTGCCAGGAAGATCTCGAGCAAGGTCATGGATGATGCCGGTTTGCGGAGCGACAGCAGATATTCCTTTTCGCCTTCGTGAAGCTGGAAGGTGACCTTCGGCAGGGAAGGACTAGAGATGGCGTGAGCAGATGAGAGATCGGCCACGATGTCGGTGTCGAGACGGAAGGAATTGCGGTCGAGCCAGCACTGCCCTTTCTCGTCGAGACGGACCAGAAGCGTGGGGGTATTGGCCTGGTGGAAGGCTATCTGACCACTGAACGGATGACCGTTATGATCCTCGGTGCGAATCAGGAAGTCGCAGCTGCCCGTGTAGCTCGAGAAAGGAATCCGGAAGACGTATTCGAGCGTATCGGCCTGGAGGAGATAGGAGGAAGTGGTGGTGTGATCGATGGCTTCGGTCACATGCATCTGATGTCCGGTCTTCATCTCCGGCAACTGGATGCGACCGTCCTGGTCGGTGACAAAGTGCCATGCCTGACCCTCGTACTGAACCTCAATCGGGAAATCGGGTGCCGATATTTCGTCGGTGCCAACCACATGGAGGATGGGCAGGATAGGGGACTCGGTTAAGGGTTCAGGGTTAGGCTCTGGTTCAGGGGTCGGTTCGGGCTCGGGCTCTGGCTCTGGAGTCGGGATTATGGGCTCGGGCTCGGGTTCGGGTTCCGGTTCGGGGATTAATGGTTCAGGGGTTATGGGTTCGGGCTCGGGTTCCGGTTCAGGTTCCGGCTCAATGATTGGAGGCACAGGAGCTAAGGGTTCGGGCTCGGGTTCAGGCTCTTTGACTTCAGGCTGAGGCTCATTGGTCTCGATGGTGACATCGTAGTCATAGCGCTCGCGACCCTCTTCGACTACGAGGTCGAAGACTTGTTCGGTGAGATGATCCTCGAGCTGATAGTTGCTGCCTATCTGCGCCTGGTCGGAGAGGACGAAGAGGCCTTCCTCGTCGGTCATTTTGCTTAAAGTGCGTGACAACGCAGGGATATGCAGCACGAACTCATAGTGAGGAACGGGTTTGCCCTGACTGGAGAAGGAAATCACGACACGTTGCTTCTTCTCGAACGTATTGTGCACCGTGCCATGCCCGATAGACCTTGCCACAGGTCTCCTGAATCCCCAACCGGAGAGCATCAACTGCAATTCACCTGAATCGGAGAGGCGGAAATAGTAGAAGTCGTTACCAGGGGTGGTGAAAATAGTATCCACCAAGACCTGGAGATTGGGTTGTGACGACAGGAGAGCGCGAACACGCTCACGATGCTGTGCCACCGCTTCTTCGATTTGTGCCTGTAGTGACTCATCAGCTTCGGCATAGTTGATCCAACCTCCTTCGGGATGTACCCAAAATAGCTGGTCATAACCTTTCTTGGATTCGGCGAAGATCATCTCTTCGGGAGGCAGGAGTCGTTTGAGTGCAGAGAACAATGCATCGTACGACACCTTGGCTATCTGATAGACGTCGGTAGCTTTGACTTTCTTTAGCGTTTCCATACGCAAGTTATAGGTTTTGAATTTCTATCTGTTCGGCAGGGACAGAGATGGGATTTTCTCTCATGTGCTGCAGGAATCGGGCGAAGTGGTCCTTGAGGGACGGAGTCTGATTGATGATGTCGAACGATTGTTGCATGCCATCTTCCTTCAAATCCTTCTCGATTTGCTCGAGCGCTTTCCTGCTGTTGCCGCTTTCGCGGAATGTGGCAAGGGTAGCGTCGCCGTTGAAGACTTCGATGATTGCCTGGTATTCGTCAATTCCATTCTTGTAAATCGCCAATTGCTTGCGAAGCTCAGTCAGTTCGTTGATCTGCTCGGGGGTGTCCACGTTCAGGTCGATGCGAGACTTTAGTTCGGTACGAACCTGGTCGATCAATGCACGGGAAGACAATTCGGTCATGGTTCTGGTTGCCTTGTCGTACACCTCCTTGCCGAGCTGGGCACGGGATAGCATATCGATGGTGCCCTTGAGCTCATCCTTGAAGACCTGGCATTCGGATAGTGCAGTTCGCAAACTTACTGCCGACAGCAGGCTGAAGGGCGACTGGGCCATTATCTGATAAGCTTCCTCTCGCTGCTTGATGATCTCAAGCTTGACGTTGTTCAGGTTCTGGTTTTCGGAAGCCAGCGAATCGAGTTGGGTCTTGAGGTCCTGCAGATTCCCCTCCAACACCTGCACCTTGGCCATGGCCTTGTCGTAGTCGTCCTTGCGAAGGGAGCTTTTCAATTGCTCGTTGTCCAGCTTTGCCTTATCGAGGGCTTCCTGAGCCTTTTGATGCTCTTTCGTCTTTTTTGCCAAATCGGTATTGACTCTTTTGAGTGAATCCTGCAGTGCCTTAATCTCAAGCTCACGATCAGAGATCTGCTTCTTGAGCTCGATATTGTCAGCTACAACCTTTTCATAAGCTTCGGCAGAGACATCCTGTGCAAAAGTGGGCCTATTCAAGGACAGAAATAGTAAGCAACTAAAAAGGAATACAATTGTTCGTTTCATCTTGTTCGATTAAAAATGTAGCATTACAGGGTATTCTGTCTCATTTTCTGCTCGATTATTGTCAGCTCGTTGCTCATCACGTCATCTGCCGACTCATTGTTGCGGCCATATTGGCGGTAGAAGTTCTGATAGTCTTTCTTGATGCTGTTGAATGTGGATTGCGACACTTCGCCGGAAGGAATACCTTCGTAGGCAGCCGCAATGGCTTTGGCCAATGCAGAGCCGTAGGATTTCTTCCCTTTGGTAAGTCGCGAGTTGACGCTTTCTTCCGAAATGCCATTCTTGAGCACAGTGATATTGTTCAAGAATTGGACATACGTGGAATTCTCACGATAATCGGCGGCTTTCTGACGACGTCCTTTGGCATAGGAATCGTAATCGAGCCATTGGTGGGAACCGTCGGCATTTTCCGAAAGGTTGTTGCCTGGGATAAACGACGACTTGCCGAAGGTGCTTATTTCGTCGTACAGCTTCTCGATGTCGCGGAGTTGCCGGACACGATCGTCATTGTTGTAGGACGACAGCTTCTGGCAAACTGCATCGATGCCCTTCATATAGCCCTTCACGATGCCGATGTTGCAGTCGCTCTTGCGGTATTCTCCCAATTGAAGACCCTGCATGCGATTGATGACAAGGTTACACAACAGGGATGTGAGCTGGTTGGCAGCAGCATGGTCGATATAGTTTGCATGCAGGCATTGCTGGATATGGGAATATTCGGCTTCGAAATGCTTGGCATCCCAGTCTGCGGCACGGTTCCAGAAGTCCTCCATTTCGGCACGCTGGTCGGTAACATTGTCGGGCAAGATGATCTTTATATCGTCAGAATCAGCATCGGTAAGTGCCGATTTGATATACAAAGCACCGATGACAATGCCCAGTACGGCGATAAATATTCCTAGTAGTTTAAGTATCTTCATAATTAATCTTCTTTGTCAGAAAGAACAAAATCAGGAATATAGTACAAGTCTTGATATGATTTGCATTTTCTGGCTGATTCGACCGCTTTATTGCTTTGGCTACGAGAGTATGGTGTTTTTTTATTCGCATCCCTGTAGTCTCCTGAATAACTTGCGCAAATGGCGGCGCGAATTCTCTGATCCAGGTTTGTATTAGAAGTAGCAGCATAACTTCCCACGGCTTTTTTTATAGATTCAGCAGTGGAATTTGCAAAAGATATTGCCTTATATACCTTTTCCGCTACATCCACATGATAGGAAAGTCTGTCCCTGGTAGGCTTATTTTTTTCAATATTCTTTGCTTCCTGATTGTTCAAGAATTGCTTTAAACCAGCTATCTCACTGAATTTAAAATCAAGCGTCTTGATACGTGCCAACTTCTTATTGTATTCGGCTACTATGTCGTTCTGACTGTTCCCTGTTGCAATGGTTTCTGCTTGAGACGATCCAATCGATTGATTCGCGGGATCTGAAGAAGTTGCTGGCTGAGCAGGTTCCGGTTGATTTGGAATCAGTTGAACAGTAGTAGGCTGAGAAGGATTCTGCTGAGCAGGATTTGGTTGGGCTGGCGTCGGCTGAGGAGGTGCTGGCTGCACAGGCGTTTCTTTCGAAGAGTTCAGCCAGTAGGTGATTCCCCAACCTGCAGCACCACCAATCAGCAGCATACCTAGCGCCAGAAGGATGGCATAGAGCAATGGCATGCTTTTCTTGATTCCGCTACCGGGTTTGTCTTCGCCGAGGTCGATGGGAGAGTTCTTGCTTAGTTCGATGTCTTTTTTACAGAAATGAATGTTTGAAGATGGAACTGTAGCCCTAACAGAGAATATAAATGGACCTTTTCCTAACATGTCTTTAGGTATAGGAACCTCGCCCTTAAACTCACAATAGGTATTCTTTTCATAGCGTTCTTCGCCAACTTTTGTCAAAATGATTTTACGGGCATACTCCCAATTACCTTCATTTTGCGTCATGAAGATATTGGCAAATATGCCTTTGTCGATGCCTAGCGGATTGACAATCGTTGCCTTGACAGGAATGAGGATATAGTTGTCGTCAGCCTGCTTGGGTCCCTTGAGATCGGACGTATAGGTGTCAACAATCTTTGGTGCAATTGGCTTGGGTTTTGTCACATTGACATTCTGTACCAGCTGCCTTTGGAAATTCAGCTCAGAAGGGGAGAATGTCAGCGACCAATCGGAAGGATACTTGACAGACCACGTGTCGTAGATCTCACGGCCCTTCAACTGGAAATTGCCTGTGGCTGACACAGTCTTGATGAAGCGACCATTGCTCAGCTCGATTTTCGACATGTCAATAGTCTCGCCCGTCACGACAAGACGGCAATCGAACACTTTCTCGGGGAACGACTTCACCTTAATCGCTACAGCCTCCTGTTTCTCGTCCAAACTAATCTGGCCCCATTCGCAATCCTTGTCGCCAGAGAGCAGGCTCTTCAGCTCATCGATGCTGAATTTTACAGAAACCGGCTGATAAACGCTTTGGTCTTCAGGCAAGACAGTGAAATCCAATATTTTACCAGTATCGATGATGGGGTCAACGGGTTCAAGCGGTTTGCCGTTGCGCAAAATATGCACATCGTAAACAGGTTGGCGTGGGATGGCCAGGCTATTGATGACACCTTCGGTTGTGGTGCCCTTCTCAGCAATGACGATTTCGCCATAGGGCTGGAACTCTCGGTACTGGTAGTCGTAAAGTAACTCCTGGATATTCGAAGTGAATATGTAGGCCACTTCACCGCCTGCGGTCATGGGGCGATGCACGGTGGGAGCGGGGAAGAGCGGATATTTCTGCAGGATGCTGCTGAAGATATTCAAGTCGTATTCGGCACGCTTGAACTGCCACTTTACGCCCTGGGTCATATAGTTGGCCTTGAAAGTCGTCTCCAACTCATCAATCAACACCTTGGGGTTGCTGATGCAGAGCCCTGCGGGGATGGAGATGCCGATACGCAAACGCCCTTCACGCGTCTGGCCGTAGCTGCAAACGTTATTGATGGTTTTGATAAGGACGGTGACATCCGTGCGATTCTGCAGCGTATAGTAGCTTTCGTTCATCATGACTGCAGAATAGACCTTATCTTCGGGATAGAAGGCTGGCTCAATAGCTACAAGTTGCTGATATCCGGAATTGGAATCTGCATTGCCGCAGATGGATAGTGTTATATTATTTTCCTTGCTCATAGCTTCAAATAATTGGTTTGTTGAACAATCTTGTCACTTTGGACCATATGGAATCATTGGCATCAACTTTGATTGTATAGTTGATGATTGCATCAATAAGACGATTGGCATCGGAATCATCATAATCATAAACGTCACCTATATAGAAATGTCCAAGGCTGAAGGGGAACAGCTTCGGTTCGTTATTGGAACGATTGTTGATACCATACTCCCTGCACCAGTCCTTGATGTCGGGGATTATGTTGCCATGACGCGCCAGAATAATGTCTCTTGCCTTATCCCTTCGTTCAATCTCATCGCCGAGGAGGTCGGCCTTGGTTACGATGAAGTGGAAGGAGTCGATGAGTTCGGCAATATCCTTGTTCTCCGGTTGCTTGAACAAACCAAAAAGACGTTCGAGCATCTGTTTCTGGCTCACATAAATGACTTCTTCGCCCCTTTGGAACTTGTTGCCATTCTGATCGACGCCGAAGATAGGACGTTTGATCTTTCGTTTATCTGCAGTAGGATCGAGGATGATGAAAATGGCTTTGCGATTCTTGTTCCTCAAGATGTTGGTGGCACCCGATCCCATTTGCTCGAACGAGGTTTTGCCATCGGGATTCTTGACAATCTGGAATGCGAATTCCTCGCCCGACATCTCGATAAGATTCAGGTGGTGAATGCCGCTAAGGGAGCCTTTCGAATTGCGTTCCTTGACATCGGCCTTGATGGCTGTTGTAAAGGTGCCATAGGTGGAAGGTGGTACACGACCAGCCTCGACAAATTCGACAAGGTCGGCTCCATAGGCTCCGCCCAAGGCCACGGGATCGTAGGATAATTGTTTCGAATTGAGCAATCCCATCAGAATGCAGGTCTTGCCTGTAGAAGGAATTCCGAAAAAGAACACGTCGGTTCGATCAGGAGGGCAGTCCTTGATACTCTTTTTCTCGTCCATAACAATCTCCGGCAATACTTGGGAATTGCGGAACTTGTCATACGATTCTTCGGTAATAAGGCCCTCGTTGATAATTGACTGAATGTTGAAAATGCCCTTATTGATCAGGTCCATAAAGCGAGACGTGTCATATTGATTGACTAGTCGATGCATCTCTTTGATTTCCTGTTGCCTGAGTGACAGGAGAAGAATCTCGGCATTCTGCTTGAATGGACTGCTGGGGTAATCGTTGATGTATTGATTGACTACAAAGATGTCGTTAGAGCTATTCACTTCATCCCACTTGGCATAGGAGGCGATGATTTCCTGAGCCTCCTTGGCATGACGGCTCTGAGGATGGGTAATCCTGAAGGTCTCGAGGTCGCCGATACGAGTGTGGTCGATGGCATTCCATTCGGCATCGTCCATGGCATTTTGGGCTTCCTGACGGTGGACAGACTGGGGAACATCCTGGATGAATTTGGACAGCGAATCTTCATTGAGGAAATCAACCATTGACCAGAGGATGTCGTCAAGTTCCTGGAAATGGGCACTATGAGGGTACTTGGCGAGATAGGACAGGATATCCTTGTAGCTTGTGCGGTCAAGATTCTGCCAATCGGTGATTTCGACGATTGAACTGAGCATGTGACGGGCGTCGTCGATATGACTGTGATAGGGGTTGAGTGGCTCCCAACGGGTCAGATACTCTTTGAGCTTCTGCTCCAACTGAGCTGTTCCCATGGCCTTGCTGTTGGCCTCGATTGCTTTCCATTCCTCCTGTTCCTGAGGATTGGGCTGATGCAGTCGTTCTTCGAGGAAAGTGACTTTTTCGGGTTGAAGACCACCGGCCTTCATTCTCTCCAGAAGAGCCTCCCTCTGGGCCGGAGTATCTTCTTTTGAAAGATAGGTCCAAAGTTGGGGAGCCGAGGCTATCTTGCAGCGGGTAACTATCTGCTGTCTTTGTAATTCTGTGAGTGGCATATTTCGAAAATGTTGAATAATGATAATTAGAGACTAATACCTCCGTCGTTGCTCCTGTTTTTGCTGCTACCTCCATAAGAAATCCCGTTGGAGGAGGCAGTTAAATAGGTGAACAGTATCATGAGATGAAGGACTACAAGCACAATGACGCCCAACACGGTGACTTTAGGTGCCTGCTTCACCATGCTGCCGAATCTTAACTGGGGCGCCTCCTGGTTGAAGGTTTGGGTGTTTACCTTCAGGGTAGTGACAACCTTGGTGGTGTGTGCCTTGGTTTTCGGGTCCTCAAAGGTTTGTGTCACTGTCTCGAAGACTGGTAATTGGGCTTGAGTAGTATAGAGGTCGATTGTGGCCTTTGCACCTCGGCATGCACGATTCAAATCGCCAGGAATCAGGGGCACCTTCAGAACATCCCACGTGCGAATGGCAGTCTTGCATGGAGTGATATACTTGGTCTGGACACTGTCTTTGGCGCTGAGGTAAGTGTTGCCCAGAATACGACTCTTTGTGGTCGCCATGAACTGATCGGCTTGCTCCTTATTGGTAACCAACAGTGTGTTGAGCAAATTGTTGACGTTATCGTCACAACCCTCACGGTGAGCCAAGGCATTGTCGAAACTCGTCTGTGTGTTGTTCAGGAATTTCGTTTCAGCAAGTTCATAGTATGCAAACAGCGAATCGATCTTTGCTATATCTTCTGAAGCGACGGCTGCCAGCGTCGCCTTGTCGCCCTGGACGTCGAAAAACTTCAATGTGGCTCGTGACGACAAGAAGGCAAAGCCAACGTAGATAATCAAAAGTACAATCTGAATAATAATCATGAGTTTGGCATCAATCTTCTTGCCCTTGAGTGCTGCTGCCCCAAAGGATAGGGCTCCTGCAATGACTGCGAATCCTATGGCCCACAAGAGGCTGGAGGTGATGTCTCCGTCGTTGAGATAGAGCTGACCGAGATAGGTCACGATGCCGAAAGCGATGAGTCCGATGATAGTGATGATGTTGGCAATGGAGACTCCGCTGGATTCCTTTTGTTGTTTCATATATGAATAATGTTATTGTTGATTAGTTGTGTGATTAATAGGTTTTAACAACTCCGCAAGCTCCGCAAGTGACGGTCAATCGGTTGCGGAAAGCCATGTCGCAGTCGAATGTCTTATCGGGATCATTCGGGTCGTTTTCTTCATGATGCCCAACGAGCTGCATCCGTCCATTGCTGTCGGCAGTGCCCACAAGAATTAATTTCTTGAATCCACTGGGGTCTTTCGGGCATTGGAGTTCGGTGATAGAGCGGATTTCAACTTTTTGCTCAGCGACATCGACATTCCACGTAACAGGTGCTTCGTGAACAGTGTTATTGGTAAGGATGCTGAATACCGTTCCACGGCCCTGAGGCTCTAGTTTGAGATAAAGCGTGACAGGTTCGTCGGTCGAAGCAACGAGCAAACTACTGCGGCATTCCCACAGACCTACGAGTTGACTGGGGTCGTTCAGGATATCGGCCATCTGCGGATGACGCGTCTTGACACGCTCCAAAGCGTCCTTGATCTGCACCAATGGACCGATGTGCTGTTCCTGCGGCTGTGGTTTGCCGGTCTCAACCAGGATGTTGATGACCTCATCGTTGGTCAGCGTGGAGTCGATGCTCTTCATCAGTGCCACAACGCCAGCTACAAGAGGTGCAGCCATCGAGGTGCCCTCGAGCAGCATATACTTGTTGTTGGGCACGGCACCGATGATATCTACGCCGGGCATCGAGACGGTCGAATAGTTGACATCCATTTCGGGAAGAAGACCATAGTTGGTGAAGCCTACGGAGTCGAGATCATGACCGCAGGCAGAAACTCGCAGCGTGGATGAGTTACGCTTCGAGGGGTCGATGCCAGCTACAGCGCCATCGTTGCCTGCTGCAAAAACGATCATGCAGTTGCGACGGTTGGCAACACGGAAGACGTAGTCCCAGACTTTCTCTTCCTCCAGCGCCTCGGTCTGCGCTATGGCTACCTGCACTTCTTCGTCTTGGTCGGCAAACGCAGTCAGAGCCGAGCCCATCGAACAATTGATGACATGTGCACCATGCAGGATGCAGTAGAGGATACCTTCGGCGATACGAAGCGCAGAGGAGCCGCCCCCTGGAACCGAAGGATCGGCAACGCTGACAGGAATGATAGAGCAGAGAGGTGCAATGCCGCTGAGGCCCTCTTTGTTATTGGCCGTAGCAGCTGCACAACTCAGGACGTGCGTGCCGTGGATAGCCGTTCCCATAGATACACCGTCGGGCGGGAAGAGGTTGGTGGGGTCGGTATTCATGCGATCGATACAGAACGGTGCTATGATGCGCTTGGTCCGGAGTTCGGGATGACGGAGGTCGAAGTAAGAATCGACAACGCCTATCACAATATTCGGATCGCCTACGGTGATGCCCCAAGCCTCATAGAGCTGTACGCCCTGATGCCACCAGTTGCATTCGCTGTTGTATATCGCCGGGTCGTTGGGTTTGAGATTTGACCCCATGATCTGTTCGTCGAAGACGATGAAGTCGAACTCGGACATCTTGCCGTTGATTTCGGCCTTCACTTGTTCACGCTTGTCGGTAGGTACGGTGATCTGCATGAAGCTTGTCAGCGGGTTGTAATAGCACACCTTGTAACTTGGATCGGGATAGACACGCTTGAACTTTTTGGCCCAGGCCACCATCTCCTCCTCCATGTCCTGCGTCTGCTGCAGAGAAATCAATACATTCAGCGCATTGCCGTTGACCTCCATGCCCAGACTGTCGCGCACCGGGTTGTCGATAGGTGCTATATGATTGGCCGAGTCGGCTGGCAGCTCCGGAGTAGGTGGTGTGCCACCAGGATGCTCGGGTAGCCAAGAGGTGTCGTCGGATTGACTGGTATCAGTAGGAAGCGGATCGATCGTAGGATCGAGATGAAATACTGTGTCAGGGCCAACAGGTCGGGTGACCGTAGTGTCGATTCTGAACGGTCGGTCGGGATCATTCGAACTACCGCTACCATGACAACGGCTCATCAAGAAAAACAAAAGAAACAAGGTGGAGAGAAATACCAGTGTACGCCACAGGCACCCGCCACAGCCCCAAGGCTTCCAGAACGGAGGTCGTCCGTCGCGGGCGCCAGGATGGTTGATGAAGATCTTTTGCATAATATTATAAAATATGTGTATCGATTGATGGAAGGATTATTTATCCGATTTTCTTGATGATTTCGCCCATAAGGTGATTGGCCTGTCGGTCATAATTGTTGAAGGCTCCTCCCTTGCCGATGAATGAGATTGTCATATACTCGACCCACTGCCAATAGTTGAGGGCAAAGGATGGAGTCAGCGTACTCTCATTCTCGTTGAAGTCATCGAACATCTTGGTCAACTCCTCGTCGGTATAGGTCTCCTGACGAGGCACATCGATGTGCTCGAAGCACGAAAGGTTGAATTCCTTTGCAATTTTACGCAGACCATTGATTTCGTCGGCATCACGATAGGAGAAGCCCAGGTCGTTGACGAAATTGTTGATTTCGGTGGCCATCAGATCGGCAACAAGGGTCTCGTTGATTGTGGAGGTGACGAGTACATTGACAAATTCGGCAATCGAAGAGGCGATCTTGTCGCTTAGTTTCATCTGCTCGGCAGTCTCTGCGATGTTCTCGATGAGCTGGCTCATGATGATGCTGTCGAACTCCTCTTCCTCGGTGAGTGCCTCGAGCAACAGTGGCGAGCGCAGCTTGGCAATCCAGGCATCGAATGTCTTGTCGGCGATGATGACAGAGTTCTGGTGCTTCTTCTGGTTGGGAGAGAAGATGCTGGTCGGGTCGATGCCCTTGCGCTGCAGGTACTCTTCGACCTCCTGGCGAGAATCGAGGACAAGTTCCTCCTGGAGCAGTTCCCAGCGCTCCTTGTCGTTCTGGCAGAGGGCCAACTGCTTGCCATAGCGCTTCATGATGATGGAGGTACCGCCGAAGTCGGTGGTCTTCTGATTGAGCTCGGTGCCCTGGATGAGCTTGTGGAGCACGGTGTAGGTGTCGCGCTCGGTAACCTGGAAACGTTCAATCATGTGACCGAAGTAATAGTTGTCATGCTGAATGCAGAAATCCAGTTCGCGTGTCACCTTCTTAGCCTTTCGGATATTCTTGCGAAGCTTCTCGTCGGCATCCTCACTCTCATAATAAGCGCTGAGGATCTCGGACACCTTGTGGCAGATTTCACGCTGCTTGTCCTGCAGTTGCTCATGACGAGCCACGCTGAGGCGAGGTGCTACCACCATCAGTCGCTCGATAAGATATTGCGCGCCGTCATTGTTCATCGTCGTAGCGACGTCCCAAGCGAGCTCAGGATTGCTGAAGAAGAATTTGGCGTGGTCGTTGCTGATAAAGGTTTCGCGCAGACGGTCCCAGAATTCGGCAGGGTTCAGACGTGTCTGCTCGCTGCTCAGAGGATTTTTGGGATCATATCCGGTATAAAGGTTACCACCAGCCGCTGCAGAAGAATACTTGAAGTCACGGAGCAGATAGCAATTGTCGAAACGACGGCCTTTGGCAGTGAAGTTCATAAACCAGAGATCTCCACCATTGGAGTTGTCGGGGATATCGGGTTTCAGAGACTCCTTGTAAAGAACCTTCTGGAAGCGATTGTCCCATCGTTGGGTGAGCATCACGGAATCGTTCAGATTTTCGGTGACTTCATGCTTGAGATCCATATTGAACTTCGTACAGATAACGAAGATGGGTGGCACACCATTCATGCGTGCCACATTGCGAGCACGTTCATCAGGCGTTTTTCCTACAAACTTCTGGACCCAATTAGCTACCAGCTTATACATGTCGGTACATTGCACATTTTCCTGATCATGGCAGAATAGCAACATGTTGATGACATGATTGTCGGAGTATTTGTGGAATAGATAAGCTACCTTGCCACGCTTCACCATGACGTCAATCATCAGCGCATTCACTGGGAAATCCTCGCGAGGACGAGCACCAGGGAAGTCCAACAGGTCGTTGCTATGGAGAATGTCCTTTGAGAATGGCTGACCGGAAATAAATTTGCGCGACTCGGCAGGGATTGTATCCCAGTTATACTTAATGGCACATTCGAGTGCTGAAGCATCAATCTTGAAGACAACCTCGGCAGCAATGGCAGCTAGTTCGCACTTCGGGAAGCGCTCGATGACATGCTCGGTCTTGTGTTCGTCGATCATATAGACGGTCGTAAAGCGCTCCTCGTCGTTCTTCAACTCGAGCCAATCCTTGTTGTTAAGCCCCTTGAGACAAACCACAGCCATGATGGTATTCTGACGATTGAGCACCGAATCGATATTGGTATATACTTCAGAAGCAAAACCGAGACGTTGGTGTGCCTTCAGCAGACGGTCATAGAGATTGGTAATCTCGGGCGTTGAATGCCACAATACCTTGAGGGCATAAGGCAACTCCTCTAAAGGAATCTGGCGTACAATACGGGCAAGAATGTGGAAATAGTTGCTGGTATAGAAACGGTCGGCTAAGGTTCCGATGTGGTGCTCGGCATATTCGGCAATTTCGTAGATGTCATCCTCGATGATAGGGGTTACTGGCTGCACAGGATAGCTTTCGTACTTTTCTTTCAGAGCCAGGGCGAATGCATTGATTTCATCAATCGTGTTTAGTGGTCGTTGATTGTCAGTGTCGAAACAGTAAGAGTCGAAAAGTATTATAGCCATGTCGGATGGAGACAATAGCTTCAATAATACGGGATGGTCCTTACGATAGCGAGGACTGATCGTTTTATCGGGCTGTTCGAAAGCCGTGAAACGAGTGACGATACCGGTAGCCTCATTTCCGATAGTAGGAGGATTAATCTCGTCGAGGAAATCATAGTTTCTCTCATTGCCATTCTTGTCGGCTGCAGTCACATAGAAAGGTTGCCCATCTTTGAGCAACAGTTCGTTCATGACGTGCGATTTACCCTTTTGGCTCTCGCCATAGGCAGCAATAGCAGGGTTCTCACGCTTGGCATTGTCCAGCTTGCGCAGGGCAAGTCTTTCCTTGACCAATTGGGTAAAACGTTGGTCATATTGTTCGGGCTTATGTGCCTTAATCCACTCCAGGGCCTCGCCAATGGCATTAATTTGATCTTGTATCATAATAATAGATTATTGTGATGTCTGCTTGTAATTCTAGTCAACATTATTTCAGTGAAAGTTCAAACTCACCCTTATCGAGCCAGTACTTGCCATCGTCGACCAAGGACTGTGGAACAAGTTCTATCTGCTGACGTGGTATATCGTTGCCTTGATCGTCGGTTACTTCATCCAACATGATGAGTTCACGGTCGTCACGATAGAAACGTGAGATGGTGATTCGGAGGGATGGTGAATTCGAATAATTGTAGATGGCATAGAGCGGACGTGCCTGATAGCCTACCGAGTCGAGTTGACGACAACCGAGGGCAGCAGGGAAGACGTTCAAGTCGAAAGAGGCGCTGGTCTTGTTTGGAGTCAACAACGTAGGATCAACGCGCTGACGCAACGACTTGTAGATGCCAATGTAGTTGGACGTAGGCTTCATCATCTTGATCATTCGGCTGAAATCGAGAGCCATGCCATTGAAGCCCTGGGTCGATGACAGGAAGCCTACCATCGCACCGACGGCAACTACGGACTTATGGTCGTTGAAATCTCCGTCGGGATCGGCGAACGGATACCATGTGCCGACACGGTACTTGTTGAGACGCACCAGACGTTCGGGAGTGACAGGATAATGCTTGATGAACAACTCTGGCAAAGCTGGCAGAGAAGTGGGGCGGCCCGACAATACGACAATATCACAATGATAGGCCGACAGGACAATTGAGAGCTGCTTCATCAGCGCCTCCATCGTGTGACGCACCTCCTTGTTGATCTGCTCGGGATCGAAGTCCCATATCAGTTCCTCGAACCGATAGCCGAAGTGCTCCTCGAAGAAATCCAACAGGTAGTCGGCTGGCTTGATGTCTTTGAAGAGTTCCTCGAAGGTAAAACGACGAGGAGACTGGCCGGCTGCCACCAGGCCCATAAACTTCTGGGCGATTGGGACACTGACCTGCGTATTGAAATCTACACGGCAACGTCGCTCCCTGGCACTCAGGTAAGAAGCATCCCGGCCAAAGATGCCACGGACGAGGTTGATTGACAGTTCCTTAATGGCTGCTTCGCGCTGGGCAGGGATAATAATGCGAGCAATGGAATCGATCTTGGCACGATAGATCGGCTGATCGGGATCGGTATAGACATGGAGCTGTCGCAACTCGTCGTTTGTCATCTCCTGCAGGCGTGCCAACGTAACGCTGGCAATACTGCCCTCGGTCTTCGAGCCGCGCATAGGACCATCGAGGATGACGTTCTGGACAATGTTCTTCAGGATGTCGTCGCCTGCCAGATAGAAGGAATCCCAGAACTTAGGCACAGGCACGATCTTGCCCTTGCCCGACTGCTGGTAGGAGCATATCATGAGGTCGGTAGTGCCAGCACCGATATCCACAGAACCGATGGTCAGCGCTTTCTGGGTGTAGCCTTCCTCTACGAACTCGGGACGCACGTGTCCTTTCGATTCGAAGAATCGTGAAGCCTCGCCGTCGTAGCGTTGTGACAATTCGGCGTAGAGGTAAACCAATTGCGAGCAAGAAGCTTCATCGTAGCCCCACTGGCGCATACCTGGTTCGGCAAAGTCGTCATTGATCTTCAAGGATTCGGGTGAAGGACTGATTGTGACAGGCTTGAGGCTTGGATTGGCGCGCTGCAGCACGTCGAAGGCATCGACAGCAGCCTGACGCAAACGTATCTGCTCGCGACGAGGCATAGCCGTTGGACAGGTGATGACAATGTTGCGCAGGTAGCGGCTGCAATCGACTCGGCCCCATCCATGGAGGGGACTGCGGTAGCTGATCGAGTTGATCTGCATGAAGGCCTGGTTGAAAATCTCCACCATTACAAACGTCATCAAGGAAGAGCGGCTGTAATTGGTCTCCATGCTGTTGAACTCATCGGGCTTGTACGAGCCATCGGAATCAAAGTTTTCGGAAAGACCCTTCAGGAATACGCTCTGGTTGCTGCGGACGTTGTAGGGATCGTCGACGGTTGTCATGTTTTTCCAGACACCATCGAAAGGTTTCTCATCCCACAGATAACGTTTGGGGCTGGAATAATTGGTTGTCTCTTCACTCAAGCCCACATCCTCGATTGAGCGATAGATAAGCGAACGGGCCTCATTGCCCAGACGAACAAGGCTTCGCCATTGGAACATGTCCTCATCGAGGATGATTCCGTTGCCAAAGTCTGCCTGGCGGAAGCAGATGCGCATGTCGAAAGGATCGCGGTAGGTCACCCAGGGACACGACATGTCGCGAAGTTCCAACATGATGGCCCTGCAGGAATCCCCTTCTTCGAACAATACGCCACAGGTGCGCGAGTTGCCTATGTCGAGCACAAGATCGACAGGGATAGACTTGTCGGGATCGTTGTAAAGTGTTATTTCTGGAGCGAAACCGGAAATGCGTATGTAGTTTACGAGGTAGATGTAATATGCCACGAACTTAAATACCTGAGGTTGGCGGTTCTTAAGCATATTATCGACATCGAGGCCAAGTATCGATGAAATATAGACGGCAAATGGACTGAGTTTGCCATCCTCGGTGAACATGAAGTTGAGGAGCAAATCTGCTCGATTGCAGAGGCAGAACTGCTTCTCGGTCTCGTTCTCATCAAACATCGGGCGTAGATCGGAAAGGAAATCCCCCGTTGTCGTATCGAATGCCCAAACAATGCGAAATGCCTCGGAGTTCTTGTTCACACCCTTGCCGAGTGGAATCAACTTCATTCTTGCCCATCCTGTCGGGTAAGACAGGCAAACATCACCTTGAGGCTTCTCGAAGAAAGGCATAGGGAGCCAATGGTTGACGAGAAGGCTGAATGCTGATACCTGTTGATGGTCGGCTTGTCTGACGCGTAATGCTTCGAGCGAATTGATCGAGATTACTTCGGGCTGTCCCGGCGAATAGGTCGAAAAGAGTTGGATTTCGGCGTCGGGTTTCATTTTGATGCAGCCTGCTTCATCTAATTCATCATTGTTGTCAGGCTTGATTGTCTGCACTTCTGCATCTTTAATCTCTTTGTAGGGGATCAAGGCTCCAGACGAATGTGTACACAACAAGTCGAATACTCTTGTCTCGGTGATTATATCCTCGCTTTCGACAAAAGAGTACTTCAGAGTCTTGCCACTTTTGAGCATACATGGCTCAGAAATGTTCAGTTCCACTTTCTGGGAATAGAATTGCAGTCCTGAATTGGCGATAAGGGTTTCCATGTGGATTTAGTATTACTGTATGTTATTTCATTTTTGAATATACATGTTGTCGTTAATCTAACAATTCGTACATTTCCTTTCGCATATATCCCAGTTGAACCGTGACTATACCGCCACAGTCAATGTGTACATGCTTGTTGTTCTTGATGCGTCGTAATGTTCCGACACAATCTTCCAACGGTCCTTGTAGGATTCGGATTTTGCGACCAATGTGATTGAATGTTTCGCTATAAGGAATAAGCGTGATATTTATCTTGTCATTCGATACCACCTTGATAAATTGCTCCATTTCAGCATCGGGAATGATGATAATCCTATTGGATGCACTTCGCTCCAAGAGCGTCATTCCGTTTCGGATTTCGCTGTAGGGGATATAGGTGATAAATCGGAGATAGCGACACTTGGTATTCTTGTGCTTGAGTTCGGTGAGATGGGATTTGGTGGAATGGACGAAGATGAGATCCTTTAATTTCGGTTTTTTTACTACTTTTGTGGATTCGCCATTCACCACTACCGCATCATCAGTCGGTAAGAAGTATTCGATCTTCTGCTCATTCAAGGCCAAGCATATCGTCAGCACGTCTTTATCGTACGCAACACGCATAGGAAACCAATGGACATCGTTGCTTGACGAGCCATAGGAAGGAATGGAATTATGAGTGTGCGTTTGTCGTGGATTTGTAGTCTGGGAAGAGGCGTCAGTCATGGGGTGTCTTTCTGAAAATTATCTATTGAACACAATGGGGAGACACCGTCAGGCGTGTAACCTGCGGGGCTGACGTCACCGACTTTTTCGGACAACATCGAATGATGATTATAGATGCACTGAAATCCAGCAACATATTCACTGCTTTACTTCGTGTCCCCTGAAGTCAGGATAACGATGCGAAGCAACGGTGCAAATATAAATATTTTTTTAGAAATGCAAACGTTTTTAGGCAAAAAAAGCAAATTTTGGTTTTATTTTCTTTGTATGTAGTCAAAAATAGGGTAGATGAGTGACAAAACGGACAACGGACGTTTCGGGCTGGTCGACACCTTTCGAGTTTATTATCCTGCTTATGGGGGAGGAATGACGACAAAAAAAGGGGGATTAAGAATTTTTTGGGGTTAAAATTTGGTGGGTTGAGAAATTTGCGCTATCTTTGCAGCGGAAAATTTGATAGAAAGGCCATTGCTATTGCTATGATTCAACGAATTGGACAAATCTTTATATTGATTGCACTCCTGATGATGCTAGTCATCATGGGGAGTAGTCCTGCGTTGATACATTGCAATATGGCTGGGACGTGGAAGCTGAGTGTCTTCAAGATGCTTGATTCGCAACCTGCGATGACTTGCTGCATGCCTGCTACTGTGGAAGAGGAGACGTGCTGTGGAGTTGAACTTGTGGAAGAGAGCTGCTGCATGCCTGAACCTGTGGAGGAGGAGACATGCTGCGAGGCTACTTCTGAAAATGAGATGGAGAGCTGCATGGAGGTGGTGCCGATGACGATGCAGCCGACTATTACTTGTGACGATCATATTGAAATACCTACTCCTGCTGAGATGGTGCCGATGATGGCACTGTTGGGCATTTGTATCGATAACTGGCTGCTGCAGATCGAGCAGCCTCAGAACCGAAACCTTATTGATGACCATCTGATAATGCCTCCGAGGGAGGTTCTATGCCATCACTGTGTCCTTTTGTGTTAAGACGACTTTGCTGAGAGTCGGTTTGCCGTTCCTCGATAGGGATGGCCTGTGCTGCCGTTTGCGTACTTTTGTTTTCCTTTAACACGAATTTTCGAATTTCTCTAAAAAGATGAAAGATACTGTGTTAAATTCCAAATTTGACAGTAGAATAATTAACTACAAATAGCGTTTTTTATAGAATGAGCTATATTTGTCAAATGAGCTT
>ONNR01000030.1 GCA_900319235.1 uncultured Prevotellaceae bacterium
GAGCGTTGCAAACTCGATGTGTATTATCCTACCGACGTGAAGGATGCGCCCGTAGTGGTATGGTTCCATGGTGGTGGCCTCGAAGCAGGCAACAAACACATCGATGCAGAACTCGAGAACTGCGGACTTGTGGTCGTTTCGGTCAACTATCGTCTCCTCCCCAAGGCAACGATCGACCAGTGTATCGACGACGCTGCCGCAGCCGTAGCTTGGACGTTCAAACATTGCACCGAGTACAATGGAAGTCCGAGCAAGATCTTCGTCTCTGGACATTCGGCAGGTGGTTACCTGACCGACATGATCGGCCTCGACAAGAAGTGGCTCGCCAAGTACGACGTTAATCCCGATTCCATCGCTGCCCTCGTTCCTTTCAGCGGACAGGTGATTACCCATTACAACGTACGCAAGCAGAAGGGACTGACTCCCTTCCAACCTCTTATCGACGAGTATGCTCCACTCACTTTCTGCCGTCCTGATGCACCTCCCGTTGTCATCGTTTCGGGAGACCGCGAACTCGAACTCTACGGCCGTTACGAAGAGCAGGCCTACTTCTGGCGCTTGCTCAAGATGGTGGGCCACAAGGACGTGGAACTTTACGAGATGCAGGGTTACAACCACGGCGAGATGGCTCATCCTGCCTACCACATCCTGAAGAAGACCATCAAGCGGCTTACTAAATAGAAGGTTAAGAAAGGTTCGAATGGTTAAGAAAGGGTAGAGATGTCCGAACGCACTTACATAGCAATAGACCTGAAATCGTTCTACGCATCGGTCGAATGCGTAGAACGACGGCTCAATCCACTCACGACCAATCTGATCGTAGCTGATCCAAGTCGAACCGAGAAGACCATCTGCCTTGCCGTCTCACCTTCGCTCAAGGCATACGGAATCGGAGGACGTGCGCGAGTCTTCGAAGTGCTCCAAAGGCTGAAAGAAGTCAATAACGAGCGACGCAACAATTCGCCCAACCATAGACTCAATGGTATATCGACCTCCGACATCGATCTACACAAACATCCCGATTGGGAAGTCGATTTCATCACCGCCGTCCCTCGCATGGCCTACTATATCGACTATAGCACGCGCATCTACAAGATCTACCTAAAGTTCATTGCGCCCGAAGACATATACACATATTCCATCGACGAGGTATTTATCGACGCTACACAATACTTGAAGTCGTACAAGATGACGGCACATGAACTAGCACGCAAGATGATTGCCACCGTGCAACAGTACACCGGAATCACCGCCACCGCGGGCATCGGCACCAACATGTATCTCTGCAAGGTGGCCATGGACATCGTGGCCAAGCACATCCCTGCCGACAAGGATGGCGTGCGTATCGCCGAACTCGACGAGATGTCGTATCGTCGGCAGCTTTGGGACCACCGTCCGCTCACCAGTTTCTGGCGCGTAGGCAAAGGCATTGCCAAAAAACTGGAATCGTACGGCATCGACACGATGGGAAAGATTGCACGTTGTTCGCTCCGTAACGAAGATCTCCTCTACAATCTGTTTGGTGTCAATGCCGAACTGCTCATCGACCACGCATGGGGCTGGGAACCTTGCACGATGGAAGCCGTGAAGGCCTACCGGCCCGAGACAAATTCCTTGAGCCACGGGCAGGTTCTGCAGAGCGCGTACGACTGCAAGAAAACTCGCGTCGTGGTGCAGGAGATGGCCGATGCCATTGCCCTTGAACTTGTCGACAAACGGCTCGTCACCAACCAACTTGTCCTGACCATCAGTTACGACAGCGAGAGCCTTTCCGACCCCCAAATTCGTGCAAAATACCAAGGGCCCGTTACGACCGACTATTATGGACGGCAGGCGCCGAAGCATGCTCACGGGACGGCAAATCTCGAACGAATGACTTCATCTTCGCGACTGATTACCGAGGCTGTGATGTCGCTCTACGACCGCATCATCAATCCCGACCTATTGGTTCGAAGAATTAACCTCACCACTAACAACGTCGTGGAAGAATCGAAGGCACGCGAACACAATGCGCCCATTCAACTAGACCTCTTCACCGACTACGAGGAACTTGAAAGAAAGAGGAACGAAGAAAAGGCCGCGCTCGAAAAGGAACGCAAGATGCAGGAAGCCGTACTCAGCATCAAGAAACGATTCGGCAAGAACGCCATCCTCAAGGGGCTCAATTACGAGGAAGGTGCCACTGCGAAAGAACGCAATCAACAGATTGGAGGACACAAGGCGTGAACAATTAACAATTAACAATAATAATTAATAATTAACAATTAATAATTGACGACTACGAACAATAAAGGAAAGACCATGGTGTCGGTGCTGTTCATGCAATTCACCGTCATTTTTGCAGTGTGCCTGATAGCATCCAACATCCTCGAGACCAAGCAGATGGTTTTCGGTCCGCTTCATCTGACAGGCGGGCTGCTGATTTTCCCCATTTCCTACATCCTTAACGACGTGGTGTGCGAAGTATGGGGCTATCGACGTGCAAGTATACTTATCTGGACAGGATTCCTGACCAACTTTGCCTTTATGATTGTGGCAAGTATTGCCGATGCCATTCCCGGTGCCTCCTATTGGGAGAACGAAGCAGGCTTTCATGCCATCTTCGGCCTCACACCTCGTATTGCATTGGCTTCGTTCGTTTCATTCATTGCAGGCAGTTTCGTCAATGCTTACGTCATGAGCCGTATGAAGATTGCCGACAAGGGAAAGCGATTCCCGTTGCGTGCCATCATGAGCACGGTCTGGGGCGAGGGAGCCGATTCGCTCTTCTTCTTCCCACTGGCCTTCTATGGCGTGCTGCCCAACGAAGAACTTCCGCTGATGATGCTTTCGCAACTGGTGCTGAAGACAGTATATGAGATCATCGTCCTGCCCGTCACCATCCGCGTGGTCAACTGGGTGAAGCGCTATGAAGGAGAGGATTATTACGACAACAATGTCAGCTACAATATCTTCGCAGTATTTCTTGGGAACAAAAAGGAGTAATTTCATGGAAGAATACAACGACATCATCAACCTGCCGCACCACGTTTCGAAAGTTCATCCGCAGATGAGCATGATGAACCGTGCCGCGCAGTTTGCACCCTTTGCTGCCCTGACGGGGCACAACGCTGCCATCGACGAAGCAGCCAGAATCTTTGAAGAAGAAAATCCCTGATCGCATGCAAGCAAGAAATCTGACCGAAGGAAGTATCCTACGCAACATCATCACCTTCTCTTTGCCCTATCTGCTCTCCTATTTCATGCAGATACTCTATGGTATGGTTGACCTCTTCATCGTCGGCCAGTACTGTGGCGTTGCCAGCATCACGGCAGTAAGCATCGGCTCGCAGGTGATGCACATGCTCACCGTCATCATCATCGGTCTTGCGATGGGAACGACAGTGGTTGTAGGGCAAGCTATCGGTGCTCGCAACGACCGAAAGGCGGCAGCCGTAGTCGGCAACACCATCTCGCTCTTCATGATGTTCTCGCTCTTCCTCACCGTGGTACTGGTCGCTGGCGCCAAGGGTATCGTCAGCCTCATCGAAACGCCTGCAGAAGCCGTCGAAGGCACGGAGAACTACCTCTATATCTGTTTCATCGGCATCCCATTCATCGTGGCCTACAACATCATCGCAAGCATCTTCCGAGGCTTGGGGGACACGAAGAGCCCAATGTACTTCATCGCCATCGCCTGTGTTGCCAACATCGTGCTCGACATACTCTTCATCGGCGTCCTTCACTATGATGCAGCGGGAGCTGCCTTGGCCACAACGCTTGCACAAACACTGAGCGTCATCATCTCACTCGTCATGATACGCCGGCACCGCATCATCGCTATCCATCGTAGTGAACTACGTCCGCATCGTGCCGAGATGGGAGCCATTTTGAAGGTTGGCATCCCCGTGGCTTTGCAGGACGGATTCATCCAGGTGGCCTTCATCGTCATCACTGTCATCGCCAACATGCGCGGACTCAACGATGCAGCAGCTGTGGGAATCGTCGAGAAGGTGATTGGTGCCCTCTTCCTTGTGCCTTCGGCCATGCTCTCGGCAGTAAGTGCCATCGGTGCGCAGAATGTGGGAGCTGGCAAGATGCATCGCGCCAAGAGTACCCTTTGGCAAGCCATGCGCATCACGGTGGCTTACGGCATCATCCTCGCCATTATCATACAGTTCACGGCAAATTGGGTCGTCGGCATCTTCACCGACGATCCGAACGTCATCATTTCGGGTGGGCAATATTTGCGCTCCTACATCTGGGACACAGGATTGGCTGGTATTCACTTCTGTTTCAGTGGATTCTTCTGCGCATGCGGAGCCTCCACCATTTCGTTCATTCACAACTTCTGTTCCATCGTGCTGGCCCGTATTCCGTTCAGCTACCTTTTCTCAATCAATTATCCCGACACGCTCTACCCGATGGGCATTGCCACACCTATCGGTTCCCTCGTCTCGGTCATCATCTGTGTGGGATTCTATCGATACTATTACGCGAAGCGATAGTTCCTATTTGTTGATATTTATTCGAAGACCGATATTTATCGTAAAGTCCCAAGGTTTGTCCGTATAAGCAGAGTGTACGCCACTTCCATTGTCGAAGTGATACGATGCTCCTGGCTCAGCATAGAGGCTGACACCATTTTTCGTCTGATATTCGATACCCGCCGATGCGTTGGTGCTGAATACCGGGCGATTTTCTTTGACAGATTCTGTGTACGATTTATGATTCACTCCATGGTCAACAACCAACTTGCCTTTCACAAGTTTCTCGATCTCACCCCCTGCTACGGCATAGATATTGACGTGGTCGTTCTGCCAGATGCTGTAACTTGCAGCAATGGGAATGCCCAGATAATGCAGTTTCTGCTCGGCTGATTGAATGGTCAAACCATAAACCACATAGATGTCGGAATTCAGATAACTATAGGTGATGCCCGACAAAAGGCTCCAACGTTCGTCCAGAACATATCGCACCGATAGGCCGAATCTGAGCGGCTTATGATGCTTCTCCTCGGGGAGTTCGACTACTTCATTTGCCTTTTCCCAATCATAATAATTTTGAGTGGAGGTGCCAACAGGATCATCCATCATTGCATATTCGCCACTTCCAGAGGTCATATCCATCGAAAAATTACCGCCTCCTCCATAATAGGCTCCGACACCCCATCCACTTTGCCTCGAATGGGAATTACGCTTCGGTCGAGTGTTCATGGCCAGGTATTCGAGCTCATGCATCGTGGCATTTTGTACCTTGTCCGGGGTCTTAGTTTCCTCGACTGCATTCTTAGGTTCATCTTGCGCTGTCTTTGTTACCTCGTCAGTGTGCTCGTCCTTTATCTGCGCTTCTGCTTCCTTGGTTTTATCATCGACGGCCACGCTTGTGCGTTCTGCGGATTGTGATTCTTCTGCTAATAAAGGAATAATCCCAGAGTGAGCATTCTGGTGTCCTGATCTTTTCTTGACAAACGTAGTAGGTGTAACCTCAGCTATTTGTTCTTCCTGAACTGGCACTATCTTCTCGTCAGAAGATTCTGCATTGATTTCAGGTTCGACCTCAGTTTCAACGATTGTCGGTTGTGGTGGCATAATCTCCCTATTCCATTCATGAATAGCCACCCCAGTGGCCAAAGCCAAGGCAGCGACAGCGGCACCCCTACGCCACCACTTTATCGGCACAACGGGCGCCTTCTTCGATTCGGAAGCAGGCACAACGCCACGACGCGACATCTCTTGCTTGATGTCGTCGAGCAAACCTTCGGGCGCCTTCTTACGGAAGTCTCCCGAAAGGTCTTTCAAGTCGTTCATCCATTTGTCGTTCATACCAACTTCGATTTATATTCATTAATAAAATGTGCCAACATATTCTTTGCCCGATGCAGCTGTGAGGCTGAACTATCGGGCTTGATGTGGAGCAGCTCTGCAATCTCCTTGTGACTCTTGCCTTCGATGACGTAGAGGTTCAAGACCGTTCGGTAGCCTTCGGGCAGTTTCCTCAGCAGTCGGACGAGCACTTCGGGCGTCAGTTCATCGGTATCGGGATCTTCTTCGGGAAGGTCGGGCAATTCGGTGTCAAGAAAGAGCGGGTCGTTCTTCTGTCGTCGCAACAACTGCAGACTCTCGTTCACCGCAATGCGCGTCATCCAGGCTTGCAGCGAACCGCTGCCACGATATTCGAACGAAGAGATCTGCGTGAAAATCTTGATGAAACTCTCCTGCAGCACATCCTTCAAGTCCTCATCATTGGTGATATACCGGTAGCAAACACCCGTCAGATAGTCGGCGTAACGGGCATACAAGACATCCATCGCCGAAGAATCCCCTCGTCGAAACAGGTCGAGTATATGTTGCTCGTTATCTCTTCCCGGTATATTCATTTTTATGTGCACCTCGACTGTCTGCCTGGTGCAAAGTCAACAGTACAATGGAATAGAAAAGCAAGTTTTCCCATTCTACCCTCTAAATGCGGAGAAAAGGAAAACCTTGCATATAAACAATAAAAAAAAAAATTACCTCAACTTCGGATACGATAGTTGTAGCGAGTTGAAGAGATTCTGCCAAATCATATAGGCGCCCATGACGATACCCGAGGTGGGATGAAGGAACGTCATAGCCACCCAGATGGCGAGGATGGTATTCTTCTGTCCAAGGCTCTGTCCTGCGCTCAATCGGTCGTCGCACGTGTCGCCGAACTTCTTGCCTACCCAAAAGTTCAAGAAGCAGAGCCCGGCAGCAAAGAAGCAATAGAAAAGCGTGGTGTAGCCATCGAGCAATCCCATGAAGATGATGCGAAGCACCTGAGCCGTATTGATCATCACGCAAAACGACCACAGATAAAACGACTTATCCTTGGCGAAACGTGCCACCCAGCGATGGGCCGACGGGGTGAATTCACGCATGAGGAACGACAAGAGCAATGGGACAATGATGACGGGGAAAACCTTGGCAAAAATCTTGCGGAAAAGTGTCCAGAACGTTAGTTCAGCACTATCCTGCGCCACAATGGGGAAAAGAGCTGGAATAAGCAACGCTGCGAAGAGCGAAGAAAGTACGGCATAAGTAGTCGCACTGGCAGCCTTGCCGCCAAGCTTGGCCGACATGACTGCCACAGCTGTTGCCGTCGGACAAAGCAGGCAAACCAGCGTACCTTCCCACAGACCATTTGTCCACGTGGGTAATCCGGCCCAAAGGAGTACTGCAATCATCGCCAAGCCGCCTCCAAACTGATAGATAAAACTGTAGATGAGCCACTTCTTTGGGAAGAGGTCGCGCGGATTGATTTTGCTGAACTCCAGAAACAGCATCATAAAAAGGAGATAGGGCAACAAAGACGTCACCCAATGAACCACTGCTTGTCGAGATACCGGTTCAACGAATAAAACGTCGGCAACAAAATAGCCTACTACGCCAAGGCTCATTGCCACGACGAGCAGCCATTTCTTGATGAATGGAATTATTTTAGGCATAATTTTTTGATATAGTAACAAGCGAAGAGAACACCGACAACTACGGCAATGATGGAGGCCTCAGCTCCAAAAATGCCTCCTGTCAAGAGTTCGTGGCCTTCGATATGTGGCGTAATGATAGACACACCGAAATCATTTCCCGAGACGGCAAAACCGAATACGTTACCCTGTGTGTAATTCCATGCCCAATGGATACCGATGGGCAACCACAGCGTGCCGCTGTATTTGTAGGCAGCGCCCAGCAGCAATCCGCTCTCGAGTGCAATAGCAATCGCGCTCCACAAGGTAGCTCCGGGGTTTACTATATGCACAAAACCGAAGACCAAGGTGGAGACGATAAGGGCGAGCCACGTGTTCCAGCGCACATCAATCATTCGGAAAAGAATACCACGGAACATAACCTCCTCTCCCACCGCAATGGTCAGGAAGAAAAAGAATTGTGCAAGTTGCGTCAATCCATCAAAATCGAACGACGTGATGCGATAAACACCGACCAGCATCATGATGCCCACCACGATGATGAAATAAACCACACCCGTCAGCAAACCCTTGCAAGTCTCGGGCAATAGACGACGGATGGGCAAGTCGGTAGCCCGTTGGCCTTCGGTCAAGCCTATCCATCCGTAATAAGCACACAGGACAAGGGCAGAAAGCACGATGGAACCGATAATGATGGGGACAGGGCTCTTGAAAAATGTACCCGGCAACTGGGCGATTCCATCAAGGATTATAAAGATAAAGAGTCCTCCGATCAGACGGAGGACCCACATCCAAAGGGGTGCTTCTTTAGAGTTTATCATGAACAATCTCTTTTATCACAGCAGTTTCTTGATCTGCTCCTCGACATCCTTCATGTCGTGGGTAGGCTCGAAACGTGCAATGACATTGCCATTGCGGTCGATGAGGAACTTGGTGAAGTTCCACTTGATGTCGGAAGTCTCACGCCAACCTGGGTTCATCTTGTCGAACATTTCTTCGAGACGTGGAGTCAGCTGGTTGTCGGCATCAAAGCCCTCGAAGCCCTTCTGCTCCTTCAGATAGGTGAACAATGGAGAAGCATTCTCACCATTGACCTCAATCTTGGCGAACTGAGGGAACTTGATGTCGTAGTTGGCTGTGCAGAACTCGTGAATCTCGGCCTCGGTGCCGGGAGCCTGCTGACCAAACTGATTGCAAGGGAAGTCGAGAACGGTGAAACCCTTGGCCGAATAATCAGCATAGAGGTTCTCAAGTTCGGTGTACTGGGGAGTAAAGCCACAACGCGTAGCAGTGTTGACAACAAGCACCACGAGTCCCTTGTAGCTCTCAAGCGAAATGTCCTGACCCATCATATCCTTGACGGTGTGAGCATAAAAAGCCTCGTTCACAGCAGGAGTCTCTTCGGCAGCCTGTGCCTCCTTGTTTGCATTCTTGTTGCCACAACTGGTCATCAGACCAACGGTTGCAAGAAGAAGAATCAATGTTTTTTTCATCATGAAAACGGTTTATTGTTATTGAATCGGGTTAATAAAACGCGGCAAAGATAATTCTTTTGCCACATTTTTCCAAACAAAAGGACCAAATATTCAACAATCGCCCCATATTTCATCACATATCGCCCAATGGAGTTTCAGTTTTCAATCACTAAAGATCAGCAAACTGACACAATGTAGAGGACAAATAGTCCATCTTTTTGGCCTTTTTGTCCCTACATCGGGTCAAAAAGGTGCCTTAACACCATTGGCACGCAGATTGCCTATCCATAAGTGAACGCGATAGCGAAAGCATCACAGCGATGCTTAACCAAACGTCCAGAACATGTCTAACAAATAAATCAACCGAAAGGAGGTAAAATTATGCTACCAATGATTTCAAGATTCAATGATCAGAATTGGTTCCCAACGCTGTTCAACGATTTCTTTGACAACGATTTCTGGATGACCAACCGTAAGAACAACCTTACTGCTCCCGCAGTCAACGTGCTCGACGAAGAGAAGGATTACAAGGTCGAGGTTGCCGCTCCTGGCATGACCAAGGACGACTTCCAGATCAAGATTGACAACGACAACAACCTTGTCATCACCCTCGAAAAGAAGACCGAGACCAAGGACAACGGCAAGAAAGATGATAAGAAAGCCGGCAAGTATCTGCGCCGCGAGTTCTCCTACAGCCACTATCAGCAGGCATTCACACTGCCTGACGATATTGACAAGCAGAAGATCACAGCCAAGATGGAGCATGGTGTACTTACCATCGAAATCCCGAAGACCGAGCCTCAGAAACCTGTCGATACATCTCGTCAGATTGAGATCCAATAACGGATAACATCTATCCAAGCGAAATCGCCTGTCAGTCTCGAAAGAGGCCGACAGGCTTTTTTGTATAGCACAATTTCGGCCAACATTGTGCTATTGCGAAAATCAGTAGCACAATCTCGGCCAACATTGTGCTATTGCGAAAATTAGCAGAACAATTTCGGCCAACATTGTGCTATTGCGAAAATTAGCAGAACAATTTCGGCCAACATTGTGCTATCGCGAAAATTAGTAGAACAATTTCGGCCAACATTGTGCTATTGCAAAAATTTGTAGAACAATTTCAGTCAACATTGTGCTATTGCGAAATACAGTAGAACAATTTCGGCCAACATTGTGCTATTGCGAAATTCAGTAGAACAATTTCGGCCAACATTGTACTATTGCAAAATGCAGTAGAACAGTTTCGGCCGAGATTGTGCTATCTCCGAATGCAGTAGAACAATTTCGGCCGAGATTGTGCTATCTCCGAATGCAGTAGAACAATTTCGGCCGAGATTGTACTATCTCTGAATAATTAGCCAAAATTTTTATTGAAAGATGCCAAAAGCCGTTAAAAGTTATAAAAGGATGGTTCATGAGGTTATTTTTTGCTCGCAGCATTTGGAAATGAAAACAAGAATTGTTATTTTTGCAGTGTTGAAAAACTAATCATACAATGCCCATATACCTTTTGCCGTCGCTGCTCCTGGCGATTATTGTGGTAGGTTACACGCCAGGACCCGCCAACCTCTATGCACTGGCCTGCTGCTTGAAATACGGCCGCAGGAAAGCGCGGAAGATGTGGCGAGGGTTGTGCACCGGCTTCTGCATCGACCTTGTCTTGATGGTGCTCCTCACCCACCTCTTGGGCGAAATGATGGGTCACTACGTGATTTACCTGAAGTACATCGGCGTCGCCTATATCCTTTGGCTTGCCTGGAAGATGCTGCGCTACCAGGGAGTGGACGATGCAGAAGCCAAGGACTGCACCTTCACCTCGGGCATGCTCATGCAGTTGACCAATGCCAAGATGCTGCTGTTCGAACTGACGGTGTTCTCGACCTATGTGCTGCCCTACAGCGAAAGACTTCTGGACCTTTTCCTTGTGGCTCCCCTTCTGCTGATTGCCGGTCCGGGCGCCAACTTTGCCTGGCTGTATGCGGGCGCCTATCTGCGCAGGTTCCTCCACAAGTACCGCAAGCAGGTCGATCTGGTAATGGCCATTCTGTTGGCTGCCTGCGCAATCTATATCTTTTTCATTTAAATATCAACTGCTTAAATTATAACTGCCATGATTGAAGAAATGCTCAAATTCAACAAGGCCTTCGTCGAATCGAAAGCCTATGAGAAGTATGCCACCTCGAAGTACCCCGACAAGAAACTTGCCATCGTGACATGTATGGACACCCGTCTGGTCGAACTCCTTCCTGCTGCCCTCGGCATCAAGAACGGCGACGTGAAGATGATCAAGGTGGCGAGCGGCACCATCACCAACCCTTTCGACTCGGCTATGCGTTCGTTGCTCATTGCTATCTATGAACTGGGTGTGAACGAAGTGATGATCATCGGGCACACTGGTTGCGGCGTGCAGGGCATGAATGCCGAGGAGATGCTTCATCTGATGAAGGAGCGCGGCATCGACGAGGAACATATCTCCCTGATGCGTCATTGCGGCATCGACCTCGATGCGTGGCTCCACGGATTTGACGACACCGAGGCTGCTGTGCTCGAGACTGTCGATCTGGTGCGCAATCATCCTCTTATGCCGAAAGATGTGGTGGTGAAAGGATATATCATCGAGACACATACGGGAGAGCTGATGCCTATCAAAGAGAATTAACAATTAACAAATAACAATTAACAATTGATTTTTTGTTCCAATAAATGTCGATGAGAGCGAGGATGTTTGTATTGTTGTTGATGCTGCCGTTGACGCTGATGGCACAAGAGTCGAAGGATTCTCTTTCGATCAACCTGCCGTCGACGCTGACTGAACAGGACATCCGCGAACTGACGGCACCCATCCGCGTGGAGAATACGGGCTATATGGGCACAGATCTCGGCAACAACCTGAAAACAGATCTCATCGAGACGGGTGCGCTCACCAAGCCTGAAGACTACAAGCCGCTAGAAATGCGTTGGTACGGAGCGCCCTTGTTCCCAAAAGGTTCGGTTCTACCCAGTTGGAGCACGGGGTATATGTATGGCTCGCATCTTTATACAGGCGATCTGATGCTCGGTTATTTTGCTTCGGCCAATGCGGGCGTGCACCAGCAATTCGGCAACTATTGGAGTGCCAATGCAGGCATTTCGCTCAACAAGTATTCGGTCTATTACAATACAGCATCGTTCAATGGCTCGATGACGTGGCAACCCTCGAAATACTTCGCGCTGACTGCCTTCGGCTACTATATGCCCGGCACTTTCCTGACGAACTCCAACGTCAAGATCGGACAAGCTTTCCAATGGGGAGGATTTGCCACCTTCCAAAGCGACACGGATGTGACCTTCGGCATCGATGTAGGCGCACGTCAGACCTACGACTCCTTCACAGGGCATGAGGTCTTGCCCATTGTGCAGCCATTCGTCAAAGTGGGTGGCGCCAAGATGGGCATCGACTTCGGTCCACTCATCAAGGAAGCCCTCTGGAAAAGCAAAGGACATGGCGAACATCCTGGCATGGGGCCTATCCCCCAACCTATCAAGGCGATGCCTACGGTTGCACCAAGAAGATAAAAAACTATAATAACACCCAATAAATTATGAACATCGGAGATAAGATTCCTGAAGTCCTTGGCATTGACCAGAACGGCAATGAGATCAAGGCGAGTGATTATCGCGGTCGCAAGATCGTGCTCTACAGTTATCCACGTGCCAACACTCCCGGCTGCACCGCCGAAGCATGCTCCCTGCAGCAGCACAAGGCAGAACTTGAGGCTGCAGGTTATGCCATCATCGGTGTGAGCAAAGATAAGCAAGAATCGCAGCAGAAGTTTGCCAACAACTACAACCTCGAGTTCCCCCTCATTGCCGACACCAGCACCGAACTGCTGCAACAACTGGGCGCATGGGGCGAAAAGGTATCGTGCGGTCGTCGTACCATTGGCACACTGCGCACCACTTACCTTGTGAACGAAGAGGGCGTGATCGAGAAGATTTTCACTCCCAAGGAAATCAAGACCAAGATTCACGCCGAGCAGATTCTCGACTATATCAAGAAATAGTCCACAGAAGGCATTCTCGTCCTTCTTGACCTTAACAGCATGCGTAAAACACCCAACGCTGAGCTTGTGGCATACGTGGAGCAGGCTATCCTGCCCCACTATGCGACGTTTGATGCGGCCCATCGAGAAGACCATGCACGTACAGTCATCGCGCAAAGTTTGAGTCTTGCCCAAATCATCAACGATTCGCCTCGATACGTGAATGACGATGGAACGAAGACCCTCGTCGACATCGATATGGCTTACGCTATCGCAGCCTATCACGACACAGGGCTCGTTGAAGGTCGCGACACTCATCACATCGCTTCGGCACGTATCATTCGCGAAGACAAGACTTTGCTGAAATGGTTTACTCCCGAACAAATCGAGATCATGGCTGACGCTGCCGAAGACCATCGTGCCTCGTCGAAACGACCACCGCGTAGCATCTACGGCCGTATTGTGGCAGAAGCCGATCGCGACATTGACCCCATCAAGATCATTCGTCGCACGATGCAGTTCGGTTTCGCCCATTATCCCCAACTCGACAAGGAAGGCCATTACGAGCGAACCCTGGAGCATCTGCACGAGAAGTATGCCGAAGGCGGATACCTGAAACTTTGGATCCCCGAGTCGCCCAATGCCGAACGACTTGCCAAACTGCGTGACATCATCCGTGACGAAGTCATGCTTCGGCAAATCTACGAAAAGATTTTCGCCGAACCCCGAAATTGTTAATTGTTAATTATTAATTGTTAATTGAATCATGCGCCAAATCATCACCCACTTTACCGACAATGACCTCTACACCTTCAGTTGCCAGTACTACATTATGCAGAAGTACCCAAGAGCAGAGGTCGAATACACCTTCATCGACCGCAACAAGACCTGCTATCCCAAAGGGTTCGACAAACTCCTTCAGGAACAGATCGACTATATGGCCGGCGTCACCATCACCGACCAGGAAATCGATTTCATGACCGAGAAACTCGTTTGGCTACCACTCTGGTACTTCACCTTCCTGCGTGGCTATCGCTTCAATCCCAACGAGGTCAAAATCAATCAGGATGAAGAAGGACATCTCAGCATCCTCATTCGCGGCAAATGGTTCAGCACCATCATGTGGGAGATGCCTATCCTTTCAAGCATCTCCGAGCTGCTTCACACCCTGAATGGAGACGTCGATAACTACAACCTTGAGAAAGAATATGCCAAAGCCGTGGCAAAGAGCGAGAAGATCTTCGGTGCAGGACTCGTCTTTGGCGACATGGGCACACGCCGTCGTTTCAGTTACGATCATCAGAAGATGGTGCTCAAGGCAATGAAGCACGTCTATGACAGCAAGGAGTGGCCCGGACGATTCACGGGCACGAGCAACGTATGGTTTGCCTTGGAACTTGGCCTCACTCCTCTTGGCACCATGTCACATCAGCTCATTTCGTTCGAGGAGAACGTGAGTGGTGTCTTCGAATGCAACTACAACGTGATGCGTAAGTTCAGCGATGTCTATGATGGCAACAACGGCATTTACCTTTACGACTGCTTTGGCGACGACGTCTTCTTCAACAATCTTTCGAAGCGTATGGCTATGATGTACAGCGGCTTGCGCGTAGATAGCGGTGACGAAGAGGAGCAGACCGAGAAGATCATTGCCAAATACAAGAGCCTGGGCATTGACCCAAAGACCAAACAGGTGGTCTATAGTAATGGTCTCGATGTCGACAAGTGCATTGCCATCCACAAGTTCTGCAACGGGCGTGTGCTCGACAGTTACGGCGTAGGCACACAAATCACCTGCGACATCGACAATGCCAAGCCTTCGAACATCGTGATCAAACTGACCAAATGCCGTATTACCGAGGCACGCGAATGGCACGACTGCATCAAACTCTCCTGCGACAAGGGCAAGACCCTCGGCAACCAGGAGAAGTGCAACTACATCCTTTCACTCATCGGATAAACTTCAGCGAAATGAAAAGAAGACTCTTCATCGTCGATCCGCAAAACGGATTCATGGACGATGGTACACTGCCCGTACAGGGTTCACTCGCCAAGATGGCAGCCTTGGCGCAATATCTGCACGACACCGACCTGGCCTATTACGACAAGATCTACGTCAGCCTCGACTGGCATCCCATCAACCATTGCTCGTTTGCCGAACAAGGTGGTCCTTGGCCACCCCACTGTGTGGGTTATACGGCCGATGCACTTGTGACCGACTGCGTGCTCGACGAACTGAAACGCTGGATGCAGGCTGGCAAGGTGGAGTTTATCCGCAAGGGCGAACAGGTGGAAGTTGACGAATATTCTGCACTCGACAACGAAGCGGTTGCCGCTCATATGGCTTACGAACTGCGACAGGCTGACCACCTGGATGTCTGCGGCGTGGTAGGGACCGTCTGTGTGCAGAACACGCTCAAGGGACTCATCGAGAAAGCCACCTATGCCGACAAGGTAACTGCACTCACTGCCTACATCGCACAGTTTGATGCTGATGCCGAGAAGGAATTCGTGAAATGGTGTGAGGAGAACAAGATAAAAGTCGAATAGCCTCTTTCTGATTTCGATAACGAGCGAGATGAAAGAAGAACTGATCAAGATGCTGATATCCTACCTTCGACTCTCACAAGAAGAGGCACGGCGCCGATTCATGGATTCCAGGATTTGCGAGACATTGGAAGGGAAAGACAGCAACCTGCAATATCAACCCATAGAATACGTCTTCACCCTCTTGAAGCAAGAGATTGCCAAAGAGGATGAAGACGACTATGACGATGATTTCGAAAGGCAGGAAACAATGCCAGAAGGACTCTTTGTCCGAAGTCATTGACCAGCCTAACTACTGATGCGAAGCGTGTGGACTAATTGTTAGAAATTGTCCACATGCACCTCAAAGTAGGATTGAGGATGTGCACAAACGGGGCAGATCTGCGGAGCCTTGGTGCCAACTACGATATGACCGCAATTGCGGCACTCCCACACCTTCACTTCGCTCTTCTCGAAGACAGCAGCAGTCTCGATGTTCTTCAGCAAAGCACGATAGCGCTCCTCATGACGTTTCTCGATGGCGGCTACCATACGGAACTTGGCAGCCAATTCGTTGAAACCTTCCTCTTCGGCAGTCTTAGCGAAACCTTCATACATGTCGGTCCATTCGTAGTTCTCGCCATCGGCAGCATGCTCGAGGTTCTGGGCGGTATTGCCGATGCCGCTGAGTTCCTTGAACCACAACTTGGCATGCTCCTTCTCGTTGTCGGCAGTCTTGAGGAAAAGTTCGGCAATCTGCTCATAACCCTCCTTCTTGGCTACGGAAGCAAAATAGGTGTATTTGTTTCGTGCTTGTGATTCTCCTGCAAATGCAGCCTCAAGATTCTTCTCCGTCTGTGTTCCGGAATACTTTGTTTTTGCCATAATGATATAAAATTAGTGTTAGAAAAATAAAGGAATGTATTATGTCTGAAACAGAATACAAATTCCGGCGCAAAGATACAGCAATTCAACAAGAAATGCAAATTTTTTCAATTAAAAAATCGTAAATAATTTCTGTTTGACCACAAATGAATATTCGGACAGCCACGCCACAAGATGCAGCAGCCATCCTTGCCATCTACGCGCCCTATATCGAACAGACAGCCATCACCTTCGAATATGACGTGCCATCGGTCGAGGAGTTTCGAGGGCGCATCGAAAGCACCTTGAAGCATTATCCCTATCTCGTCTGCGAAGAGGAGGGCGAGATTGTGGGCTATGCCTACGCAGGAGTCTTCAAGGCGCGAGCTGCCTACAGTCATTGTGTCGAAACTTCGATCTACGTCAAGATGGGGCAACTTGGCAAGGGCATTGGCAAGAAACTTTACGAAAGGCTCGAAGAAGAACTGAAGAAGATGGGCATCCTTAACCTGAATGCCTGCATCACCTGGCTTGACATTCCGAATCAGTATCTTACTCACCAAAGTCCTGAGTTCCACGAGCATCTGGGATACCGACGAGTGGCTCATTTCCACCAATGCGGGTACAAGTTCGGGCTGTGGTTCGATATGATCTGGATGGAAAAAATGATCGGGGAACATAAGTAGATAAATCTTTCCGTGATTTTGGTATATTTATCCGAAATATTTATAAGGGGAATCCTCAAAAAAGTTTGTATCTTTGCGCCGTCAAAAACCAACAACCAAAAATATGAAAAAGATACTTACAACATTATTCATTCTTCTGATTATGGCAACAACTACAAATGCTCAGCGCCTTACTGAGCGTCAACTTCATCTGGCAACAGTAGCAAGCCTTGAAGCACAAGGCGACCTCGTGCGCCTTGATCCTGCTATTCGTGCTGCCCTCGACGGCGGTGTAACCATCAACGAACTTAAGGAAGCCTTCTCGCACCTCTATGCCTACACAGGCTTCCCACGCTCACTCAATGCACTGGGTGTATTGGGCAAGGTGCTCGAAGACCGCAAGGCCAACGGTATTACCGACAATGAAGGAAAGGCATGGACGCGTCCTTCCGTCTGGGACGATGCAAAGGCTTCGCTCGAAGTTGGCACACGAGTACAGACCCAACTCTCGGGCCGTCCTTTCAACTATGATTTCTGTCCGCAGGACGACTATTACCTCAAGGCACATCTCTTCGGAGACATCTTTGCCGGTGACCAGCTCACGCCTGCCGATCGAGAGATAGTGACCGTAGCAGCCCTCTCGTCCATCAAGGGTGTGGCTCCCCAGCTTGCTGCCCACAAGGCTGGTGCAGTGAATATGGGCAATACGCAGGAGCAGGTGGATGAACTCTGCAAATACCTGCGGGAAAATGGTCTTTCGCAATGCGACAATGCAGCAGATGCCGTGGCTGGTGATTGGCCCAAGGGAAATCCAAACTCGGGCTATGCTCAGTATTTCATTGGCAACAGCCACCTGGCAGGACTGCATCCCGTTAACCTAAACGCTGATGAACAGGGCGTTCTGAACTTTGCCAATGTAACCTTCGAACCAGGTTGCCGCAACAACTGGCACATCCATCATGGTGCACGTCAGATTCTGATCTGCGTGTCGGGTCGTGGCTGGTACCAGGAATGGGGCAAACCCGCTATTCCACTGAAGGCTGGCGACATCGTGGACATTCCCGAAGGCGTAAAGCATTGGCATGGCGCACAAGCCGACAGCTGGTTCCAGCATCTCGCTGTCCATGTAGAGGTCGAGAATACGCAGCCAGGCTCGGTGCCCAACGAATGGCTTGAGCCCGTCGACGACGAGCACTACAACAAACTTTCTGCAAAATAATGGAAATCGAAGTCGGGCAATGCTATTGCCGCCGCAACCCATTGTGGGGACGTGACGTGGTGAGAGTCAATCGCCAAGTCCAGAGCAGTGTGCTCGACTTCGAACGTTTCGATGTCACCATTATCAAGACATCAGAGGGTCTGGAGCTCATTGAGCACCAGACCCTCCCTTTGACAATCTTTGCAAATACAGGTTACGAACCTGTTCCCGAAGAACTATTTCTCAAGCTGTTTGCCATGGCACGGATGGCACGGGCAGCCTCACAAGCCAAAAGCCTTTCGCTCGGAGCAGAACAGCAAGTCGAAAGCCTACTCCGCGAATACGGCATCATCGATGACACACCCTCCGAAACCTTTGCACAACAATACGCCCAAGGTATGAAGAACCTCCTCGACGGTGTCTATGACGTGGTGGATGTGCACAAGTGACCCTTTAATGATTGGCGCGGAATGCCGCAATACGCTCGGCAAAGAGCGGTTCCTGTTCGGGTTTGAAGAACGAAGTACAAACTCGAACGCCCTGTTCGTGTGAACCCATCGTGTCGAGCGGATAGACGGCAATGCCGTAGTACATCAGTTCGCGGGTGAGTTGCAGGTCGGTCATACCGGGATACTGAACGGTGAAATAGAATCCATCGGCCAACGGTTCGCCCATATCGTTGTCGTAGACGAGATAGAAACCATTCGAGAGGAGCACCTTCTTGAGGAAGGCAGCACGACGACCGTATTCCTTCACCTGATTGACGAAATCGAAACGTCCGTCGCATGCTGCATCCATCATAGCTGCCATACCGTACTGAACACTGTGACAGCAACCCGACGAGAGCGTGTAGATGACACGTGCATCGAGGAAACGGCCGAACTCAGCCACACCCATCAGATCCTGCAATGCCTGGTACTTGCGATGGTAGAGGCCATCTGAGATGCAGCAGACACCAATACGCTGGCCAGCATACGAGAAAGCCTTCGAAGCAGAGATGGTCATCACATAATTCTGCGTATATCGAGCCACTGTAGCCTGATAAGGAGCCTCGAAAGGATGCGAGAGATCGCGACGGAAATCCATGGCGAAGTAAGCCAAATCCTCCAGCACAATGACGTCATGCCGGGTAGCAAGTTCGCCAATGCCCTTCAATTCCTCTTCGGTGAAGCAAACCCATGTGGGATTATTCGGATTGCTATAGACAATGCCGGCAATGTTGCCCTTCGAGAGCATCTCGTCGAGTTTCTCAATTAACTTCGGACCGCGATAATCGTGGATATCAAGTCCAATCGGCTTCAGGCCGATCACCTTGCACTGGTCGGTCTGAACAGGGAAGCCAGGATGAATGAAAAGAATGGTATCCCGTTCGGGCATAGCCAGATGCAGCGTCGTAAAGACGGCAAATGTGCCCTGCATCGAACCTACGGTAGCGATACAACCTTCCGGCTTCAAATCGACGCCAATGAAGGCCTTGATGAATCGGGAGGCTGCATTCTTGAGTGGACCGATACCGGCATTGGGCGGATAGATGGCTGCACAACCCTCGTCGAGCGCCTTTTTCTCGGCATCCATACCGATTTGTGAAGGCTTCAAACCAGGCACACCCATCTCCAAGTGAATGAACGGCTGGCCCGTCTTCTTTTCGAGCGTACCAGCAAGGCTTGCGATGTCGCGAATGGTGGCACCGCTGAAATCACCAAGACGCATCGACTCGATCGTCTCGGTCACAATCTGATAATCTAATGGGGTGTTTTGCATATAAAGGAAAATTTGGGGATATTAAGGGATATTTGGGGATATTAAGGGACGATACCTTATTTCCGTTCGGTCACATCCGAGAGAAGCGCCTGTAAGGAATGTGACCCAAGAAACATATGTCCCTTAAAATCCCTTAGCGTCCCTTAAAGTCCCTTAGAATCCCTTAGACTTACTTCCAATCCTTGAAGTTACGCTTGTCGTTGACATGCTTGGCCTTACCCGACGAACGTTCGATGGTGCCAGGAGGCAGGATATGGATGTTGGGCTTGATGCCTACCATACTTACGATGCGATCGTAAAGCGGCTTGATGTAAGGCATCTGCTTGGCAGGATTGGGCGAGAAGAACTCGTTGCGAAGTTCCACGTCGAGGTCGAACGTATCCTCGTTGTTCTTGCGGTCGACAGTGATGAAGTACTGTGGCGTATAAACAGGGAACTCGGTGAGAATCGTCTCGATCTGGCTTGGGAAGACGTTGACACCACGGATGATGAGCATATCGTCGGAACGTCCCAGAATCTTGCCCAGACGCACAGCCGTACGTCCACACTTGCACTTCTCATAAATCAGATGGGTGAGGTCGCGTGTACGATAGCGAATCATCGGCATACCCTCTTTGCAGAGTGAAGTGAAGACAAGTTCACCCTCCTCGCCCTGATGAACAGGCTTAAGGGTATCGGGATCGATGATTTCGGGCAGGAACATATCTTCCCACACGTGGGTACCATCCTGATACTCACATTCGCCGCCTACACCCGGTCCACACATCTCAGTGAGACCATAGATGTCGATAGCCTTGATGCCAAATCGTTTTTCCAATTCGCGACGGATGCCCCACGTCCAAGGCTCCGCACCGAAGAAACCTACACGAAGTTTCAGGTCGCGGGCGCTCATGCCCATCTCGGACATCACTTCAGCCAGACGAAGTGCATAGGAAGGTGTACATGCCATGGCTGTCGTACCAAAGTCCTTCATCAGCATAAGCTGCTTCTTGGAATTACCAGCAGATGTAGGCAACTGGATGGCACCAAGCCTCTCTACTCCACCATGTACGCCAAGACCTCCGGTGAAAAGTCCATATCCGTAGCAGACCTGAACGACATCGCCAGGGCCGACATCACCTACCGACAACACGCGAGCTACACATTCGGCCCACATATCGAGGTCGGCTTCAGTATAAGTGCCCACAACGGGTTTGCCAGTGGTTCCCGACGAGGCATGGATACGACGAATCTTCTCCATCGGAACAGCTTGAAGGCCGAAAGGATATTCATCACGAAGGTCATATTTGGTCGTAAACGGCAGTTTGGTGATGTCGTCCACACCTTTGATGTCTTCGGGCTTGACACCCAGTTCGTCCATCTTACGCTTGTAGAAAGGCACGGTTTCGTAGCAACGTTTTACGGTAGCCACAAGACGCTCACTTTGGAGTTTACGCATCGACTCACGGTCCATGCACTCCATCGCTGGATTGTAAATTCTTGGCATTTTGCTGTAATAATGAGAATAAGAAACAGATATTAATAATTAACGAAAGTCTGCCTCGGTGAGGAAGCCGATCTTCTTGATGGTTATAATCTCTTTTGCCTTTTCGCTTGGATTGGTACGCATGACAAGCACGCCTTTACCCTTCCAAAGGAAAGAATACATATATAGGATGCTGACGCCCTCGGAAGAGAGCAGTCTGACAGCCTCTGCGGCCTGACCTGGCGTGTCGTCAATGCTCAAGGCAAAGACATCGGCCAACTGCACGTTGATGCCGTTCTCGCGAAGGAGCAGATAAGCCTGTGTGGGCTGATCGCAGACTACACGATAGATGCCATAGTCCTTGGTATCAGCGATGGTGGAGGCTATGATCTGGATGTTGGCCTTACTCAAAAGATCGAGAACGCGGATGAGTGTTCCGCTCTTGTTCTCTATGAATATGGAAAGTTGTTTGATGGTCATGGGACAACAATTTTTAATTGTTAATTATTAATTGTTAATTCTCATTGATATACTTTGCGCTTATCGACGACTCTCACTGCCTTGCCTTCGCTGACAGGAAGTGAACCCTTGGGCACCAGTTTGACATGAGGCGTGAGGAGAATCTCGTCCTTAAGGGCTCGACGAATACGCTTCTCAAGGTCGAGCAGACGTGGGAAGTCGTCGGTGAAGAGCTCTTCGAGTTCGACTTCGACAAGCATGTTGTCATTGTCGGCATCAGAGGTAAGAGTAATAAGGTAATTGCTGGCGAGTTCGGGGAACTGCATCAGAATCTTCTCAATCTGGATCGGGAAGATATTGACACCACGAAGCACGATCATATCGTCGGAGCGACCTCTCATGCGGTCGATACGAATGTGATTGCGTCCGCAAGGACAAGTGCGACCCAGTACGCGGGTGAGGTCACGTGTGCGATAGCGAATCAGTGGCATAGCCTCGCGACAAATGGAGGTGAGAATTAGTTCGCCAATCTCTCCATCGGGCACTGGCTCCAAGGTCTCAGGATCAACAATCTCGACAATATAATAGTCTTCCCAGAAATGCAGACCATTCTGTTCCTTGCATTCGAAGCCTACGCCAGGGCCACACATCTCCGACATGCCGAACGAGTTGTATGCCTTCACACCAAGCATGTTCTCGATGCGTTTGCGCTGCTCCTCAGAGTGAGGTTCAGCACCGATGGCAAGCACCTTGAGCTGGGTGTCCTTGCGTGGATCGACACCCTGTTCCTGCATGACTTCGTAAAGACGGGTCACATAGCTCGGTACAGCATGAAGCGCAGTGGTGCCAAAATCGCGGATGAACTTGATCTGACGAAGAGAATTGCCTGCAGCCGCAGGAACGGTCAGCATACCCAGACGTTCGGCACCATACTGGAAGCCGAGGCCACCGGTAAACATGCCATAGCCTGATGAGTTCTGGAAGACATCTTCAGGACGCAGGCCCACCATCCAAAGATTACGAGCCACCTGGTTGGCCCACTCGTCAAGGTCATTCTGCGTATGTAGGATGACGGTGGGATTGCCTGTCGTTCCGCTCGATGAATGCAGGCGCACACAATCTCTCAGAGGCACACATGCCAAACCGAAAGGATAGTTCTCGCGCAAATCCTGCTTAGTGGTGAAGGGGAGTTTGCGGACATCGGCTACACAGGTGATGCTATCGGGGGTGATGCCAGCCTCTTCGAGACGCTGCTTGTAGATGGGATTCTTCATGCAGCGTGCGATGGTTTCTTTCAGACGCTCGACCTGAAGCGCCTCGATTTGCTCACGGGTCATGCATTCGTGTTCCTGGTCGAAGAACTCGCATGAATTATCGGGTACGGGGAATTTGCTCATCTTGTTTTGTTGGAGTTTCAGAGGATTCGGAGTTTTCGGAATAATCGGAATATTCGGAGCATTCAGAGTATTCGGAGTCTCCGAGTGAATTAAAATAAAAGACTAACCAACCGCAGCGACACCAGCATCGAAGGCCTTCAGATTGGCTTCGACAATGGCATCTCCCTTGCGCTGGAAGACACGGGCTACGGCACAACGCAACTCATCGGTCGAAAGAATACCGATATAAGGAGCGGCCATGCCAAGCAGCACAACGTTGGCCGAACGCACGGTAGCCACCTCCTTGGCAATCTGTTCGATGTCCAGTTTGGCCACCTTGGGCAGTTTGGCCAATTCGGCATCGATGGCCGAAGATTCGGGATAGTTGGGAATGTTGACAAACGACTGGCTGGAAGTTACTACTGCACCATCCTTGCTGAGATATGGCAGGTAACGAAGTGCCTCCATAGGCTCCATCGAAATGATGACATCGGCCTCCCCCATCGGAATGAGATCGGAATAGATGATGTCGGTCGAAAGACGCAGGTTGGACTGTACGTCACCACCACGCTGACTCATGCCGTGCACTTCGGCCTGTTTCAGATTCAGACCAGCTGCAGTGGCTGCTTCGCCTATGATAGTAGCAATGGAGAGGATGCCTTGTCCTCCCACACCGCAAAGAATAATGTCTTTCTTCATAATATTATTATTGTTTGGGCGCGGCAGCCTTTTGACGAGCATGGCGTGCCAGTGTCTGAATACATTCACGACGTGGGATGATGACCGACACATCGGGATAGGCAATCTCTTCGCGAATCAGCGCCTTGATCTCCTCTACCTTGGTAGGTTGCGGGACGATGACACGCACATGAGCAGGATCGACGCCCAAGGCTACGCAGATAGCCTCATACTTGCTGGTGCCGGCTGAATCCTGACCACCCGTCATACCTGTGGTGAGATTGTCGCTGATGACTACCACAATGTTCGAATGGTCGTTGACGGCATCAAGCAATCCGGTCATACCCGAATGAGTGAAGGTGGAGTCGCCAATAATGGCAATGGAAGGGTGAACGCCAGCATCGGCAGCACCCTTGGCCATCGTAATCGAAGCACCCATATCGACACACGAATCGATAGCAGTAAATGGAGGAAGTGCGCCGAGAGTATAGCATCCGATATCGCCGAAGACACGTGCCTTGTCTCCAAACTCAGCAACGACTTCGCGAATAGCATTATACACGTCACGATGTCCACAACCCTGACAGAACTGTGGCGGACGACCTGCAAGCACAGGACTTGGATCATAAACCTTATTGCTCTCAACACCCAAAGCCTTGGCAACATTGTCGGGATTGAGTTCGCCTGCACGTGGAAGGGCTCCAGTCAGACGACCATATACGGGATAATCGGCTCCGAGCATACCACGGACAAGTTCCTCAACCACAGGCTGTCCATCCTCGACAACAAGCAGATTCTCAGAAACTGCAGCGAGTGCAACTATGTCCTTCTCTGGGAGTGGATATTGTGAAACCTTGAGAACATTCATAGTATCGCCTACGGCTTCCTTCACATAGTTATAACCGATACCGCAGCAGATAACGCCGGTCTTGTTTTCGGGTTCATCCTCGCAGAGTTCAAGACGATTGAACTCGCTCTCGGCAGCTGCTTCAGCGATGATGGGTTGCTTTTCGATGAGGGCAGCATACTGACGCTTTGCATTGCCAGGAAGGAGTACCCAGTGTGTACGGTCGGTCTCAGGGCTCAGTTCTTTCTCTGCCTTTGGTTCATGAACCTCGACAGCAGCACGCGAATGGGCAAGACGTGTCACGACACGCATAAGAACGGGTTCCTTAAGGCGCTCGCTCAATGCAAATGCCTCCTCTACCATATCGTAAGCCTCCTGCTGGTTGGATGGTTCAAAGACCGGAATCATGGCAAACTTGCCATAGAAACGCGAATCCTGTTCGTTCTGACTGGAATGCATCGAAGGATCGTCGGCAGCCAAAACAATAAGGCCACCATTGCAACCGGTAATAGCTGAATTGACGAACGCATCGGCACAAACATTCATACCGACATGCTTCATGCAGACCAACGCACGTTTGCCGGCATACGACATACCGAGCGCTGCCTCCATCGCCGTCTTTTCATTGGTACACCAACGTGAATGAACATTGCGTTCGCGGGCCAACTTATCGCCCTGAATAAACTCCGTGATTTCTGTGGATGGGGTACCTGGATATGCATATACACCGGAGAGTCCAGCATGCAATGCACCCAAGGCAATAGCCTCATCACCTAAAAGAAGCCTTTTCATATAAAATATATTTATTTAAAAGGAAAATTGGTTTCAATTGGCCGCAAAGATAATCATTTTTTTAGTATTTGCGAAAAAATACTTGCTTTTTTTTCGTCATTCGTGTATTTTTTGTATATTTGCGCCGAAAAAACTAGTTTATCATACAAAAAACGATACTGAAATGACTCTTTTAGAACGACTCAACGCAACCGATCGCTTTGCGAAAACCAATGGAATCCAACTCACTGAAATACGAGAAGGTTATGCCAAGGCAGAAATGACCGTCGAAGAACGACATCTCAATGGCGGCAACGTATGCCAAGGGGGCGCCATCTTCACATTGGCCGACCTTGCCATTGCAGCAGTCATGAACTCTCACGGACTACTCACACTAGGAATAGAGAACCAGGTGACCTACGTCTCGTCAGCCTTGCTGGGCGATCATCTCATTGCCGAAGCCGTGGAGACGGTTAACCACAAGAAGATTCCTTTTGCACAGGTAACCATAAAAAAGGCGACAGGCGAAACCGTTGCCTCATGCACCGCTCTCGCCTATCGCAAACAAGCGCCAATGGAATATGACGCGCTGATGTAGGTTATTTCTTATAGCATTCAAAGATCTTATCGACCTTGTCCGTCTTCAACTTCGGAGTGAAGAATGATACGATGGGCACCACGATGAAACCGCCTACCATAGCAACAGCTCCACAATCGATCGGATTGAGGATAGCGTTGCCTGTCAACATATTGACCAAGGTCAGACCAACACCCCACACGAAGCAAGCCCAGACAGCTGCAGGTGTGACTCCACGCCAGTAGAGGCCATAGAGGAACGGAGCAAGGAAGGCACCTGCCAAAGCACCCCACGAGATACCCATCAACTGAGCAATGAACTGGGGAGGATTGAGTGCAATCATCAGCGAAATCACAATGAAGAACACGATGAGCACACGCATGATGACCACCTTGCGACGCTCGATCTTCTCAGCAATCATATCATCGATTTCACCTTCGCGCACCTCTTCATCGGTCGATTTCTTGTCACGATAGATGAGGTCGAGCGTCATGGTCGATGAAGATGTGAGCACCAGCGAAGCCAAAGTCGACATCGAGGCAGAAAGCACGAGGAGCACAACCAAGGCGATGAGTGCATCGGGAAGAGTCTCGAGCATCGATGGGATGATGTTGTCGTAGACGAACTTGCCGCGCTCGGCATTGAAAGCCGTTGGCACGAACAGACGTCCGAAACCACCCAGGAAATAGCAGCCTCCGGCTACGATGAAGGCGAAGATGGTGGAGATGATCGTGCCACGACGGATAGCTCCCTCGTCGGAAATCGAGTAGAACTTACCTACCATCTGCGGGAGTCCCCATGTACCGAGTGAAGTTAGTACAACCACACCGATCAGACTCATCACATTCGGACCAAACCATGAAGCAAAATCACCAGCCTTGAAATTGGCATACAGACCGGCCTTATCATGGGCAAGGTCATCAGCGTTAGGAACCTGCATTGCCATCTTATGCATAGCCTCGGTCAATCCACCCTGATGATTGATGACCACGGCAATAACCGTCGTGATACCCAGCAGCATGATAATGCCCTGGATGAAGTCATTGATGGCTGTTGCCTTGTATCCACCCAAGATTACATAGCATGCCGTCAGGATAGCCATAATCCAAGCACAATAGGTATAGGGGATGCCAAAGCCCATCTCGAAAAGTTTCGAGATACCCATATAGACACCAGCAGTATAAGGTATCAGGAAGACAAATGCGATGATGGAAGCTGCTACACGCAAGCCTTGGTTACGGTAACGTGTGCCAAAGAAGTCAGGCATGGTGCGCGACTGGATATGCTGGGTCATCAGCTTTGTGCGGCGACCCAAGACAAGCCATGCCAACAGCGAACCGATGATGGCATTGCCAACGCCAATCCACGACGAAGCCAAACCATACTTCCACCCGAACTGACCGGCATAGCCCACGAAGACTACCGCCGAGAAATAAGATGTTCCGTAGGCAAATGCAGTAAGCCAGCCTCCGACATTACGACCACCCAACACAAAGCCATCGACAGAACGCGCCTGCTTACGGCTGTAGATTCCTACGCCAATGGTGATGGCGAAGAAAAGAATCGTTAGAAGAATTTTAATAAACATGATAAGGAAGAAATTGAAAAGAAGAAATTGTTATCCCAATAAATTATTTAGAAAGCGACCTGCATCTGAATCTGAACGCGGCTGCAAGCGTCGTCAACCCATGCAGTATTCAGGCCATCGGTCCACGATGATGCCCAGGTATATTGCAGCTGGAAACGGCATTTGGTGAAGAACCAATACTGCAGACCAGCAATGACCTCAGTGCGCTCACGGTCAAAACCCTTGGCATAATCGAAGTAGTCGAACGAAGCCACCATGTCGAGTTGTCCGGCCAAGGGAATGGTGGATGTCACATATCCGCCCCAAGAATTGGTCTTACCATCGCGACCACCCAATACTTCGCCACGCACCGACCAACTGCGATTCTTCCAAAAGTCGTTGCTGCCAGCCTTGTATTCAACACCTGCTGTCCAACGATCCCTGCGATAGATTTCGCCTTGTGCGATGGCATTCTCTACGGGGATATACACTGACATAGGAACCAGCGAAGTAGCATAGCCCTTCTGTGCAGAGACAGCGAAACGTAATCCTTGAATCGGACGATAGTCAAGTTTAACTATCACGTTCTTACGGTTGTCGGGATCCTTGGCATTGATACCACGACCATTCAGGAACTCGAGGTTGTAGAAGAGTTTGCCATCGAAAAGTTGACCAAAGAGATCGATACCCAGGTCACGACCATAGTTGATACCGAAGAGAGGATCAGAGCCGCATCCCGTGAGATAAGTGACACTCTGCGAGCAGACATCTACTGTTTCCAATACTACTGGAGAAAGTGGGTTCTCCATCGAAAGCTGGTTCTTGAACTGTCCGAAACGGATGGTCAGTTCATTGCCTTTGGTCACACGATAATCCGTGTAGAACTCCTGCACCTGGCTGTTGAAATCGTGCATGAAGAGGAACGACCAACGGTCGGTGATGCGAGCCTTGGCCCAAAGCAACGTACGTTTCACGTCCCAGGTGTTGGTGTTGCGCCCATCATAATTCATATAGGTATAGCCCGCCTGGGCATAACCATTGAGGGTGATGCGGCTTTTCAGTTCCTGCGACCAGTAATTGAGATCCTTTTGCTCCTGTGCATGGAGCACACCCGACGACAAAAGAACTGCCGTCAGGGCAATGAGATTTGAGAATTTAAGAGACATATACACAAAGTTTAGTGACAGACGATATGGGGGGGGGAAGGGGGGTGAGGAGGGGTTAAGAGGGGTTAAGAAATGGTTGTGAATAATTTAAAGTTCCATACGGGTCAGGTAGCAACCACTTCTTAACAATCCTCTTAACCCTTCATCTTAACCTTACTTATTCCTTCCACGGAGGATGGTTTGTTCACGATCGGGACCAACCGAGAGGATGGTGATAGGAGTTTCAAGTTCCTTTTCGAGGAAAGCGATATAATCCTTGAACTCCTGCGGGAACTCATCTTCCGACGTGCATTTCGAAAGGTCGGTGTTCCAGCCCTTCATCTCGACGTACTGAGGCTCTACACCCTCATCAATCGAGAATGGGAATTCGTTGGTCAACACACCATTCACCTTGTAAGCGGTGCAGGCCTTTATGGTCTCAAAGCCATCGAGCACATCGCTCTTCATCATGATGAGCTGGGTCACGCCATTGATCATGATGGTATATTTGAGTGCAACAAGGTCAATCCATCCGCAACGACGCTCACGACCAGTGACGGCTCCATACTCGTGACCGATGGCACGAATCTTGGCACCAGTTTCATCGAAAAGCTCTGTGGGGAATGGCCCCGAGCCAACACGGGTGCAATATGCCTTAAAGATACCGAACACCTCCCCTATCTTATTGGGAGCCACACCAAGGCCGGTGCATGCACCTGCACAGACAGTGTTGGAAGAGGTGACGAAAGGATAGGAACCGAAATCGACATCGAGCAATGAGCCCTGAGCACCCTCGCAAAGCACGCTCATGCCGGCTTTGAGATAAGAATTGATGACATGCTCGGAATCGATGAACTTGAACTGCTTGAGATATTCAATACCTTCCATCCAGTTGGCTTCGAGATCCTCCAGTCCTTCGGTGCTGACAGGCTCGCCACCCTTGGCAATAGCCAGCAGTTTCAGGCTGGCAATGGTTTCGAGGTGACGCTTCTTGGCAGCATCGTATTTCGCCTGGAAATTGTCGAGAATATCACCTACACGCAGTCCGTTACGACTTACCTTATCGGTATATGTGGGTCCAATGCCTTTGCCGGTAGTACCAATCTTGGCCTTACCTTTGGCTGCTTCGTTGGCCTTGTCGAGCAGACGATGTGTAGGCAGAATGAGATGTGCCTTCTTCGAGATATAAAGACGCTGCGTCAAGTCATGGCCACTCTGTGCCAATTCCTTAGCTTCAGTCATGAATAGAAGCGGATCGAGCACAACACCATTGCCAATGATATTGATCTTACCACCCTGGAAGATACCGGATGGAATGGAACGGAGCACATACTTCTCTCCGTTGAATTCGAGGGTATGACCAGCATTAGGACCACCCTGGAATCGAGTAACAACATCGTAGTTGGGGGTCAACACATCCACCACCTTGCCTTTTCCCTCGTCGCCCCATTGGAGACCGAGCAATACATCTACTTTCATCAATTGTAAAATATTAATTGTTAATGATTAACTGTTATCTGTTAACTGTTAATTGTTATTTTGTGAATTGTTATTCGATTTTTTGGAAACTGCACGCTGGCATTTGGCACAAAGGCCATGAATCTGCAGCGTATAAGCTTCGGGAAGGAATCCCTTCGGCAACTGCGACTCGAACTTCTGCAGCACCTGCAGTTTGCGCAGCACCTTTATGCTGCCGCACTTTTCACAGATCACGAAGCCATGGGGTTCCTGACCTAGCGTTCGTTCGAAGAATGTCATGCCACGGCTCACCAACTCAAGTCGGTTTGCCAATTTCAACTCCACCAGCAAGTCGAGCGTATTATAGACCGTAGTCAAAGCTACAGTGCCCTCATCGGCACAAACCATCTTGTGGAGTGTATAGATATCGACCGGTGAATTCAGCTGATAGAGAGCCTTAAGGATGAATCGGCGTTCGATGGTGCAGCGTTTTTTACGGCTGCGAAGATGTTCCTCCATGATTTGCAATGCCTCGTCATATTCGGGCGCCACCGTGTCGGTGCGAAGATTCCTGGTGATCTGGTCACGCTTGCGATTTACTGTCTCAGCAACTCTTTCGGGTTGTTTTTTTTTCATGACAATCGTTTTTTGAGGCTTCTGGCGCAATATCGCATCATCTTCGACTCAGCATCCATCCAACGCTCGATGAGTTCCTGACCTATCCCGAACTGAAAAGCATACATCGAGACCACATCGGCCACTTCGGGTGTCGGGATGGTCTGTGCCCAGCGTTCTGCAGTTTCCACCGTCATCGTACCGCGCGGATAGAGCAGCGGCGCCAGCATCTTCGACTCCCTGATGTCATCCTCTGCCCACAAAGCCTCGGAAACATCGGTGACATCAAGTCCATAAAGTGGTGACTCTGCATCGGAGAGCATATCCTTCACCATCAGTGCCAAATCCTTGATGTCGGGCAAAGAGCAGCCAAAAGCCACCTTATAGACATAGCCATGTTGCCGCAGCAACGAACTCGTAAAGATGTTCTGCCTACTGCGGAAGAGTTTGTGGATGGCGCTGAGTTGATGAGAAGTCATTGGAGGAGTTAAGAGGGGTTCGGGGAGGTTAAGAGGGGTTGCTCACTTCGTTGCGCGCGAGCAGAACTCGGAGCAAAAGGTTCGAAGGGTTTAAGAGAGTTGTGGGCTCGGAGGACTCGAAGGGTCAATCAACCTTTCTTAACCCTTCTTAACCTCTCTGAACCTTTCAGAACATTAAAGTACTGAATAGTCCTTGCTATAACGAAGCATCTGCTCAGGATAGGTTTCCGAGCCATAGATGATCTTCACATCGGTGACCTTGCCGTCGGCATCCTTCACGAGTTCGTAACGTGGATTGACAAAGCCCTTGTAGGGAGCAATGTGGAGCGACTGATAACGTTCGAGGACCTCCTTGTGAAGTTCGGGATCAACCTTCACACCGTAAGTCTCAACCAGCATACGGCCGGCCTCGAAGTCTCCTTCGCTCTTGATGCGCTGCAGTTCGCCAAGAATCTTGGCGAAGTAGGTGCGCAGCTTATCGTAGTCGTTGATCTTGACATAGGTCTTGCCGTCACGCTTGGCGAAGCAGAGTGCAGGTTCACTTCCGTCCTTATCGGCATCCTCCTTGGCCAATGCAAGCGTCCAATAGGCGATAAGGGCACGGTTGCGCATATGAGCCTCCTCCAGGTTATCGCCTGGCTTGATACGAACGAGCTGAGTCATCAGGCCATTCATCATCTGCTGATAGTAACCAGCCTTGTAAGCATCAGCATTGAGCATAACACCCAATTCGACGAGCTTGGGATCGGCCATATAATAAAGGGCGAAGATATCGGCACGAGCCTCTTCGAGGGTGGAACCATAAGCTTTCAATGCATCGGGATCAACACCAGGCAGCAGCTGACCGCTGGCATGGCCCAAGCACTCGTGCAGATCGGTATGAACATTATCCACATAGTGTGCATATTGCTTAGCCTGCTCAATTTCAGCCTCACTCCACATAAACTCTTCACCGAAGCCATTACCCTGGGCAGCAGCATCGTAGGCAGCAGTGATGTTGTCAATGCTCACCGACTTCGAGCCATGTTGGGCACGAATCCAGTTGGAGTTGGGCAAATTGATGCCGATAGGAGTCGATGGGTAGCTGTCGCCAGCCAGAATGGCAGCGGTGATGACCTTGGCAGTCACACCCTTGACCACAGGCTTGCGGAAACGTGCATCGACAGGTGAACGGTCCTCAAACCACTGTGCATTGCTCGAGATGATCTCGGTGCGAGCGGTGTTGGCCGAATCCTTGAAGTTCACGATCGACTCCCAAGCGCCACGCAGACCCAATGGATCACCATAACTCTCGATGAAGCCGTTGATGAAATCCACACGGCTCTGAAGGTCCTCTACCCAAAGTATCGAATAGTTGTCGAAGTCCTTCAGGTCGCCACTGCGATAATACTGGATAAGTGCGTCGATCGAAGCCTTCTGCTTTGCGTTCTCAGCCACGGCGCTGGCCTTCTCAAGCCAGAAGACAATCTTCTCGATGGCGGGGCTGTAGAGACCGCCCACCTTGTAGGTCTTCTCGACGAGTTTACCCTTCTCCTTCACCATCTTGGAATTCAAGCCGTACATCACAGGAGTCAGGTCTTTCGGATTCTTCAACCTGGCATAGTAATTCTCCACCTCCTTCTGGGTCACACCCTCATAATAGTTGTTGGCAGAAGTGGCAATCAGATCCACGCCATCGGCCTGGTTGGTCTTGATGGCCATAAACGCAGGATCGAAAATGGCACGCATCAAGTCTGGCAGGGCCAAATTCTGCTGCAATTCCTCATTCTTCACAGTCTCAGGCAACTGGTTGATCTGAGCCTCAAACCATTCCTGGGTGAATTCGGGGTTGAACTTGGCAGAACTGTAATGATGATGAATACCATTGGCAAACCATATCTGCTTCATGTATTGCTCGAAAGCCTTCCACTGAGCATCGGTCTTGTCGCCCTGATAGTTCATGTAAATGGCCTCGCAGATGTTGCGAATGGGCAAGTTAAAGCGGCAATTCTGGTCCCAAAGGATATCGCGTCCCCACTGAGCAGCCTCAGTAAGGTAATAGATGAGTTCCTTCTGGGCCAAAGGCAATTCCTCGAAGGCCGGCACTTCATAGCGCAGCACTTCGATATCGGCAAAACGGTCCACACTCCAGGGCTGCACCTCGGGCGCAACCTCTTCCTTCTGATTCACAGCACATCCGGTCAACAGACCGGCCATGAGCATTGATGACATTACTAAGCCTTTCATTATGATGATATACTTTTATCGTTGATAGACACGAACACGGGTGCGAAGATACTAAATTTTTCAATAAAATGGTTCCAAATACCACAAAAATTGTCCATTTTGCTGAAAAAAAGCACAATTTCTATAGATTGTGGTTACTATATATTAAAATATGAGGCGTTTTCGCGAAGAATAATATTTCTTGCAGATGCCAATCTGCTATCTTTAATACGCCAAAAAACAAGCCCCTCCATCATTTGGAGAGGCTTATGGTGAAACGTGGAATCGTTTATCCGATCATTCATCGAACTTCACCAGGATGCGGAACACCTTGCCAGGTGCTTCGGCCCAAGCTTCGAGGGCATGCTGAGCCTCTTCGGGCTGGATGATACCGCTGATGAAGGGTTCCATCTGCATCTGTGTGTGGTGCATATAATTCAGGACGGCGCGGAAGTCGTCGGGCGTAGCGTTGCGCGAACCACGGATGTCGAGTTCCTTCTGCACGAAATACTTGGTCTGGAACGAAACGTCACTCTTGGCATAGCCGATGCAGACAACACGTCCTGTGAACGATACGGCATCAATAGCCGAAACGTAGGTAATCGGCGAACCTACAGCCTCAATCACCACGTCGGCTCCCATACCGTCGGTGTATTCCATCACCTTGGTAAGAATGTCCTCCTTGGTCGAATTGATGCCATAGGCAGCTCCAGCCTTAATGGCGAGGTCGAGTTTCTCCTGGCTCAAATCCACCGCAATGACGGTGGCACCACGCTGGACGCTGCGGATGATGGCACCAAGGCCCACCATGCCACAACCGAGTACAAGCACAGTGTCGATATCCGACACCTGGCCACGGCTTACGGCATGGAATCCTACCGACATAGGCTCGATAAGAGCTGCATCACGTGGGGTGACACCTTTCACAGGGATAATCTTCTGCCAAGGAAGGGCAATATATTCGCGCATCGCGCCATCGCGCTGCACTCCGAGGGTCTCATTGTTCTGACAGGCATTGTAGCGTCCATTGCGACACGAAGCGCAATGACCACAATTGGTGTAAGGATTGACAGTGACCACCTGACCCACATGAAGATCAGCTGGGCAACCCTCTCCAAGTGCCTCGATCACAGCACCAATCTCATGGCCGGGGATGACGTTGGGCTTGGCCATAGTATTGCGGCCAAGAAACGTATTGAGGTCGCTGCCACAGAAACCGACATACTTGAGCCTAAGCAGCACTTCGCCTTCTCCTGCTACCGGCTTGGGGAGGTCAACAACCTCAATCTTCTGTAACGAAGGTATTCGTAAAGTTTTCATTTTTATTAAAGGGAAAAACTATTCTGACATATTCTTTATGTAAGGTAACTCGGGAATCTTGTTGAAGCCATAAAGCGCCTGTGCATTGAGGCCAAGGAATTTCTCCTTCTCCTCTTCGGTGAGCAGATGCTCAGGGTCTTTGAGCACGAAGTCGTACGACATCTTATAGGTGATGGCGGTGATGGTGCGCGGATAGTCGGAACCCCACATCAACTTGTCAGCACCCACCAGATCCATAGCTTCACGGATGGCGCGCACAGCACCACAGAACGGATAGAACTCCGAATTGAAGAGCCACGTAATGCCACCACTCTCCACGTAGACGTTATCGTAGCGTGCCAACTTTATCTGCTCCTGCCAACCCGGACGGGTAACCATACCGAAATGTCCGATGACGACCTTCAGTCGCGGACAAGTTTGGATAATCTCCTCCATCTGCTTCACGTGATAATCGCCATCGTAAAGACAGATAGAGAGGAAGCCCTTGTTATCCTGCAGATAATGATAGACGTCCATCATCTCGGGACTGTTGATCTCCAGTTCACCAGGAGCGAACAGACGATGTCCCGGCAATGCGATGCCACGGGACCCGTTCTCAAATAGCTGCTTGGTCTGCGTCAGCGGGTCCATAAGGCCACGAGCACGTCGCTGCACAGGACGCAGCTCAGGCATTGCATAGCAGAAGAACCGATTGGGATGACGCTGCATCACTTCGAGCAGGTAGTCGTTCTGCATGCCATCGATAATCTCCTGTACCACCACGGCTCCGCCCACCTGGGCATAGTCCATATTGCTGAGGAAGATTTCGGCACTGTTCTGTCCGTCAATCATGAACGGAGGAAGCATCTGCACCTCTTCGCCAAAGAATGTGCTGCGCGAGCCATTGGGCGAAAGAGTACGTATGGGCTGGCCATCAACAATCGTATTCTGGCGCATCCACAGGTGGCTATGTGCATCAATAATTACCATATCTAAATCGATTTAATAATTTTGGGGGGATTCGGAATTTCGGAATACCGATATAACGTTATAACGGAATACCCAAAGACCGTGAAACCGAAAAACCGAAAATCATCAACTGTTCTTCCAGCGCACACGCATCTGGTCACCGATGATCTTCTGCACTTCCCCAACCAATTCCCAATCAATGGGTTCGAGTGCATAATGCCAATTCTTCTCGACATTGGCAGGGTTGGCCGACGAGAAGAGCGTCGTGGCAATGCGAGGCGAAGAAATGGCATACTGGATGGCTAATTTCTCAATCGGATAACCCTTGGCGTTGCAATGAGCAACTGCCTTCTGGCAAGCCTCGACAAGTGCCTTAGGAGCGGGATGCCAATCGGGTACACCACGTGTGCTCAGCAATCCCATCGAAAGCGGCGAGGCATTGATGATGCCCACATTGTGCTGTTCGAAGAAGTCGAAATATTCGTTCAGCAACTCGTCGTTGAGCGAATAGTGACAGAAGCAGAGCGTAGCCTCAACCGTTCCTGCCGGAACATGTTCGATGACCCAGCGGATATTCTCGGGCTGCAGGTCGGTGATGCCTACATGGCTAACGACGCCTTCATCGCGCAATTCACAAAGCGCAGGCAAGGTCTCGTCGCAAACCTTCTGTAGTCCACCCGGAAGATCGGCCTGGAACTCGATGTCGTGCACATTGATGAGGTCGATATGATCGATATTGAGACGCTCCATCGACTCATATACACTCTCCTTGGCACGCTTGGCAGAATAGTCCCATGTATTGACTCCATCCTTGCCGTAGCGTCCCACCTTGGTCGAAAGGTAATACTTGCCGCGAGGTATCTCTTTGAGGGCCTTTCCTAGCACCGTCTCGGCCTTATAGTGGCCATAGTAAGGACTCACGTCGATGAAATTCATGCCCAATTCAACAGCAGTAAAAACTGCCTCAAGGGCATCAGCTTCCTTGACACTATGGAACACACCGCCAAGCGACGAAGCTCCAAAACTGAGTTGCGAGACCTTCATACCGGTCTTGCCGATTTCGTTGTAGTTCATACGTTAAATTAACAATAAACACTATCTTTTGTGTACAATGGGACTATAACCCTCCACAGCAGGCGACTTCATACCGCGCCAGACGAGCCAGATACCCAGCAGAACGAATGGGATGGAAAGGAGTTGCCCCATGTCGAGCAGCATATTCTCTTCGAAAGCCTCCTGAACGTTCTTCAGATATTCGATGAAGAAACGCGAGCCAAAGATACCGATCATAAATGTGCCGAAGATGACACCGCGATGCTTGCCTGCATCGGTGAACTTGTACTGATACCAGCAGATGAAGAAGACGGCAAGATAGGCCAAGGCCTCGTAGATCTGCGTAGGATGCGAAGGGTTGCAGAAAATGGGCTCTGCTCCGCGCTCCCACTGGGGAATATTCTGGATGAATCGGAAGCCCCAAGGCAGGGCTGTCTCGTGTCCGTAGATCTCGTGGTTGAAGAGATTACCCATACGAATCAGACACGCCACCGGAGCCACAGCTATCGAGAGTCGATCGAGCAACCACAACTTCGACAGCCGGTCCTTATTGGCATAATAGAGCACACACAGAATCACACCGATGGTGCCACCATGCGAGGCGAGTCCGCCCTTCCAGGTCTTGAAGATTTCAAGCGGATGGGCAAGATAATAATCAGGATCGTAGAAGAAGCAATGCCCAAGGCGCGCTCCAATTATCGTGCCAATAAAGGTAGCAAGGAAAAGGTAATAGACACGCTCAGGATCGAGCCCTTCACGTCGATAGATCCACTCCATGATCTTGATGCCGATAAAAAAGCCCACGATGAACATCAGGGCATACCAGCGCAAGGCAAACCAGCCAACCTGAAAGATGACCGGATGGGCAGTCCAAGTAATTTCTAACAACATTTCTTTTTTTATTTTTCGTAAATTTTGGGGCAAAGATACACAATTTTTCAGTAATTGCAAAACTTTTGAACAAAATATTTGGCAGAACAAAAAAAATCCACTAACTTTGCCACACTTAAACATAATTTTAAGGTTTCATCTAAACCATGCTCGAAAAAAAAGTAATCATCAGCCTGGGTCGCCAGTTTGGAAGCGGTGGCCAACAGACAGGCAAACGTCTGGCCGAAATCCTTGGCATCGACTATTACGACCGTGAACTCATCGACGAAATTGCACGCACCAGCGGCCTCGATCCCGAATATGTGGCCAAGCATGACGAGAAGGCTCCTGGCTTCTTCGACTATGCCTTGGCTGGTCGCATCGGCTCGCCTCACCTCTTCGGCTCTTCACAAAGTTTTGTAATGCTCAGCAACACCTTGAAGCAGTTGGCTGCCGAGAAGTCGTGCCTCATCGTAGGTCGTACTGCCGACTACATCTTGCGCGAAGAGCCCAACCTCATCAAACTCTTCATCCATGCGCCCTACAAATACCGCATCCGCTTCCTTTGCAAGGAGCGTGGCATCACTGCCGACGAAGCCGATGACCTGATTGTCAAGAACGACCGCGAGCGTTCGCGATTCTACGACTTCTTTACTGACAAGACATGGGGACAGGCCGACTCATACGACCTCTGTGTCGATGTGACCAAACTAGGAGGAGAAGAGAATACTGCCCAGTTCCTGGCCGACTACGTACGTAGGCGCATGGAGCGTTTCGAATAATCGCGATGGCACTCCGGGCTTCAAAGGTGCAGCAGGGTGACGAGAAAGACCCGTTGTCGCTGCACGAACTCACCCGTCGCATTGCTGCTGTGGTGAACGAAGGCTTCGCCGATCCTCTTTGGGTCGTTGCGGAGCTTTCTGACGTGCGTGTAGCTTCCAATGGCCATTGCTATATGACCCTCGTCGAGAAGGAACCCCGACGTGGCACGACTCTGGCTTCTGTGCGTGGAATGATATGGTCCAACCGCTGGTGGCTCTTGCGCGACAGTTTCGCAGAGCAGACAGGGCAACAATTCGCCACGGGTCTCAAGGTCATGATCCTTGTGCAGGTCACGATGCACGAGCAATATGGTCTTAGCCTCAACATCCTCGACATTGACCCCACCTACACCCTAGGCGAGATGGCACGACGCCGCATGGAGATACTCCGTCAGCTCAAGGAGGACGGCATCATCGACATGAACCGAGAACTCCCGTTCCCCGTTCTTCCTCAAAGAATAGCCATCATCAGTGCCGAAGGAGCAGCAGGCTATGGCGACTTTATGAAACAACTCGCCAATAATGCCTATGGTCTGAAGTTCTACGCCCACCTCTTCCCCGCCACGATGCAGGGTCAGCAGACCGAGCCATCGGTAATTGCCGCTTTAGACAGAATCAACGAGGTCGAGGACCTGTTCGATGTAGTTGTCATCATCCGTGGAGGCGGTGCCACCGTCGAACTGGCATCATTCGACAGTTATCTCCTTGCCTCCTACGTTGCTCAATTTCCCCTTCCCGTCATTGTGGGCATCGGCCATGACCGCGACGAGACGGTGCTTGATCATGTGGCCCACACTTCAGTCAAAACGCCCACTGCTGCCGCTGCCTTCCTCATCGACGCATTGTACCTGCAGATGCAAAAAGTCCTCGACCTTCAGGAGGAAATCAAGGACAATTTGCAGCAAAGAATGGACCTCGAACGTCAACGCTTGCAACGGTTGGGCAATGCTGTCCGCAACACACATGTGATGCTTACGCAACAGATTAGCCGTTTGGACATAATCGGTCAAAGGATTCAAAGTGCAAGTCGACAAATGCTCAGCAACGGGAGCAACACACTCGACACGTTCCGACAGGCTATCCAAATGCTTTCCCGACAACGTATACAGCGCGAAAAAGACAAGTTGGAATTCATCGACCGCACCATACAACTGGCACAACCCGACAACATCCTCAAGCGCGGCTTTTCCATTACCCGCCTCGATGGTCATGCCGTCAAGTCAGCCGCCTCAGTGCCTCCAGGCTCCACTCTTACGATCCAAACAGCTGACGGCACACTCACCGCCGAATCAAAATAGGCAGCCAAAAATGGCTGCCTATTTTGTCCCGTATTTCTCGTTGCAGTCATGTTTGGCTGCTCCGATCACCTTTTTCCTCTCTTACGTCCCTTCTCTCCACGGAACTTCTCGAAAGGCATGTGTTCTGCCTCATCCAAACGCTGGGCACGTTTCTTTTCCGATGGTTTTTCCTCGTCGTGATGTTCCTCATTCGCCGGCATAACCACCACCTTTCGACCGTGCCAGTCGGCACCATTCATATCCTTGATGACGAAACGAGCATCCTGCTCCGGCACCTCGAAGTATGAGAAGTTGGTCAGAAGGTCGATTCGTCCCATCTCGATGCGATGGTGTACGTTGGCATTCATCAGTCCGATGAGTTGCTTGGGGAAGATACCGTCGCGCTTGCCAAGGTTGATGAACAGTCGTGCATAGCCTGGCTCGGCCTGCGTATTCGCTCCATTATAGACACGTGCATACGAAGCGTTGCGTGCACCTTCGCCGGTGTGTGCAGTGGCCTTCTTCTCGCGCTTGGGTTTCTCTTCGGGAATATCGAGATTCTCCGAACCCTTGTAGAACTCGAGCATTCGGTTGAACTCCAACGAGACGATGCGCTTCACCAGATCCTCGGCCGAGAGCCATCCCAGTTTCTTGAGCACAGGATCGAGATATTTCTCGACCTCCTCTTCGTTCACGACCACTTTCTCCAGTCGGTCGGCAAGGCCGAAGAGTTGCTTCTCGATGATGCGTTCAGTGGTAGGCATCAACCCCTTCTCGAAGGTCTTGCCAATCATGCGCTCGATGTCATTCAGGCGACGACGTTCCTTGATGTGAACGATACAGATCGATGTTCCCTTCTTGCCGGCACGGCCAGTACGACCCGAACGATGGGTATAGACCTCGATGTCGTCGGGCAAACCATAGTTGATGACGTGCGTCAGGTCATCGACATCCAGTCCACGTGCTGCCACATCAGTGGCGACAAGCAGTTGCAGATGGCGGGTGCGGAACTTGCGCATCACCAGGTCGCGCTGCTCCTGCGAAAGGTCGCCATGCAGTGCGTCGCAGTTGTAGCCTTCGTCCATCAGGTTCTTGGCTATCTCCTGTGTCTCAAGTTTGGTGCGGCAGAAGATGATGCCATAGATGCTCGGGTAGAAATCCACAATGCGCTTTAGGGCAGCATATTTGTCCTTGGCATGCACGAGATAATACACATGGTTCACATTGGCTGCACCTTCATTCTTGTGGCCGATGGTGACCTCCACGGGATTGTGCATATAGTTTTTTGCAATCTCTGCAATTGCCTTCGGCATAGTGGCGCTAAAGAGCATCGTGCGATGCTTCTCGGGCAAGTTCGAAAGGATAGTCTCGATATCCTCCTGGAAGCCCATCGACAACATCTCGTCGGCCTCATCAAGCACCAGCGTCTTCACTTCGTTCAGGCGCACTGCTCCACGGTTCACAAGGTCAATCAGTCGGCCAGGTGTAGCCACTACCACATGTACGCCACGCTTCAAGGCTCCAATCTGGCTGCCTATCGACGAACCACCGTACACGGGAAGGATGGCAATGCCGCGCAGGTATTTCGAGTAGTCCTGCAGGTCAGAAGCAATCTGCAGGCAAAGTTCACGAGTAGGAGCCAACACCAGCGCCTGTGGCTGCGGAGCATCCTCCGGATCCATCCATTTGCCGGTCTTGAAATCCTTCTTGATCTGGTAATCGCTGTAAATGGGAACAATATCAACGCTCTGCAGCAGGGGAAGGCCGAAGGCAGCGGTCTTGCCCGTACCTGTCTGAGCCAGGCCTACCACGTCGCGTCCTTCTTCGCTCAAGATGACGGGAATGATCTGTTCCTGAATGGGCATAGGGTGTTCGTAGCCAAGTTCCTCGATGGCACGAAGCAGGGGATACTGGATGCCGAGTTCTTCGAACGACGAGAAACGGCTCGTAACTTCACTGGTTGATGTAGTATTCTGTATTTCTTCCATAATTTTACAAAAAAGAGTCTGGACTATAGCTGTCCAGACTCCTGTAAGGTGGCGGCTTCCTACTCTCCCGCTTTCGCAGTACCATCGGCGTTACAAGGTTTAACTTCTCTGTTCGGAATGGTAAGAGGTGGAGCCCTTGTGTTTCTCTGTTTTAGCGGCGCAAAGATAGTGTAAATCCTCCAATTGGCCAAACATCTAACGGACATTTTTCAAAAACATGAAGATTTCACGTCTCTCACACCATCGTTTGGCATTCGCACATAACATCTAAGATTAATCCAAACTCAAATCTGGTGCCGCAGCAGCCTGTTCCTTCAGGTATTCGGCAGCCCAATACTGATAGTGTTGCGGCATGGGTGTAATGATGCGATCGATGGCTTCCTGGTCGAGTTTCTTGATAAGTTTGGCGGGTACACCTCCCCATAGTTCGCCCGGGCCAATATGGGTACCCGAAAGCACTAGTGCACCTGCTGCCACCACCGATCCCGAGTCGACTTTCACATTGTCGAGCACTGTTGCTCCCATTCCGATGAGCACATTGTCTGCAATCTTGCATCCATGCAGGCACACATTGTGACCCACTGTCACATCGTTGCCAATCTCTATGTAAGCGTCGCCTTCTGCACAATGCAGGCATGTGCAGTCCTGTATCGACACACGATCACCTATACGTATCCTGTTGACGTCACCGCGTATCACCGCACTGTACCACACGCTGCTCTCCCGACCGATCACTACGTCACCGATCACTGCTGCCGTCTCTGCCACAAAGGTGCCCTCTCCAATCCGGGGCCAATAGCCATGAAGTTGCTGTATCATGTTTCTTTTTTTTGGCTGCAAAATTAACAAATAAATCCCAACCCGCCAAAAAAGTCATACACAAATTTAAATTATTACCCAATAATTTGGCCAAATGGAAAGAATTGGCTATCTTTGCCGCCAAGTTATGGTTCACACCCTCATAGCCATGATCACTAGAGAAAGTATCGAAACGGCCTATTGTCTCCTGCACCAGAAGTTGCGGGTTTATCGCTATTCCAACATGGAATGGCAGAAAGATGACATCGAATACGCTATCGCAAGTTTCGTCACCAGCATGCCCAAGGAACTCTACGATGACCTTTCGGAAGGCCGCCCCGACTTTCTCCTCGACCACAAGCGTTTTGCCAACGACATGACCCTCGCTGTCAACCGTCTCGAGCAAATGCTTTTTTGAATCCCTAACCACGATAAACAAGTCCTCCTCCCAAACAGGGGTACAAGAAGGGGGCTCCTCAATCCTTCATTCCCATGCTCCTAATCACCCTCGCCGGCCTTCTTCCCGCCGCTCTTCTCGTCTACCATATCTACCGCGCAGACTTCCTGCAGCCCGAACCGATCGACCAGCTCAAGCGGGCCATCATCTTCGGTATCGGCTCAATCTTTGTGTCCATGCTGTTCAGCACACCCTTTGAGGCGCTTGGTTTCTTCTCCAAATCCTACTCCACGATGACGGGAGCCTTCCGTCTCGCCTTCTTCGGAGCAGGCATTCCCGAGGAATTGGCAAAACTCATCATGCTCTTCCTGGTAGTGCGCAAAAACCCGTATTTCAACGAGAAGATGGACGGCATCGTCTATGCCGTCTGCGTGAGCATGGGCTTTGCAGGTTTCGAGAACCTCGCATACCTCGGTGCCGCAGGAGAAAACTGGTTTGGGGTCAGTGTCTCTCGTGCCCTCCTCGCCGTGCCTTGCCACTACTACAACGGTGTCTTTATGGGTTACTTCTTTGCCAAGTATTGGTTCGAAAGCGAGAACAAGTTCAACAACCTCTGTTGGGCACTCCTCGCTCCTGTCATCACCCACACGCTCTACGACTTCATATTAATGTATATGAATGTCGATAATTCTCCGCTCGTTTACACGCTCCTCTTTGCCTCCCTCATCTATCTCTGCCTGCAGATGCTCAAATGGTCACGAAAAAGAATTTCCGAGCATCTTGATGAAGATGCCCGGAATAAGGATGGTTATCAGAAGTCCGAGAGGTCAGCCCATGACTTCTATGACCGTAGCGACCGAATCTAATAATTATATTCTTCTTCTTTCCCAATCGATTCGAATGCCCTAGCCTTGATAAAAGGCGACAGCAGAGAATCAATACATTCCGACACCGTGTTACCCACGGGAACATCTGTCACTGCCATGCCCGCATCAGTCCTGTTCACCACGATGCGGCACATCTCTCCCTTTTCATTCCGATAGAAGTCGTTACGCGAAATCAACCCATTCTCCTTGCCCAAAAGTTTTTTGATGGCTGTGGCGTAGGTAGTCTTGCTGCTGTTGAGCGCCTTGATAGCATATTGTCCGGCAGCGGCTGCCGTGGCAAATTGCTCCTGTTCCATCTTATGGAACTCCAGTCCGCACTCCAGCGATCTCATAGCACCTTCTTCCGAGCCGTCGGTCGGCACAAGGTATCTTCCATCAGGCAGGTCCAACCACGAATGTATCGACGCAGCCTTGCCCTGCTGAATGGCGCCAAACAGGTAATCTCCACTCGCCAATGGGTCGGGCAGACAGAGGAAATCGTACCAGTTCAAAAACTTGCCTCCTGTCTTTTGCTTCAGTTCCCGGCCAAACGGACTGCCCATATCAATTTCGGCATTCCAACGGTCGATCAGCTCGACATACCAATAGGTAACTTCTATCTGCCTACGGATGGCGCCAAGGGTCTTGTGATGCACGGCAATATTGGTGTTGGCCAAACCTTCTGCTGTTGCTGGCTTTTCATTCACATCCATCAGATGAATACGCTGGTCCTTATCGACAATGTCGACACCTGAGACGACCTTTTCTCCGTCTGCTTCGTTCAGCACCAATTCATATTTGTTTGCCGTGGCTTTGCTTATCCATTGATTGCTGCCAATACGGCGAAGGCCGAACTTGGCCAATTCGGCACGAAGTTCAGCATTGTAGTTACGTCCTTTTGCGAGGCTTAATAGGTCTTGCCCTTCCATTGTTGTTTTTAAGAATGAATGACGATCAGGAATCACGTTTTCCCATGGAACGCATTTTAATGCTGCAAAAATACAGTCTTTTTTTCATATTTCCAAATAATCCTCAAAGAAAAAATAAGTTTTGTAGTCAAAAAATGACAAATAGGGGTATTTTTGCCAATCATAAAGGAGAATAAAACAAAAAAAAGACAAATTCCTCCAATTATTTGGTGAATTTGGAAATAATTAGTATCTTTGCACCCGATAAAAAATTATATATAAGTAATATGATCATCGAACAAGGCAAGCATGTGGCCGTGTCCTATAAGTTGACAGGCTACGAAGCTCCGGAAAATCCCAACGAAGCACCAGAAATTGAAGATATCGAGGAGACCCATCCGGGTCAACCTTTTGAGTTTATCTTTGGAGTAGGGCAATTGATTCCAGGTTTTGAGAAGAATATCGAAGGCAAGCAGAAGGGAGACAGTTTTGACTTTACCCTCTCCCCTGCCGAAGCATATGGCGAATACGATGAAGAAAAAGTCATCGCCCTGCCCAAGCATCTTTTCACCGACCCTAAGACGGGCAAGTTCCTCGCCGACATGGTGCAGGAAGGTGCACAAGTACCCCTCCAGAACCAGAATGGTGACATCGTTCCCTCCACCGTCCAGAAGATTACCGCCAAGGAAGTGTTCTGCGACATCAACCATCCCCTCGCAGGCATGCATCTGCACTTCAAGGGACAGGTCGAAGAGGTACGCGAAGCCACCGAACAAGACAAGATCGAGTACATGCGCCAGATGACTGGCGGATGTGGTGGTGATTGTGGTGGTTGCGGTGGCGGCTGTGGCAACAACTGCGAAGGCGGCGATTGCAGTAGCAATGGCTGCAAAGGCGGTGGCTGCGGTTGTAAATAACATTTTTGAGGTGAATACTTTCGGCAACATATTCCGACTGACGACATTTGGCGAGAGCCATGGTACGGCCGTAGGTGGCATCATCGACGGCATGCCCGCTGGCATCCCCGTCGATATGGAGTTCTTACAAGCCGAGATGGCACGACGTCGTCCCGGACAGTCATCCATCACTACGGCTCGCAATGAAGCTGACCAGGTAGAGGTGCTGTCGGGTGTGTTCGAAGGTATGACCACAGGTACACCTATCGGCTTCGAGGTGCGCAATGCCAATCAGCACTCGTCTGACTACGATGCCCTTCGCGACGTCTATCGCCCCAGTCATGCCGACTACACCTACCAGCAGAAGTACGGCCTGCGTGATCATCGTGGTGGCGGTCGCAGTTCTGCACGCGAGACGTTGAGCCGCGTTGTCGGCGGTGCCTTCGCCAAGATGGCTCTCCGCACGCTCGGCATCGATGTCAAGGCCTACACCAGCCAAGTTGGCAACATCAGTCTCGACAACGATTGGACGAAGTACGACCTCTCGCTCATCGAGACCAACGCTGTCCGTTGCCCCGATGCGCATAGCGCGGCCCTCATGGAGCAACTTATCCGCGAGGTCAAGGCTGATGGCGACACTATTGGCGGAGTCATAACTTGCGTCATCCAAGGCGTTCCTGCCGGTCTCGGTGAACCCGTCTTTGGCCGCCTTAATGCAGCCCTCGGTGCTGCAATGCTCAGTATCAATGCCTGCAAGGGATTCGAATACGGAATGGGATTTGCCCAATGCGGTTGCCGTGGTAGCGAGATGATTGACACCTTCCAGCCCACTTCGGCCTCCGGAGACTCCAATCAAACTTTACTCAAGACTGAAGCTAACCATAGCGGCGGCATCCAAGGAGGTATCTCAAATGGCGCACCCATCTATTTCCGCTGCGCATTCAAGCCTGTGGCAACTCTCCTCAAGCCCATCCCAACTGTCAATCGCCAAGGCGAAGCAACCATACTCCAAGCGCGCGGTCGTCACGACCCGTGTGTTCTGCCCCGTGCTGTCCCCATCGTCGAAGCAATGGCTGCAATGACCATCCTCGACTTTTATCTCCTCAACAAGACAATACATATATAATAAATAATGTATTACACCAAGCAACCTCTCAAACGTCTGATGGCGGGCATTCTGGCAATGCTTGCCATCGTTGCATGTTCGTCATGCAAGCACGACGATGATGACGTGACGAAAATCGACTACGATAAAGTGGCCGACCATACCGTCCTGATGTATATGGTGGGCGATAATAATCTTTCTTCCTTGCTCGAGAACAATGTCCGCCAGGCCCATCGGGCCATACTCGACAGCGTCGAAGTGGGCGCTCTCAATCTCATCGTCATGAAGGACAACAAGCAGACTGACGACAACCTGCCCAAGCTCTATTGGGTTCATCGCAATGCTGCCCAGCGACTCGACACCGTCATGCTGCAAACATGGACCGAGGATATCGACCTTGCCGATCCTGACGTTCTCGCGTCGGTCATCAAGACCACGTTCACACGTTTCAACACGCCCATCAAAGGCCTCGTCCTTGCATCCCACGCAGCAGGATGGGTGCCTGTCACGACCAACCATCACTACGATTCCCCGCGTCGCAAGGCTTTTGGTTACGATCAGAACAACCAATACGACAACAATCTTGTTGGCAGCATCGAATTGTGGGATCTGGCAGCAGCTTTGCGCCAAGGGCCCAAGTTCGACTACATCATTGCCGACTGCTGCCACATGGGCAATGCCGAGGTGGCCTATGAGTTACGTGACGTAGCACATTATCTTGTCGCCAGTTCGCTTGAAGTACAGGGTGCAGGCATGCCCTATCGCAAGGTCTTCACTAGACTCTCGCATTGCAAATCGGCATCCGACCTTCCTGATGCGCTCGACTATTCTATGCGTTGCTACTTCGACGAGAATGCGCCCTACGGTGCTTCGAAGAAAGGCGCAAGCGACGCGCTATACGACCTCACCTTCATGCCACAGCTTGCATCAAGTTATCAGCAACTCATACGCAGCAATGCTAGCCGCCTTGAGACGCTTGCCGAGGCCGATCCCTTGATCATCACCGACTGGCTCGACTACTTCCAACCCCTCGGTCGCGAATCCGTCACCTCTAGTGGAAGTGTCCACTACAAATATTATTATTACGACATTAAGGATGTCATCAACTGGTTGGGCGAAGTCGATGCGGCTAGTGCTAATGCAGCCATGCAGGCGCTCCAGCAAATCGTCCTCAAGGAGTATCACAGCTCACAGTTCTATAGCGAAATCATCATCGACCACCACTGTGGAATGGCTGTCACCCTCCCCGAGACCATTCACCTTGCCAACGAGCCCGGCTATCGCCAATTCTTCAGCGCCTACGCCAGCAACGCTGCAGGTCTCCTCGCTGCCTACCACCACACGGCATGGGGAGCCATGATGGGATACTAAAAAAGCATTGCCCCAGTAGGAGCAATGCTTTAAAACAAAAAATGGATGAGCTCTTCACATCGCGCCGCTACAACCTCACGCCCTTGCTGCGGTCAAGCCCTGGGGGATTAGAAGGAGCATGCCGTATGACACTCATCCGACTGCAAAAGTACAGACTTTTTTCGGTTCTGCCAAATTTTTCAGACAAAAAAAGCTAAATCTAACCGAAAATTTCCTTTTTTACCCACAATTTTGTATCTTTGCAGCGCAATTTTCGAACATTCGAAGACAAAATATGAACTCACTTGCCACTATAGTCAACAATTATCTGATGAAGATGGCCGTGCCTCTCGCGGCATGGTTCATCCTCGAATATCTGGTCAAGTACGCCATGTACAGCAACGTCGTGCTCAGCCTCCTCATCTTTCCGATGATGCTGGTTACACCCGTTGCCCTATGGTGGATTCTCCGCAAACTGCGCAGAGAAATCCTCTACGATGCCATTCGCGGCATCCAGGCTTGGTCGTTCGGCGTCCAGCTCATGTTCTACGCCAGCCTCATCGAGGCACTCTTTATCTACGTATACAATCAGTACATCAAGCCCGGCAATCTCCACACCCTTCAGAAGGCTGCCATCGAGCAATACGAAAACGTTCAGCAGACACTTGCCGCATCAGGCAGTTTCGAGCGATACATGCCCCGACTCGAGGAGGCTATCAAGGCTTTGAAGGAGGCCCCCGTTCTCACACCTATCGAGACGGCTATGACCACCCTCTCCAACAACCTCTTCCTCTCCATCGTCCTCATGATCCCCATCGCACTCATTGTCCGCAAGCGTCCCCAAGTGTCCTCCCCCTCCTGACCCCGTTTCATCTGGCCTCCTGCGTCCCCGTCGCGGCCGTCTTTGGCCGCCCCTCGTCCCCGTCAGCAGCCGCCCTTGGTCGCCCCTCGTCCCCGTCAGCAGCCGCCCTTGGTCGCCCCGCGTCCCCTTTCGCTGCCGCCCTTCTCGCCCTCTGGCCGTCCCCGTCAGCAGCCGTATATGGCTGCCATCGCTCCCAGCGTCCCCGTCGCAGCCATCTATGGCTGCCATCATCGCCTCTAAACCCCACTCTATATGCTAGACATCTCAGTCATCATCCCCCTCTATAACGAAGACGAGTCCCTCCCCGAACTCGCCGCCTGGATTGACCGCGTAATGCAGGCCAACAACTTCTCATACGAAGTCATCTTCTGCAACGATGGCTCTACCGACAACTCCTGGCAGGTCATCAAGCAGCTCCACCAGCAATATCCCCAGATGCACGGTATGTCCTTCCGTACCAACCACGGAAAGTCGCCCGCCCTCCACGTCGGCTTCGGCATGGCTCAGGGCGACGTCGTCATCACTATGGACGCCGACCTCCAGGACTCACCCGACGAGATTCCCGAACTCTACCGAATGATCAAGGAGGAAGGATACGACCTCGTCAGCGGCTGGAAGAAAAAGCGCTACGACCCCCTCTCGAAGACCATTCCCACCAAGCTCTTCAACGCCACCGTACGCGCCGTCTCGGGCATTCATAACCTCCACGACTTCAACTGCGGTCTCAAGGCCTATCGCGGAGAAGTCGTCAAGCACATCGAGCTCTACGGTGATATGCACCGATATATCCCCTATATAGCCAAGAATGCCGGTTACAAGAAGATTGGTGAAAAGGTCGTCCAGCATCAAGCACGCAAATACGGCAAGACCAAGTTCGGCCTCGACCGCTTCGTCAACGGGTACCTCGACCTCATCACGCTCTGGTTTCTCAACCGCTTTGGAGCCAAGCCTATGCTCGTCTTCGGCCTATGGGGCACCATCATCTTCCTCATCGGCTTCATTGCCGTCCTCTACATCGTCTGCCACAAGATCTACGTGCTCAGCACCGCCGGCACTGGCACGCTTATCACTGATATGCCTGCCTTCTACGTTGCCCTCACCAGTATGATCATTGGTGCACAACTCTTCCTCGCCGGTTTCCTCGGCGAACTCATCTCACGCACATCGGCCGAACGCAACAAGTATGACATTGCTGAAACCATCTGACCCGTCGTCACGTCCGCTCTCCAAGGCTTTACGCCTCCTCTTGGGTGCATGCTGCATCCAAGTATTACTGTGCGCATGCGACAACGGTTGTGAACAGGTGCGCGAAGCCTACATGACCACCACATTTACATCCACCAGTGGCCGAACGATGCGCTCCATCAGCCTTATCTGCTTTTCCGACACCCTCGGCTACAAGGTCACTTTTTCTCAGTTCACCGACGTCGAACTGCAACTCAACCCCAAGGGCAATCACACCACCATGATTCTCGATTGCTCCTACAGCGACTACGGCGACCTCTACACCACCTCCGACACCGTCGATATATCCTATACCGTTGAACCTCGGTTCCTCGATATGGAGTGCGGGTGCACTGTCCTCTTCCGTATCGATGACGTGCATTTCACCCGTCACCTCATCAGCAACCTCATCATCAACGACAGCAATGTAGTCGCCGACGGCGAGGCAACAAACCTCATTTTCGAATATTAATCCACGGGAATGTTCCATCCACGCTACGCCATAACGCTGGCCATCGCCGCACTACTACTCTCCAACAGCCCCATGCTGCTGGCGCAAGGACGTTCCATTCCCGTCTCGTCCGAAGTCAAGGCCGAAGAACAGAAGGAACTGCCCGATGTGCTTCCCGAAGGCCAGAAGTACCGCTATCGTTTCTTTAACGGCCTCAATGTCTCGGTCGATATCCTCGACCCCTTGCTCTACACGTTCTACTTCGAGCATGCCTCCTTCGAAGCTCAGGTGATGGCCGACTTCCACCACCGCTTCTTCCCTATGGCTTCCTTTGGCATGGGCATAGCCGACGAAACCTCCGACAACGGTCTGGAGTATGGCACTGGCAAGAAGCAGGAGTTCAACTTCAAGTCAAACCTCGCCCCTTTCGGCAAAATTGGTTTCGCCTACAACATCGACTACAACAGCACCCGTCCCAACGACCTCTACCTAGTCTTCCTCCGCTACGGACTGTCGTACAACAAGGCCGATATCTCCAATCTCTACTATGCCGACGAGCTGTGGGGTTCCCTAGGTCCCATCTCCATCAACGACCAGGAGTACACCACTCAGTGGGTCGAAGTTGGCGGTATGGTCAAGGTCCAGATCGTCAAGCATATCTCCCTCGGTTGGGATCTCTACTTTAAGGCCAAAATCACGCAGAGCGGAACCCAATATGGCACTCCATTCTTCGTACCTGGCTACGGTCCCAACAAGTCCCACATCGGATTCTCCTTCCGAATCTTCTACGACATTTTCTAACTCCCTGACATATGAGCAAGCGTACCGCCAAACTCCTCATCTACATCGTCACAGCCATCTGCGTACTCGGCATCGCCATGCACCGCCAGTCGGCCACTAAGCAGGCCAACAACGAGCCTGGTTCCTTCACCCAACTCGAAGGCACGGTCTTCCACACCGTCTATCACATCCAGTACGAAGGCAGCGCTGACTATCACGATGATATCAAGCAGCTCTTCCGCGAGTTCGACGGCTCGCTGTCTATGTTCAACGACACTTCAATCATTACGCGCATCAACCGCTGCGACACCTCAGTCGTCGTCAACGACTACGTGCGCACCGTCCTCGAGAAGTCCCTTCAGGTAAGCGAGCTCACACAAGGTGCTTACGACATCACCGTCGCTCCGCTTGTCAACCTCTGGGGCTTCGGCTTCAAGAATGCCGATGGCGTGTCGCAGTACACCGTTGATTCCATCCTTCAGTTCGTGGGTTACGAAAAGATACACCTTACCCAAGATGGACATGTCCTTAAGGACGACCCGCGTGTAATCCTCGACGCCTCGTCCATCGCCAAGGGTTATATGTGCGATGTGGTAGCCGATTACCTGAGAAGCCGCGACGTTAGCAACTTCATGGTCGAAATTGGTGGCGAGATCACCTGTGGTGGCCACAACTCCAAGGGGAAGCTATGGAGCGTGGGCATCAACGAGCCCATCGAGGATTCCCTATCTACCTCCAATGTCCTGCGTGACATTATGCACATCACCGATTGCAGTGTTGCCACCTCGGGCAACTACCGTAACTTCTACTACAAGGACGGTCGCCGTTATGCCCATATCATCGACCCCCACACCGGCTACCCCGCGCAGTACGACATCCTGTCCAGCACGGTCGTCGCTCCCAACTGCATCACTGCCGATGCCCTCGCCACCTCGTTTATGGTGCTCGGAAGCCAGCGCTCCCTCCGCATCCTCGAGGCCGACACTACCCTTATGGCATACTTCATCTGTAGCGATCCCGACTCCGACCACTACAAGGTGATCTATTCGCCAAAACTCAAGAATATGCTTTCTAGTCAAAACAAATCCAACTGAAAATAGTGCACATACTATGCAGAACAACTTCATCTCCATCACCGATCTGAGCAAGGACGACATCCTCTCCCTGCTCCACGATGCCGCTCGTTTCGAGGCCAACCCCAACCAGCGCCTCCTCGAAGGCAAGGTCGTGGCTACGCTCTTCTTCGAGCCTTCCACACGCACCCGCCTCTCATTCGAGACCGCTGCCAACCGCCTCGGTGCACGTGTCATCGGATTCAGCGACCCAAACTCCTCTTCCACCTCTAAGGGTGAAACACTCAAGGATACCATCAAGATGGTGTCCAACTACGCCGACGTCATCGTCATGCGTCACTACCTCGAAGGAGCAGCACGCTATGCCTCCGAAGTAACCAACGTACCAATCATCAATGCAGGCGACGGTGCCAACCAGCACCCCTCGCAAACCCTACTCGACCTCTACTCCATCTGGAAGACTCAGGGCACTCTCGACGACCTCGACATCACTATGGTTGGCGACCTCAAGTACGGTCGCACCGTCCACTCCCTTGTCCAGGCCCTCTCGTTCTTCAACCCACGCTTCCACTTCATCGCTCCCGACCTGCTGCGTATGCCCAACGGCTACCGCGACTTCTGCAACCGTCACAACCTCTATTTCGACGAGAGCGAGGTCTTCGATGTCAACGCCATCGCCAACACCGACATCCTATATATGACGCGCATTCAGAAGGAGCGTTTCAGCGATCTCCGTGAGTACGAGCAGGTCAAGAACGTCTACACACTGCGCAATGCGATGCTCGAAGGCTCCAAGCCCAACCTCCGCGTGCTCCATCCGCTGCCACGCGTCAACGAGATTGCCTACGACGTGGACGAAAATCCCAAGGCTTATTATTTCCAGCAGGCCCAGAACGGACTCTATGCCCGCGAGGCCATCATTTGTCGAATGCTTAACATTGACCTGAAATGAGCGAAAAGAAAGAATTAGAAGTCAGTGCCATCAAGAACGGCACCGTCATCGACCATATCCCCGCCAACGTGACGTTCAAGATCGTTCAGATCCTCGACCTCTACAACCATCCGGGCGCCATCACCATCGGTACCAACCTCGATTCAATCACCCTCGGACGCAAGGGCATCATCAAGATTGCCGACCGCTATCTCTCCGATGAGGAAATCGGTCGTCTCAGCGTTGTCTCCCCCGACGTCACGCTCAACATCATCAAGGATTACCAGATTGTCGAGAAGAAGTACGTCAAGTACCCCAAGCAGATCATCGGCGTCGTCAAGTGCACCAATCCTAAGTGTGTCACCAACCACCAGCCTATTCCAACCAAGATGGAAGTCTTCGATATGAATCAGAAGTCGCTGCGCTGCATCTACTGCGAACGCGTCATGCAGTATGGCGAAATCGAGCTGCTTTAGGTCTTCCCGACCTGAAAGAATAAAAAAAAGAGGGCCGTCTCACGACGACCATCTTCACTAACCTTAAATCTTATACCATGAAAAACACGTTGCAAAGATACGGGGTTTTTCGAAATCCACCAAATATTTTTCCCACTTTTTCATCAAAATGGACGGAAAAATATGTTTTATAACATAAAATGACTACCGAACCTATCAAAAAAAGGACTGTTGCAACGCTGCAACAGTCCTTAATATTTGGTGTTTTGCAAATTTACTTTGCGATAGCGGCTTTAACCTGCTCGTTGGGAACCATTTCCTCCTCGAAGATGTAAGCACCGGTCTTAGGAGACTTAACCACACGGATGACCTTGCTGTAGGTACGGCCTTCACCAGTCTGGAGAGTGGCCACTGCTTTCTTTGCCATAGTCTGTGAACTTTAATTTTAATCGATTAACTAATATTCAATATCCGTAGGATGGATTACTTGATCTCCTTATGGATGGTGTAGCGCTTGAGGAATGGGTTGTACTTCTTCAGCTCAAGACGCTCGGTTGTATTCTTGCGGTTCTTGGTGGTGATGTAACGCGACATACCAGCTACGCCGCTCGACTTCTGCTCAGTGCACTCCAGGATAACCTGTACGCGATTGCCCTTAACTTTCTTTGCCATAGTATTCTTGTAGCTTTAGATTATTCAATAACATAACCTGCATCCTTCAGGGCTGCAGAAATACCCTTTTTGTTGATGGTACGGATACCAGCCGCACTAACCTTGAGATAGATATAATCATCAAGCTCAGGAACGTAGAACTTCTTTACCTGCAGGTTGACGTTGAAGATGCGCTTTGTGCGACGCTTCGAATGTGAAACGTTATTTCCACTACCTGCCTTCTTACCAGTGATCTGACAAATCTTAGACATTGTTGTTCGTTTTTTTGTTTTTTGTAAATCTTTTTTCCAACCGCCGAAAGGCGGATGGAAGCCACCTTTGCAAAAAATCGGACTGGTTAATGGAAACCCTGACAGTCGGGCGGTCCAATTTTTAATTTGGTTGTTAAAATCGCTGCGCAATGAGTTTCACCCCTCAAAACGCGGGTGCAAAGATAATAATTCTCACGCGTGTGAACAAATTATCAACTCTCTTTTTATTCAATTTGCTGTAAAAGAGTAAGCAAAAGGTCCAAAGCGGCATCTGCGCTTTGCAAAATAACAGCCTCTCGGCTCCCTTTGAAGTGGTAGGTAGAGCTCACGCACTGGTCTTTGCAGATGGCTGCAATGCACACCGTACCCACCGGTTTTCCTGGCTCTGCTCCGCCCGGTCCGGCTATGCCTGTGGTGGCTACTGCGCAGTCACTCTTAAGCAGGCGAGCCACGCCCATCGCCATCTGCTGCGCCGTGCTTTCACTCACCACCCCGCCGACGTTCACATCTACGCCCAGCACTTCTTCTTTCACGCTCACAGCATAACTCGTCACCGAGCCCTTAAAGTAAGCCGACGATCCAGGTATCTGCGCTATCATCGATGCAATCGTGCCACCCGTAAGCGACTCTGCCGCCGACACCGTCAGTCCCTTCTCCAACAATACCTTCTTCAGCCGACGACCCAGCGTCGAGAACTTCCGTTCCTCTGATCCCTTGTATCTCATATTTATATTTATTAAAGGTCTTTTCAAAATAATTTTATCAATTCTTCCCCGCAAAAATACACAAAAATCCCCATCCCTCCAAACATTTCCCCCATTTTCCACCCATTCCGCCCCATTCTTCTCTCAATCGCCCTCAAAATTACCCCAAAACCTCGAAAAAAAGCGTCCATCTTATAAACCTTTCCCCCTCACTAGTGTCTAAATATTGAGAGCGGCTATAAATGGTCGTCCTCATCCCTCTTGTCAATGCCGCAGCCAAGTTTGGCCGCACTCACCCCCTCCCCCTATGACCCGCCTTCTCCCCCTCCTTTTCGCTCTCCTCCTAGCCATTCCCCTCGCTGCCCAGCAGCAAGGTGTCCCCTTCAACGGCATCGTCTCCGACATCTCCGGCACCCCCATCAAGGGCGCCCGCATCTATATATCCAAAGGCCGCGTAGCCCGCTCTGACAAGCAGGGCCGTTTCGGCTTGACCGACGTCGCCGCTACCGATACCATCCACATCTATTTCAAGAAACGCACCTACGACATCCCCGTCGAAGGCCGCAAGAGTCTCCGCGTACGTCTCGGCGACCAACTGCAGGCACAGGAAGATCAAGAACTCGTCAACTGGGGCTACGGCTTCGTCAAGAAACGTGAGAGCCTCGAGATCAGCAGCGGCATCTCTGGCGAAGACCTCGTCCGCTCAGGCTACACCAACATCACCATGGCCCTCCAGGGACGTGTTCCCGGCCTCGTCGTCAACCAAACTGGTCGTCCCGGTCAGGACGCCGAACTCAACATCCGAGGCACCAACAGTTTTTATGCTGACCAGACACCCCTCTTCGTCGTCGATGGTATGATAGTCGAAAGCCTTGACTTCATCAGCGTTTACGATGTCGATCACATCGAGGTCCTCAAGGAAGCCTCCATTTACGGCTCCCGAGGTGCTAACGGAGCCATCCTCGTCACCACCAAGCGCGGTCCCAAATAAAGTTCCAAGCTTTTCTCAGCAAGCAGCGGTTCTGCCGCTGCCCTAGTCTTTTTGTTCAGTATGCAGTCATGTCATGGCTGCCCATTCACCCCTATGAAACACATCATTCCCCTCCTCCTCTCCCTTCTGTTGCTCGTGTCTGCCCCCCTCGAAGCTCAAACCCTTCGTAACGCCAACAACGCAAGCATCGGCAAAGTCGAGAGCAACGGCACCATCCGCAACGCCAACAATGCAACCATCGGCAAAGTCGAATCCGACGGTACCATCCGTAATTCCAACAACGCCCGCATCGGCAAGATTGACTCAGACGGCATCATCCGCAACGCCAACAATGCCACCATCGGAAAAGTCGAATCCGATGGCACAGTTCGCAATGCCAACAACGCGACCATCGGGAAAGTCCAGTCCGACGGCACAGTTCGCAATGCCAACAACGCGACCATTGGCAAAGCCGAAGGTGTCGATCGCAAAATCGCCGCCGTCCTCTTCTTCATGCACCTCCTCGAATAACTTCCTCCTTTTTTCTGTATGCAGCCATTATATGGCTGCGCTTATCACTCTTACCCCCCATCACACATGACCCGCAACACATTTCTCCTCCTCCTGGCTGCCGTCCTTCTACTCAGCTGCAGCAACGAAAAGCGTACGTCCCGTCCCGAGTTCGATCCCACCTATCCCGACGTACACGACCCCGTCCTCGCCATCGGCGAAGACGGACGCTACTACATCTTCTCCACCGGTGTAGGCGTAGGTGTCATGTCGTCCGCTGACTTGAAGACCTGGAGTCAAGAACCCTCCGTCTTCGACCGTGAAGCCATCCCCCAATGGGCTAAGGACACCGTCCCTGGCTATTGGGGCCACACCTGGGCACCCGACATCAGCTACCGCAACGGCCAGTGGCACCTCTACTACTCCTGCTCCACCTTCGGCAAGAACGGCAGTGCCATCGGCCTCGCCGTCAACAAGACCCTCGACCCCAAGTCTCCCGACTTCCGTTGGCGTGACCAGGGTCCCGTTGTCGTCTCTCACAAAGGCGTCACCAACTGGAACGCCATCGACCCAAACCTCTGCGAAGACTATCTCGTATGGGGCTCTTTCTGGGACGGGATCCAGATCCAGCAGCTCGATGCCGATCTTCGCACACCTCTCGGCGAACCTATCACCGTTGCACGTCGCATCAATCGCCATCGAGAAATCAGCGAGGTCCCCATCACCGTCGAAGGCAAGGATACCATCGAAGCCGGCGACAACGCCATCGAGGCACCCTTCATCTTCAAGCGCGGTGATTGGTACTATCTCCTCGTGAGCCACGACTACTGCTGCCGCGGCAAGAACTCCACCTACAAGGTCGCCTACGGTCGTAGCCAGTCCATCACTGGTCCCTATCTCGACCGCGATGGCAAAGACCTCGCTTATGGCGGAGGGACCCTCCTCGTAGGCCCCGACGAGCGCTACTACGGAGTCGGCCACTGCTCTGTCTATCAGTTACCCGACGGCAATTGGTACTACATCTCCCACGCCTACGACTCCGAGTTCGGTGCCCGCGCCAAACTCTTCATCCGCGCCCTTCAATTCTCCCCCGACGACTGGTTCACCCTCGCCGAGTGAGTCCTACGTATCCGTATTCGCCGAAAAGCCCCTCTATCTCCCCAAACAAGTGGATAGAGGGGCTCTTTTTCATCCTTTTTTATTCTTTAATTCTCAAATTCGACATAGGGCGGAGACTTGATCCAAAAGCTGAAGAGGGAATCGAAGAAATTCCTGTCTGCCGAGAGAGCACGGGAGGATGTAAAACTTTTCCAGTTTTAATTTGTGAATATCAAAATAAATCCTTATCTTTGCCGCATCATTTCAATAGAAATAAAAGAAAATGGAAGAGAATGAAATAAACAATAATCAAGCAGAGTATAACCAAGCGTCTACGGAAGAAATGAATCTCGAACTGAATGAGAACAAAGGGCCTAAAGAGGTTTTTTCATTCAATTGGATTGCCTTTGCTTTGGGTGTGGCTTTCTGGTATTGGTGGTATGAAGGAAATGTTGACTGGTTTTTCTACATCTATCTAGCCATTGTGGTTCTTATTCACGAACTTGGCCACGTGATCATAGGCACGTCATTCGGGTGCCGCATCCAGGTGATGCAGGTGTTCTTTATCCCGTTTCTGACTTATAGACCGAAACAAGTGCCAGAAGGTGGCTGGTGGCGAAATATCGTATGGAGCTTAGGAATACTTCCCTTAGGTGGCATTACCGTGTTCTCCACGCGGGGGGATGGCAACATCGGAGATAAGCCTGCGTGGCAACGTCTGCTCATCTCGGCAGCTGGGGTACTGTTCAATTTTGCCACATTTCTCATTCTGTATATTGCTATGCAATTTATGTCGAGAGGCGGAAATGAAATATTGATGCCATTGGCATCCGTATCTTTAATTCTGGGAATATTGAACATTATCCCCATCTATCCGCTTGATGGAGGGGCTATCATGTTTGCGCTGTTCGAGATAATAACGGGAAGGAAGCCTTCGCCGAAGTTCACCATGATTTTCGGAAGAATAGGGTTCCTCTTTATCATCATCTTCTTCTGGTTCTTCCCTGAGTGGCTGAATAGAATTTTGGATATCGTATTTGGTGCATTATTTTAATTTCATATAATATGGTACATAAGGTAAAATTCATGATCTATCGCCGGGAAGCGAAAATGGGATGCGAGGACAAGAAAAGCTGCGTTTCGTGGTATTGCTTCAACAAGAGGAATGACGGAACATATGAAGCGGAACTCGATGAGTCGTGGATTGAAGGAAGCCACTATGGGGGTGGTACCATCGACAGGGTGATACCTACTGAATGGTTCGACCTCTCGTATGACGAATTCCTTGAACACGTCATCACACTGGCTTCTGCGTCAAAATATGGTTTCACCATAGATGACCTTAAAGAGAAGAAAGGGCTGAAGGAGTTCTTTGGGTTCGAATAGAAATCACAAATCAGGCGAATCGCACGAATAAATAATATGAAAAAACATAGCTCGGGTTAAGCTTAGAAGCTGATGAGGAAGTCGACGAGGTTCTGGTCGGCGGAGAGGGAGAACTTGCGACGGAGACGGAGGCGGGCGCTTTCGACGCCGCGGACAGAGAGGTTGGTGAAGGTGGCAATCTGCTTGGTGGAGAGATTGAGGCGAAGGAGGGCGCAGAACTTCAGGTCGCTGGAGGTGAGGGAGGGATAGCGCTCCTGGAGGTTGCGGAAGAAGTGCTCGTGGATGAGGTCGAAGTTCTTCTGGTATATGCTCCAGAACTCGAGGTTGCCTTCGGTCTGCTGGATGCGCTTGAGGAGGGCATTCATCTCGCGTACCGAGATGTTGCCCTTCTTCTGTTCTTCCTGCATCGATTCACGGAGGTTCTCGATGACCTTTTCCTTCGAGAAGACGTCCATAGCCAGGGTGGCTAGATCCTTGGATTTGGTGGAGAGCTCGGTCTCGAGTATCTGCCGCTGCTGTTGCGCGATACGCTGTTCCTGTTCGAGCATGATGATGCGTTGTTCGCGGCTCTCCTGCTCATGCTGATGCTTCTGACGGAGGATGGCACGGCGTATGCTCCAACGCGCGTAGATCCAAGCCATGATGCCGATGACGCCCAGGAAAAGGAGGATGGACCACCAACGGAGATACCAAGGCTGGAGGACGCGGAAATGCAGCTGGAGCATGTCGAGGGTTTGACCGGTGGGACCAATTGCTTCGGCCTGGAGCGTGTAGGAGCCGGGCTTCAGGTTGTTGAGCGTCAGTTGCTGGTCGGTGGTGGGAATGTCGCGGTGGGTACCTTTGGGAAGGGAATAACGGAAGGAAACGCCACGTCCGTTGTACTCGGGATAGGAAAAGAGGAGGTTGAGGTTGGGTTCGATGACGGGCTCACCGCTGATGAGCACCTGGTGCGGGATGTCGTGACGTTGGCCGTTGCTCTCGTTGAAGTAGGAAGTGGCGATGGCGATGCGAGGCTCGATGAGCGGGTCGTAACGACGGGCAGCGAAATCGTAGCGCACAACGCCTCCGGACATATTGAAATATGCACAGTCGCCGCACTGATAGACGGTGGCGCACCTGTCGCCTGCCAGCATACCGAGCGAAGAGACGGGGATGTACTGGCGCAGACAGAGGCTGTCGGCCTCCTTGTCGATGAGGGCATAGCCCTTCTGACCAGCCAACCAGACGCCGTAGGTGCCTGCATCGGTGGCATTGTAGATGTCCTGGGTATTGGCGAGGAGACGGTTGAGCGGGTCGTAGGGGACGATGCACTGCGTCATATCGTCGTAGGTGTAGAGCTGCTGTTCGTCGCTCAACACAATGCGTCCGAAGACCTTCATGACATGGCAGGTGGAGGCACCTCCCTCGTCGCTGCTGAGACGTTCGAAGGTGCGGAGATGATCGACGGCACGGAGGTCGCGGTCGAGCGTGAGGCAAAAGAGTCCCTTCTGCATATTGGCTGCCCAGATGCGTCCGACGTGATCGACCTCGAAATGACGGATGGGTGACGAGAACCCTTCGACCTCGTTACTGAAGGTCCAACTGTCCTGCTGCTGGCGATAAATGCGCAGGACGTTGTAGGACGACTCGATCAGGACATCCTGGTCCCAGATGCGGCATTGCTTGAGGCAGGTACTGCTGGCATCGGTGTTGGGTACAGGAGTGAGCCTGTAGCCGTGGTCGGCATCGATCATGAACGTGCTGCGGTTGCTGCCGAGGAACAACTGACGGCCGATGCGGGTGATGTGCCAGTTCTGCCCTTCGGTGTCGGGGATGAGGGAAGCCTCTCCCCGACCCTCCCCCTTCGTGAAGGAAACGGGATCGGCATCGATAGGGATATGGTAGAAGCCTTCGTTGGTGGCCATGAGAAGTTCGCCATGATGGAGCTGCAACCCAAAGACCGTACCGATGGACTGATGGGCGGGCGAAGGCTTGAGGCAGGTGATGGGCATACCGCAATGGATGAGCGCTATGCCGTTGTCGAGGCATGCCCAGACGTTGTTGTCGGCATCGCAAAAGAGGTTGAGCACCGAGTTGTTGACCAGTCCGTCGGCCACGTTGTAATGCCATAGCAGTTTCCCGTTGAGGTCGAGGCCATAGATGCCATCGCGAATGGTACCGATGACGAGCGTGCTGTCGCGGGTGATGACGGCACGGTTGATGGAAGCATGGCGCAGCTGCTCGTCGATGGAAGTGCGATAGGGAATGGTGAGCCCCGAAGCGGGGCGATGCAGGAAGAGGGCTGCATTCTCGGTGCAGAGCAGCATATCGCCCGTGGTACGGAGCTGAAAGCCTGCCACGATGCGACTGTTGCCATAGATCGAGGGATGAATAGCCCGCACATAGTCGTGGCCGTTGAAGCGGTAGTAGCCACCTTCGATGAGCTGTGCCCAAAGCTGTCCGCCTATCAGATGCAGGTAGAGCGGATGCTTGTCGGTGATGTTGATGGGGGTGACGCTCCCCTGCCCGTCGTTGGCGGTCGGGTCGTAACGGAAGACGGAAGCAAAGGTCTGGAAATAGATGTCGTCGCCCTGTTGCAGGATGAACCAGGGCTCCTCGAGTTCAATCGGGAAATCACCGATGAGGGGAAGAAGTGAAGTATAAACGAGTTGGCCGAAGTCATCGCGTTCGAAGTAACCGAAGTCCTCGTAGGTGCCTACATAGATGCGGTTGCCCACTGCCTTAACGGAACGGATGATGGTATTGTCGGGCAAAGAGACTGACGTCCACTGGTAACCGTCGAAAACAAGCAGACCCTTGTTGGTGGCGAAATAGACGATACCATTGGAATCCTGCGAGCAGCTCCATACCTGCGAACCGGTGGAGAATCCGTAGTCGGTGGGCGTAAAGTTGGTGATGATGGGCCGAAAACCAGCTGCCTGCAGGGCCATAACGGCAGACAGAAGGGGCCATAGGAGGAGGTGACGGAGCTTCATGGCGAGTGACAGTATTTATAAATATGATGTATTTTCGGGGACAAAGATAAGAATAATTATTGAAACAAGAAAATTTTTGGCGTATTTTTTTCGATATTCAAGTCGATAATTGACAATAAGTTGCAAAAATGAACGTAGTAAAAGCGTAGTGGGTGCAAGTTGTAGCGTAGTAGAATCGTAGTGGAAAATTTGGATGATATTTCGAAAGCGGTTACCTTTGCAGCGAAAAATGAATCAAGATATGAAAAAAAGTCCTCCTCTGGAGAAAGAAAAAAGGCTTCGCCAGAAAAAGACCATCCGGGCCCTTGTTTATAGCTAACGCTAGAAATCATAGAGGAAATCTTTATGAAGAAATGGATGCCTGGTCAAGCACTTGTAGGGACAAACGATATTTCCACATTTGATTTCCTCCAAGATTTCTGCTCGAAGAGCATAACAAAATTTACTTATTACGAATTGGAGAAAATAACACACTACTGAACTGGATATTCAACCTATACATATATATATTAATAACCAACCAAATCCAATTAAGTATGAAAAAGCAAACACTTGCATTATTGCTTGTCCTTGCTATGGTCCCGGTGTCGATGATGGCACAGAGCCTGGGCAAGGTGAAGGGTCGCGTGCTCGATGAGTTCGGCGAACCATTGCTGGGTGCTGTAGTACGCGTGGCAGGTACCGACATCGTGACCACCACAGACTATGACGGCAACTACGAACTCGACGGTGTGGCCTCGGATGCCACATTGACCTGCTCCTACCTTGGCATGACGACAGAGAACGTGAAGGTCAAGGGCGGAACGATGAACATCAGCATGTCGCCCGACGTGCAGAACCTTGAGGAGACCGTGGTGATTGGTTACGGCGCTGCCAAGTCGAAGGACCTGACCGCACCCATCGAGACGGTGAAGGCATCGGACATCGTCAGCGTGCCTACCTCTTCGCCCATGGCAGCCCTGCAGGGCAAGGTTGCCGGTGTGAACATCGTGAACAGCGGTGTACCTGGCGGCGGACCTACGGTGACCATCCGAGGTCTGGGTTCGTTCAGCAACACTACCCCACTCTACGTGGTGGATGGAATGTTCTACGACAACATCAACTTCCTCAACAACAGCGACATCGAGGAGATGAGCATCATGAAGGATGCCAGCGCCAGCGCCATCTACGGTGTACGTGCCGCCAACGGTGTGGTAATCATCACCACGAAGAAAGGCAAGAACAACGAACGCGCCAAGGTGTCGTACGACGGCTACGTAGGCATGCAGAAGGCCACCAACGTGCTCGAGATGAGCAATTCGAGCCAGTATGCACAGATGCTGCGTGAGAGCGAGGTTGCCGATTATCTGCCGATGCTGCAGGCCAGTGTGGCCAAGTACGGCGGCAACTTCGAGCAGAACCAGTACAACTCGGATACCGACTGGTACGACGAACTGCTTCGCACAGCCGTGATCACCAACCACAGCCTGAACATCAGCGGCGGTACCGACAAGGCCAACTACGGCGTGGGCATGAGCTACCTCTATCAGAACGGTATCATGGATGCCGACAACAACTATTCGCGCCTTAACTTCCGCGGCAACCTTGAGTACAAGGCCTTCAACTGGCTCACCGTGGGCATGAACGGCGTGTTCAGCCAGAGCACCCAGGTACTGCCCAACAATGCAGCCTGGAAGCATGCATTCAACATGCCCGGCATCTTCCCCGTGTATGACAAGACAACCGCCGACATCTACACCGACGGCTATGCCAGCCCGAACACCATCGGAGTAAGCAACAACTTCTACAACCCAGTAGCCACCGCCGAGCTTTTCGATTCGCAGAACAAGAACTACCAGGTGCTGAGCAACTTCTATGCACAGTTCAACCTCATTCCCGAGAAGTTGAACTTCCGCACCAGCTACAGCTACGACTATTCGACCACACGTGCCACGGCATTCACTCCCCAGTATTACCTCGGCACTGTGCAGCAGACTTCGACCACCAGCCTGACCAAGAGCGACAGCAACTTCAACAACTACGTATGGGACAACACGATGACCTATACCGACCAGTGGGGCGACCATCGCCTGACCGCCATGCTCGGCACCTCGCTGCGCCAGGAGCGCTACGACGGCCTTTGGGGCACCGCACAGAACGTACCCGAGGGACAAGACAGCTGGAAGTACCTTTCGCTGGGCGACACGGAAGGCATCACCCTGGGTGACGGCGGTTTCCGCTACCGTGCCCTCTCCTACTTCGCTCGTTTCAACTACAACTACGCCGACAAGTACCTGCTCATGGTAACCCTCCGCGAGGACGGCAGTTCGAAGTACAACGAGCCTTGGGGCTTCTTCCCCTCGGTAGGTGCCGCCTGGGTAATCACCAACGAGGACTTCATGAAGGACCAAGACCTCTTCCAGTACCTGAAGCTTCGTGCCAGCTGGGGCAAGCTCGGTAACGACAAGATTGCAGCCAGTGCAGGCTATGCAGCCAGCGCTACGGCACGTGCCGTGTTCGGCACCAACAACGCCCTCGACGGCTACATCAACGGTTCGACCTTCAGCTGGCTCAGCTGGGAGACCGTCAACGAGACCAACATCGGCTTGAACTTCACCACCGCCAACAACCACCTCACCGGTGACATCGACTGGTACTATCGTCTGACCAGCGACGCCGTGATCAGTCCCGCTCGCCCAATGCAGAACACCACCGTAGCAGGCAACTGGGCAGAAATCCTCAACATGGGTGTGGACATGACCCTGAACTGGAACCAGCGTCTCACCAAGGACTTCAGCTACCAGATCGGTGCCAACCTCGGCTGGCTGCACAATGAGGTGAAGAGCCTGAAGGACGGCGTGAAGCAGGTGCAGACCAACGGAAAGGTCTATCAGATCGTGGGCGAGAAGATGAACAGCTACTATGGCTACAAGGTGCTGGGCGTCTATCAGAATGCCGCCGAAGTGGCAGCCGACCCCGTGGCTGTTGCCAACGGCCTCGAACCCGGTGACTTCCGCTATGAAGACGTGAACGGCGACAAGGTGATCGACGGCAGCGACAAGCAGGCCCTGGGCAGCTACGTGCCCGACATCACCTACGGACTGAATGCAGCCGTACAGTGGCGCAACCTCGACTTTGCCATCAGCTTCTACGGCCAGGCAGGCGGCGAGCTCTGGAACCGCAAGCGCGCCCTGCGCTATACAGCCCAGAACTACAACTTCGACCTTGCACAGTTCGAGAACCGCTGGCACGGCGAGGGAACGAGCAACAGCGATCCTTCGGCCAAGGCCCTGATGAAGAGCTGGAACGTGGGCGACAGCCAGAATGCCAGCTACTTCGTAGAGAGCGCCAACTACTTCCGTCTGCAGAACGTTGCACTCGGCTATACGTTCAAGAACATCGAGATGGGCGGCTACACCCTGCCCAGCGCACGCGTCAGCCTTTCGGCCGACCGTCCATTCACCTGGTTCTCGGCCAACACCTTCTCGCCTGAGGTGAGCGATGCCGACGGTTGGGATTCGGAGGTCTATCCACTCTCCGCAACCTATACCCTGGGTGTGCAGATTAACTTCTAACCCATCACTCATTACCCATAACCCACAACCAACAAGTTATGAAAAATATGAAGACTTTACTATATGTACTCCCTGCTGCAATGCTGGCACTGACCAGCTGCACCGACTACATCGACATTGATGCGGAGAACACTATCGACGTGGATGCCATCGACTACACCGATGCGAGCACCATGCACGAGGCTGCCACGGGTGCCTATGCCACCCTGCGCACACAGGGCATCCACTGGGCCAATGCCATGATCTGGATGGGTCGTGACGACGACATGTCGTCGGGCCGTGCCGATGACCAGGGCGATGCCCTCAAGTTCGGCTATCCCGGCGGCTACACCAACCCGAATGCATTCTGGGCAGTAGGCAACATGTGGAGCACGATGTACAACATCATCATCGACTGCAACTCGAACATCGATGCGCTCGACCAGTATGCCGAGAACCTCAGCACAGGCAGCTCTGACTACCAGAACTACCTGCAGTACAAGGGCGAGGTACGCGTGGTACGTGCCTGGGCCTATTACCAGCTCGTCACCAACTTCGGACCCTGCGTCATCTATCGCGACAACACGCAGAACTCGTTCCGTCGCAGCACGGTGGAGAAGGTCTATGACTACATCATCACCGAGATGCAGGAGGCAGCTGCCGGCATGGAGGCCAAGCGCCCCAACCAGATGTCACGCCCCGGTGCATTCACCAAGTACACAGCCGAGGCTCTTGCAGCCCGCACAGCGCTGCTTGCCGGCAACTTTCCACTGGTGGAGAGCCTTACCGACGACATCGTCAATGGTGGCGGCTTCGAGCTCTACCCCGACTACTACAACCTCTTCAAGATCCCCGGCAAGCTCTGCAACGAGAGCCTGATGGAGGTGCAGTGCTCGGACTTCGGCACTGCCAGCGGCGACTATGTAGGCGTTGACCAGTGGTTCAACTTCCGTGGTGCAGGTCTCACCCTCTTTGACGCTGCCGGCAACTGGAGCAACGGCATCGGCGGCTGGACCTTCATGCGCTACAGCCCCAAGTTCCTCGAACTGATGGAGAACCGTGGCGAGACCATCCGCAAGGAGACTTCGCTGCTCGTGGCAGGCACCACCACCCGCGAAGGCTGGACCATCAATGGCGACCTGGACCGTACTGCCGAAATCGCACAGATCTACGACGGCAAGGGGTACGTTCCATTCGACCAGATGACAGCCGGCAACAGCGAATGGGGCCGCAATAACAACGTGCGCCTTATCCGTTATGCCGAAGTGCTGCTGATGAATGCCGAGGCCAAGGTTCGCCAGGGCAAGAACGGTGATGCACCATTCAACCAGGTGCGTGCACGTGCCCAGATGCCTTCGGTGAACGGTGTCACGGTGGATCAGATCCTGGAGGAGCGTCGTGTGGAGCTCTGCGCCGAGTGGGGCTTGCGCTATACTGACCTCTGCCGCACAGGGCAGGCTACCAGCGTGCTTGGCAAGTATGGCTGGAACGAGGGCAGCCGATATATCCCGGTTCCTTCCAACCAGATCATCAATACGCCTGAGTTGGGCGAGGATCCCGAATAATCTTTTTCTGTCAAGAATTAGAGAATTTGAGAATTAGATATGAAAAAAAATCTTTGAGGTTGTTTAGGACTTCGTCCTTTATGCTGCGCTAAATCGTCAGCCATCTGCGAGAGCGAGCTCTCTCATCTGACTGCCAATTTATCTCAGCGACCATCTTCGATGGCTAAACAACCTCAAAGAGAAAAAGTCCTCCTTTGGAGGAAGAAAAAAGCCTACGGCAGAAAAAGTTAACAGAAAGACACTTAGCATGAAACAATATCACAAATTACTGATAGGACTGGCGAGTCTGGCTCTGATTGCTTGCTCGTGCGGCGGAACGCATGAGCAAACGAGTCAAGAGGAAGGCGAGACCACCGAACTGAGTGCCGACGAACTGCTCGACCTTGTGCAGCAACAGTGCCTGAACTACATGTGGGAAGGCGCCGACCCGACTTCGGGACTGGCCTACGAGCGTATCCACCTCGATGGCATCTATCCATCGAACGACAAGATGACAATCACCACAGGAGGTTCGGGCTTCGGTGTTGCCGGCCTGATTGTCGGCATGGATCGCGGCTGGATCAAGCGTGAAGAAGGCGTGGCCCGACTGACCCGCATCGTCGATTATCTGGCGAAGGCCGACCGTTATCATGGCGTGTGGTCGCACTGGATGGACGGACCTTCGGGCAAGACCATCCCCTTCGGCACAAAGGACAATGGCGGTGACCTCGTGGAGTCGTGTTTCCTGATGCAGTCGCTGCTTTGCGTACGCCAATATATGAAGGCCGATGTCGAGGCAGAAGCCTATGTGATCGACAAGATCAACGAGCTGTGGAAGGCCATGGAATTCGACTGGTACACCCGCGGAGGACAACACGTGATCTATTGGCATTGGAGCCCCAACTACGGATGGGAGATGAACTTCCCGCTGGAGGGCTACAACGAGTGCCTCATCACCTACATCCTCGCAGCAGCTAGCCCGACACATCCGGTGCCGGCAGAATGCTATCACGAGGGTTGGGCACGCAGCGGAGGCATCAAGAGCGATGCTGCACCCTACGGTTATCCGCTCGACGTGAAGCACAACGGTGCCGAGACGAATGGTGGTCCACTGTTCTGGGCACACTACAGCTGGATCGGACTTTGCCCGAAAGGCCTCAAGGACCAGTATGCCGACTATTGGCACGTCACAGCCAACCACGCCCTTGCCAACTATGCCTACTGCGTAGATAATCCCAAGGGTTACAAGGGATACGGCAAAGATTGCTGGGGTCTTACCGCCAGCTATTCGCCCGATGGTTATGCAGCCCATGCGCCCAACCAGGACCTTGGCGTAATCACTCCCACTGCTGCCCTTTCGAGCTTCCCCTACACACCCGAACAGAGCATAGCAGCCTTGCGTCGCTTCCATTCGATGGAGTCGTTCCTTTGGGGCAAATATGGCCCATACGATGCCTTCTCGCTGGATCCTTCCTGGACACTACCCCGCTATCTTGCCATCGACCAACTGACCATTGCGCCCATGATCGAGAACTATCGTACAGGTCTGCTCTGGATGCTCTTCATGAGCTGTCCGGAGGTGCAGGAGGGGTTGAAGAAACTGGGGTTTTCAATTAACGATTAACAATTAACAATTAATAATTAATAGTTAACAATTAGAATTTGGCTATGAAAAAAACGATATGGGGTTTGGCCCTGTTGCTGGGCCTTGCAAGTTGTTCAGGCAACAAGACGAACAACGAGATGGATGCGTTCATCAACGACCTGATGGGCAAGATGACCCTCGAAGAGAAACTGGGCCAGCTGAATCTGCCGGTGACCGGTGACATCGTGACCGGTGCTGCACAGTCGAGCAACGTGGCCGAAAACATCCGTGCAGGACGCGTTGGCGGACTCTTCAACCTGAAGGGTGCAGGCCGTGTGGCAGAACTGCAGCGCATTGCCGTCGAAGAAAGCCGCCTCGGCATACCCTTGATCTTCGGTATGGACGTGATCCATGGCTATGAGACCGTCTTCCCCATTCCTCTGGGCCTTTCGTGCACCTGGGATATGGAAGCCATCGAACGTTCGGCACAGATTGCTGCCCAGGAAGCCACAGCCGACGGCATCTGCTGGACGTTCAGCCCAATGGTTGACATCTGCCACGATGCACGCTGGGGACGTATCTCGGAAGGCAATGGCGAGGATCCCTTCCTCGGAAGCCGCATCGCCGAGGCAATGGTGCGCGGCTATCAGCAGGGTGACCTCACTAGCGCCAACACCATGATGGCATGCGTAAAGCACTTTGCCCTCTATGGTGCACCCGAGGCAGGACGTGACTACAACACCGTGGACATGAGCCTTTGGCGCATGTACAACGAATATTTCCCACCCTACAAGGCTGCCTGCGATGCAGGTGCCGGCAGTTATATGGCCAGCTTCAACATCGTCAACGGTGTGCCTGCAACGGGTAACCGCTGGCTTCTGACCGACGTGCTGCGCAAGCAGTGGGGGTTCGACGGCTTCGTAGTTAGCGACTACACCGGCATCTACGAGATGATTGCCCACGGCATGGGCGACCTGAAGGAAGTGAGTGCCCTGGCCTTGCATGCAGGACTGGACATGGACATGGTGAGCGACGGTCTGGTAGGCACGCTGGCCGAGAGCCTCAAGGAGGGACGCACCACACAGGCTGATATCGACCAGGCTTGTCGCCGCATCCTTGAAGCGAAGTACAAGCTTGGACTGTTTGAAGATCCCTACCGCTACTGCGACACCACACGCTATGCCAAGGAGGTCTATACCGAAGAGAATCGCCGTGAGGCACGCAGGATTGCCGGCGAGAGCTTTGTGCTCCTGAAGAACGAGGGCGACATCCTTCCCTTGAAGCGTCAGGGCAAGATTGCGCTTATCGGACCTTTGGCCAACACCCGTGCCAACATGCCTGGCACCTGGAGCGTAGCTGCCACCAGCGAACGCTACAGCACCGTGGTAGAGGGTCTGAAGCGTGCTGTGGGCGACAAGGCACAGATACTCTATGCCAAGGGCTGCAACCTGATGTACGACGCCCAGGCAGAGGCTGATGCCACCATGTTCGGACGTGAGATGCGCGACAACCGCAGCGATGCCGCTATGCGTGCCGAGGCTCTTGCCATAGCACGCCAGGCCAACGTCATCGTCTTTGCCGGCGGTGAGGCTTCGGAGATGGCAGGAGAGTGTTCGAGCCGTGTAGGCATCGAAATGCCTGATGCACAGCATGACCTCCTTGTTGAGCTCGTGAAACTTGGCAAGCCCATCGTGCTGCTCAACTTCTCAGGTCGTCCGATGATCCTGAATTGGGAAACCGAGCACATTCCAGCTATCCTTGAAGTGTGGTTCGGTGGCAGCGAGGCTGCTGATGCCATTGCCGATGTCGTCTTCGGAGACGTCGTTCCTTCGGGCAAACTCACCACCAGCTTCCCACGTCATGTCGGACAACTGCCAATGAGCTACAGCTATTACAACACGGGTCGTCCAGTACAGGCCGATGCCTTCGTGAAGTTCCAGAGCTGCTACATGGACGTGAGCAACACACCGCTTTATCCCTTCGGCTACGGTTTGAGCTACACCACCTTCAGCTATTCGCCCATCACCCTAAGCAGCAACGAGCTGACGAAGGATGGCGAGATTGAGGCCAAGGTGACCGTGAACAACACCGGTAAGTGTGAAGGCACCGAGGTCGTACAGCTTTATATCCGCGACCTCGTGGGCAGTGTGACCCGACCTGTGAAGGAACTCAAGGGCTTCAAGCGTGTTACCCTCAAGGAGGGCGAGAGCTGCGTCGTGACGTTCACCATCGATGCCGACCTGCTGAAGTTCTACAACGGCGAGCTTGAATATGTGTGCGAGCCGGGTGAGTTCGAGGTGATGATCGGCACGAATAGTGCGGATGTGCAGAGTGCGAAGTTCGCGCTGAAATGATGCGGAGGTTGTTAAAAGACCACGAATCGTGCGAATCTTCACGAATTAGCGAATTTGAGAATTTCTTTAAGAAGATGAAAGATACTGTGTTAAATTCCAAATTTGACAGTAGAATAATTAACTACAAATAGCGTTTTTTATAGAATGAGCTATATTTGTCAAATGAGCTT
>ONNR01000029.1 GCA_900319235.1 uncultured Prevotellaceae bacterium
CAGGTATCCCTTCAACCAATCGGCGCACGACCGCAAGATGCTCCTCGAAAAAGTTGCCGAACTCAAGTCGCGCAACGACGAGCCCACTCCAAACGCAGAATAATCCTTCCCCAATCGAGGCATACAGATTCCATCCACCAAAACTGTATTCTCCGCTCGGACCATACAGATTTCATCTACCAAATCTGTATGCCTCGCTTGGACCATACAGATTTCATCTACCAAATCTGTATGCCCCGCTTGGACCATACAGATTCCATGCTCCAAATCTGTATGCCACGCTCGGACCATACAGATTTCATCTACCAAATCTGTATGCCACGCTCGGACCATACAGATTTCATCCACCAAATATGTATGCTTCGCTTGGACCATACAGATTCTATCTACCAAATCTGTATGCCGCACTCGGACCATACAGATTTCATCTACCAAAACTGTATGCTTCGCCTGGACCATACAGATTCTATCTGCCAAATCTGTATGCCTCGCTCGGACCATACAGATTCTATCTACCAAATCTGTATGCTTCGTTTGGAGCATACAGATTTCATCTATCAAAACTGTATGCTACATAATAAAGCAATGCAACATTAAAATCAGCGATTCGCCAACGAGTCGCTGATTTAAGCTTTAAGAGTTTCAGAACCTTTGAAATGCCTGTGATTAATACGCTTGGTCGTGAATTCCTTTGACGGCGCGACCACTGGGATCGTTCATTCCGGCGAAGGCCTTGTCCCACTCGAGGGCGATGGCTGTGGAGCAGGCGACACTGGCTTCGCTGGGAACGCTGCGTGCTGCCGAATCGCTGGGGAAATGTTCGGTGAAGATGCAGCGGTAGTAATACTCCTCCTTGTTCTTGGGCGGATTGATGGGAAAGCGTTCGGCTGCATGAGCCATCTCATCGTCGCTGACAGCCGCAGCAGTGATTGCCTTGAGCGTGTCGATCCATGAGTAGCCGACGCCATCGCTGAACTGTTCCTTCTGACGCCATGCCACTTCGGCAGGAAGGAGGTCGGCAAAGGCTTCGCGAACAATGCGCTTCTCAATGTCCTTTCCGGGACACATCTTTGCCTTGGGATTGGTGCGCATGGCAACGTCGAGGAACTCCTTGTCGAGGAAGGGTACGCGTCCCTCAACGCCCCATGCCGACAGACTCTTGTTGGCACGCAGGCAATCGTAGAGGTGGAGTTTGGATAGTTTGCGGACGGTCTCTTCGTGAAAATCCTTGGCCGAAGGGGCCTTGTGGAAGTAAAGGTAGCCACCAAAGATCTCGTCAGCACCTTCGCCCGATAGCACCATCTTGATGCCCATCGACTTGATGACGCGGGCCAATAGGTACATCGGGGTGGAGGCGCGGACGGTGGTGACATCGTAGGTCTCGATGAAATAGATGACGTCGCGGATAGCATCCAATCCCTCCTGGATGGTATAGTTGATCTCATGATGCACGGTGCCGATGTGCTGGGCAACGAGACGTGCTTTCGCCAAGTCGGGAGCCCCTTTCAGACCTACGGCAAAACTGTGGAGGCGGGGCCAGTAGGCCTTGGTGCGGCTATCGTCCTCGATACGCATCTCGCTATACTGTTCGGCGATGGCGGAAATCACCGACGAGTCGAGGCCGCCGCTGAGCAGAACGCCATAGGGCACGTCGGACATCAACTGTCGCTTTACGGCATCCTGCAAAGCATCGTGGATGGCTGAGACGCTTACAGGATTGTCCTTCACGGCATCATACTGCATCCAGTCGCGACGGTAATATCGCTTCATGCCTGGTTCTTTGCTCCAATAGTAGTGACCCGGTAGGAAAGGCTCGTAACGTTCGCACTGGCCTTCGATCGCCTTCAATTCGGAGGCTACATAGAGGGAGCCATCGCTGTCGTAGCCAATGTAGAGCGGTATGACGCCGATGGGGTCACGGGCGATGAGGAAGGCGTCGCGCTCCTCGTCGTAGAGCACGAAGGCGAAGATGCCGCTTAGGTCCTCGAGAAAGTCGATGCCTTTCTCACGGTAGAGCGCCAATATGACTTCGCAATCGCTACCCGTCTGAAACGCATATTTTCCGGCCATGCGACGGCGAATCTCCTGATGGTTGTAAATCTCGCCATTCACTGCCAGGACCTGCTTGCGGTCGGGCGCATAAAGCGGTTGCCCGCCACTCTCGGGATCGACGATACTCAATCGCTCATGGGCAAGGATGGCGGAACCACCACAATAGATGCCGCTCCAATCTGGACCGCGATGACGTATTTTCTGACTCATTTTCAATGCCTTCTGGCGAAGTGAAGAGGTCTGTGCCTTCACTTTTAATATTGCGACTATGCCACACATAAGGGGGAGGGGTTAAGAGGGGTTTGATGAGTTTGAGGGCAGCCAAAGACGGCTGCCACGGGGACGGTTTTAGAGGGGTCTTGTTATAGATACGATAGATAAAGATAATTAGTGACTGCGGGATATTCGGCGGCGAGGGTGTCGATCTGGTTGACGATGGGGACGATGCCCAAAATCTTGCGCCAGCGACGTATCGTCAGGCCGGCTGCCTCCGTGTTCATGTAGGTTTCGAGTCCGATGGCGCGAGCAATCTGGAAATCGGAGAAACCATAGACCTTGGCCTCTTTGAGCAGTTCGGCGAAGATTGGATCTTCGATAAATTCCAATAGTTCATAGAATTCCATTGTCACCGACATGTCTGCCAGACTACTGAATTCGCGCAGCCGCAGGTCGATGTCCACCAAGTGTTTCAGTTTGTAGAGGAACCAGCGGTCGATCATCGTCAACTGATGGATTTGCTCGATGGAGTATCCTGTCTTCAAGGCTTTCGACACCACGAAGATGCGCATGTCGGTAGGATCGTGTAGTTCCTTCTTGATATCGCGAATCTGAATCTCGTGATTTTCGACAAATCCGTGCATGCCTTGGCCAATCATACGGAGTCCTTTTTGCAGCGCTTCCTCAAAGGTGCGCCCTATGGCCATCACTTCGCCTACACTTTTCATCGAAGAGCCGAGTTCGCGTTTCACGCCTCGGAACTTTGTCAGGTCCCAGCGAGGAATCTTGCAAACGACATAGTCGAGGGCGGGTTCGAAGAATGCGCTGGTGGTCCTGGTGACAGAGTTTTTCAGTTCGAACAGTCCATATCCCAGCGCAAGTTTGGCGGCAACGAAAGCCAGTGGGTAGCCTGTCGCCTTGCTGGCTAAGGCTGAGGAACGCGAGAGACGGGCGTTGACCTCGATGACGCGATAGTCTTCCGATTGTGGGTCGAGAGCATATTGTACGTTGCATTCGCCCACGATGCCGAGATGACGGACAATCCTGATGGCCAAACTGCGTAGTTTGTGATACTCGCTGTTGGAGAGCGTTTGACTAGGAGCCACCACAATCGACTCGCCCGTATGGATGCCGAGCGGATCGAAGTTCTCCATGTTGCAGACAGTGATGCAGTTGTCGTAACTGTCGCGCACCACTTCATACTCGATTTCCTTCCAGCCTTTCAGTGACTTTTCAACCAATACCTGCGGCGAGAATGAAAAAGCCTCTTCTGCTTGTGCCTGCAGTTCTTCGCTATTGTCGCAGAAGCCCGAACCGAGGCCGCCCAAGGCATATGCAGCACGCAGAATCACGGGGAAGCCAAGTTCGCTGGCCGCCTTTCGCACCTCGTCGATGCTGCTGCAAGCCTGGCTTCGGATGGTCTTTACGCCAATCTCGTCAAGGCGACGCACGAACAGGTCGCGGTCTTCGGTGTCGATGATGGTCTGAACGGGCGTGCCCAATACCTTCACACCATATTTCTCCAACACTCCTTTTTCGTGGAGCGTGACACCGCAGTTGAGTGCCGTCTGACCACCAAATGCGAGCAGGATACCATCGGGACGTTCCTTTTCGATGATGCGCTCGACGAACTGGGGAGTCACGGGTTGGAAATACACCGTGTCGGCTACGGCCTGAGAGGCAGAGTCAACGCTATCATTCTTCTGGGATGTCTGCACGGTGGCGATATTCGGATTGATGAGCACTGAATGTATGCCCTCTTCCTTGAGAGCTTTCAGCGCTTGTGCACCACTGTAGTCAAACTCGCCTGCCTGGCCAATCTTCAAGGCACCGCTGCCAAGGAGGAGCACCTTTTTGAGGGTTGATGGGGATTGAGGGCAGCCAAGAACGGCTGCCTCGGGGACGGAGGTGGGCGTAATGCCTTTTATTTGGGAAATGAACTCATCAAACAGGAATTCGGTGTCGACGGGACCGCTGCAGGCTTCGGGATGGAACTGGGCGGAGAACCACGGCTTTGTCTTGTGCCGAATGCCTTCGTTCGAACCGTCGTTCATGTTCACGAAGAGTGGCTCCCAGTCGTCGGGAAGTGTGGAATCATCGACGGCATATCCGTGATTCTGCGAGGTGATGAAGCACCGTGTGGTGCCTACTTGCTGCACGGGTTGGTTGTGCGAACGGTGTCCGTATTTCAGCTTGTAGGTTTTGGCACCTGCTGCGCGTGCCAGGAGTTGGTTGCCCAGACAGATGCCCATGCAGGGACGTACGTTCGGGTTATTGAGAAACGCTTGGATATGTTTCACCGTCGTTTCGCAACGCTCGGGGTCGCCTGGACCATTGGCTAAGAACAGACCATCGAAGTCGAGCGTGTTGAAGTCGTAGTCCCAAGGCACACGAATGACCTCTATGCCACGACGTAGCAGGCAGCGGATGATGTTGGCTTTTACACCGCAATCGACAAGGACGACACGTTTGGGGGGCAAGAAGGAGACCCCCTCGGTCCCCCTGCTTAGGGGGAGGACTTGCTGGTTCGAGGCTTGATTCTTCCCCCTATGCAGGGGGATTAGAGAGGATCTGGGGTGATAGGTGATCATTTCCTTGCAACTCACTTTCTCCACCCAGTTCACGCTTCCATAGTCGAGCCTTGTGGGTTGTGGTTCGTCAGCAAGTCCTTCAATCACTATACGGCCCATCATCACGCCGTGCTCCCTAAGCACCTTGGTCAGCCTTCGCGTATCGATGCCCGTGATGGCGGGAATCTTCTCGCGTTTCAACCAATCGGAGAGCGACTCCTTTGCATTCCAATGGGAATACCGTTCGCTATAATCAGCCACAATCAGTGCCTTGGGATGAATGCGCTCGCTCTCCATAAACAACGGCAAGCCATCATCGCCCACACCGGTATCTGGCACGCCGTAGTTGCCTATCAACGGAAAGGTCGTCACAAGTATCTGTCCCGCATAACTGGGGTCGGTCAGACTCTCGGGGTAACCCGTCATGGCCGTGTTGAACACCACTTCGCCAGTGGTATTGCTCTCATAGCCAAACGAGTGACCCGAAAATTGACTTCCATCGTCGAGTATCAGTTTCGCTTGTCTCATATATTATAATTGGAATTGCAATATTTGTTCTACATAATTCACGAAAGCCCGGTTCGCCAATCGGATACCGCCAGGGGTGGGGTAATGCCCCGTGAAATACCAGTCGCCCGGGTGATTGGGGCAGGCTTGATGAAGACCTTCGATGCTCTGATAGACCAGTTCGATAGGAGCCTGCATCCCTTTGGGGCGAAGCATCTCGATAATCTTATGATTGATTTCATCGACACTGAATGGCGCATAAATTGCCCTTACATGGTTGGCTGCCATTGGCGATGTCTTGCAATTGTGATAGGTTTCGGCAATGAGGTTTTGCATTCCTCTTTCCTTGATAAGTGCGATGGCAGCACGGAAGGCACAAAGCTCCTCGAGACTCGGCATGTCGATGCCGTAATAGTCGGGGTAGCGGATTTGCGGCGAACTGCTGACCATGACGATCTTCTTGGGATGCAGACGGTCGAGAATCTTGAAGATGCTCTCTTTCAGGGTGGTGCCTCGCACTATCGAGTCGTCGATGATGACCAGGTTGTCCTCGTAGGGATGTAGTGAACCGTAGGTGATGTCATAGACATGGGCTGCCAGATCGTTGCGTTCGGAATTGTCGGCAATGAAGGTGCGCAGTTTGATATCCTTCCAAACCACTTTTTCGATGCGCACATCGCCATGCAGTTTCCTGAATCCGTCGGTCATGCCATAGAATGCCACCTCGGCGGTGTTGGGAATGTATGAAAAGACGGTATGGTCCACATCTCCATCGATAGCCTGGAGGATGGCGGGTGTCAGTTGCTCGCCCAATCGTTTGCGTTCCTGATAGATGTCGCAGTCGGAGCCTCGGCTGAAGTAGATGCGTTCGAAGGAACAGGCCGAGAACTGCTGGGCGGGCATGATCTGTTCCAACCGGCTTTCTCCGTTTCGATGTACGATGAGTGCCTGGCCTGCCTGGAGTTCATGGATGTCGTTGGCTTGAAGATCGAAGGTCGTCTGCAACACTGGTCGCTCGCTGGCGAAAGCGATGATTTCGTCATCGCGATAGTAAAACGCCGGACGGATGCCCCAGGGGTCGCGCACAGCAAACATCTCACCGCTGCCCGTCAGCCCGCACATCACGTAACCTCCATCGTAGTGACCCATCGTGGTGCGCAGCACGTTGCCTATTTCGACATGATTGTCGATATATCGGGTGAGTTCGATGCCTTGAAGTCCTTGTGCCTTAGCTTCAACGAAGAGTCGTTCCACCTCGCGGTCCAGGCGATGTCCCATCAGTTCGAGCGTGATATACGAATCGCTGTAGATGCGCGGTGACTGTCCTTGTTCGGTAAGGTACTGGAAGACCTCGTCAATATTGGTCATGTTGAAATTACCGCACAGACAGAGGTTCTTTGCCCTCCAGTTGTTTCGGCGCAGGAAAGGATGGACGAATGTCAAACCGCTCTTGCCCGTGGTCGAATAACGCAGATGACCCATCAGCAATTCTCCGTTCATCTCGTGCTTCACCCTCGAAAAGATTTCTGTGATGGCATCCTTGCCTTCGGCCTTTTCGCGGAACATATACTCTGTGCCTGGCCCGTTGGTCAGACTGACAGAGGCGATGCCGGCACCTTCCTGACCGCGGTTGTGCTGCTTCTCCATCATCAGATAGAGTTTGTTGAAACCATAGGCCCATGTGCCGTATTTCCGCTCGTAATAGTCGAGAGGTTTCAGCAGACGAATCATCGCCACACCGCATTCGTGTTTCAGCTGCTCAATCATTTCATTCAGCTTTTTGAGGATTTGCTTTCGGTGCAAGCCTTGACGAAACTCATGAACAGGGGATGGGGATGGAGCACCGTCGAACTGTATTCGGGGTGGAACTGTGTGCCTATGTACCAGCGCTGCTCGGGTATCTCGACGATTTCCACAAGGTTGGCAGCAGGGTTGATGCCCGCACACTTCATACCTTTGGCTTCAAACTCCTTCAAATAGGCATTGTTGAATTCATAACGATGGCGATGTCTTTCCTTGATGAGCGATATTTCTCCGTAGGCTTCCCTTACGCGACTGCCTTTCACCAATTCGCATTCGTAGGCACCCAGACGCATGGTGCCACCCATCTGTGTGATGTTCTTCTGTTCCTCCATCATGTCAATCACGTTGTGGGGCGTCGAAGCGTCCATTTCGCTGCTGTTGGCATCCTTGTAACCCAGCACATTGCGCGCAAATTCGACAACCATCATCTGCATGCCCAGACAGATGCCGAAGGTGGGGATGTCGTGCGTGCGACCGTATTCGGCTGCAATGATCTTCCCTTCGATACCTCGTGTGCCGAAGCCGGGGCAGATGACGAAACCTGCCAAGCCTGCCAATTTCTCGGCTACGTTCTGGTGGGTGATCTGTTCGCTGTTGACAAAGACGGCTTTCACCTTGTAGCCGTTGTATGTGCCTGCATGAGCGAGGCTTTCAATGATGCTTTTGTAGGCATCCTGCAGGTCATATTTGCCGACCAATCCAATTTGTATGACTTCGGAGGCCTGTTTGCGTCGTTCCAGGAAGTTGCGCCAAGGTCCGAGTTCGGGTGCGGGAGCGGGTTCGATGCCCATCTTCTTCAGGCAGATGGCATCAAGACCCTGATGCTGCATGTTGACGGGAACTTCGTAGATGCTGGGCAGGTCCTGGCTCTGGATGACGGCTTCTACGCCGACGTTGCAGAAGTGCGCCACCTTGGCACGCAGTTCGTCGTTCAAGGTATGTTCGGTGCGCAACACCAATACTTCGGGCTGAATGCCCAGGCCTTGCAATTGCTTCACGCTGGTCTGTGTGGGTTTGGTCTTCAGTTCGCCTGCTGCGGCGAGGTAGGGTACGTAGGTCAGATGAACGTTGAGAGCTCGTGTAGGACCCAGTTCCCAACGCAGTTGTCGGATGGCTTCGAGAAAGGGCTGACTTTCGATGTCGCCGATGGTGCCGCCAATCTCCGTGATAACGAAGTCGAGCGGACGTTTGGTGGCATTGAGGAGGATACGACGCTTGATTTCGTCGGTGATGTGAGGCACAACCTGGATGGTCTTACCGAGGTAGTCGCCACGACGTTCGCGCTCGATGACGCTGAGGTAGATGCGCCCTGTGGTGACGCTGTTGTCGCGTGTGGTCTCGATGCCGGTGAAGCGTTCGTAGTGCCCCAGGTCGAGGTCGGTCTCCATGCCGTCGGCAGTAACGTAGCATTCGCCGTGCTCGTAGGGGTTGAGTGTGCCGGGGTCGATGTTGATGTAGGGGTCGAACTTCTGGATGGTAATCTGGTAGCCACGTGCCTGGAGCAGTTTGCCGAGCGAAGCCGAGATGATGCCCTTGCCCAACGAAGAGGCCACACCACCGGTGATGAAGATGTACTTGGTTTCCATAATTGTTGTTAATTAACTCTTACAATGTCCCCCCTCTCCCAGGTAATGTGGGAGAGAGGAGAAGTTGACAAAGTCAAGGTTGTAGTGTAAAACCGAGAACCAGATAGGCTTTCTGTGAACAGGGATTAGCCGTCACCTGTCCGAAGATTGGTATGGAGAACGTATCGGTCACCTTGATTTCCTTGGTTGCCCGTAGCGACAAGTTGGTGACAGCAAAACCACTGGTGCCGTAAAACGTAGTAGCAAAGGGGACGGCACCTGCCGTGGCTGTCCATTCTATTGAAGAGAGTTTGAATGGAACAGCGGCTTCCACGTAACTGCTATATGCTCGTTTGCCGTCATTGTTTACGCCGTCGTTTCCTGCAAAGTTGGTAAACCATTGAAGCGAAGCGATGCCGAAATCGTAGCCGATGTTGGCTTCAAACAGGTGATTCGTTCCATGTGCATCGTATTTGAAATAACGGTTGTCGGGGTCGAGACCGGCATCAAACCAGTAGTCGGTAACGCCGATGTTTAGTCCTCCGAAAGAGTAGGCGAGCGTCAGGTCGAGCTCCTTCACATCGTCGGAATTGACCAGTCCATAACTGCCCCATGCTGTCAGCGAAAGACCTTTGTAGCCCACGCCGAGTGTCGGCTGAATAGCTGCACTTCCCAAATCCTGTCCGCGCCAGATGTAACTACTTACGATATCTCCACTGATAATTGTCTCCACCTTTTCTTCATTCTGAGCAAGGGTGGTGCCACCAAGCACCAGTCCCATAGCAAATAATACAATTTTTTTCATACCTTAAATAATTTTTTACTATCCATTATTAGTTATAGCATGTTTCGCCATGCTCGTAGATGTCCAATCCTTCATCTTCGATACGTGCATCAACACGCAATCCATGCAGTTTCTTGATTCCATAGAACAGCACAAGACCACAGGCAGCAGCCCACAGGTCAATGCAGAGAATACCTAAGCACTCGGCTCCGAAGAATCCCCATCCATATCCGTAGAAAGCACCGTTCGATGTGGATAACAGACCTGTCATCACTGTGCCCAGAATGCCGCAAACGCCATGCACCGACGACGCACCTACGGGATCGTCGATATGCAGACAATGGTCGATGAACTCAATGGAATAGACAAGCACGATGCCACAAACGAGTCCGATAATGACGGCTCCGACAGGTGATACGAGATCACAGCCGGCAGTGATACCTACGAGTCCGGCCAGTACACCGTTGAGAGTGAGTGAGAGCGACGGCTTGCCATATTTGATCCATGTGACGAACATGGTTGCCATACCGCCTGCGACAGCTGCGAGATTGGTAGTTAGAAACACATGGGAGATGGCTATGCGGTTCACTTCGCCCGATGCTGCCAGTTGAGAGCCTGGGTTGAAACCGAACCAGCCCATCCAAAGGATAAATACGCCCAGTGATGCCAATGCCAGGTTGTGGCCTGGGATGGCGCGGCTCTTGCCGTCCTTGCCATATTTGCCGCGACGTGGTCCCAGGAAGATGGCTCCGATGAGTGCGAGCACTCCGCCGACACTATGGACAATGGCAGAACCTGCAAAGTCGTGGAATACATCACCGAATGTGCTCATCATGAAACTGTCGCTTGCCTCATTGCAAAGCCAACCTCCTCCCCAGGTCCAGTGTCCCTCGATGGGGTAGATGAACAGCGAGATACATGCACTATACACGAGATACATCGAAAACTTGGTGCGCTCGGCCATGGCACCGCTGACGATGGTAGCCGAGGTTGCACAGAAGACGGTTTCGAAGATCAGAAAGCCTTCGACGGGCAATTCACCCTTGTAGAAACTGAGGTCACCCCAGTTCGGCATGCCAATGAAACCAGCGCCTTCACTGCCAAACATAAATCCGAAACCCACAAAAAAGAAAAGCAGGGAGCCGAACATAAAATCGACAAAGTTCTTCATCAGGATGTTCACCGTGTTCTTTGAGCGTGTAAAACCTGCTTCACACAGAGCAAAACCTGGCTGCATCCAGAAAACCAATATGGCAGCCAATAACATCCATACGGTATCAAGTGATATTCCAATTTCGTTCATAATAATCTTGATAAAGTTAAATAATAAATACGTATTACCTTAAATCACGCATCCTGAAAAAACTCATTTCTTGTCTCTCAGGACAGTGTCACCATTTTCACCTGTACGAATGGAATAGGTGTCGATGACATCGCTCACGAAGATGCGACCATCTCCAATCTCGCCTGTGTGAGCCACACGAAGAATGACCTTGATGGTAGGCTCCAGGAAGATGTCGCGGCAGACGATGGTGATGGCGACGCGCTCGATGACGTCCGTCGAGTATTGGACACCACGATAGATGCGTTCCTGACGGCTCTGTCCGATACCATGCACGTCGTGATATTCAAACCAGTTGATGTCGGACGAGAGCAACGCCTCTTTGACATCTTCGAACTTTGTCTTACGGATAATTGCTTCAATTTTCTTCATAATTACAGTTGTTTTGTTTTACATTTTGAACATGTTCGGTGCAAAAGTACGACATTTTGTAATTGATTGAACAAAATTTGTTGCAAATTGATTAAATTGCCCCTAATTTGTGTCTATTTGATCAGAGAAATGCGAACTTCGGATAGCAAAATAAAACAATTAATCAGTAATTTTGAAAATATTGAAAGTAAAATGATTGATATTCGAACAAATTGAAATATATTTGCACCGAAAATAAACAATTCGTCATTTTATAATAAGTATATATGGCTATTAGTAATCAAAATGCCCAAGGGCTCTATCAAAGAGACTACGAACACGATGCCTGTGGTGTCGGAATGATAGTGAACATCCATGCTGGCAAGAGCCACGAACTGGTGGACAATGCATTGCATGTGCTTGAGAACATGCGCCATCGTGGGGCAGAAGTGGGAAAGGACGGCGACGGAGCCGGAATCATGATCCAGATTCCTCATGAGTTCATTTTGCTTCAAGGCATTCCGGTGCCCGAGAAAGGCAAGTACGGAACGGGACTCGTGTTCCTGCCCAAGGATGAGCAGACGCAAAGCGAGATATTGAGTATCATGATCGAGGAGATCGAACGGGAAGGGCTTCAGTTGATGCACTTGCGCACGGTGCCTACCAATCCCGATTGTCTGGGCGAACGTTCAAAGTCAACCGAACCAGCCATCAAGCAGGTCTTCATCACTGGAGTTAGCGACGATGACCTGGACGCATTTCCTCGTACATTATATATAATAAGAAAGAAAATCGAACGTCGCGTCACACATCCCGATTTTTACATCTGCTCGCTTTCGAACTCGAATATGATATACAAAGGGATGCTTTCTTCGATGCAGGTGCGACAGTATTTCACCGACCTGAGCAGTCCCTACCTGACCAGTGGATTGGCGTTGGTACATTCTCGATTCAGCACCAATACCTTCCCCACATGGTCGTTGGCGCAGCCATTCCGTCTGCTTGCACACAATGGTGAAATCAATACCATCCGTGGCAATCGTGGATGGATGCAGGCCCGCGAGTCGGTGTTGAACAGCGAAGCCTTGGGAGACATCAGTCACATTACCCCCATTGTTCAACCCCAGATGTCGGATTCGGCTTCACTCGATAATGTGCTGGAATTTCTGGTGATGAGTGGTCTGTCTCTTCCCCATGCAATGAGCGTACTGGTGCCCGAGTCGTTCAACGACAAGAACCCTATCAGCGAAGATCTGAAGGCTTATTATGAATACCATTCCATCCTGATGGAGCCGTGGGATGGTCCGGCAGCGCTGCTGTTCTCCGATGGTCGTTATGCAGGAGGCATGCTCGACCGCAATGGACTGAGACCCGCACGTTATGTGATAACGACGAATGGTACGATGGTGGTTGCCTCGGAGGTAGGCGTCATGGACTTCGACCCGACAAAGATTGCCGAGAAAGGACGGTTGCAGCCAGGCAAGATCCTGCTCGTCGATACGCAGGAGGGTAAGATCTACTATGATGGAGAAATCAAGCAACAACTGGCGTCGGAACATCCTTATCGGCAGTGGCTTTCGACCAACCGCATCCAACTTGAGAAACTAAAGAGCGGCAGGCATGTGGAGAATGGCATGAACGATTTGCTGATGAAGGAAATGGTATTCGGTTACACCGAGGAGTCAATCTCTGCCACCATCATCCCGATGGCTACGACGGGGCAGGAGCCGACAGCTTCGATGGGCAACGACACGCCGCTGGCTGTGCTCAGCGATAAGCCGCAGGTTTTCTTCAATTACTTCCGCCAGCAATTCGCACAGGTAACCAACCCTGCCATCGACTCCATTCGCGAGGAACTGGTGATGTCGCTGACCGAATATATCGGACGTGTGGGAACAGGAATCTTGACTCCCGACGAGACGAACTGCAAGATGGTGCGACTGCCACACCCGATACTGAACAACACGCAACTCGACATCCTGTGCAACATTCGCTACAAGGGCTTCAATACCATCAAGTTGCCGATGCTTTTTACCGATGACCTGAAGGCATCACTCGACCAACTCTGCAAACGTGCTGAGCAGTCGGTAGATGAAGGCTACAACTACATCATCCTGACTGACCGTGACGTGGATGAGCAGCACGTGGCTATCCCGAGCCTTCTGGCTGTGAGTGCCGTGCATCACTATCTGATCAGTGTGGGCAAGCGTGTTCAGACCGCATTGATTGTGGAGTCGGGCGAGATTCATGAGACCATGCATGCTGCGCTGTTGTTGGGCTATGGCGCTTCGGCATTGTGCCCCTATATGACATTTGCCATTCTGGATGACCTTGTAAAGCGCGGAAAGATCCAGGAAGACTATGCCACTGCTGAGGCCAACTACATCAAGGCGGTGAAGAAAGGACTGTTCAAGATCATGGCAAAGATGGGCATTTCGACCATCCGCAGTTATCGTGGGGCAAAGATCTTCGAAAGTATAGGACTGTCGGAATCGTTGCTGAAGACCTATTTCGGCACGGAAGTGAGCACCATAGGGGGCATCGGACTTGAAAAGATTGCTGCTGATGCGAAGGCAAGACATCGTTCGATCCATGATGTCGAGAGATTGCCCAATCTTGGACAGTTCCATTGGCGCAAGGATGGCATCAGGCATGCCTGGAATCCAGAGACCATCGCCACGCTGCAACTTGCAACGAGAACCGGCAATTATGAGAAGTTCAAGGAATTCACCAAACTGGTGGACCAGAAGAGGGACCCCATCTTTATCCGTGACTTCATGGATTTCCGAAGGAATCCTATCCCTATCGACGAGGTGGAGCCAGTGAGCGAGATTGTAAAGCACTTTGTGACCGGAGCCATGAGTTTCGGCGCATTGAGCAAGGAGGCGCACGAAGCCATCTGTCTGGCCATGAACAAGCTGGGTACACGCTCGAACACTGGCGAAGGTGGAGAGGATTCAGCACGCTATCATGCTGCGGTCGATGGCATTTCGCTATCGAGCAAGACCAAGCAAGTGGCCAGTGGTCGCTTTGGTGTGACAACCGAATATCTTGTAAACGCCGAGGAGATACAGATCAAGGTGGCACAAGGAGCCAAGCCCGGTGAAGGCGGTCAGCTGCCAGGCTTCAAGGTGAATGAGGTGATCGCCAAGACAAGGCACTCAATACCAGGCATCTCGCTGATTTCGCCACCACCGCATCACGATATCTATTCGATTGAGGACCTGGCACAACTGATCTTCGACCTGAAGAATGTCAATCCCCAGGCAGCCGTCAGCGTAAAACTCGTGGCTGAGAGTGGAGTGGGGACGATTGCTGCTGGTGTGGCCAAGGCCAAGGCCGACCTCATTGTCATCTCGGGAGCAGAGGGCGGTACGGGTGCTTCGCCTGCGTCGAGTATGCGATTTGCGGGCATTTCGCCTGAGATAGGTTTGAGCGAGACTCAGCAAACACTGGTACGCAACGGACTGCGTGGACAAGTGAGGCTGCAGGTGGATGGTCAGATAAAGACAGGACGCGACATTGTGCTGATGGCTTTATTGGGTGCCGATGAGTTCGGATTCGGAACGACCGTGCTGATTGTGTTGGGTTGTGTGATGATGCGTAAGTGCAATCTCAACACTTGCCCGATGGGTGTGGCTACCCAGAATCCCGAACTGCGCAAGCATTTCATGGGACGCTACGAATATCTGGTGAACTACTTCACGTTCCTGGCACAGGAAGTACGAGAATATTTGGCTGCTATGGGCTGTCGCTCACTCAACGACATCGTGGGGCGTACCGACCTTATAAAGACCAATCCATCGGTGCTCGATCTCGGTCGTCTGTTGCACAAGGAGGATGGCGTGATGCACTTTGTGGGCAATATCCAGGAGCCTGCCATTCCATTGGGCATGCAGGGAACAGTGCTCGACCGACAGATGCTTACAGCGGCAGCGAAGGCATTGGATTCCAAAGAAGAAGTTGCAATGGACTATGCCATCCGAAATACCGACCGTGCCACAGGAGCGATGCTTTCGGGTGAGATTGCCAAACGATATGGTCAGGAGGGTCTGCCCGACGATACAATCAATGTTCGCTTCAAGGGATCGGCAGGTCAGTCGTTCGGTGCGTTCCTGGTCCATGGTGTCAGTTTCAAGCTCGAGGGTGAGACCAACGACTACTTTGCCAAGGGTCTTTCGGGAGGACGTATTGCTATCTTGCCTCCGACACGTTGCAACTTCGCAGCCGAAGATAATATCATCGCAGGCAACACGGGACTATATGGTGCCACTTCGGGAGAACTCTACATCAATGGTCGTGTCGGTGAGCGTTTTGGCGTTCGCAACTCCGGAGCCATCGCTGTCATCGAGGGTGCAGGAGACCATTGCTGCGAGTACATGACGGGTGGTAGAGTGGTAGTTCTCGGTGAGACGGGGCGCAACTTTGCAGCTGGTATGACAGGCGGAGTAGCTTATGTCTATGATCGTCGTCACTCGTTCGACTACTTCTGTAACATGGACATGGTGGAAATCAACCTCGTGGAAGACAGCGTTTCACGCAAGGAGCTGCACGAACTGATTCGTCAGCATTACCTCTATACAGGTTCAAAACTTGCCCTTCGAATGCTTGACAACTGGTCGCATTATGTCGAAGACTTCATCCAAGTGGTGCCCATCGAATACAAACGTGTGCTCCAGGAGGAACAGATGGCCAAGTTGCGTCAGAAGATTGCGGATATTCAGCGCGATTATTGAGATGACAGGTTTTGAAAAAATGTTTATATATTTATAAAATAAGAAAATATGGGAAATCCAAAAGCATTCTTGGAGATACGGCGTCAGGAGGCAGGATATCGACCGATACACGATAGAATACATGACTTTGGCGAAGTGGAACAGACGCTCAATACCCGTGAACGAAGACAGCAAGCCTCGCGTTGCATGGATTGCGGTGTGCCCTTTTGCCACTGGGCCTGCCCATTGGGCAATAAACCACCGGAGTGGAACGATGCGCTCTATCGTGGCGACTGGGAACTGGCCTACCAATTGCTTTCGTCCACCAATCCTTTCCCTGAATTCACTGGACGTGTCTGCCCGGCACTTTGCGAAAAGGCTTGCGTGCTCAATCTCATCCTGCATGAGCCTACCACCAATCGCGAAGACGAGGCATCGATTGCCGAGGCTGCCTTTCGCGAAGGATTCATACCATTGCGTATGCCTGAAAGAAATGGCAAGAAGGTGGCCGTCGTCGGTGCCGGCCCTGCCGGACTGGCAGCAGCCGACAGACTGAATCAGATGGGCTATTGTGTCACAGTCTTCGAAAAGAATGAGGCTGCCGGAGGATTGCTTCGCTATGGCATTCCGAACTTCAAGTTGGGCAAGGTCATCATCGATCGTCGTCTCCGGCTTTTGGAGCAAGAGGGCATCCAGTTCAGATATGGTGAGGAAGTGCATTGCGATGCAGCATTTGCCAGCCAGTACGATGCAGTAGTCATTGCCACAGGCACACCCACAGCTCGTGACCTCAACGTGCCAGGTCGCGATTTGAAGGGCGTCCATTTTGCCCTTGAACTGCTCAGTCAGCAGAACCGGGTACTTGCGGGACATGAGTATTCGAAGCAGGAACGCATCACTGCGAAGGGCAAGGACGTGCTCGTCATCGGTGGTGGCGATACGGGCAGTGATTGTATTGGCACTGCACATCGACAAGGATGCCGGAGCGTTACGCAGATTGAGATCCTGCCACGACCTGTCGATGGTCCTGACGACCCCAAGAATCCTTGGCCAAACTATCCTCGAACCTTCAAGACCACTTCGAGCCATGAAGAGGGATGTACGCGAAGGTGGAACATCAACACATTGGAGTTCCTTGGAAAGGACGGACAGCTGACTGGTGTCAAGGTGCAGGAAATTGATTGGGTGCCGAATCCTGCGGGTGGTCGTCCTACGATGGTTGAAAAAGGTGAACCTGAAATCATCAAGGCAGAGATGGTACTGCTGGCCATGGGTTTCCTGAAGCCCCAGCACCCGGAATATCCCGAAAACGTCTTTGTCTGTGGAGATGCAGCAAATGGTGCATCGCTCGTGGTACGTGCCATGGCAAGTGGTATTGAGACAGCGCAAAAAGTTAACGAATTTCTGACGAAATGAGAAAGATACGATTCGCCAAGATGCATGGTTGCGGCAATGATTACATCTATGTCGATACGAGGTACTTCCCGATTGAAGATCCCAATGCATTGGCTATTAGATGGAGTGATCGGCATAAAGGAATTGGCAGTGACGGCCTGGTTTTGATAGGCGAGTCACCTGTGGCTGAAGCCGACTTCTCAATGCGCATCTTCAATGCAGATGGTAGTGAGGCTATGATGTGCGGCAATGCTTCGCGCTGCATCGGCAAATATGTCTTTGAACGCGGGTTGACAAACAAGACCGAGATACGCCTATGGACACGTTCGGGTGTGAAGGTATTAACCCTGCATGTCGTTGCTGATCGGGTGGAGAGCGTCACCGTTGACATGGGAGAACCGAAACTGGTTGTTCCTGAGCAATTTCAATCATCACCAGACCTGTCTTTGGGAACATTCGTCTCGATGGGCAATCCCCACTACGTCATCTTCACCAAAGACGTGGACCAGGTAGGGCAGAAGGGGGCGGAACTTGAACATCATCCAGCCTTTCCCCAACGATGCAACATCGAATTCGCCCGTGTTGTCGGCCCCTGTTCGGCTGGTTCCGACAAGGTCAGAATACGTGCCCGTGTCTGGGAACGTGGTAGCGGCATCACGCAGGCTTGCGGTACAGGAGCATGCGCTACGACCGTTGCTGCCTGCATTACGGGTCATGCTTCCCGCAATTGCAGTATCGAGATGGATGGTGGCACTCTTGACATCGAATGGCGACGTTCTGACAACCATCTTTATATGACGGGCCCCGCTACATTCGTTTTTGACGGAGAGATTGAAATCTAAATCAAAGTAATATGGCATTTGTAAACGAAAATTTCCTCGGCCTTTCGTCCGGCTATCTTTTTGCCGACATCGCCAGGCGTGTCAAGGCCTTTCGGGCCACACATCCCGAGACCAAAGTCATCAGTCTGGGCATCGGCGATGTGACTCAACCCCTTTGTCCCGCTGTAATCCAGGCAATGCACAAGGCCGTTGATGAGATGGCATCATCTTCGAGTTTCCGAGGCTATGGCCCGGAACAGGGCTATGACTTCCTGCGTGAGGCCATCGCGCAAAATGACTTCCAGGAGCGAGGCATCCCGATGGACACCGAAGAGATCTTTGTCAATGATGGCGCGAAGTCCGATACGGGCAATATCCAGGAACTACTCGGACAGGATTGTATTATTGGTGTCAGCGACCCGGTCTATCCGGTCTATATCGACAGCAATGTGATGGCAGGACGTGCAGGAACAAAAGCACAGGACGGCCGTTGGTCGAACATCCTTTATATGCCTTGTTCGGACGAAAACGGTTTTGTGCCTTCCGCACCAAAGGGACAGCATGTCGATGTGGTCTATCTTTGTTTTCCCAACAACCCTACGGGTGCCGTCATCAGTCGGGAAGACCTTGAACGATGGGTGCAATTTGCATTGGAGAACGATGTGCTGATCCTCTACGATGCAGCCTATCATGCCTACATTCGTGATGCAGAGATTCCTCGCAGCATCTACGAGATAGCCGATGCCCGACGTTGCGCCATCGAGTTCCATTCCTATTCCAAGACGGCTGGATTCACGGGAGTGCGTTGTGGCTATACGATTGTTCCAAAGGAAGTGACGGCTGCGACACATCAGGGCGAACGCATCCATCTCGGTCACCTTTGGAACCGTCGCCAATGCACCAAGTTCAACGGCACCAGTTACATCTCGCAACGTGCGGCAGAGGCCATCTATACGCAAGAAGGCAGGAAGCAGGTGCAGGCAACCATCGATTATTACATGGACAATGCTCGTCGGATGCTGGACGTGCTGCGCAGTCTCGACTTCGAGTGCTACGGCGGTGAAAATGCTCCCTATATCTGGATGCGTACGCCCGATGGCATGACGTCCTGGCAATTCTTCGAAGCTCTGCTTCATGGTGCCGGTGTGGTTTGTACGCCTGGCGTAGGCTTCGGCCCTTCGGGTGAGGGTTTTGTTCGACTAACGGCTTTCGGAAGTCATGAAAACACCCAAGAAGCATTGCAGCGAATAGTCGATTGGAAAAATGGCTTTTCAAATAACAATTAATAATTAACAATTAACAATTTATAATTAACCATTAACAATTACAATTATGGAAACATTGAGATTTCAGGTTGTCGGTGAGGCTTTCAAGAAGAAGCCCCTTGACGTAGAAGCACCCGTTGAGAGACCTGCCAAGTATTTTGGCAAGAAGGTTTTCAACCGCGAAAAGATGTACACGTACCTTTCGAAGGACGTCTATGCGAAGATGATTGACGTGATGGACAACGGAGCACGCCTGGAGCGTGACGTGGCTGATGCCGTGGCAGAAGGTATGAAGCAGTGGGCTACCGAAAACGGAGTGACGCACTATACACACTGGTTCCAGCCATTGACCGAAGGTACGGCCGAGAAGCATGATTCGTTTATCGAACATGATGGTAAGGGCGGCATGGTCGAGGAGTTTACGGGCAAGTTGCTCGTTCAGCAGGAGCCCGATGCATCCAGTTTCCCCAGCGGTGGTATTCGTAGCACTTTCGAAGCACGTGGTTATTCTGCTTGGGATCCTACCAGCCCCGTTTTCATTATTGACGACACACTCTGTATCCCCACTGTGTTCATCTCCTACACAGGTGAGTCGCTCGACTACAAGGCTCCTTTGTTGCGCGCTTTGCATGCCGTGAATGTGGCTGCCACGGAGGTTTGCCATTATTTTGATCCAACGGTAAAGAAGGTGACTTCGAACCTCGGTTGGGAACAGGAATATTTCCTTGTGGACGAAGGTCTCTATTCGGCACGTCCCGACCTGTTGCTGACAGGCCGTACGTTGATGGGGCACGATTCGGCCAAGAACCAGCAGATGGACGATCATTATTTCGGTTCGATTCCTGAACGTGTGGCTGCCTTTATGCGAGAACTTGAGATCGAAGCACTCGAACTAGGCATCCCTTGCAAGACACGACATAACGAGGTGGCACCCAATCAGTTCGAACTTGCGCCCATCTTCGAGGAAACGAACCTGGCTGTCGATCACAACATGTTGCTCATGTCGGTGATGAGGCGTGTGGCCCGCAAGCATGGATTCCGTGTTCTCTTGCACGAGAAGCCTTTTGCCGGCATCAACGGCAGTGGCAAGCACAACAACTGGAGTCTCTCGACCGATAATGGCGTGCTGCTCCATGCTCCTGGCAAGACTCCGGAACAAAACCTCCGTTTTGCCACATTCATCGTCGAAACATTGATGGGTGTGTATCGTCACAACGGGCTTCTGAAAGCAAGTATCATGAGTGCCACCAATGCACACCGATTGGGTGCCAACGAAGCACCACCGGCCATCATATCGAGTTTCCTCGGTCGTCAGGTGAGCGAGTTGCTCGACCATATAGAGAAAGCTGATCGCGACAATCTGCTCGCTATGGATGGAAAGCAGGGCTTGAAAATGGATATCCCCGAGATACCCGAATTGCTCATCGACAACACCGACCGCAACCGAACCAGCCCCTTTGCCTTCACGGGCAACCGTTTCGAGTTCCGTGCCGTGGGTAGTGAGGCCAACTGCGCTTCGGCTATGATTGCCTTGAACAGTGCAGTTGCCGAAGCCCTTGCCTCGTTCAAGCAGCGTGTCGATGCACGTATTGCTGAGACTGAGGAGAAGTTTGTCGGTACAGGGCACAGTGCCACCTTCCATGCTATCATAGATATCCTGCGCGAAGACATCAAGACATGCAAACCCATCCGTTTTGATGGCAATGGTTACTCGGATGAATGGAAGGCCGAGGCTGCCCGACGTGGTCTCGATGTCGAAACATCCTGCCCAGTCATCTTCGATCGATACCTCGATGCAGAAAGCGTTCAGATGTTCGAAAGCCTCGGTGTCATGACCCGCAAGGAACTGGAAGCCCGCAATGAGGTCAAATGGGAGACCTATACGAAGAAGATTCAGATTGAGGCACGTGTACTTGGCGACCTTTCGATGAACCACATCATCCCGGTGGCTACCAATTATCAGAGCCGTTTGTTGGCCAATATCGAGTCCATGCATAAGGTATTCCCTGCGATGAAGGCCGATGCACTCAGTGCCCGTAACCTCAAGCTCGTCGAAGAGATTGCCGAACGTACAAGCCGTATCGAGACACAGGTTGAGGAACTTGTGGCAGCACGCAAGGTCGCAAACCGCATTGCAGATGAGCGTGAGAAAGCTATTGCCTATCACGACACGGTTGCACCTTTCTTTGACAGCATTCGCCGTCAGATTGACAAACTCGAACTTATTGTCGATGATGCCTTCTGGCCACTGCCAAAGTATCGTGAACTGTTGTTCATCCGTTGACGTGTCGATTCTATACTGTCATCGTTCGATCCTTGTCCTATAAGAAATGGCGCCAGCCCTATGAGGTTGACGCCATTTCATAGCTGTGATATTTGCGTTATTTAATAAGCATGATCGGTCTTGATCTCTTCCTTGTCGAGTTTCTTCTTGTCGATGGCACGCCAGCAATAGACGATGTAGGCGAGGACGAAGGGAACGAGGAAGGAGACATAGAACATGGTGCGCAGCGTGAACTCGCTGCTGCAGGAGTTGCAGATGGTGAGCGACGACTGCAGGTCGGCGGTCGATGGATAGTAGGCTGTGCCATTCCACCCGGCGCAGAGCAGCAATGCCAGCACGACGAGCACGGTGCCAATGCCGGCAGGCCAGATGCCGCAGATGTACTGCTTCGAAACGATGGTCTTGCCGATGCCGAAGAGTACGAGCACAACACCTATCAGCAACAGGACGAGGAGATACCACATCTGGAGGAAGTTGTTGAGATACTTCAACGGCTCCACCGTGATGACGCCTGCCTCGTTGTAGGCAAAGCCGTCCTTCAGCAAGAGGTGGATGAGATAGACGACGAAGAGCACGACGAAGGCGGCTGCATTGACCTTGAGCCCAAGGACGCCACGACGACGGATGTCCTCGTCGGCAACGTTATTGATAATGTAGAGGATGCCCAAGGTGCGTGCCAGGAACACTACGGCAAAGCCAAAGACGAGAATCCAGGGATTGAGCAGCGCATCAAGGCCGTGCGAGGCATTGCCCCAGTGACTGATGACGGGCGTCAGGGCTCCTGCATTCACCAGATTGCTTTTTTCGACCACGAAGTTCGAGCCTTCGAAGAAGGTCGATACGGCGCCGCCCAACAACAATGGACCGACGATGCCGTTGAGGAAGAGGAAGAACTGGAAGGTGCGGGGACCAAGGAAGTTGCCAATCTTGTTCTGGAACTCGTAGCTGACCGCCTGCAGCACGAAGGTGAAGAGGATGATCATCCACAGCCAATAGGCTCCGCCGAACGAGGTGGAGTAGAAGAGTGGAAAGGAGGCAAAGAAGGCACCACCAAAGGTGACGAGGGTGGTGAAGGTGAATTCCCACTTGCGTCCGGTGGAATTGAAGACCAGGCGTCGGCCTTCTTCGGTATTGCCCAAACTACGGGCCAATGAGTTGGCTCCCTGTACGAAGAGCAGGAAGACGAGCAGCGCACCGAGCAGTGAAACGATGAACCACCAGTATTGTTGGAGAAATGAGTAGGTCATATGGGGGAGGGGTTAAGAGGGGTGAGAGGGCAGCCAAGGATGGCTGCCACGAGAACGGGGGTGAGGGGTTAAGTGGGCAGCCAAGCATGGCTGCCATGAGAACGCGAGATCAGGCCGAATAATCCGGTCCTTTCTTGATTTGCTTGATGAGGATGTTGATTTCGACAGCGAGCATGGTGGTGAAGAGGATGAGGAACAGGAAGAACGTGATGATGACCGACGAACTGTGCAGGTCACTGACGGCTACCCAGGTGGGCAGCATATCCTGGATGGTCCACGGCTGACGGCCGAATTCTGCCACGAGCCAACCGCTCTCGGAGGCAATATATGCCAACGGGATGAGCGCGATGGCTACCCAATAGTGCCAATGGGGCAGGGAGGTGATGTCGCGTTTCTGCCAGAGTTTGGCGGGCCATTTGTATGCCCCGGCAATCACGATGGCGAAGAAAAGAATCAGAAGGCAGCCAATGCCTACCATGATGCGGAATGCCCAGAAGTTGATGGGGATGTAGGGCACCACCTGATCCTTGTCCTTGATGTAGCCGTAACCGAAGTATTTCATGTTCTCGTTGATGGTGGCAAGTTGTGCGCCGAGGGAATCTACTGGCACGCCTTCCTGCCTTGCCTTGCGATAGTCGGCAAGGGCAACGATGGCTTTCTTGCCTCGTTCAATCTTCTCGTCGATGGAGGGCTCACGTGTGCCGTCGGGCTTCGTATAACCATTCAGCAGGTCGTTGATGCCGGGCACATATCCGTGAATGTCGTTGGTTGCCATGAACGACAGGGCATAGGGCATCTCAATCTTCAAAGGTGCTGACTCGTCGTTTGCATAGTCGGGCTGGCTGAAGGGATTGACCCATGCGACGGCAGTGAGGCCAACATCGGTGCCACCATTGTAGAGCGCTTCCATGGCAGCCAGTTTCATGGGCTGAACTTCGGCAACGTCCTGTGCCGACTTGTGTCCGGTAGCTGCAGCAAGCAGGGAGGCAACGAGGCCGACGATGGCGCCAATCTTGAGGCTTTCGAGCGCAAGTCTTGTGTCGCGTTTCTTCATCAGGTACCAGCAGCAGACGCCCACGCAGAAGACTGCGCCGACAATCCACGCCGAGGTGACGGTGTGACAGAACTTCGAGATAGCAAAGGGAGAGAGGGCGACTTCGGAGAACGAAACCATCTCGTGACGCATCGTGTCGGGGTTGAATTCGCAGCCGACGGGATACTGCATCCATGCGTTGGCCACCAAGATCCACCACGCTGAGATGGTGGCGCCGAGACCGGTGAGCCAGGTGGAGGCGAGGTGGAAACCGCGCGAGACCTTGTTCCATCCGAAGTACATCACGGCCACGAAGGTCGATTCCATGAAGAAGGCGACGATGCCCTCGACGGCCAATGGTGCGCCGAAGATGTCGCCCACGAACCATGAGTAGTTGCTCCAGTTGGTGCCAAACTCGAATTCGAGGATGATACCCGTGGCGATGCCCATGGCGAAGTTGATGCCGAAGAGTTTCTGCCAGAACTTGGCAGCGTCTTTCCAGAAGGTGTCTTTGGTGCGATAGTAGCAGGTCTCCATGATACCCATGATGACGGCCAGGCCGAGCGTCAAGGGTACGAAGAGCCAATGGTAGATTGCCGTGAGAGCGAATTGTGCTCTCGACCACTCAATGGTGCCGGCATCGATTAGAAGGAGGTTTGTCATAATATTTGGGGTTTTGTGTTTTAAGGGGGAGGGCAGCCAAGTATGGCTGCCACGGAAACGGGGGGGGGTGAGTTGCGATGGCATCGCAACAAACGGAACATGAGGGGGCGGGCAAGGATGGCCGCCACGGAAACGGGGGGAGGGGCGGGCCTAAGGCTCGGCGCGGTCGATGAGCTCGGTGGCGACGTAGGAGGATTCGTTGCCGGGGGCGTGTTCCTTCAGGAAATTGGGGAAGAAGAACACCTTGAGGATGGCGAACATGATGAACAGCTTGATGAGGATGATGGTCCACAACGTACGGCCCAGCTTCATGTCCCTGAAGCCTTCGTAATAGAGATTGAAGAATCGGTAGATGAAACTGTCTTTGCGCATGGGTGTGGTCGATGTGAATTCTTTAGGGATAGATTGGCCATTGGTACTTTTCTGCAGTGACGCTGCCGGAAGGGCCAAGGACATTGTAGTGGTAGATGCCCCAGCGTACGCCTTTCCAGTTGCCGTAATCGACGAAGAATGGGTCGCCGACGGGGTCGAATATTTCACCGTCGAGGCTATAGGAGAAGTGGTAGCTTTGGGTTCGGAGGTCGAAGTGAATACTGAAGCAGATTTTGGCCCGAGGGGGGCATAAAAGCGTAGTACCCGAAGAGGACAAAGCTTTAGGAGGAGGTGGCGGGGACGGAATGATTGTGGTATCCAGAGTGATTGGAAGTTCTTGGAGCCTTGACTCCTTTTCGTCGAAGATGGTGCGGGTGCGGCCATTGAGGAAGACCTCGCGGGGCTGGGGGATATTGCGGTAGAGATAAAATGTGTCGCCTTCGCGAAGGACGCCGAGCAGTTCGTTGCTTCGTCCGATGCAGGCTAAACCGGCGCGACCGCCGTCGGCAAGATTGCTGACGTCGAGGACGATGTCAGCATCGATGTCGTAGCCCATGGTGCGCATCGTGATGGTATTGCGCGCGGCCTTGAAGTCCTCGGACTGCAGGGCGTGGAGTGTCAATGCGCCGGGATGCTCGGTGAGCGACCAGGCTGTGTCGACGGGATTGTGGTTCCATTGCCAGAGCGGACTGAGGCCTTCGGGCTTGAAGCTGATGTCCTGATAGGGGAGGTGGGCAGCATGGTCGATGGGCTTGTCCTTGATGGGCGTCGCCCACGTATTGACAGGTTCGCCGACACCATTGCCATCGTAATCGACGCCGATGACCGGCCAGTCGTCCTGCCACGTCATGGGTTGCAGATGCACGATGCGACCGATAGCTCCTGCGTGCTGGAAATGATAGAACCACCACGCGCCGTCGGGCGTATCGACGATGGAGCCCTGGTGAGGACCATTGATGGAGGTGGAGCCCGTTTCGAGCACACGTCGGCTTTCGTAGGGACCATAGATGTCCTTCGAGCGGAGCACTGTCTGCCAACCACGTTCGACGCCACCTTCGGGAATCGAAATGTAGTAGTATCCGTTGCGCTTCATGAACTTGGGACCTTCGGCGACGGGGCCTTCATAGACCGTGACACCTTCGTCGAGCAACTGCCTGCCGTCGCGACTCATCTTGTGGACGATGATGGGGCCTGCACCGTGTCGGCTGCGGACGAGATAAGCCTGACCGGGGATGACACGGGTGCCATCGGCTTCGTGGACAATCTCATCGTCCCAGAACGGGCAGGGGTCTTCCCATTTGGGTACCTGCCTGACGAGATGGAGGGGCTCCCAAGGTCCTGCCGCTTCTGGAGCAGAGGTCATGAAGAGCCCTTCGTCGGGTGTGCAGAAATAGATGTAGAATCGTCCCTCCTGATAACGCAGCGCAGGCGCCCACGAGCCGCCTGCATAATGCTTGTTGGTGTCCCAGCCCGGATAGTCGAAACGGTCATAGACCTGCGTCACGACACGCCAATTCACCATATCGTCTGACTCAAGGATCTGCATGCCGATGAAGTGGAAGTCGGAGGCCACCATATAGTATCTCTCGCCTACACGGATGACATCCGGATCGCTGTAGTCGGCAGGAAGGATGGGATTGATGTAGGTGCCGTTGAGCTGGTCGCCCCACTGCTGCTGTATCTGCTTGGGTGCCTTGGGTTGTGCAAACAACGAAGCAAGAGGGACAAGACACAGCAGGAGTGTCGATAGAAGAAAAGATGCCTTATTCCTGAAGTGCATATTAGACTAAAAGAAAACGCTAATTCGCTAATTCGTGATAGAAGAGCCTCGAGTTACAATTCTACCGCATAGACATTGTCAAAACCTTCGAAGTTGGCTCGGAAGATTATCCATTTGTCATCGGGACTGAAGTGGACATTGGGTTCGAGGTTGTAGTTGTGATACTTCATGTTGACCAGTTTCTCCGACTTGAGACTGTCGCACACGATGGTGTAGATGGAATCCTGCGAGGTGGGGAAGGAGCCGCCCAGGGAATTGCGCGTCATCGGATAATCGTAGCGGAAGATCCACTGGTCCCTGTTGGAATGTGCAACCGATGTCTTTGACCCGCCATCGCCAGCCAGGAAACTCTCGTCCCACGACGTGGTGTAGTGAACGGCCCATTCATCGCGAAGCAGCGGGTAGATTTCCTCGTGCAGCGTCTCGACATCGACCTTGCCGACGTAGAACGTGGTGCTGCGCGGCTTCTGCAGGTCGAAGTAGATGTAGCGGCCATCGGCACCGAACCATTCGTGACCGGCAATCTCGCGATAGACGGTACGCTTGTGCATCAGCACAGGCTGGCGGGCGGGCTTGTCCTTCAAGCCGGCTCGGTCGAGTTCCTTGCGCGAACGGATGTCGATGTTCCAGATGCGATCGACCTTATGCCAATGTCCCTCGTGGCAGAAGAGCAGGCGGTTGGGATCGGTGGGAGAGAACTGCAGATGGTTGAGCCAGGCATTGTCGGTCCAGATGTCGCTGAACTCGCCTGTCTGTGTATCGATGGTGAAGATGGTCTTTTCGAGTTTGGCTTCGAAGATGAGGTTGAAGAAATCGCCCTTCTTGGGATGATCGCGCAGGATGCGTGCTTCTTCCGGATTGTCGAAGGTGCCGGCGAGGCGTGTGCCATCACAATTGACGGCAGCAATATGTCCGGTGCGACCAGCGGGGAGCTTGGCAATGAGGCGTGTTGCGCCATCGACGACAGAGCATGAAAAGATGCTGTCGCGGCGCTGGAAGAAGAGTTCACGGGTGGCAGGGCAAACGATTTCGGTGGAGACGCCTTGTGCCTCGTGGGTCACCTGACGGATTTCGAAGGTCTTGAGATTGACGGCATACATCTGCTTGATGACGCCCTGCGTGCCATTGCCTGCTACTATGTCGGTCGAAGCCTGAACTACGTCGGTGCCTACGAAGAGCATCTCATCGCCGACGAAGGGATGGTTGTGGAAATAGAACGAGCGATTGGCACCGGCGCGACGTGTGAGTTTGACGATGCGATGACCTGTATCGATATCAATCCACTCGTCGGGCATCGCTTTGCCTCCTGTCTCGAGGACGGGAATGCCTTGGGCAGAGATGACCGCCGGAACGAAGAGAAGCAGGGAGAGGAGAATGTGAGATTTCATGGGAGGATGTGGTTAATTGGTATAGAATCGGAGGTGGGCTGGATTGTCTAGATGCTCTAGATATTCTAGAAGCTCTAGAAACTCTAGATATTTTAGATAGCTTTAGGAGCTAAAAACGATAGTTGCTATGACCGCTTTTTAGGCGGCCATAGCAGCATATAAGGTGATGGGTTATTCCTCGGGTTTGACCTCGGTAGCCTCGGTCTCGTCTTTCTTGGTGCCCAGGTAATCGGGGAGTTTCATGCCAGCCTGGTTGAAGAGGTCCTGCAGGGGCGGGATGCTCTTGTAGAGGCCCGATACGAAGTTGGCTGTCGAAGACTTGCCTTCGCCGCCATTGCCCGTATCCCAAACGGTAACCTTGTCGATGTTGATGCCCTTGATGGCATCGACCTGCGTCTTGACGAGTTCGGGAAGCTTTTCGAGGAGGAGCAGGGTGTAAGCCTTGTTGGCATCGCCTGCAGCCTGGATCATCTTGTCGTAACCGGAAGCCTGCTTGGTAAGAACCTCGAAGAGACCCTTGGCTTCGGCTTCCATCTTGGCGAAGATGGCCTGAGCCTCACCCTTGGCGCGGGTGGCAGCAGCCACACCTTCACCTTCGGCCTTGGTCTTGATGGCGTCGGCTTCACCTTTGGCCTTGATGGCAACGGCATCGGCATCACCCTTGGCGCGGAAGGCAACGCTGTCGGCTTCACCTTTTGCATTGACACGCTTGCGCTCGGCTTCGGCTTCGGCAGCCACGATGAGACGCTGCTTCTCGATTTCCTGAGCCACGATGACGTTGGCCTTCTGGGTGGCCTGTTCGCGTTCGGCACGTGCCAACTCGGCTTTCTGCTCGGCGACGTACGACTCTTCGAGTGCCTTGGCTGCTGCGATCTTCTCGGCAGCGGTAGCACGGCGCTGAGCCTCGGCTTCACGTTCGCGGAGGTCGGCCTGCGAATTGGCGATTTCGACCTTGGCGTTGTTTTCGCCCTTGATGGCTTCGGCATTGGCGGCAGCCACAGCCTTACGGGTCTCCATCTGGAAGTGTGCCTTACCGGTTTCACCCGACATCTCCTGTTCGGCAACCTTGGCCTTTGCCTCGTTCTCCTTCTCGGCAACCTTTACCTTGGCTTCGTTGATAGCCTTGGCAGCGGCTTCCTGACCGAGGGCCTCGATATAGCCCGATTCGTCCTTGATATCGGTGATGTTCACGTTGATGAGTTTCAGACCGATCTTCTTGAGCTCTATCTCGACGTTCTTCTTGATGTTCTCCTGGAAGACGTCACGGTCCTGGTTGAGTTCCTCGATTGACATGGAGGCGATGACGAGACGGAGTTGGCCGAAAAGAATATCACGTGCCATATCCTGAATGTCGTTGGCCGAAAGACCAAGCAGACGCTCGGCAGCGTTGTTCATCGAATCAGACTCGGTGCTGATACCCACGGTGAAGCGGCAGGGAACGTCGACACGGATGTTCTGGCGCGAGAGGGCATTGGTGAGGTTCGCTTCAATAGAGATAGGGGTGAGGTTGAGGTAGGCGTAGTCCTGGATGATAGGCCATACGAACACGCCACCACCATGTACACACTTGGCTGAGCCTTTGCCAGTAGAGCCATAGACAACGAGAATCTTGTCGGAGGGGCAGCGACGATAGCGTTTCAAGAGGGCAGCCACAATGACAATCAACACGAGGATGAGAATCAATGGAAGTAATGAAGGATCAAATAGCATAATGTATTGTTTTTAGGGTTGATTAAAATCGGATGTGAAAGATTGACTCGTTAGAAGTTACTGGTAGTAAAAGCTTCTTCGCCCTTGGGGTTTGGACCATAGACATTATCGCCTGGCTGGGAATCCTGGCAAGCAAGGTAGATGAACCAGATGGCACCGACAAGCGATGCAAAAGGCACGAAGACGCTCAGTAGGTTTCCACCCCAGTAGGTCATCGACCACCAGCCAGAACGGCCTGTGTCGTGCATGCGACGAATCTGCACAGCGATGATGGGCAGCAATGTAGCCAGCGAGAATGCAATCAAAGCGATGCAGGCTGGCGAAGTGATGGCGCCGAGGAAGATCTCCTTGATGGCTTCGACATCCTGAGGATCACCACCGCGCTGGATGAATTCTGTCATTGGCCCCATAATGACGGTCATAAGCCAGATGTAAAGGACAATCTGAATCAGCGTGATGAAGAGAAAGAAGTACCAGTGCTCGGAACGGCGGGCACGACCACTAAACGTTACGTACTTGGCAAAGCAAGTTTTTACGGCTTCTGTGAAAGACATAATTTGATAGTATTATTGGTTAATAAGAATTGTCGGAGTTTTCGGAGTACTCAAATCTTTTCGACCAGGACGGTCTCTCCTTGGACGATTTCCTTGATGCGGACCTTGGCACCCGTGGGGATGTCGGTGTCGCTGAGGGCTTCGAGCTCATGCGTGGAACCATTGAGCGAAACGGTGATCTTTCCGGTCTGCTTGCGGTTGCCTGGAATGCGGAGATAGACGTCGGCAGGGAGTCCGATGGTTTGCTCAACACGGAATGTGTTGTCGCGGTTGAGTTTCATCATCTGGAAGAGCAGGAATGCGATGAGCGACATGAAGATGAGGCCCACGACGACAGCGAGCAGTCCAAGCAGGACGCGGTTGGGGATGTAATTCCAGCAGAGCACGCCTGTCCAGCCGAAACCAAGAATGAAACAGATGACTGACTTGACCGATACGAGATGGAAGCCAGCGGCATCGAAGGCAGCATCGCCACTCTCGGGAATCTGGTCGGGTGCTGTGGACATATCGACATCACTATCGGCGTCGAAGCCGATGAAGGTCATGATGGCCTGAATGATGAAGATGATACTCGAGACTGCTGCGAGGATCCAATAGACTTGCAGCATTCCATCCATTGATTTGAAGGTTTCAAACATAGCAGTAATAGTTTTAGTGTTTTTTTGTACTGCAAAGATAATGTCGTTGTATAAATGCGCGTATCTCTTGACAACGTTGTCGAGAAAAAACAATTATTTTGCTTATTGCGGTGTAAAGATAGTTAATTTTTAGGGTAACTTTCCTATTTTTTTTCACTTTTTGGTGTCATTCACTTGCATTTCTACAAAAAATGATGTTACTTTGCAACATGAAAGTGTCGAAAATGCCCCCTACTCCTTGTGTGATGGGCATCATCAACGTAACTCCTGACTCGTTCTATGAGGCCAGCCGCGTACAGGAGCAATCCGTCTTACGCGAGCGTGTGCGCCAAATATTAGACGAGGGAGGAGCGATAATTGATGTGGGTGCATATTCGACCAGACCGGGTGCTCTGGACATCAGTGCCGAGGCTGAAATGGAGCGTCTTCGCTGGGCCTTGCCGATTGTTGTTGACGAGGCTGAAAAGTGGTACGACGAGCACGATGGCAATGGTCAGAAGCCATTGGTCAGCGTCGATACTTTTCGCGCAGCTGTGGCTGAGATGTGCGTTGCCGAACTTGGCGCAGACATCATCAACGACATTTCGGGCGGTACGCTCGATGAGAAGATGTTCGACGTCGTGGCTCGCACACGCGCCATCTATATTCTGATGCACAGTCGGGGCACTCCTCAGGACATGCAGCAACGTACCGACTACGCCGATGGAGTGGTGGACGAGGTGATCCGTTTCTTCAAGGGGCAGGTGGGGAAGCTGTGTAAGAGGTTGCTTCCTTCGGTGCGCGCGAGCAGAGCTCGGAGCGAAAAGTTCGAAAAGTTCGAAGGGTTCGAAGGGTTTGAAAACGTGGTCCTCGATCCTGGTTTCGGATTTGCCAAGACCTTGGAGCAGAACTATGCATTGATGAAGGGGCTTGACAGGATACGGGAAGCGTTTCCCGACTATCCGTTGCTGGTGGGCGTGAGCCGAAAGTCGATGGTTTACAAACTGCTCGGAACGGATGCCCTGCATGCCTTGAACGGCACGACGGTGCTCAACACCTATGCGCTGCTTCACGGAGCATCCATCCTGAGAGTTCACGATGTTAAAGAGGCTGTAGAAGCCATAAAGATATGTGGGAATTTGGCATAAAAGACTTGATAGACATTCTGGGCGTTGCCGCTCTGATGTTCTACCTTTATCGTTGGTCGAAAGGAAATGGCACGATTGTCATTTTCAAGGGACTTATTGCCATCATCGTCCTCTGGGTTGGCTTGCGATTCTTCGAGTTCCGACTGTTGGGCGGTATCCTCGATCTGGTGGTCTCTGTCTCGATGGTCATTCTGGTCATCCTCTTCCAGAACGAGATACGTCAGGCGTTGATTCGACTGGGTTCGCGTCACCAATGGAGCAGCATGCTGCGATTCTTTGGCAAGGAGGAATTGGCAAAGAATGACGACACGAAGTGGGTCGATGCTGTGATTCTTGCCTGCCAGCACATGTCGGAGCATAAGGTGGGAGCGCTTATCGTAGTGCAACGCTACGATGATGTCGAACCCCTGATCTCTCCGCCGGGATGTGAGATGGATGCCATCGTCTCGGCCCGTCTTATAGAGCAGGTGTTCTTCAAGAATTCGCCCCTACACGATGGCGCGATGCTGATACGTAACGGACGCATAGCCCAGGCTGCAGGCGTTCTGCCCACCAGTCGCAACCGTCGCATTCCCGCCGAGTTGGGCCTGCGTCACCGCAGCGCCTTGGGCATATCGGAAATCTGTGATGCGCAGGTTGTCGTGGTGAGCGAAGAGACCGGTGACATCTCGCTTTGCTATCGTGGCCGCATCACACGCGGCATCTCGCAGGCCAAGTTGCAGAAACAACTTCTGGATGGCAAGCCTCACAAAAACAATTAACTAAAATAATTAACAATTAACAGTTAACAATTAACAATTACTTGTTAACCGATTAATAATTAACAATTAACAGTTAATTATCGGTTTACATTTATAAACCTGTCCCGATGGACTTAGACAGTATACATTTATTTGCTCCCAATGTTGCAGCTATCGTCTCGCTAGTGATAGCCGTCGTGCTGCTTTTGGCTTCGGCATGCATCTCTGCATCCGAAGTGGCTTTCTTTTCTCTTTCACCACGTGACCTCGACAAGCTTGACGAGGACGAAAACAATCGAGATGGACTTATCCAGGAACTGCTTGAGAAGCAGGAGAACCTGATGGCAGCCATACTGATAGGCAACAACTTCGTGAATGTTGCCATCATCATGTTGTTCAGTTACTTTTTTGCCCAGGTGATGCCTGTGAGCGATAATCCGGGATGGCTCATTTTCGTGAGTCAGACCATCATCCTGACCTTTCTGCTGCTTCTTTTTGGCGAAATACTCCCCAAGGTATATGCATCGCATCATGCCCTGTCGTTCAGCAGGAGCGTGAGCCCCATCATGAAATTCCTCACCAGAATCTTCCATCCCTTCATTCTGCTGCTTGTCAAGAGTATGGGCGGACTGAACCGTCATCTGGCCGACAAGATGACCGACGACGTGACGATGGACGACCTGAGCGATGCCCTGAAGGTGACTACGCAGGTGCACAACGACGAGAAGAAGATGCTGGAGGGCATCATCGAATTTGGCGACAAGACGGTGAAGGACGCGATGACCACCCGCTCGGAGATGGTTACCATCGACGTCGATATGCCGTTCAGCAAGGTGCTGACGAAGGTCGTCGATCAGAAATACAGTCGAATGCCCGTCATCGAAGGGACCGAGGATCACATCAAGGGCATCCTTTACATCAAGGACCTACTGCCTTATCTGAATCGTGACGACAAGTTCCAGTGGCAGACCCTCATCCGTGAGCCATATTATGTGCCCGAAAACAAACCTATCGACGACCTGCTCGACGACTTCCGCCAGAAGCGGCTTCACATGGCCATCGTGGTGGATGAATTCGGTGGCACTTCGGGACTGATCACCATGGAGGATGTGCTCGAGGAAATCGTCGGAGAGATTCACGACGAATATGATGAGGATGTGCAGACGTGGCAGAAGGTGAATCAGAAGGAATGGATCTTCGAGGCACGCACGTCGCTCTCCGATTTCTGCAAGGTGACGGGTCTGGACCAGGACGATGACCTGGGTGAAAAGGCCGACAACTGCGAGTCGATTGGCGGATTGCTGCTCGAGATCAAGCAGAACTTCCCGCGTGTTCACGAAGTGATACGATTCCGAGGAATAGAGTTTACCGTGTTGTCGATGGACAAGCGTCGCATCGATCGTGTTCGCATAAAACTGCCCTAAGATGACAGCACCCGATTATATCGTTTGGAAGATTACGGAAACCGAAGAGGAACTGCGTGCCAGCCTCTCGCATCCTGAGTACTTCGAAGCAAAAATCAGGAACCTCAAGCCCGGCAGTCGTCGGCTTATGGAGATTCTGTCGGTCCGAAGGGCTTTGAAGGAACTCATGTATGGCGAAGAGAAGCCCATCGTTTACGATCGCTACGGCAAGCCTTCGATTGACGAGCCTGATGCACCCTACATCAGTTTCAGCCATACGAAACAGTATGTTGCCGTTATAACTTCCGATGTGCCTGTCGGCATCGACATCGAACGCAGGGGAGACCGCGTGCAGCGTGTTGTGCCTCAGTTCCTTACTCCCGACGAGGTGACAGTCCTTTCCTTGACTCCTGATATTGACCTGGCTTTTCATCTGGCATGGAGCGGCAAGGAATCGGCATTCAAGGTCTTGGGTCAATCTTTTTACGACCTGAAGAAACTTACTTCCATCGTGTGTGTCGATATGGAGCGGAAACTGATTCTGTTGCATGTCGAAGGCAGGGAACTGCCTATGCGCATTCACTTTGATTTTACTGAAGACTATGTCCTGACTTGGGTCCAGGACGAGGTTGATTCAATTAACAATTAACAGTTAACAGTTAAACAATTAATAATTAACAATTAACAATTAATAATTAACTGTTAGAAGCTAACAATTAACAATTCAAATTGAGAGATATTATTGCCCTTTTTGGTCTAATGTTGTGGGCAGTGATGCTGACCAGTTGCGAAGGCATCATGAGCGGCATCTACGACGAGCCTCCCGGAGGAGGTTCGAGCGTCGTTGCTGTGGGTGATACCATCAGCGGATCGATATACATCGAGGCCAACCATTGGGATGAATGGTTTTACGTTGATCTGCATGCCATCCGAGATGCTGTCACCGCGGCGAATGCCGGTGAGGCGATGGATTCTTCCTGCCTGCGTTTCGACCCGTATAAGGTGCCGAGGACGTTGACAGGCGAATGGGATGGTACGTCGAAGATATATACCTATCGCTTCCGTGTCATAACGGGCGAGGGTTTGGACGACAACGAATTGCTGGATGTCGTCGAGGTTGACAAGCAGCCCGAGGCACCATCGTGGGACTTTGCCATTCATCGAAACAACAATCGCACGAATGGAGGGTCTGCCCTTGAAACCACCTATTCGAGCATGGACGAATTGCCCGTCAATTCGGCGACACTCTTGAACCAAATGGCTTCGGCCGGCAAGGACACCACTTTTGTCGGCGACATATATACCGAGATGGAGGTGTGGGTCGATCAGTCCACGATGCTGCAGGAGATTATCCCCTGCCAGAGCATCAAGGTCAATCAAGTGCTTTCGCGCTGGCTGACCATGAAGATTCCTCCCATGCCGCCCTCGTTCAACCACAACGGTCACGTCTTCCTGCTCAGGATGAATGACGGCACGGTGTCTGCCTTGCGTTGCGCCAACTACATCAGTGCCAAGAATCTGAAATGTTGTCTGACCATCGAATATCTTTATCCCTATTGACGAATATGAAACGACAGTTAATGTTATTAGCCCTGTTGGCTTCATGTTCGGTAGCAATGTTTGCACAGGGAGCCAAGAGCGGGTTCTACAAAACGAGAGCCGCCGCCGATTCGGCCTATCATCGTTGGGAAGAGGAACCCGTGTGGATGGAGCAGGTGGTCGTGACCGGTACGCGAACACCTAAGAGCCTGAAGGATGTGCCTATTCAGACGCGTCTGATCACGTCGTATGACATCCAGAAAGCCGATGCCACAAATGTGGAAGACCTTTTGCAGCAAGAGATGCCTGGCGTGGAGTTTAGTTATGCCATGAACCAGCAGACCCACCTCAACTTCTCGGGCTTCGGTGGACAAAATGTGCTCTTTCTCGTTGATGGCGAACGTCTTGCCGGAGAGACGCTGGACGACGTCGATTTCACGCGTCTCAACATGGCAAGTGTGGAACGCATCGAGATTGTGAAGGGTGCAGCTTCGGCGCTCTATGGATCGAGTGCCGCAGGTGGCGTGATCAACATCATCACCAAGGAACCAACAAAACCTTGGACGCTCAATGTCAATACCCGAGCATCAAAGCATAACGAATGGCGTTACGGTGCATCGTTGGGCCTGAACAGGAATCACTTGCAAAACATGCTTTCGTACCATGCGACCACGATTGACAACTTTAACTTCACGAGTGGCCCGAAACCCTTGGCCCGAACTATTACCAATTTCTATGGTGACAATACGTTCAACGTCAAGGACCAGTTGATATGGCGCCCCGTCAGCGCCTTCCGACTCACTGCCAAAGCCGGCTATTTCTTCCGCGAACAGGTGCGAAGCGAGACCATTCCCGAGCGTTATCGCAACTTCACGGGAGGATTGCGTGGCAATTGGGAAATCACAAAGCTTGACAACCTTGAGGTGAGCTATCATTTCGACCAATATGACAAGTCGGAATTCCGTAAACTCGATGATATTGAGGTACGTAACTATTCCAACGTCCAGAACTCCCTTCGCATGCTTTATAGCCACAGTTTTGAGCGAGGCGATGTCCTTTCTTTGGGCAGTGACTATATGCACGACTATCTGATGAACCGCAACTTTACGGGTGGTCAGCGTGAGGAGGATTCGTTCGACTTCTTCGGACAATTCGACTGGAGAGTCGATGAGAAATGGGAGGTTGTGGGAGCAATGCGCTACGACTATTTCAGCGATGGCAACCAGCATCGTGTGACACCCAAGTTGTCGGCACGTTACCAGCCTATTGGCAGTGTGAATCTGCGTGCTAGTTACGGAATGGGTTTCAGAGCGCCCAGGCTCAAGGAGAAATATTACAATTTCGATATGGCGGGAATCTGGATTATCCAGGGCAACGAGGATTTGAAATCCGAATTGAGCCATAACTTCAATGCCTCGGTCGAATACACCAAGCGTCACTTCAATCTCACGGCAGGTGGCTACTTCAATAGTGTAGATAATCGTATTGCTACGGGTGCTCCCTTCGTCGATGCCTCCATTGACCCCGCAAGACCTGACCAGCTTTATCTGAGTTACATCAACCTCGAGAACTACACGACCTTTGGTTTCGACGTGACCACGCAGGTCAAATGGGACAACGGATTGGGAGTGAAACTGAGTTATGCCTATGTGCATGAGGAGCTGCCACAGGACGAGCAAGGCGAGTCGATCAACAACCAGTATATCCCTGCACGTTCACACTCTTTGACGGCACGCTGTGAATGGGATAGGCAGTTCACTGCACGCTATGGCCTGAACATCTCGATCAATGGGCGTGCGATGAGTGGCGTGGATAACGATGAGTATGTCGATTACCGTTCGAAGGATGCCAATGGCAGACTCCTGAAGAAGACTATTCATTACAATCCTTATTCCATCTGGAAGTTGACGTTGGCGCAGCGTATCGGTCCGGCCATCAGGCTCACCATTGCAGCTGACAATGTCTTCAACTACAAGCCCGACTACTACTATCTCAATGCCCCGCTTACCGATGGCATAACCTTACAGGTGGGGATGAGCATCGATGTCGAAAAGTTGTTCGAAAAGTAAAAAATCTGGACAATTAGCCTTCTCCATTTGCCTATTTTGGTCAATAATTGGCATGAAATGAATCCGCAAAGCAGATTTTCGAGTCGAAATTTTGTTATGCGGATTTTTTTATGTATATTTGCCCCAATTAAGTTAATCCCTTTGAAAATGAAAAACAAATGCTTTCTGTTGGTGGTTTTAGCCATTCTATGCAGTTTCGGCGTTGCCGAAGCGAAGAGAACTTTACCATATCAGAACCCCAAACTCTCTGCTGAAGTTCGAGCACAGGACCTGCTCAGCCGGCTTACCCTTGAACAGAAGGTCACCTTGATGATGAACGACAGTCGCGCCATCCCCGAACTCGGTATCCAGGAATACAATTGGTGGAGCGAAGCTTTGCATGGCGCTGCACGCAGTGGTGTGGCTACTGTCTTTCCTCAAGCCATCGGCATGGCAGCCTCTTTTGACCCCGAACTGTTGGAGCAGGTGATGGACATCGCCAGCACCGAGCAGCGTATCAAGTATATCCAGGCACGTCGCGAAGGTTTGGTAAAGCGATACAGTGGCTTGACGGTTTGGACTCCCAATATCAACATCTTCCGCGACCCGCGTTGGGGACGTGGACAGGAGACTTATGGTGAAGATCCATTCCTGACTCGCAAGATGGGTCGTGCCGTCGTTCTCGGCTTGCAGGGCGATCCCAAGACGAAGGTTTATGAGCAGGCTGGGCCAGGCAAATGGCGTCCCTACGACAAACTGCATGCCTGCCTCAAGCATTATGCTGTTCATAGTGGTCCGGAATACGAGCGCCATAAGTTCAATGCTGCCGACATCAGTCAGCGTGACCTTGCCGAGACTTATCTCTATGCATTCGAGAACCTCGTGAAGACCACCGATGTGCACGAAGTGATGTGTGCCTACAATGCCTACGAAGGAAAGCCTTGCTGTGGTTCCGACCAACTGTTGACTCAGATTCTGCGCAATGAGTGGGGCTACAAGGGCCTTGTGGTGAGCGACTGTGGAGCCATCAACGATTTCTATTCTCCGAGATACGAGAACCATCAGATTTTCCCAGGCGATGCTGCTGCCTCGTCGGCAAATGCCGTTTTGAGCGGTACGGATGTAGAGTGCGGAAGCGCCTATAAGACCCTGCCCGAAGCCGTCCAGCGCGGTCTCATCAGCGAGGAGGAAATCAATGTTTCGGTGCTGCGTCTGCTGACCGATCGTTTCCGTTTGGGCGAGATGGATAGTGACGAACTTGTTTCGTGGAACTATATCCCCGAATCATCGCTTGCCTCGGAGGAGAGCGACGCGATTGCCCTACGGATGGCTCGCGAGTCGATGGTGCTTCTTCAGAACAATAGGAATCTTCTGCCCTTGAAGAAGGGGACGAAGATAGCTGTGATTGGTGCCAATGCCACCGACAGTGTGGCTCAATGGGGTAACTATTATGGTACGCCACGTGGTACGGTCACTGTGCTCGACGCCATGAAGAAGACCTTTGGTGAATCGAACATTATCTATCAGAGTGGTTCGAACCTCGTGACAAGTGATGTTTTCGAGAGCGCATTCAGCAAGTGCACAGGCTTGAACGGGCAGCGTGGTTTCACAGCCAAATATTGGAACAACCCACGTTGTGAGGGAGAACCCGTAGTTGTGCAAGACCTTACTTCCCCCTGGCAACTCAGTACGGGCGGTGCCACAGTATTCGCTCCTGGTGTAAACCTCCGCGATTTCTCGGCGAAGTATACAACAACGTTCCATGCCGACAAGTCGCAGGATATCGTGCTCGATGGCTTCATTTGTGGCCAGGGCGTCTATCTTGTCAATGGTGACACCATTCAGAAGTTCCGCACCAATCATGGACCTCGTCCTTACAGTGCAACCATCGCCGTGGAGGAAGGCAAGGATTACAATATCGAGATTGATTGGGCATATACCATGGATGATGCTCAAATCAACTTCGACTTGGGTGTCATCAACCAGATTGACTACGACAAACTTGTGGCCGATACGAAGGATGCCGACGTCTATGTCTATGTGGGCGGCATTTCTCCCAAACTTGAAGGTGAGCAGATGATGGTTCCATACGAAGGTTTCCATGGCGGTGATCGCACCAGCATCCAATTGCCCGCTGTTCAACGCGAGACCCTCAAGAAACTGCACGAGACGGGCAAACCCGTGGTCTTCGTTTGTATGAGCGGTTCGGCCATCGGTCTTGAACCTGAGACCAAGACCTGCAATGCCATCCTCCAGGCCTGGTACGGTGGTCAGCAGGGTGGACAGGCTGTGGCTGATGTCCTTTCGGGAGACTATAATCCCGCAGGTCGTCTTCCTATCACCTTCTATCGCAGTGATGATGACTTGCCCGACTTTGGTGACTACAACATGAATGGGCAGAAGGGGCACACCTATCGCTACTTCAAGGGAGAACCTCTCTTTGCTTTTGGCGAGGGTATGAGTTACAGCACCTTCGAGTATGGCAATGCACGTCTGCGTCATTCTGCTTTTTCCAAGGCAGATGGAGAAATGATCCAAGCCCGTTATTCGCTGCTTGTCACGTTGAAGAATACCAGCCAGCGTGATGGTGAGGAGGTTGTGCAGGTTTATTTGAAGAGGAACAACGACGAAGAGGGCCCGGCTCGTTCGTTACGCGGCTTCAAGCGTGTCTTTGTCAAGGCAGGCCAGACAGTCCAAGTAGAAGTACCCATCGAGGACTTTAGCACCTACAATCCGGAAACGTGCAAGATGGAAATCGTTCCTGGTGAATATGCTCTATACTATGGCTCAAGCAGTCGCTTGAAGGATTTGCACTGGGTCGTATTGAATTTGACAGAAGATAAGTAAACGAAGTGAATAGTCTATTAGAAAAACTGGACGGTCTGAAGAGTCGGTTCGAGGAGGTTTCGCTCCTCGTGACCGACCCGAATGTCATTGCCGACCAACAGCGATACGTTAAGTTAACACGCGAATATCGTGACCTGGAGCATATTCTCCAGGCACGCAAGGAATATGTCGAGGCCTTGTCAGGACGTGATGAGGCACGCGAACTTATGCAGACCGAGAGCGATCCCGAGATGAAGGAGATGGCTCGTGAGCAGTTGCAGGACTGTGAGGCCCGCATTCCTGAAATTGAAGAGAAGATCAAGGTGCTCCTCATCCCTAAGGATCCCGAGGATGCGAAGAATGCTGTGCTCGAAATCCGTGGTGGTACGGGTGGTGACGAGGCGGCATTGTTTGCCGGCGACCTCTTCAAGATGTACCAGCGCTTCTGTGAGTCGAAAGGCTGGACGATCTCTGTGCAGTCGTACACCGAAGGCTCGGTGGGCGGCTTCAAGGAAATCATCTGCATGGTGACCGGCGATTCTGTCTATGGTACTTTGAAGTACGAATCGGGAGTGCATCGCGTACAGCGTGTGCCCGTCACCGAGACGCAAGGACGTGTGCATACTTCGGCTGCTACGGTGGCTGTGCTGCCCGAAGCCGATGAGTTCGAGGTGCACATCAACGAAGGCGAGATCAAATGGGACACCTTCCGAAGTTCAGGTGCCGGTGGACAGAACGTCAACAAGGTGGAGTCGGGTGTGCGTCTGCGCTATATGTGGAAGAATCCCAACACGGGCGTTGTCGATGAGATTCTGATCGAATGTACCGAGACGCGCGACCAACCGAAGAACAAGGAGCGTGCCCTCTCGCGTCTGCGTTCCTACATCTATGACAAAGAGCACCAGAAGTATGTCGATGACATTGCCAACCGGCGCAAGACACTCGTTTCGACAGGCGATCGTAGTGCCAAGATCCGCACCTATAACTTCCCGCAGGGACGTGTCACCGATCATCGCATCAACTACACGATCTACAATCTTCCCGCCTTCATGAACGGTGATATCCAGGATTGCATCGACCACCTTATCGTGGCTGAGAATGCAGAAAGGATGAAGGAGAGTGAGTTGTAGAATTAACAATTAATAATTAACAATTAACAATTAATAATTAACTAAAGTTTCCCACACCCGCGTAAGGCGAGTGTAGTGAAGAAACAGCCCAAGCCCCCTTTACAGGAGGTTGGCATATGATCTTTGAAAAACTTG
>ONNR01000028.1 GCA_900319235.1 uncultured Prevotellaceae bacterium
AGAATTGCTCTTGAAAGCAAAAGGCCAAAATTTTGAGCAAAATGATAGCAGCCAACTATTGTTAAATTTAGAATTCTAAACTTTTAGGACACTAGTGATAAGGATTAAGATGTGATTAAGGGTTAAAGCGAAATAATTGTTATTTGTTATTTGTTATTTGGAAATGTGTGGCGCAAAGATAATGAATAATTCGGATTGTTCCAAAAAATCTTTCGTAAAAAGATTATTTGGCAAATAATATTTGTATTTTTATTCCCTTTGCCACCATAATGCCATAGAAAAATACAGTTTTATCCACATTTATTTTGAATAGTCACAGATTTGTGGTATCTTTGCACCGTGTTATGTTTTATTATGGGTAAATGAATAACAACGACTACATTATTCAGGTAGAGCACGTCACCAAGCGTTTCGACGACAATAAGGTGGTGCTCAACGATGTCTGTCTGAACATCAAGCGTGGCGAATTTGTGACCCTGCTGGGTCCATCGGGATGCGGCAAGACCACTCTGCTGCGCATCATTGCCGGTTTTACGAAGCCGACCGAAGGTAAGATATTGCTCTCGGGCAAGGACATTTCCGATCTGCCGCCCTATCAGCGTCCCGTCAACACGGTGTTCCAGCGCTATGCCCTCTTTCCGCATCTTAATGTCTATGACAACGTGGCTTTCGGCCTGAAACTCCAGAAGGTGAGCGAGGACGAAATCGACACACGTGTCATGTCGGCACTCCGCATCGTAGGTATGAACGAATACGAGGAACGCAACGTAAACGAACTCTCGGGAGGACAGCAGCAGCGCGTGGCCATTGCTCGTGCCATCGTCAACCGTCCCCAGGTGCTGCTTCTCGACGAGCCGCTCTCGGCCCTCGACCACAAACTGCGTGTCGATATGCAACTTGAATTGAAGCAGATGCACCGCGACCTTGGCATTACCTTCATCTTCGTCACCCACGACCAGGAGGAGGCCCTATCAATGTCCGACACCATCGTCGTGATGAACGACAGCGTTATCCAGCAGATTGGCACACCCACCGACATCTACAACGAGCCAGCAAACCCCTTCGTGGCCGACTTCATCGGCGAAAGCAACATCCTCAACGGCACGATGAAGCGCGACTATCTGGTGAATTTCATGGGTAAGGATTTCGAGTGCATCGACAAGGGCTTCGAACCCGATGCCCCCATCGATGTGGTGATTCGTCCCGAGGATGTTGTGCTGCATAAGGAGCCGAGCGACGGACAATGGACAGGCCGCGTCTCGTCGTGCATCTTCAAGGGCATCCACTACGAAATGCTTGTCCAGACACCCGATGGCTACGAGATTCAGGTGCAGAACTACACCGCCTATCCCGTCGATTCGGAGGTCGGCATGAGCGTAGTTCCTGAGAATATTCATGTCATGCCTCGCAAGAACCTCTTCAACACCATTCCTGCCACGGTTGTCGATTCCACACACATCAACATGCTGGGTGCAACCTTCGAGACCAAGCCATTGACGCTTGCCAAAGGCACGCAGGTAAAGGCTGCCGTCGATTTCGACAAAGTGGATATGCTCGACGATCCAGCCGACGGCACTGCTGAAGGTCAGATTCGCAACATCCTCTACAAAGGCAACCACTACCTCATCGACGTGAAGTGCAAGAACGGTACGACCATCCAGGTCGATACCAACGACGTTTGGGAGGATTGGGACATGGTCGGTATCCGCATCAATCCCGAGGACATCCGAATTATCAATTAACAATTAATAATTTACAATTAATTTTTCGAAAATACGATAATTCGTGATAAGATATATGATGTCGAAAATACTTGCAAACCGAGCGAACTGGGCATGGCCATACGCCATTATCCTGACCATCTTTGTGATCATGCCTCTGGTTATGATCGTCTATTACTCCTTCCAGGATGCTGAGGGTCAGTGGTCATTGCACAACTTCCATAAGTTCTTCCTCTCGACCGATTCGGTCAACACGCTCATTTATTCCATCGGCATAGCAATGATTACCACCATTCTATGCATCCTACTCGGTTATCCCGCCGCCTACTTTATGGCAAAAACCGAGTACCGATTGCCCAAGGTGATGGCCTCGCTCTTCATCCTGCCGATGTGGATCAACGTGCTGCTTCGCACGCTCGCAACTGTAGCGCTCTTCGACTTTGCCCATCTGCCTTTGGGCGAAGGCGCGCTGGTCTTCGGTATGGTTTATAACTTCCTGCCGTTCATGGTCTATCCCATCTACAATACGATGCTCAAGATGGATGGTTCGCTCATTGAAGCAGCACAAGATCTCGGAGCTTCGCCACGCAAAGTGTTCACCGAGGTGTTCCTCCCCCTCTCGATGCCAGGCGTCTATAGTGGCATCGTGATGGTGTTTATGCCTACCATTTCGACCTTCGCCTTGGCCGAACTGCTCACCATGAACAACGTGAAGCTCTTCGGCACCCTAATCCAGGAGAACATCAACGCCGGCCTGCTGGGCTATGGCGCTGCCCTCTCCCTCATCGTGCTGATACTGATCGGTCTCACCTCATTCTTCGATTCAGAAGAATAACCCCTCTTAACCTTTCGAACCCCTCTTAACCCCTCTTAACCCTCTTTAATGAAGAAAGTCTTTGCCAACGCATATATCTGGATCTTGATGCTGCTGCTCTATGCTCCCATCTTGCTCATCCTTGTCTTCTCGTTCACCGAAGCCAAGGTGCTGGGTACATGGACGGGCTTCTCGACCAACCTCTACCGCAACCTGCTGATGGGAGAAGCAGGCGAGGCGCTCAACAACGCCATCTACAACACCGTGCTCATCGCACTCGTTGCCGCTGCAGTCTCGACCATCCTCGGCACATTTGCCGCCATTGGCATCCACAACATGCGACATGGTCGCGTACGTCAGGCCATCACCTTCACCAACAACATCCCGATGATCAACCCCGACATCATCACGGGTATCTCAATCTTCCTGCTCTTCGTCTTCCTCGGCATCGGTCGCGGTCTCTTCTGCGTCATCTGCGCCCACATCGCCTTCTGCACGCCCTACGTGGTTCTCAACGTTATGCCGCAACTCATGAAGATGAATCCCAACCTCTACGAAGCTGCTCTCGACCTGGGAGCCACACCGATGCAGGCGCTTCGCAAGGTCATCATCCCCGAATTGAAGTCAGGTATGATCTCGGGGTTCATCCTCGCCATCACTCTGTCGGTCGATGACTTCGCTGTCACCCTATTCACCAAAGGCTCAGGCACCGTCGAAACACTTTCGACCTACATCTATGCCGATGCACGCAAGGGTGGCCTGACGCCCGAACTGCGTCCCCTGTTCTCCATCATTTTCCTCGTCATCCTCGTGCTCCTTGTCTTCTACAACCTCAAGACGGCCAAGCAAACGAGCAATAACTAAAATGCTGCCAGCAACATGAAAAAGATATTGTTATTCTTCATCTCGGCGCTATTTTTTCTGACGAGTGTTTCTCTTTCGACCAAAGCCATCGCACAGGACCGCGCCCACATCCTCAAGGTCTATAACTGGGCCGACTATCTCGATCTCTCGCTCATCGAGGAATTTGAGGTATGGTACAAGGAACAGACAGGCGAGGACGTCAAGGTGCGCTATTCTACCTTCGACATCAACGAGAACATGCTCACCCAGATCGAGGTGGGACACGAGGATTATGACGTGGTCTGCCCCTCGGAATACATCATCGAACGTATGCTCAAGCGTGGCCTGTTGCAGAAAATCGACACCACCGACTTTGTCCGAACCCACACACCCAATTGGTTAAGAAATGTCGCCCCGTTCGTGGCAGAGAAATTCCAGCAGATGGCTCCAAACGACGACGACAAGTTCGACCTCGCCAATCCCTCGCTTCGTGTCAGCGACTATGCCGTCGGTTACATGGGCGGAACAACAGGTTTCCTCTACAACACCGATTTCGTCGAACCCGAGGAGGTGGAAACTTGGGCTGCTCTTTGGAACGAAAAGTTCCAGCAGAAAATCTACGTGAAGGATGCCTTTCGCGATGTCTATTCTGTTTTGATTCAGTTCGCCAAGTACGACGATATCTTGAGCGGACAAACTACACGCGACTTCGAGGCCTCCAACCTCAGTGATGCCAACATCAAGGCGGTTGAAGACATCCTCATCAAGGCTCGTCCGCAGATTGCAGGTTGGGAAGCCGACTTCGGCAAGGAACGCATGACGCAAGGCAAGGCTTGGGTCAACCTCACCTGGAGTGGCGATGCCGCCTGGGCCATCGACGAGGCTGCCGAAGTAGGGTGTAACCTCGAATATGTGGTGCCCCAGGAAGGTACCAACTGCTGGTTCGATGGCTGGGTAATCCCCATCTATGCCAAGAATGTACGTGCTGCCTCCTACTGGATCAACTTCCTCTGCCAGTCGGAAGTCGCCATCCGCAACATGGACGAGACGGGCTACGTCTCCGTCATCGGCACGCCCGAAGTGCTCGAAGGAATGGCCAGTGAGGAAGACTATCCCGAGACCGTCGATGTCCGCTACTATTTCGGCGACATTGTCATCCCTTCAGTGGACGAAGAGACGGGCGACACAACGTGGATTGACTCGAAGGCTGCACACCTCAATCACGTGCTCTATCCCAACATCGACGTCATCGAGCGCTCCATCCTGATGCACGACACCGCCGACCGCAACGAGGCCATGCTTGAGATGTGGAGCCATGTGAAGGGCAACAACCTCAACTGGAAGATGCTCTCCTTCATCCTCATCGTCACCGCCCTCATCCTCCTCTTCTTCATCGACAAGAAGACCCGCCAGTGGCGCAAGCAGAGGCGCAGAGCGCTAAGGAGGTTAAGAGAGGTTAAGAAGGGTTAAGAGAGGTTCGAGGGGGTTGCGGCACGACTCCTTACTCATAGGACTTAAGAATGAATATAAATTCACAATTTAATAATAATGACTGTATTAGATTTTGAGGATTTAATAATCTACAAAAACTCCCGTATACTCGCTAAACAGATATACGATATCACAAAAGAAGCACCATTCAGAAATGATTTTCGATTTGTTCAGCAAATACGAGCTGCCGCTGGTTCAATAAGCGATAATATAGCCGAAGGTTTTGAACGACAAGGCAACAAGGAATTCAAAAACTTCCTATATATTGCAAAAGGTTCATGTGGAGAACTACGTTCTCAAATAAATCGAGCATACGATGTTGGATTTATCGACGAAGAAACGTATAAACAAATGTATAGCGACAGCAAGAAACTCAGTTCATCGATACTTCATTTTATCGAATCTCTTCAATCCAACGACTTCGTAGGCACAAAGTACCTAAATAAGCCCAAGTCCCCCAATGCCCTCCAACAATTCGATTCGAACAATCCGAATGGGTAAATGCTGTTCAAATTGCCAGTCCCACAACCCCTCTTAACCCTTCATAACCCCTCTTAACCCTTCATAACCCCTCTTAACCCCTCAAACCCTCAAACCCCTCTTAACCCCTCATAACCCCAATATATGTTATCTCGCGCAATTGGTACCATCGTGCTGCTTTGTGTCAGCAATACGTTCATGACGTTTGCCTGGTACGGCAATCTGAAAATGCAGCAAGTTCATCCGCAGATCAAGGACTGGCCCCTCATCCTGATCATCCTCATGTCGTGGGGCATCGCCTTCTTCGAGTATTCTTTCATGGTTCCCGCCAACCGCATCGGTTCGCAGATCAATGGAGGTCCCTTCTCGCTGATGCAACTCAAGGTCATCCAGGAAGGCATCTCGCTCATCATCTTCACCCTCATCGTGGCCCTCGTCTTCAAGGGTGAGCCCATCCACTGGAATCACATCGCAGCCTTCGCCTGCATCGTGCTGGCGGTGTTTTTCGCTTTTTTGAAATAATAATCAGAGTAATCAGAACATTCGGAGTATTCTGAAAAAACAGAAGACTGCAAGCTTTATGTCATTCTTTAGAATCACCGTCAAAGTAGGTTCCAACGTCCTCACCCGTCCCGATGGCACGCTCGACGTCACACGTATGTCGGCCATCGTCGATCAGGTGGCAGAGCTTCATCGCCAAGGCATACAGATCATCCTCGTCTCGTCGGGAGCTGTAGCCAGCGGACGCAGCGAACTCAAGGGCCGACTCTCCACCGACCGGCTCGATACCGTCGATCAGCGCCAACTCTATTCCGCTGTCGGTCAAGCCAAACTCATCAACAAATACTACGAACTCTTCCGCGATCATGGCATTGCCTGCGGGCAGGTGCTCACCACCAAAGAGTCGTTCGGCTCGCGCGGGCATTACCTCAATCAGAAGAACTGTATGGAGGTGATGCTGCAGGAGGGCGTCGTGCCCATCGTCAACGAGAACGACACCATCTCGGTCACCGAACTGATGTTCACCGACAACGACGAACTCTCAGGCCTCATCGCCACCATGATGTCGGCCGACCTGCTCATCCTGCTCAGCAACATCGACGGCATTTACACGGGCAATCCCTCAGACCCCGACGCGCAGCTCATCCCCATCATCAGCGACGATGCCGACATCAGCCAATACATTCAGACCAGCAAGTCGAGCTTCGGACGCGGTGGCATGGTCACCAAGCAGCGCATCGCACGCAAGGTAGCCGCCGAAGGCATCGAGGTCATTATTTCCAACGGCAAGCGCCCAGGCGTGTTGCTCGAACTCGTCCACGTCAATCCTGAAACAGGCAGCAACGAAATTGCCCCCGAAGTACGCTGCACACGCTTCGTAGCCGACAAGCACGAAGTCTCCAACGTCAAGAAGTGGATTGCCCATTCCGAGGATTTCTCCAAAGGTGCCATCTACCTCAACGAGGGAGCCGTGCGTGCCCTCCTCGGCGAGAAGGCTGCCTCCATCCTCCCTGTAGGCGTCACCCGTGTCGAAGGCTCGTTCGAGGCCGACGACATCGTCCGCATCCTCGCCGACACCGACGGCTCCCGTCTCGGAGTCGGCAAGGTAAGCTGTTCCTCCGACCGCGCCCAGAAGCTCCTCGGCAAGAAAGGCCAGAAGCCCCTCGTCCACTACGATTACCTTTGGCTCGAATGAGCCAAAGTTCTCTAGAGCATCTAGATCATCTAGAGCTTCTAGAGCCTCTAGAAAGTCTAGCCCCCAAAAAAGGCGCACCACTTTTCAGTGATGCGCCTTATCTTTGCAAAAAGCGGGAAGCCTTACTCGGCAGCAGCCTCAGCTACGACCTTCACAGGAATCTCAACGCTAACCTCGCGATGGAGCTTAGCAACAGCGACATACTCGCCGAGAACCTTGATGTTGTCGAGCACGATCTGCTTCTTCTCAACGTTAGCGCCCTTGGCTGCGAGAGCCTCGGCAACCTGAGCGTTGCTAACCGAGCCATAGATCTTGCCCTCCTCCGATGCCTTCACGGCAAACTCGAGAGCACCAGCAGCCTTAACTGCCTCAGCAAGAGCCTCGGCATCAGCCTTGATCTTGGCCATCTTCTGTGCCTGCTGCTTCTGCTTCTCAGCGAGCTGCTTCAGGGCAGACTCGGTAGCAAGAATAGCCTTCTTGGTGGGGAGAAGGAAGTTGCGGGCATAGCCGTTCTTAACCTCTACAACGTCGTCCTTATAACCAAGGTTCTGGACGTCCTCAATCAGAATAATCTTCATAATCAGTCTAAAATTTTACTTGGTTAATAATTACTTCAAAAGGTCGGTTACGTATGGAAGCAGCGCAATCTGACGGGCACGCTTAACAGCGGTAGCCACGCGACGCTGGAACTTCAAAGAGGTACCGGTGATGCGACGGGGGAGAATCTTGCCCTGCTCGTTCAGGAACTTCTTGAGGAACTCGGGATCCTTGTAGTCGATGTACTTGATGCCGCTCTTCTTGAAACGGCAATACTTCTTCTTCTTGACGTCAACAGATACTGGGGTCAAGTAACGAATTTCGGTTGTCTCTGCCATAATTATGCCTCCTCTGTTTTAGGTGCCTTGAGTGAACGACGCTTTGCAGCATACTCTGCAGCGTACTTGTCATTCTTGACAGTGATGAAACGGATCACGCGATCCTGACGACGGAAATAAGTCTCGAGTTTCTTGACGACAGCGCCTTCGCCGTCGAACTCCAACAGGAAGTAAAAGCCGGTAGATTTCTTCTCGATTGGATAAGCGAGTTTCTTCATACCCCAAGCCTCCTCGTTAATGATGGTAGCACCACGCTTTTCGAGTTCAGCCTTTACAGCTTCTACCGTTTCCTTTACCTGAGCATCAGATAAAACGGGAGTCAAAATGAAAACGGTTTCGTAATGATTCATTTGATTTGAACCTTTAAGTTGTAAATTTTGATGGTTATTAAATAATGTGTCCCGGTCCGCTTTCCGAAGATTTTGGCCGAAACGCGGGTGCAAAGGTATAAAAAATCAGCATAAGTTGGTCACCATCCTCCCATCTTTTTAAATAAATGTCATCGATTTCCCCCTGTAACTCCTTTTTTTGGCAATCCGACATGCTAAACCTTTCGTCTGAAAAACCAAATACTTGCATGCAAAGGGGAAAATCTATTATGATGAGCCTTAGGCAGAAAAACGGAACAGACCGATGTGGGTGTTTGTTGCAGCTGGACGGATGCAGATATCAACCTCGTTGGTGCTGCTTTTGTGGTTGCTTACTGACTCAGCGATCTTGTTGCCGATGTAGAGGCTTGCTGAGAAAAGGATTACGGTGGTGAAGACACCACAACAAAAGCGCGACAGACGGGAATAGACGCCCCGAATTCTGTCGCGCTGATGTAAGCTTTTTTGTAAAAACATTACTCGTGATCCCATACGGAGATAGTATTTCATTTATAGTTTATTGTTTATCAGTATGTTACCGATTGCCAGAAGCCATATATAAAAAAATGTCAGCATTTTTGTCAGCAAAAACGGTGTTTTTTTGGGGTTTGCAAACTGAACATTTCAAATTGTTGCATCATTTATCACCGTAATGTCCTTCAACTTCGATGACAAGAACGACCAGTACGTTGTCATGAATATCATAGACTATACGGTCATGTGCAGAAATTCTTCTTGACCAAGTGACATCGTTACCTCCGCGTAACGGTTCGGGATGTCCGATGCCAGTACGTGGGTGTTCGGCAAGTTCATGCATTATTTTGCCGAATTTATTCCAGAGTTGCGGATTGGATTTTTTCCATTTCCTTACAACTCTATCGGCTCCGTTGGATATTTCTACTCTATACATGAATTACATTGAGTCTAAATATCGGTCAATATCCTCATGTGAATTAAGGGAAATAGTTTTTCCTTCTTTGTATTCCTGTCTTGCCTGTTCAATCTTCGTAGCGAGCTCTGGGGTGATGGCAAGATCATCATCTTCAATAGGAATAATGGCATAGATCTTTTGTCTTCCTCTGTTAATGAATACGAACTCTCCAGCATCAACGCGGTCGAAAGATGAAGCCATATTGCTCCTGAAGTCACTGATTGTCAATGTAGTCATTTTTGTAATTTTTTAGTTTGCGCTGCAAATCTACGCATTATTTCTATAATTTCCAAATTATCTGTACATTTTTATGTACATTTAACAAAAAAAGGGAATAGAACAGCTAAATCACCTTCTGGAACTGCATCAAAGCTTGAAAAATGGTACAAAAAAACGTTTATAGTTGAGTTCTTTTGTACTTTGTTTTTCAGACGGGTTTTTGAACCGAATAGAGGGGAGAAAAGAATCGGATTCCTCAGTAGTCCTCTGATGTTCGTAAAACCGTCGTTTATTAGACTATGATTGGACCATGAATTGCACCAGGCAATGATCATGGCAACCATGGCGCAAGGTTGATCATTGATGTCATCACTGTCTGTTTTGCTGACTATAAAGGACAAAACAGAAACAAAGCATAAAAAAACGAGGTGGTTTTTGCAAAAAGTTCGCCCAATCTCTTGACACATTCGGATATATTCACTATCTTTGCACCGACATTAGCCAAGGCCGCATCCTTCGGGGTGGGCGGGCCAAGCTCGGAAGCTTCACCCTTTTCGGTGGGGCTTTCGTTATTCTTGTCGATGGAACATCAGGAACAAAAAGAATCCAAGCCCTGACAGACAAACAGCAAATCGATCTCGCTGACGTTGAATATCTGGACTTGGACTGAAACCAGGATCGGTTACGGGTGCAAAGATAGGACAAAAAATCGAAAACGCCAAGGAAATTGATGAAAAAATGCAAGAAACTGCATTTTTCCCAAGAAAAGTTTGGCGGTTTCGGAAAAATGGCGTATCTTTGCACCGACCTTAGCCACGGACGCACCCTTCGGGGTGGGCAGCCCAAGCTCGGAAGCATCACTTTTACCGGTGGTGCTTTCGTTATTTTTTATCGGTGAAGTACACGACGGCCACCTGCAGTCCCTTCTTGCGAGCGAGCTCAATCATCGAGCGCGTGCCGGGGTTCTGGCCGTCCCAGAAGGCGATGAGTGCATCCGACACCTCTGCCATTTCCGCGTTGCGTATTGGTCCGGCAGAACGTCCATACTTTCCCCAATCGGCGGGATGAATCTCACATTGCAGTCCGTGTTCCTCCGCGAACATCTCACCCAGGGCATCCGCACCCGACGCATGGCCGGACACGATGATGACGTTATGTGTCTCCATCTTCTCGCACAAGTAATCATTGCACCGCTCCTTGAGCAGTGCATAATCGTCGAAGTCCCTGCAGCCCGCTATGATCACCCGGTAGTCCATATCTTTCATATAGATTACGGGCCGATGGGAGGTCTGCCGCTGTTCACGTCATCCCACCAGCCGCCGCCGTTCATGTACTTGTCGCGCTTTTTCCAATAGTTGGCGCGATCCTCGAGGATGGTGCCGAAGAAACCCTTCTTCTTCTTCGCCTTCTTGGCTCTCTTCTTCTCGTTCTTGTCGGGCCTGTTACAGAAGCCCAGATAGAGAAAAGCTAATATGATGATAATCTCCATAATGCCATTGATGATGATATTTGATTTCCTTTTTTCTATTTAGACTGAATAAAGGGGACAATGTTTAATGTAAAACATTGATAATGTTGGACTTTCTTGGCAGTTTTCCCGATGTTCTGTCGGGTTCCTGGTTTTCGTCGAAAATGCCATATATTATTTATTATTATGTTAATATGCAACGTGTTACAAAGGATTTGAAGGGCGCGACAACGCCCCATTTATCCGAAGTCTATCTGAAGCTGTCGGAAGTCCTCCAGATCCATGATTATCCGCACCCTCTTCTCTGTGTCCATCCCCTTTATTGATTCCTCGACCTTCTCCGAGATTCGGTAGCCTCCCGTCTTCGGGCTTCCGAAGTGTTCGACCAGGCCGGACCTTTTCAGGTCGGCAACTGCGATTGACACCATCGGCACGGACTTGCCGACAATCTGCGCTATCCGCTGCGTCTTGCTGCCGGGGTAGGCATGGATGGCATGGAATACCGACTGCGCGGTAGGAGGAAGGGAATTGAGACGGACGCGAAGGCTCTCGTCAAAGGCTTCGGCCATTTCCGCGTTGCGCCTGGCAACCTCCTGACGCTTGATCTTCCTTTTCTCAGTGTCCTCTGCCTCCATGTCTGTACTGCATTTCATTGTTAGATGTCGATGAGATTATAGGGAATTGTTCCGTCATGGCAAAACAATAAAAGGGGAAAAATAATATCCAAAGAAATACTCTATAATTTTACTATATTGTAAAATGCGGATTTATCTTACGAGAAGAAGAAATAGCTCTTTATTGCCCATCTACAAGAGTTTCACTCACATGCCGGAACTGCTTGCATAGCGGAGATTTTGCGCACACCTGGCAGCTGTCTGGCGCACAGTCCACCTTCTTGACGACGTACTGCCCGGTCTTCTTGCTGCCCTCACGCTCGATCAGACCTGCCTTTGTCAATGACGATATACTGCGCTTGATCGTTGCGATGCTTGGACGTTCAACTCCTTCCTGATAAGGAAGAATCTCGGCTATGTACTGGGCCTGAACACCGTCATTCCGGCGAATGGCATGATAGATCCTCTGGTCATTCAGCGACAGGCCTTCAAGGATTGAGGCCACGACCGCCGGCACCTTGTCATTCATGGCGGCAACCTCCTCCTTCAGAACTGCCACCTTAGCATCGTGCCTTTCTCGACGCGCCAATTCCCTCTCTCTGGCCGCAGTCTTGATTGCAGCTTCCCTGTCGGCAACATCCATATTGGCAGCCTCCTTATCAGACCCCCGCCCTGATTTACCGGATCCTGTTTCTTCGACGGCCTGGGGTCCTACCGCAGTCTGCTGCTCCACCACCTTTTGAGGTTCTTCCGCAGTCCAGGGTTCTTCCCCTGCATTATTATTCGGATTGCTATCCATAAACTCCATCGGCATTGCCTCGACATCATCAACCTTGACAGATACCATGTTCTTTAAGTCCTCGACGAACATTCTGCTATATAGGATCTGTTCCAATAGTGCATATTTTCGCTCCATTGTTGGAATGATCCTTTCCGGCATCTTGACCAGATTGCCCTTTTCAACATCGAAGACACCGATGTGATTGTCTAGACTTGATTTTTCGATAGCTTCATTGACCAGGCTCGAAGGCACGCCGATGAAGAAGAAATCAGTGTAGCCCAGATAGTGTTCAATCTTTTCGTCATACTTGAGATCCTCCTTGCTGTTCTTCAGTTCCACGCCGATGGTATAAACCTGTCGCTTGTTTAGAGCAGCCTGGTTAGGCTCGACGAAGAGAACACAGTCGAAGCGGAAGTGTTCCGGTTTCTCTTCACCCCACCTGTTCGTCTGGCCTGTGTATTCCCTGACTGTAACCTCCTCGAAGATACGGTAATGGATGAAGTCGTAACTTCCATAGGCTCTACGGATTTTGGAAGTGAAGTCATACACAGCCAATGTCAAGTTAGTCACGAAATCCTTGCCCGGCTTGCCAATCAAATACTGCTTCAAATTCTCGTGTGCCATATCGAACACATGTTTTATTGTAATTAATATATCGTATCAAAATATTGATTCTTTATTCACGATGCAAAGTTAAGAAAAAAAATTAACATATCAAAATTTTGAGTCATAAAAGATGTTAACGGCTCAAAAAAAAATGATACGTAAGTTATCCGAGCATTGTTATCCAAGCAGGATCCAGGTGACCCGGACATGGAGCAAGCGAATTAAGGGAAAGGAAAAAGGGAACAGGACAGCGGACTGCGGTCATCCTTGGGCTTCAAATACTGTGGCCGTGATCTTCGCGCCCTCCCTGGGTGACAATAGGCACCCCGTCAGATTGCTTTGAGAGTCGAAGTCTATAAGTAGAACCTTTCGGCCCTTGATGGTCAACGCGGCCCCCACGTTGTGCGCTGTGGTGGTCTTGGCCGTGCCGCCCTTGTAGTTGGCAAATGCTATAACTTTCATATTTCTTTAATTTGTTTAGAGAGGGGACAAAATGCTTATTTGTCCCCCCAAGAGGGGACGAACAAGGGGGGACAGGGGGACAAAACATTTTATACCCCCTTAAAGAGGGGGTATATATAAAATTTTGTCCCCACCTTGTCCCCACCACCGAAGGGGGACAAGTCCCCATCTTGTCCCCACCTTGTCCCCACTTGTCCCCACCTTTTAAAATATATGATTTATTGGTTTTCATTTTTGGGATGGCAGATTTATAAGACCATAAAGACCGCTTGGATATTGTCTTAATATCTCAAGTTTCACAGAACTATCCAAACAGCGTTTGAGACGCTTTTTCCAACGATCCTTTGTTTTCTTATCTAGTTTGTCTTCATCTTCTTGGATGCGTGCATATTCAAACCAACGGGCGTTAATTTCTTCTTTCGAAAGGGTTTCTGCATCATCCTTGAATATGATAGCAAGTTCTTCACGAAACTTGTCTTTGTCGGATTCCATCTTTAACTGTGCCTTTTGTGCCTTTCTTTCTTCGGCTTTCTTCTCTTCCTGAATATCGGCGATATCTGCCTTTTCCAAATATTCGCCTTCGGTGAGGTAGTGAGGAACAAAGAAAGAATGAACGCAATCGTCGTTAATATCAAGGTGACGCGGTTGCAGGATTTCGTCAGTGTTACCATCTATGACGGGGCACATGTCGGGCGTATTGCTTCCCGGCACGTCGATATAGATCACGCCATCAAACTTGCAGTAAATGGTCGGACACTTTGATTTTCTTGCCTGGATCTGCTCGACCTTGGTCAAAAATCCCTCTTGCGTCTCCACATAGAAGGTTCCGCCGCCGTATTTCTGGCAGATCTTGCCGAAGGCTCCGAAGGCTGACACGTTGGGGGCCTTTTCAGGTGCAAGTGGGTTGTCTTCGGTCTTGGCATGGAATACACCCATTATTACCAAATTGTAATGCCTTGCAAGGTTTCGGATTTCCCTCATTAACGGGTCCGCGCCCTTCGTCATATATGCGTCTTCCAGTAGGCCCGCGTAACCGTCAATGAAGACCACCTTCGGGCGGTATTGCTCGACAAGTTCCTGAATCTCGGAAAGCATTTGCGAAGGTGGCACTTCGTCACACGATGCGATAATAAGGCGGTCGTTTGGCGCGTCGTAGTTCCTCCCTGCCAAAAGGTTGGCCGTCTGGCAAATGTTGTGAGCGTCTGACGCGCTTTGCTCGGTATCAATATAGAGGATCTTGTCTTCCCCTCCAATCATGCTTTCAAGGCTAAAACTTTCCAGCTTGCCGACGAGGTAGGCCGCAAGGAATACCGAAAGGACGTGGCTTTTGCCGCTTTTCTCCCGTCCCATGAGGATATAAAAGTTTGAATCCTCAAGGATAGGCACACCGCGATGCTTCAAGGAATACTTTGTTCTTTGAAGCCTGGTGTCGGTACTGAAGACGGTAGCATGAACGGGCAAATTTTCGGTCATCCGTGCAAGCTGCTTCCCGTAGATCGCGGCCGCGCTGGTATCCTGTGCGTGCAAGATGGCAAAGGCTATCAGGAACCTTGTCAGCTCATTGTGTAGGGTCTGCAGGGCTTCGCACGTTTGGCGGGCGTTAAATTCTGTGTCCAATTCTTTGGCCTTCTCGACTTCGGTATCATAAAAGAACCTATCGGCCCCGTCGAAATAGCCGACAGTCAACAAAGCAAGGTCGAAGCGTTCTTTCGTCCCCCTTATTGAATCGACATATTTCTTGATCTTGAGGAAAATGCTACGGGGTTCACGGTCGAAGATCTCGGGATCTCCGACAATTTCCAGCCTTTCGGGATGGGTTACAAGATACTTGAGTAATGAGTATTGAAGGGGAAGGGATTCTTCAATTTCACGTTGCAGCTTGTCGCGGCTTGCGTTTATCTGAAGATGCCAGTTTTCAGAAAGGCTTTCTATGGTCTGCCTTTTTAGTTCCGCTTCCTTGGGTTCCTTCGGGTTCTGGTGCATGGGTTGTTGCTGCATCGTACAAAGATTATACGTATTTCTCGACCTCTGATCTCAGTGCATCAAAATGATCTGTATTATTACATTATATATAATAATCATCTTGAATTTCGCCTAATCTCAGTTTTTTTGGAAAAAAAAATTGGTTATTTCGAGGAAAATGCGTATCTTTGCACCATCCTTACCATCAGATGACGCAAATGTCATTTTCCATGAGTGAGCCAAGGGGTGAGAACCTTGACTCACTTATTTTTATCTCTCTGTTCTTACCAAGAATACTAATTAATTATTGATTTATTAAAACAACTTCCCGGCACTATGGCCCATGGTCGTTATTGAACTCCTCATTCCCGTGGCCACGCCATCGCCGAAGCTACGTGCGGAGAACGACACCTCACCTTCTGGGATTATCCAAGATGCCAGGTCAGGGACGATGCCAAGGCACTTGAGTGCCACAACACTAGCGGCCATGAGGTATCCTGCCGAGAAAAACGTGTTCTTCAGATAGGCCATCGTGGTCTCGCTGTCGGCAACGACGGCAGCAAGATCATTGTACTGGATGTTGAGAACTATGTCGAACAATAGCAGGACGTAAAAGCCGACGAAATAGAGCATGGCACCAAAAAAGTGAACCGTCAAGTATCTAACTATCCACTTCGACCACGCATTTTCGAACTTCGGAAGAAGCGAGAACGCCCACTGGATCGGGCCGAAGATGGTCAGCATGCCGAGAAGAATCTGCTGGCAGTATATCGTGCCCCACCAACCGATGCGGAAGGTGATAAGTGCGATAAACATGATGATCTTGTCAATGGCCATCATTATACCCGCAATGAGCGTGGTGCGCTGTGACTTCGTGATGAGCTGTTCCTGCTCAATGATCGCATCTGCATCGACGGATTGCTGAACACCGGACTCCTTGGCAAGCTGACCGATGGCATTGTAGGCAGCTTGGATCGTGGAAATCGGATCTGCTGCATTTTCATCAAGCTGGTACATCAGTCTTTGCACGTCCTTCATCCTGTCGCCGACCTGCGCCGCTTCGGCATTGTAGAGGTCATGCGTGTAGCTGCCGATGGCGTTGGGAATGACGGCGAGAACGTCAAGGATGCAGTCATTGGCTGCACCTCCGGCAATGCCGGTCATCGATGGCGGGTACCAGAATGCGAGCACGAGGCTGATGGCAAGGGGGCGAAACAACTTGAGCACGTCAATCGGTTCTCGTTTCACCATCATCCTGTACGCCATGCCTGATAAGAAAATGATGGAGAACAACCCTGCAAGGGCCATCGACATTTCCAGGATCCACCAGAATGGTCCCTGTGAGCCGATGAAGGTCGGGTCGGTCAGGAACTCGTTCGTGCGAAAAATAACGTCGTCTATCTCCTCCTCAAGGAGGTTTATGCCGAAATCGACAAGTGTGCTGTCACCTTCCATATTGTTTAAATGTATTATGTGTTAATATTTTCATTTCTTCCCTTTTTTCAACGCCTCAGACCCCTGCCTCGTTCCTGCTCCAGGGCGATGCCTCTGAGGGTGTCGCGCAGTCTCTTGGCCTCGCCATCATCGAGGGAGTCGCGCAGTTCGAGGTACACCTTTTCAGCCATCACCTCGCGGTTGTGGGTGCTGCCCGATAGTCCACCGAATGACATGACACGGCCTGCCTCGACCTGTTCCTCATGGTGGGTGAAGTAATCGTTGAAGGCATCCCTCACCCATGGCTCGCTCTTGTGCAGTCCGTTGCCCGTCGCATACTCACGGGCGTATCGCAGCACTTCATCCCACTTTTTAATAAGCTCAATGTTTGCCATAACCGATTCAATGCTTAATATCACATTCGTCTGATTGCTGCAATGGTGCCGAAGGTGCCTGGTGTCTCTTGAAATGCAGCTCCTGCCGCTGCCGCTCCACTGCCGTGGATTGGCTGTTTCGATGCTGCCATGCGTATTGAATACGCCTGATCTGTGCACTGGCGATAATGATGCTCAAGGCCAGAAGGAAACCGAAAAATAGCGTCCTATGTCGTTCTGCAAAACGCTGGACGGCTGCTGTAGCTTTATCCAGGCGCAAGAACTTCGACGTCTTAAGTCCTGCCGCTTCGCTTTCCTCGCGAAGCTTCTGGTAGTTCGGGTCATCCTTGTCAGGTGTCTTTTCTCCGAAAAGGATTTTTTTGATTTTCATTGTTTTATGGATTGTGGGCAGGTGGTTAGACTGCCCGTTACCTATATTATTAGTATCTTTTTAACGGCCACGGCTTCTACGCAGACCCGGCTTCATCATTGCGGCTGCCTGTCTGATGCACCTGCGCCACCACTGGTCATCATCGTCATCCTTTTTCCTTCCCCATCCGGACATGCTGCCGCCACCTCCTCCGCCATGGGATTCCGCGTATTGCGTGGCTTCATTTACGTAGTTGATTGCAAGTAGCAAAGCGGTTCCGATGACATCGTTGGCCTTGTCTGCAAGGTCGTAGAATCCCGATTCATGCAGGGCATCCCTCTGATCCCGATCCAGAGAATCAAGCACCGGCTCGAAGGCTTCCGACATCATTTTGTAGAAGGTGCCGTTGATGTTGGCAATGACACGTTCCGCTTCGACTCGGACATTGTCATTGACCGTCGCGAGCAGATGCGCGTGCTGCTTCTTCAGATCATCGATCTTGACGGATGTGTCCGTCTCCTCGGCCTTCATCTGGTCCAGCTTTTCCTTTGCCTGGGTCAAGAGGGCAATGGTGTTGTCAAGCATCTGCTTGCGTTCGTCCAGCTTACTGTTTACAGTTTCCATTTCCTTGCGAAGTTTGTTTATTTTTTTTACCAGTTCTTCCGGATTCTGACCCTCTACTCCCAACAGCTTGCCGAGCTCGTCCAATTCTGCCTCGATCTCCTCCTTGTGCTTCTGGAGGTTCTCGATCATTGTTGTGAAGCTCTTTCGTTTCCTCTCCTCCGTCGCTATCTGCTTCTTCAGTCCTTCAACGGTGTCTTCAAGCTTCTGGACATCCCTTACGAGATCGCTCTTGTACTGTTCCATCGAACGGTTCTTGGCCTTTGTCTCCCTGGTGGAATTGCCTCGTTCCAGACCCCATTGCAGGTTGACCTCAATGCTGAAATCCGTATGAAGCTGATGAAACCTTTCCTGTTCCTCCTTCTTGCCCTCGCCGAACCTGAATCGCCATGATATCCTGTTTCGGTTCGGGTCAACCGGCAGCAGTGCGCAGTGGATATGGGGATTGATCTCGTCAAGATGGACATAGAAGCTCACGATGTTTTCCTCGCCGAACTTGCGGCATACGAACCTATATACATCCAACGCCCATTTCTCGATACCCTCCTTTCTTGTTATGTTGGAATTGTCCGCGCCCTTTGACAGATCCACCTTCTGGTCTCCAAAGGCAATCTCGTGCATCCTCTTCCTGTTGCCCCCGAATATGAACTGGGCAAGAATGTTCTGTTTCCTCTTCACATCCTTCCTTGCGTTCGGATTTGGAATGCCTCGGGCTTCCAGAATGTCATTCATCTTCTGGCCAATTGTCCGCGAAGTGTCTATGGGTTGTATCTTGCCTCCCTTGGTCACTTCGAAATTCAGATGTACGCGCGTCGGGTCGTAGTTGGCCGTGCTGTCATTCGCCTTTTGCTGAAGGAAATCCCTTGACCATTTCCGCTGCTGCTCGTTGCTCTCAGCTCCCGATATGCCGTCCTTGTTCTTGCGGATATCCATCACCTGCTTGGCACCGCTTATTGTATTTGCCATTATTTATTTTATAATAAGTTTATTTCTTCCCTTTATTGATAATGCGCATGACATCGGCATATCTGTATCTGCGCTGATTTACAATTCCATCGCCTACCTGTATCGGTACGAGATAGCCCTTCTTGCCCCATCGCCAAAGTGTAGGCAATGAGATCTTCAGCAGATCGATAGTTTCCCTCGCAGTTAGGATTCTATTGCACGATGTATCATTCTCGTTTCCGTCATCATCGCAGATTCCGCCTGCTGGTACAGGTGTAGGAATTTGCCGCCTAACTTCTTCAGCTACCGAAATGGCAAATTCTCTCAGATCTTGAGCTGTCACCATTAGAATTGGATTCTGGTCGGCGGCCATAGCTTTTGCCAATTTTTGAAATAAGTTATTGCTCATATTATTTAAAAGTGGGGTAATATCCATCGGTGTTCCAGTCCCCTTTCATGGAATCACAAAACAAAGATAGTTGTTTCAAACCATTTCTATATCGTTAATTAAAAAAAGAGGGGAAAAGGATTAAAAAAAATTCAATATTTTCACTCAAAATCGTTGATAAAGACATTTTATCAACTCAATTTTTGAAAAAGTTTACAAAAGTTTACAAAGCTTTATTTTCCCTTAACTTTGCAATGAAATTGATTTGGAATGCCTCATTGACATATGCTCATGCTTTGCAACTAATACAGATAGCCCCAGCACATATATTTGTGCCGGGGCTACCTATTAAGAGCTTGCTCATTTGTATTAGAAAAGAGGGAAGGTTTTGAAAAAACGCATAGCCTAATATGCGTTAACATTCGTTAACGCACAATGGGCCACCTCTCCTTGGGAGTTCCATCGGGGAGCAAGCTCAGGTAGATTTCAGGATTTCCTTTAACTCACAATATATAGAATAAAAGGTTTCATTTATAACCAACTTATCAATCTGAGCCGTCCACCCTTGTTCGACATATCGCTTGTAAGTCGAGAATAGCTTACTGGTGTCTCTGGAATATGCCCCCTTGTTATGGGGAACGTTTTCGAACTCCAATCTCACTATTGCAATTGGTGGCTCTTCATTGAAACACATATTGCAATAGGCCGCAAGAATGGCTTTGTATGCATTAACCTGGCTGTCTGCATAGGCGTGCATTTTCAATCTTAGTTTTGATATAGTGTGTTCAGAAAGTTTTCCATGCCAGGGAAGAAGCCCATTCCCCTCATCTTCATAGTTAATTGCCAGAGCCACACCATATGGTGGAAACTGACAATCTTTTTTCATGTCACGAATACAACGATTAACATTATTAAAACAATCACATAACTTTTCATAATTATGTTCCCCGGCCATGGATTTAAATTTTTCCTCAGCCGCACATAATGCCAGATTATCAATGAATGGGTCTTCTATCAATCGACCTATTTGATAATGATCATCACGTAGTTCAAACTGTCTATAAATAGAATCTATAAAAATAATCTTAGCTTCTTGTTCTATAAATCGAAGATAGGAAGAAAAAGAATCCTTGTCAGAATAATAATATATTGCATTTTGCTTAGCTAAATGGTTGTTATTAAATTGCCATCGGAAAACAGAAAATAGACAAAGTAAATAAAGTTGATTCTTTAAATTTTCTATTTCCAACATACTAATCTGTTTAATGATAGAAAGACCGACACCATGATTTAGGGCATAGGCATTAGTTAGATTTTGTCTTTTAGTTTGGATTTCAAACATAGCATCGTAATCCATGTTTGCCAAAACTTGACCGTATTTTTTCCTCAGATCTATAAGTTCGGATATGATTGCATCATCATTCTTCCACCTATAATCATTAGCTAGTTCTGCCAATAAGTCAATGGAACGGTCAGGAATGCTCATGGCAGAAGTGAAATACTCTGGTTTAGCTTCATGATAAATTTCATATTCTTGACCGTAACGAAGAGGCATAAACGTCATATTATTAGAATTTATCTCATTCATGTTTTTTCCAATTTTACTTATCTCCTAAATTTCATTCTTAAGATCTTCTTCTATGTTTTTCTATACAGGACATGTGCCTTGCGTTAAGAGGTGTTACAGCGGAGGACGATAAGTTCTGGATCAACTTATCGTCCTTCATCTGTTGGTTTACGATTTATCACTTTCAGCTTCTTCCATTTCGTCGAAAGCGTCGATGAGATCCCGTAATGCTTCCATAGCCTGCGGCAGTTCCTCTTCGCCCTGGCAAATATCGTCTTCCCCGAGATCGAGTAGGATGTAATTGGTCAAACGTGTGTAAACAAGCGACAGCAGTCTACGTGCCTGACGTGGGGTATAGCTGTCTGTAAACGCTTTCAGTTGCGGTGTTTTAGCCTCCGCGTAGGCATTAATTTTTGTAGCCATAGATAAAATAATAAAATGGTTAATTTTAATTCTATATGTTATAATGTTAGCGCGTGCGCGCGTTATTATTGTTTAATCACTAATTGCCGAAATAACGTTCTTCAGATCCTCGTCATCTATCCGCCTATATCTGCTGAACGCCTTGGAACCCGGCACATGACCAGACATCGCGCCTATGAGGTTGGGGTCTTTGACGGCCTTGTATGCTGCACCGACGAATGTTCGCCGTGCCATGTGGCTGGATGCAATCTCACTGATGGGAACCAGCTCATTCTGTCCCGTTACACTATTTCGGACAACTACGGTTCGATTGATGCTGCAAACCCGAAATACCTCACGAATTGCCTCATTGTACTTTTGGGCTGATATGTACGGGAACAACCTGCCCGACGCGTCAACTCCCTCATATTTACGCACGAGTGCCAAAGCCCGATCGGATAGAGGCACACGTGGTCTGACTTGCTGTGTATGATCTTTTGTTTTTGCCGGCACATATTCCAGAATGCCGTCATTAATGTTGGCCGATGTCAGTTTTAAAAGATCTCCGACACGGCAGCCAGTCAAGCATTGAAAGATGAAGATGTCACGCTGCTGTTGCAGATGGACTGGAGCAGCTGACAGGTCATAGTCAGCTATCCGATCACGTTCTTCCTTCGTTAAATAGATAGGTAGGCCATAGATTTCCGCACCTAGTTCCAACCTTTTAAGTGGATTATTGAGTGTAATACCTTGTCTGATGTGCCAATTATATACTGCCTTCAACTGCTTCATGACAGTGATGACATAATTGAGCCCTCGATCCGCAATTTTTTTGGGATGTTTCGGACTCCTTGCCAAAGGATAAGCTTTTAATATTCTAGAAAATAGCCTATAATGCTTTTTCGCAATGCTCCCTTCATTTCTGACATAAACCATGAACTCCTCCATATCCTCCAGGGATATGGTGTCAAGATACATGCTGTAGCCTTTGTCGGATGATTCTTGTTTGTACATCGTAAATCTCTGAACCATGCCAATAAGGACCTTATAGGCATACGACCGGCCGCGACTGAACTTCTGATGAGCGAGGAAGAAATCAATTGCATTGGGTAGCGCGGTCTTTTCTTTGGCCTTCTCCATTTCCTCAGCTTCCTTTGCTTTCTTTTCCTCGTTTTTGAGAATCTGATCAATTCTCATGGCATTTTCAATCTTTGACAAAGTAAGTCCATTTATTTCCAAATGAATGGCATCGTTGTCCTGAAGTATCATAACGTAACGAATCCATTCCTTCGTGAGAGGTCGGCCATCGGGCGTGCCGGCTGCGGCAATGCTCATGACACGATTAATCAGGTAATCGAGTTCTGCCTTTGCTCTGGACGCTTCATAAAACCGCTCCTGATTATACCTATTATTAGTGGGTATGATTATGTCCTCTTTTTCAAGATCGAACATATCTTCCTTGACGGATATGCCAGACTTCATTCGGAACACAGTGGAATGACCGAACAAGAACCTGAGCAAGATCTGCCGTCTTCCGTCAATGTTCTCCTTTTTCGATAAAGATTTCTCAATTTTTGCCATATAAATTAACTTTTGATGGCACAAATTTATAACGGAAAAAACAAAAATCCAAATTTCATCAAACATTTTTGTCAGCGTTTTTGTCAGCAAATCTGAAAAAAAATGCAATTTTAGAAAAAATAGGTTGTAATAGCTATTTCATCTAACTTGCTGAAAACCAATTTCAAAGCATTACAAGCCAGTTTCAAAGAAAAGCACCCCAAAAAATCATTTTAGGGTGCTTTGTAGTCCCATACGGAGTCGAACCGTAATCGAAGGAACCGGAATCCTTTATTCTATCCATTGAACTATGGGACCGTTGCCGAAATTGCGGGTGCAAAGATACGGCAAAAAAATTATAAAAGCAAATTCTTGGAGCAAAAAATGCATTTTGCCCCAAGAATTGTGTTGTGCCCGGACTTATCTTTGCAGGATTTGCCTGCCATCACGCACCTGGAAACCCTTATAGCCTTCGGGAACAGGTTGGCCGAAGAGGTTGATGGGAACGGATGTGACTGGCGACACATTGGTCTCGATAGCTTCGACACGCGACACTGCCGTCTTGCGCTCGTAGGGACCGAGGTCGCGTGCTGCGCCTGTGACCTCCTGCCTCAGGAATGGGAAATCCTCCAGCAAATCGTCGGGTATGCCATAGGCTGCATTGCCTGCATCAACAAGTCGGCTGTCGCTATAAAGTCGGCCGAAACGTCGGGGTAACGAGCCGTCGATGCTGCGTGGCTTGAGGGCATCGTCCTCGTCGAGCGAGACGTAATCGTCCTTCGAGAATCCCGTGACAAGATTGTGGGTCCAGCCGTTCTTCGACATCGGAGTGACGATGGCATTGTAGTCGTCGGTGCCGACACAGATCTCCTGACGGCCGAGGCAGACATTGTTGTAGAAGAAGGTGTTGGCAGCCGATCCGCCCGACTCGAACATATAGTCGTAACCATTGTCAAATGCCAGACAGCCGATGAGGACGTGTCCGTCCTTGTGATGGTTGCAGTCGAAGCCCTTCACCGAACCCGTCCTGTCGCAACCGAAGGCGATGCAGTTATAGATGTAATGAATGCCTTTCGACGAACCTCCAGCGCCATTGCCTCCAAGCTTGATGCCATTGCCGTTGCCACTGAACGAGGCGGAACCCGACAGATACTCCTTCACCCAGAGATGGTCCTCGGGATTGCCACTCTCCCATGCCCAGCATTCGGCAATGATGACGCTGTAGTCGGTCTCATAGAGGTCCCAGGCATCGTCGGAGTTGCGCCAGGCACGGCAACGGATGAAGCGGTTGCCCTTGCCATTGTGCATCTTGCAGGCGAAACCATCGGCATCCGACCCGTAGTTGCTGTCGAAGTCGCAGTTGTGATGCGAATCGCAATCGATCACGTCGTTGTAGGCACAGAACTCACCGTTGTTGGACGAGCCGTGGCCCGAGTCGGCGAAATTATGCCCGAAGCCCAACTGGAGTCCCGTATCGAGATTGTAGGAGAAGACACAGCGCTCGATGCGATTGTGCGAGCCCTCGAGCTTGATGCCATTGTCGGCAGCATGGGTGATGTGCAGGCCAAAAAGCACCCAGTAGTTGCCCGTGATGAGCATGCCACGATCGCCCACGCTCTTTTCGCGAAGCTGCTGCTCGAAGTCGAAGACCGGCACCTCGTCCTCATAACTGCGGATGGTGATGGGAGCCTCGGCGGTGCCCGACTTGGTGAGGCGCACGGTGAGTTTGTTGGACGAGTCACGCCAAGTGAAATGATAGGTGCCGCCACGGCAAACGATATGGTCGCCAGGGGCGGCCTCGTTGACTGCCTTCTGCAGATTCATCCAAGGCTTCTCGAACGAGCCATCGCCCGCCGTGTCGTCACCATCGGGAGCGATGTAATAGGTGTTCACCGGTTCGGTGAACGGTCGGGTGGGGATAGGTACTCCCTCCACCACATAAGTGCTGTCCTCAGGATCGCCCGTCACCTCGCTAGCGGGGTCGTAGAACTTCACCGTGAAGTCATCGACATAGACATTCGATGCAGAGCAAAGCACACGGAACTGCACATTGGCGACCGAATCCAATCCCGTCCGCTTGCTATAGGATGCGAAGGTCGATGATGAACTGGTGATGGTGAACTTGTCGAGTTCGGTCCACGTAGTACCCCCATCGAGCGTATAACTCACGGTGACCGGCTTGTTCGAACCACCCGAACGATAGGTGAAGCCGACCTTCTGAGGCTGGCTGAGCAAGGGCGTAATGAGATAACTGTTGGAACTGTTGAATTTCACCGCAGTATTCCCGTTCGAAGTATTGGCTCCCACACCCGATACGGTCCACACCCCAGTAGGCAGCGTCACCTCGGCTACACTGCTGTAGGAACCCGAGAAACTGCTGAAATCCTCCTTAAAATCATCTGCTGCCATTGCAGAGAATGGCAGCAGAAGTAACAAAAAACTAAAAGAGCATTTCATCTAAATCAATTAATAAAAAAGGTGGAGTGATCAAAGCCCGAAATATACCATCAGGCCACCGATGACAAGATAGATGAAGGCATAGGGAAGGGCCTTCTTGATGATCTCGCCATCCTGTCCCTCCATACCGCACGAAGCGGTTGCGATTGCGATACTCTGGGGACTGATGATCTTACCGCCTGTAGCACCTGTGGTATTGCCGGCAGCCAGCCAGTTGGTCTCATTGCCTTCGAAACCGAAGAAGGCAGACTGGTGGGTCAAGCCGAGTTGACCAGCCACATTGGCCTGCAATTTGGCGAAGAGGATGTTGGACGACGTGTCGGAACCTGTTACAAACGTGCCGATTCCACCAATCAGCGGGGCGAAGAACGGATAGAAGCTGCCAGTGATTGCCACGAGGCCGACAGCGATGGCAGAAATCATACCAGAATAGTTCATCACCGACGACATGGCGATAAGGCTGATGATGGTGATGACGGTGAAGCGAAGGTTGACCAATGTTTTAGCCAGGATAGCCATCAGCTTGCCGAACGAGACACCCTGGATAAGGCCACCGATCGTTGCACCAAGGAACAACATCAGGCCGGCATTGCTGATCCAACCGAACTTGAAGGTTGAGCCAATGACAGGCAAAGCCACTGCCGAAACGAGATGACTCTTCAGGAAGCTGTTGATGGGAGGACAGAGCGCACCGGAAGCAAGGATGAAGACAAGGATGAAGATATAGACGCTCCATGCCTTAAACGTCTCGCCCAATGTGTAACCATTTCCTCCGGCATTGCCGCCAACTTCCACTTCCACAGTACCACCATCGGGAGTAGCAACAGCAACCTTCTTGCGGATGAACAGCTTGGCATAGGCGATGATGGCCACGATAGCTGCAATCGAACCAAGAATGGCTGGAGTCTCTGCACCAAGGAAATGTGCACAGACATACTGTACGACCAACGAGATGCTGCCCGTCCAAAGGGTCAGGGTGATGTTCTTCACGATGGCAGACTTGTCGGTCAGCATAAGGATGACGAAAGGGATGAGGAAGAACAGCGGCGAGAGCTGGACGACAGTAAGACCTGCAATCTCGCAAATCATATCGGCCGGAGCAGAGCCGCCAGGGGTAATCTCGTTACACAAAGTGGTGACAGGGATGCCTACAGCGCCGAAGGCCACAGGCACACTGTTGGCAAGCAGCGAAACCAGCGCAGAGAACATCGGCTTGAAACCGAGGCCGATGAGAATGGCTGCAGGGATGGCCACTGCCGTACCGAAACCAGCCATACCTTCGAGGAGACCACCGAAGCCCCACACGAGAATCAGGACGATGATACCCTTGTCGTCGCTGATGGAAGTGAACTGCTTCTTGATCACCTCTATCTGCTTGTCTTCCACAAGAATGTTGTAGCTGTAGATAGCCATCAGTATGACAATCAAAATCGGGAAGATGGCCTTGAGTACACCTTCGACAAATGCCCACCAGGTGACGCCAACGATGCTCTTGTCCTGCAATGCCTCGGGAACCATGTCGAGAGCAGGAGCAGCAAAGATTGCGAGCAGACATGTCACGATAAACGTGATAAGGGCGCTCTTCCAACCTGGCATCTTGAAGCCAAGCATCAGGGTAAAGAGCAATAAAATAGGAATAATGGAAACTAATGCTGCCATGGAGAATATCAATTAACAATTAATAATTAAGGGATTCTAAGGGATTTTTAGGGATTCTAAGGGATTTTTAGGGACGTATGTTTTTTGGGGTTCATTTTCGATATGCGCTTCTCTCGGACGTGACCGAACGGGAACAAGGTGATGTCCCCAATTATCCTTTAATATCCCTTAATATCCCTTAATATCCTAATTAATCAGTGAGGAAGACAGTGAGGCCACGGGCAGCCTGGGCGCCATAGACGAGCGACTGCTCGATGTCGGCTGTCTTGGAGGGGCCTGAGATGAAGGTGCCGAAGCCGTAGTCGTTGAACTTGATGCGCTCGTAGGCCTCGTGCATGTTGCTGACGATGTTCTTGCGCGACACGATGAGCACCAGCGTCTCAGAAGCGAAGCAGATGGCTTTCTCCTTCATCGTCTGGGGAACCCACACACAGCCGTTTTCGGCGCAAGCCACTTCGCCCTTGATGACACCCACATCGACAACCTCGAGGTCTTGTGCACGCTCGACGGTGTCGGGGTTCAGGTCGGCCAAGACACCCGGAATGTTGCTGGCAATGATCCTGGCATCGGGATAAGCCTCACGGATCTTGGCGTTGATGTCATCGGTAGGCTTGATTTCGAAGACACGTGCACCCGCTGTGGTTGTGGTGGTCTCGATATACTGGGCCACGGGGTCGGCGAACTCGAGTTTCTTGAAGCCAAGGTCGGGGAAATCGTAGGTCTCGCGTACATTACCACGAAGCCTGTTGAGTATTTCTTCTCTGCTGCTCATTTTACTTTTCCTTTCTTCCATAATGTGTGGAACGATTCTTTAGCGAACTCCGGCATCGTATGTCCATAGCACCACGTGTTGGCCTTGATGTTGGTCATAAAGGCTGGCACATGGTTGGCCAACGGGGCGAACTTCAGCGCAGTGGTATAGAGCGACGGATGCTCGAAGAGCGTCTGCATACCTGCCGACGTCATCTTCTTCAAAGGGTCGGCATGGCCCATCGAGTCGAGTTCCTGGCGCCACTTGTAGATCTGCGTCGAAAGATCGACCTTGACGGGACAAACGTTGTCGCACGACATACAGAGCGAGCACGCCGAGCAGTTGTGATAGTTGGCCTCCTTATCCTTGAGCATACCGAGGTTGATGCCGATAGGCCCTGGGATGAAATAGGTGTAGGAATAGCCTCCCGAACGACGATAGACTGGACAGGTGTTCATACAGGCACCGCAACGCATGCATTTGAGAGTCTGCCAGTGCTCGATGTTACCGAGGATGCTGCTGCGTCCGTTATCGACGAGGATGATGTGCATCTCAGCCCCTGGACGTGCCTTGCGGAAGTGAGATGTATAGACCGTGGTGGCCTGGCCTGTGCCATGGCGAGCGAGAAGACGCTGGAAGACGCCCATTGCCTTGTAGTTGGGAATGATCTTCTCCAGGCCGATGGAAACGATGTGCAGTTTGGGAATAGAGGTTGACATATCGGCATTGCCCTCGTTGGTACAAACCACGATGTCGCCCGTCTCGGCAATGCCGAAATTGCCGCCCGTCATGCCGCAGTCGGCCTCCATGAAGTTGTCGCGCAGATGATAGCGTGCAGCACGCGTCAGATAGGTGGGGTCGGAACTGGTTCGCCAGTCCTCGCCTTCCTTCAGCAGACCTTCAGCGGCGTGGGCGCCATGTTTCTCGATGATGCCCTTTTCGCGGAAGCAGGCAGCTACTTCTTCGCGGGTGACGTGGATGGCAGGCATGACGATGTGGCTGGGCGGTATCTCCATAAGTTGGAGGATGCGTTCGCCAAGGTCGGTCTCGACCACGTCGATGCCGTGCTTGATAAGATTATCGTTCAGATGACACTCTTCGGTAAGCATCGACTTGCTCTTCACCACCTTCTTGACGTTGTGCTGACGCATGATCTCCATGACGATGTCGTTGTACTCGTCAGCATCCTTTGCCCAGTGGACATGCACGCCATTCTTCTTGGCATTGGTCTCGAACTGCTCAAGGTAGTCGGCAAGATGGGTGATGGTGTGCTTCTTGATGAGGTTGGCCGATTCGCGCAGCTGCTCCCACTCCTCAAGCTGATAGGCAAGGCCGTCGCGCTTGGATCGCACGCTCCAGAAGGTCTGGTCGTGGCGGGTTACTCTGCCGGAATCCTGATTGAACTTCTCGGCAGCAATACTGTGTTTGGTACTCATAATCCGGCTGCTAAAATTTGTGCGACGTGAATGAATTTGATAGGTTCGCCATTCTTCTTGGCAATGCCTTGCAGGTGCATCAGGCACGAAGAGTCGGGGCCGGTGATGTACTCGGCACCAGTAGCCATGTGACGACGAAGCTTGTCCTTGCCCATGCGGGTGGAGACAGCAGGCTCCTCGACCGAGAACATACCGCCGAAGCCGCAGCATTCATCGGGGCGCTCGGGCTCCATCACGGTGATGCCTTCGACGAGCTGAAGAAGGTCCTTGATCTTGTTGAACCTGGGCACATTGCGTTCGGAAGGCGACGACAGGCCGAGTTCGCGAACGCCATGACAACTGTTGTGGAGCGACACCTTGTGCGGGAACTTGGCCTTCAGCGATGTCGGCTTGATGACATCGTGCAGGAATTCGACAAGGTCCATGGTACGTTTGGCAGCTTCACACTCGTGCCCAACGATACCATCGTGGAAAAACCTGACGTAGGCAGCACAACTGGCCGAAGGAGCCACGACATAGTCATAGCCGCGGAACAACTCGTCGTAGTTCTCGACGAGTTTCTCAGCCTTGTTCTGGAAGCCGGCATTGCCCATGGGCTGACCACAGCAGGTCTGCTTCTCGGGATACTCGACATCGAGTCCCAGGCTGCAGAGAAGCTTGTAGGCAGCAACGCCCACCTCGGGGTAGAGGGCATCTACATAACAGGGTACGAATAATCCGATTTTCATGGAATAATTGTTGCGTGTTTTATGCGTTGGTAACTATTAATGAATTTTATAGTGCAAATATTAAATTTTTCCTTCACATTTCCAAATTATTTGTTGCACAATGTCCTTATCGTGCAATCGCGCAAAGGACTATTGCACTTATTTGACACCTTTGCATATCACTTAATTTCCATAATATCCAATCATCTGATTAAAAAGAAAAAAGAAAAAAAGATAAAAAGAGGGGCAGGATTTGTTTTTCTCGGAAAATGTGTCTATCTTTGCGGCGCACTTTTCGATAAGAGCGAGATAATTAGAAAACGTTTTGCTATGCAAGTCAAGATTGAGGAATCGTGGCGCCAGCAACTTCAGCCACAGTTCGACAGCGCGTATTTTGAGATACTTACCAACTTCGTGCGCCGTGCCTACCAGACCACGACGTGCTATCCGCCCGGACGCTTCATCTTCGAAGCCTTCAACCGCACGCCTTTCGACAAGGTGAAGGTTGTCATCCTCGGACAGGATCCCTATCACGAACCGGGGCAGGCTCATGGCCTGTGTTTCTCTGTGCAGCCGGGCATTGCCCTCCCTCCTTCGCTGCTCAACATCTACAAGGAACTGGTCAACGAGTTCGGACAGCCTCCTATGGTGATGCCTGGTGCCGATCCAAGGTCGGTGGGACGTGCCACGGCGCTGCCCAACAGCGGCGACCTCAGCGCTTGGGCCGACCAGGGCGTATTGCTGCTCAACACTTCGCTCACCGTGCAGCGAGGCATGGCCAACAGTCATTCGGGCAAGGGCTGGGAGACGTTCACCGACGCTGCCATCAAGGCGCTTGCCAACAATCGTTCGAACATCGTCTTCCTGCTTTGGGGACGCAACGCCCGCAACAAGAAGGTGTTCATCGACGGGCGCAAACACTGCGTGCTCGAATGTGCGCATCCTTCGCCCCTCTCGGCCTACAACGGGTTCTTCGGCTGCAACCACTTCGCCTTGTGCAACAACTACCTGCAGCAGCACGGGATGACTCCGATTCAGTGGCTCTGATGATTATTTTAAACACGAATTACCACGAATTGACATAAATTTTCAAGAATGAACAAATAGGCTGAAATAATCATGCATCTCCAATTAATGGTAAATTAATGATAATTCGTGTAAAATAAAAAATCAATGAAAAGAGATATTATCCTGGCGCATCTGTGCATCGGCTGTGCCGGTATCATCTGGGGACTGATGTCACCCATCGGGAAGGACGCCATGCTGCACGGCATCGGAGGCATCGACATGGTGAGTTTCCGCGTCATGGGCGCTTGTCTGTGCTTCTGGCTTGCTTCGCTTATGTTCAAGGTAACGGGGCAGAAGCAGGAGAAGGTGCCGACGCGCGACCTGCTCAAGTTCTTCCTTGTGGCCATGTTCAGCGTTATCTGCAACCAGTGCTGCTATACCATCGGACTCAGCATCACGGCGCCGACCAATGCCAGCATCATGACCACGACGATGCCTATCATCACGATGATATTGGCTGCCATCGTCCTGAGGGAGCCCATCTCTTCGAAGAAGGTGCTGGGCATTGCCTTGGGCGTGACGGGAGCACTGATACTGATCTTGAGCAGCACGTCGACAGGAGGTTCCAAAGCCGAAGGCAACATCCTCGGCGACCTGCTGGTAGTGGGCGCACAATGCAGCTTCGCCATCTATCTGACTTTCTTCAAGCACATCGTGCAGCGCTATCATGTCGTGACGGTCATGAAATGGACCTTCACCTATGCCTGTCTTGTCATCCTGCCATTCTCGTTCCGTCATCTCAGCGCCATTCCTTTTGCCGAAATAAGCACCAGAACCTGGCTCGAAACGGGCTTCGTGGTGTTCTTCGGAACCTTCCTCGCCTACATCCTGATGATCCGTGCCCAGAAGGTGCTGCGTCCCACCGTGGTAAGCATATACAATTACGTCCAGCCCACGGTGGCTTGTCTCGTAAGCGCCATCACAGGGCTGGGCGTATTCGGATGGAGTCAGGCCATAGCCATCGTCCTCGTCTTTACAGGTGTGTATCTGGTAAGCATCAGCAAGAGCCGACAGGATTTAAAAAGGGAGATGAAGAGGAGTAAAAGAGGAGTAAAAAAGGAGTAAAAGGGACGACACAAAAACTATAAACTAGATATCATCTATATTCAAAGACTAAAGCTGTTTTTTTCCGAATTCTGGATCTATCTTTATGAATGCTGTGACGGCAAAAGTGATTACGCAAAGAATCATAACTATGATAAAGAAGTGTCGGTAACCTACAGCATCCTTAATCCATCCCGACACCATGCCAGGGAGCATCAGTCCAAGATAGGACAACCCTGTGCATATAGCATAATGAGAAGTTTTGAAATCGCCCATACTATAATAGAGCATATATAAGGTTAACGCTGTAAATCCCAGACCATAGCCAAATTGTTCAATGAAGAGGCATATACTGATTAGCAACAAGTTATCTGGTTGAACGTAACTGAGATACACATATACGATGTCGGGTAAAGTTATGGCACAGACAAATGGCCATAGCCAGCGCTTCAGTCCATCACGACTAGCCAACATCCCCCCGAAAATACCTCCTAAAAGCAGTCCTATAAGACCTACTGTTCCATATGAAAAGCCGAACGCCTCCTTTGTAAGCCCTAATCCACCATCCTCGATGGGTCGAAGCAAGAAGGTGGTGGCCATCTTGGTGAGCATAGCCTCTGGTAAGCGGTAAAGCAATAAAAATAGTAGAACAACAACAACCTGTTTTACTGGTACTTTGTTGAAGAACGAGGAAAGCATCTGCCATAGACCACGTAAAACATTACGTATTGTCAGCCCCTCATTTGTGCGATCGATAGGTCTTGGCATGGCAAAACGGTGATAAAGCCATAATGCGACAAACATGGCAGAAAGCCCGAAAAAAATAAGGCTCCATGTAAACGCCTTACTATTAGGAAATACATACTGCAATTGGCCAGCCAACCACACTAGCACACCTTGGCCGAAAATAACAGCAATACGGTAGAACGTGTTGCGAATTCCGACGAACCACGACTGTTCATGACTATCAAGGTCGAGCATATAAAAACCATCTGCTGCAATGTCGTGGGTGGCACTGGAGAAAGCCATTAAGAAAAAGAAGAACATGGTGCCCTGGAACCAAAATATAGTATTGACTGTAAAGGCTACCCCAGCAAACGCAGCTCCCAATAGCGATTGCATGCTAAGTATCCACCAACGCTTGGTCTTTATCAAATCAACAAACGGGCTCCAAAGCGGCTTGATGACCCACGGCAGTCCCAGCCAACTTGTATATAGAGCTATCTCAGTGTCAGCCATACCCATTTCCATATACATCACCACCGCGACCATCATAACCACAACATAAGGCAAGCCCTCGGCGAAATACAAGGTGGGAATCCATGACCAGGGACTGCACCTATCATTCTCTTTCTGAGATGAAATTAAATAATTGTCAGATTTATTCATAATTTTTATTCTATTAAAATGGAAAAAAGCTGAGCAAGATATAATTGCTAGCTTATCTTCGATTCCCATAATGGCAGCTCCAATCTAGCACAAGCCCGCTCTATGTTCCCACTGTGTACCTTGTAATATGAACCTCCGTTGAGACTTCTTAACAATGGCAGTATTATGCAAGCCCTCAGCGAAATTGGCGCTGAGGACCCAACCTAAATCCTTTTTGACTGAATTATTCACTGTTATAAGTTTATCCTCTTAACATTACCCAAGTCGCTCTTCACATGTTCAAATCTGTCCACGTCAAACTTGACATAGCGGAAATCATTATCCCTTGGATAATAAAACTTTATATTACGCATCATAGTCAAATCAAGTCCATTTCCCGTGTCTTTCATATTAAAGATATTGGAATAGAGAAGATGGCGCTCGTTGATTATCCGATAATCGGTATTTGAGCCTTCATAAACTTTGGCTTCGCATCTCGGAAGGAATTCTTTCCTCATAACAATCAGATATGCCTCGTGAGAAGGGACAAAATATATTGGCGTCTCTCCATATTGATAACCAAACTTCGTCTCTTTAAATACAATATCATCTCCATATAAATCATTGTATGTATCTAAATGGAAACTTGAAATGATAGCAAATTTGCTATCGATCCCTAACGAGTTGATAGCCTCTTTGATTTCAGAAAAACGAATTTGATAGTTAATTTCAGCATGATGCATATAAAAGTTGGCATAGTAATGTTGCCAAATGTTCCCTTGCATCTCATACAAATACAACTCAGGTGTTTCGTAAATCCAAGTACCGCCATCCTGGAACATTTCCTTCTTCAACACATATGCAACTTGAAAACACCGATCTTCTGAAACTGAAAGTGAGGATTTATATTGTTCCTCCATAATAGGGAATCCATCCTGAAAACGCGGCAGAACTTCAGCAAATTCTGCAATCAGCCGATTAACCCTTTCTTCTGCTATTCCTTCCGCTTGTTCCCCATTTATCTCGTTCTTCATCAATGTTTTCCCTAAATCAGTCAAATAATACTTTTGTGTAGGGCTTTTAGGAGAATTGGGATGAGTCATAGCCACCAATCCCTCTGCAATTAGAGGGTCAATGACATTTGTCTTAAAATAAGATGAATCTTTCTGTCCACAAAAATGTCGCATATCTTTTGCAGACATTGGAGTTGTCATCTTTCGAAGCAGTTCACCAATTTGGGGAATACTTAGTGACAACTTAGCGATTACTTGGTGATTACTTAGTGACTGCTTAATGACTACTTGTTTCCTATCTACTTCTTGCTGTGTTTTTGTATCATTCGTCTTTGCATCATAACCCATAGAGTATATAATGGTCATAAACTGGGTCGAACTAGATTTAAAAATCGGTTTCAACTCGTCCCGATACCCATCCAAAGCCTTAGTTTCATTATAGATGCGCTTCAATCCACTACCTCGTTTTTCCATATAACCCAACTGGGACATCACATCTGCAAGGATAGGATTCCTTCGATCCGATGAAATCTCCTCAAGTGGCAAATCTTGTATTCTTTGACCACTATACATACCACCAGGAGAAGTAATAGTCAGTCTATCATCATAAATATCAAGATGAACTTCTCCTCCCATTACGGTATAATCACGATGTATGAAATGATTTACCAATGCTTCAAGCAAAGCTCGTTCGGCATACTCTGGAAAATTCTTTCTGCCATCAGGCAATATCTCCCAACCTTTTCGAGTATTGGATTTGACGAAGTTCATAGCTTCACGAAGCAGCAACAAGATATTACCTTTGAACTCCGCATCATTGATTGCATTATCTTTCTCTAGTCCATTCCACCGAGTACAATATAGTCTTGATTGGCTTAAACGACAATCGTCAGAAAACAGTTCTCCTGCATTAGTCAACCAGCCATCATTAGTCAATAGTCCAAACGACTTGAGATACTTCTTTTGAAATTGTTGGCCTGTCCTTTCCTCAAATGTATTGGTCAATATAACAAATGAACTCTTCTCAAACAAAGTATCAGACTTCAATGAGTCAAAAGTACGATTAGAGCCTTTGAGGACAAGGCGTTTCATATCCTCATCAGTAGCAGGAATGCTCTCGTCACCTACTCGAACGAAAGCTATACGTTGACCATCTCCAACATAATAATAGGGCGTATAATGACCTACAAGGACTTTCAATTGCAAAATATGTCGACCTTCAGCTTCATGAGGAATCATTTCAACTTCCGGCAGGGGATCCATGTAATCACGAATCTTACTGCTGATAGACTCGCAAACATGCTTAACATCATCAACTCCTCTAACGATACCATCATCATCTATGCCAAAGAAAAGTGAGCCACCCAAGCCATTTGCAAAAGCACTTACGCTCTTTAGCCAACTCTTAGGTTTCTTTTCTTCAAGTTTCAACTTGAAATCGTATGCTGAACATTCAGCAATAAGAGTCTCTATATTCATTTTTACAAAATATAATCAAGCAAACACCGCCTTGAAAATGGTCTCCGTGGCACCACTCTCAGCCTGCACATATTGGCCGGCGCGCTTGCCGGCTTCGCGAAGGGCCTGCGGGTCGGTCATGAATGTCTGCATGAGGGAAGCATACTGCTCGGCGTTGCTGATGGTGAATCCACCCTTGGCATCGAGCAGGCCCAATGCCTCGCGGAAAGCCGTGTGGTTAGGACCGAAGATGACAGGCATACCATAGACAGCTGCTTCGAGCGTGTTGTGGATGCCCACGCCAAAACCACCGCCGATATAGGCCACCTGGCCATAGCGATAGATGGACGAGAGGAAGCCGATGGCATCGATGATGAGACAATCCACGCTGGTCACCTTGCATGCATCGAGCTGGGAATAGCGCATATAGGGACGTTTCAACTTGCCGATGATGCTCTGGATGTGTTCCTCGTGAATCTCGTGAGGAGCAATGATGAGCTTCATCTCGGGATGCTGGTTGAAGTGTTCGAGCAGGATGTCCTCGTCCTTTGGCCAGGAAGAACCTGCCACAAGCGTGAACTGTCCTTTCGAGAATTCCTCGGCCCAGGCATATTGCTTTGCCTGCTGCTGGATGGCGATGACACGATCGAAACGCGTGTCACCACAGATGGTCACATTCTTGTCGTAACCAATGGTGGCAAGCAGACGCTTCGACTCCTCGTCCTGCACAAAGATATGACGGAAATGACTGAGCACGGGGCGCAGCACACCTCCGTAGGACTTGAAGAATGCCTGATGTTCGCGGAAGATGCCCGAGATGAGATAAGTGGGGACCTTCCGACGGTCCAGTTCTTCCAGGATGTTGCCCCAGAACTCGTACTTCACAAAGAAGGCGATGGAAGGCTGCGTGATGTCGAGGAACCTGCGACATTCCGACGGCTTGTCGTAAGGCAGGTAGCAGACGATGTCGGCACCCTTGTAGTTCTTGCGCACCTCGTAGCCCGAAGGACTGAAGAAGGTCTGCAGGATGCGATATTGCGGGTACTTCTCGCGCAAAGCCTCGATGAGGGGACGACCCTGCTCGAACTCGCCGAGCGATGCGGCATGGAACCAGATGTAGGGTCGGCTCGGATCCTGCGCCTTCAGCTCATTCACCTTGGCCTGCAGTTTCTGCGCCCAGTCCTGGCGTCCTTCCTCCATCAGCTTGGCCTTGCGATGCCCGAAGGCAGCAGCCAGCTTGATGCCAAGGAAATATGCGCGGGTACCTATGTTATAAAGAATATTCATAGAATTTTATTTTTTGTCTAGATGGTCTAGATAATCTAGAGAACCTAGAGAATCTAGATGGCCCAACTTACGCCAAGCGCTCCAAAGCCACACGTGCGCGACGCAGCGACTCCTCCTTGCCAAGCAGGTCGGTGATGGCAAAGATCTGCGGACCACGTGCCTCGCCAACGAGTGTGCAACGGAAGGCATTCATCACGGCTCCGGTCTTGTAGCCCTTGCCAGCAATCCATTCCATAACTTTTGGCTCAAGGGTCTCGCCGTTCCAGTCGTCCTGAGCTTCCAGGAAGTCGCAGAGTTCGCTGACATACTGCGGAGCCTCGGCCTTCCACCACTTCTTCATCGACTTCTCGGCATATTCGGCGGGTGCAGCGAAGAAGAAGTTGCACTGCTCCCAAAGCTCCTTGGGCAGGTTGATGCGCTCCTTCATCAGTTTGACAACGGTCTCGACATATTCGTCGTTCTTCGGGTCGGCGCCATGCTCGATGACCTGTTGCTTGAGAGCTTCGCAAAGGATCTTCTCGTCGCACTCCTGCAGATAATGGTGATTGAACCAAAGGAGGCGCTTGATGTCGAAGTGTGCACCGTTCTTCGAGCAATGCGAGAGGTCGAACAGACGAATCATCTCGTCCATGGTCATGATGTCCTGGTCATTGCCGGGGTTCCAACCCAGGAGAGCCAGGAAATTGATGACGGCCTCAGGCAGATAGCCTTCCTCGCGATAGCCGCTGTAGGTACCTGTCGGCTCGCCGGTCTCCTTGTCGCGGATGGTCCATTCGAGGGGGAACACGGGGAAGCCATACTTGTCGCCATCGCGCTTCGAGAGCTTGCCATTGCCTTCGGGAGCAAGGAGCAGGGGCAGGTGGGCAAACTGTGGAGCCTCCCAGCCGAAAGCACGATAGAGCAGCACATGAAGGGGTGACGAAGGCAGCCATTCCTCGCCACGAATGACGTGGGTGACCTCCATCAGGTGGTCATCGACGATGTTGGCAAGGTGATAGGTCGGCAGTTCGTCGGCACTCTTGTAGAGGACCTTGTCGTCGAGGATGGTGGAATTGATTTTCACCTCACCACGGATGAGGTCATTCACGATGACATCCTCGCCTGGTTCGATGAGGAAGCGAACGACATAAGGCTCGCCGGCAGCGATGAGCTCCTTGGCCTTGTCGAGACCCAGGCTCAGCGAATTACGCATCTGACCACGGGTCGAGGCATCGTATTGGAAGTTGGGAGTAGCCTGGCGTGCAGCCTCAAGCTCCTCCTTGTTATCAAAAGCATAGTAGGCCTTGCCGGCATCGAGAAGCACCTGCACATATTTCTTGTAGATCTCGCGACGCTCCGACTGACGATAGGGGCCATGATCGCCTCCGAAGGTGACACCTTCGTCGAACTGTATGCCGAGCCACTTGAACGACTCAAGGATGTATTCCTCGGCACCAGGGACAAAGCGCTGGCTATCGGTATCTTCAATACGGAACAGGAGTTTGCCGCCATGCTGACGGGCAAAGAGATAATTATAAAGACAGGTGCGGACGCCGCCGATGTGAAGCGGGCCCGTAGGAGATGGCGCAAAGCGTACAACAACTGGACGTGACATATTTTTGGGGTTATGAAAGGTTAAGAGGGGTTTGAAAGGTTCGAAGGGGAGACCCTCTAAATCCCCCTGCTTAGGGGGACTTTTAATCGGGTCGAATTATTATATTTGTTCGGGACTTAGTTCTTCCCCCTAAGCAGGGGGACCGAGGGGGTCCTTTATTTATCCAAACTATCGAGCAGCTTGACGAGTTGTTCGTCGGTCTTGGTCAACTTGTCCTTGCAGAAAGCAAGCAGTTTGACGCTGCGCTCGGTGAGCTGGCACAACTGGTCGATCTCGCAATCAGGGCGCTGCAACTTCTGGACAATCTCTTCCAGTTCCTTCATCGCACTGGTATATGTAAGCTGTTCGTCTTGCATCAATTTAAATCAATTTTTAATTGTTATTTTTGAATCGTGAATTCTCAATTGTTAATTGTTAATTATTAATTGAAAATGCGCTGCAAAGATAGCACATTTTAGGCAAAAGTCAAAAAATATTCACTGAAAATAAAGTTTTTAGGCATTGAAATTTGGCGCATTGACACAAAAGTGCTATCTTTGCCGCGCTTTTCGGAGCTAGAATGACCAAAGCCCCGGCTTGAAGTCATCGACTTAATCTGGGAGAGTGCAAGCTCAACCTTCATTATTTACTCTTTAATTTATTCAAATTCATGTATCTCGATTCAGCTAAAAAGCAGGAACTTTTCGCCAAGTATGGCAAGGGTGCAACCGACACCGGTTCACCAGAGGCACAGATCGCCCTCTTTTCATTCCGTATTGCACACCTCACCGAGCACCTTCGTGCCAACCACAAGGATTTCGCAACCAGCCGCTCGATGAAGATGCTCGTAGGTAAGCGTCGTCGTATGCTTGACTACCTCGCAAAGAAGGACATCAACCGCTATCGTGCCATCATCAAGGAGCTCGGCCTCCGTCGCTAATACGAAGCGAAGGTTTCATTCGAAACAAATAACACCCGACAGATTCATTTCTGCCGGGCGTTTTTTTATATAAAACACAATTTCACGAAAGTTCAAGTCCAAACGTGTTGACCAGCGCGTCAATCATTTCCGGGTTTTCCTTGCGCATCTCGGCCATACGTTCGCGAGGGGTCAAAGGGACCTTGGGTACTGCCGCAGCATTGACGACAATCGAAAAGTCGAGACGGGAGTTACGCAGCTGCTGGCGCAGAAAACCAAGCAGAGGCGCCTTGTTCTCGTTGATGCGCTGCATCTGTTCGTCGCTGCCCACCGTCACATTGATGTGCGTGCCTTCGGAGAGTTTCACCCTGCTATTCAGGATGGCGGTCTGCAGGAGCTTCTCCTCGGGAATGGTCTGAATGAATTGCTTCCACGTGCGCCGAAGCGCCGGCTCATCCACGGGCTCGTTCATCTCGGGCTGCTGCGGTCCGCTGCTGGCAGCCGCCTGCTCATTGTTTGCCGATTGGCTGACACCTCCTCGGAGCGAGGGCATCATACCGCTCGTGCGTCCCGGCATAGCGCCTCCACGCATCATAGGCTGCGGGGCACGGGTTGCGGGTTGTGGGTTCTGAGGAGTGGGTTGTGGGTATTGAGTTGTGGGTCGTGGGTTCTGAGTAGTGGGTTGTGGGGCCACTCCTCTTCCATTGGGGGAAGGTGCGGGAGCTGGGGCTTGAGGCACGACGGGAGCCTGAGGCCTCGGCGCAACAGGGGCAGGGCGGGGAGTTGATGATGCAGGCTGTGGAGCGGCTTGCACGTTCTGTATTGGGGCACGTTGGGGCTGAGGAGGCTGCGGCACGGGATGCAGCAGCTGGCAGATACGCACGATGGCAAGTTCCACCGATAGACGTTTGTTGCGCGAATTGCGGTAATTGAAGTCACATTCGTTGGCAATCATCACCGCATTGAAGAGGAAGTAGGGCTGGCAGCGGCTCGCCTGTGTCTCGTAGCGTCGTGCTTCCTCGGGTCCTGCCTCGATGAGTTTCAGGGTCGAAGGATCCTGTGCCACCATAAGGTCACGCAAGTGTCCTGCCCATCCTCCGATGAAGTACTGAGGGTCGAAGCCACGGCGAATCGAGTCGTCGAGCATCATCAGGGCTGCGGGCAGATTACCTTGCAAGGCATCGTCGGTGATTCGGAAGAACGTGTCCGAATCGAGCAGGTTGAGGTTGTTGATGGTGGCCTCATAGGTCACATTGCCACTGGTGAACGAGGTGATCTGGTCGAAGACCGAAAGCGCATCGCGCATACCGCCATCGGCCTTGCGTGCAATGACCTGCAGGGCTCGCGGTTCGACGCGGATACTCTCCTGCCCGGCAATATAGGTCAGCTGCTCGACGATGTCCTGAGTCGAAATACGCTGGAAGTCATAGGTCTGGCAACGGCTCAGGATCGTGGGCAGGATCTTCTGCTTCTCGGTGGTGCACATCACGAAGATGGCGTGCTTCGGCGGCTCCTCCAGCGTCTTGAGGAAAGCGTTGAATGCAGCCGTCGAAAGCATATGTACCTCATCGATGATGAACACCTTGTACTTGCCGATCTGCGGAGGTATCTGCACCTGGTCGATCAGTTCGCGGATGTTATCGACCGAGTTGTTCGACGCAGCATCGAGTTCATAGACGTTGTAGCTGCGCTGCTCCTGGAACGACTGACAGCTCTCGCATTCGTTGCAGGCCTCGCCGTCCTCTGTGCGATGCTCACAGTTGATGGTCTTGGCAAAGATACGCGCACACGTAGTCTTGCCCACGCCACGCGGGCCACAGAAGAGGTAGGCATGCGCCAATTTGCCACTGGCAATCGCATTCTTCAGGGTTTGCACCAGGGCTTTCTGCCCCACCACCGTCTTAAAGGTGGATGGACGATATTTTCGTGCCGAAACAATATAGTCTGCCATCGAACAATTAACAATTAACAGTTAACAAATAACAACGATCCAGCAAAGTGCGGTGCAAAGATACGCATTTTTTTCGAGATGAAGAAATAATATGGCATTTTTTTCGAGGACGGACGAAAAAAAGGGAGCCGCAGCTCACGCTGCAACTCCCTTGCCCAATAAAACACACACTAATTATAGTTCTGAAGGGTTATGAAGGGTTCGAAAGGTTCGAAAAGTTCAAAGGGTTGCTCACTTCGTTGCGCGCGAGCAAAGCTCTGAGCGAAAGGTTAAGAAGGGTATAACTATCGCCAAGCAAAGGTGATGTCCCTTTTACTACCCTTTTACTCCTATTTTACTACCCTTTTACTACCCTTATTCTATATGAATAGTCTGAGCCAACTTGGCCTGCTCCTCGGCAGTAACCTTCGGGAGAAGGATGCGGAGGATACCATTCTCAACCTTGGCGGTAATCTTGTCCTTGTGGATGTTGTCCGGCAGGGCGATGGACTCCTTGAAGTGAGGGATGTAGAAGTCGTGACGCAGGAAGTGATATTCCTCCTTGTCCTTCGGCTTCTCCACCTTTACGCCCTCGGTGTTCTCGGCATTTTCGGCAGCCTTGGTCTCCTTTGGCTTGCGCTCCATCGAGATCACCAGGTTGTTGTCGGTATCGATGGTCAGATTCAAGTCTTCCTTCGACAGACCGGGCACGCAGAACTCAATCTTGAAGTTCAGCTTCGACTCGGAGATGTTGATCTGAGGATCACGTGGGAAGTTCTGATTCCAGGCATCGTTGATATTGTTGAACACATTGTTGAACAACATTGGGAAAAGATCATTTGAACGTACTAACATAGCTTTATAATTTTTAATAGTTAAACATCATTTTATTGTCCAGCATTACTGCCGACACCCTACTATTTGCAACCGCTGTGCCAAAACCGGAACCGTGCCAAAATTACCCCTTCCACTGCAAAAATGGCAAATATTTATGCCAGAATGTCCGCACTTATGGACAAATTTGTCAGACGGAGAATTTGCAATGGATATAGGATTTACGAAAACCGAAAAGCAATTTTCCACCTTCGCATATCCCCTAACAAACGTTGGGGGGACATCCCTCCATCGGATCATGTCCCTCTACGAACATTGGCGCACAATTTCCTGCAGAAAGTTGTACGTCTACGAACGTTGAGGAACATGCCACGATTGGAAAAGAGGAATTACATTTTCGGATACATCGTCTTTTTTGTCATAGAGTACTCTGACGCGCGTCACGATGCTTTATGCTGAAGGAGCAAGCACTCTGACGGGCATCAGAATGCTTTATCTATTCGCGGAAGCACTCTGTCGCGCGTCACGATGCTATATCTCATCGGAGAAAGCATTCTGTCGCGCTTTGTGATGCTCTATCAAATTGTGCAAGCACTCTGACGCGCATCAGAGTACTCTATTCTGCAGCAGTAAGCATTTCGTCGCGCGTCATGATGCTTTATCCAATCGCGCAAGCATTACGTCGCGCATCAGAGTTCTCCATCCTATCGGAGCAAGCATTACGTCGCGCGTCAGAGTACTCTATTCTGCAGCAGTAAGCATTTCGTCGCGCGTCATAATGCTATCGCAAAAAGAGGAAGCATCCTGTCGCGCGTCAGAGTGCTTCCTCGATTTGAGATAGAAAAATCAATTTCGAATATAACCTTTCGAACTTTTCTTAACTTTTCAGAACCTTTCAGAACTGCGAGCCTTCTCGCCACTGAGCCATTCCAAGGCAGAACAACCGCAATAGCGCTCAAAGACGTGTGACATCACGCGTTCCGACCGCCAACCGCAACGCTTGGCCACTTCCGTCAGCATTTTTCTTGCTTCGTGGTTTCTGGAATCGTTTGGTTTCAGATCAGGCATCCGTTTACGAATCCAGTCCTGAGCCTGCATCACACGCCAATGGGTGATTACGTCGATGAGCTTCGTTCCCGTCAGCATGTGCCAGGCAGCACGCAGATCCTTCGGGTTCACGTCCATCAGCAATGCCACATCTTCCGGATAGATGAGTTTGTAATGACGCAGGATGTCCAAGACTTCATCGACAATCACCTCGCCAGTTGGCTCTCTTGCGTGATACATCTCCTCCACGCTCTCTACGATATGTTTCATTTGTTTTAAGGGATTTTTATTAAAGACGAAAAATGAGCCATTAGGATAAGATGCGCCCGATGGCGCATCTGCTGCTTGCCTTAGAACTGTCAGCCATGAGCAAGCTCCTGTCTGCCCGCTCTAAGCCTTGGGGTCATATCCTAATGTCTTAAAATCGCTATCGCAGAAAAATACTAAAAAATATTTGTTTGAACAGAATTTTATCCATAAAAGATTGGGATAGACGTATTTTTAAGATTTTGCTGCCGAAGGCGATTTTCGATTTATGAAGATGTTGCCCCAACGGGGTGATGGATGGGATGGAAGCGACAAATGAAAGCTCGCTTTCAGATGGCGTTTACAGCCTATACATCAGTGCAGCTATCGAGCAGCACCATCTTCATAAATCAATTTTTCGCCTTCTCAGTGAAAGATATAAGCGTATTCGACCGAGGCGGGAGGATCGAGACAGGGACAGGCCTTGCTGGGATTGAGTTCGCAATGCCCGACGATGCGTGCCTCGGGATAGACCTCATGCAGCAGCTTCAGAACCTCATCCAGGACGACCATCTGCTCAGCCGTGCGATTGTCCTCGTACATGTATTCGGGACTGCACGAGTGGCCACCTTCGTAGCAGATTCCGATACTGAAGGCATTGTGGCCCTTGACGTGACACCCTCGCTCACTGATAGGTCGACAATAGTACAGACTGCCATCCCGCCGCACATAAATGTGATAACCTGGATAGGTGCCGAAACCACGTGCACGATGACTGCGCATCAGCTTCTCGATGGTGAAGTCCTGGTCGGGCCTCGTGTCGCTGCAGTGCAGCACAAGCAAGTCAATCTTCCTCGTTGAATGATGACAATCCCATTGCAGCGAGTATAACACCTGCGACCTTGGCAACAGTCTTGAGCAGTTCGACGAATAGGTTGCGCCGACATGTTCGGCGGCAATCACGTCGGAATCGCTCTTCGAGCTCGTCATCAGCCCCGCCGCAGGAGGCTGGTCGTCCTTTTCGTCCTTCTTCCTCCGTGGGCGCGGAGGGCACGGATTCTCTTCCGGTGGTGTCACGAGGCGTAGCATCCACAGTATCCTGAGGAGTACTTTTGCAATCTTTTTCCATTCCATAACAAATTTTTTAATGTCACACAGATTCCACTGAAATCACAGATTTTGCTAGGCCACATTCGCGACACATTATCTGTGTCTATCCGTGAAATCTGTGTGACCTTTGTTTAGAATGCTACCTCGTCTCCATTTTCGACGCCGCCCTCAGAGGGCTTGTTGGGGTCAGAGGTGTTACCTCCTTCGGAGGGGTTCGAAGGGTTCGAGGGGTTGTTCGACCCGCCAGAATCCGTTGAATCCGATGAATCCGTAGAGCCAGAGCCACTACCAGAACCTGAGCCCGACCCACCATTATCTGTGGGTTCTGTGGGTTCTGTGTGCCCTTCACCGGAGCCATTGCCCGACCCGCTGTCATCTGTGGAATCTGAGGAATCTGTGGAATCTGTGTGACCCTCGCCACCTTCGCCCTCTTCATCGCCAGAGCCGTTGTTGATGCGCTGGTTGTAGCGCTTCTTGGCGTCAGCAAGCAGCACATTCAGCACGCCGATGAACGTCTGACAAGCAGCAGCCTTCTCGGCATTCGCCGTTTCGGTCGAGTTGGCGAGGTACTGGGTGATGAAGCAGATCTGCTGGTAGATCGCGTACATCTCCTGACGGAGCTTCAGGGTCAGGCCCGTGTCACCCTCGGCACGTTCAGTGGCACGCGAGTTGTAGGCAGCGATGAACTCGTTGTTGGCGTCCTCCAGCGCCTGCAGGTCGTCGGTGATGCCGAGAGCCGCGATGCCATCGTCACCGAGCTTGTCGTTGAGGTCGAAGATGAAGCCCTGCAGGATGGCACTCTCCTCCTGGTAAGGAAGCTGCGGCACCTTGGAGGTGTACTTCGCGAGCAGGTGGGTCTTCACCACGTCCTTGACGGCCTTGATGGCAGCGCTGTCCTCAGCGACTTCGACCATCTGGAGGCGCAGGCGGATGCGCTTGTAGGTCTGGTCGCGCTTGAGGTCAGTCTCGAGCATTGCTGCGGTGAACTCCGAACCGGTGGTCGTATAGACCTGGTCGATGAGCTTCTGCAGCGTGGTGCCGAAGCTGGGGAGAACCTCGATGAGACCGAGCTTCGTCGGGTCGTTGGTGGTGATGGCTTTCTGAAGGTTGATGTAGAAGCCGGTGACCTCCGCGTTGTTCAGCTTGGAGATCGAGAATGAATTGATTGTGAACATTGAGATAAAGAAGAATTAAAAGTTAATACTATGAGGTAAGTCCCATGGAAACTGCCCTCGTTTGCGATTCGCGATGCAAAGATACGAACTTTATTTTTGGCAGTCACCCTACGTGTGGCAGGCCCTTGCAAATGTCAAAAAAAATGCGTATCTTTGCAGTATGAAATATTAACCCTTCTTAACCCCTCGAACTCTTCGAACCTTTCAACCCCCTAAGCGTATGTGGACAATACAGCCGTACACCAAATTCGCACTTTCACAAGCATACTTTCCGTATGCTTCATACAAGACTGCTGCTCGTCATCTGAACCGATGGATACAGAACAACAGGGAACTCAGTGAGGAACTTCATCGGACGGGCTATGACAAGAATCAGCGGCATTTCACTTCTCGTCAGGTCGAGCTGATCTTTTCTCACTTGGGCGAACCATAGAGACCGAGAGGGTCTATACATCCGCAAGTTCATCGTAAGGGTCGCCCTCCTGATTGAATATCTCCATCTCTTCCTGCTTCTCCTTCGTCAGCACGAAAGGCAGCGTGTATTCCGGCTGGTAGCCCATGATGAACTCCGTCTGCGCACCGCTGCGGTACTTGCCGGCATCGACGAGCATGGTGTTCTTGACGGTCACGTGCTGGTAAGGATCCGAATAAGCCTCCGTCTTGTCGGCCTCGGGACGATAGAGGATGATGGTGAGGTCCGAAGCCTCGTCAATCTCGCCACTGTCGCGAAGGTTGGCTCGGGTAGGCCGTCCCGTCACGTTGCGGTTGATCTGCGATAGGCAGAGGATGGTCAGGCCCAGGTCGCGCGAGATGTCCTTGAAGGCATGAGAGGCTCGACCGATGAGCTTGGTGGTGTTCTCGTCACGATAGATCGGGTCGATGCCGAGCAGCTGGATGTAGTCCACCACGACGAGGTCGATGCCGCGGGTTCGCTTCAGCACACGGATGGACTGCAGCATGCGGTCGAGCTTGTTCACGCCGCGCTCGTCGAAGCAGAAGCTCTCGGCATTGTTCTGTATCAGAGACTCGATGGCATGGAAGGCCTTCTCTTCCTGCTCCGGTAGCAGCGGCTTGCGGGCCAGAGTATTCACGTTCACGCGGCACTCCATCGAAAGCAGGCGCTGCGTCAGCTCCAGGTTCGTCATCTCCATGCTGTAGTAGGCCACGCGCTTGCCCTGCTTCATCGCCTGCAGGGCCAGGTAGTTGGCGAACGACGTCTTGCCGTGGCTCGACTTCGCGCCGATGACGATGAATGCCTTGTCGGGCAGGCCACCCTCGCGGTCGAACTGCGGGATGCCCGTCATCAGACCGACGTGCCGCGTGTCGGGGTTGCGGTTGTCGATGATGTGCTGGCGGGCGATCTCGAGCTGCTCGCTCAGCGAAGTGAAGTCCTTGCCCTTCGTGCCCGACAAGATCTGGTCGATGGCCTGCTGGATGGCATTCACGCCCGCATTGAGGTCGGTGCTGAGGGAGTAGCTCAGCTCGAGCAGCTGGTAGCCCACTGGAGCCAGGGCACGGCGCTGGGCGATGTTCTCCAGCACGAGCACCATCTGGTAGAAGTCCATCTTTTCCTCCACCTGGGTGGCAATCTGCGCCACCTGGAGCATACAGTCCTTGGCCCTCTCGTAGTCCATGCCGTGCATCAGCTCGTTCGTCACCGAGATCATCGAGATGGGCGTGTTGGCGCCATAGACATTGCAGATGGCGTGGTAGATCACCTGGTGCATCGGCTCGTAGAAGCAGTAGTCGCTGAGTCGCTGCATTGCCTGGTCGATGCCCTCACGTTCGTTCATCAGGCCGTTGAGCACAGCCGCCTCCATCTCCTTGTTGCTCAGCATCTGCCGAGCAAACTGCGGAATTTGAATCTTGTTCATTGTTTTTAGGGATATTTAGGGATATTAAGGGATTTTTAGGGACGTCACCTACGCCTTTAGAGAATGGGAACCAAGAAACATACGTCCCTTAATATCCCTTAGAATCTCTTAGAGTCCCTTAAAATCCCTTAGATTTATTTATATATCGGGGATCCGTTCTCGTCCAGTCCGCAGAAAACGGCATTGCCCGCCTTTTTATTGTTATAGCCGCCATGGGGTGGGCCGTAACGGTTTTTCAGCCAGCTCAGGGCGGTAGTCTGGCAGTTGCGCCGCCTGTCACAGAGGCCGATATCGTTTTCCATGGCAAGAAGGACTTCCCTGATCTCCGGCCAGGAGTAGCTTTTCTTCAATTCGCGGAACTCATCGAAGGTCAGCGGTTCGGCCATTTCCATCAGATGAGGGCAGCGTTGCTCCATGAATTCATAGAATTTATTTTGAGCTCGCTCCAATTTGTTTCTTTTATCTTTATCTTTTTCTTTATCTTTATCTTTTTCTCTTCCAGAAGAACGAGCGCTCGCGCCAGCGTTCGCGCTAACATCCGCGCCATCGCTCGCACCATCGCTCGCACCAGTGCTCGTTCGAGCGTCTGCGCCAGCGCTTGCGCCCATGACCGCACCAGCGCTCGCGCCTGTATTCGCGCCAGCGCTCGCGCATACGGTCGTGCGAATTCCCATACAGATATGCGAATGGAGGATCTTGATGGCTTCCTCCCCAACGGCATTCTCTACGTCCAGGTTCAAGGATATCATATCGTCTTCATCGACATCGAATAGGCCATAGTCTTTGATGATGTGTTCGACCTGGTCTTCACGAATTGGCCTGTCGCGGACGGTTTTAAGAAAGCTGAGCGGAATCTTACAGCCTTCGCTTAGAATCCACTCGACGGCTACCCAGTAGAAACCAATACCACCCAGACCAAAGTCTTTCTGAAGTTTAAGCAATTTTTTTGAGCGTCTCGCTTTGGTGTCATGCATAAAGAAATCCATAATGCACTTTGTTTATTGTTAATTGTTATTTGACAACGTGGGGTCTCACAGTCGCTCGAACGGGATGATGCCGAGTGCGGAATGCACCCAGGGCGAGACAAATGCCTCGACCTGCCCTTCGTCATCGTAGTACACGTAGAACATCTCCGACCTCAGGACGAGATCGAAGAGCCGGCTCTTCCTGTCCTTGCCCAGCTTGCGGCCAAGGCGATAGAGGCGGTATTGCCGTGTATTGCGATAGGCACCCGTCTTGTCGAGATGCGACATGAAGCCACGCGGGAAGTACAGGCGACGCAGCTTCTCCGCCTCCTTCTTCGAGATGCCAAGCTCACGCATCATACGTGGCACGACGCGACGCTCGAAGCCACGCAAGGTATATGCCTTGCGTGGACAATGGGAATACCATTTCGGTCGTTTCAGTTCCATAGAACAATGTTTTTTGAAGGCGAAAAATGAAGGTGATTGAATGGAGTCGCCCGATGGCGCCTCTGCTGCATATCTTATAGCCATCATCCGTGAGCAAGCTCCCTGATGCTGCCTCTAAGCTATTCAGCACCACTTCGTGGCATTCATTCAATCCCCTTAAAATCGCTTCGCAGAAAAATACTAAAATATATTTGTTTGAACATAATTTTATCCATAAAATATTGGGATAGACGTATTTTTTAATATTTTGCTGCCGAAGGCGATTTTCGATTCATAAAGATGATGCCCCGAAGGGGTGATGAGTAGATTGGGAAAGACAGCGGAAAGCTTGCTTTCAGATGTTTTTATCAAGCTAGTCATCAGTGCTGCCATCGGGCAGCGCCATCTTTATGAATCCATTTCTTACCTTTGCACCTGAATAAAGAATATCCAGGTGCAAAGAATAATGTTCTTTGAAAATTTGGATATACGATCATAATTTAGTAGCT
>ONNR01000025.1 GCA_900319235.1 uncultured Prevotellaceae bacterium
TCGCATTCGCAGAAGTCTTCCAACGAATCGTACTGGTCGCGAAGTTTCATATTTACCATGCTATACAGCATGTCGTTATCTTTGGGAATATACATTATTTAATTAACAATTAATAATTAACAGTTACAAATAACAATTAATAATTAACAATTTAAAGTAACCATTAATAGAAAAGGTAAGGATTATAATTGGCCTCTGTCTCGATGGTTGTCATGGGGCCATGACCAGGATATACCTTGGTGGGAGCAGGAAGCGTCATAAGTTTTTCTTCGATGCTTTTGACTAACAACGGACCATTTCCACCCATAGCTTGTCCGAAATCGGTTCGTCCGATGGAACAATAGAACAGAACATCGCCACTAAACAGCATATTATCATCGGGGAAATAATAGCAAAGACCGTGATGACTATGACCTGGACAATCGATAACCTTGATAGGGTGTTTTTTTACGTCATCAGCAGCCTCAAACGGGAAAGAGAGGGTATCACCTTCAATGAGATTATTAGTGATAGGCGAATATTGAACCTCGGCATCGACGCCAAAGAATCGGTTTTGTATCTGAATCGGCGGCAAATGATTCTGGTCCTCCATCGAACCATAGACAGGAAGTCCTGGATAAGCCTTGGTCAGATAACCCGTACCCAGCACATGATCGGAATGATTATGAGTGATGAGCACGGCATCGGGCGTCAGTTGGTTGAACTGAAGAAAATGGTGAACTCTTCCCCACTCCCACTCTGTGCACATACCAGGATCGACGACAAGACATCTTCGAGACGTTTCGTCCCAAATCACGTAGCATTGTTCCTGAAAAGGATTGCATTGAAAGGTTTCGACTTTCATTTCTTGCTTGGATTAATGGTTTTAATGGGAGTATAGGTGATATTCTTCGTTTCGAAGAACTCTTCCGTGAAATAGGTCGAGATGGGGATGACAATCGTTCCAGCGCATTGACGAGGTTTCAGTTCCTCGGCAAGGTCACCACCTTTCAAGGTAATCAAGGCCTTTGTGGTACAACGACGCACCAATTTTACCAGGTCGGGAAGAACCATCACAGCACGCGACACGGAATAATCGAACGTATCCTTGATTTCCTCGATGCCAGCATGGCGGAACTCCACATTCGTCAAGCCAATGGCATTCGCCACTTCCTGAGCCACACGAACCTTCTTGCCGATACGATCGACCAAAAGGAAATGACAATCGGGATAACGGATGGCCAAAGGAATGCCGGGGAATCCTCCTCCACATCCAACATCGACAATACGGGTTCCTGCTGGCCAGAGCTGATGTTCGTCCACATACTTTGCCATGGCCAAGGAATGCTGCACGTGATGTTCGTAGAGGTTGTCGATATCCTTGCGACTAATCACATTGATCTTGGCATTCCACTCTTCATAAAGAGATTGGAGCATACCAAATTGCGAGACTTGTACTTCAGTCAGGTCGGGAAAATATCTCAGGAAATCAAGTTGAGCCATTAGCAATTAACTTTGACTAACAAAATTGTTGGCAAGAGTCTTTAAAGATGAATCGTCCATCAGGAAAGGAAGGATCTCATCCCAGGAAAGGGTAATCTGAACGACACCCACACTATAGGGGGCAATCTCGTAGGGATCGTATGTCCAGGTGATACCTTCTTCATTCACGTAGAAATTGTCGGTGGCGACTATTTCGTTGGGAGCGGTGAACTGTCCTTTTTCGGCAAGTTCATCGATGGTCGTGTAACCATTTTGTGTCATCAGTTTATTACGCAAAGCAGCGTGAAGGTCGGGCAAGGTAGCATCATTGAAGACATTGGCAATGGAAAGTTGCTGCAAGGTATTGAGGTCAAAAACGCCATTGTCAACAGTCTTGTTGCCATGAGCGCCACCCGTGTAACTATCGGCAACCACTTGGTAGCTTATGATACCGTCGGCATTGTAAAGGACATCTCCTACAACATTCTCTTCATAATTCATCCATGTCGAAGCAGCTTCCGTTTCTGCCAGATCACTTTCATGCTGACCTATTGCATCATGTCCTTCGCTTAAATACTGCATGACATAGGAACGCACATAGGCATTTACCATCGATTCGACCGAACCGTTGGCATCAGCTTCGAAAGAACCATCCTTGGGAAGAATTGAGATGAAGCTTTCGACCGCTTGCAAGGTTTCAAGCGGTGTCTTTGCTACTGGTTTTGCCATCTTGATGACAAGGTGGCAGTGAGGTTTTTCGTAAGAATGGAAAAGAGGACAAATCGTATCGACAGTGAGTGTGTCGAAATCAACATGCTCAACCGTTGGTGCCTTACGTTCGCAAGACACCATACTGCCAAGCAGAAGAATGCCGAGAATAGCTGTAAAAAAGCCTTTCATTATTTAATTAAATATAAAATCGATGCAAAGATATATCTTTTTTCCGAAAAATACACTATCTTTGCACCGAAAAATTGAAATTTCATGAAGAAAAGTATATTTTTTTTAGTTATCATTGCAATTTGTGCATTAGATTGTTCAATTTCTTCGGCGCAGAACTATGACGAACTGATAACAAGGAGTTTTGATTATCTGGATGCCGATAGTCTGCCTGAGGCAGAAGAGGCACTTCGTGAGGCTCTTCGCATAGAACCCGGTAACCCTGGAAATGGGATGCTTCTTCTCAATCTTGGAACAATTCAACGACGTCAAGGCAAACTGAAAGAGGCAGAAGAGTCATACACCATCGGTCTTGCCTTCCTTCCGAACAACCTCACATTGCTCAACAGTCGTGCACAACTCTTTGCCGAGATGGAGAAATATCCAGAGGCCATCAACGACTATACCGAAGTAATCTATCACGAACCCGAGAATGAGGATGCCTACTATGAAAGGGCTCTTTGCAAACTAATGAACCAGGATACTCTTGGAGCCAGACTTGACCTCGAACAAATCGACCGATTCAATCCGAACAGCGCAAAATCACGCCTTGGAATGGCTTACGTCTACAAGGCTCAACAAATGTGGCGCGAGGCTTCGGAACTTTACGATGCGCTGATCGAGCGGAATCCAAGAAATGCCAGTCTGCTGCGCGAACGAGCCGAGGTTTTCTATTTCTCCAATCGTATGGGAGCAGCTTTGGATGACGTAAACAAGAGTATTGATTTTGATCCTCGCGACCCTTACAGTTACCTGTTGAGGGCACAAATCAGATATGCAAAAGGCGACAGGGAGTTTGCACGAAGAGACCTAAATCAGGCACTCGAATTAGGCCTCAATAAGGAAGAAGTAAGAGATTTGATAGAAAAACTAAAATAATTTTTCATTTTTTCGATTATTTTTGTTCATCGTATTAAAATTTTTACTATCTTTGCCGCGTAATTTGTACTTATGGCAATGCGCACTTTTTCATCATATATAGAATACCTTCTCATGACCCGACACTACTGCTATGTGCCGGGACGTGGTGCTTATATGCTGGTCGATGAGCCATCATCGCTGGCCAATACCCCCCGCATCGGCTACGATAGCCAGGTTCTGCATACTATTTCAGCCCCTCATCGTATTGTCCGATTCAGTCCTCTCCTATCACATGACGATGGCATGCTTGCCAGCCTCCTGATGGAAGCCGAAGGAATGACCTTCGACGAGGCTTGTCATTACATTGAGCGTCAGGCACCTTTGCTGGCCGAAGATTTCCTGCAGTCGGCAACTGTTCATATCGACTTCGAAAACTATGGGTTCGAGCATCTGAATGTCGAGACCTGGGCCGATATGGAGGCACGTCTGGCAAGGATTCAGACTGAGGCTGAGAAGAAGGCTGGTGTTGCAACCATTGGAAATACCAAGCGCGACGATATCATTGAGATTCCGAAATATTGGCTCAAACGTGCTGCTGTTGCTGCGCTTATCGGTGTCTTCTTCTTCACCAATTTTATCGGTTTGAACCACGGCACCACACAAATGGCGAGCGTCATCGATATGAATGCCATTCAAAGGAACAGTATCATTCATCAGACTTGGGACGAAGAGGATGAACTCTTCGATCTTGCTTCACAGGAAGCCCTTTCTGAAAAGGACAATGCGCTGATAGAATCGGCCATCGCTGATGCTGTGGCTGAATCCAGCGTACGTCATCCCGAGATGGTTGCCACTGTACCCGTTTCGCCAGTAGATATCCAAGAGGATCCCTTTGAGGAAGTAGCTGAAGGTACAACTTATTTCATCGTAGGCTTCTGCACTTGGACCGAGAGTTATGCCAATGATGTTCTCAACCGTTACAAGAGTTACGGTTACAAGAACGCTGGTATCCTCGTCACCAAGGATCTCTATCGTGTCTTTGTCGATAAATTTGCCGACAAGGACGAGGCTCGTGCCTACCTTTTCGACGTCCGTAAGGAGAATGACAAGCTCAAGAAGACTTGGTTGCTGCCATTCGAAAACAACGGATCTCTTTCTCCGTATATTATAAAAAATATATATAATGACAACCAATTATCAATGGAATTGTCGCACCCTCACCAACGAACAGAAAGAGATCAAGGATGAATTAATTGCTGAACTCAACCTCAATCCAATCGTCGCCACTCTGCTCGTTCAGCGTGGTGTGACAACGGTCGAAGAAGCCCATCGCTTCTTTCGTCCGCAATTGTCTACAGGACTGCATGACCCATTTCTGATGAAGGATATGGACAAGGCAGTGGCCCGTCTGAACGAAGCAATAGGACGCAAGGAACGTATCCTAATCTATGGCGACTATGATGTCGATGGCACCAGCTCGGTGGCATTGGTCTATCGATTCTTACGCGGTATATATTCTTCGTTGGATTACTATATCCCAGACCGTTACGACGACGGATATGGTATCTCGGAGAAGGGTGTGGATTACGCCTACAGCATAGGTGTAAAACTGATTATTACACTCGATTGCGGCATCAAGGCAATCAACATGGTGCGCTACGCCAAAGAGAAGGGCATCGACTTCATCATCTGCGATCATCATAAACCGGATGACGAATTGCCTGAGGCTGTAGCCATACTCGATCCCAAACGTTTAGACGACGAATATCCCTACCCCCACCTCTCGGCTTGTGGTGTAGGCTTTAAGTTCATGCAGGCCTTTGCTCGCAACAACGGCATGAATGAGCTGGGTATGCTTTATCCGCTACTCGACCTTTGCGCCATCAGCATCGCTACGGACATTGTCCCGATTACCGGTGAGAACCGTGTGCTCTCGTACAATGGTTTGCGTCGAATGAACGACAATCCCTGCAACGGCTTGAAGGCCATCATCGAACTATGCGGCCTCAAGGACAAGAAGGAACTGACCAATTCGGACATCGTCTTCAAGATTGGTCCGCGCATCAATGCCTCGGGTCGAATGATGAACGGCAAGGAGGCCGTCGATCTGCTTGTTGCCCGTGATCTCGCTACTGCCCACGAATGTGCCGAACGCATTTCGGAATACAACGAGACGCGCAAGGAACTTGACAAGCGAGTCACCGAGGAGGCCATCCAGATGGTTGACAAGATGGATATCAAGGACAAAAAGTCCATCCTCGTCTATAATTCCTCTTGGCACAAGGGTGTGATTGGAATCGTTGCCAGTCGATTGACAGAGCATTATTATCGTCCAGCCATTGTGCTCACTTCCGCTTTGGGCTTTGCCAGCGGTTCTGCACGTTCCATCCAAGGTTTCGACGTATATTCTGCCATCAATTCCTGTCGTGACATCATCGAGAACTTTGGCGGACACACCTATGCTGCCGGTCTGACCTTGAAGGAAGAAAAGATACCGGAATTGACTGAACGTATTGAACGTTGGGTAGAAGAACATATCACCGATGTGCAGCAGCGTCAGCATCTCGACATCGATATGGAAGTGAAGTTCAACGATGTAACTCCCCGCCTCTACAAGTCACTTCGTGTCCTTTCTCCCTATGGACCTGGCAACCAGAAACCGATGTTTGTGGTTCGTCGCATCAAGGATCAGGGTCGAAGCCGCTTGGTCGGCAAGGAACAGGAACATATCCGCCTTGAACTTATCGATCCCGTTACCAACTTTACCCACAACGGCATCGCCTTCAATCAGGCTTCGAAGTTCGAGTTGGTAAAAAGTGGCAAACCTTTCGACATTGTCTTCACCATCGAAGAAAATACCTTCAGCAAGAACAACATCCAACTGCTCGTCAAGGACATTCGTGAGAGCGAATCGAACAACATTGCAGCTGTCCTTTCACTCCTTATCCGCAACACCAAGGACGACGCCGATGTGATTGGCGGAATGACTACAAATCCGGAAATGTAGTTTTTCATGATCAAAGATATTCTCAAGCAATATTGGGGCTATGATGATTTCAGACCGTTACAGTCTGAAATCATCATGTCTGTATTAGAGGGTCATGATACTTTGGGATTGATGCCTACCGGCGGAGGAAAGAGCATTACGTTCCAAGTTCCGGCAATCGCTCTTGGCGGGTTGACACTTGTCGTCACTCCACTTATTTCGCTGATGAAGGACCAATGCGATCACCTTACCGAAAGAGGAATAAAGGCGGCAGCAGTATATATGGGAATGACGCAGCAGGAGATACTCGAGACGTTCGAAAGGGTAATCTCCGATGACTATCGTTTCCTGTATATTTCTCCCGAAAGACTGGAAACTCGCCTCTTCCAAGCGAAACTCCAATATATGGATGTGCGTCTGCTGGTTGTCGATGAAGCACATTGCATCTCGCAATGGGGATATGATTTCCGTCCGCCCTATCTCAAAATTGCCAATCTTCGAAAGCTGATATATGAGATCAGGGAACGAAACAAGGAGCCTTGGGTGTCGCTGAAACCTTATGCTGATCTTGCCTCTGAATCTTCGTACCATGTCCCTTGCCTGGCCCTCACAGCAACAGCTACCAAAGAGGTAATAGAAGACATTCAGGACAAGTTGCATTTCCGTCGGTCATCAAAAGTCTTGAAGACTTCCTTCGAACGACCAAACCTTACATATTCCGTAATTTATGCCGAAGACAAGCTGGGTAATCTTCGACGTATGCTTAGCGGAAAAGATGCTGGATGTTCGGCAATTATCTATCTGCGAAGCCGCATAAAGACAGCCGAAGTAGCAGAACATTTGAACGAACATGGAATACCTGCCGATTATTATCATGCGGGGTTAAGTTCGGATGTCAAGGTAAAGAAACAGGAGGCTTGGATGGCTGGCAATCCTTCGGTAATCGTAGCCACCAATGCCTTTGGAATGGGTATCGACAAGGCGAATGTCCGCAAAGTGATTCATCTTGACCTTCCGCCATCTATCGAGGAGTATTTCCAGGAGGCGGGTCGTGCAGGACGTGACGGTTTGCCTGCCGAAGCCGTACTTATCGTTTCGGAATATGACAAGTACAAACTCCGCAAACACCTGGTCGAGGAATATCCCGAACGCGATTTTATTCGTCACGTCTATGGCCGTCTTGCCTCGTTCTTCCAGATAGCCATTGCTGCCGGACTTTATAATATGTTCGAGTTCGACATCTTCCGGTTCTGCTCGGCCTATCATCTTTCGACGATACAGGTTCATTATGCCTTGAAATTGCTCGATCAGGCGGAATACATCAAATATATTGAAGAACCCGACCGTCATTCGCGACTGATGTTTGTCACTTCGCGCGAATCGTTATACCATCTGAACCAGTTCGACAACGAATGTCAGCGAATCATCCAAGCCGTGTTGCGCCTCTATACGGGACTATTTGCAGATTACGTATATATCTCTGAACAGCAAATTATGAACGTCACGGGTCTCGATCGGAATACTCTCTATGAAAAGTTGTTGCTCCTCTCCCGCTTCCATGTGCTGCATTATATTCCAGCGCGTCAAAAACCGGCAATCATCTATATGACGCCACGTCTGGAAGATGAAGAGGTCAAGATTCCACGCTCGGTCTATGAAGAACGCCGTGCACGTCAAGAGGGACGTATGGAGGCAATCATCAAATACGTCGATAACTACAAGGACTGTCGTTTGGTGCAGCTCCTGAATTATTTCGGAGAAGAGTTGGACCATCGCTGTGGAAAATGCGATGTCTGCCTTAGTGAAAATCTAAAAGGAAACATCCACGAAGAATATGACATGATTCGTCAACTCATCATTGACAAGTTGAAGGCAAATAAAACTATGCTTGTACAACAACTGTTGATGCAAATAGACATGAATCCCAAACACGTCGGCGATGTTCTTCATCAAATGGTTGAAAATGAAGAACTGAAACTTTCACATGGGATGTTGTCTTTGTAGGGATATTAAAGGATTTGAAGGTATTTTAAGGGATATTAAAGGACGTTACACTCGCCTTTACTCATTGGCTAAAATAACAAACGTCCTTTAATATCCCTTAATATCCTTAATTATCCCTTAATATCTCTTAGAGAAGACTAATTTCCCCACATTATTGTAGCACTTTGCGGAGCCACATTAATCTTATTGACGTTGACCTTGTCTAGTCCATTCAAATTGATCTTGCCAGCACTACATACAATGGTATAGTCGTTTTGTGGAATATCTACCGAAATAGGCTTCTTGTTACTGTTCAAGATGACAATGATGTTCTTCCATTCGTCATCCACATCCTTACCTGAAATCTTATAGGCGACAACGCAATCCTTAGCCACAAGGAATTCCACATTCTTGCGAACCAAGTCAGCCGAACCCTGGCGGAAGGCGGGGTGTGCTTTGCGCATAGCAATCAGGCCGCAATAGTAATCGAATACATCACGATACTTTGTCTTGTGGTTCCAATCGATGGCATTCACGCTATCGGGACTCTTGTAACTGTTGTGCACGCCTTTCTTGTCACGCAGCACCTCTTCACCATTGAAAATGAAGGGAATACCTTGGCTTGTAAATACAGCTGTCTGCGCAAGTTTGTCAAGGGCTATAACCTCGGATTCCGTTGCGTTGGGAGCCGTAGCATGAAGACGATCCACCAGACACATGTCGTCGTGGCAACTAACGTAGGCAATCATCTGTGTGGGTTCCTTTGCCCAACCATCAATTGCTCCAAGGATTCCGAACTTGATGTTCTCTTCATGTCCAGCCTCGCCAATGAGGAATGCTCCCTTTTCGTCACTCCAGAACGGACCACGAAGTGCATCACGAAGTTCGTCGCTGAAAGCAGCCACACCAGGAATGTGCGACATATTTGCCTTCATCGCCAGTTTCTCTTCGGGATAAGCGGGCGCTTCGGCTGCCCATCCTTCTCCATAGAGCAACGCCATGGGATCGATGGCAACGGCAGCATCACGAATCTCATTCATGGTCTCGATGTCGTGGATACCCATCAGGTCGAAGCGGAATCCGTCGATGTGATATTCTGTCATCCAATACTGGATACTTTGTACCATATAGGTTTGCATCATTGGGCGATCGGAAGCCGTCTCGTTGCCACAACCCGAACCATTGGCAAGGCTTCCATCTTCCTTCTTGCGGAAGAAATAACCAGGAGCGGTCAGTTCGAAATTAGAGGTGGCAGCATCCATCACATGATTATAAACCACATCCATTATCACACGAATACCTGCCTTGTGGCAAGCCATCACCATCTGCTTGAATTCGTTGATTCTGATGGCAGGGTCGTATGGATTGGTGCTATAACTTCCATCTGGCACATTGTAGTTCAAGGGGTCGTAGCCCCAGTTGTACTGATGTTGTTCGAGCGTGGTCTCATCGACAGAAGCATAGTCATAACTCGGCATGATATGAATATGCGTGATACCTAGTTCCTTCAAATGATTTATGCCTGAAACACCGGTATCTTCGGTCAACGAAAGATATTTGCCCAAATTTTTCAATCCACTGGAAGGATCGGCGGTGAAGTCACGCCAATGCATTTCGTAAATGATAGCATCGGCAATGCTCTTCAACTCAGGACGTGCGTCATCTTCCCAACCGGCAGGGTCGGTCTTCTTCATGTCTATGACAGCAGCTCGATGACCATTAATGCCGACAGCTTTGGCAAAGATACCTGGACATTCGGCGCGCCAAGTTCCACTTTCCTTGATGCTAAATGTATAGAAACGTCCCTTCAAATCCTCTTTGACCACAGTTTTCCATAGTCCCTCGGGCTGACGTTTCATCTTCAAGGTTTTGAGAGCGTCGCCACCTTCACCAGCTGCATAGATACGTAGGAGGACACTATCAGCATTTGGGCTCCACAATTTGAAGGTGGATTTCTCAGCAGAATAGGTTAATTCGTTGATTTCTTCCATAGGTACTGGATAATCATTGACAGACACATACTCAGGTTTGGGTACAGAACAGCCCAAAAGTAGCGCTGCAAAAGACAAGAATGAATAGGTTCTTTTTTTCATAGTAGATAGAATTTACGCCGCAAATATAAATACATTTTACCAATGCTCCAAATATTTTTTTGAAAATCTTACAAAAATCTTATTAAAGACGTTATCTATAAGTATGAAAAACGCTTAATAACTATAATCAAACTATTTCCAAATGCACTATGACCATTCTTGGCTAAGATTGGTTATTCCAACATCGAAGCATAACCAATCCTGGCCGAAAATGGTCATTCTACTTCATTCGAAAGCATTATAACGGCCGACAGAGTGCTTTATCCGATAGAAGTATACCCTTTCTTGGCCAAGATTGGTTATTCTCCGATCGACGCATACCCTTTCTTGGTCAAGATTGGTTATCCTCTGTTCTGCGCATACCCTTTCTTGGCCAGGATTGGTCATTCTCCGATAAGAAATTGCACTATCTCGGCCGACAGAATGTTATTTCCGATAGACGCATACCCTTTCCTGGCCAAGATTGGTCATTATCCAATCGAAGCTTAACCATTCTTGGCCAAGAAAGGTCATACTGCAATTTATTATAAATAAATGCAAATTTACACATAATTTATGTAATAGTAAAATTTTTTTGAATGAAAATTGCAGTAAAATTTGCTTTATATAATAAAATATTATATCTTTGCACCGAATAATACACACATTGGCGTTTAGACGCGAATATTATTAACACTAACCGAACATAATGAAGCCCATAAAAACTCTCTTGCTCTTGGCATCCATGTTGATGGCATGTTGTAATATTGAAGCCCAACAACTCGCTTTCCCAGGAGCACAAGGCTGGGGAAGATTTGCGAAGGGTGCTCGAAACTCTGCGAATCCTACTGTTTATCATGTCACGAATTTGAACGATTCGGGAACAGGTAGTTTGCGCGATGCAGTAAGCCAGCCGAATCGCATCGTCGTATTTGACGTCAGCGGTGTCATCAAATTGTCAAGCCGCATCGTCTTTTCAAATAATCTTTATGTTGCAGGACAAACTGCCCCAGGCGAAGGTGTTACGATCTATGGCGATGGCGTTTCGTTCTCGGGCGCTTCGAATATCATCTGCCGATACCTTCGTGTCCGTATGGGACATAACGGTTCGAACGGCAAAGACTGCGCTGGAGTGGCCAATGGTACAAACATGATATTCGACCATTGCTCTTTCTCCTGGGGCTTGGATGAGACTTTCTCCATCAATGGATTTGGTGCGGCTTGGAACATCACTTTGCAGAACTGTATCTTTGGCCAGGGACTCATGACCCACTCGGCCGGCGGATTGATGCAAGCCGATTCGATCACGCTCTATCGAAACCTTTACATCGACAATTCCACACGCAACAACAAGGTTAAGGGCACCAACCAATATGCCAACAATGTTGTGTATAACTGGTCAAACGGTTGCTACATCATGGGTGGTGATTCGGAAGGTTCATCTTACGTCAACATCGAATCCAATCTCTTCATTAATGGTCCTTCAGGTGGAGGAAATTGTTTTGGAGGCGCAAACCAGGACTTCCACTGCTATGGCGTCGATAACTGGCAAGATGCCAACCGTGATGGTGTGCTCAATCCTACCGAAGTGACCAATTATTCAGCTTCGGATCATCGCACGACCGATCCTTACGATTATCCCGCCCTTGAACTTTATCCGGGCAACGAACTCATCACAAAGAATATTCCTACTGTTGGCGCATCTCTTCCCTATCGAGATCAAAGCGATTGTTATCTGATTGACGAACTGATGTCGTTCGGCCTCAAAGGTGCGCTCATTTCGAACGAAGAGACATTGCCCATCGGAGCACCTGACACGTGGGACTGGTTTGCAGGTACAAAGCCAACAGATACCGATAACGATGGCATGCCTGATGCATGGGAAAACGCGAATGGAACCAATCCAAATGCGAATGATGCTACTGTGAAGGCTGCCAATGGATACCTGAATATCGAGAATTACATCAATTCGATTACCGTAGCCGATCGTCAATACTTCTTGCGCAAACCCATCACGCTGAGTGCGACTTCCACCACGACCACTTTGACAATCACTTGGCGCGACTATACCTATGATGAGGAAGGATTCGCCATCGAAGTGAAAAGAGATGATTCATGGGCAGAAGTTGGTCGCACCCAACCTGATGCAACCTCCTACACACTCACAGGCTTTGAACCCGGCACAGGATACGAAATACGTGTTCGTGCTTTTGGACTTAATGATGGCGCAGAAGAATATTCAGATTATACTTCGGGAACCTATAAAACGAAGCCTGTAGAAGTAGGTATCATTGACATTGACACATATATGCCCGATGTGACCAACACGGTGGTTGGTGTTGATGGCAAGAAACTTCTGCTGCATACCGACGATGCACTTGACTTCACTCTTTCGTCCAACATTTCCCCTGAAAGCGTAGTGGCTACCGGAAAAGGAACGATTACCATTTCAGGAAACGGTGAAATCAGTGGAGAAGGAACCTCGGTAAACAAAGGTGATGAAGGAACACTAATCCTTTCGAACAAGAATTCTTATACAGGTGCAACCGTGCTCCACGAGGGCGTCCTTTCCTTCAGTTCCATTGCCAATGGCGGTGAAAAATCGTCTATTGGTGCAAGCCAGGAGTTTGCTCAAAACTGGATTATGGATGGTGGCACCTATCGATACACTGGTTCGAACAATGCCACCAATCGATCGGCACGGCTCACCAATCCTTCCACGTTGGAGATTGAATCCGCCACTTTGACTATGAACGGTAGTATCGAGGGTTCGGGAGACAATGCAGACTTCATCCTCGACGGCAACGGACAACTAAATGTCGGCACGACATCATTCTTCAAATATACTGGTACAACCACTATCAAGGGAGGCACACTCTATCTTTCAACTACCGATATCGCAAAAACTGGCATCGGCTCATCGTCTAAACTCATTCTTGCAGGTGGTACTTTGAAGACCAAGGGTGAGTCATCGAATTACGAGACCTACTCCTTCCCTATCGAAGTTCTTGAGAACACTTACAGCATTTTCGCTCCCAATCGAAACTGTTACATGAACAACACTTTGACAGGAGCAGGTACTTTGGAAGTGCAAATCCCTTATCTTCGCGAATATTTCAATTTCAAGACTGGTGGTTTCACAGGACGCCTGGTAGCCAATGGAGTAAGTACAGATTCCGATGGCGCGTTGATGCTCAAAGAGAGTAGTTACAACATCCCGACAACCATTGTTACCCTCAAAGGCAATGCCAAACTTTGCTGCTGGTCAACCACTTCCGACAACTATCTTGGAGGTCTTTCGGGTGACGAAGGAACCTACCTGATGTCAACTTCAAAACAAACAGATGGCACGTCAAGTACTTGGACCATTGGTTCTGCCAATTCCGACGAAACATTTGCGGGCATCATCAACAACCGCTGCTGTGCGGCCAACCATTATGCCAAAAGTAATAATATCAACAAGGTCGGAACAGGCACATGGCGTCTCTCGGGCAAGAATGTCTATGCTGGTACGACGAATGTCAAGGAAGGTACTTTGGCAGTAAACGGCCAGCACATCGACGATACTAACCGTTATGCACAATCACATGCGACGAGTGCTACCGAATATAATGTTTTCGCCGATGCAACGCTTTGCGGTACTGGTTCCATCACCAAGGCTTCTACTATAAATGTTCAGTCAGGTGGCACACTTCGTGCAGGCGACGACCTTATTGCCAAGAAAACCTTCGACATAAGCGGAGCTACTGTAACCTTGAAGTCGGGATCTCTTCTTTGCATTCCTCTTGCCTATGAAAACGGTGTGGCACGCAGCAACAACTTTAAGGTAGGAACGATGAATATCGAAGCTGGTGCTATCCTACAACTTGATATGCAGGTTAGCAGTGCTGGTATGCCCAACGATACGAAGTTTATTGCATTCTCCGGCCTTTCTTCCATCAACGGTACTTTCGATTCCGTCCTACCCGCTACTCCTGGCGAAGGTCAGGAATGGGACCTTTCCGAACTTTATACTGATGGTATTATTTATGTGCGCGAACAAGGCTATTCACAACACCAACCCACCTATACCGAAGAACAACTCTTCGGCACCACGGGTAAAATAGCAGAAGACGGCTATTACTATTTCACAGCCGAAAACAACGAAACGACTAAGCAATATATCGACAACGGAGTAATTCGTTTCGACGAAGCCGGCAAGGCATCGGTGGCCGACAACTATACGACAGACCTTCAAACAGGCGCCATCAAACTCAGTAAATCGGCTGAATTAACCTTTGCTTTGGATGGTGCTGTGAACAGTTTGAAGTTGGCGCTCTATCGTGCATCCGGTACCGATTGGGGATATGTCTATGGCAGTTATGATGCCGAGGATTGGACCTTGCTTGCCTCATTGACCTCCGATCTTACCTTACGTCAAACAAACTACCTCGATTTGACCACCGAAAAGATGTACAAATCGGATTATCGATATATCCGCATCACCCAACCCAATGGTGCCGCACCCACTTACCTTTGTGGCATTGCCTTGACCTATATGCAGAAGCATAATCCCGAAGAAGGCATCTCAAAAATAAATGTTGACACATTTGCTGCTCCTTGCTATGACCTGCAAGGACGATCTGTAAATGAGGAACAGAAAGGCCGTGTCATCATCAAGGATGGCCGCGCAGTTTTTAAGACCAATTAATTTAATCCAAATATAATCAAACATGAAGAAATCATTGTTACAACGGCAAGGAGCCCTCCTCGCGATGGTAGCAATGCCGATGTTTCTGCTGACCTCGTGTCAACAGGATTTGGCGGACAGCGACCATTACAAGGCACCCGACTTCCTTGTGGGCAATGCCATCGAAGTGTTGCAGAATGATGGAAACTATTCCACCTTCCTGCGAGGCATCGAACTGATTGGCTATAATGATGTCGTCAGTACCCAGCTGCTCACAGTCCTGGCTCCCACCGATGAAGCGTTCCAGCGTTTCCTGTCGGCCCGAGGCTATTCGTCGATTGACGACCTTTATGCCGCCGATCCCGTGTTCGTCAAGGAGTTGATCACCTACCACCTCATCTATTTTGCCATGGATTGGGACAAGATGGTCAATTTCCGTCCTTCCGATGGCGATGGAGCCACCGAGGCAGACAAAACCATTAATGCAGGCATGTACAATCGCTTCCGTACACGTTGCCAGAAGGACATGACTACGGAGTACAACTCTGCTGCCTCAGTTCGCGACAATGTACAGGTTGTGCATTACGACCGCTATCTGACCGTATTCAGCGAGAAACTGTTTGCTACCTTAGGACTCGATGCAGCCACCAACTACAACTATTTCTTCCCTGGCAGTACATGGAATCCCAACCATCTTAGCAATGGTTTCAACGTGATGAATGCGGCCGTGCTCGACACGGAAGCTGTGGTAACCGACAACGGCTACCTCTACCATATCGACCAAGTGATTGAACCTGTCAGCACAATTTATGACGAATTGTCGAGCCGACCTGACTATCAGATGTTCAGCAAGCTCTTCAATCAATATAAATATTATTCTCAAGACATCACCGAGTCAGAGAAACGCGGTTTCCCAGTTTATAGCACACATTTCAATTCGTTGCCTGATATTGCCAACGAGTGGGCATCGTCCTCTTTCCAGGACTACACACAGAATAGTTGGGTTTCGTACAACATCATAGCTCCCACCGATGCTGCCATGAACAAGATGTTCAGCGAATATTGGGAACCTGGTTGCGGATACTCTTCTGTCGAAACACTCAATCCGCTTATTCAGCTGATTCTGCTCAACGAATGCCTGATGGTAAGCGATGTCAATGGCGACGGCAGCAGATACCAGAACTATATGTGCTATCCAACCTTCATTGACAACGGACGTGCGCTTTCTGCAATGGGTACGCTTATCAACCTTCCTTCCACAGAATTTGACAACCGACTGGTTTGCAATAATGGTGTCATCTTTGGTGCTACCTCGATGTCGGTACCTGGTGTGATGGGCAGTGCCATCGGCCCTGCATTCAAGGATGTACGATACCTCAACTATCTTTATACGCTCTATGGCTCGAGCCTTATCGGGAACTATTCGAGCAATGCCACCAGCCACGTGACGCTCATCCCCGATACCGCACAATTCCGTGCCGAGCGTATGCGACTGTTCCGCGAGACTGTCGATGGCGTTTCGGAATATACCCTCCAGCAGTGGAACGACGAAGCTGGCGACTACACCAATATGGGTGGTGGCCTGATGCGCAACATCGTCAATATGAACACTGCAGACGAAGTAAGCGAACTTCCTGCCATGGGAACTGCTGTCATCGAAACCAACGTTTCATACAACTATTGGTTTATCCGTGATGGAAAGATAACGACCAATGCTCTCTTCAACCAACAACTCAACCCGACCTTCACCGACGAAATCTGGTATCCATTCCAGGAAATCAAGCGCGGTGGCGGCCAGACTTGGAGTAATGGACGTTCCTACGCTTACAGTTATCCCGGCATTTACCAACCAGTCACAGCCGAAAGCCTGGAAACTGAACTTTCGCAGAACAACGACCGCAACTATCCCTACTACTGCTTTGCCCAGTTGCTTCGTCTCTCAGGTTTGTCATCCGACGGTGCATTTGTCACAACAGGAGCCAACACCGTTCGCATCGAACAGGACATGAACGACAATCGCTTCATCGCATTCGTTCCTACCAACGATGCCATTCGTGACAACCTCAAGTCACTTCCTGGTTGTGCTAACCTCAATATCGATCCGAATACCTACGCTATCACAGGTCGTGCCACACAAGCGCAATTGGCAGCTTATCTGCTGAGCTATTTCATCGTACGCGACCGCAACTCGTTTACGGCTTATCCTTATGTGGGTTCGTCCTGCAAGGGCCAGTTTGAAACGGGTGGCACTTTTGGGCTTCGCGTCAACGACAATGGCACATCGCTCTCCATCAGTGCCACTGGCGAAGGAGCAGAGGGTGTAAGTGTTCCCGTGGTCGATAAATACTATTACCTGCCATTCGCATTCAGTGACGGCGCATTCCAACTTGTTGATGGAGTGCTGAAGTGATTGTAAATCCAAGAAAGTTATGAATAAACTCAAGACTATACTATTCACCCTCCTCGCGTTGATGACCACAATGGTCATGGCGCAGCAGGCAAGGACGCTGACGGGTGTGGTTGTCGACGATTTCAATGAGCCTATTCCTGGTGCCAACATTGTGGTGTCGAACCAACAGAACCGTGCCTTGAAGGGAACCGTTACGGATATCGATGGTAACTTTGTGTTGACAATGCCTCCTGGCGAAAAGTTCAACATCCAGATATCGTATATCGGCATGAAGACCCAACGTATCGAATACAAGGGTCAAACCACACTCAAAGTGAAGATGTCGGAAGACAGCCGTATGCTGGCAGGAGCCGAAGTTACCGCACAACGCGTTGAGCGTTCGGAACTCGGTGTATCCTTCCGCGAACAGACATCAGCTACACAGAAGATCTCCATGGTCGAAATCACTGAGGTTGCACCTGTAGCTTCCATCGAAGAAGCCCTGCAAGGTCAAGCTGCCGGTCTCGACATTGTATTGGGCGGTGATCCTGGTGCAAAATCCTCGATTCGTATCCGTGGTACCAGCACGCTCTCATCCAATGCCGACCCGCTTGTCGTCATCGATGGTATTCCTACCTCGACAAGTTTCGGCGATGACTTCGACTTCTCGAACGCCAACGAAGATGACTTCGGCGCACTCCTCAACATCTCGCCTTCCGACATCGAAAGCATCGAGGTGCTCAAGGATGCTGCATCTACAGCAATCTACGGTACTTCGGGCGCCAATGGTGTATTACTTATTACCACAAAGCAAGGCAAGACCGGTAAGACCAACTTCAGTTTCACTTCGAAGTTCTCCATCAAGGAGGAACCTGATCCCATCCCGTTGCTTAACGCTTCGCAGTATATCGCGATGATCCAGGATGCCGTTTGGAATGCTGCCAACGCGAATGGCCTTGGCAACTCGTCGGCACTTCTCGACCTGCTTTACAACCGCGATGAACTTCTACAGCGTCAGTCGCTTTCGGAGTTCAAGTACTACCGCGAATATGCCGTAGATACCGATTGGCTCGAAACAGTTAAGCAGAACGCCTGGCAGTGGGATAACTCATTCTCGGTAAGCGGTGGTGGTGACAAGGCTACCTACATCCTCTCTCTCGGTTATCTCGACGACGTCGGCACAACCATTGGCACCGAGCAGAAGCGACTGACTGCAAAGTCACGCGTGACCTACAAGTTCTCGGACAAGTTCCGCGTTTATACCGACTTCAACTTCGTCAACACTGACAAGTATGCCAACTACACCGATAACGACGGCAATTTCTCGGGCGTTCGTGCTATGGCACAAGCCAAGATGCCGAATGAGAGTCCTTATCTGATGAATGACGTAGGTCCCACAGCAAGTTATTTCCAGCCATGGGACGGATGTTTCCAAGGCACATTCAACGATGGCGGCAACTACAATCCTTTGGCCATGGCGAACGAAAGTTACTATAACACCAACGTACGTCAGGAAAAGATGACCATCGACTGGGAATGGCGCCCCTACAACTGGTTGCGCTACGAAGGTTGGGTTAGCATGGATATGAAGTCACAAGTCGTCAAGTCATTCTTGCCACAGGTTGCTACCGGTGTACTTTGGACAAGTACCTACGCCAATCGTTCAGCCGAAAAGTCGACCGATAATTTCCTGCTTCAAACCCAGAACAAGATTCAACTCATCAAGACCTTCGCCGAAAAGCACAGTATCGTGGCAACAGCACTCGTCAAGACCTCACATTCGAGTTCAAGTTCTTCGGTCAACGAGACCTACGCCAACGTATCGGCCAACCTTTCAGACCCCGTTGTGGGCAGTATCGTTGCCGCTGCTTCGAGCGGAGAAAGCCAGACTCGCAAGGTGCAGTTCACCGAATCTTTGGCTTATACCTACGACGGCCGCTATTCGCTCAATGCCAACTTCAACACCGAAGGCAACTCTGCCATGGGTAGAAACAAGCGCTTTGCGACCTTCCCATCGATGGGTGTAGCTTGGAACATCTCTGAGGAGCATTGGTTCGACAACTACAAGAAAGTATTCACCCAAGGCAAGATACGTTACTCACTCGGATGGTCGGGTACGGCTCCATCGAGTGGTTACACCTATATGGGCGCTTATTCGAGTCTTGGAAACTATATGGACATCAAGGCCATTTACCCCAACCGTATGCAGCTTGACAAGCTGAAATGGGAGTCGAAGCGCGAATGGGACGTGGGTGTCGATCTTCGATTCTTCGATCGCTACTCGCTCACATTCGACTATTACGACAACTATGTCAGCGACTGTTTGACCAAGAAGTATAGCATTCCTTCGACCACAGGTTATGCCCAACTTGCATACTCCAACTCGGGTGAGGTATCGAACAAGGGTTGGGAGCTTCGCTTCGATCTCGACCTCGTGAAGACCGAGAACTGGAAATTCACACTCAACTTCAATTGCGCGCGTAATATTAATAAGGTGGAAGTGGTGCCCGACAACTACAACGAAAACGTCAAGGTGGGCAACGGTCCCAACAACTACAACACCTTTACTGTTGCTGGCGACCCCATTGGTTCGTTCTATGGCTTCCGTTACCTGGGTGTATATCAGAATGTCGAAGACACTTATGCACGTGATGCCGCTGGCAACGTCATGACCGACTTCAACGGTGACCGAGTGACGATGATCAACTATCGTGAACGCGTTTACCCAGGCGATGCCAAGTATGAGGATATCAACCACGACGGCGTCATCGATGCCAACGATATCGTTTACCTTGGCAACTCCTATCCTGCCATTACAGGTGGTGGAGGCTTCTCGCTCAAATACGGCAACACGAAGAACAACTTCGGTATGATCAGTCTCAACGTGCTCCTGCACGGTCGCTATGGCCAGAAGGTTATCAATGCTGCACGTATGAATCTTGAGAATATGCACGGCACCAACAACCAGTCGACTGCCGTCCTAAACCGTTGGCGCAAGGAAGGTGACGACACCGATATGCCTCGCGCCCTCTACGGTATGGGATATAACTACCTGCCTTCTGACCGTTATGTCGAGGATGCTTCCTACATGCGCGTCAAGAGCATTTCACTATCGTGGGCACTTCCCAAGAAGTGGCTCGCTCATATCGGTTTCAACACCGCATCCATCTACGTGACAGGTTACGACCTCTTCACCTTCACCAGTTATTCGGGACAGAACCCCGAAGTCAGCTTGCCCAGCAAGGCTTCCGACCTCGTGAAGGATGGATCTACGACTCCAGTTTCAAAGCGTTTTGCATGTGGTATCAACTTGAATTTCTGATAATATGAGACAGCATAATATTTTTGGTTTGAAGAAACCCTTAGTTTCTATATTATCTATAGTTACTATATTGACAGCATCCAGTTGCAACGACTGGCTTGACCTCCTGCCCAACAACGAGCAGGTGACCGACAACTATTGGCAAACCAAGGAGGATGTCGAGTCGGTGATCGCATCGGGTTACTACTATATGCGCAATGCCGTTCCGCAGATGCTCCTTTGGGGCGAACTTCGTGGAGGTACGCTCTTCAATAATTCTACTACCGATGAGGCTGGTAAGATACAGGACTTCGATGCCGTGGAAGGCAACTCGCAGGTCAAGTACGCTACGTTCTACCAGATCATCAACATGGCCAATTCGGTGTTGATGTATGCCCCTACGGTGCAAGAGAAGGATAACACCTACTATACCTCGGTACTCAACAGCCATCTCTGCGAAGCATACTTCCAACGTGCTTTTGCCTACTCCATCCTTGTCAAGAACTTCAAAGAAGTTCCACTCATCCTCGAGGCCTATGTCAACGATGATGCCGAATTCAATCTCCCAAAGGCCAGCGAGACGCAGATTATCGAGCAGATCAAGGCCGACTGCCTTGCTGCCCTCGCCACGGGTGCTGCCAAGTCGAACTACGAAAGCGAATGGGAAACCAAGGGACGTGCCACAAAGTGGGCTCTCTTTGCACTCCTCGCCGACATCACGCTCTGGAACCACGAGTACGACCTCTGTATCCAGTACTGCAACGAACTTATCGAAGCCAACGATGCACTGCGCCCTGTATTCATCAGCGAGATGAACAACTGGTACTCAATCTTCAACCCGGGCAATTCCAACGAGAGCATTCTTGAACTCAACTGGAATTATGCTACCGAAGGTTCGAACAACAATTTCAACAGCCGTTTTGCATGGGGTAACCTGATTAGTTCTTCGTCGGGAGCCTACAACATTTCGCCTACGGCTATCGAAAAGATGCGACAGGAAGCTATCGATGCTTTGGCCAACCATCCAGAACTGACCTTCAACGACCATGTGGGACGTTCGATTTTCTGCACTTGGGTGCCAGGAACAAGCACCGATGCACCATCGCGCTACACCAGTAGCCAGAACTTCTTCGTCTGGAAATACAGGGGTCAAGAACTTGCCAACATCGAGAGCATACGCCTTTCGACCGGCAACGATGCCAACTTCATCCTCTATCGCATGGCTGACGTTTATCTGATGAAGGCCGAAGCACTGATCATGAAGGGACAGTCATCTTGGCGTGCAGCCATCGAACTGATCAACAAGGTTCGTCAGCGCGCAGGACTCACTGACTACCTTGACCTTTCCTCCTCGACTGCCGAAAATGAGATTGATGCCCTCGACGAACTGACACTCCTTAACGAAGTCATCGACCAACGAGAGATGGAGTTTGTAGGCGAAGCCAAACGATGGTACGATCTGTTACGTATGGCACGCTATGACAGCGAATTCGCTCCTACACAAACCGTTGAGGATAATGAAGGCATCGCCTACGGTTCCTACAAGACAATCAGTGGACAATCCGTGTTCGGATACAAGCAACGCGTCATCTCGACCATCTGCGAGTACAACACCCAGATTTCGAGCATGCAGTTGCAATCTGTACTCCAAAACAGCTGGGCTTGGTATCTGCCACTTCCCATTGGTGACATCGAAACCAACGACAATCTCAAACAGAACCCCTATTACGCCACCACGAAATAAGGCCCATTATCTGTGTTAACGCGTCAGCCTAGCTTGGCTGACCCCAAACAATTACGACAATGAAAAAGCAAATAAAATACACCCTGCAAGCGGCAGCCCTGCTGACTATCTTCACCTCGTGCGACAAGGACCTTTGGGACTTTTCCGACAAGAACGAGGGAGCCTATGTCAGTGAGGAAAGGAGCCCCATTTCGACAACCCTGTCGCAGGATGAGACGTTCACCGAATGGGTCAAGGTGCTGGAGTATAGCGAGCTCTATTCCACGCTCAACAGCCTTTATGACGCAAATGCCTCTTCGGTAAAGTTCACGGCTTTTGCACCAACCGATGCAGCAATGCACGAATTCTATTCGAAGAAAGGCGTTTCAAGCATCAATGAATTGGGCAAGACTTTTGCACAAGCACTGGTCCGCACGATGACTTGTGCCGATGACTCCATCGAGTTCTCCGAAAAGTTCACATCGAAGGTAAACCTCTATCAGATTCAATCGGTGGCAGGCGAGAAACTCGACGTGACTGTCGATGAAAATGAAACAGGTTATCGACTCAACGATGCCGTCCATATCTCCTACGACCACATTGCCTGCTCCAACGGCTTTATCTATACTGCTGATGGCGTAGTCAATCCCTTGGTCGAAACGGTATGGGACAAACTAAGTGCTGCTGCGCCAAGTACCATCATGCAGCAAGCCATCCAGGCAACCGGTTACGACAAGCAGCTCCGAACCATCGCCGATACGACAGTCGTCCTCGGTCGTCTCCATTACACCTATTATAATTATACATTGCTCAACGTTCCCGATGCCGTCTTCCAACGTGCAGGTATCAGCAACCTGAACGACCTCAAGACAGCCATCGCACAACGTGACAAGTCATCAGGTATGAGTCAGGATCAATTACTCAAACAGTATGTTGAATACCACATCCTTGATGCCAAGTATTCGATGGCCGAACTTTCGGAGATGAACGGTGACGACACAATTGCCATTTCGAGCAAGACACTTGCGCCCAATCAGATCTATATGGTCACCCGTCACTATACAGGCGATAGCATCCCAGGTCCAGAAGGCAATGTAGCAGTTTATGTCTCCTATTTCAATCAGGACGACATTGCCGGTCAGACGTTTGACCGTTCATCAAGTGACGTGCTAGCCAAGAACGGTTATTTCCACAATCTCACCAGTTGGATGCCCGTTTACGAACCTGCACAAACAACTGTCGTTTGGGATTTGGCTGACTACAGCCAGGTTCGTCAAGCAGCTGGAATCAACTATCGTCCAGAAAACGTTGAGTCGTCGGAAACGAAGATTGACCTTACAAAACTCGACTGCTACACCGTCGATGTTCCCAACGGACGAGGCAATTCCAACTACTCCGAGTTATGCTACGTCACCTGCAAGTCAAACCTCAAGGATTGTCTCTATCATGACCGCGTAGTGCTCAATATGGGTTATCTCGGCAGCGTTTCGATGAAGACTCCCACACTTGTCAAGGGCAAGTATCGCGTCACCGTCAACATGGCCTATCTTACCGAACAGAGTATCATGCGTACTTCGTCGGGTTGTAAAGGTGGACTCATCAAGATTCTTGTCGATCTGCCGGAGGAATTTGATTCCGCAACGGATGACGAATCTCTCTACAACAAAGTGCTTGTTGCCCCATATACCGAGATTACCAAATCCCTGCCAGGTGTCTATGAGGGCACTCTCTACGAAGAAATTTCCTTCGATGAAACAGCTTCCCACACCATGAAGTTCATCATCATGGACCCTGCTGCTTCCACCAGCTCGAAGGTTTATCTGCAATTCGACACGATTGTTTTCACGCCGATAGAATAATATAATATGAAAAAGATTCTTTATATCGCTCTCGCCGTCCTTGCCTTCGCTTCCTGCAATACGCTGGAAGACGATAGTTACTTCAAGGACCTGAAGACCGACAACCAGAATGCCGATGTCTTCTCGACCGAAGAGACATGTGCCTCCTACTTGCAGAGCCATGGAGAGTTCAGCCGCATCTCGCAACTCTTTCAGGAACAAGGCATCTACCAGGACATGCCGTCGTCGGGAGAACTCCACACCATACTCGTGGTAACCGATGCCAACTACAAGGCTCCTGTGGCTGACAGTGCCGCCTACGTTGCCAAGTCGCACATCACCAACATCTCGGTGGCTCCCTCGAAACTCAACGATGGTGACCGACTGCTGATGTGGCACAATAAGTACGTCACCATCTCGATGGACGAAAGTGCCTTACGTGGCAACATCATCGGCCATATGCAGTTCAACAACGCTACCCTTATGGAGGTCATCAAAGCTAGCGACGGCTACATCTACGTCATCTCTGACATGATCTCCACTCCCACTTCGCTACAGGATTACATCAATGGCTTGGGCGATGAATACAGCATCTTCAAACAGATGGTGCTCGCATCGGGTGGTCGCGAGTTTGACAAGGCCAACTCGAAGGTCGTAGGTATCGATTCGAACGGCAACACCATTTACGACACCGTATGGATCTACACCAACACTTTCTTCGATGCCAAGAACTTCGACCTTTCGAGCGAAGCCCTCAAGGCCACGATGCTGCTTTTCAGTAATAAGGTCATCGAGGAAGCCCTTGCCGAAGCTATGGCCAAATATGAGGCATGGGGATATGCAGACAAGACTGTGCTGATGCGAAACGGCTCGATGGACGAGGTTTTCGTAGGATATAGTTCGTGGGAAGACATTCAGAAGTGGATTCTCGAAGTGGCCTTCTTCAACAAGACCTATACTGTCGAGGACCTTACTCCCAAAAAGAATGTCGAGGACCCTAGCGAAAACGACATCACTTCCATCTACTCGCGCAACTGGCGTACTTCGGTGCAGCAACTTGACCTGGCTCATCCCATGAATCTTTCGAATGGCATTGCATATAATGTCGTCAAATTCAAGATTCCGAACAACCGACTCATCTATCGTCTGCACGAAGAATTCAACGTATATGACAAATGCGATGCCGACCAGAAGGCTGCATATTTCCGCTCGGATAATCTCACCAACTTCAAGGTGAGCACCAACGAGGTGGAACCTTGGACACCACGCTCGGGTTACTGGCCACTCCATGGCGATAGCCCGCTCCATTGCAAGGTAGCCGATAATAGCAATTCGCATCTTGAACTTGCATTCACTCCGCTGCGTTCTCGCCCCAATGCCGATGGTGGTTACGACGTGATGCCACTCCTCGTTCCACCCGGAACCTACCGTATGGCCATGGGCTTCAAGCAGGGTGTAGGCATGAATCCATTTAACATTGCCGTATATGCCTTCGATGCAGCAGGTGACAGCGTGCTCTGTGCCGATCCTGTGGGACTTAATCTTAACGACGGTTCCACCACTTATCACTATGACCGTGGTGCTTCGCTCAGCAACCGTCTGCCCGAATACTACAATGCCAACGACGAGAACAATACCGCCGGCAGCAAGAACGGCTACTATTGGACCGATGGCGGCCCTGTTTATACCGAGATTACTATACCCGACCTCAATGAAGATGGTTCGGCGCTGCGTCTGCTCTTCAAGATGACCTATGAAAATGCCAACACGCAAACCGCTGACCTCGTCTTCAACCACTGGTGCCTTCGTCCAACCGTAAATAACTATTAAAATGAGTCATATAGCAAAGTTCAAACATCTGATGGGTGTGCTTCTCCTGATGCTTTCGACGAGCATCAGTGCACAGGAGCCTACCTACAGCATCAAGGGTGTCGTGCTCGACGACCATAATCGTCCAGTCAGCGATGCCGTCATCACCGTGCCGGGACATGGCTTGGTACGATGCGATGAGAATGGCAACTTCGAGGTCAAGGAGGCCGAGCAGTGGCTGCAGTTGCGTGTCCAGGCTTCGGGCTTCTATACCAAAACGATAAGAGTTGTCAACGACAAGGAGGAACTTACCATCTACCTTGTGCCGCAATCGAAACTTCATTACAACCAAACACTCGTCGAAGGCATCTTCGGAACACAAGAAGGCCTCGATAACACTTCTGGCATTCAGAATGTTGCCAAGAAGGACTTCGGTGTAGGCGCTGTAACTGTCGATAAGGCATTGCAGGGAAAGTTCACCGGTCTTCAGCTGACGCAAAAGTCAGGTATGACAGGCGAAGGTTCCTTGCTCACCATGCGTGGAATTCGAAGCCTTGCCAGCGAAAACAACCCGCTTATCGTCATCAATGGCGTGCCCTATATGCCCGACCTCAATGAGTCGGCACTCGTGCAAGGTTATTCGCGCTCGATCTTCCAAGCAATGAATCCGCAGGATATTGCCAACGTCACGTTGCTCACCGGTGCTCAGGCAGCTGCATGGGGTTCGCTGGGTTCGAACGGCGTACTGCTTATCGAAACCGATGGTGCCAAGTCGGATGACCTCGACACACGAATCACCTTTGCAGGAAGTTTCGGTATGAATTGGCAGAATCAACGTCTGCCGTTGATGAACGCTTCGCAATACAAGGGCTACATGAGCGACATCGCCATGGATTACTACAACCACGACATGGGTGCATTCTTCTCCGACTTCGGATTCATGTCGAGCCCCACTGCCAACAATGCCAACCTCTATCAGTTCGACACCGATTGGCAGGATGCCATCTACCGCAATTCGATGACCCACGATTACCTGTTCCGTGTCGAGGGTGGTGATGCCATTGCCAAATATGACATCTCGCTCGGATATACCGGTGACCAGGGCGTTTTGGAGAATACTTCGAGCGACCGCTTCCAGGCACAGATCAATGCAAACATCCTCGTGGGCAAGAAATGGGAGATCAATGCAAACATCAATCTCGCCTACCTCTCGGGTACCTACCAGGAGCAAGGATACAGTTTGGAGACGAATCCTCTCTTTGCTGCCTTTCGTCGTTCGCCATTGCTCAGTCCCTACAAGTCGAACAGCGTTCCCTCGGAGGATGGCACATACCCCTTGTTGAGCACCTATAATAATTATTATCTTGGTGCATGCTACAACACCGACTTCATTGTCTCGAATCCTCTTTCGCTCATCAACGATGCAGAGGGCGACATTCGTCAGTATGACATGAATGCTCGTGCCCAACTTGTATATAATGCGACCAAGGACCTTCGTCTGGCAGCTACCATTGGTGTATTCTCGAACTTCGACAAGGAGAAACTCTTCATCCCAGGCAACGACAACCAGGACATCGTGCCACGTTTCGATGCCTATGGCGAAATCACCAACAGCGTGCAAGTCGGACAATCGACAGTGCTCAATATGTTCTACGGACTTGATGCCAACTATCGTCACACGTGGCAGCGTCATCACACGCTCAATGTAAATGCCGCTATGCAGGTAATCACCAGCAGCCTCGAATACGATATGGCTACAGGACGTAACACAGGTAATGACTTCTATCAGACGATGGGTTCCACACAGAGTATCGGTCGCTTCTTCAGTGGCTACAACAACAAGTGGAACTGGCTCAATGGCTACGTTTCGGCAAACTATACGTTGGCTGATTACTTCAACCTTGGTGTAGTAGCATCAATCGATGGCGCTTCGTCAATCGGCAAGGATGCATCACGCTTTGAAGTCTATCCAGGTGTGCATGGCAATCTGATGTTGAAGAACTTCGGTTTCCTCCGCAATGTCAATATAGTTGATAAACTTGATGTCTTCGGAGACTTCTCCTACACCGGTAATTCGCGCTTCTCGTCGAAACTTGGTCAATATTACTACACTTCGCAGCCTTATCAGACCATTGCTGGTATCGTGCGTGCGAATGTGCCTAACACAGAACTCAAGGCAGAACGCGACCAGACAATGCAAGTGGGCATTGATGCCGCATTGCTTCGTCATCGTCTTGCCGCACGTGCTGCATTCTATCGCACGAAAGCAACTGACGTCCTTATGCTTGGTAGAAGTTCTTCGGCTCTCGGCTCAAGTCCTTATTACTGCAATGATGCAGCCATCGACAGCCACGGCTTCGAAGTAACGCTCAACCTCGTGCCTGTTCAGACACGCCACTTCCGCTGGACATTAGGAGGCACGCTAACCACTTTAAGCAACACCATCGACAAACTCGGCAACCTCCAGCATAACATCACTACGCTTAGCGATGGTGCCGAAATCATCACCAGTGTGGGTCACGACCCCTACGCATTCTTCGGCTATCAGACCAATGGCATCTACGCTACCACTGCCGAGGCCTCTGAGAGTGGTCTTACCAACAAGAACAGCGTAAGTTATCAGGCAGGTGACGTTCGATATGTCGATCAGAATGGTGACCACATCATCAACGACCTCGACAAGGTTGATCTTGGTTCGCCTACTCCCACGTTCTATGGCTCCATCTTCTCGACGTTCGAATACCGTGGTTTCGCGCTCGACTTCAACTTCGTATATAGCCAGGGCAACAAGGCATACAATGCTGTACGCCGCCTCACGGAAAGCACCTCCGACTTCTCCAATCAGAGTGTCTCGGTGGTACGTCGTTGGCAGAACGAAGGTGATATCACCGATATGCCTCGTGCAGCATGGGGTGATGCCATTGGCAACAATGACCTCTCCGACCGCCACATCGAGGATGCCTCCTACATCAAACTGCGCGATGTGACCCTCTCCTATTCCTGGAACAAGAAATTGTGGGGCTTCATTCAGAGCGGCACCATCTTCGTCTCCGGTCAGAACCTCGTATGTCTGACCTCCTACAAGGGAATGGATCCTGAATACGCCTTCTCGAACGCTGCCTATATGCAGGGTGTCGATTACGGCAAGGTCGCCCTCCCGAAGAGTGTTAAGATCGGTGTCAATCTCCACTTCTAACCCCCGTTCCCGCGTCTATTGTTAAAGCGGCAGCCAAGCTTGGCTGCCACCAAAACACAACAGAACACCACAACACGCTTTCAAAACGAAATAAACCCACAATGAAAAAAGCAATATTTCCCCTTCTCCTAACCGCTCTTGCTCTTTCTGCCTGCTCGGACTTCTTCGAGCCGGAAACGAGCGATGCGCTCAGCGGTGACGACTATATGTCCGACCTCAACGAAATGGCGACGGGCTACCTCGGTGTGCTTACCAAGATGCAGGCTGCAGGCGACAAGGAGATTTACCTCACCGACACCCGTGCCGAGATGCTCGAACCCACGTCGCAATCGACGGCCGAACTCATCGCGCTCTACAACTACGAGGACAATCTCAGCGGTAATAGTTATGCTGATCCCGCTCTCTACTACGACGTGGTGATTGCCTGCAATGACTATATCCAGAACATGATCGAGTTCAACACTGCCCATCCCGAACTCATTGCACAAACCGACTATTTCCCAGGTCTTTTGGCTTCGGCACTTCGCGTCAAGGTTTGGGCATATGTTACGCTTGGCGAAATCTACGGACAGGCACTTTGGTTCGATGATCCTATCGTCAAGATGCAGGATGTCGGCAACTCATCCGTCTTCACGCTCTTGCCCATGGAGCAGATTCTCGATCGTTGCATCGCTATCCTCGAAAACGGTTATCAGGGCTTTTCAGCCAAAGAGAACTTCTCTTGGGTAGCTTGGATTGACCCCGAAAATGTCACCAACATCGCCAATTCCACCTATCGTTATTGGGATCAGATGACACCGCCTTATGAGGCACTTTTGGCAAAATGCAAGATTTGGAGTGCTGCCTACAAGGAGCGCAACGGACAGAATGCCGAAGGCGACTACCAAGCAGTCCTCGATCAGTTGTTGCCATTCCTCGACAACGAATGGCAGTCGTTCCATCATTATTGGAAACGTGCAGGACGTACGCCTACTGTATATAATAATATGTATAACTACGCCACGCCTAACCAGGAGGAATCCGTTTCGGCCATCATCTACGACTACACGAAGAATCAGACAAACCGTCTGCTCTACCATTTCTCGAACGAATATCCCAACGCTTACCTCCTCACCACCAATGAGGCAGCACGTCTTCGCTTCGAGGACAATGAGTTCGACCCGCTCGGCACGCAAACCATCGACCAGCGTTTGGGTAGAACCACGAAAGAGAACGGCTCTATCTGGTATGTGTCGAAGTTCCGTCCGATTGGCAGCACGGTGCGCACTAATGCCTATCAGGATGATGTGCATGTCTATACCTTCCGTGCAGCAGAACTCTTCCTTTGGCTTGCCGAGGCTTGCAATCACTTGCAGCGTTTCGAGGCAATGGATCGTCTGATCAACCAGGGCTTCACCAGTGCTCAGTATGAGATGCTGCAAGCTATCCAGGAGGGTGTCGATTCACTCTACACCGAGAAGCAATTGTTCAACTATCGTGGTTTCACCACCGAATGGGCTTGCCCATCTTCGACCGATCGCTACGGTATGTACACCGGCTTCCGCACTTGTCTTACTCTTGCTGATGTGGACCTTTGGGACGAAACGAAGTTGCAGGAAGGCTACACTCTGCAGCAGATAATGCGTCACAACGACGAATTGATCCGCAACGAGTGGATTCTCGAATTCCCCGTCGAAGGTAAGACCTACCCTGCCATGAATCGCTTTGCAGAGCACTACAACGACCCGTCGTTTGTCTCCGACATTGTTCGTGTGAAGTACGAGGCACGAGGCATGGCCGATCAGATAGCTTCCAAGATACATGCACAAAGTCCTATTACGGGGCTTCCCGGATATTGGGTGCCTTGGGATTTGCAGGTAAGGTAGCACTGGCTACCTCCTGCGCCCAGTGCGGTTCCTTTCGTTTATGTCGGCAGCCAAACTTGGCTGCCAGCAATAACACATAACTAACCAACATCTCATTATTCACATCTTTATTATGAAAAAAATCCTACTCCTCGCAGTTGCAATGCTGCTGACTGAATCGACAATGGATGCCCAAAGTCGCAAGACGTGGGACTTCCGCAATGGCATGAGTGATGCCACCAAACTCGACCTCAATACTGACACCCAGCTTTGGGGTGCCAACCGCACCACCGACGATGGTGAAGTCTATGGCTGGAAGAATGTGGCAACGCTCAGCAGTACCTTCATCGCCAATGGCAATCCCATCAAGGAATTCGAAGGACTCTCTTTCGGCGGCACTCTCAGTGCCAACTCCATCCTCATCGATGCCACTACCTTCCGTTTGGGTCGCAAGGACAACACCATCACGCTACCCAAACTTGCCAATGGACAAACCGTGACGCTCATTGCACGTTCGGCAAATGCCACTGCCACCGATCGCGGCTTCGTCTCGGGCAATTCGAACATGACCTACATCTCCGGTCCTGATGGCGGAATCTGCTTAGGTCGTAATGCCGAAGGTGCCAGTGAAGACGGCAACTACACCCTCGTTTGGGAAGTGACTACTGCTGAAACCGATTCGGTGGAGTGCATCATCAAGGTTGTGACTGGCGGTCTTGACATCGGATTGATTATGATTGACAATGGTGACGAACCTGAAATCGAAACCGATGCCAATGTGGGCTTCATTTATCAAGGCGACATTGACAGCGAACCACTCTACATCGGCACGGGTATTGCTGATCATGCCACCATCACGCCGCTGCCATTCGAAGAATGCTGGAAAGGAATGATTTCGAAAGATAGTCTCATGAAATTCGATGTCATTGTTGTTGGATACTCAGCAGCTGAACAGTGGGTTGGACTTCCCGAAGCCGAAAATCCCACTGTCACCTTCTACAATAACCTGATTAATTTTGTGCCCATGCTCGTTACATGGCCGAGGACGGAGTTTGGCATGACCCATGTGTATCATTCGAAAACTCATGGTTATGATGTTGCCGAAGACTTATTAGAGGCAGAACTTTTCAAAGATGTACAATTCGAAGAGACTGAAACGGGTTTCGTATTACCGATGTTTGACCCTTCGGTTACAGAAAAATTTGAGATGTTTGGCATGGATTTGAACGAAGATTTTGCTAATGACGAAGTCTTTGCTACCGTCGCTGGTCACACTGCAATCTTCGCACACGGCAAGAAGAACGCTCTTCTGATGATTCCTTTCATCGAAGATGCTATCCTCGAATACGGCCTTCATGACAGCGGCAATACCCTTCTCCAAAACGCCATCAAGTTCTTGAAGAATACCAAAGGTGAGGTGCTCACCGCCACAAAGCCCACCGCCACGCTGACCTACGAAGATGGCGTGACCACCGTCACCCTCAAGTCGGCCATCGCTGGAGCCAAGATCTACTACACCACCGACGGCAGCGAGCCCGACACGCATCGCAATCCCTATTCCGAGCCGCTCGTCTTCACCCAGCCTGTTGTCCTCAAAGCATTCGTCAAGGCTCCTGCCTATTACGATTCACCAGTTCTCGAACAGGAGGTTGAAATCAAGACCGTGCTCCAAGCTCCCGTTGTAAGTCTCGAAGGCGCAGAAGGATTCACAACCATCACGCTCACCACTTCTGCTCCCGAAGCACAGATCTATTACAGCTTCAATGGTCAAAGTGCTGTTGATCGCGCCACACTCTATGCCGAGCCTATCGTCATCACCGAGCCAGGCACTATCACCGCATTTGCTTACGCCGATGGCTTCCTTGCTTCGGATTTGACTGTCGAAGATGTACCCGTGGGTGGTATTCCTGCCGTAAAGGATACTCTCGCTCACTTCAATGCCGGTACCGTTGATTGGTTCGACAATGCCCTTATCGATGGTGTACCTGCTGCTGAGGTATTGACCGAGAACTGGAAGGTCAACCAGGCCTATTACTTTGGCAAGAGCGCCTGGAACTTCTACAGCGAAGAAGTTGACCATACCGAAATCGTTTATGACGAGGATGGCGTAACTCCTTTGAAGGACATCAACGGCAACGACTCCATCAAGACCATTTACAAGCCTGCTACCGACAACCTGCGTGTAGCAACTTCTGCTACCGATACACAGTGGGCCATTAAGTCAAACGGACAGGTCTTCACTGGCGAAACCAACCTTAGCCCTGCCGGATATGCTTATACAGCAGGTGCTTCGGCAAATCGCTATTACGACACCGCACTCGATTGCATCGGCGGCAATGCCACACAGGGTGCATTGACGTTTGGCGGCAAGGTTTCGGGTGAGCCTTATTCGGGACGTCTCGAATCGACCGTTCCATTCGAGGCTCCATTCGACATTGTCATCTACGGCGGCAATGGCAGCACCGACCAACCGAACATCCAAATAGAGGTTTCTGCCGATGGCGAAACTTGGACAAGCCTTGGTCTTGCCAATGCAGCAACCACTCAGCGTCATATCCGCAAGACCCGCGTACACTACGACGAGGCAGGCACTTATTACGTTCGTCTGAATCAAACGGGTGGCTCAAGCAAGTTCCAGGTGTATGACCTTCTCGTAGTTTCGACTGATGGAAAGACGGGAATTGAAACTGCAACGCTGCAACGCTGCAACACAGGCATCATCTACGACCTCTTCGGACGTAAGGTTGAAAGTCCCGTCAAGGGTCAGATCTACTTCCAGGATGGCAAGAAGATGATTCTTCGCTAAAACTATATCATTATGGAGCCTATATTCGTTATAGGCTCCATACTTCCTTATCTCGGCTACGGCCAAAAACCATCGGCAACAGCCAAACAACTATCGGCTACGGCCAAACAACTATCGGCAACAGCCAAATCACTATGAATAACCCTATCTATCTAATTTGCAGAAATCTAATTCTCATTGCAGCAATTGCGCTAACGACCTCCTGCACGGAAGTGAAGACCTACAAGATAGGTGTTTCACAATGTGGACAAGGACAATGGCGTGAAAAGGTGAACGATGAGATGTTGGCTGCACAACACCTTTATGAAAAGAATGTAAAGGTAATCATAGCCAACGCCCATGACAACACCCAACTGCAAATCAATCAGATTGACAGTCTCGTCAACGAAGGTATCGACCTTCTTGTGGTGGCTCCCAATGAGTCATCACAACTAAGTGCGACCATTTCAGAAGTTCGAAAGAAAGGTCTTCCGGTTATCTTCTTCGACCGCAAGGCTGTAACCGACGACTATACGGCATTCATCGGTGGCAGCAATGTGGAAGCAGGACGAGCTTCCGGAGAATATTCTCTCGAGGTTGTTGAATCGATGCCCATCAACGGGAAGCAACCCTTCATCATGGAGATTACGGGACATATGAGTACTTCCCCCGCTCAGGAACGTCACGAAGGTTTTGCGAAAGTGATGGCTGAACATTCAGAAATCAACTATGTCTGTCGTGAAGGCGATTGGACATCAGAAGAGGCTTGCCGTATTACCGAAGAGCAAATCAAGACGGGCATCCTTCCCGATTTGGTGTTCTGCCACAATGATGGTATGGCCACAGGTGTCTATAAGGCTGTCGTCGAGAAAAAAGTAGAAGGAAAGATAAAGATTCTGGGTATCGACGGCCTTCCTGGCGAAGGCATCGAATATGTGCAATTCGGTCATCAGGTAGGTTCGTACATCTACCCCACCCATGGCGAAAAGATTGTGCGTCTGGCTTTGGATATCCTGACAGGAAAATACTATGAGCGTGAAAACATCCTGCAGGGAATGATGATCACTCCCGAGAATGTGAATCTCGTCGATTTGAACAGTCGTGAACTCATGAAGCAGAATCACGACCTGATCATTATCCAGGACAAACTCGAGGCTTCGCTGAAACTCTATAACACGGAGCACAAATTTCTTATCGCAAGTATTGTCGGAATGATATTGCTTGCAATAGCAGCAATACTTGCAATGTATGCTATCTGGCAATCGCGGAAGACCCTTCGTGAACGTCAATCGATGAACGAGGAACAGACACTCTTCTACACCGATGCGAGCAACCGCAAACTGCACGAACTCTTCATCATCCCCGAAGAACAATTGCCGCAACCACGTTCACAGGATATGATCTTTGCCGAACAGTTGAACGAAACCATTCGCAAGAACATGTCGAACCCTAACCTGAAAATGGAGGATTTGGGTGAAGAGATGGGATTGAGTCGCGTACAGTTGTATCGAAAGGTTAAAGCCATCACAGGACTCACACCCGTCGAATTGTTGCGACAAATGAGACTCCAAAAGGCCTATTCCCTGCTAACTTCCACCACAAAGACCATCTCTGAAATAGCATACGAGGTAGGGTTTGGCACCCCGGGTTACTTCTCAAATTGCTTCAAAAAACAATTCGGAAAATATCCAACGGATTTACGAACATAGCAAATTTCACTAATGTTGCACGTAAAATTTTTGATTTTTAAGTCAAAAATTGATACATGCAACATTTTTTGTATCAGTTGAACGATTTTTACTATCCATCGAATATAATATATTATTATATTTGCACCAAAAATAATCACCATATTACTAACTTAATACACAATCAACAATGGAACAACTAAAGAAACTTTTTCTCAGTTCGTTGATTCTTCTGACAAGTACTATAATGTACGCGCAGAGTGAAATCAAGGGCACCGTCCTCGATGACCTGGGCGAAACAGTCATTGGTGCCACGGTATTGGAGAAAGGTACGACGAACGGTACGATTACCGATTTCGACGGAAACTTCTCCTTGAAGGTTGACGCCGGCAAGACGTTGGTTATCTCCTACGTGGGTTACAAGACAATCGAAGTACCTGCCCAGAACGGCATGACCGTTACCCTTTCCGAAGACGCCGAGATGCTCGAGGAACTTGTGGTGACCGGTTATACCGTGCAGCGTAAGGCTGACTTGACGGGCGCCATCTCGATGGTCAGCGTCGATGAAATGTCGAAGCAAAACGAAAACAACCCGATGAAGGCCCTGCAAGGACGTGTACCAGGCATGAACATCTCAGCCGACGGTAATCCTTCGGGCGCTGCTACGGTTCGAATTCGTGGTGTCGGTACCCTTAACGACAACGACCCACTCTACATCATCGACGGTGTGCCCACCAAGGCTGGTATGCACGAATTGAACGGCAACGATATCGAGAGCATCCAGGTATTGAAGGATGCCGCTTCGGCCTCTATCTACGGTAGCCGCGCTGCCAACGGTGTCATCATCATCACCACCAAGAAAGGCAAGGACGGCAAGGTAAAGGTTAACTTCGACGGATCGTTGGCAACTTCATTCTACACCAACAAGATCGAAACCATGAATGCCAGCGAATGGGGTCGTGCCTATTGGCAGGCAAGTGTGAACGACGGTCTCAACCCAAGCAACAACAACCTTGGCTACAACTTCGATTGGGGCTACGACAAGATGGGCAACCCCGTCCTGAACAACATGACGATGAACATGTTCCTCGACGAGAACGCCAGTGTACGTGCCGGTGATACCGACTGGTTCGACGAAATCACACGCACGGGTGTCGTACAGAATTATAATGTATCGGTCAGCAACGGCTCCGACAAGGGCAGCTCGTTCTTCTCGATGGGTTACTACGACAACCAGGGCACCATCAAGGACAGCTACTTCAACCGCTTCTCCGGTCGTGCCAACAACGACTTCAAGCTCTACGACGGCAAGGTTGTGATTGGTGAGAACTTCTCGATCAACCGCACCAAGGGTGTCGATGCTCCTGGCGGCGTGCTCGAACACGCACTTGAGTTCAACCCCAACTTCCCCATCTATGCCGAAAACGGCAAGTATGCACAGGCCCTCGGCGCTTATTCCGAGCGCGAGAACCCACTCAGCATGATTGACAACACGAAGGACAACGTCTACACCCAGTGGCGTATGTTCGGCGACGCTCATGCCAGCATCACTCCTTTCAAGAACTTCACCATCCGCACCACCTTGGGTATGGATTACACCCAGAAGGAGCAGCGCTTCTTCACCTATCCTATTGCCAATGGTAAGGTGATGCGCACCGACTCGGCTGTTGAATCGAAGCAGGAGCACACAATGCGCTGGACATGGAACGCCATCGCAACCTATAATCTCGAAATCGGTCGTCATCGTGCCGACGCCATGATCGGTACCGAGGTCAACCGCCAGGATTACAAGATGAGCAGCGCCAAGCGCTACGAGCTCGCCATTCTGAACACCGACTACATGTGGCCATCGGCTGGTGCAGGTCGTCAGTTGGCAGAAGGCTTTGGCGAAGGATTCAGCCTTGTTTCCTACTTCGGCAAGGTCAACTATACATATAATGAAAAATATCTCGCATCGTTCACCATTCGTCGAGATGGTTCGAGCCGCTTCGGTTCCCAGAACCAGTACGGTATCTTCCCATCCGTTTCGGCAGGTTGGCGTATCTCCGAGGAGAAGTTCATGGAGCCCACTCGTGGATGGCTTGACAACTTGAAGATCCGTTACTCCTGGGGACAGACAGGTAACCAGGAAATCTCCAACACCGCACGCTATACTCTCTACAAGTCGGTCGTTTCGACAGGTCTTTGGGGCAGTGGCCAGGCAGGTACCAGCTACGACATCTCAGGTATCAACGGTGGATATGACCTCGCCAATGGTTATGTTCGCAACCAGCGCGGCAACGACGAAATCAAGTGGGAGACCACAACGCAGCACAACGTCGGTATCGACTACTCGATGTTCCATAACGAAATCTACGGCAGCTTCGACTGGTTCAACAAGAAGACCACCGACATCCTCCTCTTCATGGAAGGCATTGCAGCCATGGGCGAAGGCTCAGGACAGTGGATCAACGCAGGCGAAATGAAGAACAACGGTTGGGAATTCAGCCTTGGCTATCGTCACAACCTGAAGAACGGCTTCTCCTGGGACATCAACGGCAACGTCAGCCAGTACATCAACGAGATCACCAAGCTTCCTGAGACAGTTGCAGCCAATGGCAAGTACGGTGGCAATGGTGTGAAGAGCGTAGTTGGTCACCCGATGTTCTCACAGGTAGGTTACATCTACGATGGCATCTTCAAGAGCCAGGAGGAGATTTACAATCACGCTACTCAGGAAGGCGCAGGCCTCGGCCGCATCCGCTATAAGGATCTGAATGGCGATGGCCGCATCACCGAGGAGGACCAGGATTGGATCTACGACCCGACACCAGCATTCACCTGGGGCTTGAACATCTACCTGCAGTACAAGAACTGGGATATGACCATGTTCTGGCAGGGCGTTCAGGGAGTCGATGTCGATTGCCGTGGCTACAAGTCGCAAACCGACTTCTGGGCAAACTCAGCCATCAACGTACCTTATCTTAATAAGGGTGTGCGTGCGCTTGATGCCTGGACACCAGCCAATCCCAACAGTGACATACCGGCACTCACCACTTCCGACACCAACAACGAAGGTCGTGTATCGTCCTACTTCATCGAGGACGGCAGCTACGTGAAGCTCCGCACCGTGCAGATCGGTTACAACCTCCCACAGAGCGTCAACGAGAAACTGCATGTCGATCGCATCCGTTTCTATGCATCTGCCCAGAACCTGCTCACCATCAAGAGCAACAAGTTCACCGGTGCTGACCCCGAGAACCCTGGATTCAACTATCCTATTCCTCTCAACCTAACATTTGGCCTCAATGTTTCATTCTAAATAAACGATATCACGATTATGAAAACGACATATAAACTTATTAGCGTAATCAGCATAATCTTTGGTATGACGAGCTGTTCCGACTTCCTGGAGGAACAGGTGCCACAAGCCACGTTGACTCAGGACGAGGTAAAGAATCCTGAGTATGTCGACAATGTGCTCATTTCGGCTTATGCAGGCCTCGTTACCATCGAGGATATGAATGCTTCCTTCTCGCTCTGGAACTACGACACCCGTTCGGACGACGCCTATGTAGGCGGTTCGGATTTCTCCGATGGCGAACCTTTCCACCGCTTGGAGAAGAGCACCGGTGTGATGACCACCGACTGGCCATTCAGCTCCATCTGGAACAAGTTCTACAACTATCTTTCGCGTGTCAGCCTTTCGCTCGACATCCTTGCAAGTGCCGATCAGGAGAGCCCCATCATCCAGGAGCGTACTGCTGAGATGAAGTTCCTCCGCGCCTATGGTCACTTCCAGTTGAAGCGTCTCTTCAAGAAGATTCCTTTCGTGAACAAGCCCAACATGCAGGAAGCCGACTACAACGCTCTCTCGAACACCGAATATACCAACGACGAAGGCTGGCAGCAGATCATCAACGATCTCCAGGATGCCTACGCCGTGCTCCCCGCTGTGCAAAGCGAAAAGGGTCGCCCCACCAAGGCTGCCTGTGCCGCTTTCCTCGCAAAGGTTTATCTCTACAAGGCTTATCATCAGGATGATGCCAACACCAACCAGGTGACTTCCGTAAGCTCCGAAGACCTGCAGAAGGTGGTTGAATACACCGCAGCTTCGCTCTACAACGGCTATGGCCTCGAACCCGACCTCCACAACAACTTCCGTCCCGAAGAGCAGTACGAAAACGGCAAGGAGAGCATCTGGGCCATCCAGTATTCACGCAACGACGGTACCGTCTATGGCAACCTCAACTTCTCCAACCGTCTGATCGTGCCCTGTATTCCAAAGGTTCACGACTCGGGTTGCGACTTCTACAAGCCATCCATCAACCTCGTGAATGCCTATCGCACCAACAGCAACGGTCTTCCAATGGCCAGCAGTGCCACAACAGATGACTACAAGGTTGGTTCCAATCAAACCGTCGATCCACGTCTCTTCGTAACCGTGGGCGTTCCCGGCACTCCCTACATGTTCAACACGAACTTCATGATGTCCGAGTCGAATGCATGGAGCCGCTCGGGTGGCACATTCGGTTACTTCGTATCGCTGAAGCAGAATGTCGATCCTGCACTCACCGACATCTATCTCTACCTCTGTGACTCACAGTGGGCAAGTTCGATGAACCGCATCGTCTTCCGCTATGCCGACGTGCTCCTGATGCGTGCCGAAGCCCTTGCACAACTCGGTCAGACATCCGAGGCCATCGCCCTCGTCAACCAGGTGCGCAAGCGTGCTGCCGATATGGCCAACGCCAGCGTCGTTTCCAACTACCCCAACAAGTACGGCGTACACTATGCAGTAGGCATGTACAATGGTTCCTATTCGAAGGAGGAGGCTATGGAAATCGTGAAAACCGAGCGTCGTCTCGAATTGGCCATGGAGAGCGAGCGTTTCTTCGACCTCGTACGCTGGGGTGACGCTGCCACCGTGCTCAATCGCTACTACTCGGAGGAAAGCCAGAAGATGATCTTCCTCGCAGGTTCACAATTCACGGCCAACAAGAACGAGTACCTTCCTGTACCTTGGGAGCAGATGGCTGCCTCCAACGGACACTATACGCAGAACTGCGGTCAGTGGTAACTTTTCAGAACCATTCTGAACCCTTCTGAACCCTTCAGAACCTTTCAGAACCCTTCAGAACGTCTCTTAACCCTAATAAATAAAAGAATATGAAAATCCAACATTATATCATCTGCCTCTGCACATTCCTTGCCCTTGGATTCGTCTCCTGTTCCGAGGACAACACGGGCAGCATCGACGTCAGCGGTTCGTGCCTCGTTGAGCAGTTCCAGCTCAATGGTCAGTATGAAGGCATTATCAACACCGAGAAGCGCCTTGTCAAGGTAAAGGTGCCCGAGACCTTCGACCGCAAGAGCGATATGGAGATCACAGCCCTTCGCATTTCCGAAGGTGCACAATCCAACCTCAAGGTGGGTGACCACCTCAACTTCGACGGCGACCGTTCGCTGCACATCATGAATGGCGACCTCGTGATGGATTATCAGATTGCTGTTCGCAACGACGAAGCCCTCCTCACCCTCTTTATCCTCGAAGGCGTGAAGGGTGCCATCAACCAGCAGGACAAGACCGTCACCGTAAGTGTCATGGCCAACAGCGGCATCGACCTCACCAATGCCACCTTCGAAGTGGAGTGCAGCGAAGATGCAACCTGCTCGCCAGCCAGCGGAACCAAGGGTAACTTCACCGAGCCCTTCCAGCTCACGCTCAACGACAACACGGCCACCAACGTCTATACCGTCTATGTAACCCTCATCGACGAACCCGTAGCACTCTTCGTGGGCGAAGCCGAGAACATCGAGCTCCTTAACGACGAGGAGAAGGCAGCAGCCAAGTGGCTCACCGGCAACATCACAAGCGCAGCTTATGCTTCGTGGAGCGACGTGGCAAGTGGCAACATCTCACTCAACAAGTGCAAGCTCATCTTCTACCATCGTCATTGCCCATCGTTCGGCAACTACAACGGCTTTGCCGAGGCTGAGACAGGTGCCATGACTGCACTTGCTCGCATGAAGGAATTCTGGCAGAATGGCGGCGCATTCGTACTGGGTCGTTCGGCTGTCAACTATGCTATCGCTCTTGGTGCAATGCCTGAGGACGCTTATCCGAACAACGTTTGGGGCGGCGGTGGCGGCGAAGGCTCCGACCTCATGGGTGACGATCCATGGCACTTCTATGCCTACGACATCACGCATCCATTGTGGAATGGCCTCAAGACCTATCCAGGTGCTCCCGACAATGCCGTTTACACGCTCGATAAGGACTACACCATCTGCAACACTACCTCGCAGTATGGCTTCTGGGATACCTATGGCGGCGGCAAGGATGCCTTCGAGGCAAAGACCGGCGGTCGTGCCCTCGGTGGCGACAACAGCGTCTCCTCTTGGGAACTCAAGGGTGCCAGCGGCGAATTTGGCCATGGCGGCGTCATCTGCTTCGGTTCAGGTCTCTTCGACTGGAACTCGCCAACACCATACACGTCCAACTACCACGACAACATGGGTAAGATCATGCTCAATGCTTTTGATTATTTAACCAAGTAAAAACTAACAAGTTATGAAGACAATGATATATTCATCATTCGCAGTTATTCTTTCAGCATTGATGCTGACGGCTTGCAGTGACGAAAAGTTCGATGGCGATCCTGCAAGGGATTGGGAGGGCAGCACTACCTTCTTCGCTCCCACCGACGACGCAGGCTTCAACACCTACTATAAGCCAGCCATCGGACGCGTTGGCGACCCCATGCCTTTCTTCGACCCAAAGGCAGGCGACTTCAAGGTGCTCTACCTGCAGGAGTTCGACAACAATATGAGCCATCGCTTCCACCCCATCTGGGCAGTTTCGACTGTCGATGGTGCCAACTATGAGTCCTTGGGCGAAATCCTCCCCTACGGCAGCAACGACTACGCACAGGATGCCGCCCTCGGCACCGGCTGCTGCTTCTGGAAGGACGGCACCTACTACATCTACTACACCGGCCACAACGGCAACTGCAAGTACCGCGAGGTGGTGATGCGTGCCACATCCACCGACTTCAAGACCTGGACGAAGGACGAACTCTGGCAGATCAATGGTCCTCAATTCGGCTATTCTTCCAACGACTTCCGCGACCCGCAGATCTTCGTTGCCGAAGACGGTCTCTTCCACATGGTTATCGCCACCTATCCCGAATGGGGTGGCGACCCATGCTTCGCAGAGTTCAAGTCGAACGACATGAAGAACTGGGAGCACGTAGGACGCATCAGGATGATCTGGGACCGTATGCTCGAGTGCCCCGACATCTTCAAGCTGGGCGACTACTGGTACTGCGTATATAGCGAAAGCGTTCGCACAAGCTGGAGCCGCAAGGTGAAGTATATGGTGGCTCCCACCTACGAGGAGTTGAAGAACTGCTTCAACGATGGTCCTAAATGGCCAGCCGATGGTCACGAGGGCATCCTCGACACCCGCGCCTTCTATGCCGGTAAGACTGCTTCGAACGGCACCGACCGCTATATCTGGGGTTGGAGTCCATTCCGTTCGGGTGCCGATGTTCACGAGAAGAACATCAGCGTCGGCGGTGGCGATGGCAACGAGCCCAACTGGTCGGGCACACTGGTTTGCCACAAGCTCATCCAGCACGCCAACGGCATTCTTACCCTCGGCGCTGTGCCTGCAATGGCTGCAAAGTACAACAACGCTGTGAATGTCAACGTGATGGCTTCCAACGGCTACAACAATGGCACCCTCTCGGGCAACGATGCCTACGTGCTCTTCAACCGCCTGGGCACCTGCAACCACATCTCGTTCACCGTAAAGACCTCCAACAACTGGGACAAGTTCGGCGTATCGTTCGTGCGTGGCACCGATTCGAACAAGTACTACACGATGGTGGTCAATCCTGAGGACGAAAATCACCGCAAGGTGAACTTCGAGCAGGAAGGTCCCGAAGGCAAGGGCTTTGTCGATGGCATCGACGGATACTGGTTCGAGCGTCCAGCCGACAATACCTATAACATCGACATCTACACCGACAACTCCGTCATTGTGATGTACATCAACGATAACTGCTGCTACACACAGCGTATCTATGGCATACAGAAGAACTGCTGGAGCATCAACAACTACGGTGGCTCGGTAACAGTCAGCGATGTGAAAGTTAGTCAGCAATAATTTAAACGTAAAAACGATGAAAAAGACAATCTTTTTGGCATTGGCATTTGCCGCAACAGTATGCAATGCCCAAACCGTGCTTTGGGACGGTGAAGACGAATCAATCACCTCACGCAATGAATTCGGCGGATGGTGGGATCGTGGAAATCCATCGCTGGTCGATAATCCCGAAACCGACGGCATCAACCCATCGGCCAAGTGCCTGAAGTTCACGATGACAGGCAACGACTTCGGACAGAAGCATCTGGCTTGTCCCTTCCGCGACTGGATGACACCCAACCTCGACGGCGCTCGTCGTGTGTCGCTGATGATTCGCAAGGCACAGAATGACAACGTAATGGTCGAACTGTCCGACCCGACCAACGGGGTAGATAACTACTGGGAAAAGACCGCAGCTTGGTATGGAAGCGAAGGCAAGTGGCAGAAAATAGTGCTAGACTTTTCGACCAACGCCAACCTGAACGACTTCCCGGGCGTGATGGCCATCACCGCACAGACTGGTGACGTCACTGAGCCTCAGGACGTTTGGGTGGACAATCTGGTCATCGAAGAACCCGCCAAGGTGGATGGTGTAAAGCTCACCGACCTTGCCGATGGCTCACTTTCAGGCGAGGTGAAGGTGACAGGTTCGCTGCTGCACGGCGATTGCCAGAACACCAATGGCGACTGGTTCCGAGTTGATTTCGACGATTTTGCCCTGCTTCTCGCCAAGCTCTCTGCCGATGTCTCTGTGCTCGACCTGAGGGAGGTGACACTCATGAACCCCTATTGGGATCAGATTCAGGAGAAGTGTCCCGGCATCGTCATCCGTCTGAAAGATGGCGACATCATGGGCATCGTCAATATTGCAAGTGAAATGCAGCTACCTGGCAACGCCTTGAGCTACGACCTCTTTGGCCGTCGCATCCAGCATCCCGCTGTTGGTCAGCTCTTCATCCGCAATGGCAAAAAGATGATCGAAAGATAAATCGATTATCTGCAAGATAAACAATATGTTTATTTACCATTTATCCTTATTGTAACATTTAAAGATGTATGACAATGCCCCAGGGTGACTGTCGAAGAGATAGACACCCTGGGATTTTTTAATATTTTGTCCAAATCTATTGCAAAATAATAAATTATTCCCTATCTTTGCAGCGTCCATTTCGCTTCTTCAAAAGAATTGACATAAAGGAGGTGAAAATGGCAGCGGCACAGGCATCAATAGCCGTGCCATCTGCCGGAAAATGTGCTGCCCCAATGGCAGCAGAAAATTGCTTGCGCAGAAAATCATAGTTTGTCAAAATTTCGGAGGCCGGATGGATTTTCCGCACGAAGTGCGATTTTCTGCAGGTATTGGACCTGCTCATTTTCCGGCAGAAACAACCAGGCCATTGGGCCGAGGTTGTCTGTCATTTTCACAAAAATATAAAAAAGAAAAAATAAAAAAATATTTGTGACATCAAATACCCCCTGAACAATCATTTGTAACGTCCCCAAATATCCCTTAATATCCCCAAATATCCCTTAAAATCCCTTAGAAATATGAAACCCCTCCTCCTCGCCTCACTCCTCCTTGCCCTTCCCTTGCAGGCGCAAAACAATACCCCTTGCGATGCCATCAACGGCGTGCTCGACAAGGTGCAGAACGAATACGTCGCCGAAGGCAACTTCAACAAGGCGCTCAAGACGCTCAACAAGACCATCCGAAAAGCCCAGAACAGCGATTGCCCGCAATTGCAGGACGCCATCAACCTGTTCAGCAAAATCGAAAAGATAACCTCTACGGAAGCCTTCCGAGAGTATGGCAAGAAGCTGGCAAAAGGCAATGCCGCTGCTCAAAAGGCCATCGGCGATTGCTATTTCAATGGCAAAAAAGGCCTGCCTCTGGACATCGTGGAGTCGACAAAATGGTATATGAAGGCGGCCGATCAGGGCGACCCGGGCGCACAATACCAACTTGCCTGGTGCTACGAACACGCCTATGTGGGAGAAGAACAGAACTACGACGAAGCCGGCAAACTGTACATGAAAGCGGCTGAACAAGGTTATGCCCTTGCCGAAAACCAAGTGGCTCATTACTATCAGTCGGGCCTCTATGGCGAACGTGACTACGAAGAAGCCGTCAAATGGTTCCGTAAGGCTGCAGATAATGACCTTGCCGAAGCGCAAAAGAACCTTGGTTGGTGCTACTGCACAGGCAGGGGTGTCGAAAAGGACCTTGCAGAGGGCGTGCGTTGGTACACGATTGCAGCAGAACAGGGCAATGCCGAGGCACAGTACTACCTTGCCGAATGCTATCAGAATGGTCTTGGCGTGGCAAAGGACATCAGCAAGGCCATCGAATGGCACGAAAAGGCGGCTGCCCAGCATTATCAGCTTTCGGTGAACGAGTTGAAGAAGATTCGGGAGAAAGCGGCGAAATAATCCAATAAATCCTCGCTAAACAACACATATTTGTCTAAAAACAAAGATTTTTGCAGAAATATTTGCATCATATAATCTTTTTCCATATCTTTGCAGCGGACATATTAAAATTTTAATATCATGGGATTTTTTAAATCACTTCTCGGCGTCGCTTTCGATGCAGCAGCCGATGCCATCAAGGAAAAGATGAAAGAGCAGGGTTACAGCAAGGATGAAGGGGCTCACTACAATCGTGATGAGCGTCCAGCCTCGTCCAGCACAAGGCAAAGCGCACAACCCACGCAAAATGCCCAGGCGCAGAATGTTGACGAAAGGACTTATGAGGAATGGGTGGCGTATTTCGACGAGATCATCCGCACCAACTTCCCGCAGTTCAACGTCAAAAAGGATGTGCCTGTGACCGACCTCACCGGATTCACCGCCGACACGTTCCAGCTTTACGAGACGCGTCCCTATCAGACCTACAAGGCCGAATGGGGCAAGCCCTACACCTTCGTCCTCTATCGCGGCGAAAAGCCAGCTGGCGTAGTGATGCTGGGTGGTGGACATTCGCACGACAAGAACGTCAAGTACCTCATTTCCCGAATGTACTGCAAGAAATTGGGTATGCCCTATATCAATTTCTATTTGCAGATGGAGAACGAGCGCAACTACGTCATTGGACGAATCAAGGACCTTATGCTCGGTCACTAAATTACCGGAAAAGGGGATGCAAACATTTTGCGCCTGCAATGGATGCAGCGGCGCCCGATGATTATGTCTTGCAGGCGACTGGCGGCCGTATCATCTCGTGATTCGCAATTTTGCGAATTCAAAATCCTCCCCTTTTCCTTTTTTTCTTAATCATTTCAAACAAGAATGTCTCTTGTCTCTCATATACAACAGTCGAATGTATCGTCCCTAAATATCCCTTAATATCCCTAAAAATCCCTTAATATCCCTTATAAGAAAAAATGCGTATCGTCATAGTCGGAGCAGGATCAATCGGAACCCATCTTGCGAAATACCTTTCCGGAGAAAAGATGGACATCTTTATCATCGATAAGGATGCCACCAAGCTTACGATGCTCGACTCCGAGTATAATCTGATGACCATTGCGGGCGATGGCTCGGCTTTCTCGACACTTCGTCAGGCAGGAGTTTCGAAGAGCGAACTGTTCATCGCCGTGACCGATTCCTCCGAACGCAATATCGTGATGTGCGGCATCGCCAAGTTGATGGGCGCAAAACTGACTGTGGCGAGGGTTTTTCGTCAGGACTATATCGAACCCGGCAATCTCGAGGTGCTGAACAAGATGGGCGTCGACAATGCCATCTTCCCCGAATACCTCCTGGCGCGGGGCATCAACGAAGCCTTGAAGCACCCATGGACAAAGAGCTGGTACGAATTCAATAAGGGAAAGATGGTCATCGTGGGCATTCGGCTTACCGAAAATTCTCCCATCATCGGCAAATACCTTCGCGACCTGCATCCCGGCCAGCGCTTCTTCCATGTCGTTGCCATACGCCGACACTTCACCACCTTGATACCCAATGGCAACACGATGCTCGAAGTAAATGATATACTGTATGTTACCATCAATTCCGAGAATCAGGAGAAGTTGGGATTCGTGACAGGAAAACGTCCTTTCGAAATCAGGAAAGTGCTCATCGTGGGTGGAGGAAAGACGGTCGAGATGACCTTGCAGACGGCTCCCAAGACCTTGAAGTTTACGGTCATCGACAACGATATGGAACGTGCCCAGAACCTCATTCGCCAATGTCCCGGATGTGACGTGATCGTGGGTGAAGCCAGCGAACCCAATGTGCTTGAAGAGGCAGGTGCAGGTGAAGCCGATGCCTTCGTCTCGTTGACCGAATCGTCCGAGGGAAACATTCTGTCTTGTCTGATAGCCAGGGATTTAGGCATCCGTAAGACCATCGCCAACATCGAGCATCCCTATTATTTCAATATGGGCGAGTCGTTCAATATCGGCACTATCATCAACAAGCAGATGCAGATGGCCAATACCATCTTCCAGCTTTTGATTGATTCGGGTTCGTTCTCTTCCAAGTGCCTCGTCCTGCCCGATGCCGATGTGGTGAGGCTTGAAATCAAGAAAGGCTCCAAGGTTACTTCGGCACCCATCAAGGACCTGAAGATACCCGAGGAGATAACCTTTGCCGGATATATCCGCAATGGTCAAAGCGATGTTATCACCGGCCAAACCCTTTTGCAGGCAGGTGACCTCGCCCTGGTGGTTTGCTTGAAGGGTGGTTTGCAGAAAGCGCAGAAACTGTTCAATTGACGAGCATGAAATACCTGATTACCAACCCCCGAAGCAATGTCATCAACCATCGGCTGATATTGAAGGTCCTCGGTCAACTTCTGATGATCGAGGCTGCGTTCTTGTCATTGCCTCTGCTCGTCTGCCTAATATATGGCGAACACGACTGGACGGCTTTTGCCATCGTCATTGCTCTCACTTTCTCGACCGGTTTGGCTGCGAACTTCTTTTCACATCCCGAGAACCGAATCCTCAAACGTCGCGACGGAATGCTCCTCGCCTCGATTGCCTGGATAGTCTTTTCGCTGTTCGGCATGTTGCCATTCCTGCTTTGTTCAACGCCTCTGAATGTCAGCGAAGCGTTCTTCGAAGCGATGTCGGGATTCACGACAACAGGTGCTACCGTGATTCGCGATGTCGAAAGTTGCAGCAAGGGAATTCTTGTGTGGAGGTCTCTGACACAATGGATTGGCGGTTTGGGCATCATCCTTTTTACGCTCACGTTTATCCCCACCTTGAACAACAGCGGCAGCCTTATGCTGTTCCATGCCGAAGCCACAGGCATCACCCACGACAAGCTTGCAGCACGCATCAATCGCACCGCCAAGATGCTTTGGGGACTTTACTCTCTGCTCACCCTGGTGCTGATATTGCTGCTTTGGTGTGGACCCATCGACTTCTTCGATAGCGTCTGCCACTCGCTGACCTGCATCTCGACAGGCGGCTATTCGACGCATAACGACAGTATTGCCTCCTACGAATCGCCCTACATCAAGACGATTCTTACCCTGTTCATGTTCATCGGCGGTGTAAGTTTCAGCCTGATAATCATAGCCGTAAGGCAATCGTGGCGCGAATTCTGGCGCAACGATGTGTTCCGTACCTTCGTCTATACCATCGGGGTGTTCTATGTGATGGTGGTGGCTGCAATTATTTACCGGCATCACTACACGGGGTGGCAAAGCATTACGATCGACCCGCTGTTCCACATCGTTTCGGCGATGACGTCCACCGGATATAGTGCAGGCAACTGGGAAGGATGGGGCATCCTCGTGCTCACGCTCACGTTCTTTATGATGTATATGGGTGCTTGCGCGGGTTCTACTACAGGTGGTGCCAAGCTCGATCGATTGCTGTATCTTGCAAAGAACTTCCTCTTCGTGGTGCGCAAATATGTCCGTCCCCGACTGCTGACTTCCGTCGATGTCAACGGCCAGCATATCAATGAGGAACGTGGCAGCGAGATAGCTGCATTCATCTTCATCTACACGCTGCTGATCGTGGTGGGCGGTGTGGTGCTCGTTGCCGAAGGCTTCCCCATCGTCGATGCGTTCTTCTCCTCGTTCTCGTGCGTCTCCAACAATGGTTTGGGTGCAGGCATCACGGGCATCACGGGTTCGTTCGACTTCCTTCCTGCTTCGGGCAAATGGGTAATGTCGGGCCTGATGTTGGCGGGACGTCTCGAAATCATCACGCTTATTACGCTGTTCACTCCCTCCTTCTGGAGGAATTAAATAAACACGAATTATCATTAATTATCATAAATTATTTGGAAACTAATATCAAATTCAGTCATACTGAATAATTAACGTTAATTCGCGATAATTCGTGTTAGAAAAAAATATGAACATTCTCGAAGAGCTTTCCCATCAACTCACCTGGGAGGAATTCCTGACCTACCGGCTGCGGAAAGGTCGCTTCAACTGGCACGAATTCGACATGGCCGACACGTTCGTTTCCGAGAAGCTGTACCTTCCCGTGGTCGAACGTATGCTGCGTGGCGAAGGCCTTTCGATTCCCACCAAGCACCTGGTCAACAAGATGGGAAGCGGCAAGAAGCGCGTGGTGTATAGTTTCGAGGATGATGAGATGAACGTCCTCAAATGCCTTTCGTACCTCCTCTATTGCTTCGACTCCACCCTTTCCCCCAATTGCTATTCCTTCCGTCGTGGCTTGACGGCGCACGATGCCATCCACGACATTCTTCGCGCCACCAACGGGCGTCATATGTGGGCATATAAGGTGGACATCCACAACTATTTCAACTCCATTTCCATCTCGTTGTTATTGCCGATTTTGCGCGAATTATTGGCCGAAGACCCCACCCTTTACCGCTTTTTCGAACAGATTCTCACCGAAGAATGTGCCATCTTCAAGGGGGAAATTGTCCGTGAACCTCACGGCGTGATGGCAGGTACGCCCATTTCGCCATTCTTTGCCAACATTTATTTGAAGGAGGTTGACCAGCATTTTGCCGAAAATGGCGTGATTTATGCACGTTATTCCGACGATATTATCCTCTTTTCACCCGATGAACCGACCCTGATGCAGCATATCAGCACGCTTTCAGCCTTTCTTCAAAAATATCGCCTCGAAGTGAATCCCGAAAAGGAACAGATCTATCGCCCCGACGAGCCATTCGAATACCTTGGCTTCAAGTGTTTTGGCAACGTAATCGACATTTCCGAAGCTACCAAGCGCAAGATGAAGGACAAGATTCGCCGCAAGACGCGCTCCCTCTTGCGTTGGCGCACCCAGAAGGACATCCCTGCCGATGCCGCGATGAAGGGCCTTATCCGTTATTTCAACCGCAAGTTCTTCGAAAGGGACGACATACAATCCCTCACCTGGTCGCGCTGGTTCTTCCCCATGATCACCCGCACCGATGGCCTCAGGGAAATCGACCATTACCTCCAGGACAACCTCCGCTTCCTCGCTACCGGCAAGCACAACAAGGCCAACTACCGCATCCGCTATCCTCACCTCAAATCCCTCGGCTACCGCAGCCTTGTGCACGAGTATTTTACAAATAAATAAACCTTAAACGAACTGCAACGCTGCAACGGTGCAACGCAGGCTAAGTTAAGATAAGCGCTCAGCATAAGTATAATTGGGCAATTCAAAATCGAATTTCATTTTTTTTACCAAAAAACTTGTAAATGTCGAAAATAATAGCTATATTTGCAGCAACAATCATAGTAATAAAATGACATCCATCGACAAGAACATCTTGGTTGGCAAATACCAGCGGGCAGACGAGAACAATCGTTTGCTCTCTGCCTATCGTCCCTTGCCTCCCGAAACGTTGAAATCACTTCGGGAATATTATCGCGTTGGACTT
>ONNR01000046.1 GCA_900319235.1 uncultured Prevotellaceae bacterium
TGAGTGGTAAGAAGATTACTACGAGGAACGGCAAGACGGTTTATATCCCACCAAGGATTGTCCGTCTGGGCACTCAACGGAAGTCGCTGAAGAAAAGATACGAGCAGCGGCTGAAGGAACTGAACTTCAAACCTTGGAGAGAGGACGCGCCGAACCAGCCGAACACCTGCGTCGATTTCGTACTTAGCGGTGACCACGACCGCATGACGGAGATTGCTTTCGGCAAGCCGATGGACTTCGACTGGCAGGAGGACAATAGTTGGGTCAGTCTTGCCGACGATCCCAACCACCCCGGCATGAAGATGATCGAGACGATGGCCATGGACTACTACGACTTCCTCTGCCGCAAGTTCGGCGAGGAGAATGTCATCGGCCTCGAATGCCACCTCGACGAGACCACCCCGCATTTCCACGCGTTGGTGATTCCCGTTGCCGAGCGGGTGAAGCGCGGTAGAGTTGGTGGCTATGAACTCGACCCGGACATGGAGGGCGACGGCAAGGAACGTCCTGAGCACATCACCACCCGACAGTTTGAACGGCTGAAGGAGGAAGACCAATCCTTCTACCGGCCTGCAACACCGAAGAAAGTGCTCACCGTCAGCTATTCTCACTATTTCGGCGAGACAAAGTATGAAGAATCGCAGTCGTTCAGGCATTGGCACGACATGCTGCACGATGAAGTCAACTATAGATGGGGACTGGAGCGTGGAGAAGATACTTCGCTGATGACGGTGGAGGAACGGAAGGAGCATCGGAAGAAGAACAAGCGACAGTTAGAGCGCGAGCGACTGCTGGCTCTGGAGAAAGCGGAAGAGGCCGAGAAAAAGGCTCAGGAGTCAGAGAAGAAGGCTCTAGAAACTGAAAAGAAAGTCGATCAGGCAGCTTGGGCGCTCAACAATTTTGAGTCATCACTGGCCGAGAAACGGGAAGTATCGTCAAAACTGGATGATTCGATAGACAATGCCCGCCAGGAACTGAACAGAATCAACATGGAGAAAGAATCTGCGAAGAGCGAGAAGACCGCATTGGAGCAGAAAGCCAGGGAACTGGCCGATGCCGTTGGCGACCCGTCGGAGTCGGTGGCAATCAAGGGCTTCTGCGATGCTGTCTTCACCTATAACGCAAAAAGCAACGGTGCCGTTATCGAGAACCTGAGAGCAAAGGGCAAGACGAAGATGACGATGATGGACGTGATTATGGCTGCATTTGAGGAGGTAGATAAGGTCAAGAGCCAGAAGAAATCAATCTTCACTAATGCCGATGAGTTCAGGAGGCAGCAGAACAATGAAATCAAGAGCATCATGACCGACATGCAGACCATCCTGCGCAGCTTCGACAGTGCTCACGTGGCAGAATTGACACGCAGGAGCCGTGCCATCGTCAAGCAGGAACTGCGCCAGAATGCCATCGCCATCCGCAAGATTCAACAGTACGATGAAATGCAGCGAAAGGGCATTACTGTAGAATCATTCGAAAAGATTAGAAAAAAGGCAGATGATTACGATAAGATTCATGGCGTATTGGAATCAATCTGGCCCTCTATGTGGAACGCTATTAAGGTTATTACCAATCCGAGACTTGACGAGTATGTAATGAACGACGAAGAGAAAGAATCCATCAGGAGGGCACTAAGTAAGAATCCGAAAAACAGCTTGGCTAATTCCGAATGGATGCTACGCGCTGTTAAATCCGTCCGTGAAATAACGAACGATACGAAAGCGGAGATCTATGAGGTTGCTGCCGAACCTGGAGTTAACTATATCAAAAGACTCGGACTCGACATGGTCGAAGGTGTGGCTGATGATGTGGATAAGGTGGCTGCTACAACTGCCTGCCTGTTTTTTGGTTTCCTCGATGGTGCTACCACCATCTCAGAATCCTATGGCGGTGGTGGCGGTAATAACGAACTCCCCAAGAAGAAGGACAACGAGGATGACCTCTCCTTCGCCCGAAGATGTCATCAGATGGCCAAGGCTATGCATGCACCGAGGTACAGGCTTAGGAGAGGGTAAACAGATGGGATATTGGAAAGTCGTAGTTCTTTATGAGTTCGTCTGTCCATGATTTCAAAGAAACAATGGATGGGGCAAAAAAGCTTTTATTTGGCGGTGAAATGCAAAAAAACTTATTTCACCGCTGAATAAACGCTATTTTCACATATTGAGTTTGTCGTTAGAGTGTCTGAAGTGACAGAACAAAAGCGACATGGCATCCTTGGCGCGGTGTATCAGCCAGTTCGAGCATACCGCCTTGCTGAATCACCATTCTGCGACTT
>ONNR01000042.1 GCA_900319235.1 uncultured Prevotellaceae bacterium
TGCAGCAATGATGGATAGATATCGCAACCGCGATTTCAATGCTTCTTGCTTTGCCTTAAGCCGCAGGTTTTCCTGTTCGCGAAGATGATAATTATAGAGCGAATTGGTCAGTGCAACAACTTCCTCATCGCGTAACTTACGCACCTCCAGTTCGAGATTGGAAAACTCTGCCATATAGCGAAGTGCTGCCTTGGTATTGCCTCGTTTTGTCTCATAGTCAGAAAACCACAAGGAAGCGTTCCATCGTGCGAAGACAGATCCCTTTTCAAACAACGTCTTAAAGTAAGGAACTGCCTTTCCACTCTCGCCGATCTTCCAATAGTACTCGCCATACATGTTACACAAGAATTGAAAATTGATTGGAGTAAATCGGGGATTGAACGATTGAAGAATCTTACCTGCTTCATCATACTTCTTTAGTCCAATAAGGGATTGGCATTTCTGTGCCATGAGAAGATCAAGGTTGATACTATCGCTATAATCACTTGCTAAACGCGCTGCCAAATCGTAATAGTAAATCGCCTGTTCGTACTTTCTTGCTGCCGATAAGACACTTCCTGCCTCTTTCAAATCCAGAAACATTTCCAAGGTATCACGCTTTATACTGTCGAGCTTATAAGCCTGATTGAAGCATTCAAGAGCCTCTTGATAAAGGTGCTGTACTTTGAGCAGATATCCTTTCTGTGCCAGGATGGTGCCTTCAAGTTTCTCATATCGCCTGGCATTGGGAGTAGGGAGCTTCCGAAGGTCGAGCTCATTCAGAGAGGTTTGCGCCTTCTGGAAATAACCGATGGCCTGCGGGGCATCACCAAGTTCGCGATAGACGCGACCAGCATAATAATAGGCTTCGGGCAATATGTTGGGGTCACCTCCGTGCTCATAGTATTGTAGGATGTCGAGTATCAGGCTGTCGGACGTGAGGGGCAGGTCCGCCTTATCCTGCGCCTTCAGGGCCAGCAGGTCGTAGCGATGGCGCACCGAGGGCTGCGCCTTGCGCATCTCAGCCTCCACACTTCGAAGCAATGCCACCGCACTGTCGGGATTGACATACGACAAGCTATCAGCAGTCTCGAGAACCGCAGGATACTGCGGCCCTCGGCTGCACGAAGCAAGAATGGTAATCGGCAGAACAATTACCAGCAAATTAAGGGCAATGCCTAAATAGTAACATGAGGTCTTCATCTGATGTATTTAGTCTTTCCGATGGTCTTTCACCAGTTACCTAATTGCCTGTCGAGCCAAAGAACGGTCTTGGATTTCATCATTCCGTTCCTGTTTCCAACGAAGCATTTTGTCATACAGTTTTTGTCTAAAAATACGTCCTTCCATAATTATAGAGGTTTTATTGGATAGAGCGAGAAAGGACAGACTTATCTATAGTCTGCCGAGGAAATGGTCAGACCGTTTCAGGGCAACACAAAATGTTCCTCTTCAAAACTAATATCTGTCACCGATTCTATACAAAACATCCCCGCTCCTCCTTCGACGTTCGAGGTTATTCCGGGTTCGGTGTCGAAGATTGTACCTGCATCAAGTGTAGTATAGACGGCGAGTGACTGAAGATAGTAGTACTCGGTTTCGGTGATTGAATAGATACGGATGTTCACATGTTGGGACCAGTCCCTTGAGGATGCATAATAGGGATAAGGCAGGTCGAGGCGAAGATCATACCTGCCATCAGCGAAATAGACATCGCGGAAGACATGATACTTGTTCTCCACCCCTGCAAGCCAATCGAATTCTATAGGCAGGTCGTCCTGCGAATCATTCTCCGATTCAGTTAAGGCCGGATCGGAGGAATATGAGAACTGGTCATGATCGGCATCGGCGACAATTGACTGTTCTTCTGTTGCGGTTTGGTCCGAAGTCTTTTTCAAAGACAAGATATCCTTGTAAACTTCGACACGAAAATAGTGTGTCTGCTTGGAATCATATCCTTCAGGCTGTCGCAGATGAACAAGATAGCGTGTGTGGCTATCAAGATTTTTATTGCTGGAGCTGCGTCTGACCCTTACCGTCATGGTGTCAAGCCCCATGATGATGATCGGCTTGGGAACCCTGACCCGTGCATTGGCATGGATGCTCCCATATCGTGCAACGATGGCGATTTCGTCATCAGGAGCGAAGCCTTTGGCTGAAAACATCAGAGAGCCTCGTTTGTCGGCAATGCCTGAATAGGCAACCATGTCATTTTGCTGGATGCTGACCTCAGCAGCGGCCGCATTTGCGGCGCGGGCAAGCCCCGTTGTCCGTATATGTACCTGCTGGGAATCTGCACCCGCTGTGATTATGGCATTCACGACCAGACGTGGCTCTTCCTTTTCGTCCAGCACACCTGCTTCTCTTTCGCAAGAAGCAAGCAAGATGAGGACCAATGGCATCAAAAGGACTCGTTTCATATCAGAATCTATAGGTGTAGGAGAAAGATGGAAGAATGGGGATGACGGTGAGTTGCTTCAGGACTCGCACATCCTTCTCGATTATGCCCTGTTGTTCCCCATTCGGATCGGGGACATGCACAGTCCTGGTGGTCGTGAAGACCATATCCTGATTCAGGTGACAATAGGCATTCATGAGACTGACGTTCCAGATGCCTTCGCCTCGCCGCTTGGGGCGATGGAAATTGATTGACAGGTCGAGCTGGTGGGTCGGCGAAAGCCGGTAGTTGTTGCGATGACTGTAGTAGTCGCCTCCGATCAGATTGCCTCCAGGCTCTATGTATTCTGTCTGTTGCTTGGACACGGTGATCCATGCTCCTGATGCGAAATGCCAAGTCGCATTGATGTCGATGTGGTCAGTCAGCTGGTGATTGATCCCAAGATGGATGACATGACGGCGGTCGTAGCGATAGGGAAACTTTTTGCCGCTATTGATTCGACCATCGGGGAACCATCGGTCTGATTTCGACAATGTATAATTGGCCATTCCCGTAGTGCGTCCTGCAGTTTTGATTGCACTGAATTCCAGACCGTAAGAATTTCCCCTTCCCCCGATGACCTTGCTTTCCCAGCCCTTCGAGTTGCCGAAGAAACTGGCTCCGTCGATGACATCGATCACATTGTAAAGCTCCTTCCAGAACGCATCGACACCGAATTCCCAACCCTTCAGCGCAGTGTGGTTCATGCCGACGGTCCACTGTTGGGCCGACATCGGCTTCAAGGTTTTGGTCACTGGTACCCACAGGTCGCTCGGCGAAGCAATCTGCGACGATGTGATCTTGTGAACATACTGGTGCATCATTGAATAGGAGGCCTTGGTGCGAAATCCTGGTTTCAGGATATGGCTTATCGAGAGCCTTGGCTCCATAGCCGGATAGGTCTTCGCCAATACTCGGAACAAGGCTGCTCGGATGCCAGCATTCACCTGCCATCGGCGGCCAATGTTCATGTCGTCTTCGGCATATATCGATGTCTCGTGGGCTCGGATGGATGCGTTGCCGCTACTGAAGGTTTCATCGGTGTCGTTGCTGCCAGCCTCGAAAGTCTTTACACGATAGGACTGGTGCTCGGGACGGAACTGATGCTGAATATGCTGGATGCCGTAGCGCAGATGATGGGAAGCGCCAAGATGATGGTCAAAGTCGATGGATGCTGAAAGATCGTCGATTCCCGACTGGTATTCAAGATTGGAGAGCTGACGGCCAATAAGACGACCCTCGTAGTATTCCTCATTCTGGAATCCTGCAAGATTTGACATCCGGAAACGATTGCATCCAACCGAAACGTTGGCAAATAGCCCAGGGCTGAAGATGTGGTTCCATCGCAACTGGTACAGTGTATTGCCCCAATGCAGATCCTGGGCAGTCCTGTCGGAACTTCTGCTCTCCTTATATTCGCTCTTGTTCTTGTCGGCGACATCCAGCACGTCCCTACCGCGATAGAAGCTGATGTAGGCACGATCCCTGTCCGATATCCTATAGTTGATCTTCGCGTTCAGGTCATAGAAATACAGGCCGAGGTGGTCAATCTCGGCATCGGAGATGTTCTGGAAGGCATTGAACAACCAGTCGGCATAGGTTCGCCTTGCCGAGAACAGGAACGAAGCCCTGTCCTTGCGGATGGGTCCCTCCAAATTGACATGCGATGACAACAGACCTATCGAAAAAGTGCCGTGGTAGTTGCGCAGATTTCCGTCCTTTGTCCTGACATCGGTGACGGATGAAAGTCTGCCACCAAAGCGAGCGGGGAATGAGCCGCGGAAGAAATCGACATGTTTCACGGCATCGGGCATGAATGCGGATTCGAATCCCATCACGTGATCGACATTATAGAGCATCATACCGTCGAGTAAGAACAGATTCTGGTCTGTATCGCCACCGCGCACACTCATTCCTGCCTGTCCTGACATCGAGGACTGTACGCCAGGTTCGTGATGCAGCGTCTTGATTACGTCGGCTTCGCCTAACAGTGCCGGCATCCTCATGATTTGCTGGACCGTGATGGTCTTTGCTCCACTCCGGCTGCTCAATGCCCCTGTCTCTGGCCTGTCGGAATCCACAACAACTTCATCCAGCGTTTGACTGGGCTTCAATCCTATCGTTACCAAAGTGTCCTTGTCAAGACGGATATTTCGCGAGTCAGAAGCATATCCGATGTAGGAAGATGTCAGGAGATTTTCGCCTTCGGGCAACGTGATGCTGAAGTATCCGTACTCGTTGGTGAAACAGCCTGTTCCGAGGGTCGATACATGGATGTTCGCACCAATGAGGGACTCCTTGGATTCAGCGTCGATTACATGGCCGTGAATCGTATAAGTATGGGATTGCGTCGATGCATCATTGTCCTGCTGCCTGCTCTGGGCCGTGGCACCGAGGGGCAGAAGGAATGACGCCAGAAAACAGGGCACGAACTTATTCATTGCTTGCCCGACTGCTTGATATGAACCATTTCGTATGACTCCGATTCGCTGGAAAAGACGGTTATATAGTCTTCACGGACAGCGTTTGTTCCATTTGGCTGAATGGATAGATGCAGGAGCTTCTTGTTGCTCGAATCGACAACTGCACTATACCACACTGTTTCAAGCTTGTTGCGTTCGAGCGTCGTGAATCGTTCGGTGTCGTTTATTTGGAAATTCTTGCTGTTGCTCGTCAACTGGATGGTCTCATTTGCACTGACATCATAATTGCCACCCTCACTGCTCACATAGAATTCCATTTGGTCCAGATGAAGTGGGTCTAATGCTATCACATGCTCCTCATTGCAACTTAATACGAAAAGGAGAAATGAGGCCAGCATAGTAGCTGCAAAGAATCGGATGAACAGATTTCTAAACATATCAAAAAAATATTAATGCTTATCCGTTAAAAGGAGATAAACTCTTTTATGGCCGATGAGCGTATGTCTAACTATGGCGCAAAGATAGCTAGTATCGTTGACTAAACCAAATTATTGTTCAGTTTTTATCTCTTTTTAACGGATAAGCAAAAAAAACAATATGATATAGTCATTGTCGCCTTATGGTCTGAACCAACGCCATCACTCCACATTAGTATTTTATTAGTGAATAATAACGTGAATTGCGCTGCAAAAATATAGAAAAAAGAGTAAAAATGGGCAAAAAAAGTCTGTGCAAATTTTGTGCAAATGCAATGCACAAAAAATGCACAGAGGTGTAAAATTGTACAAATGGTTGATTCTTAGAGAGAATCTATAAAGTCTTGCCAGGAATTGAAGGAAGTGTCTTCACGAAGTGCCTTTTTATATAGGCGAGCCCTTAGCGAGTAAATGGCATCGTTGGAGCGACTTACAGCTACTGCTATATCGTTGACGGAGAATCCGAATTTCATCAACAGCGAGGCTCTCCATTCTATTTCAGAGAAATCATAAACGCCTTTCAGATTAGACAGGAAATCGGGAAGGCACTTCTGAAGTGTCTGCTCGACCATCTTCCATTCCTCAGGTTTCAGCTCCTTTCCATTCTTGCATTTTTCAATGATCATCTGATAAGTGTCGGAACTGCGAAGCGCACTCATTCCGGCATCAACCACTCTTTGGCGTTTTTCCTTGTCTGCCTGCATGGACGCAAGCAGA
>ONNR01000036.1 GCA_900319235.1 uncultured Prevotellaceae bacterium
GATGGACACCCTTGCCTTAGGCTATGTGATTCCCGCTATTAGGGCTCACTCGGGACTTGCACCCGTTAGACAATGCTCATGCCGAGCGTACGACAAAAACAGCCGCAGGCCTTGTGGGTCTGCGGCTGATTGTATTCATTAGAGGAGAAATATTTACTTCACCGTAATCGTCACTACGCTGTGAGCAGGCAGCGTCACGAGGAGTTGGCCCTTCTTATCGACCTTGGCACCCTTGAAAGCGACAGGCTTCACCTCGTCGGCCTTGCCGAAGTCGTTGAAGGCATGAACATCAGGGGCAGTGATTATTTCGCCCTCGGCGCTCTTCACCTTCATACCGTCGATATTGATGGCAACGACGTGCTGGTTGTTGAGATCCATATTGGTAAGCGAGATGTGCATCACGCCATTCTTGTCGCACGATACGGTGCGGCTCACGGTCGGGATCTGCTCCTTGGCATTCACGCTGATATAGTTGCAGACGAGATCCGAGGGCACGTAGGTGGCTTCCTTGTGAACATTATACATCTTGAAGACGTGGTAGGTCGGCGTAAGCACACAGGGATCCATCGGATTCTTCTCGTTGGTCAGAATCATCGACTGCAGTACGTTCACTACCTGTGCGATGTTCGCCATCTTGATGCGGTCGGTATATTTATGGAAGATGTCGAGCGACAAGGCAGCCACGATGGCATCGCGCACGGTGCTCTGCTGATAGAGCCAGCCAGGATTGGTGCCTTTCTCGACGTTGTACCAGGTTCCCCATTCATCAACGAGCAGTCCGATGCGCTTCTGGGGATCAAAACGATCCATCACACGCATATGATCAACAACGCAATCTTCAATCTGCAACGCTTTAGACACGATGTTGTAGTATTCCTGGTCGGTAAAAGTAAGGGCCCAGCCCTTCTTGCCCATCGGAATGCCGGTTTCGGGATCGTTCTCGGTGCCCCAGTCACGCACAGCATAGAAGTGAACCGAGATACCGTTCATCCTATGTCCGATTTTGCGCATGCAGACCTCGGTCCAGTTGTTATCGGTCGAATTGGCACCCGAAGCGATGCGATAGAGGCGGTTGTCACCATAATTGCGGGCATAGATGGCATAGCGGCGATAGAGGTCGGAATAGTATTCGGGTGTCATATCACCACCACAGCCCCACGACTCGTTGCCTACGCCAAAGTACTTCACCTTCCAAGCCTTGTCACGGCCATTCTTGCGACGCAACTCGGCCATCGTCGAATTGGTGTCAGAGGTCATGTACTCCACCCATTTTGCCATCTCTTCAACAGAACCAGAACCTACGTTGCCCGAAATGTAAGGCTCACAGCCGAGCATCTCGCAGAGGTTCAGGAATTCGTGGGTGCCAAAGGAATTGTCTTCCACGGTGCCACCCCAGTTGTTGTTGACCAGACGTGGGCGATTTTCCTGTGGGCCAACGCCGTCCATCCAATGGTATTCGTCGGCGAAGCATCCTCCAGGCCAGCGCATCACAGGCACTTCGAGGGCTTTCAATGCCTCGAACACATCCTTGCGATAACCCTGCACGTTGGGGATGTTCGAATCGGGTCCTACCCAGATGCCGCCATAGATGCAGCGTCCGAGGTGTTCGGCAAACTGTCCGTAGATCTCTTTCGGAATCACATTCTTGGCCTGATCGGGATGAACATTGAGCTGGACATCCTGTGCCAGCACAGAAATCGGCAGCATTAGAGCAACTGCCATCGACATGAAAAGTTTCTTCATGGGGTAATGAATATTAAAAGTGTTAGTATTGGATTGGTTCTTCATTTATGGTGCAAATATAATCAATTTATTCAATTTCGCAAAAAACTCCATACTATTTTTCTCCAATTATTGAAAAATATGCGATAAAGCAATATTTTTTACAAGTATTCTTGCCAACTATTCAAAAAAAACACTATCTTTGCAGCAAATTAAAAAACTCTTAATAGAATTGCACAAAGATGAAGACACAGATCATTCTTCTGGCGGCACTCGCCAGTCTGCCACTATTTGCTAACGACAATGCCATGGTCAATAGTCCCGATGGCAAACTTGAAGTAAGCCTTGGTATACGCCACGGGCGCCCCTATTATAGCGTAACCTACGATGGGTTGAAAGCTATTAACAATTCCCTTCTCGGCCTTACGACAAACGAACAGGATCTCACAAGAGACCTCAGCATCAAGACTACGGAGACCACTAATATCGATGAACGATACACGTTGGATCGTTCTAAAACAAGTGAGGTCCACTACGTCGCCAACCGTCTGCTTGCCACCCTTGCCACACCGCAAGGACAGGAATTGCAGGTGGAATTCCGTGTGAGCAACAATGATGTCGCTTTCCGCTATCTTCTTCCCAAGCAGGGCGAGACGGGCTCGGTGCGCGTCACTTCCGAAGCCACCAGTTTCAGTTTCCCCGACGGCACCACCACCTTCCTCACTTCACAGAGTGACCCGATGATCGGCTGGAAACGCACCAAGCCAAGTTATGAGGAACTCTATTGCTGGGATGCCCCAATGTCGCAAGGCTCACAGTATGGCCACGGCTATACCTTCCCCTGTCTCTTCCACGAACGTGGTGTCTTCGACAACAAGGCCGACGAATTATGGGTAATGATTAGCGAAACCGGACTCGACAGCCGCTACTGTGCCACTCACATCAGCGATGCTCACGCCAATCCACTGAATGGTGGCGGCATCTTCCAGTCGTCATACCTTAATACATATACTATTGCCTACCCGATGCCCGAAGAGAACAATGGCATCGGCACTACCGATGCAGCCATCGCTCTTCCAGGCTCAACACCTTGGCGCACGATTACCGTAGGCCGCACCATGAAGCCCATTGTCGAGACAACCGTCCCCTGGGACAATGTAAAGCCTGTATTCAAAACCAATCGTCAATACAAGATGGGACGTGGCACATGGAGCTGGATCCTTTGGCAGGACGAGTCCATCAACTACGACGACCTCTGCAAATACGTCGATCTGGCCAAGGCCATGGGTTATGAGTATGCGCTTGTCGATAACTGGTGGGACACTAATCTCGGCAAGGAGTGCGACGGCACGGCAAAAGACCCCAACAAGAGCATCGAGAAGCTGATTGAATACGCCCATTCGAAGGGCGTGGATGTCTTCCTCTGGTACAGTTCCAGCGGCTATTGGAATGACATCGAGCAAGGTCCTATCAACCGTATGGCCAACAGCGTCATTCGTAAACGCGAGATGAAGTGGCTCGAAAGTGTCGGAGTAAAGGGCATCAAAGTCGATTTCTTCGGAGGAGACAAGCAGGAGACCATCCGTCTCTATGAAGAGATTCTCAGCGATGCCGACGACCACGGCTTGATGGTCATCTTCCATGGCTGTACGCTGCCTCGTGGCTGGGAGCGTATGTATCCCAATTATGTGGGTTCGGAAGCTGTCCTTGCTTCCGAAAACATCGTCTTCGATCAGGCGCAATGCGACCTCGAAGCCAAGTACGCCACCCTTCACCCCGTGCTGCGCAATGCTGTGGGTTGCATGGAGTTCGGCGGATCGTTCCAGAACAAATACATGAACCGCGACAACAAACCGCGCGAAAACCGTCACGTCAATACGCGTCCATGTACCTCTACGTTCAGCCTTGCAACTGCAATCCTTTATCAAAACCCCATCCAGAACTTCGCACTTGCGCCCAACAACCTTGAGGATGCTCCCGAGGTAAGCATGCAGTTCATGCGCGATGTTCCTACCACCTGGGACGAAGTGCGCTATATCGACGGCTATCCCGGCCGATATCTTATCATGGCCCGTCGCCATGGTGACACCTGGTATGTCGCTGCCATCAATGCGGAACCGCAAAAACTCGTCATCAGCCTCGACCTCAGCGTACTCAACGCCACCTCATTCACCCTTTACAGCGGTGGCGATACACCTACTGCCAAACCTATGAAACTCAAAGCCGGCAAGACGTTGCTCAACCTTGCCCCCAACGATGGCATCGTCATCGTGGCAAAGTGAACATAAGTGAAACGAACGTAAAAAAAGAGCCCCGAAGGAAAAATCTTTCGGGGCTCTTTATTAAATCTTGTCGTTCTGAATCATTGAAACCAAGTCGGGACGAATCTCAGCATAATCTTTCGACCGCAGATACTTGCGTATAAGCTCAACGTGATGCAGATTGTGCAAATCCGATCCGATGAAACTGATCATACCCTCATCCAGAAGGCGATAAGCCATCTTCTGGGTTGATTCGCCATAGTATCCCGAGAAACTGAGGATATTGCATTGGAGTTCCACACCGAGGTCCAATAAATGTTCATACGACTTCAGGCCACGGCTCGAATAATAGTGGTAGCGCTCGGGATGTGCCATAATGAGATACCAACCTTTATCCTGTAGTTTGTATATCACATCGTCGAGATTGAGCAATGGCTGTTGGAAACTGTTCTCAATAAGAATATATCTGTCCTTAAGCGGACGCAGCTTGCACGACTCTTCGCCCCACTTGCCCGTATTCATCATATTGATGAAACTCTCGTCGAGGCGATACTCGAAACTGAAGTCCTCGCATTCGATAGGAATCTGTGCCTCGGCACATTCAGCCTTCAGATCAACAAACAGAGGATGAATCCTTTGAGGTGTATTCATATAGCTTGGCTCGGTGTGATGAGGCGTGAATATGACGCGTTCAACACCGAACTCATGCAAAGCTTTCATATATTCCACAGAGAACCTCATCTCAGGCGAACCATCGTCAACACCTGGGATGATGTGGCAATGCAACTCACGCTTATAAGGCAGTGGAAGCATTTCCCTTTTTTTATGAAACAAGAAATTTAAAAACATGTTATTATCTTAATTCTTGGGGTTGCAAAGGTAAACTATTTTCTATTTCCAAACAAATTTTGTAATGGAAAAAGTACATTTTTAAATAAAAAACACCCACATTGATAGTACAATTGCTATTTTTATATTATTTTTAGGCCAACTTAACCGATTATTTTGTATATTTGCACCGGTATTCGTTGCACATTGACACGTCCGATTCCAAACGCCACGAATTATATTTTTTATTTCATATTTTAATTACCTAACAAGGATGAAATCTACATTCATGAAGGTCGGCGCAATTATCGCCGTTACCGCCCCAATCCTTTTGGCCGCATGTTCTGCTCCCCAGCAGGCTAAGGAGGTCAATTTTACAGCTTCTGGTCTCGATCCAGAACAGTTCGTCGACACTATCGATGGCAAGCCAACTGCCCTCTACACTCTCACCAACGAGAACGGCATGGAGGTGTGCATCACTAACCTTGGTGGCCGCATCGTCAGCATCATGGCTCCCGATCGCGATGGCAAACTCCAGGACGTAGTGCTTGGTTTCGACAATGTGAAGTCCTATGCCAATCGCGATGGCAAGACTCCATCTGACTTTGGTGCAGCTATCGGTCGTTTTGCCAACCGCATCAACAAGGGCAAATTCACAATCGATGGCGTTGAGTATGATCTCGTAAAGAACGACCACGGCAATACCCTGCACGGCGGACCTACCGGTTGGCAGTATCAGGTGTATGATGTTGTTGAAGCCGACAGCTCAAGCATCACCCTCCAGATTGTCAGCCCCGACGGAGACAACGGATTTCCGGGACAAGTGACCGCCAAAGTAACCTATATCCTTAACGACGATAACGACCTCGTCATCCTTTACAATGCAGTTACCGACAAGCCTACGGTCATCAATATGACCAACCACTCGTATTTCAACCTCAGTGGTGACCCCAACAACAGCATTACCGAAGATTCTCTGATCATCTTTGCCGACAAGATGACCCCCATCGACGACAAGCTCATCCCCACAGGCGAGTTCCGTGAACTCAAGCCCGGCGATCCGTTCTGCTTTATGCCCGAACGCGGCAAGCCCGGCATGAAACTCATCGGTCAGGACATCAACGCCGACGACGAGCAGGTTAAATTCGGCAACGGATATGACCACAACTGGGTACTTATGGCTCCCCCTGCCAATGTCACCGACCTCCCGCTCTGCTGCATCATGATGAGCCCCAAGAGCGGCATCGTCCTTGTTGAACGCACTTCCGAACCTGGCGTACAGGTTTATTCGGGCAACTTCCTCAATGGTTCCGTTACCGGCAAGAAGGGCATCAAGTACCAGCAGCGTACCGGCATCTGCCTCGAGACCCAGCACTATCCCGATTCTCCTAACAAGAGTGACGTCAAGGGATGGACTGACTGTGTACTCCGTCCAGGCGAGGAGTACAACTCCATCACCGTCTTCGAGTTCCACACCACCGACGAACTGCTGAATGGCCCACGCAAGCACGAGGCTCCAGCCCAATAATCACGGTTGCAACATAATTAATTAATCAATAAAACGCAAAAACACAATGGCACAAAAACAAGAACGTAACTGGGTTGCTATCATCACGATGTTCTTCATCTTCGGTATGATCAGCTTCGTTACCAACATGGCTGCCCCATTCGGCAATATCTGGGGCTTCAAGTACGAGTGGGCTGGCATGGCTGGCAACCTCATGAACTTCCTTGCTTACCTCTTTATGGGTATTCCAGCAGGTAATATGCTCATCAAGTTCGGCTACAAGAAGACCGCCCTCATCGCCCTTGCCGTAGGTTTCATCGGCCTGGGTATCCAGTGGCTCTCCAGCAAGGTAGGCGCTGACGTAGCTGTATGCGAAATCGCTGGACAGATTTGCTCGCTCAACCTCTTCATCTATCTCCTTGGCGCTCTGGTCTGCGGATTCTGCGTCTGCATGCTCAACACCGTAGTGAACCCCATGCTTAACCTCCTCGGTGGTGGTGGCAACTCAGGCAACCAGCTCATCCAGGCAGGTGGCACCATCAACTCGTTGACCGGCACCCTGACCCCAATGCTTGTCGGTGTCCTCATCGGCACACTCACCAAGAACACCACGATGGCCGAAGTGTCGCCACTCGTCATCGCCGGTATGGTAATCTTCGCTGTTTCGTTCTGCATCATCTCGTTCGTCAAGATCGAAGAGCCACAAGGTGACCTTTCGAATGTGACCTACGAGCGTTCGCCTCTCGCATTCCGTCACTGTCTGCTTGGCATCATCGCCATCTTCTTCTATGTAGGCATCGAGATCGGTGTGCCTAACGAGATGAACATGTGGATCAGCCGCCTCCCCTTCGAGGGCGCTGCTGCTGTGGCAGGATCCTTGGCTGCTGCCTACTGGTTCCTTATGCTCTGCGGACGTTTCCTCTCCACCATCATTTCCGGTAAGGTTTCTACCCGCACCCAGATGATTACTGTTTCGTCAGTAGCTATCCTCCTCCTGCTCTGTGCCATCTTCACAGGCAACATCAACATCTCGCTCTTCGGTGGCGAAGTACCTCTCTCTTGCCTCTTCATCTTCCTCTGCGGTCTCTGCACCTCCATCATGTGGGGCGGCATCTTCAACCTCTCGACCGAAGGACTGGGCAAATATACGGCCAAGGCTTCGGGCCTCTTCATGACCATGGTCGTAGGTGGTGGCGTCATGCCATTCATCCAGGACAACCTCGTTCGTCCATTTACCGGCTATCTCGGATCCTATTGGCTCATCATCGCTATGATTGCCTACATCCTCTTCTATAGCCTCTGGGGCAGCAAGAACGTCAACAAAGATATCAAGGTCGATTGACCTTGATATCTTTACGACTTTTTGTTACAAATACAGTTTGAAGTTTTTTTCACACACATTACAAATCCATACTTTTTTTTACTACTCATTTCAAAATGGACGTATTAACAGCGCTACAAAACAGTGGCTTCAAGACCATTGACTTTGTCATTTTGGTCATCTATCTTATCGTTTTGGTTAGCCTTGGTCTTTTCCTTAGCCGCAACAAAGATGGCAAGGAAAAGAGTGCTAACGACTACTTCCTGGCAGGCAACACGCTCACATGGTGGGCCGTAGGTGCATCACTCATTGCCGCCAACATCTCTGCCGAGCAATTCATCGGTATGTCTGGAACGGGCTTTGCCGACGGCATCGCCATTGCAGCTTACGAGGTCATGGCAGCCGTAACTCTTGTTGTGATTGGCAAGTTCCTCCTGCCCATCATGCTCAAGCAGCGTATCTTCACCATCCCGCAGTTCCTTCGCGAACGTTATAACGATGGTGTGGGTCTTGCATTCTCCATCCTCTGGCTCTTCCTCTACGTCTTCGTCAACCTTACCTCTGTGGCTTGGCTTGGCGCATTGGCCATCGAGCAGATTCTCGGTCTGCAAGGACTGGCTGTCGAGATCTTCGGCATGACCATCTCCATCCGTATGATCATCATCTTCCTGCTCTTCCTCATTGCTGGTATCTACTCCATCTACGGTGGTCTGGCTTCAGTAGCATGGACCGATGTGATGCAGGTGACCTTCCTCGTGGGTGGCGGTCTCATCACTGCCTACTTCGCGCTCCGTGAGATGGGCTTAGTGTTCGATACCGATGCACTCGGTGCCTTCAACAAGATCTACACCGACCTCACCACCGGCAATTATGCCCAGGATACACACTTCCACCTCGTCATCCGACAGTCGCACAATCCTGAAGCCTTTGCCAACGTTCCCGGCATCGCTGCCGTTGTAGGTGGCGTATGGTTGACCAACTTGGGCTACTGGGGCTTCAACCAGTACATCATCCAGAAGGGTCTTGCTGCCAAGAATGTCGATGAGGCAAAGAAAGGTCTCGTCTTCGCAGGCTTCCTCAAGATCCTCATCCCATTCATCGTTGTGCTCCCCGGCATATGTGCCTATTACATTGCTCAGAACCCCGAGGCCTTCGCGTCGATGAATCTCCAGGGCAAGATCAACATCCCCGATGATGCTTATCCTTGGCTCATCCGCAACTTCACTCCTGTAGGCATCAAGGGCCTGTCGTTTGCTGCACTCACCGCTGCCATCATCTCGTCTTTGGCTTCGATGTTCAACAGTACTTCTACCCTCTTCACAATGGATATCTACAAGAAGTATCTTGAACCAAAGGCCACCGACAAGAAGCTCGTTAACGTAGGTCGTCTGACTTCCGTGACCGCCCTCTTCATCGCTCTCTTCACCGTGAAGCCACTGCTTGGTGGTATTCCACAGGCTTTCCAGTATATCCAGGAGTATTCCGGCTTCATCTATCCCGGCATCATCACCGTCTTCGGTCTTGGTCTTCTCTGGAAGCGTGCCTCGTCTTTGGCCGCTGTCTGGACCGCCATCATTACCATCCCGCTTGGCGTGCTCTTCAAAATCTTCCTGGGCGATGTGCCATTCCAGTTCCGTGCCGGCTACATCTTCATCATCCTCGTCAGCTTCTTCATCATCATGTCGCTGCTCGACAAGAAGTATGTTCATGCCGAGGAGCCCGCTGCTGTTGACAAGACAATGATGAAGCGTTGGGCTCAGATTCTTGGTGGCCTTGGCATCATTATGATCATCACGGCTATCATCGTGGTTTGCATGGGCAATGCTACCGAGCTCACCACTTATCTGAACGACATCGGCTTCCAGGCATTCATCTTCTTCGGCGTACTCGTTGGCTGCAACGGTGTATGGCTTTGGAGCAATGCTACCAGTTCGAAGAAGGATCCGAAGGCGCTTCCTATCGACCTTGGCATCTTCACTACTACTCGTGGCTATACCTGGGGCACTATTGGCATCTGCGTCATCACCCTGATCCTTTACGCCGTATTGTGGTAAATTAACGTAAGGGAGTGAAAGGAACATCCGTCCCTTTCACTCCCTTTTAACTCTCTTTAAACACCATTATTACTACCTTTAGAAATTATGCTTGAAGAATTAAAGAAACAAGTATTCGAAGCCAACATGGAACTTGTCCGCCAGGGTCTCGTTATCTACACCTGGGGCAATGTATCCGGCATCGATCGTGAAAAAGGCCTCGTCGTCATCAAGCCATCGGGCGTTGACTACGATGTCATGAAAGTGGAAGACATGGTTGTCGTCGATCTCGAGACCGGCAAGGTTGTTGAAGGCGACCTCAATCCATCGAGCGACACACCTACTCATCTCGTCCTCTATCGTGCATTCCCCAACATCAAGGGCGTCGTACACACACACTCAACCTATGCCACCGCCTTTGCACAGGCTGGTTGCGACATTCCAAACATCGGCACTACTCACGCCGACTATTTCTACAAGGACATTCCTTGCACCGATGACATGACAGCCCGTCAAATGGCCGAATACGAGAAGGAGACTGGCGTAGTTATTGTCAACAAGTTCCAGCAGCTCGGCATCAATCCCGACCACACACCCGCTGTGCTTGTCAAGAACCATGGCCCATTCTCATGGGGCACCTCACCTGCCAATGCAGTCTATAACGCCAAGGTTATGGAGCAGTGCGCCAAAATGGCTTTCGTCAGCTTCAGTGTCAATCCCAACACCACTATGAACCCACTTCTCGTCGAGAAGCACTATATGCGCAAGCATGGTCCTAATGCCTATTATGGCCAAAAGGGACAGAAGCATTAATCAATTAACAATTAATAATCTACAACTATCTTATGGCATTTGAAAATCTCGAACTCTGGTGGATTACCGGAGCACAATTACTATACGGCGGTGAAACCGTAAAGATCGTCGATGGACACTCAAAGGAAATGGTTGCTGGCCTCAACGAGTCAGGCATCATCCCTATCAAGGTTGTATATAAAGGCACTGCCAACTCCGACAAGGAGGTAGCAGCCATCATGAAGGCTGCCAACAACGATGAGAAGTGCGTAGGCCTCATCACCTGGATGCACACCTTCTCTCCTGCCAAGATGTGGATTCATGGCTTGCAGCAGCTTAACAAGCCCATGCTACACTTCCACACACAGTACAACCAGGAGATTCCTTGGGATACCATGGACATGGACTTCATGAACCTCAATCAGTCGGCACATGGTGACCGTGAGTTCGGCCACATCTGCGCCCGTCTCCGCAAGCCTCGCAAGGTCGTTGCCGGCTATTGGAAGGATCCGAAGGTACAGGAGCACATCGCCATCTGGGCACGCGTTGCCGCTGCTGTGGCTGATGCCAAGGATATGCTTATCGTCCGTTTCGGCGATCAGATGAACAACGTAGCCGTGACCGATGGCGACAAGGTAGCCGCCGAACAGGTTCTTGGTTATCATGTTGACTACTGCACCGTCAGCGAACTCATGGGCTACTGGAAGAAGGTCAAGGACGCCGACGTCGATGCCCTCGTTGAGGAATATAACAAGAAATATACCATCGTTCCCTGCGAGGCAGGCGAAGAGGTTGGCAAGAAGAAGATCTGGAACGCAGCCAAGGCTGAGCTTGCCCTCCGTGCTATCCTCAAGGCCAAGGGCGCCAAGGGCTTCACCACCAACTTCGACGACCTCGGCAGCTGGGATGATCCCGACAGCGAAGGTTTCGTAGGCTTCGACCAGATTCCTGGCCTCGCTTCACAGCGTCTGATGGAGGAAGGTTATGGCTTCGGCGCCGAAGGCGACTGGAAATCTGCCGCCCTCTACCGCACCGTTTGGTATATGACCCAAGGTCTTCCCAAGGGATGCTCGTTCCTTGAGGACTACACCCTCCACTTCGACGGCGAGAAGAGCGCTATCCTCCAGAGCCATATGCTCGAGGTTTGTCCGAAGATTGCTGTTAAGGATGAGCCCATTCGTCTTGAGGTTCACTTCCTCGGCATCGGTGTTCGCAAGCAGCAGACCGCCCGCCTCGTCTTCAACTCGCAGACAGGCTATGGCGTTACCGCTACCGTAGTCGATATGGGCAATCGCTTCCGTCTCATCGTAAATGACGTGGACTGCATCAAGCCCAAGCAGCTTCCCAAGCTTCCTGTGGCCAATGCACTTTGGATTCCACAGCCTAACTTCGAAGTGGGCGCCGGTGGATGGATCCTCTGTGGTGGCACCCATCACTCCATTATGTCCTATGACATCACGCCTGAATATTGGGAGGATTATGCCGAAATGCTCGACATCGAGTATGTTCACATCGACAAGAACACCACCCTTGAGTCCCTCAAGAAGGATCTCCGCATGAACGAGGTATATTATCTGCTCAACAAGGCACTGAGATAAGAAATTAAATTGTTATTTGTTAATTATTAATTGTTAATTGAACAATGACAGCAAGACAAACCATCGAATCCGGCAAAGCCATCCTCGGCATCGAGTTCGGCTCAACCCGCATCAAGGCCGTCCTCATCGACCAGGAGAACAAGCCCATCGCACAGGGCAGTCACGAGTGGGAGAACCAGCTCGTCGATGGACTCTGGACCTATAGCACCGAAGCCATCTGGTACGGCGTCGAGGACTGCTATGCAGACCTTCGCCGCAACGTCAAGAGAGAGTATGACTGCGAAATCGAGCAACTTGCCTCCATCGGCATCAGTGCCATGATGCACGGCTATATGGCCTTTGGTCCCAATGGCAAAGCCACCCGCTGGGCACCTGTTTCCGAGAGTGAGAAGATTCTCGCACCTTTCCGCACCTGGCGCAACACCAACACCGGCAAGGCTGCTGCCGAGCTCAGCAAGCTCTTCAACTACAACATCCCGCTTCGTTGGAGCATTTCGCACCTCTATCAGGCCATCCTCAACGGCGAAGAGCACGTTAAGGACATAACCTATCTCACCACCCTCGCCGGCTACATTCACTGGCGTCTCACCGACAAGAAGGTCCTCGGTATCGGCGATGCTTCGGGTATGATTCCCGTCGATCCCAACACCAAGACCTACAACGCCGAGATGGTACGCAAGTTCAACGAGCTCGTAGCTCCTTACGGCTTCCCCTGGAAGCTCGAGGATATTCTGCCTGAGTGCCTCGTAGCAGGTCAGGATGCTGGCGTGCTCACCGAACATGGCGCACAGCGCCTCGACGTTTCTGGTCACCTCAAGGGCGGCTGCCCACTCTGTCCTCCTGAAGGCGATGCCGGCACCGGTATGACCGCAACCAATAGCGTAAAGGTTCGCACAGGTAACGTTTCTGCTGGCACATCTTCGTTCTCGATGATCGTGCTTGAGAAGGACGTGACAAAGCCCAACGAGATGATTGACATCGTCACCACTCCCGACGGCAATCTTGTCGCTATGGTACACTGCAACAACTGCACTTCCGACATCAACGCTTGGGTAAAGCTCTTCAAGGAGTATCAGGAACTGCTCGGCGTTAAGGTCGATATGAACGAAGTGTATGCCAAGCTCTACAACCACGCCCTCACCGGCGATGTTGACTGCGGTGGCGTTATCTCTTACAACTTCATCTCCGGCGAACCTGTTGCCGGCCTCACCGACGGAGGCCGTCCACTCGTAATGCGTTCGCCCAACGACCGCTTCAACCTTGCCAACTTCATGCGCGCCAACCTCTATGCCACCATCGCCGTGCTTAAGCTCGGCAACGACGTGCTCTTCAAGGAGGAGAATGTCAAGGTCGATCGCATCACCGGTCACGGTGGTCTCTTCAAGACCCCAGGCGTAGGCCAGAAGGTTCTCGCCGCTGCACTCAACTCACCAATCTCTGTGATGGAGACAGCAGGCGAAGGTGGTGCATGGGGTATCGCTCTCCTTGCTGCTTACCTTGTCAACAATCCTGACAAGCTCAATCTTGCCGACTACCTCGAGAAGGTTGTCTTTGCAGGCAATACGGGCATCGAAATTGCACCCGAACCAGCCGACGTCGAAGGCTTCAACCGTTACATCGAGACCTATAAGGCCTGCATCCCCGTCGATCAGGCTGCCGTGGAGTACAAGAAGTAATAAAAGCTATCGTACACCTGTAAATAAAATCGGGACGCGTCGTTTGGCGCGTCCCGATTATTATATTATATAAATGTGTCTAATAAGCCTGTGTGATGCCCACAACCTTAACACTAAGCACCTCCTCTCCCACTTCGACATTCGCTTCACGTGGGAAATAGATGGGCATATCCTTTTGTATCGGGAGGATACGCAGTTCGAGCGAAGAACAATCGGCAGGCAAGCGCCATAAACCATAGACAAACGGGCGACCATTGTAGAAATTGTCGTCAATGAGTTTTCCATCGGCATAAAGCCTTGCTACGTCACCACGATAATCAATGCGAAGCAGTTGCTGTTCCAGCTTGCCGAAATCACCAGTTATATCTATTCGATATACTGCGGCATTGTCAAAATCGTCATCCGACGGTTCCTCGGCTGCCTTATTCACTCCAATCGAAATGGTGCGCAAGGGGCCAGCATCCTTTACCTTCTTCACAGTGACAGCGGGAACATTGTTCACTTCGTTTGGAGATGCTGCCAGGAACAAATGTTCGGCATCTTGACTGCTCAGCAGATAAATATTCCGATAGACGGGCGTTTCCGTTCCCTTGGCTTTCAATCCACGCAGCACTTTCCCATTCTGCAATGCTATCACCGTTGGGATTCCTGCAATTTGCTCCATATAGATTTTCCCATCACGCTTAGCAATGAGCTGGGCAGTAGCATAGCGTATGCCATCGATGTTGACAGGGAGAATGCACATCGCGCCTGCCGGAATGGTCAGTCGTGGGAATTTCACACCGCAAGCCTGCAACTGCACATTCTTCTTAGCCGACAGATTCTGCAGTCGCTCATAGTTGTTGATGAAAATGAATCCGCTGTCGCCCTGCGAGCGATATGACCAGCGAAGTTGCGAGTCATCTCCCTTGGCAATATCCTGAGGCGAGGGGAATGCTGCCTCCATTGGGGCCAATGCTTCTCCCCAATCCTGCATAAAGAGGTGGAGTTTACGGAGCATGAAGTAGTGAGGATAATATTGGCCGAATTCTCCGAGTGGCGCCTGGAAGTCGTAAGTCTTGACCGGCAAATCGTTGTAATTGGTAGCCACCGTGCGCTGCATCTCATTCATCCAAGTCGAACCCTCGGGATTTGTTCCTCCATGATACATATAGTAGCCCAACAGATTCGAGCCACTGCCCAACTTCACCAAGGCCATCGAATAGGCATCCTCCGGATAGAGATAGGGCCGGCGGTGATAAGCAGTCATCATGCCACCTCCCAATTCACAGGTAAAATAGGGATAAAGTTCATCACCTGCATTAAGTTTCTCGCTTTGTTCTCCAAGTTGTTCGGTGGCTATGGCCGTCGACGACCGGAACGACTTGAAGTTGAAAGCCTTGTAGTAGTTGCCGGCAGTTTCTTCAATCGAACGTTCCCAGAAACCGTCAGCATAATCGCCATAGAGCGGCAGCATCTCTCCATAAGGCACAGGCGAAGCCAGTTCCGGCCAACCTGTACGGGTATAGAAAGGCAGATCGAAGCCAATCTTCTGGGCAATCCGTTTCAAAGCCATCAGATATGAACCGTGTCCACGATATTCGTTGTCGAACTGGCAAGCCATCAGCGGACCACCGTCCTTCCATTGCAAACCCTGCATCTGAGTGAATATCTGTCGATAAAGACGCTCGACAAGCGACAGGAAGACGGGGTCTTCGGAACGCGTTCTGCATCCTTTCTCAAACACCCAATCAGGAATGCCGCCATTGCGCGCTTCACCATGACAGAACGGGCCCACGCGCAGCACTACTGGCATCCCCTCTTCCTTGCATACCTCGATGAAGCGACGCAGGTTGCGCTGTCCGCTCCAATCAAACACCCCCTCACGTTCCTCGACATGATTCCAAAACACGTAGGTGGCAATGATGGTCACACCGCCCTGCTTCATCTTCCGCACTTCATCGGCCCACTCGTTGGAAGGGACACGCGAATAGTGAATCTCACCCATCACAGGGCACACTCTCTTGCCGTCAATCAGCAGACTCAGTTTGTCCCAGCGAACTTCGGGGACATCAGCCATCGCCGACGCATAGCAGCCCAGCAACAGCAGGATCATCAAAAAACACCTTTTCATAGTCGAAGTAAACTCTATTTTCCCACGTTATGCTGCGCCTCGTAAACCTTGCAAAGCGTGGTGAATTTGTAAATTGCCTGACGTGCAGCCTGCACGAAGCCTGCAACGCCATATCGGAAACCGCCCTTAAGGACAAAGAATTTAAAGAAGCGGAAGGTCGGAGCAAAAACGATGGATGCGTATGTCACTCGTTTTCCGAGTCGCCGAGCCATTTCATTGTCGGTATATGTATCCAATCGGCGCAGCGTCGCTTTGGTGCTATCGTCAAGATGAACCATTGCAAGTTCCTTATGCTTCTTGTCAATATACCCGACCTTGCCATTAATGATTGGTACGCTATGGATCTTTTCGGGCCATTCCGTACCTTCTCGCGCCAGGAAACGCAACTGATAGTCGGGATATGAAGATGGAAGGTTTTTCCCCATCGTAAAGTTCTTACGCGGGACGAAAAGGCCTCTCACATCTCCCGGATCCTTGATGAAATCATAGAGATAGGTCCGCAATTCCGGGGTTATCAGTTCATCGGCATCAACTACCAGCACCCAGTCGCTCGAAGCCGACTGAATGGCGAAATTCCTTGCTGGCTCGCAGATATTATAGTTTCTTTTGGGAAAGACCACAATCTTACATCCGTACTGCTCTGCAATCTTGAGCGTATTGTCGGTCGACTCCATGTCGCAGACAACGATTTCGTCGAAGTCTTTCACCGTCTCGAGCACTCTCGCCAGATATTGCTCGGCATTGTATGTATTAATAACAATGGAAATATTCTGTTGCATATAAAAATCAAATAATAAGCGATTATAGCTTCTGTTTCTTCGGAGATAAAAGTATCAAATATCAGCGCAAAGATACAAACGATTTTCAAGTCTCGTTCAAAAAATTATTAAAATTTGACTATCCAAACCTCTTTTTCTTTTTTTTAAGGACAAATATAATTCGAATATTCTATTTTAAGTCCGTTTCTTTGGATTACTTCCTTCTATTTTCATATAATCTTCTCTTTCATCACCAGCGTAGCAAGACTGACAGCATTCTTAACTCCGAATTTTGAAAGGAGACGTTTCCGGTACCAATTGATGGTTTCAGTACTGAGATTGAGGATCTTTGCTATTTGCGGATTGGTCATGCCATCGCATATCATACGAAGTATATTGCGTTCCACTTCCGTGAGAGCAACGACATTTCCTTGTGCCTGTTCGATGATGGCTTCCACCTCAGGACTGAGATACCTTTCTCCCTGCCACACTTGACGGATGGCCTCAATCAGCTGTTCGATGGACGAAGACTTCAGCACATAACCATGCACGCCCACATCGAGCATTCGACGAATGACCGAATATTCATCGTGAATGGTGGCAGCAATAATCTTCAATTTGGGATAGCTGGCAATCACCTCCTGACAAAAAGCGATGCCGTCACCATCCGGCAGAGAGATGTCGAGGAGCAGGACATCCGGGCGGCTACTGGCGAGTGCCTGACGGCAGGCTTCAAGCGTGTGAAAAAAGCGGCTGACGTGAATGTCTCCGATGCGATTGATGGCATTAGCCAAGCCCTCGCAGACCATGACGTGGTCGTCAGCGATATTGATGTCAATGCGATATTGCTTCATATTGGCAGTATGATATTAGTTTCTGTTCCTTGTTCTTTACCACAGACGATGTGCATTGTGCCATGATAATGGCTGATGCGTTCACGGATATTCTGAAGTCCGACGCCGCCTTGCTGGCTCTCTGAGTCCAACCCACGTCCATTGTCACTGACAGTGAGTGTTACCTGACTCTCCTCCTGCATCAGCTGGATATCGATGCGATTGGCATGAGCATGTTTGACGGCATTGTTGACCAGTTCGTAGGCACATCGATAGAGCACCACTTCCACTTCCTGACTCAACCTTTCGTCATTGCCAAAATGACTGAAATGTGCACCGGGCACCGAGATGGCCAGGTCCTGCAACGATGTCATCAATCCATTCTTCAACAGCTGTTCAGGCATCAGATGGTGGGCCACATGGCGCAATTCGGTGGCCGTGTCTCCCAGCTGTTTCAGCAATTCGGGCTTCGATGCATCACCCTCAATCTTCAATCTGAGCATCGTGAGCATCCCGCCCAATCCATCATGCAGGTCGCGGGCAATGCGGCTTCGCTCAGCCACCTCGCCTTCGAAACGCGCCTTGAAGAGGGCCGTACTGCGTTGAAGTCTGACACCGCGCCACAACAGGAAGAAAGCGAGAGCCAGGATCAAAAGCAGGGCTGAAAGCAGAATACCAGCCCACAGATGCCATTTTTTCTCGCGGTTCAATTGCTCGATAAGCTTTTGCTTCTTCTCTATATTATAAAGCACCTCCATCTGTGAGATGCTGCTCTGATAGTTTTGCGTCGAAAAACGCTCCATCATGGTGCGCACCTTGCTGATATAGCGCGAAGCCTCCTCCTTGTTGCCCAATTGCATATAGATGTTAGCCAGCATCTCGTAACAGCCCACATCGCTGAAGGTGGCCTCATCGTCATTCTTATGGATTGACTGCAGCGCATACTGGAGCGCAGCCTTCCAGTTCTTCGCCCTCATTTCTACCATGGCAGCAGCGGCAAACACATTACAGCGAGTCTCGGTCATCATCTCATCATTGACGACATTGAGCGCCTCAAGGGCAAAAGCCTTGGCCTGCGTCAGATTCTCATGCCCGCTCATCAGGTTGATTTTTGCCAATGAGGCAAGCACTTCGGCATAGTCACTGGGTTCTTCGTCACGATGAGCGTGATAATAGGCATAGGCCGGATCTATTGTCTGCTTAGCCTGCTGATAGTCATCCCGATCGATATATATCTTGGCAAGCCCCCTGCGCGACATAACCATCATTAACGAGTCTCCAGTCTCCTTCCCTTTTACAATGGCTTGCTGATAATGACGTTCGGCCTCATTTTCGTTACCCATCGAAAGATAGAGTTCGGCAATGTTGTGGTGCAATATCGTCAAGCTCTCTCGCCAGCCGTACTTCTCAAAGATAGGCATCGCCTTCTGATAGTATTCGATGGCGAGCAGATTCTTGTCCTGGATATTGTATAGATTACCGATCGCGCCATAGATTGATGAAAGGTTGTCATCGATGGCCTTCTCACTGAATCTGGAGTCGGTTCGCATGGTATCAGTTACTGCCAAAGCCCAATTATAGTATCTCAAGGCCTCATCAAATCGATCTCCACCATAAGCAAGCATTCCCAGCATTCGCAAGGCATCTACTCGAAGGTTCAACCATTTGCGCTCATTCGACAAGGCAAGGACTTGCTGTGCATTAGCCTCAGCACGCTTGCCATCGATTTGCAGATAGCCCCACATCAGGTCCCGATAGGCCAGGATCCGCTGTTCATCGTTCAGCGTTTGTCCGCTCTGCAGCACCTGCTCCAGCGAATCCACCTTGCGGTTCCTGTGGTCGGCATAGTCGGCACGTGCAGTAACACACAACAGTATCAGCGATAAAAGCAAAAACGGCCTCATTATGATCACTTTCCTCATAATTGTTCAAAAATGGTTTTCCTCCATGGCATCCTTGGAACTTATTGAATAGGCAAAAACAAGTCGTTTCGCGCGCAAAGATAAGCATTTTTTCTCACATTGCACCACCCAAATGGGTGATTTTTTGTTCTATTTATACTATTCCACCCATTTGGGTGGATAATTATTCGAATTAAAATACTTATCTTTGCCCAAATAATTGACATAAACACTTAAAAATGAATAAGACTATGAAAGCAAGAAGACTATTGGCCATCCTAGTGATGGTATTCGTTGGTATTTCGACGTCAAATGCCCAGGCTTGGCTTGGCAAAGTGAAGGAAAAGGCTGTCGAAGCAGGCAAGCGCGCTGTCGAACAAACGGTAAAGGACAAGACCAGCAAGACTGACCAAGACGAGAACGAGGAGGCAGAAGAATCTGCCGGCCCCAAGAAAACTGCCAAAGGTGAAGCCGTGAAGAGCGACTTTGTGCAGGGCACGGTGGTCATCTTTGAGGATAATCTGAAAGGTGAGCAGATGGGTGAATTTCCCTCGAAATGGGATTTGATCGACAACAATGCCGAGGTGGCCAAAATGAACGGAATGATGGCCATCAGGTTCGAACACGGCTCAAGCACGCAAATCACCCCTTTGGTGAAAGGTGACAACAAGAAATACCTGCCCGAGGTGTATTCTCTGGAGTTCGACTACTTCGTGCCCGACGGCGACGAGCATCGCTGTGGCTACACGCTCCATCTGAGGACGGCCGATGATGATGGCAACTACGAGACATCCATCGGATTTGGCGATAATGATATCCGTTGGTATATTGCCAAACCTTCAGGAGGAGACAAGGTCGAAGGCGATAAATCGTTGGAAGGGAACCACGAGCGAAACGATTGGAATCACTTCGCGTTGTCGTTCAATAAGCGCGCGCTGAAAGTCTATATCAATGGCCAGCGTGTCATCAATGCACCCAATGCAAAGGCAGCCGATTGGTTCTCCATCGAAACAGAGTTCTGGGAGGACCACATTGACTACATCACGAATATCCGTCTGGCAAAAGGTGGTGGAGACCTCTATGCACGCAATGCTTCTGATATGACTGCTGTCGAAAAGGCCATTGCCGAAACGGGCAAGTTCGTGACCAACAACATCCTCTTCGAAACCGGCAAGGCAACGCTGAAGCCCGAGTCGATGGCAGAGATCCAGAAGGTGGCCGACTATATGCTGAAGAACCCCAGCGTACGCTTCGAAGTGCAGGGACATACCGATAACCAGGGCACCGATAAGGTGAACGATCCGCTTTCACAACAGCGTGCCGAAGCCGTCGTAAAGGCACTCGAAGGACTGGGTGTCGATGGCTTCAACCTCCGTGCTGTCGGCAAGGGTTCACACGAGCCCGTGGCTGACAACAAGACCGAGGAAGGACGCGCCAAGAACCGCCGTGTGGAGTTCATCAAGAAATGACCTTCTTCAATTAACAATTAATACTATTTATACTATGAAGAGATTATGTTTGGCCATCATGGCTATTGCAAGCCTCGCAATGCTCGTGGCTTGCAGCGAGAAGAAAGCTCCTACTGTAACAGGTGATGCTAAGACCGACCAGAAAGTGGAAAAGGCAGAGAAGAAACTCTCCGAGATGACCGGGCCCGAGAAGTGCGAGGCAACTTGGAAGAATCGCTACGAAGGGAAACTGACATTAGCCGATGTGCAGCCCGATTTCGACTACGCAGAGAAACTCGAAGGATATGACTGCTTCATGGGCAATGGTGTCAACCTGGCGAAGGCCGTCTATTGTAAGAAGGACGGTTCGGAGATTACACCCGAAGAATGGAACGCCTACATCACCAAGATCTACAATGTGACGAAGAAACTGGCACAGGATGGGAAAGTGGTGCGCGGATTTGGCAGCAACCTGGATGTCAAGACCCGCGAACAGGCCCTCGAGGAATTGCCTTTGGAGCAACTGCTCAATGGCAATGACAATCTGGAATGGGCTTTCCTGCGCGATGACCGCTTTGAAGGTTGCTACCTCAACCGAATCAACACCAGCAAAAATAAATACATCACCCTCTCTTTCGCCGAAGGTCTCCAGAAGAACATGGAGGAAGCCCTCAAGGATGCTGAGAAAATGCTGAAATAATCGTTCTGAACCAATCTACATCGAATAGTGCCAACGCTTATCGTCTGACGAACGAAAAACGTTGGCACTTTATTATTCATATAGCGTAAAAGGCTGAAAGACCGGCATCACAGCTTGAACTTATAGCCCAGAGTGATGGAGAGGCAGCGGTTGCGTGCTGCTGGATCTTCTTCGGCATCATCCATGCGAGTGAGGCCGAAATAGTAGCGAGCATCGAGGGTGATGTTCTTGTATTCGTAGGAAAGGCCGACGGGGATGCCGAAGACTACACTCTTGCAGATATCCGACTCCTCGACACTAAATGAGGAAAACCTTAATTCCGCAACACTATAATTTAACTTTATTTATAAGTTCCTGAGCAACAAAAAGTTGCCCAGGATTTTGCCATGTCAGAATTTTCACTTATCTT
>ONNR01000023.1 GCA_900319235.1 uncultured Prevotellaceae bacterium
GAGAATTGCTCTTGAAAGCAAAAGGCCAAAATTTTGAGCAAAATGATAGCAGCCAACTATTGTTAAATTTAGAATTCTAAACTTTTAGGACACTAGTGAATAGAATTATAAAAAAATGGAATTATGAAACATTTATTCTTAATAACTTTCATCCTTCTTTATTGTTTTTCTTCGTCGGGACAAACAATAATGGAGTCTGAAACGAAATATAACTCATCATTACCTGATGGGACATATCCCTCATATACAGAGAATTGTCAAATGAAAGATAGTATGGGGCACGATTCGAATATTGTCTTCCAGAATACAAATGACTTGATTCATGCTAGCGAAGACAGCATTATTTTGCCATTGTTGGAGCCCAAAGATTCAGTAATATATGACATTATAGAAACAAGTTTGGCAATATGTAATGAAGATTCGATAAAAGGAGACTGTTGTATTCTTTCAATAAATTATCGAGATTGTTTGATAGAGAATAAAAACCGGGGACAAGAAGATAAAAAATTAATAACACAACAGTATTTGGAATGTACCGCGTTTCTGTGTTTTTTTGCCAATTTATGGCAACCAAATGATTATTTCGGTTACTGCATAATTAATGGTTACAAAGTTATAGTTGAAGGAACTGAGAGTTATCTTCTTTTTCAACCTAAACCAAATGGGCGAATTCAATTTAAAATAGGTAATTATCCAGATTTTTATGATTATAATTACCCCAATTTTTTTATGATTCAAGGAACCCCCTATTTGGATATAACGACAACGAATCTTCGTAAGATATATAGGAATGCGGTGTCGCTTGTGCTTGATGACAATCAGAAAAGAAGAGACCAGGTAGAAATCGTAAAGGATTTGTTGCCTTATGATTCCTTCTACATCGATCATGAAGAACTCACTCCGATCAAAATGATTAGTTGTCAGCAAAGGGCTCATGCATATAATTTCTTTATTGTCAATGACCATTTGTTTGATAATGGAACGGGTGACTTTGATTCAAAATTAACGATTAGTGAAGTTGCAGACGGTTTCTTTATCATTGTTTACGAAGATTCAATAACAAAAACAAAAGAGACATACTACTTTCAGATTGAATTGAATCTATCATCTGTAATACTATTGAAGAAATGTTCATCGAATCCTTGATCTTTTGGCCACGGTTGAATTTCGGAGAAGTAACAAAATAGAATTTTTTATGTGCAAACCACCATGAAAATGCAACAGATATCGCAAAAAGTGTCAAAAAATATTATAAATAATGTCTTCAATTTTGCTTTTCCGCTAAAAATTAGTAACTTTGCACACGAAATAGGGAAGACCCCCTCTTTCCTCCGCACCCCCTCTATCCCCCGAACAGCGGGGGCAGAATACCTGCTTAGGGGGAAGACTGAAGCTGCGACTAATTAAATCTTATTTATAATGAATCTCATTCTTCTCTTCAAGAAAATCTGGCCGTTTGTCAGGCCGTATAAGTGGCACGTGGTTGTCACGCTTATCCTGACGCTCATCGGGTCGCTCATCGCGCAGGTCAATGCCATCGTGCTCGACTGGACGGTGGACCAGGTGAACAACCTCGTCAATGCCGGCAAGGATATGCACGGCTTCCTGGCACGCGCCACGTTCGACTGGTCGTCGGCGACCCATATCCTGATGATTATCACTGCCATCCTGCTTGGCAAGGAGCTGCTGTCGGTGATCATCACCTATTCGCAGAACTACTTTGGTGAAAGGATGCGCGTGCGTGTTTCGCGTGACCTGGCACAGGCCGCTGTCGATCGTATCCTCACCTATCGCATGGCGTACTTCAACCGCAACGGCAACGAGGCCGGTCGTCTGCAGTCGCGTATCGACCAGGGTGTCAGTTCGCTTTCGACCACGGTGCAGAACACGTTCATCGACCTCCTGCCCCTCTTCACCTCGGCCTTCCTGGCATTGATCCTGATGTTTATGGCCAATGTGTATGTGGGTCTGACTGCCCTCTTCATCGTGCCTGTCTATATCTGGATCACCACTCACCAGGCCCATAAGCTGCGCGGTTGGCGCCAGCAGATGCGCAGCTATCGTGAGGCCAAGTCGCACGGCATCGTATCGATCATCGAGTCGATCAACGTCATCAAGTCGTTCAATCGCGAAAGCATCGAATCGAAGAAACAGCTCGACATCCAGACGGCACTCACCGACAATCAGATACGCACACGCAAGGTGATGCTCTACTATGACGGTTGGAAGAAGTTCGTGCAGCAGATTGGCACCGTGCTGATCATCATCCTCACCGCTTATCTTGTCCTCATCGACTATCCGGGCATGACCATCGGTAAGATTATGTACCACGTGATGCTCTTTGCCAACGTCACCGCGCCTATCACACAGCTGCAGCGCATCTTCGACACACTCAACGACGCACTCATCTATGCCGAGGGTTATTTCAGCGTGGTTGAAGCCGAACAGGAAGTGGAGCCGAGCGGCAACTACAGGCCAGAGAAGGTGGTGGGACGTTTCGACATCGAGCACGTCGATTTCACCTATCCCAATGGCACCCAGGCACTTTGGGACATCAATATGCACATCGAGCCCAACAAGATTACGGCTTTCGTAGGCCTCTCGGGCGCTGGCAAATCGACTATCGTCAACCTGCTTGACAAGTTCTACGAGCCGCAGACGGGCCGCATCCTGCTCGACGGACACGACCTGAAGGAGTACGACACGCAGTATCTGCGCGACAACATCGGCCTCGTCCTGCAGAAGAATCACATCTTCAGCGGCACCATCGAAGAGAATATCCGCTATGGTAAGCCCGGAGCCACCGATGAAGAGGTTATCGATGCCGCCAAGAAGGCCTTCCTCTACGACCAGGTGTCGAAGCTGCCCAATGGCTTCAAGTCGCAGGCCACCGACCTTTCGGGCGGACAGCAGCAGCGCGTCGCCATCGCCCGTATGTTCCTCAAGAACCCGCCCATCATCTTCCTCGACGAGCCGACAGCTTCGCTCGATGCAGTGGCTACCGAGCAAATCAAGGCTTCGATCGATGCCATCAAGAAGGACCGCACCGTCATCATCATCTCACACTCCATTTCGCAGATCATCGACTCCGATCTCGTCTATGCCCTGCAGAATGGTCGCGTTGAGCAGTCGGGTGATCCCGATGAACTCTACAAGAAGGGCGGCGTCTATAAAGACATCGTCGATGCTTCGGCCCGCAGCCTCAACATCGAAAAGCTGGCAAGCACCCTACAAGGGGGTTAAGAGGGGTTCGAGGGGTTAAGAGGGGTTAAGAGGGGGTTGAGAGGTTAAGAGGGGTTAAGAGAGGTTAAGAGAGGTTTGAGGGCTCCTCGATAGTAGCTATAGTGACTATATTAACTATAGTGACTATAAATAAATGATAGATAAATGATAGATAATGACTTAATACCTTATATTCTATGAAACGAATTCTTATACCTTTGATTGCCTTGGCAATCGGTGCTATGGCAGTACCAACATCTTTCGCGCAGAGTTCGGCGCCGGCATTCCCGGGTGCTGAAGGCTTTGCACGCTATACGACCACGGGTGGACGTGGTGGCTCGGTTTATCATGTGACCAACCTTAACGACTCGGGAACAGGTTCGCTTCGCGCAGCATTGACGAGCAGCGCGAAGCTCATCATCGTCTTCGACGTGAGCGGTTACATCGACCTCAAATCAAACATCAACGTGCGTTCGAACAAGACAGTGTGCGGACAGACAGCCCCCGGCGATGGTATCACACTGCGTTACTATACCGTGGAATTTACGAATTGCGACAACGTCATCGTGCGTTACCTGCGTTTCCGTCGTTCGCAAATCAAGGACGTCAATGATGGAGCAGATGCAGCCTGGGGACGTCGACACAAGAACATCATCTTCGACCACTGCTCCTTCTCGTGGAGCATCGACGAGCTGGCTTCGTTCTACGACAACCGCGACTTCACCATGCAGTGGTGTACGCTGGGCGAGGCTTTGGCTAACCCAGGACACTCGAAGGGAGAGCACAGCTACGGCGGCATCTGGGGCGGCAAGGGCGCTTCGTTCCACCACAACTTCATCGCCCACGTGCAGAACCGTGCCCCTCGTTTCAACGGCGCACGTTACAACTGGACGGGCTACGATGCTACGAAGTACAGCAATTCTCTGCAGGCCGAACAGGTGGATTTCCGCAATTGCGTGATGTACAACTGGGGCAACGGCAACGGATGCTATGGCGGTCCTGGTGGTGGCTACATCAACATGATCAATAACTATTACAAGGCAGGTCCCGGCACCAAGAACAAGACGCGCGTGACGCAGGTTTCGGTGGCCAACAGCGGCAATTCGACCAGCGACAACCCCTACCCCGGCTATGCCAGCCGCTATTACATCAACGGCAATTATGTGACTGCTGCCGGCTCGAATGCTGCCAACTACGACTGGAGCGGCGTCATCTACGACGACGGCTTATCGACCATCAGCGGAGAGAAATATATCCCCGATGCAGCCCACAACTATGGCGAGAACGTGACCTACGTGAAGAATGGTAGTGGTGTGGATTGTGTAAGATTGAAACTCGACGAGCCTATCGAGGCTGGCGAAGTGACCACCCACAGTGCCGAGACAGCCTATGAGAAGGTGCTGCTCTACTGCGGTGCTTCGTATGCACGCGATGCCGTCGATGCCCGCTATATGGAGGAGACACGCACAGGTACGACAACCTATACGGGAGCCATATCGAAGCGCGCCGGCATTGTCGATGTCATCAACAACCCAGCTGGCACCGAGGACCCGACAACGGCAAGTTATCCCGAACTGGCGAGCGAGACACGTCCCGCCGATTGGGATACTGATCAGGATGGCATGCCCGATGCCTGGGAGGATGCCAATGGCCTGGACAAGAACAATGCTGCTGATGCGAAGACCTACACTCTCGATAGCGAGAAGAATTTCTATACCAATATCGAGGTCTATGTCAATGGTATCGTGGAGAAGATCACCAAGGCGCAGAATGCCGATGCACTCACCTCGGTCGAAGAATATTATCCCGCACAGACCTTCCTGGCTGGCATCCGTGATGCCCAGTCGGATATGACCATCCGTCGCATCGAATACTATTCGCTCGACGGCAAGCGCCTCGCCGAGCCCCAGACGGGCATCTGCATCCGCCGCATCTTCTATGCAGGTGGACAGGTTGAGACGGACAAGGTGATGAAATAGAAGGCGGTCTAGCCTATCTAGAAGAACTAGAATATCTAGATAATCTAGAGGATCTAGAAAAGTGAATAGGGCGGCACTTTTTTGTGCCGCCCTATTCATTTTAAAGTCAAGCTTTTACTCGATGCGCGTGATGCGAAGGAGCAGATAAGGGAGTTCGGGAAGGGGGATAATGCCGTCACCCTCGGCGACCATACGGTAGTTGTCCTGGCGCTTGGTGGTGATGATGACAGGGCTCTCGGTGATGGTCATGTTCCACGTGTCGATGATTTCCACCTTGTAACGTTCACCCTCCGTTATACGGGGGAAGACGTCGCGCTGATTGCGGATAGGCAGGTCGAAGCGCCATTCCTTGGCCACCTTCTTGCCTAAATAAACCATATAATAGCCGGGACCGCAGGCCGAAGTGTTGAGGTCCCACGACGAGTCGGGCAGATACATGGGGCGCGGCATGGCATCGAGAATCTGGCGCATAAAGCGGATGCGGCGCCACGATGTACCCTGCCACTTGCCACCCACGGCGAGGAAGTCGCGACGGAAGTCGTGCGGGTCACCATACTGGAAACATTCGGAGTGCGAGCAGTAGGTGCCGTTCATGTAGGCGTTCCACATGCGATAGAGCTCCTCCTCGCCCGAGAGCCAGCCCCAGCGTTCGGTCATATCGCCCTCGTAGCAAACCTCGTCGAAGATGACGGGTTTCTTGTAGATGTTGAGCACCGTAATTGCGCGTCCGGGAGCCTCCACTGGAGCCTGGTCCTGGATGGAACAATGGGTGTAGCGTTCGTCCCAATACTTGTAGTATTTGGCCGTGTAGCTGTGGATGGAGATGAGATGGTGATAGGGATCGTTGGCAAGGATGGCATCGGTCCATGCATCCCAGTTGCTGATGGGCTGCTTGCGCAGGAAGTCGTATTCGTTGGCGAGGCTCCACCAGATGTTGCGATAAGCACCGAAGCGTGCAGCCACATAACGGCACAGCAGTTCGCCCGCTTCGCGTGGCATCTCGTCGAAGCCCCAGCGGCCGCCATCGTAGGGATGGAAGAGGATGAGATCCTGCTCGATGCCGAGGCGGAGCAGCCCTTCTGTACATTGTTCCACGTGGTCGAAATAGCGCGTATTGAGGCGCGTCCAGTCCCAGCGGGCGGCGTTGCCGTTAGCTGGGTCGTAGCCATCGAGGGCGACGAACGGAAACGCATCGGGCTCGGGATAGGTGCGGTCGAAATTCTGGACGGTGAGCAGGGAGCGGATCTTGTTGAAGCCGCTCGCTTCGAGCGATAGCAATGTCTGCTGCTGTATGGTGAGTCCCGGGTCGGCAGTGCTGAAAGCCGGGTCGTTGGAGGCATGCATCCAGTCGTAGCTCGTTGTGCCGACGGGGATGTAGCGCGTGCCATCGGCGTAGCAGAAGTGCAAGCCCGAAGAATCGACTCGGACGGGACCATGGTTGCCTTCTGTCGGAGGTGTGCAGGTGAGCGAGCCTGTACGGCCGTCGAGCGCGGCCAGAGACGACCGGGTTGTGTAGCGCCAAACGCCTTCGGCTGTGGGCATGAAGCGCAACTTCCAGACTTCGCCCTGTTTGTCCTTGCCGTCGTAATAACCAGGAACCACGAGCGTGTCCTTGCCGTTGATGAACGTGGCGCAAAATTCAACCTCGAAAGGATTCCCCTTCAATTGGGATGCAGGAGCTGTCAGCGATATGTCGTGGTGCCCCCATTTCTCCACGCTTTGGGCAAACGCAAGGCATGGCAGAGCCACGAACATCACGAATAAATATCGTTTCATGGTCTTTTTATCAATCCATGTGGAACATCTCGGGCAGCGGGATGCTGACGGGTGAATTGTCGGGATTGGTCTTCATGATGTCGGCCATGTATGCCCACCACTTCTGGCAGATCTCGGTGGCACCGAGGTCCTGGCTGCCGCCGTCGCCTTCGAGCTCCTGATAGGCGTAGAGCGTGTTGGTGTCTTCGTCGAGGTAGATGCTGTAGTTGCGCACGCCGCTTTCGCTCAGCAGACGACGCAGTTCGGGGAACAGGTTGGCATGACGACGCTTGTACTCTTCTTTCTGTCCTGGGTTCAGGAACATCTTAAATGCTTCTCTTCTCATGGGAATGTGTGTTTGAGGGTTTGTGATTGGTGCAAAGATACGGGATATTTGCATTTGTTCCAAATTTCTTGTTCCAAAAATGAGATAAATTTTGTTTTACGGCAAAAAACGAGTCTATAAATGCTGAAAAATAATGCAAAACCACTCAATCATTTGGACGCCTGCTCCAAATCGTTCCGTGTTCAGCCACCCAAAATACGGATGGTGTGTTCAAGGTATGTTTTTCGTTCATAATTGATTAAGAGGGGTATGTTTTTCGTTCATTCTTATTCTTCCTTCATCACTTTTCTTGTTTTAAATTTGGACAATAATGAAAAATCCTCTATCTTTGCAGCAATTAAACACACCTTATAACCATTACGTATGAAGTATATCGCAAAGTTTTCAGGTCTCGCTATTGCAGTATCTGTATTGTTGTTCTCGGCTTGCTCCAACCCTACACAGAATCAGGAAGCCACGATGGCCTCAGTGGAGATTAACGACACCAACACGCCGTTGCACCTTATGCAGCCCGACTATGACACGCCCTATGGCATTCCGCAGATTGCTGATGTGAAGGAGGTGATGGATCGCGTGCTTGGCTATATCAGCGAAGGCATGCCTGCCCAATATGACGATTCGTTGCGACTCGTTCGCGGTCGTTTCCGTCTCACCAGCTATGAATGTGGCGTAGCCTATTCGGCGGCCCTTGCCGCCTATAAAGCGACGGGAGACGAGGCTTACCTGCGATTTGTCACCGATCGTGCCAATGTGCTTGCCGAACTGGCACCCAAGGTGGCTGAAAAGCTGGCTGCCGACCCGAAGTTTGACTCCGAGATGCGCCGCGTGCTGCGTCCTGCAGCCCTCGATGACTGTGGCGCGATGGCAGCCTCGTTCATCCGTCTGCAGATGGAGGGACAGAAGTCGGAGGCCTACGATCCGCTGATTGCAAGATATATGGACTTCATCATCAACAAGGAGTATCGTCTGCCCGATGGCACCTATGCCCGCAATCGTCCGCATCACAACACCGTCTGGCTCGACGATATGTATATGGCCATCCCCGCCTTGGCTTGGTATGGCAGTTATACCGGCGATGCACGTTATACCAACGAGGCCGTGCGCCAGCTCCATCTCTTCAAGGACAAGATGTGGGTGCCAGAAGTGCAGCTCTTCCGTCATGGATGGGTCGAAGGCATGAACCCGCATCCGAACTTCCATTGGGGACGTTGCAATGGTTGGGCTATCCTCACCATGTGCGAAGTGCTCGACAATCTGCCGGCTAATCACAAGGAGCGTCCTTTCGTGCTCGACCTCCTGCGTCAGCATATCGAGGGCCTTTGCCGCCTGCAGCACCAGACGGGCCTTTGGCACCAGTTGCTCGACCGAGACGACACCTATCTGGAGTCAAGCTGCACCGCCATCTACGCCTATTGCATTGCCCATTCCATCAACGAAGGTTGGGTCGATCCGCTGGCTTATGGCGCACAGGTGCTGCTGGCATGGAATGCCGTAACGACGTGTGTCAACGAGCTCGGCCAGGTCGAGAAGTGCTGCGTGGGCACCGGTATGGGCTTCGATCCCGCCTTCTATGCCTATCGCCCCGTCCATGTGATGGCATTCCACGGCTATGGTCCAACCCTTTGGGCTGGTGCCGAGGTGATTCGAATGCTCCAGACCACATGGCCCAAAATGAACGATTCGGCCGTGCACTTCTATCCAAAGGAGCAGAAGACCAACGAGCCCATCTTCAGCGAGGATGTGAGCGATGGTGAAATCTTTGGATAATCAATTATCATCGGTTCAATAAAAACTGCGGTGGATATTTTGTCCATTGCAGTTTTTTCGTGTTCGATTGTGGATATTTACAATTTTAAATGGATGATTTTTATACATTATTATATTTTATTATCCCTAATTGGTGGTTTAAATAGCTTTTTTTGCCCAAAAATTTGGAATCTTCGAAAATACCCAGTATCTTTGCGCCACTTACACATCTTATAATAAACTAATTTTCAAACAAACCTATTGTAACATGAGAAGCAGTACATGCAAGACATGGCTGGGTCGATTGGCAACGCTGTTGATGGCATTTGTCGTCAGCGGTGCGCTTGCATTTGCCCAGACCAAGACAGTGACTGGTACCGTGGTCGATAACTACGGCGAACCAGTTCTCGGAGCTAATGTCATCGTGGCAGGCACTACCAATGGTGCGGTTACCGACTTTGATGGTAACTTTTCGCTTACCGACGTGCCGGAAAATGCTACGCTGAAAGTCTCGTTCATCGGCTATATCAGCCAGGAGGTGGCATTGGCCGGACAATCCAAGGTGAAGGTCGTCCTGATGGAGGACAGCCAGCAGCTTGATGACGTCGTAGTCGTTGGTTACGGCGTAGTGAAGAAGAGTGACCTTACCGGCGCCATCGGTTCGGTGAAGGCCGAGAACATCCAGGCCAAGGGTACCACCTCGGTGATGCAGTCACTGCAGGGCCAGATTCCTGGTGTCAACATCTCGCAGTCGTCGAGCCGCGCAGGTGACGGCATGAGCATCCAGATCCGTGGTAAATCTACCCTCGGCGATGCCTCGACCCCACTTTACGTCATCGACGGTATCGTTTGCGACAACATGGACTTCCTCAATCCTGCCGATATTGAGAAAGTCGATATCTTGAAGGACGCCTCCTCGACCGCAATCTACGGTTCGCGTGCCACCAACGGCGTCGTGATGATTACGACCAAGAAGGGTGCTGTAGCAGGATCGAAGGCCACCATCTCCTATGATGGCTACTATGGCTGGAAGACCGTGGCCAACATGCCCGACTTCATGAACGGCGAAGAGTTTATGCGCTATCGTTTCAGCCGTTACCTTTCTGCCAAGCAGGCCGCCGACGGCACCCAGACCTGGGACATGTCGCTCGGTAACTACAAGAATGTCTGGGGTGCAGGTTCGGAGGTCATCCAGCGTATGTACAAGAACAACGACTATACCGACTGGGCCAACGACGAGGCTACACGCGACGGACAGCAGCAGAACCACTTCATCTCGATCACCGGCAATGCCAAGGACATCAGCTATCGTATCGGCCTCGGCTATCAGACCGAAGAAGGCGTGCTCTATGACAGCTATGAGCGTTGGAACCTCAAGGGTTCTGTTGATCATAAGGTCAACGACAACTGGTCGGCAGGTATCTCATTCAACCTGGCTACTTCGCTCAAGGCCAGCGGTTCGAAGAATGCCGTCAACAACGCCTTCCTCATGGCCCCCATTATGATGGCTCGCTATAAGGAGGATGCTGCCGACGGAAGCTATAAGGCAGGTGACCCCATCTACCAGCCAGGCAAGGATGCTGTGATGTACCCCGATGGCGGTGGCCCAACCTCGACCATCAACCCAATCACCGACCGTGAGAATTCGACCGACAATACCCGCAGCTACAATGCCCTCGGAAATATCTATCTGCAGTACTCACCCATCAAGGAGGTCATCTTGAAGACCACCTTCTCGCCCTCTTATCAGAAGACCGACAATGGTATCTTCTATGGAGCCAAGACACAGGTGCGTGGTGGCAACGGCAACCAGTCGGAGCAGACCAACCGCGAGAACTTCTCCTATACCTGGGATACCCAAGCCAATTACGTCAAGACCTTCGGACGTGACGAGGAGCACAGTGTCAACGTGCTGGGCCTCTTCTCGGTCTATGACGACAGGGTGAACAGCAACTACGACAAGACGACCAATATGCCATTTGACGTGTATTGGTACAACTGGGGTTCGGGAACCGTAGAGAACGTGTGGTCGGACTATACCCGCATCCAGATGCTTTCGTGGGTAGCTCGTATCAACTACAGCTATCGCAACCGCTACCTGCTCACCGTCAGCTCCCGTTGGGATGGTTCGAGCAAGTTTGCCAAGGACAAGCGTTGGGGTATGTTCCCATCGGCAGCCCTTGCCTGGCGTATCAATGACGAAGCATTCATGGAGGGCACACAGGACTGGCTCTCGAACCTGAAGTTCCGCGTGAGCTATGGTGTAACCGGTAACAATGCCGGCGTGGGTGCCTATCAGACCTTGTCGATGGCCGACACCAAGTACTACTACAACTTCGGTGGTGCTGTGGCCAACGGTTATGGCTATGCCCTCTCGAACGGTGACTTGACTTGGGAGAAAACCAAGGAGTTCAACATCGGTCTCGACTTCGGCTTCATCAACAACCGCATCAACGGTAGCATCGACTTCTACAACCGTAACTCTGAAGACCTCCTTATGGACCTCAAGACCCCACTCGAAATGGGTTCCAGCACAGGCGCCATCGTGAGCAACGTTGGTAAGGTTCGCAACCGTGGTGTCGAAATCACCCTTAATACGCTCAATGTGCAGACACGCGACTGGCGTTGGGAGACCACTTTCACCTATGGCCGCAACGTCAACAGCATCGTCGAGCTGAATGGTGGCAAGGAGGACCTTGTGGGTAACAAGTGGTTCATCGGCCACGACATCGACGTAGTCTATGGCTACAAGATCCTCGGCATCGCCGACCTCGAGTATGCCAAGAAGGCCTGCACCGACAGCAGCATCCCCAGCGTGCACGAAGGCGAGGTAATCTATGAGGATATCAACAAGGATGGCGTCATCAATGCCAGCGACCGTCAGATTCTCGGTCATGCAAGCCCCACATGGACAGGCTCGTTCAACACCAGCGTCAATTATAAGAACTGGGACTTCTCGATGTCGGTTTATGCAAGCATGGGCGGCACCGTCTATTCACCTTTCATGCGTGAGTTCTGCCGCTACGGTTCGCGTGGTACGCAGCACCTCAAGATCGACTACTACATCCCCGAGGGCGCTCCCGTCATCAAGGATCCATCGGCCTTCGAGATCATCTCCGGACTCAACAAGATCACCGATGCTTCGGTTACCAGTGCAGGTGTGACCTACGCCTCCGAGACCCACCATGGTTACTGGCCCTTCCCGACCTCTACCAATGGTAATGGCGGTGGTACAGCCTTCAATACCGACAACGATGCCAACTCTTACTATTTCGTTGACAACTCGTTCGTCCGCATCAAGAACATCACGCTCGGCTACACCTTCCCAAGCACCTGGATGCAGAAGCTTCGTATCCAGAGCCTCCGCGTCTATTGCAACATCATCAACCCATTCACCTGGGTGAAGGATTACGAGGGCTTCGATCCCGAATGGGCCAACGCTTCGGTTACCAATGGTAAGGGTGGTGTCAGCTCACGCACTTATCAGGTGGGTATCAACCTCAAGTTCTAATATTATTAATAAGGAAAGAATATGAACAAGAAATATATTGGTGCTTTTGCACTTGCCGCCATGACGCTGCTTTCGACAGGCTGCTCGGACTTCCTCGATCAGGATAGCCGAAGCAATGTTTCGACTGACAGCTTCTACAAGACCAGCACCGGCTTCGAAAGCCTGACCAATTCGATGTACTCTTCGCTCCGCAAGATCTTCAGCACCACTCCCAATGTCTTCGTGGGTGGTACCGACCTTTTCGGTGACGGCAAGAGCGAGTCGATTGTATATACCTATTATACTGTCAACACCGACGACGGTTCCATTCTCAACTTCTACACCAACTGCTACAAGGGCATTCAGCTCTGCAATGCAGTGATCTACTACAGCGAGACTACCGAATCAGGCCCAAAGGTAGCACAGTTTGTGGCTGAGGCCCGCGTGATTCGTGCGTGGTATTACTTCCAGCTCGTCCAGCAGTTCGGCGGCGTGCCGCTTTCGAACGATTACTACAGTGGTGCCGTGATGGAGCACCCGCGTGCTTCACTGCAGGAGTGCTACGACTTCATCATCACCGAACTTGAGGCAGTAGTCAACAGTTCTGCTCTTCTCGACTATGGTGCCGCTACTTCGGCCCGTGCCAACAAGCGTGCTGCCAACTTCCTGCTTGCCAAGGCTTATCTGACCCGTGGTTGGCTCAATGGCCAGGGTGATGAATCGATCGAGGCCAGCATCGCCCAGTCGAGCGACTTTGCCAATGCCGAGAAGTATGCCAAGGTGGCTATCAATGGCGAGACTCCTTCTCTCTCCATTGAGGATGCCTTCGACATCGCTAATGAATCCTGCGGCGAGTTCTTCTGGACCGTGCAGTACAGCTACGAATCGGTCGAGAATCCCAAGAGCGACGGTTCTGCTATGATGGCACAGTACGGTTCTTACCTCGGTGGTGCTGAGTGCCCCAACAACAAGTCGATCGACGGCAGCTATTCTCCGCTGCTTTGGGCACATCATCAGTTCGACCGTGGCGATGGCCGCTACGAGCAGACCTTCATGTTCGAGTTCCATGGTGATGGTTCGACCACCGCTTTGACTTCCTACTTCGACTACTACACCAATCCTTCGTCCAACATCTGCTACTACTATGCACCCTGGTGGGCAACCGACGAGGACATCGAAGCCTGGAAGGCAACCAAGAGCGCGAGCCAGCTTGCCGGTCTTAAGTATATTTCGAAGACCATTGCCGACGGAGGCATTGCTCCTTCCAACGGTTCGCCTGCCACCTATAAGGATCGTCGTCACATGGACCTTGGCGTGCCTTGCGTCAGGAAGTTCGACGACTATACATCGACCTCCATCGCCAACCGTAGTACCACCTGCTCGATGCATGACGTGAGCCTTTGCCGTCTTGGCGAGGCCTATCTGATCGCTGCTGAGGCAGCCCTCCAGCAGGGCAATGCTGCTGGTGCCGCTACATATATCAACACGCTGCGTAAGCGCCCAGGTACCATCAAGACCGGTTACGAGGCTGCAATGACTGTCAATGCTTCGGATGTTAACATCGACTTCATCCTCAAGGAGCGTGCATGTGAGCTCTTTGGTGAGTGCGTGCGCTGGACCGACCTGAAGCGTACCCACAAGCTCATCGAATATGTGAAGGCACATCAGGAGGACGACGTCAACCAGAGCAACCTCTATGGTAGCGATGGTAGTCCACGCATCCTCCGTCCATACCCACAGAATGCGCTCGACCTCAACAATGCCGATGTAGCACAGAATCCAGGATGGTAATGTCCTGGGTCAAAAGGTTTCGTTATTTCGGTATCACGGTATTTCGGAATAACGTCCAAATCCTTCGGAAATAAAGCAAGGCCCCGACAGTTTTCTTCTGTCGGAGGCCTTTTTCGTTCATTTATTACAGTTAAGATATAAAATGAGGGCATATTATTTACTTTTTATAGAAAAAATTTGGAAAAATTAAAAAAAATAATCATCTTTGCCCCGCACTTTTTTAACTAAATAGCACACTTGATAAATTATTAACATATTATTAACTAACTATTTTTCCGAAACATGAGAAGCAGTGCATGCAAGACATGGTTGGGACGATTGACCACTCTGTTGATGGCTTTTGCCCTCAGCAGTGCGTTTGTTTTCGCCCAGACCAAGACTGTGACGGGTACCGTAGTTGACGAGATGGGAGAGCCAGTCATTGGCGCCAACGTCATCGTTGTAGGTACCACCAACGGTGCTACCACCGACATCGATGGTAACTTTAGTATTCAGGATGTGGCCAATGGCGCTTCCCTGAAGGTGACTTACATCGGCTATAAGGAGCAGATTATTCCTGTGGCTGGAAAGACTTCCTTTGACATTGCCCTCGCCGAGGATCGTGACGAACTCGACGAAGTGGTAGTCATCGGTTATGGTACGGTCAAGAAGCGCGACCTCACCGGTGCTGTAGCATCGGTCAGCGGCGACAAGCTGAAGGCCAACCCTGTATCGAACGTAGCCCAGGCCCTCCAGGGTCAGCTGCCAGGCGTGAGCGTAACCTCGCAGGACGGTCGTCCTGGTGCATCGATGGCCATCCGCGTGCGTGGTGGTGGCTCCATTACCCAGAGCAACGATCCTCTTTTCATCGTCGATGGTGTACAGGTTTCGTCGATTGACGATATTCCTGCCGACAACATCGAGAGCATCGACGTCCTGAAGGATGCGGCTTCGACCGCCATCTATGGTGCCAGTGGTGCCAACGGTGTAATCCTCATCACCACCAAAGGTGCCAAGGAAGGCAAGGCCGTGGTGAAGTACGGCGTTTATTATCAGGCAAAGTGGAATCCCGAGCTCATTGAGACCCAGAGCGCTTATGAGCATGTCTATAACACTTGGTCTTACCTGACCCTTTATGGCGCCAGCTATGGTCGTGACGTTGCCAAGTACTATGGCCTCGGTTCAGCCAACGGCAACCACTTGAACGACTACAAGAATGTGTCGGCCCACAACTATGTGGAGGATCTGATGCGCACCGCCAACACTTGGAACCATGACCTGAGCGTCAGTGGTGGTACCGACAAGACCAAGATCTATGCCGCAATCAACTACACCGACGACCAGGGTATCCGTATCAATTCGGGTTACAATCGTATGGGTGCCAACTTCAAGATTGATCAGAAGATCAACAAAAAGCTCTCCGTCGATTTTGACCTCCGTTATGCAAAGACTAACATCGAAGGTAACCACTTCGACAACGCAACCTCCGCTTATCGTTATGCTCCTATCGATGCCGACATCATCGAACGTTACGGCACCAACGACCCCAACCTTCTTGGTATGGGTAGCCAAAACGTCGAAGAGAGCTACAACCCATACACTGCTACCCAGCAGTACGATTATACACGTGATGTGCACCGCCTCCGTGCTCGTGCCGGCATCACTTGGGAAGTCTTCAAGGGTCTGCGTTTCCGCACCGAACTCTCTGGTAGCCGCAACTGGAATGAGGCTAGAACGTGGGATGGAGGTCAGGTGTCGGGCATTAATAGTGCCAAGCTTGAGAAGAGCAACGGATACAGTGTTCGTTGGGTCAACACCCTGAATTACGAAGTGCCTGGTTTGGGCAAGGATCACAGCGTGAATCTCATGGCCGGTAACGAAATCATCGGCAGCAAGAGCAATTCATCGAGCTACTCTGGTCAGGGTTATCCCGCAGAATTCACCAAGACAGATGCCTTTGGTCAGATCACGATGAACGATGTGGTTAATGCCAAGTATGAGAGCACTATCGGAACACCAGTTCACTCCACATCTTTCTTCGGCCGTGCCAACTATAGCTTCAAGGGTCGCTATCTCGCAACCTTCACCTTCCGTGCCGATGGTTCGTCGAAGTTCGCTCCCGAGCATCACTGGGCATACTTCCCGGCTGCCGCACTCGCTTGGCGCATCAGCGATGAGTCCTGGATGGAGGGCACCAGCGACTGGCTCGACAACTTGAAGCTCCGTCTTTCATATGGTACTTCGGGTGCTGACAACATCAGTTCATCTCTTTGGAAGGGCACTTGGACCACCAAGTCCATCATCGTCGATGGCGAAACCGTTGTAACCTATCAGCCAGGTTCGATGAAGCCCAATCCGTCACTGATGTGGGAGACCACCACCAGCCGCAACCTCGGTCTTGACTTCGCATTCTTCAACAGCCGAGTGCGTGGTAGTGTAGACTTCTACTACAACAACACCGAAGACCTCTTGATGCAGGTTCCTTGTGATGCCTCGTCAGGCTATGATTACCAATACGATAATGTAGGCGAGACCTCCAACAAGGGTGTCGAGCTTACCCTTGCTTACGACCTCGTTCGTTCGAAGGACTTCAACCTCTCTGTCAGCTTAAATTACAACTTCAACCGCAACAATGTTGAGGATCTGCTCGATGGCGCACTTTGTGACACTCACAACGGTTGGGCATCGTCGATGCTGCTGCCTTACTACGACTACATCGTACGTGAGGGCGAGCCAGTGGGTACCATCAACGGCTATAAGTCGGCTGGATACTTCACAGTTGATGACTTCGACTATAACGCTTCGACTGGCAAATATACACTCAAGGATTCTCAGCGCGGTTATGCCACCATCGGCAACTATCCTACCGACCTGATTACCCTCAATGCCGAGTCTGACGGCAAGACCGTACTGCCATTCCCTGGCGCTCCCAAGTTTGAGGACAAGGATGGTGATGGCGAACCCGATCAGCAGATCCTGGGCCATGCACGTGCCGAGCACACTGGTGGCTTCAATTTCACAGGCAACTACAAGTCCATCGACTTCTCGCTGGGCTTCACCTATCAGATTGGCGGCAAGGTTTACAATGCCAATGCCATGAACGCCTTCAAGGGTGATAAGGATACCGCTGCAGGTGCCAACCGTTTGTACTATGCAGGCAAGGCTTTCCGCTACCACACCATCGATAGTGCTGGCGACCTCGTATTCGACCCATCTCCTGAGGCTCTGCGTGCCATCAACCAGGATACCAAGTACAGCACGATGATGTCGGAGTACGGTGTCGTGAACTCCGAGTTCATTGAGGATGCTTCTTACCTCCGTCTCAACACCGCTACCATCGGCTACACCCTTCCTACCAACTGGACCAAGAAGATTGGTGTGAGCAGCTTGCGCATCTACGCTACGGGCAACAATCTCTTCTGCCTCACCGGCTATAGCGGATTGGATCCCGATGTCACAACCTCTTCGGCCACCGGTGGCTTCCCCACTCCGGGCTACGATCTCAACTCTTACCCCAAGGCACGTTCGTTCACCGTGGGCGCCAACATCACATTCTAACCTCAATATCTCAAAAAAAATATGAAAAAGCTATTATATACTACGCTCGTAGTGATTGGCGCAGCGGCTTTCACCGCTTGTGACGATTATCTGGAGCCCTCTTCTCCTTCGGTAGTAGATGCTGAGTTCGTATTCTCCAACACCACTACAGCCCGTGCAGCGCTGGAAGGCGGTTACGAGGCTTGGCGTTCTACCGCCAACAGTTACGTCTTTGGCGCAGGCTTGTTCTATGCTGCTGACGTTGCCGGTTCTGACATTGAGCGTCACCCAGAGGCTTATGCTAACCAGATTGCTCGTCACGTGCCCGAGAGTTTCTACTCCAACGGTGCAGCATGCGGCACCTATGATATCGACTCTTATTCGAGCAACAACAATTCAGGAGCCTATGTTCAGCTTTTCGACGTGATTGGTAAGGCTAATGCTGTTATCCAGGGTATCGAGGAGTCTGAGTCCGGTCAGGAGGCTATTGCTGCTGGCACCCGGTCCAAGATTGGCCAGATGTATGGCGAGGCTATTGCCTTGCGTGCTACAGCCTATCGTGAGCTCATCAAATATTATGGTGACGTTCCATTCGTTACCGTCTTTGGTGAGGCATCGGGTGGTTTGACTCCACGTGATTCCATCTACGACTACATCATCGCCGACCTGATCCGCGTTGAGCCTTTGATGTATCCTGTCGGTTCGATTCCTGAGGTTTCTTCTGCTGCCAAGAACTACTTCTCGCAGACCTATGTGGATGGTCTCATCGGCCGTATCGCCCTTGAGGCAGCAGGCTATCAGACACGTCGTGCAGATATGACTTATATCGATGGCAAGGGCCAGACTGTTTCTTTCGATAACCTTGGCAACCCCAATGCCAATGCCGCCAATGCCTTCTATGCACGCCGCAAGGATTACATGGATCTCTACAACATTGCCAAGACTTACTTCAAGAACGCCATTGACCATGCTGGTTCAGCAAAGTTCTACACCACCGATCCTCGCAGTGCAGGCAAAGCCGGACAGGTCTATGACAATCCTCACCAGTACTTCTTCCAGCAGATGATGGACGACGATGCCGCCTACGCCGACGAGTCAATCTACGAGTACCCGATGCAGTGGAACGTATCGAGCGACGAGCGCACCTATTCCAGCGGCCGTCCAGGCACTGGTGGTTCGAAGAATGCCTATCCTTGCAAGTGCTATGGTCAGGCGCGCATCAACCCCGCTTTCTACTATGGCGTCTTCGATCCTAAAGACAAGCGCCGTGATGTGGCTGTAGCTATTACCGGAACCACCGCTGGTACTGAGATTATTCTCCCCTTTGTACCTGGTTCGCAGGCCAAGGGTGGCGGTATGGCACTCAACAAGTGGGACGACAACCGCATGGCTACCCCCAACACACTTGCACAGCGCAAGGCAGGCATCAATGGTCCATACATGCGTATGGCCGAAATCTATCTTGGTTACGCCGAGGCTTGTGCTATGACGGGTGATGAGGCTACTGCCAAGTCTTACCTCAAGACTGTGCGTGAGCGTTCGTTTGCTTCCGCAGCCGAGGCTAATACCGATGGTTTCATCAACGAGTGTGGTGGCGTCTTCAACGCCATCATCGAGGAGCGCGGCTTCGAGTTTGCTGGTGAGGGCGATCGTCGTTTCACCCTGATTCGTACCGGTCGTCTGCCTTGGGCCATCAAGCGCATCAAGGATATGACCAAGGCTATGATGGATGGTCTTGCCGCCAATGGCAGCTACACCTTCGCCAACGGTAACGTCATCTCCAACAGCATCTACACCAAGGCTGTCGATGCCAAGTCGCAGATGGGTTATCGTCTGACTACCCAGTGCACCGATGAGACCAACCCTGTTACCTTCCCCGGTTGGCGTGGCGTCAACGACGACTGGTCGGCATTTGGTTGGGGTGGCACACCTGCAGAGACCAATCTTGCCATCAAGGGTCTTTTTGCTCCTGTCGATGGCGCTGCTCTTGTGGCTGATGGCTACACCGAGACTGCTTGGGGCAGCGAGCTTCTCAAGTACCGTGACGAGTACGATACCTATCTCTTCTTCGATTACGATTATGTATCGGCTCCTATCTATCTGTGGCCTATCTGCCCGAATGCCGTCGCTACCGGTGGCTTCGTCAATGGCTATGGCTTCATGAACGAGTAAGTTTTATTTCCCTTTGCAAATATGAGGGTGTGCCCTGGATCAATCCATTAGATCGGGGCGCACCCTCTTTCTTTTTTCGGAGATTGCACGTCTACGAACGTTGGCGCACCACATTCTGTCGGAAATAGTACGTCTACGAACGTTGGCGCACCACATTCTGTCGGAAATAGTACGTCTACGAACGCTGACGCTCCACATTCAATTGGAAATAGTACGTCTGCGAACGCTGACGCACCACATTCTGTCGGAAATAGTGCGTCTGCGAACATTGACGCACCACATTCTGTCGGAAATAGTACGTCTGCGAACATTGACGCACCACATCCTATCGGAAATAGTACGTCTGCGAACATTGATGCATCACATTCTGTCGGAAATAGGACGTCTGCGAACGTTGACGCACCACATTCAGTCGGAATTTGTACGTCTACGAACGTTGACACACCACATTCTGTCGGAAATAGTACGTCTATGAACGTTGACGTACCACATCCTGTCGGAAATAGTATGTCTATGAACATTGACACACCACATTCAATTGGAAATAGTACGTCTGCGAACGTTGACATCCAAATTCGTTTGGATGAAGAACTTCCGACATCCTTTTCTTTTGTTTAGCAAAGCTGAAAAACAAAGAAAACGAAAAAAACAAAAGAATTGATAAAAATATTAACGCAAAAATAGCTGCATTTAGGCAGTTCTTTATATTTTTTTGCAAAAATGTTTTGTTTTATTACACTTTTTTGTAAAAAAATTTGGCTTATTCGAAAAAAGTTCGCATCTTTGCATTGTCGGTAGTACAAATCTTTATTATATCATTTGTTTGTCGAACACATTTCTTAATGCACACAAGGCATAACTAAGCATTCAAATACACTATTTTAAATATTAACTAACTTTTTTTCGACATGAGAAGCAGTACATGCAACACATGGTTGGCGCGATTGACTACTCTGTTGATGGCATTTGTCCTCAGCAGTGCATTGGCATTCGCCTAGACCAAGACCGTGACCGGTACCGTAGTCGACGAGTTGGGCGAGCCCGTAATCGGCGCCAACGTCGTCGTTGTGGGTACCACCAACGGTGCTACCACCGACATCGATGGTAACTTCAGTATCTCGAACGTGGCCGAAAACGCTACGCTCAAAGTGACTTACATCGGCTATCGCGAGCAAAACATTCCCGTGGCCGGCAAGAGCAAGTTCAGCATTGCCATCGAGGAAGATCGTGACGAACTGTTCCCCATGTATGGTGACGTGATCAAGCAGAATCCTGACGTCCTGATCCAGGGCTATGGCTTCCAGTCGAAGTAATTTGAATTACGGCAATGACACCTTTTGCTATGACATAGTCTAAAAGATGCGCCAACCGAGAGGCTCGGCTGGCGCATCTTTCAAAATATTCATCAATCAGTGAAAACATTTATAAATATGAGAAAATTTCTTTTTTGGGCAGTTGCCACACTCCTATTAGGTTCTACCAGTGTTTCGGCCGGCATCCGATGGACTACCGAGGGAAATGAGACCCGTTTTGAGTCAACCGAGGGTGTGATGCGTTTGCAGATGTGCCAGCCGGATATGTTCCGTGTCACGAAGGCTTCCGACGGCCAGTTCCGTCCCAATGAACCTTGGATGGTGATTCGTTATGAATTCGACCCCGTGAAATACGAAGTGCGAGCCACGCGCGAGGGTGCAGTTGTGATGACCGAGGCATTAGCCTTGCACGTCACCGATGCCCCCTGGCGCATCAAGGTGCTCGACCGTATGACGGGTGAGGTGCTCTATGAGGAATCGGATTGCAGGCTGGCCGGCAATGATGGCGGGCCGCGCACCACGTGCGTGCTGCGCCCCGACGAACATTTCTTCGGCCTTGGCGAACGCATGGACCAGCTAGACCTACGCGGGCAGCGCGTCCATCTGAACGTTGAACTGGGTCGCGGGCCTCGTCCTGCCGTGGGCGGCAAGGACATCCTGCGCGCCAACTACTGCCCCGTGCCCTGGGTGATGAGTAACAAGGGTTACGGCATCTTTTTCCATACAGCCTGGCCTTCTGACTGGGATATGGGATGGACTTCGAACCAAACCTATTCGTGGCAGGCCGATGGGGGTGAACTGGACTATTACTTTGTCAAGGGACCCGAGATACAGAAGATGATTCATCGCTACCAGATGCTGACCGGCAACTGCCCGATGATGCCACGTTCGGCCTACGGTTTGCACCTTGGCAGTTACAGTGGAGGCACGTGGAATCATGAGCAGGATGCCAACCAGCATTACAACGTCGCCCTCGTGCAGCGTATGCGTCGGGAGGGTATCCCTGTCGATATCCTTTGGCTCGACTCCACTTGGCGCATCTTCAACAGCCGTTTCCGCAACGGCGGCTGCAACTACAACTGGCAGCTGGCCTTCCCCGATCCGAAGGGGATGATTGACAGCATCTATGCTGAGCACATTGACCTCTTCGGCCTCCATGTGCGCAGCATTGCCGACGATGGCCCTAGTTCGACGCTTTATCAGGACGCTTTGGCCGCGGGAGCTCTCTTCCCGGGAATGGAGCAGCAGGGCATCTTCAACTTCTTCGACGAGGAGAAGGCCGATTGGTGGTGGCAGCATGGGCCGATGCGCGTGGTGAACGATGGCGTCAAGTTTTTCAAGACCGATGTGGGCAGTGCATTCCGCTATCCGGGGCGCACGGACAGCGTGATTTACGAAGGCTTTACGGGTGCCGAACTCCACAACCTTTTCCCCTTGGCCTATGGTGCGGCTCCTTATAAGCGTTTTATCGGACAGAATCGGATGCGAGGCTTTACCCATACGCGCGAAGGCTATGCGGGCATCCAGCGATATCCGTTCATCTGGGCAGGCGACTGGGGCACCGAATGGCAATGGTTCGAACCTGTAATCCGTGGAGGCCTTACGATGGCCCTGTCGGGCGTAGGCTATTGGTCGCATTGCATGGGCGGTTTTGAACAATATTCTCCCTACGACACCGACCTCTATCTGCGCTGGTGCCAGTTCGGTATGTTCAGCCCCGTGGCTATGCTCTTCGGTATGGATCATCCGCGCTATCATGAGCCTTGGACCTATGGCGAGGAGGCGCAGCGCATCTTCACCACCTATGACTCGCTACGCTACACGCTGATACCATATTTGTATAGCAATGCGTGGGAGATGATGCAGACTTCGCGCCCCTTGATGGCACCGATGCTCTACGATTGGCAGAACGACGAGGTGACCTATCGGATGTGCGACCAGTTTATGTTCGGACATTCGATGATGATTTGTCCTGTCACCAACAAAGGCGCCTTGTCGCGTCCCGTTTATTTCCCAGGCGGCAAGTGGGTGGACTTCTGGACCGGAGAGCGTATCGATGGCCGCCAATGGAAGTCGTTTCTTACGCCACAGTGGCTGATGCCCATCTTCATTCGCCAGGATGCCATCATCGTCAAGCAGCCAGAGGTGCAATGGATGGCACAATCCGAGGGACAGCCCATCACCGTCTGCTGCTATCCGGTGGGCACGTCTGATTATACTATTTATGAGGACGACGGACGTTCGCTCGACTACGAGCAGGGAGCCTATGCCTTGAGCCTTATCGAGAGCCGGATGGATACTTCGGATAGCAAGTGGACCCTTACCATCAGTAAGCCCGATTGTCCCGCCAGGGACAAGAAGGGACGCCCTCGCTTCACACCTGCGGTCCATGCTTACGGTGTCGAGGCTTATCTCGATGCAAAACCTGCCTCCGTCATGGTCAATGGTCGCACCTTGACTGACTGGAATTGGGACGAAACACTGCGTCTGCTCCGCTTCGATACTGGACTGGATAATACACAAGATATCACCGTCACTGTAAATATCCCATGATTATGAAACGAGAGTTTTCGTCGAGAGCCAAACTTGGCTCCCATCAACAGGACCGAATGACGGCTGTTGCTTTGGTGTTGGTCCTCATCGGGTGCATCCTGGCAACTGACCTGAGGGCCCAGGCATATAATGACCTTGTTACTTATCCCGGCCGTCCGAACTGTGGCGCCTTGAAGTTTAGCAGTCCACAGTCGTGGTTCAACTACCTGATGCTTTGGCAACACCAGCGCGACGACCAGCGCGGCGAGGAGCTGCAGCAGGCTTATGCTTCGAAGGCCGACATGGAGGCTTACATTGCTTCGGTGCGCCAGAAGATGCGACAATTGGCCGGCAATTTTCCCGAGAGGGGTGACTTGCATAGCCGCGTGGTCGGCACGGTGGAGGGCGACGGCTTTGTGGTCGAAAAGATTGTTTTCGAAAGTCATCCGCATCACTATGTTACGGCCCACCTTTATCTGCCCGTCGGCAGCAAGACGAAGAAGTTCCCTGCCTGTGTCGAGATGTGCGGCCATGGACTGCAAGGCAAGGGCAATGGTTCGGGCACAGCCGTCCAGATGGCACGCAATGGCATCGCTGTGCTCGTGGTCGATCCCATAGGCCAGGGCGAAATGCAGCAACTCATCGATGGGACAGGACGCAACCTGACGCGTGGCGTGACTACCGAGCACACGCTGCTGGCTCCTACCTACAACCTGTTGGGCACAAGTCTGGAGGCACAGATCTTCTGGGACAACAGTCGCGCCGTGGATTACCTTTGCTCACGAAAGGACATCGATGCGAAACACATCGGGTGTTATGGTTTCTCGGGTGGAGGCACCGAGGCTTCGTATCTGCTTGCCCTCGACGACCGCATCCAGGCGGCGAGCGTAGGCCTTTTCTTCAGCGACCGCACCCGTACCTTGGAACTGCAAGGGCCCAGCGACGGCTGCCAGTGGATTCCAGGCGAAGGTGCCTTGGGCATCAACCATGCCGATATGGCATTGTGCATGGCGCCGCGTCCTTTCCAGGTGCTCGATGGGCTTTTTGATTTCGTCGATCATTATGGTGCCCTCAAAGGTATGAAGGAAGTGCAACGGGCATACGACGTGCTGGGTGCATCGGAACGCGTGGAGCAATATTATGCTGCCGATGGCCATGCTTGTCCGTCCGATGCGATGGAGCATCTGGTAGGATGGATGAAGCGCTGGTTGTGCGGCGATGCTTCTTTGCCGCATATCGACGAGGTGAGTTTCCGAGGCAAGGACATGCTTTGCACCAGTGCCGGTCAGGTCAACTTGGAGTTTGCTGATGCCGAGAGCACGATGCAGTATGCCGTGCGCCGATATGACGAACTGGCCAAACAGCGAGAAACCTTTTGTGCCCAGCCGATAGAAGAAATCAGGAAGCAGATGTGCAGCCTATTGGGTTTGGACGAATGTATACTTAGCCAGGAGCCATTGCCAGCCACATTGCCAGGCTCGACATTGGCTAAGAGCGTAGTGCCGTCGGGTAGGACCCATGGCCGCGACTTCGAGGAATATCGTTTCCAGTTGAATTGCGAGGGTGAGATGCCTGTGGCTGTGGTAGTGCGTATTCCCAACAGTGCTACGGCCGAGTCGCCCATCGAACTGCATTTGCACGAGCGGGGGAAAGCATGGTATTTGGGCGACATGGAGAAACTCGATATGACCTCGAACGGCAATGTCATCGTTGCGGCCGACGTGCGTGGTGTGGGCGAGATGGAGGATCCCTACATTTATAACCTAACCAAGTACTGGAACCGCGAGTGGCGCTGTGCGGTGGTTGCCTTGCACGAAGGACGTCCGCTGGTGGGGCAGCGCGTGGTGGATGTGCTGACGTTGGTGGATTTTTGTTCCAACAACCCGTTGCTCAGTGGAAGGCCGCTCCATATGGTGGGCGACGGGCTTTTTGGCCCCGTGCTGATGCATGCCGCTGTGCTTGACCCGCGCATTCAGAAGGTCACTTTGACGCACACACTCAAGAGCTGGAAGGAGTATCTGTCGAATCCTTTGCAGCATGACATGCAGAGCAACGTCATCCACGGTGTGCTTCAATACTATGACCTTCCTGACCTAGTTCGGCTCGCCGAAGGTAGGGTGAGGGTGGTCGATTGAGAAAAAATAGTCCGCAGCCGAAAAAGCTGCGGACTATTTTTTCGCAATTTCGTTATACCGGTATTTCGTAATTACGGTAATCCGTTCGGTATTCCGTGAAAACGAGAAGGCTTTACTTCAGGAACGTGGAGCGCATTGGAGTGAAGGTGTCGATGAGAACGCCGTCTTTGAGGCACTTGCAGCCGTGCACAACGTTCGGAACCTTCATCAGCACATCGCCAGCCTTCACAATCTTGGTCTCGTCGCCAATGGTGAACTCGAATTCGCCGCTCTCGACGTAGGTAATCTGAACATGTGGGTGGCTGTGGAGCTTGCCTTCAGAACCTTTCTTGAACTTCACCTTCACCATCATGAGATTGTCGTTGTAACCCATCACCTTGCGATAGACTTCACCTGGGTCGCCGGTGCGCTCCCATTCCTTGTCGGCATCGAACACGAAAGGATCGCTTTTCGTGGTGATATCGCGGGTGTAGACGGTCTGGCCGTCGTCGGTGACAGTAATGACGCCATGAGGAGCCGCGGTGAGGGTGCTGTCGGTGCAGCAGGGTTTGTCACAAGCCACAGGTTCGGGCTGGTTGCACTTGCATCCTGTAAGCAGGGTAGCAAGGGCGGCTGCGAAAAGAATCTTTTTCATAAAAAGCAATTGTTTATTGTTAAATATTCATAGTTATTTATAAATTTTGCTGCAAAGATAGCAATTTTTTGGGAAAATGTTCCAACATTCAAAAAAAAAATGTATATTTGCCCTGTTTTTTAATCCTATCTTTATGAAAACACGTCTGATTTCGACATTTCTTAGCCTGGCGTTTCTATGTGGATGTCTTTTTTCCGCACAGGCGCAAAACGGCGTGTTCACCAATCCGATTCTCGGAGGTGACTACCCCGACCCCACCATCATGCGCGATGGCGAGGATTACTATATGACGCACAGTGCGTTCGACTACGTGCCGGGTCTCGTCGTCTTCCACAGTCGCGACCTTGTGCATTGGGAGCCGATCAGTGCGGCACTCAACACATTCCTGGGCTCGGTTTGGGCGCCAGATATTTGCAAATATAATGGCAAGTACTACATATACTTCACCGTAGCCTTCCCATCGGAGGCCGTTCGTGCCAAGGCAGGGCGTGATTTGAAGCCCGGCAGCCGCATGAACTTTGTCGTTTCGGCCGATTCCCCCTATGGTCCATGGAGCGAGCCCGTTGATTTGGGTGTTGCCAACATCGACCCTTGTCACGTGGTGGGCGACGATGGGCAGCGTTGGCTCTTCCTGAGCGGTGGTCAGCGTGCCAGGCTTACCGACGACGGCTTGCATGTCGTTCCAGGTACGCTCGAGAAGGTCTACCCCGGATGGATGTATCCCGAGGATTGGGCTACCGAAGGCCTTTGCCTCGAAGGGCCGAAACTTCGCAAGATAGGCGACTACTATTATTACCTCAATGCTGAAGGTGGCACGGCTGGACCTCCCACAAGCCACATGGTGGTGGTTGCCCGCTCGAAGAGCATCGACGGACCTTGGGAAGACAGTCCCTACAATCCGCTCATCCACAACTACGCCAATTCGAACCGCTGGTGGAGTCGCGGACATGGTTCGCTCATCGATACGCCTGACGGCCGTTGGTATTGCGTCTATCACGCCTACGAGAACGGTTTCACCGACCTGGGCCGTCAGACTTTGTTGGAACCCGTCGAGCTGACTAAGGATGGGTGGTTCCGTCCCGTCATCCGAGACAAGCAGGGACTCAGCGCCGACCCCGTTGGAGCTATTCCAGCTCCAATGGGAGAGGGTTTGAAAGGTTCGAGGGGTTCGAAAGGTTGTTTGCCCCTTTTCCGCGTCGGCCTTGAATGGAAATCCTACCGCACCTTCGAACCTGAGCGCATCGAACATGTAGCTGACGGCATCCGTCTCACCGCCAAGGGCGCGCTGCCCGGTAATTCGTCACCCTTGATGTTTGTCGCCGGTGACCATCGCTACGAGATTGAGGCCGAAATCGAGTTGAGCGACGACGAGACGCGAGCTGGTCTGGTGCTCTACTACGACAGCGTGTTCTACATGGGTACCGGCTTTGATGCCAATCGCCGCTATCGCTATCGCAAAGGTGGACAGAGCGGAGGCGGCATGCACCCTCAGGCTGGTACGCGACATGTCTGGCTTAGACTTCGCAACGACAATCACGTCGTTACGGGCGCTTACAGTTACGATGGCGTGAATTGGCGACGTGAGACATGGGGCATGGACTGCTCGGGCTACAACCACAATACGCTCTATCAGTTCCAGTCGGTTCTGCCCGGCATCTTCTGCACCGGCAAGGGTTCAGCTATGTTTACCCATTTCGCCTATCGAAACCTCGACATCGAGGATGCCAAGGCGGCTATGCGCCGCGCCGCAGCCTTCATGATGGACTCGATCAGCTATGAGGGTGCATTCGTCTGGAGCTATCTGCCCGACCGCAGCCGTCAGTGGGGCGAGTTGGAGGCTCCCTATCGCACGATGGTATGGTTGCAGTCGCCAAGCTCGCCATCAATGGGTCATCTGATGATCGATGCCCTTCATGCCACGGGCGACGAATATTATTATGAGCAGGCCCGCAAGATTGCCGAGGTCATTATGAAGGTGCAGCATCCCGAAGGAGGCTGGAACTACGTCGAAGACCTGGCTGGCGAAGACGAACTCAAGCAGTTCTATGCCACTATCGGCCGACAGGCTTGGCGTCTGGAGGAATTCCAGCACTATTACGGCAACTGCACGTTCGACGATGAGGCCACTTCCGAGTGTGCAACGTTCCTGCTGCGTGTCTATCTCGAAAAGAAAGATCCTGAGGTTCGCAAGGCGCTCGACAAGGTCATCAACTTCATGCTTGTCAGCCAGTACCCCAACGGCGGTTGGCCCCAGCGTTATCCGCTCATGTACAGCCATCCGTTCCGTGGCAAGGAGGACTATTCGTCGTTCATCACCCTCAACGACGATGTGATGCCCGCCAATATCGAGTTCCTCATCCAATGTTATCAGGAGTTGGGCCGCAAGGACCTTTTGAAGCCCATCCGCAAGGCACTCGATCTCTCGCTCAAGTTGCAACAACCTGCTCCCCTTGCCGGTTGGGGTGACCAGTACTTCGTCAAGACGCTCAAGCCTGCACACGCCCGCAGCTACGAGCCACGTTCGGTCAACACGGGCACCACGGTGCGTATGGTTCGCGCAATGATGGACTACTATCGCCTCACAGGTGAAAAAAAGTTCCTCAAGGGTATTCCCGCTGCGTTGCAGTTCTTGCGCGAACAGCGTCTGCCCGATGAGGAAGCAGCGCGCTACGGCGGTGGCGGCGGCACTGGCGGCAGAGCGGGTCGTCGAGGCGGCGAAGGATTCCTCGTAGCGCGATTCCTCCTTCCTGAAGACGGTACGCCTATGTACGTGCATCGTCGTGGCAGCAATGTGGGCAATGGCGAATATTACACAGACCAGGAGATCAGCCGCACCATCGCACATTATGGTTCGTGCGCTTTTATCAATCCCGATGGATTGGAACGCGAATATCAGTCGTTGATCCAGGCCGATCCGAAGGAGGTCACTGCCTCGTCACCTTTGCTCTATCCCAAGCAGAACGTTGCCGTGCCAGTCTATTACTTCAAGCCTTCACCCATGCAGGGCGGTGGCGCACGTCGTGGCTTCGGTTCAGTGCAGGATATAATGAAAGCCCAACAGCCCGGTGGAGGTTGGCTGACTCCATTGAGCCAGATTTCCAACGTCTATAAGCCCTTGCCCGAAGGACTGGCACCTTCGAACAGCACCGACTACGCCACCACGTTCGTGGGTGACGAGTACGACACTTCGCCCTTCACGCCCGAGCAGCCCGTCATCGGATATAGCACGCGAGACTTTATCCAACTGATGACGCAGCTCATTCATTATGTCAAGGGAATATAATTGTTAATTATTAATTGTTAATTGTTAATTGAAAAAAACACTTCCTCTCTTCCTTCTCGCCCTCTCGATCCTTGCTGCCTGCAAGGGCCGGGAGGGTAGTCATGCCGAGCGTACTTATACCGTCGAGTGTACATTCGATGTGGATAGTACCGTAGTGCTCGACCATCTTGTGCTTTATACCGACCGGCATACGTCGCTCGGTTTCGATAGCCTTGATCTCAATCCTCAACATTCGTTCGTGCATACGGGATCAACTCTAGGCCTCGACGAACTATACCTGTGCTCCGATGGCGGTGAGTTGTGTCGATTCTTTGCGACGGGCAATGCCAAAGTCTCCATGAAGATGGAAATGGTGGGCGATAGCTTGAAGGCTACCTTCGATCCTTCGTCTGGCGATAGCATCAATCCTTGGCTTCAGCAGCAGATGGCGCATTTCCGCACACTTCTTGGTCCGGCCAGGAAGGATGCCATCGATTCGCTTTGCCATCAGTACCCGCACGACATACGTTGCGGATTGTTGCTCCGAGATCAGATTGAGATGCTGAAGGATTCGATTTTCGTGCGTCGATGTTTGGGCGGCCTCGCCGACGATGCCAAGCCCGACTGGCTGATGAAAAGCATCGACCGAACGCTCGAAGAGAGTTCGCGCAAGCCCCGACCCAGTCGTCGTCTTGCACCATTTGTTATGCAGACCGACAGCACAACCTTCGATTTTAGCGCTTCACGCAGCGATTACTTGATTGTTCACATTTGGAGCGACTATTCCCAGGCGTCAATCGATAGCCTGAAGGTCGTCGCCCGTCTTGCCAAAGATGATTACTCCATGAAGCGCCTCAAACTTGTGACCATTTGCCTCTCTGCCCCAGATAGTACTTGGTGGCGTCAGCAAATCAAGGACATCGACGGACTGCACGCATGGCTTCCTGCCGGGCTCGGTGATGAGCGTATGCGCAAGTGGGACATCAAAAATGTGCCCACGGTCATTGTTTGCGACATGTACAACAACCAGCAGCAGCGTAATGAATGGGGACAGCGCTTGCGTGTTTCTTTGGATCGTATCCCCAATCGAAGTACCTTTACACATACACCAAAAACTATTCCGAACCGTGGTCGTTAGAACTATTTCTGCCGCCTTGCAGGGCATCGATGCCACTCCCGTCTATTGTGAGACGGTGACGACGCAAGGCATTCGAACCATTATGATCGGCTTGCCCGATGCGGCTGTCAAGGAAAGCCGTGACCGTATCGAGAGCGCCCTGCGTGAGGCAGGTATGCGTTTTCCGCGACGTGCCGTTACCATCAATCTCGCCCCTGCCGATGTGCGTAAGGAGGGTTCGCTCTATGATGTGCCCATCGCCGTGGCTGTGATGGCTGCCGATGGTAAGATACCCACTGACAAGCTCGAACAATATATGATGGTGGGCGAATTGTCGCTCGATGGAGCCGTCAAGCCTGTCAAGGGGTGTCTGCCTTTCGCCATCCTGGCGCGTCAGATGCATCTCAAGGGCATCATCGTTCCACGTGAAAATGCCTGTGAGGCTGCCGTAGTCAACAATCTCGATGTGCTTTGTGCCGACACGCTCAAGGACGTCATGGATTTCATGGCTGGAGAATCCGAGATGGAACGCAAGGAGATGAACACGCGTGAGATGTTCGAGAAGGCCGAGCGTACCTATCCCCACGACTTCAAGGACGTCAAGGGACAAGAGATGGTGAAGCGCGCTTTTGCCATTGCTGCAGCTGGTGGACACAACATGATCATGGTGGGTCCTCCAGGTGCTGGAAAGTCAATGATGGCGAAGTGTCTTCCTTCAATTCTTCCGCCTCTTTCGCTCAGCGAGGCCCTCGAAACCACCAAGATTCATTCTGTTGCGGGTCTTCGTGCCGAGACGGGTCTGGTCACTCAGCGTCCTTTCCGCTCTCCACATCACACCATCTCGAGCGTTGCCCTTATCGGCGGAGGCACGAACCCGATGCCCGGTGAGGTCAGTCTTGCCCATAATGGTGTTCTTTATCTTGATGAGCTGCCTGAATTTTCGAAATCGGTACTCGAGGTGCTTCGCCAACCGCTCGAAGATCGTCAGATTACCATAGCCCGAGCCAAGAATACGGTGACCTATCCGGCTTCGCTTATGCTAGTCGCCAGCATGAACCCGTGTCCTTGCGGCTACTATAATCATCCCACGCATCCTTGTATCTGCAGTGAGACACAGGTGCGTAAGTATTTGGGCCGCGTGTCAGGACCTCTTTTGGATCGAATCGACCTGCAGATCGAAATTTTGCCCCTGAGCTTTGAAGAGGTGAGCCGTACGGGTGTAGCCGAAAGCAGCGCCTCGATTCGCGAACGTGTCATCAAGGCGCGCCAGATCCAAGAGGAACGATTCCGCGAAGAACCAGGCGTTCACTGCAATGCGCAGATGACTCCTGCATTGCTGCGACGGTACTGTCAACTCGACGAAAAGGCACTCAACATGATTCAGCGCGCCATGACCAGACTCGACTTGTCGGCTCGTGCCTACGACCGCATCCTAAAGGTAGCCAGAACTATTGCTGACTATGACGGCGAACCTAATATCACTTCCACCCATATCGCTGAGGCCATCAGTTACCGCAACCTTGACCGCAGTTCGTGGGGACAGGGGTGAAGGGATTCAATTAACAATTAATAATTAACAATTAACAATTAACAATTGAGTTGAGCTAATTAGAAACTTATATTTATAAACTTATGCGAAAGAAACTATTGTTACTGGTGTTTACCTGCTGCATGACATTGGCGGGCATGGCACAGATGGATCCTTATCCTACTTATCCGAACCCCATTCTTTGGGCTGACGTTCCCGACCCCGATGTGATTCGTGTCGAAGATAATTTCTATATGGTCACCACCACGATGCACCAATTTCCGGGTGTGCCCATCATGCGGTCGAAGGACCTTGTGAATTGGGAGACCATCGGCTATGTAGTGGACCGATTGACCGATTCCCCGCGCTACGATTTGCAGGGAGGCACAGTATATGGACGTGGTCAATGGGCAACTTCGCTCAAATACCATAACGGGAAGTTTTACGTCCTTTTTGCACCCAATGAGATGGGCGATATGGGACGTTCCTACATCTATTCTGCCGTGGATCCGGCTGGACCATGGGAGCTTGTGTCGCGATTGCCGCATTTCCACGACTGCTCGCTGCTTTTCGACGACGATGGTCGTGTTTATGTGGTTTATGGCACAGGAGAACTATGTGAATTGAAGCCCGATCTTTCGGGCGTCATCGAAGGGAGCCATAGGAAGATCTTTGAGCGTGAAGCCGATGAAAAAGGTTTGCTCGAAGGTTCACGCATGGTGAAGCACAATGGTAAGTACTATCTGTTAATGATTTCTCAGGTTTGGGCACCCGGACGCTATCGTCGCGAGGTGTGCTATCGTGCCGACGACATTCACGGACCTTACGAGAAAAATGTGATTCTGCAATCCGACCTCGGCGGATTCCCCTACGTCGGACAAGGCACCATTGTCGATTCGAAGGATGGTGACTGGTATGGTATTATCTTTCAGGATCATGGTGCCGTAGGACGCGTAATTACGCTGATGCCCTGTCGCTGGCTGGATGGTTGGCCTATGCTGGGCGACGAATATGGCAAGGTCCCTGAGCGTATGCGTCCTGTGGTCAAGGGACAACCTGTAACTCCGTTGATGATTAGTGATGACTTCGAAAGTCCGACATTGGGTCTGCAGTGGCAGTGGAATCACAATCCGAATGACGCAGCTTGGTCGCTCACCGAACGTCCGGGATACCTGCGTCTCAAGACGAGCCGTATGGTCGAAAATCTGTATTTGGCACCCAATACACTCTCACAGCGCATGATGGGTCCCGCTTGCACTGCTGAGATTGAACTGGACATGTCGCATCTCAAGGATGGCGACCGTGCAGGCTTCTGTGCTTTCAATGGACATAGCGGCGTTTTAACTGTTACGAAGCAAAAAAGGAAATACGTGCTCACAATGACTGAAGAGGTCATCAATATGGATGGGCAGGAGAAGCGGGTGACCAACGTGGAGGTGACCGAACGAGAGCGGGTGGAGTTCAAGCAAGGCACTGTTTGGCTGCGCATCGATGGAGATTTTTCCTTGGGACGTGACGTGGCAACCTTCTATTATAGCCTTGACGGACAGCAATGGAAGCGCATTGGCCCCGATTATCAGATGCGTTTCGACTATCAGCGTTTCTTCATGGGCACACGCTACGCCATCTTCTGTTACTCCACCCGTCGCAAGGGCGGTTATGTGGATGTCGGTGGGTTCATTGCTTCAACTTTGCCAACATCGAATAATGACCGCTGATAGACGGATTTTATACATTGATAATAACATCTTGAAATAATAACGTTATGGAAAACTTCAACGATATCATCAATAGTGAGCAACTTACGTTGGTCGATTTCTTTGCTACATGGTGCGGTCCTTGCAAGATGATGCATCCCGTGCTCGAACAACTCAAGGACGAATTGGGCGAGAGCATCCGCATTATCAAGATTGACGTGGACAAGAACAACAGTCTCGCTATGAACTATCGCGTACAATCAGTCCCCACACTCATGCTCTTCCGAAAGGGAGAGATGTTGTGGAGACAGAGTGGTGCTTTGCGATTGAACGATCTAAAGGCTATTGTCAGCCAATATCAGTAAGCAAGGTTCGATTTTCTTCATTTCTTAGCCTTGTCAATCCTCTTCGACATGCCGATGGCACCAGTGGGACAGACAAGACGGCAGAGATGACAACCTACGCAGCGGGTACCGACGATGTGAGGACGACGTGTCGCTGTGTCGAAGGTGATGGCCTGATGGCCACCATCCATGCATGACGTATAGCAACGTCCGCAACCAATGCATCGTTCGGTGTTAATCTTGGGATAGACAATGGTGCCACGATCCAGGTTGGATGGCGAGACAAAGTTTGGAAGTTCTTCACCAACCATGTCAGACAAGTGCTTCACGCCACGTTGTAGCATATAGTGTTGCAGGCCAAGCACAAGGTCGTCGATGATTCGATAGCCATACTGCATAACCGCAGTGCAGACTTGCACGTTGCGGCATCCCAGTTGGATGAATTCCAGCGCATCGCGCCAAGTCTCGATACCTCCGATACCACTGAACTGAACATTCTTCATAATAGGATTCTTCGCCATCTCCAGGATGTGACGCAGTGCGATGGGTTTGACGGCACGTCCAGAGTAGCCGGATATGGTCTTCTTCTGCGAGACACTGGCATTGTCGCTCATCGTAACGCTCTTGATGGTGTTGATGGCTGAGATGGCATCGGCACCGGCAAAATAGCCGCCCATGGCAGGCTCGTTGATTTGGGTGATGTTGGGTGTCATCTTTGGGATGACAGGAATGGAGACATTACGCTTTACGTATGCCGTGTAGAAAGTGACGAGTTCGGAGTTTTGGCCGACGTCGGAGCCCATGCCGGCCAGTCGCATCTGGGGACAGGAGAAGTTAAGCTCCACGGCATCACATCCTGCGCGTTCCGCCATCTTGGCCAGCACAATCCACTGCCGCTCGGTCTGTCCCATGATGGAAGCGATGACGACTTTGGAGGGATAATCTTTCTTCAGCCGTTTCAAGATGTCGAAATCCATGCGTACCGGGTTCTCGCTCAGCTGTTCCATGTTGCGGAAACCGTAGAAGTCGCCATTGTCATCGGTGTGTATTGCATCGAAACGGGGAGACACTTCATGGATGTCCTGCATGCAGATGGTCTTGTAGAAAACGCCGCCCCATCCTGCCTCGAAGGCACGTGCCACCATCTCGTAGTTGGTACAGATGGCTGACGAAGCGAGGAAGAATGGATTCTCACAAGGAATGCCGCAGAAGTCGATGCTGAGGTCGGGAAGCGCGTCGGTCGAAGAGACGGCATGCTTGGAATCTTCTTGCGCCAAAGTCTCAACAGTACGCAGTAACTCACGGATTCGGATGGGCCTGTCGTAGTGGATGCAGGCTTGTTCGGCTGCCTGGAGTTCCTCATCGGAACAATTGATCACCCACTGACGGGCGAGAGACGTGTTGTCGAAACGAATGGCGCGGATGGCGCGGGCGGGGTCACCATTGGGGCAGGCTTTGCTGCAAGGGGCATCGGCGCAAAGTAGGCAGCGCGATGCTTCTTCTTTGGGGTGGAGTTGTGAATTCATATTCGTCTATTTATTAAGAAAGTTGCGATTGGCGCGCTTGATGGCATCTACGAGGGCTGGGGAGACCCATTCCATATTATGGTCGCCGTCATCGACGTGCATCGCTACGGAGATACCTCTGGTGTGCATGGCGTGGACGAGGTCCATGTTGGCATCGAGGGTAAAGTCATGGTCGCCTACAGCTACCTTCCAATCGACCTGCTTCCAGGCCTTAACTTCTTCGTCACAGCCTTGGCTGATTCGAAGGATGGGGTTGTTGTCGTCAATTATCTGCTGACGCCATGCTGCCGAAGGGTCGAATTTGAGGAATTCGAGTGGTTGGGCACGTTGGTAGCCACTGATGTCATAGACCATACAGAACTTCTCGGGATGATGTACGCCATAGACCGTAGCAGCACCTCCGCCCATCGAAAAACCAGCGATGGCTCGTCCACCCTTATCGGTGCGTGCGCGGTAGTTTTGTTCGATGTAGGGGATCAGCTCCTCGAAGATGTAGTCTTCGTATTTCCAGTCGGGGGCACCGAGAGCTGCTGAATTGGGAGTGGGCGAGTTGAAGTACATCATGTTCTGCTGGTTGCCTTCGGGACAAACGATGATCATGTCATCGATGGCTCCGCAAAAGATGAGACTATCTGTTACATGCGACAGATGGTTGGCACGCTCCCAATCGGTATGGCTGCCTCCACCGCCGTGCATCAGGTAGAGAACAGGGTATTGGCGCAAGGGTTCTTCGTCGTAACTGCCAGGCAAGTAGATAGCATAGTCGCGCTCGGTGATGCCGTTGAGCAGGTGGCATGGCATCTTCTTCATCTCGGTGCGACCTGGGCGTTGTGGGTTGGCGCCTTGTGCTGCGACCATCGAGGTCATCAGCATCATGCACATAATGGCAAGCAAGTGTTTCATAGTTGGTGGTTTTGTACGTTTTTAATTGATGATAGTAACTATAATAATTATAGTGACTATAAAGCCTTTAGAGATTAATTATCCTCCTCTATCCTGGCTTTTACTTTCTTCCAGGCGTGGGAGTCGAAAAGGAAACACTCCTTCATGGTGTCCATCATTGTGACGAATCGGCTGAAAGGAATAGTGAAACTCAGTTCATCTCGTCCTACGAATGGGCGCACCGAAGGGTCGAACAACCCGAGGAAACAACGATGGCCATTGCGCGCATTCTCGACCACCGTCATCGACACCACCGTACTGCACCCCGATCCGAACAACGACACGACAGCATCGGGCTCATTATTGTCGAAGAATGCCCAGCCACAGAGTCCTGAAAGCATGTCGGGTGTTGCATAGAAGAGAATGCCGTCAACGTTATCGAATGTTTCGGCTTTGTCAGCCCGGATGAAGTTCAAATAGGTCTTCTCGGCACGTTGCATCTGCAAAGAGTCGATATAATCTTTCACCATCTCGGGTGTTTTCTTGTACTTTTCGGTCAGCGACACGAATTTGGGTACACGTTCGGGCATATCGGAGAAACCCGTGTAGAGTTTGCCGCCGCCGCAACCGATGACCTCGGCGCTGAGGCTTACGGGCACACCATTGCGTGCTTCGTTGAGGCCTTTGAAGAAGCAGCCGCCAATTTTTGTCGTCGTGGCAATGGGTTGGTCGCTGTAGCCGAACAACAATGGCAGAGGGGCCTTGGTACCAAAGGCCTCTTGGTAGTTACGGATAAAGTCTTGTACGTTTATCATGATGGTAGGAGGTATTTGCGCTGCAAATATAAAGATAATTTTTGGATTACAAAACAAAAGAGACCGAAAAATGTGGATGATAGGCAGAAAAAGGATTTGAGGCTGAGGTAAACCATCAAAATGGTCCACTTTGTAGTGTGTGGAATGTAATTTGTAATAAAAAAGGTAAAAATTTGAGTTTAATAGAATTTTTTCGAGGTAAAAAGTGTTTATGTCAAATTATATTTGTATCTTTGCCACCTGAAAGACAACATAAACAATTACCTTATACACTTCTATTGTTATATGAAAAATGTACCTGTAATCAAAGTCGGAATCGTCGCTGTTAGTCGCGACTGTTTCCCCGAGTCATTGGCTGTTAACCGCCGTAAGGCTGTTATCGCCAAGTATGTAGAGAAGTTCGGCAATGCCGATATCTACGAGTGTCCTATCTGTATTGTAGAGAGTGAAATTCACGCTCAGCAGGCTCTTGAGGATGTGAAGAAGGCTGGATGCAACGCCCTTTGCGTATATCTTGGCAACTTCGGTCCCGAGATTTCTGAGACAATGATAGCTGATTGGTTCCAAGGCCCAACGATGTTCTGTGCTGCTGCTGAGGAGACACAGGACGACCTGATTGATGGTCGTGGCGACGCTTATTGTGGTATGCTGAACGCTAGCCAGGCTTTGGATATCCGCAAGACCCGTGCTTACATCCCTGAGGAGCCTGTGGGTGACGCTGCTCACTGCGCTGAACTGATTCATGAGTTCCTGCCTATCGCTCGCGCTATCGTGGGTCTGCGGAACCTGAAGATCATCAGCTTTGGTCCACGTCCAAATAACTTCCTTGCTTGCAACGCTCCTATCCGTGCCCTCTATGATCTCGACGTTGAGATCGAGGAGAACTCCGAGCTCGACCTGCTCGAGGCTTTCCAGAAGCATGCTGGCGATCCTCGTATTGACGAGGTAGTGAAGGATATGGTTGCTGAGCTCGGCACTGGCAACAAGATTCCTCATGTGCTGCCTAAGCTTGCTCAGTACGAACTCACCTTGACCGATTGGATTGAGGCACATAAGGGTTCGCGTCAGTTCGTTGCCATGGCCAACAAGTGCTGGCCTGCATTCCAGACCATGTTCGGCTTCGTTCCTTGCTACGTGAACAGCCGTCTGACATCGCGTGGCATCCCCGTTGCCTGCGAGGTTGACATCTATGGCGCTTTGTCGGAGTACATCGGAACCTGCATCACCCAGGATGCCGTTACCCTGCTCGACATCAACAACACTGTACCTGCCGACATGTACGAGGAGAGCATCAAGGGCAAGAAGTTCCTCTGCGACACCTACACCGACAAGGAAATCTTCATGGGCTTCCACTGCGGCAACACAGCATCCAACAAGGTTTGCAACTGCCAGATGTGCTTCCAGCGCATTATGGCCCGCGCCCTGCCAGTAGAGGTTACCAACGGTACTTTGGAGGGCGACCTGAAGCCAGGTCTCGCTACCGTTTACCGTCTGCAGTCTACTGCCGACACTCGTCTCCGTGCTTACGTTGCTCAGGGCGAGATTCTGCCAGTGGCTACCCGCTCGTTCGGTTCGATCGGTATCTTCGGCATCAAGAACATGAGCCGCTTCTATCGTCACGTCCTCATCGAGAAGCACTATCCACATCACTGCGCCGTTATGTTCGGCCATCAGGGCAAGTACTTCTGGGAGGTTCTCAAGTACATGGGCATCCCCGTTGACGAAATCGACTATAACTTCCCGAAGGGCAACTTCTATCCTACCGAGAATCCTTTCTGCTAAGCGATACAAGATAACAATCGAAGGGCTGGCGCCAGAATGGGTCGTCAGCCCTTCATTCACATATAATTTGACATTGAACTAAACGAGAGAACAAGATGCGCAAATCGAAGATAGCATTGGCAGTCATAGCCCTGTTGGCAGCTGCTCAGACTGAGGCACAGCTCGTCCGCACAACTGTTGCCCAAGGAGAGATAGAGGGTGTAGTCGAGGATGGGATGGCACACTTTAAGGGCATCCCGTTTGCAGAACCACCTGTTGGAAATCTTCGCTGGAAAGCACCCGTACCTGCCAAGGCTTGGGAGGGAACGCTGAAGGCGGATCACTTCGCCGTGCAGGGCATTCAACGGGCACAAGCGATGCCCGGACAAGAGGCTCCCGCCATTAGCGAGGATTGTCTTTATTTGAACGTCTTGACACCGGCAAAGCAGAAGGATGAGCAACTGCCCGTGCTGGTTTGGATCCATGGCGGTGGTTTCTCGACGGGAAATTCGTTTGGTAACGACGGTAGCAACTTTGCCAAGGCGGGTATCGTGTTTGTAAGCATCACTTATCGCTTGAACTGCATGGGCTTCCTTTCACTGCCTGAACTGACACAGGAAAGCATCAAGGAGACAGGCCATGCCACATCGGGCAACTACGGCCTCTTGGACCAGATTATGGCGCTGCAATGGGTACACGACAATATCGCTGCCTTTGGTGGCGACCCCGCCAAGGTGACCATCATGGGCGAGAGTGCGGGTGCTATCTCCGTGGGCATGCTTTGCCAGAGTCCATTGGCCAAGGGCCTTTTCCGCGGTGCCATCAGCGAGAGCGGTGGCAACATGGTTCCGATGGACAATGTGCGCATCGATAACAATTCGGTACGCAATGTGAAGGGCTCAGAGGCTTATGGACTAGCTTACATCCAGCGTGTCACAGGTAAGAAGAACCCCAAGCTGAAGGACCTGCGCAAGTTGCCGGCCGAGGTTTTCCTGAATGATTCGGCTGCATTTAGCGCAGGTGGTGCCTTGTGGCCATGCTATGACGACTATGTCCTCAGCACCGATGCTTATGTTCAGTACCAAAAGGGCAACTTCAACGACGTGAATGTGCTGATGGGAACAAATTCGGATGAGGGATCGATGTTCTCGGGTTTTTTAGGAAGATTCACGACCGCTCAATATGAAGAGGAGATGCGCACGTCGTTCGCTCCCGAGTGGCGCGATGAGTTTAAGCGGATGTATCCCGGCACGAACGAACAAGAGGCTTTCGATGCCCATTCCGACATCTTCCGCGAAGCTGCCTTTGCTTGGCCAACCTACGCTTGGGCCAACTTGCAGTCGCAGAAAGGTCAGGGAAAGGTCTATATGTACTTCTTCGACCAACTGAAGTTTAATCCTTTCCGTATGAATCAGCAGACCAAACGCAAGCAGATTTCAACACATGCATTCGAGTTGGCGTTTACCTTTGGTCCGCAGCGCGGAGGCGGTTGGGGTGGTCCGCAAAGTCCGTCGGATGCTGCCATGACAAAGATCATTCACCAGTATTGGGTGAACTTCATCAAGACGGGCGATCCGAATGGCGATCTTCTGCCCTACTGGCCTGCCTATAGCCAGGGCACCGAGAGCACGATGTACTTCCGCGATGGCGCTTACGTCACCGAGTTGCCCAATATGCCACAGCTCGAATTGTGGACACGTTATTTCGACTGGAGGAGAGAGCATCTGACGGAGGTCAAATGACAAATTTCAATTAATAATTAACAATTAACAAATAATAATTGTTATATGCCCCCGATTCGTTTTGCCATCATCGACGACAATATCTTGACATGCTTGGGTCTTCAGCAGGTGCTGGGCAGGTTTTTGCCACCATTTGCTGAGGTTGTGGTCTGCGAATCGTTTGAGGTGCTCCAAAATCAGGAGAACCTGGACTTCCAGCACTTCTTCGTATCATCACGCATCTATTTTGAACATGTCCAGTTCTTCCGCAACAATCCGCACAAGAGCATTGTGCTGGTGGCGGGCGACATGATCATCAATGGTGTATTCACCCTCAACGTTTGCCAAAGCGAAGCCACTCTGATACGCGACTTGATGACGCTCCAGAGCAAGGGACATGGTATGCGCTATCTGATGGAGAAGCAGTCGGGACAAGGAGGACAGGTGCTTTCGGCTCGAGAAATCGAGGTAGCGGTGTTGCTCAGCAAGGGTTATATCAACAAGGAGATAGCCGACCAACTTCAGATTAGCGTAACCACAGTCATCTCCCACCGTAAGAACATCATGGAAAAACTCGGCGCACGTTCCATCGCCGACATCATCATCTACTCGGTGGTAAATGGCTTTGTGAGTATCGAAGAATTAAAGCCCTCGATGGATTGAAACGCCTTATCCTCATTTTTGAGGATGCGGTTCCTCATAAATAAGGATTGCACGACTTGCAAAATAGCCGTATCTTTGCACCCGAAAAAGGCAAAGATACGGTCTTTTTTGTATCCGGGGTCGTAAATATTTTATTCTTTATTTATTTTTATTCCATAAAACAACAAATCTATGAAGCGAATTCTATCTCTTTTTGCAGGTGCAGTTTTGTGCGCCACAGCCATTGCACAGCATGGCCCAATGGCTTTTGTCGGTCCTTCCAGATTCGGCGTTGAATCTATGAATGCGTGGCAGGACAATGAGTCAGATGTAGTTTTTCTGCAGGTAAATGGAGCCACTGATGCCGACATCACCTTGCCGAAGATGGTCTATACGGCGATGAATATGACCCTCCCATCGTTCACCATCCATGGAGCAACCTTTACTTACGACATGGAGTCGAGAAGCGTGGTCTTCGATGAGCAGACTTATAGCGAGACCATCGTTGTGGACGATGTCGAGAAAGCCATCACAGGCTCCTCTCTGACCGCCACCTACAGTCATAGTGACAATACGCTTAGCCTCACAACCCGATTCTCTTATGGCAGCATGCCGATGGAGATAACCTACATCATCGAAAATGCAGTCTATGATTCATCTGTCACAGGCATTGAGGAAATGAATGCCCCGCAGCAGCGTCAGCAGGTGTTCGACCTGAATGGACGAAGAGTCGTAGCACCAGAGGCTGGACATTTCTATCTCATCAACGGCAAGAAAACCTATTTCACCAGATAAATACTCGGTTCTAGAATTAGCGGGAGAGCGATGATTTCGCCCTCCCGTTTTTCGTCATTTGGCAAAAATGCGCTCATTTACAGCATTTTTTTGCCGAAGATTTGGAGAGAGGAAAAATAATATATATCTTTGCAGCGTAGTTTTTTATTATTAGGTCTAAAAGCATGAAAAAAATCATTGGTTTGGGCATGGCCATTGTATTGTTGGCAGCCTGCACGTCGAGAGAAACAGGACGTAACGATTTTGAAGGACGCTTCATCACGGTGAGCGGACACGACCTTGTGAAGCCCGATGGAGAGAAGTTCTTCATTAGGGGCATCAATCTGGGCAACTGGATCAATCCCGAAGGATATATGTTCCGCTTTGGCGAAACATCGTCCTATCGTCTCATCAACCAGATGTTTTGCGAACTGACGGGCGAGGAGTTCACGACCAACTTCTGGAACCAGTTCAAGGAGAACTACATCACCGAGGCAGATATTCATTATATTGCCCAGACGGGCATGAACACCCTGCGTATTCCATTCCACTACAAACTCTTCACCGACGAGTATTATATGGGCAGGAATGACAGTACCGAGGGATTTCGATTGATTGATAGAGTTGTGGACTGGTGTCGCAACGAGAACCTGCGTGTCATCCTCGATATGCACGATGCTCCTGGCGGTCAGACGGGCGATAACATTGACGATAGTTATGGTTATCCATGGCTTCTGGAAAGTGAGTGGCAACAGCAGCGTTGTTGCAACATTTGGCAACGCATAGCCGCCCATTATGCCAACGACACCATCGTAATCGGTTATGACCTGCTGAACGAACCCATAGCTCCCTATGAGGCAGAGAAACTCGATGAACTCAATGCTGCTCTCGAACCACTTTATATGCGCATCACCAAGGCTATCCGCAAAGTCGATCAGAACCACATCGTGATGTTGGGCGGTGCGCAGTGGAATGGCAACTTCAAGGTCTTCAAGGATTCTAAGTTTGACGACAAGATGATGTACACCTGCCATCGATATTGGTGCGATACCATAGCTCTGCACCTTGCCGACTTCGTGCATTTCCGCGACAGCGTGAACTTGCCGATGTATATGGGCGAGACGGGAGAGAATACCGACGAGTGGATTCATGGATTTACCAGGGTGATGGAGTCGCAGAACATCGGCTGGACCTATTGGCCCTACAAGAAGATGAACGCCACCAGTTGCATGAAGCAGATCAAGATGCCCGAGAACTGGGAACTCATCCGTGCATATGCCGCCGTTGACCGTGGTTCTTTCAAAAAGATTCGCGACAACAAAGTTGCTCAGGACGTTGCCAAGGCAGCGATGAACGAATTGCTCGAAAATGCCAAGTTTGAGAACTGCCTGACGAATGAAGGATATACAAGGGCTATGGGAATGAAACCATAAAGACCATTTGCTCAATAATCTTTGAAAAGAATTGACACACAAACACACATTATCATCGTTAATCATCGGATGCCTGTCGTTGGGATTACAGGCACAGGAGGTCGTGTTCAGCGACGCTCAGCCATTCCACGACGAGGCCTTCGCATTGTCGCTTGCCTCGTCGGAGCCTGGCTTTGACGTATATTATACTTTGGATGGCACACGTCCCACACGTGTCAATGCTGTGCGTTATGTCGAGCCCATCACAATTGGTACGACTACACCCGTCAGCGCAGTCTGTATCGATGCCAACGATTCGATAGGCCCCATAGCTACGCGCACCTTCATCTTCCTTCACGATGTCTGCCGTCAGTCCGCTTCGCCCCAGGGTTATCCTGCCATCTGGAGCAAGAAGGATGCCAGCAGTTATTGGGCAGCCGACTATGCCATGGACACCACGATTACGTTAGGCGAGACTTATGGCCCGTTGATGGATAGTGCCATGCTCTCTATACCCACCGTCTGCCTGGTCACCAATATTGACTATCTGTTCTCGCAGTCCGAAGATCCCGAAACGGGAGGCATCTACGTCCATACGGGCAAGGATCTCTCGAAGCTGGGCGACGGATGGGAACGTCCCGCTTCAATCGAGTATTATGACCCGAAGACCAACAAGGCATTTCAACGCAATTGCGGCTTGCTGCTTCATGGCGGCAACAGCCGTAATCCGCAGAATACCCCGAAGCATTCCTTCCGCGTGTCGTTCCGAAAGGAGTATGGAGCCGGTAAGTTGAAATTCGATCTCTTTGAGGAAGAGGATGCAGTGACTCACTTCGATCATCTAATACTGCGTGCCGGCTACAACTACACCTGGCTGAAAAACGGCAGCACGAGCATGTACCCGCAGAATATCATCCAGCGTACCCAAGCGCAATATATCCTCGACTCCTGGTCCAAGGAGGCGCATCATGCTATGGGTAACCTGATCACTCATCGTCGATTTGCACACCTTTATATAAATGGATTGTATTGGGGCCTCTATGAACTTTGTGAAAAGATCAACGATAATTTTGCTAGCGACTATCTGGGTGGCATCGACGAGGATTATGATGTCGTTGATGTCAGCGACATGATCGATGGAAATCGTCAGGCCTACGAGGAGATGTACAAGATTGTGATGAAGGTGGGGTCGAAAGAGCAGGATAGTTATTATCAGCAATTGACCGACCGAAGTCTGCTCGACCTCTCCAACTTCTGCGATTATATGCTCGTCAATTGGTATATCGGCAATGATGACTGGGACCATAACAACTGGCGCTGCTTGCGCAGTCGCGTCGATCCTGGAACGGGTTTCCGCTACTTGGTTTGGGATGCCGAGACGGCATTCAAGGATGTGGAATATAATAAGGTGACTGCTGTGAAGGGTGACCCGACGCAGATGATGAAGGTGCTGAAGAAGAATCCCGACTTCCGCCGTTTGATGCAGGAGCGCATCGAAATGCATCTGACCAACGATGGCATCCTGACACCCGAACGAGCCGCAGCTCTATATGAGACTTTGGCCAATGAAATAGACCTCGCCATCATTGGCGAGAGCGCACGTTGGGGCGACTACCGCAAATCAACGGGCGAGACCAACGATACCTATACTCGCAACGATCATTGGTTGGTGCGCAAGCAGGAACTTCTCGACGATTATTTCCCTCGACGCACGGATATACTCTTGAGCCAACTCGAAGCCTATGGACTGTATGATCCGTCGGGCATCGTAGAATGTCGAGACGATAAGAAGGTTGGCGATGGAAGAGCATACAATCTGTTGGGTATGCCCGTGGGCAATGGCTATCACGGTTTCGTCGTCAAGGATGGAAGGATTGTGCAGATGAGATGATTCGTCCCAATAAAAAACGTGTCGGAAATCTCTTTCGACTTCCGACACGGGGATGTGTAAAAATGTGTGTGTTAAGTATTATAGCTGCGCTATTATGCATTTGAGGTCGTAGCTGCGGAATAATGCCTCGTCATCTTTTGAGATGTTCGAGTCGGTGATGATGGTATCGACCATCGAGAGTTTGCCGAGGGTGGCAAACGAACTTTTGCCCACCTTTGTGCTGTCGGCGACAAGATAAACACGGTCACTGACGTCAATCATTGCTTTCTTGACCACCAGGTCGCTCATACTTGGATAGGTCAGACCATTAGCGACATTGATGCCTGCAGTGGCCAGGAAGACCTTGTCGGCATGAAGACCTTTGAAATATTCGGCTGCCTTGGGGCCGGTGAGAGAAAGGGTGGGAGACTTGAATTCCCCTCCCGTGACGTTCAGGTTGATACCTGGGTCCTTGCCCAATATCATGGCGATATTGATGGCATTGGTGATGACGGTGAGGTTGGAATATCCTGAGATGAGGCGAGCGATTTCGGTAGTCGTTGATCCGGAATCAAGGATGATGGTTTCGCCATCCTTGATGCGCTTCACTGCCTCGCGGGCAATAGCCATCTTGGCGGCGAGGTTGTCTTGGTTGAGCACCAGAAACTCCCCTACGTTTGCTCCAGCATTGTTCAGAATGGCCCCACCATGCACGCGTTGGCAGGATCCTTCTTCCTCCAACTTCTCGAGGTCCTGTCGGATGGTGACCTCGGTGACGTTAAACAGTTTGCTCAGGTTGTTGACCTTGACATGCCCGTCTTCGCGAAGCATGGCGACAATCTTCTCCCTGCGTTGAGCGGCCAGTAGCATATTGATGTGGTTTTGTTTTAGCGGTGCAAATGTACTTCTTTTTTCTAATAAAAAAAAATTTTTCGGTGTTTTTTCTCTTTTTCAACTGAATTTTCTTCTTTTTGATGCAGTTTTTACCGAAAACGCTTGGAATTTTTGCGTCTTGCTTTTGTTTTCTTTCGCAATTTTTTGCATTCTTTAGTTGCTTTAAAACATTTATTTCGCGCTCAATATGTTAGAAAACGTTAATTATTGAATTATTGTTTTCGTTTTCTTTCGTTTTTTGCTTTCGATTGACTATATTTGCAGCATGGAAACCGGCAGTTTATTCTTAATAATTAATAATGTATGGATAACCAAGCACTCAAACGAAAAGCTGAGCTCTTGAGAAAGAAGCTCATTACTCTCATCTATCAAGGTGGTACGGGGCATACAGGTGGAGATCTCTCCGTTCTGAATCTGCTCACCGTCCTTTATAACCACACACTGAATGTCAATCCCAGCGACCCGAAGATGCCCGATCGCGACCGTTTTGTCCTCAGTAAGGGGCATTGCGCCGAAGCCCTTTATACTGTGCTTTGCGACAAGGGATTCATCGACCAAACAGAACTCGATGCCTATGGCACATGCGGCGCTCACCTCGGCGGTCATCCCGACAATAGCATCCCTGGTGTGGAAATCAACACAGGTGCCCTCGGTCATGGACTTGGCGTAGGTGTTGGCATGGCTTTAGGAGCAAAGATGGACCAGAAGAACTGGAAGACCTTCGTCGTGATGGGCGATGGCGAACAGGCCGAAGGCTCTATCTATGAGGCAGCGATGGCTGCCAACAAGTTTCATCTCGACAATCTGGTAGCCTTCATCGACCGCAATGGCTTGCAGATCTCCGGTTCGACCGAAAATGTGATGCCCCTCGAATCGATCTACGATCGTTGGACCGCTTTTGGATGGGACGTGAAGCAAATCAATGGTGACGACATCGACTCCATTGTGGCAGCTCTCGATGCCATCGATTGGAAGGGAGGCAAGCCTCACCTTTTCATCTCGAAGAGCACCAAGGGTCTGGGCGTAGGCTTCATGGAGAATGTGGCCAAGTGGCACCACGGTGTGCCCAATGCCGCACAATACGAAGAGGCTCTGCACGATATTGATATCCGCATTGCCAACTGTTAATTGTAAATTATTAATTGTTATTTGGAAATGAAAGAAATCAATAAGATACCATGCCGCAAGAGCATTACCAGCACACTTGTTGAACTGGGCCAGAAAGATAAGGATATCGTTGTTGTTACTTCCGATGCAACGGGGTCGGCCACGCTTGACGATTTTGCCAAGACTTTACCCCAGCAGTTTGTGGAGGTAGGTATCGCCGAGCAGAATTCGGTGGGCGTTTCGGCAGGCCTCGCCTCGACGGGCAAGAAAGTATTTGTCTTCGGTCCCGCCTGTTTCTATGTGGCCCGCAGCCTGGAACAGGTTAAGGTCGATATGGCTTATAGTCAGATGCCGGTGAAGATCATTGGCGTGAGCGGAGGAGTGGCCTATAGTCAGTTGGGTGCCACCCATCACAGCCTGCACGACATCGCCGTGCTGCGAACCTTCCCGGGCATCGAAGTCTATCTGCCTTGCGATGCACGTCAGAGCCGCAAGCTGTGCCAGTTCCTCGTCAATCACAACAAACCCGCTTACGTGCGTGTGGGCCGCAATGCCGTGCCCGATGTCTATGATGACGACAATTTCGAATTCATTCCAGGCAAGGCCAATACCTTGCGCGAAGGCAACGATCTGACCTTGATCGGATGTGGAGAGACCGTGGCTCACTGTGTGGAGGCTGCTGACATGTTGGCCAAGGAGGGCATTCGTGCCCGTGTGCTCGATATGCACACGCTCAAGCCTTTCGACAAGGAGGCTGTCCTGAAGGCTGCCCGCGAGACGGGTGCCATCGTCACCGCCGAAGAGCATAGCGTTTTCGGAGGCCTTGGTGCTTCGGTAGCAGAAGTGACCGCACAGGAATGTCCTGTCAAGATGCGCATCCTTGGTGTTCCCGACGAGAACGTCATTCATGCCAAGCCCCTCGAGGTCTTCCACCACTATGGCTTCGACTACGAAGGCATCTATAAGGCAGCGAAGGAGGTTCTGAAGGGTTAAGAAAGGTTCTGAAACGTTCGAAAGGTTATGAAATATATCATTGCTATTGACCAAAGCACATCGGCTACCAAGGCGCTTCTCTTTGACGAGCAGTGCAAGTTGCTCGCGCGCTCCTCGGTGGCTCACCAGCAGTATTATCCGAAGGCCGGATGGGTGGAACATGATGCCGAGGAGATTTATGCCAACACCGTCAAGGCCATCGGTCTGTTGCTCGAAGGCCGTGATCTCAATCCCGACAACTATACCCTCGCCATCACCAACCAGCGAGAGACCGTCGTTGCCTGGGACAAGCAGACAGGCAAGCCCGTCTATCATGCGCTGGTTTGGCAGGATACCCGTGGCGCAGAGTTGTGCCGCCAATGGCGCAAGGTGCCGGGCATGGAACAGTTGGTTGAGCAACGCACAGGCTTGAAGGTTGATCCCAGTTTCTGTGCAAGCAAGATCTGCTGGCTTCTCGACAATGTTCCAGGTGCTCGTGCCAAGGCTGAGGCCGGCGAACTCCTCATCGGCACCATCGACTGCTGGCTCGTCTGGCGTTTGACCACTGGCAAAACGTTTGCCACCGACTACACCAATGCCAGCCGCACCATGGTCTTCAATATCTATAAGCAGGCATGGGATGCCGACGTACTCAAGGCCACTGGTATTCCTGTGGCAGCGCTGCCCGAACCGCGTCCGTGCGATGCTCATTATGGCGAGACAACCGTCGAAGGCCTATTCAGTGCACCCATCGAAATCGCAGGCGTATTGGGCGATTCGCATGGCGCACTGATTGGTCAAATGTGCTTCAGTGCGGGTACCGGCAAGGTAACCTATGGCACTGGCTCGTCGGTGATGCTCAATATTGGCGAAGAGCCTCACAAGGCTCCCGAAGGTCTCGTAACATCCATTGGTTTTTCGATTCTCGGCAAGACCTACTATGCCTACGAAGGCAATATCTACAGTACAGGTGCTACCCTGAAGTGGATGGCCGACCAGATGAAACTCTTCGGCAGCCCCGCCGAGACTGAGGCTATTGCTACCAGTGTTGAAAGTAATGGTGGTGTCTATCTCATCCCTGCATTTTCTGGCCTTGGGGCTCCATGGTGGCAGGATCAGGTGAAGGCTGCCATTGTCGGAATGACTTTCAATACCACTCGTGCGCACATTGTCCGTGCCGCTGTCGAGAGCATTGCTTATCAGGTGACTGATCTTGTGAAGGCTATGACGGCTACCACAGGCATCACTATCAGCGAACTTAGTGCCGATGGCGGTCCCACGGGCAACGGGTTCCTGATGCAGCTCCAGGCAGACCTCTTGGATGCCGACATCGTCTGCACCGATGTGGAGGATGCATCGGCCTTGGGTGCTGTCGTTGTGAACGGTTTTGCACGCCAGGTATGGACTACACCCGACGAGGTGAGCCGTCTGAAGAACATCATCAAGCGCATCACCCCCAACGCTAGCGAAGCGACATCAAAAGACTATTCGGCTTGGCGCAAGGCGGTGGAGCATCTGATCAAATAACAATTAACAATGAATAATTAACAATTATATAATCCTTATAATATGAAAAACGGAAAAGTTTGTTTCGGCGTGATTATTGGCACACGCGCCTACTTCAACTCTGAACTCGCAAAAGACGTCAAGAAGCAGTTGCTCAAGACGCTCGACGAGAAAGGTTATGAATATGTCATCCTTCCCGAGGATGCCACCCCGACGGGTTCGAGCTCCATCGAGACACTCGAAGACGGTATCAAGAATGCTGAACTCTTCCGCGCACACCGCGACGAGATTGATGGCATCCTGGTGAGTCTTCCTAACTTCGGCTACGAGATTGGTATCATCAATACCATCTTCCGTGCCGAACTGAACGTGCCCGTACTTGTGCAGGCTTGTGACGACGACAACGACAAGGTTGACCTCGATAGCCGTCGCGATGCATTCTGCGGCAAGATCTCGGTCTGCAACAATCTCTATCAGTATGGCATCCCCTTCTCGCTCACCAGCCTCCACACATACAGCATCTATAGCGAGGAGTTCAAGAAGGACGTCGATAAGTTTGCCGGCATTTGCCGCGTTGTAGGAGGCCTGCGTCATTGCCGTATTGGCCAGATCGGCACACGTCCTCTCGGCTTCAATACTTGCCGCGCCAGCGAAAAGTTGCTGCAGCGCAGCGGCATCACTGTCGTTCCTGCCGACCTTTCGGAGATATTGTTTGCTGCACAGAAAATTACTGACGACGATCCCGCTCTGCTTGCCAAACTGAAGGATATCCACGCTTATGCGAAGGTGCCCGCCGAATATCAGGAGAAGTTGCGCGTACAGGCCAAGTTCGGTGTCGCTGTCGAGGCTTGGGTTCGCGACAACAAGGTCGATGCCCTGGCACTTCAGTGTTGGGATTCGCTTGAGCAGAACTATGGTTGTGCTCCTTGCATCACCATGGCCATGCTTGGCGATATGGGTATTCCTTGTGCATGTGAAACCGACATCACGGGTGCTGTCTCGATGTTGGCTCTCCGTCTGGCTTCGGGCAATGCTCCTGCCTTGGCCGACTGGAACAACAACTTTGCCGACGACCGCAACAAGTGCGTATGCACCCACTGCGGAAACTTCCCGCGTTCGTTCATCGGCAACAACGACCTCAAGCTCACCCCACTCGGCGTACTGGGTCGCACACTCGGCAAGGTGCGCACCTTCGGCGCAGTGGATGCCAAGGTCAGCGAAGGTGAGTTCACTTTCTTCCGCGTATCGACCGACGATGCTGCCGGCAAGATTCGCGCATACGTAGGCGAAGGCAAGATCACCAACGATCCTTATGGAATGGATGGTTGCATCGCGGTTACCCAGGTTGATAACCTTCAGAAGCTGATGAAGCACATCTGTCGCAACGGTTTCGAGCATCATGTCGCACTGGTGCGCAGCGATGTGGCCGACATCATTGCCGATGCGCTCGAGAACTATCTCGGATGGGATCTTTATGTTCATGAATAATTAGTTTTTTGCCATGTTCAGTCGTTCGTTTTCTGCCTTTGTTCTCCTCGGAGGCATGGTCATGTGCTTCACCTCGTGCAGTTCGAAGTACGATGAGAGGCCGATGGGCCAGTATAATCTCGTGATTCAGAAGGGCGGTGCCACCCTCGGCTATTCGCCTCAGTCGGGTGTGCAGTTGCTCGAACAGGATGGTTACAAGTTCAAGGACTTGAACCGTGATGGTAAACTCGACAAGTACGAGGACTGGCGTCTCACGCCCGAAGAGCGTGCCCAGGACCTGGCTACACAGTTGTCGGTCGAAGAGATTGCAGGCCTGATGCTCTATTCTGCCCATCAGTCCATTCCTGGCGTTTCGCGTTCAGGTCACTTCATGGGTTCGACCTACAACGGCACAACCCTTGAGGAAAGTGGCTTGACGAGCGCCGACCTCACCGACCAGCAGAAGAAGTTCCTCGGCGAGGATAATCTTCGTGCCGTCTTGGTAACCACTGTCGAAAGTCCCGAGGTCGCTGCCAAGTGGAACAATAATGTGCAGGCCTATGTCGAAGGGTTGGGTCATGGCATCCCTGCCAACAACAGTTCCGACCCGCGTCACACCGTGTCGGCCGATGCCGAATATAACTATGGCGCTGGTGGCACTATCTCGTTATGGCCCTCTTCGCTGGGCATTGCCGCCACTTTCGACCCTGCTGCGATGAAGCGGTTCGGCCAGATTGCTTCTCGCGAGTATCGTGCCTTGGGCATTGCCACTGCCCTCTCTCCTCAGGTGGACATTGCTACCGATCCTCGCTGGAGCCGCTTCAGCGGTACTTTTGGTGACGATTCCAACCTTGCCACCGACATGGCTCGTGCCTATTGCGACGGATTCCAGACCTCCCCAGCTGATAAGTCGGTCGAAGGTGCCTGGGGTTATGAGTCGGTCAATGCGATGGTGAAGCATTGGTATGGCTATGGTGCACAGGAGGGCGGTCGTGACTCGCACTTCTGTTATGGCAAGTACGCCGTCTATCCGGGCAATAATCTTGAGGAGCATCTGAAGCCTTTCACCGAAGGTTCGTTCAAGTTGGACGATGGCACGGGCATGGCTTCGGCTGTGATGCCAATCTACAGCATCCTCTGGAACCAGAGCCCGTTGGGTGAAAATGTGGGCGGCAGCTACAGCAAGTGGATGATTGCCGAGCAGCTTCGCGAGAAGTATCATTTCGACGGTGTGGCTTGTACCGACTGGAACATCATGTTCGACAACAACGCTGTCGAGAGTTTTGGTGGCATGTGTTGGGGCGTAGAGAATGTGCCCGTAGCAGAACGTCACTTTATGATTCTTGAGGCGGGCGTCGATCAGTTTGGCGGACAGAACGACAAGGGCCCTGTGCTCGAAGCCTATCAGATGTGGGTTGACAAGTATGGCAAGGAGAGTGCCGACCAGCGTTTTCAGAAGTCGGCTTATCGTCTTTTGCTCAATGTATTCCGCGTAGGTCTGTTCGAGAATCCCTATCTCGATCCTGCCGAAACGACTGCCATTGTCGGTTGCCCCGAGTACATGGAGGCCGGCTATGACGTTCAGCAGAAGTCGGTGGTCATGCTGAAGAATCATAAGCAGACGCTTCCCGTCGCCGAGAAGAAGAACGTATATGTCCCCAAGCGCCATTTTGTCCGTGCAATGGGCTTCTTCGGCCCGACGGGCGAGGACAAGTGGGACTATCCCATCAGCCTCGACCTTGTGAAGAAGTATTACAACGTGGTTGATGACCCGAAGGATGCCGACTTTGCCCTGGTGCTCATCAACGAGCCTTCGTCGGGTGCCGGCTACGATGTGGCCGATCGCAACAAAGGAGGCAATGGCTATGTGCCCGTCAGCCTGCAGTACAATGACTATACTGCCACCTACGCACGCAAGACTAGTATTGCTGGTGGCGACCCCAAGGAGAACTTCACCAACCGTTCTTATCGCGGCAAGACCGTCAAGACAGCAAACAAGGACGACATGAAACTGGTGCTCGACACCAGGAAGCTGATGGGTAGCAAGCCTGTTGTGGTTGCCCTCAACACGGGTCGTCCTGTCGTGGTATCCGAGTTCGAGGGTGCTGTCGATGCGCTGTTGCTCACCTTCACGGTCGAGAATCAGGTGGTCCTCGATATCATCAGTGGCAAGGTTGAGCCTTCGGGTTTGCTCCCGATGGATATGCCTGTCAGCATGAAGGCCGTCGAAGAGCAGTGCGAGGACGTGGCCCACGACTTCGAATGCTACAAGGACGCCGATGGCAACACTTATCGTTTTGCCTACGGTTTGAATTGGAGCGGTGTCATCAACGATGCTCGTGTGCAGAAGTACGCTCATTAAGGGAAATGTAGGGATATTTAGTGATATTAAGGGATTTGAAGGGACATTAGAAATATAGGGCCCTATAAACAAATGTCCCTTATTATCCTTTAATATCCCTTAAAATCCCTAATTATCCCTTATTTTAATCAATGAGGTCTTACGCCAAAATAATCCTCCTTCTTCTCATCCCCATGGCCTTGGTCGTGGGGTATGCCTTGTCGTCGCTCGAGATTGGCTCGGGCGACGTCATGCTTGAAAAGGCGGACCTGTCGGGTGTGAGGCGTTTGTTCCCGTTATTTTTTGCCGAGTCGGACGAAACGCCACCCTCTTTGCCGACAACACCTATAGTGCCTATAGATACCATAGTTCCTATAGATACTATAGCGTCTATAGTTACTATAGCTCCTACAGATACCACTACTCAAGACTCATTACCCACTCCTCCCGAAGAGGAACCCATCAAAGAGATCAAGGTGCATAAGCCCGACTTCAACAAGTATCGCATCATGATCTTCGGTGACTCGATGCTCGAATGGTTGGCCAAGCGCTTGTGTGACTATTCGCTCGAGAATGGCTACGACCTGTCGAGCATCATCTGGTACAGTTCTTCTACCAAGCTTTGGGCTACCACCGACACACTGCAATATTTTCTCGACCGCATCCAGCCCGACTACGTCATGCTTTGCCTGGGCGGCAACGAGTTGTTTGTTCGCGATTTGTCGAAGCGCGAGAAGTACATCGACACCATCGTCAAGCGCATCGGCGATCGTCCTTTCCTCTGGATTGGTCCACCCAACTGGAAGAAGGACACGGGCATCAACGACCTTATTCGCCAGCGGGTAGGTGAGGGCCGCTTCTTCGACAGTCGAGACCTCGAACTCGATCGTGCCGAGGACAATATGCATCCTACGCGCAGTGCAGCAGCGCTGTGGATGGACACCATTGCCATATGGCTCAGCAGTTCCCAAGCGAGGCATCCGCTCAAGATGGACCGGCCCACCCAGACCCGACGGCGAGTCTATCACCAGTATATGCTTCGCCCCCCTCGATAGCCTATGTTGCTTTTCTCCGACATCACCTTTTGGATGGTCTTCATTTTCTTCCTGGCCATCTATGCGTTCATCCGTCGTTACAGTCGGATGGGCATGGTGCTCTATGTCGCGGCGTTCAGCTTGTTGTTCTTCTATCTGGCCAACGGGTGGTTGATGGTGTTGCTACCTGCGGTGGCACTGGTGGCATGGTGGGCAGGCCGCATGTTGGCGACTATGCATCAGATAAGAGGTGGCGCTGCGTCCCATTGTTGGAAGGACCGTTTGGTGCTCACATTGGCCATCGTCATCATCCTGCTTCCGCTTCTTTACTTCAAGTATTCTAATTTCTTCCTGTCGTCCATCAACGCTGTTTTCTCCAGCAATTTCGGTCTGCTCGATGTAGCGCTACCTGTCGGCATCTCCTTCTTCACCTTTCAAGCCATCAGTTATGTGGTCGATGTCTATCGCGGCAGGTTCACGATGCAGGTCTCTCTGCTGGAATTCCTCTTTTATCTCTCGTTTTTCCCCTTGCTTCTGGCAGGGCCCATTACCCGAGCCCATGTCTTGTTGCCTCAGGTACGCAAGCCCGGTGCCATTTCCGAGCGGTGTCTCTATATGGGTCTGTGGCTTGTGATGATCGGTCTCGTCAAGAAGTGTGTGATTGCCGATTACATTGCCCAGTACAACGATTGGGTCTTCTCAAGCCCTGCCACCTATTCGGGCTTCGAGTGCGTGATGGGTATTCTTGGCTATACGGTGCAGATCTATTGCGACTTCTCGGGCTATAGCGACATAAGCATCGGCATTGCTGCGCTGATGGGTTTCCATTTGCTCGAAAACTTCTCGTTTCCTTACAGCGCTCCCTCTCCATCCGAATTCTGGCATCGCTGGCACATCTCGCTCTCCACATGGTTCCGCGACTATGTCTATATCCCGTTGGGGGGCAATCGTTGTTCGCGCGTACGTACCTATTTAAATAATATAATAACAATGCTTATTGCCGGCCTTTGGCATGGGTCCACGTGGATGTTCGTGCTGTGGGGTGGCATCCATGGGTTGGGACTCGTGGTGCATAAGGCTTTCAAGCCATTGCTTAGTCGTGTGCCTGACAACCGTTGGACGAATGGTCTCGCCGTTGTCCTCACTTTCATCTTCGTAGCCGTCGCCTGGGTCTTCTTCCGTAGCGAGAGCGTGGCATCGGCCTGTCAGTTGCTCTCACGTTCGGTCGTTGACTTCGACATCGCCTATCTCATCCCGTTTGTCAAGGCGCGCCCCTGGTGGTGTGTGCTTACTCTCGTCCCTCTTGTCGCTCAGTCCATCGGCCGTCGTGGCTTCCAGAGGCTGCAGACCCGCTTCATTCTCTTGCCTTGGATCGTCAAGTTGCTCCTGTTTTTGCTCACCGTTCAGCTGATATTGCAGTTCCAGACCAGCAATGTCCAGCCTTTCATCTATTATCAGTTCTGATTTTTTATTTCTTGCGCTGCATTTTCAACACTATTTCACGCGCTATCGATTGCATTTTTGTCATACATATGTGCCAAACAAGTCTTTTGTTTGGCCTTTTTTGCGGGAAAATGACGATTTTTTGAAAAAAGTCTTCAAATAATTTGGAGGCATACGAAAAATCCCCTATCTTTGCACCCGCTTAAACGATGAGACGGTAAGTCGAGCGGTTAAGCGACGATCTTTGAAAGAGTGAAATCTTGACAAAGCGTTACTGATAAGTCAGTAACCTGCAAGCAAACAACCTAGTCAATTCA
>ONNR01000009.1 GCA_900319235.1 uncultured Prevotellaceae bacterium
TACTAAATTATGATCGTATATCCAAATTTTCAAAGAACATTATTCTTTGCACCTGGATATTCTTTATTCAGGTGCAAAGGTAAGAAATGGATTCATGAAAGATGAGCCAGCCTGATGGCTGTCTTGATGATTAGCTTGACAGCATCATCTGAAAGCGAGCTTTCCCCTGCTGCTCTCAATCGAATCATCACCCCTAAAGGGGCTACATCTTCATGAATCGAAAATATCTTGAAAAATATAAAAAAATATTGGCTATCCCTTATCATAACGAATCTGCAAAAGAAAAAGAGAAATTTACGATAATTAGCGATAATTGGTGTTGAAATAATATGTGTCATGCTTGATAAAATCATAAATTATTTTTTGCGGAACAGGATTGTCACGCTATTCCTGCTGTTGGGTGTTGTGCTCGGTGGCATCGTGACTGCTCCATTCAATTGGGACAATGACGTGGTGCCACGTGATCCGGTGGCGGTGGATGCCATCCCCGATGTGGGCGACAACCAGCAGATCATTGCGACCGAGTGGATGGGACGTTCGCCCAAAGACATCCAGGACCAGGTGACCTATCCGCTGACTACCGCCCTGCTGGGCATCCCCGGGGTGAAGACCATCCGAAGCACCTCGATGATGGGCATGTCGTTCATCTATATCATCTTCGAGGAGGATGTGGAGTTCTACTGGAGTCGTTCGCGCATCCTTGAGAAACTCAATTCCCTGCCGACGGGACTGCTTCCTGCCGGTGTTCAGCCTACCCTTGGACCCGATGCAACCGCACTGGGACAGATCTTCTGGTACACCCTCGAGGGACGTGACCCCGAGACGGGTGAACCTACACCCGGATGGGATCCGCACGAGCTGCGCACCATCCAGGACTTCGACGTGCGTTACCAGCTCAGCGCTGCAGCGGGTGTGAGCGAGGTGGCCAGTGTAGGCGGATATGTGAAGGAGTACCAGGTCGATCTCGATCCCGACGCCTTGCGCAGCTACGGCATCAGCCTGACTCAGGCGATGCTGGCGGTGCTCAACTCAAACATCGACGTGGGAGCGGGCACCATGGAGGTCAACAAGGCCGAATACATCATCCGCGGTCTGGGCTATGTGAAGACGCTCAAGGACATCGAGGAGGCTGCCATCACTTCGGTGGGCGGCGTGCCTGTACAGATCAAGGACGTGGCGCACGTCACGTTCGGACCGGGTGACCGTCGCGGTGGTCTCGACAAGATGGGACAGGAAGCCGTCGGAGGCGTCGTTGTGGCTCGCTACGGCAGCAATCCGATGGAGGTGATCACCAACGTGAAGAAGCAGATCGACATCCTTTCGGCAGGCTTGCCTGAAAAGAAACTTGCCGACGGACGCACTTCGAAGGTGACGGTGGTGCCGTTCTACGACCGCACCCAGCTCATCAAGGAGACCATCGGCACCCTTGAGGATGCCTTGCTGCACGAAATCATGATCTGCATCATCGTGGTGCTGATACTCGTCATCAACCTGCGCGCTTCGATCGTCATCAGCGCGATGCTTCCCTTGGCCGTGCTCTCGACCTTCATCGTCATGAAGCTGGCGGGCATCGAGGCCAATATCGTAGCACTGTCGGGCATTGCCATCGCCATCGGTGTGATGGTCGATGTGGGAGTGGTCTTCATGGAAAACATCGTCCGACGCATGGAGGAGAAGGCGGGAGGCCGCTATCGCACCATACACCTGCGCGGCAAGGACCTCGAAGACCTGATCAGCGAATCGGCATCGGAAGTGTCGGGTGCCGTGCTGACCGCCATGGCTACCACTATCGTCAGCTTCCTGCCCATCTTCGCCATGGAGGCACAGGAGGGGAAGATGTTCCAACCCCTGGCCTTCACCAAGACCTTTGCCCTGCTGAGCGCACTTGTGCTGGGCTATGTGGTGCTGCCTACCTTGGCATATTGGGTGTTCTCGATACCGAGGCCGCAGCGTTGGGCCAAAAGGATCCTGGGCCGAAAGGACGGAACGGAGAAATACAATGAGAAGAAGTACCACATCGGCAAGTTAAAGTTCACCGCCAATCATCTGCTGATAGGCGTGATCGTACTCATGGCTACCTATGTGCTCACCTCGCATTGGCTGCCCCTTGGCCCCGACAACGGCATCGTTGCCAACTATCTGCTTGTCGTCTTCATCATCGGAGCCGTGCTGGGCATGCTGTGGGTGTTCCAATATTACTACGAACGGATGCTGCGCTGGGTGCTCGTACACCGTTGGATCTTCATGATGATTCCCACGCTGATCATTGCCTTCGGCCTGTGGATCTGGAGCGGACTGGGCAAGGAGTTCATGCCTTCGCTTGACGAGGGTTCGTTCATGCTGATGCCCACCTCGATGCCGCATGCGGGTGTGGAGCAGAACCTCGAATACTGCCGCATCCTGGACCGCAGACTTTCGGCCATCCCCGAAGTGGAGAGTGCCGTGGGCAAATGGGGACGCGTGGAGAGCGCCCTCGACCCTGCACCAATCCAGATGTACGAGACCACGATCAACTACGTACCCGAATACATGCTCGATGCCAACGGACATCGCCAGCGTTTCCGTACCGATGCCACGGGTGCCTTCGTGCTCAAGGACGGCAGTACCTACGACCCCGAAACGCAATGGCGCAAGGTGCCGAAGGATAGCCTGATTCCGGATTCGGACGGACGTTATTTCCGCCAATGGCGCCGCAGCATTCGCTCGAAGGATGACATCTGGGATGCCATCACCGAGGCTGCCAACCTGCCAGGACTGACGGGTTCGCCCAAGCTCCAGCCCATCGCGACACGCCTCGTCATGCTTTCGACAGGCCTCAAGTCGCCCATGGGCCTCAAGGTCTATGGTCCCGACCTCGAGAGCATCGAGCAGGCAGGACTGCAGTTTGAACAGGCCCTGCGCGAGATGGACTTCATCAATACGAATTCGGTGTTCTACGACCGTTCGACAGGTGCTCCCTACATCGAGATAGCTCCCGACCGCGAGAAGCTCGGTCGCTACGGCATCTCGATACAATCGGTACAGAACGTGATCGAAACGGCCATCGGAGGCATGGCGGAGGGCAACACCGTGGAAGGACGCGAGCGCTTCAAGATACGTGTGCGCTATGCACGCGAATACCGCAATGATCCCGAGTCGTTGGCCAGCATACTGGTGACGGCTCCCGATGGCACACAGATTCCCTTGGGCCAGGTGGCCGACATCCGCTTTACGAAGGGTGCCACGATGATCAACAGCGAGAACACCTACCTGCTGGGCTATGTCACCTTCGACAAGGCGGGCAAAGAGGCAGAGGTCAACGTGGTGGAAAAGGCCGACAAGGTGCTCAAGGAGAAGGTTGCCAGTGGCGAGATCGTTTTGCCCAAGGGTGTCACCTTCCAGTTTACGGGAAGCTACGAGCAGCAGCATCACGCGATGCAACGCCTTAAGGTGGTGATTCCTGTGGCCCTGCTCCTGATTCTGCTGATCCTCTACTTCCAGTTCGGTACCATCCCCGCCTCGCTGATACACTTCTCGGGTGTCTTCATGGCGTTTGCAGGTGGCTTCATCATGCTGTGGCTCTATGGGCAGGACTGGTTCCTCGACATCACGATAGCGGGTGTCAACATGCGTGACCTGTTCGGTATGCATCAGATCAATCTGAGTGTGGCCGTCTGGGTGGGCTTCATCGCCCTCTTCGGCGTGGCCACCGACGACGGCGTACTGATGGGTACCTATATCCATCACACCTTCCTGCATCGCCAGCCCAAGTCGAAGGAGGAAATCATCGAAGCGGTGGTCGAAGCAGGGCGCAAACGCGTGCGTCCGGCCTGTATGACCACTGCCACCACCCTCATTGCACTGCTGCCAGTGCTTTCGTCGACGGGCAAGGGTGCCGACATCATGATTCCGATGTCGATACCGACCTTCGGTGGTATGATCATCCAGGAGCTGACGATGTTCATGGTGCCGGTGCTGCAATGCTGGTGGAGGGAGAGTGCGCTGCGGCATCATTAACGTGAATTCGCGATAATTATATGTGGTTTTTAACACGAATTATCATTAATTAATCACGAATTTGTCATGAATTTTTGTGAGTTTAGAATATGAGACGATATACATTATTATTTGTTATATTTGCTGCATTGCAATGCAGGGTTGCGGCGGAACAACAGGCGGATAGTCTGTACGCGTACATGATGACGGCGGTAGAGAACAGTCCGAGGACCAAGGCGGCATTGCAGAGCTACAAGGCTGCGCTCGAAGCCGTCTGTCCGGCCAGTACCATCGGTGATCCGGAACTTTCGGTGAACTGGTATCCCAGTCCCATGGAACTGGTGAACAGCCGCCAGGTGGCCACCTTCGGCCTGATGCAGATGTTCCCTTGGCCGGGTTCGATGAAGGCAGCACGCCGAGAGAAGGAGTGGCAGGTGGAAAAGGCCTACGAGATGTACCGCATGGAAGGCATCGACCTTGCCTTTCGGGTGGAGGAAAAATGGTATCAGATACTTGCGACGCAGGAGAAGATAGCTGCCATCGGGCAGAATATCACGTTCCTGAAGCAAATCCAGGAGACTGCGCTCTATCAGTACAAGTCGCCTTCGAACGGCAGGATGAAGGCCAACATGAGCGACCAACTGCGCCTACAGACCGAGGCGCTTGGCCTCGAGGAACAGCTTGAGACCGCCCAGACCGAACTCACGCTCCAGAAGCAGCAACTCAACCTGCTGATGCATCGCGAGGCAGACAGCGACATCGTTACGCCAGACAGCATCGTGCTGCGCGAGATGCCCATCGTCTCGATGGACGACATCGAGAACGCAAGTCCGGAGCTGGCAGCCATCCGCAACGAGCAGAATGCCCTCGAGCAGACCGAAAAGAAGATGCGCAACATGGGACGTCCCATGCTGGGCCTGGGAGCACAATACATGCTCAACGAGGAGACCAAGATGCCACGGATGGCCGACATGAACGGCAAGGACATGTGGATGGCGATGTTCAAGGTCAGCCTGCCCATCTATCGACGCAAGACCAATGCCTCGATACGGGAGGCACGACAGATGCAGACTGCTGCCGCCGAAAGATATGCCAGCCAACGGGATGCCCTCGAAAGCCAATGGCTCGGCATCGTGCAACAGGCCGAAGAGTCAAGACGCAAGATCAGACTGCTGGGCCAGCAGCTCGACCTCGTGGACCGTACCCTCGAACTGATGCATGCCGAATATGTGGCCGAAACGACTCCCATCGCGGACCTGCTCGAAACCGAACGCCAACGTATCGCCCTTGCCCTGAAACTTGCCGAAGCCAAGGCCAAGTACAACACAGTGGTGGCCCAGATGGAAAAGATAGCCGCCCTCAATGGCGGCAGCCTGCAGACGGAAGAGGCTTGCAGAAACAAATAAAAAGGAATTCAAACAAGAACAAATATGAACAAGAACATTCTCAAATATATCGGCGTCCTGCTTGCAGGCATCGTGATAGGCTGGCTCATCTTCGGAAACAACAGCGCCAAGCAAAACGGGAACGAAGGCGAAGAGGGAGGAACCATCTATGTCTGCTCGATGCACCCCAACATCAAGTCCACCGACCCGAAGGCGACCTGTCCGCTTTGCGGCATGGACCTCACGCCGATGGGAGATACCGGAGGCAGTGCCATCGACGAAAATGCGGTGATGTTCAGCCAGGAGGCTGCTGCCCTTGCCGGCATCGAGACCATGGAGGTCAGCAGCGGAATGGCCAACAGCGAGATCCGCATCTTCGGCAAGGTGCAGCCCAGCACACGCATGCAGCAGACGCAGAGCGCCTACGTGGCAGGACGCATCGAGCAACTGATGGTTGCCGCTGTAGGCGACAAGGTACACAAGGGACAGACACTTGCCACCATCTATTCGCCCGAGCTCTATGCCATCTCGCAGGAACTCTGTGCGGCCCTCACGTACGAAGGAGCACAGCGCAAGGCCCTTGTGGCGGCAGCCGAAGAGAAACTGCGTCTGCTCAACGTCACCGAAGCGCAGATCAGCGAGATCGAGACGAGCGGCAAGCCTTCGCCTTACGTCCAACTGAAGGCCAACACTTCGGGTACCGTCACGAGCCTCAATGTGGCGCCAGGAGCCTATGTCAACCAGGGACAACCGATGCTGGTCATCTCGGACCTTACCAAGGTGTGGGGCGTGTTCGAAGCCTATGAGCGCGACCTCCCCTTCATTCGTGTAGGGCAGGAGATACAGTTCAAGGCCGATGCGATGCCCGGAGAGATCTTCAAGGCTCGCATCAGCTATATCGACCCACTGCTCGACGGCAGGAGTCGTACGGCTGACGTACGCATTGACCTGGCCAACGGAAGCGGTCGTTTCAAGCCCGAGATGCTCCTCACTGGCATCATCGAAGCCAACCTGCAGCAGTACAACGACGAGGTCATCATCCCCAAGAGTGCGGTGATGTGGACGGGTCCGAGGAGCGTGGTCTATGTGCTCGACGAGACCGAGGAACTGCCCACATTCGTGATCCGTCAGGTGACACTCGGTCCAGCGATAGGCGACAGCTACGTCATCACCGACGGGCTGGCAGAGGGCGAAATCATCGCGGTCAATGGCACATTCGTCATCGACAGTGCTGCGCAACTGCAGGGACGCAAGTCGATGATGACACAGGGGGAATAGGAGTTAATGGGAGTTAACGGGAGTTAACGGACGATAGCTTCGCCTTGATGAAATCGGGACAGAAGGGACATTTGTCCGTTAACTCCGCGCTTTAGCGCTAACTCCAACTAACTCCTGTTAACTCCGAAACAGAAAAATTTCAACTTATTATAAACAAAAATTATTAACCAACAAATTAAAAAAAAACAGTATGAAAAAGATCATTTTTACCGCCCTGCTTGCAGTGGCAATGTTCAGCGTAGAGGCCAAGACCCAGAAGGTGACCATCGATGTAAACGGCAAGTGTGAGATGTGCAAGACACGCATCGAGAAGACTGCCAGCGCCGTGCCTGGTGTCACTTCGGCCAAGTGGAACCTGAAGACTAAGAAGCTCATCCTCATCTATGACGACACGAAGACCAACGTCAAGAAGGTGGAGGAGGCCCTCGCTGCCGTGGGACATGACACCCAGGACATCAAGGCCAGCGACGAGGCTTACAACAAGCTGCACGCCTGCTGCAAGTATCGTGATGGCAAGTAAGCCAAGGTAGCAAAGCAATAAAATAAATCATCCGCAATGTCGAAGAGATATTGTGGATGATTTGTCTTTTGAGTATCTGGTCGGGAGAAAAAGCTTGTCAGGGCTCAGTCCTTTCCGTTGTACTTGTCGCGAATCCTCTTGATGAGGAGCAGGAGGTTGTCGAAATGCAGGGCATTGAAGCTGCCGTCGGGAAGGGCGGCACGCTGCTCACGGCAGTATTGCTCGATGAAGTCGAGGTGCTGGAGGGAATAGATGCGCACATCGGTATGCGAGGCGTTGAAGACCAATCCATCGGTAGGGTCGATGTTCACGTTGAGCAGACGACCGACATAATCGACGTAGGTGTTCTGTGACTCACGCGTGTAGGCGTTCTGACGCTCGTCGTCGGTGAAGGGCTGCCAGACGGCATGGAAGACATCGCCAAGATACTCGTCGATGGGATAGGGGTCGGGGTTCTGCAGGTTGTTGCGCTGCTGATTGAGGAGCATGCCTGCCGAGAGGAGGAAGGAGATCATCGTGTTGCGACGATTGGCCATCTCGTCTTCGGCATTGACCCCGAGCTTCTCGATGATGCTCGACGGATACATCCACGTATTGGCGCAGAAGACATGACGACCCATCCAGTCGATGGCCTCCTTCTGCTTGAGACGCGGTACGGGCTGGTAACGCGGGGCATCGGGCACATTGTTGGAGTAGCGTCCGCCGATGATTCGCTGCACGTGGTTGACATAGAGCTGGAACTGCGCACGACAACGGCGATGGAAGGCCTCGAGCTCGTCGTACTGCCCATCGGGCTGGGCGGTCCACTCCTCGAGGTGGCTCACGACACGCTTGAGGTTGAGGATGGCATAGTCGGTGGCCTTGACACCATCGTCGCCGAGGTCCTCGACCTGAGAACGCGGATCGCTGCCCTTGCCCTCGTCGCCGCTATAACGCAGACGGACGTTGTCGCGCAGCTTCTTGGTGACTTCGGCACGCAGCACCTTGCTTTCGGCAATGGGGTCGTCGAACTCGGGACGGTACTGGTAGCCCCACTGGATGGCCCAGATGTCGTAGTCGTTGATGCGTGGGAAGAGTCCCTTTGGACCGATATTGTCCTCGGGCTGGGCGACATAATTGAAGCGGGCATAGTCCATGATGCTGGCCGTATGACCATGCTTCTCGACCCATGCCTTGTCGCGCAGCTTTTCGACGGGAGTAGCCGACGAGGCAATCATGTTGTGGCGCAGACCTAAGGAATGACCTACCTCGTGACTGCTGACGAAGCGAATGAGCTGGCCCATCAGTTCGTCGTCGAGGTCGATGCCTTGCGCGCGTTTGTCGAGGGGACCGCACTGGGTAATGTACCACTTGCGCACCAGGTTGAGCACGTTGTGGTACCAGCAGATGTGGCTCTCGAGGATCTCACCGCTGCGCGGATCGACGATGCGCGGACCATAGGCATTCTCGGTGGTGGAAGGCAGGTAGCGTATCATCGAGAAGCGTGCATCGTCAACACTCATTGTCGAGTCGTTGGGCCATTCGCGTGCCTGGATGGCATTGCGGAAGCCTGCAGCTTCGAAGGCGACGTTCCAGTCCTCGATACCCTGCTTGAGGTATTTGACCCACTTGCGGGGCGTGGCGGGGTCGATGTAGTAGATGATGGGCTTGACCGGCTCGGTGAGGCGGCCTGCAGCATAGGCCTTCATGTCGCTTGGCACGAGACGATAGCGCGAGATGTAACCGAAGTCACGAGACGCCTCGTCGTCGATGAAGCGCGTCACACGGTTCTGGAAGTATCCCACACGCTCGTCGCTGATACGGGGCTGCATGGGCGTCTCGGGCAGCAGCACGATGCTGGTGTGGAGCGAGAGGGTGACATAGCCGCTACGAGCTGCGGGTATGCTGGTGTCCTTGCACTCGTAGGTGCGCAACGTCGAGATCTCGGCATTGATGGGATAGGTGCGGATGGTGTCAATGAAGGTCAGGTCGGAAACGGGCGAGCCTAATTTGACCTGCGTACGGTCGGTTTGGATCAATCCACCGATCTTGGTGTCCTTGGCAAAGAGCGGGGTCACCTTGACGAGCATGTCGTCGGTCTCGGGATTGCGACCCACTACGTCGAGACGGCTCACGATGGGATCGACAGAGGCCTTGTCGAGCAGCGAGGTGATATCGGCCTCCTTGTCGAGCAGGAATTCCTGATGATAGGCACGCAGGAAGAGCACCTGGTCGGTGTACTTTTCGAAATAGATGACGTTGCGCTGCACCTCTTCGCCCGTCTGCATCTTGAAGCCCTTGGGGACGGCATCGAAACGCGTCACCGAGAGGAGCAGTCGCCCGAGGAGCGACTCAGGCACCTCGAAGTACCAGTCCTTTTCGATGTGACGCACGGTGAAGAGACCCTCATGGCTCGAGACCTGCTTCTTGAGAAGCTTGGCATAATCCTTTTCTTTGGGATTGACTTGGGTGGTGTCGGCCTTCACGGAGTCGGTCGATAGGGTATCGGCGACCTGCTTCAGGCTGTCGGCAAAATGGTAATCGGTTGAGGTGAACGATAAATGGGTGGCGATGGCACCAAATTGGATTGCCATCGCTCCCATAATGGATAGAATGAAGCTTCTAGGATTCATTACGTGTATTTAGAATTGTAAAGATCAGATAGGTCAGCGGGCCAACTTCTTTCGACCATTGAGGATGAAGAGTCCCTTCTGAGGAGCCTTGTCGGCTGGCATGAGCCTGCCGTCGATGGAGTAGATGCGTTCCTCGCGGTTGGCGTCGCCCTGGATAGTCGTAATGGCGGCATCGGCGGTGGGAAGGAGCCAGAAGTCGATGTAGCGCAGACGTGTGGAACCCGTGCAGACAGGCAGACTCCACTCGATGGAATCGCCGCTCCAGGCATCATATTGGTAGGTCTGACCCATATACTCCTGTGTCACCACCTTGGCGCTATCGGGGCCCCAGGTGTGGTTGTTGGTCACGGGATTCATCGAGAGGCTACCACTGGCCCAGGTGCGATAGACTTCGAAGGATGCACGCGTCATCGAGTAACCTTCGGGAGCGGTGAAGGTCATCCTGGAACCGGTGTAGGTGAAGAGAAAGTTCTCCATTACGCTTCCATTCATATCGATGTCGTAGTTGGGACCATTGACATAGACATTCTCATAATCAGTCTCGTCGAGATCGCTGGGGGTGAGTGTCATCTTGAGGGTGGACTCGCCTACAGCAATGGGGAACTCGGTGGTCTTGCTGAAGATGGAACCTGCGGGGGCATTGTCCCAATCGACGGTGCTCCAGCCCTTGATGATGCTGGCAGTGGGATGGTTCCAGGGATTGGCATTGAAGTCCATGCGCACATAGACGGTGTCCTGCTGGGCGAAGGCGCTGGCACAGAGCATTGCACCCAAGGCCAGCAATGAAAGACGAATTTTCATATAGTTATTACTTTAAATGTGATGTCGTGTGAATCATTTCTCGTCGGTATTGAGCGTCAGGTTGGGGTTCCTGTCGCGTGCCGAATGCGGGAAGGGAATGATATAGAGACGCGAATCGGGACGCAGCGTATAGGTCTGCTGGGGCACCGAAGTGTTGACAATGGGGAAGACGCGGACGATGGTCTTGGCGTATTCGGCCTCGGTGTTGAAGCGCTTCAGGTCGAAGAAACGATGGAAACCGAAGAGCAGCTCCTTGCGACGTTCGAGGATAATCTGCTGCATCATCTCGACCTGGGTGGAAGGCTGCGCTATCGAGTAGGTTCCGGAGAGGCGATGCTGGCGCAGGGCGTTGACGTACTCGGTAGCCTTGGCATTGTCACCCAGGCGGGCGTAAGCCTCGGCAAGGGTCAGATAGACCTCGGCAGTGCGCATACCGACAGCCATGTAGGTGAAGCGTGCCGTCGTAGTGGCGGGCGTCCAGATGGCTGCCCCCGATCCCGTATCGTAATAGAGGCTGATGGTGGTTCCGCTCTGACGGAAGAAGAGGCTGTAGCGCAGGTCGTTCGGCTCGAAGAGGTTGACGAGTTCGGGACTGATGACACCATAATTATAATAGGTGGCAGCTTCGGCCGTCCATCCGCTGGCGAGCCACATGTAGCTCAGGACCTCGGGATTGTTGTCGTCGGCATAGACACGATAGCGAGCAATGCCACCGTTGTCATTGATCACGTTGTAGTCGATGAGCGAGTTGTTGAGCTCGAGCGACTTGAGCGCCGCATCGCGTGCCTTCTCCCAATCGCGATGGAAGAGATAGACCTGGGCAAGCAGGCCATATCCGTAGGCTCGGTTGGGATGATAGATATTGAGCGGGGTCTCCTGAAGCAGCGGTACGGATGCCTCGAGTTCGCTGATCACGAAGTCATAGACTTCGGCCACCGTACTCTTGACAGGAGTGAGTTCGAGACCATAGTGGTCCATGATGCACACACCTCCATCGGAAGCTGCCGTGGCAGGGGTATAGGCCTTGGCAAAGGTGTTGACAGCGATGAAGTGGTTCCATGCACGATAGGTGCGGGCCTCGGCCTTTGCCAAGGTGCGAATGTCGTCGGTGCCTGGAGCAGCGTCGATGTTGTCGATGACGAGGTTGCAGCGCAGGATGTCGCTGTACATGTTCTCGTAGAGATTGTTGTCGGCGATGAGGCTTCGCTCCGCATTCTCGTTGGCGGTGAAGAGTATGGCATCGATGGTGGTGGATTCGAAGCCGATGATCTTCGACTCCTTGGGCCAGAGGTCATCGCTCAGATAGGCGAACGACGAGGGGTAATAGCAGCGCTGGGGATTGGCGATGAGCTCGTAATAGGTATTTGCGTCATCGACGGTCAGCGAGCCCAATGGAGTAATGTCAACGTAGCTGTCGCAGGACGAAGCCAACCACGCAGAACCGAACGCCAGCAGAGCCGGCAGGATGGATAGTTTACGTTTCATGATGGGTGCGAACTAAAAGCTAGTTGATATTGAGAACGAATAGGTGCGGGGCTGCTGCAGCGTGCGTGTGCCCGAATTGAGGCTGTATGCCTCGGGGTCGATGTCGCGGCCTGCGGCACTCCAGTAGAACAGGTTGTTGACCTGGAAGGTGAAACGCGTGGCACCGAGCGAGAGGCGCTTGCACAGTTTGTCGGGCAGGTTGTAGGCCAGGTTGACACTGCGCAGCTTGACGTAGTCGGCACGGCGCACCTGCTCGTCGCTATAGCGCCACCACTGCGAGAATGTCGAGGCATACTCCTGCGTGGAAGTGGGGATGTCGGTGTAGAGACGCACCTTGCGGGCATCGGCAGCATCGGACGGGGTCCAGCGATCGAGGATATGCGTGGTGTTGATGCTGTAGGAATCCATCGGAGTGGCATCGAGACGCAGCTTGTTGCCGCCCGAGAAGATGAAGAGCGCATTGGCTTCGATGCCTTTCCACTTGAGGTTGAGCGAGAGCGAACCGTTGTAAACGGGCGTCAGTGTACCCATGTTGGCCAGGGCGTCGGTCTCGCGCAGGGTGTAGCTGTTGGTCACCGAGGTGACATTACCATCGGAATCGACCACAGCCATCTCGTTGCCGTCGGCATCGAGGATGATGGGGTAGCCATGCGACACGCGGCTCAGGCGATAGGCCCAGAGGGTGTTGTAGCTTGTGCCCTGGATGAAGTAGTTCATCGGTGCGGTGATGAAGTTGGAGGCTACGTCGGACGACTTGTGCTCGACATGGAGCATCGTGTTGCGGTTGTAGGCTGCATTGATCGAGGCCGAGAAGGTCCAGTCGCTGGTGCGCAGGAGCTGTGCAGTGAGCGAGAGTTCAAGGCCACGGTTGCGCATACGGCCATTGTTGATGACACGTGAGGTGGCACCGAGGGTCGAGTCGAGGTACTTGGTGACCAGCAGGTCCTCGCCCACACGGTTGTAGAACTCCAGGCTACCGCTTAGGTGACTGTGGAACACACGGAAGTCCACGCCAAGATTGGTTGTCGTGGTGCGCTCCCAACGCAGCTCGGGATTGGGCAGGTCGTCGTCGGAGAAAGCTAGGTAGGAGGTGCCGGTAGGGTCCTGGTTGAGGGTGCGGTAACGGGCCACGAAGTAAGTACTCGAACTCTGGTCCACGTTGCCGTTGATGCCGTAGGTGGCACGCAGCTTGAGGTAGTCGAGCCAGGTGAGGTCACGGAGCCAAGCCTCTTCGGTCATGTTCCAGCCTGCGCCCACCGACCAGAGAGGATGGTGCTGCTCCTTGGCATCGAGGCCAAAGAGGTCAGCCTCGTCCCAACGGATGCTGCCGGTGACGTTGTAGCGATTCTTGAGATTATAACCGGCATTGGCGTAGAGGGATGCATAGCGATGATGCGTCTCGGTCTGACTGGTGGCAAGGCCTGCCATGCGCAAGGTCTGGTCATAGATGGCACTTTCCCATCCGTCGCTGTAGAGGCTGTTCCAGTCCATTCGTACAGAACTCAGGGCTGTGGCATTGTAACCGTACATCAGCTGCTGGATGAGACGCGGAGTGCGCACATCGCGCAATTCGAAACCGACGATGGCATCGACGAGATGTTCCCTCTCGACTCCGAAGCCATGGTCGAAGTTGAGCTGGTTGCGCAGGGTCTGGTGATAGGCGTTGTTGGTCTGCTGGAACCATCGTCCTCCGTTGGGGAGGAGGCATTCGCCATCGGTGCGAATCATCGCGTTGTGGGTGAGACGCATCAGGTAGGTGTCGGCCTCGTCGTAGAGTTCGCTGCGGCTTTGTGACCATTCGTACTGGTACATGACCTGATAGCGGAACATCTTGAGGAACGAGGCCTCAAGGCTGGCAAAGGGACGCAGACTGGTGCGTCGCGACCTGGTGAGGCTCTCGTCGAGGGACTGCAGCACATTGAAGCCCATGCTCTTGGCGCCTTCAACCTCGGAAGCACGGTGCACGACGTCGCCATTGGGTGCACTGCCTGCATAGCCTCCCACATTGGCATAAGGTGTGAGGACCCAATTGCCCTGGTCGTCTACGATCCGGGCATAGCGTTCCTGCAAGGCATAGTTGGTATAGCTTCCGTTGGGCGAGGTGGCGCGGTTGAGACGCGCCTCAATACCGACCCTCGCACTGAGCCAGGGACGTACCTTGTAGTTGCTCTTGGCGTAAAGGTTGAAGCTGTTGCTGCCGTCGTTGAGGCTGCGACCCCGGCTTTTCTGATAGGTGAAGGTGGCGAAGTGGTTGTTCTCGCCCGACTTCTGTGCGAGGCTCAGGGTGTAGCGCTGGTTGATGGTGCTCTGCCAGGCGTATTTGCGATACTGCTCATAGTAGTCGTTGCCACGCCATTGTGCAAGGGTGGCATCGACTTCGCCCTGCGAGATACGGCCTTCGGCCTGGTCGCGATAGAGCTGGTAGAGCGGGCTGTAGTAGTTGTTGCCCAACGAGCTGAAAAGCGAAGCATAACCACCGCTGGTGGCCACGCGATTGTTGTAGACCTCGGTCTCGTAGTCGATGATGTCGCTCGTCGATGCATAATGCATGGCATCGAAGGTCGGCTTGGTGGAGATGTAGAGGTCGGCGCTCAGCGAGATCTTCACCTTGTCGCTCTTGGCCTGCTTGGTGGTGATGACGATGACGCCATTGGCAGCCAGGGCGCCATAGATCGACGAAGCAGCGGCATCCTTGAGCACGGTGATGGACTCGACGTTGTTGGGATTGATGTCGGACAGCGACATCGAGGTCACCATGTCATCAATGACAATAAGGGGCTCGGTGCCGATGCTGCTCGCGAAGGTGCCCACACCACGCAGGATGGGCGAACCATCGCCGGTGTTGGGATTGACGTTGATGCGCAGACCAGCCACCTGGCCCTCGAGCGAAGAGGTGAGGTCCTGGTGCATCATCGTGGTGAGCTTGGCCGAATCGACCATGGCATACGAAGCCGTGGAGCGTTCCTTGCTGATGCGCTGGTAACCGGTTGAGACGACGACGGCCTCGTCGAGCTCGGTGATCTGGCTACGCAGCATGACGTTGATGACATTACCGACGCTGGCCGAAACCTTGTAGGGCTCCATACCAACCATCGAGAAGTTGAGTGTACTGGCATTATCACCGACGCGAATGGCGTACTTGCCATTCTGATCGGTGATAACTCCATTGTTGGTGCCCGAAACAACGACCGTCACGCCTGCCAGGGGTTCCTTGTGGATGTCGGTGACAGTGCCGTAGATGAGTCGTTGCTGGGCCTGTACAGCTGAGATTGCCAGCATGAAGCCGGCAACCAGTTGTAAGGTTTTTGACATTGTTTAATGATTTTACTTAAGCAGCATCTTGCGGCCGCCTTCGATTACGAAGCCCTTCTCGCCCTTGCCAGCAGCTACGCCCATCAGGTTGTAGCGGCGCGAGGTGGCAGCAGCGTTCTCAAGGGTCTCGATGCCTACGGGTGTAAAGACGTTGAATGCGGTGGTCTTGAACACCACGTCGCCGGTGAAGAGCGGGAATGCCTCGTTGGTCATGGTCACGCATACCTGGCCTTCCTGAGCCTTGGTGAAGGTGATCTTGCCCTCGTCGATGGTATAGGTATCTTCAGCAACGGCTTCGCCCGTTTCGCCCACTAGGGTGTAAACGGTGGTGGCGGGAGCCTCGAGCACGCCGGTAGCCGTGAGCTGGTCGCTGAGGTCGAGCACGTCGCCCACATTGTATTCAGCCTCGACAGCGAGGTCGGCCTGAGGAGCATAGGTGAACTTCTTGATCTTGCTTGTGGTATTGAGACCAGCAGGCTTGGTAGGCAGGGTGGCGATGGTCATGCAGTTGTTGGCCAGCTTGCACGACTTGGTGGCATCCAATACGCTGAACTCAGCAATCTGGTTGTTCTCTGACTCGAAGGTGCCTACTTCAACAGGGATGATGAGCGAGGTGAGCTTGTTGTCGTTGAAGTAGCAGAGGGCAAGTTTCTTGGTGAGCTTGCTGAGGTCGATGGCGGTGAGCTCGTTCTGCTGCAGGTTGATGTTACCAAGGTTCTCGGGGTTTTCGGGCAGCGTGACACTGGTGAGCTTGTTGCCATAGGCATAGATGCCCTCCAGTGCATTGCAGGCACTGAAGTCGAGGGTCTCGAGCTCGTTGGTATAGGCTGTGAAGCTCGTCAGGTTGGCATTCTTGCTGATGTTGACGCTCTTGAGCTTGTTCTGGGCAACAGAGACGGTCTTCAGTTCGGGATTGTTGCTGAAGTCGAGGGTCTCGAGCTGGCCATTGAACGAAGTGAAGCCCTGCAGGCTTTCAAGGGCCGAGAGGTCAAGGGTAGCAGCATTGACGTTGCCCACGCTGAGGGTATTGACCTTGGTGAGCTTGCTGAAGTCAGCACCGAGGACAGGCGAATCGGTCGAAGCGCCGGTACCTGTGGTCACATAATAGACGGTCGAAGGATCCTCGGCATAAACGGTGATCACGCCATCGCCGGTAGCGACGCCCGTCACAGCTGTCTTGGTAACTGTCGAGGTGGTGTAGCCGATGGTGTCGGTAAGCACGAGGTTGCCATCGCCGAAGTCCACGGCATAGAAGTCGAACTCGTTGTAGGTGCCGAAACTGAAGGTGCGCTCTACGGACTCAGCGACCTGAACGGTAAGGGTGAAAGCTGGCTTGACAGTGTGGGTTGATGCATCAGGCCATGTTACAGTCTTTTCTTGTGCACTGGCATAAGAAAGAAAAGCAGCTCCTGAAAGGAGGAGTAAAAATCTTTTCATACGGTTTTATAATAAGATTAAATAATGGGGTTAGCAAATAAATGATTAATAAACAAGTAATGAGTTATGCAAATTAATATCCAAAACCCATAAGGCATGCAAATAAAGTAAAAAATCTCCGAATATTCAAATTTTAAGGCCTTTTTTCCCCCTCAGTGCAAACCTATTCACGTTTTATGGATGTTTTGCTCAATAGACATGCTGATTTGAATGCAAAAAAAAGCAAGCCGACCTTCACAGGTAGGCTTGCAGGATTGAAACTTCTAGATAATAAGTGATAATTGTATATTCTTGTGAAAAGTGTAAAATCAATATAAAGCATGCAGATGGGATAGTTTGTTTCCCATCTGCATGATTCGTAAAAGATTATTCTGCAGGTTGGTAATAATAGGTCGTCGATGGCGTATAGATGCCGAAGGTGATACCAGAGAGGAAACCATCCATGAAGGTCTGCTTCGTGGTGACCTTGAAGTGCTGCGTATCTTCCACGTAGTTTTCTACCTTGTCGTAACGAGGTTCGACGAGACCATCGATGAACTGGTGGTTCTTGACTACGGCGACCTGCTTTATGCGGCCTTGCTGATCTGGCCGATGCGATAGTCGGCAGCGTTGGTGCTGCTCTTGCGGTTGTTTACTGACTCAGCGATCTTGTCGCCGATGTAAAGGCTTGCTGAGAAGAGGATCACGGTGGTGAAGAATACGATTGCGTACATAGTTGTATAATTTTTTATTGTTATTAATATCTTGATGTTTGTTGTCTGTGAATCATTTTCACGGTGCAAAGGTAGGGGGATTTTTTGGTGGCTCCAAATATTCTTGTGGATTTTTGATTGGGTGGTAGCGACAGGTGGGGGATGTCGCGACAGGGGTGGGGAGCGGGTCAGGAATCTGTCGCGGTGTGGCGGCCAAACATGGCCGCGACGGGGACAGAAGGGCACGAAAAAAATAGCCTTAAATCTATAATTCGTGATAAAGAAAAAGATTCTTGGATATGAATGGGCATAAGAAAAACCCCAGGTTCCGGGAGGGACCTGGGGTTGCTTATGGAATTCGTGCTCGGGAAGGAGCGGGGAATCGGGGATTATTTGATCATCACCTTCTGACCATTGATGATGTTCAGACCCTTGGCGGGAGCGACGATGCGCTGGCCGGAGATGTTGTAGATGGCCTTGCCAGTGGTCTGACCAGTAGTGATGTTGTCAATGCCGGTGTAGAATGGAGTCTCAATCCAGCTGATGGCCGACTTGCGAACCTCGTCGGCACCGTAGTAGATGCTCTGAACACCAACCTTTGCCCAACCTTCGAAGACGGCAGCGTCGTCGTAGAAGTAGATGCTGTGGGCGTTGTCCCAAGTGCTGTAGTACTGGCTCCATGGCAGTTCGGTGGTGTCGCCGTCGAAGCCCCAATACATATCGGGTGAGAAGACGTAAGGATTAACACCGTCGACACCCTGGATCCAGATGGTGTAGAAGAGCTTCTGCGGATTGAGCGTTTCGCCTTCGGTGCCTACCTGTGGGATGTAGAAGGTGATGTAGTGCGACCATTCGTCGAAGGTGAGCGAGTTCATCGTCGGGTCGGCAGGAGTTGCGGCAACCTCATTGAACTTGGTGATGGTCACGCCGGTGAAGGTCTGCTGAGGATTGAGTTCGGTGAGCGAAGTATTGATGACGAGAGGTTGGTCGGTGGTGAACTGGCACTTCTCGGCATCGTAGTCGAGCACGGCGTCAACCATATTGCCCTGCGCATCGACAGCAGTGAAGTAGCAATCGATGGTGGACATCCAGAAGGCGACGGAGCCCATGAACTGGTTGGCGGGGATGACATACTGTCCTGCCTCGTTCCTGGTGGCCTTTACCCACAGTTCGGCAGTGCTGGAGTTGTAGTCGGAAGCCAAGCCCTGGATATAGACATCATCGCCATCGAAGCCTGCCTTTACCCAAAGGGTGAGGTCGGCGGGATCGTAATAGGGCTTCTCGGAGCGAGCCTGGAAGATGTAGGTGTCGGTGACAAGGCCTTCGGGAGCCACGACAGCGGTGGGCACATAGTCACCGGGATAAACCTCGATGCTGTTAATCTGGGTGTTGCCGGCGATGGTGACAACCACCGTCTTAGCTTCACCAGTCCAAACCTCACCTTCGAACGTGCCGGAATCGGCGCTGTTGCCAGCGTTCCACTTGCCGTTGTTGAACACAATCTTCTTGATGACCTTGCCAACAGGAGCCTCGAAGGTGAGCGTGCCGCTATAAACGCGCAGCTGCGGGCCGTTCTTGGTGCTCCAGAAGCGGTTGGGCGTGGTGGCCTCCTCGTCCTTTGGCGAAATGGTGAGGGTGACGCCGTTTTCGGTAATTACACGGTCCTCGTTGATGTCGCCCGAGTTGTCATCGTTCGAAGAGCAAGGCTCGTCGGTCATGGCGTTGAAGTCAAAGGTGGCCTTCTCGTAGGGCTTGATGGTGAACCAGAAGATTTCGGACTTGTTCTCCTCGCCGCCACCATTGTAGATGGTCTGGATACCAATCTTGTTCCAGGAGCTGTAGTCGGCCTGCTTGAGGTACATATAGTTGTAGGCGATTTCTTCGCCGACAGTGAAGCCGTAAGGGAAGATCGTCATTGCTTCGGTGAGGCCGGAGTAGTCAGCTGGGTCGAAGGTGACATCGGAGATCTCCTGCTCGACGTCCTTGAAGAACTGGAAGAAGAGCTTGGACGAAGCCACTGCGTTGCCCTCGGTATCGACGGTGGGCACGGTGAACATAACCACGGGACCGGTGGTGGCGTCGTAGATCTGGCTGATGTTAGGCGTAGCAGGTGTAGCAGCCTTCTCGATGACCTTGGTAATGACGGGATCGTTATATACGTCACCCTTGTACTCGCGAACAGCCTCACGTACGTAGATTTCGCCCTCGGCAGTCATCTTGCCGGCTTCGGCATCGTAGGTGAAGACCACATCCTCGGGACGGAGGTAGAATTCGTAGTGGGTATAGGCGTCAGCGTCGTAGGGGCCGAAGTACTGGCCACCGGGGAAGGTGATCTTGTCGCCTTCGAGCGTACCCTTGAGCCAGGTCTCGGGCAGGTAGTGGCAGAAGCCCTGCATATAGCAGTCGTTGCCGTCGAAGCCGATGTTCACATAGCCCGAAACGGGTTCGCCGAAGTTGTTCATGGCGCTGATGGCCCATTCGTCGGTCTCCAAGCCTTCGGGAGCCACCACGGGCTGCGGGCCGGAGGTTCCTTCTTTGCCGAATACTGGCAGTACCCAGTAGCAATAGGGAGAGATTTCGTTTTCCTTACTGTTCTCGAGGATGAATTGGGTGACAGCCTTCAGGACACCTTCGGTGGCGTTGTAGTCAAAGACGATGTCGGCAAATGTCTCAGTGTCATTGGTGCCACAAATCCATTCAGGGCCGTACTCGTCCTCTCCCACGAATTGTCCGCTGGCAAAGGTGGCGGTTGTTTCGCTGATGGTACCTTTCACCCAACCTTCGGGGAACCAATAGGCTAGGCCCTGCAGGTAGATGTCGGAGCCGTCGATGGCCACCTTGATGTCGGGCCTGAATTCCACAGGACCGGAAGCGGTGTTGACATAGAGGACACCATCGGTGGTGTGCCAGGTCTCTACGGTGGCAGAGGCAGGAGGTGTCACCAGTTCGTTTTCAGCTACGGCCTTGGGTGCCTTGCGGATGGCAGTCTGAGCTGTGCGGTCGATGCACTTGAATGCGGTAGTCTGCTGTGCAAATGCGGTTCCACTGAACAGTGCAACCAGCATGGTAAGTAAGGTAATTTTTTTCATACGCATTTTTAGTTAAAGTTACGATATTAATAAAAATATGTTTATAGTTGCGGCAAAGGTATAATATTTTGACGAAAGCGCCAAAAAATAACGTAAAATAATTTTTCTGAGAGTATAATGAATGTGTATTTGTAACAAAAATGGCTGGAAAACTGCGGTAATGGGATAATCGGAGTATTTTTTCAGGGAATCGGTTTTTTTTTTAGGAAAATGTCCTTATCTTTGCACAAGAATTTTCATCCATTACCCATTAATCAATCCAATTATGAAAAAGTTGTTTTTATTATTCGCCATGACGGCACTGATGCTGTCGGGTTGCAAACCAGAAAAAGTAATCATCGACCTGCCGAGGACCGAGGCTTCGCCTGAAATCGTGGCGGCTGTCGATTCGTTCGAAAACGCCACGATAACTCGTCCCGTTCGTCCCGATTCGATTACGTTGCACAGCATCATGATCTTGAAACATGGTGAGGTTGTGCTGGAGAAATGGTTCAACGGACAGACCGCCGAGATGCCTCACGCCATGCATTCGGTGAGCAAGACGTTCACGGCTACGGCAGTAGGACTTGCCATCGACGAAGGGAAACTGAAGCTCAACGACCCTGTGATCAAGTTCTTCCCCGACAAACTGCCTGCCGAGCCCAGCGACAACCTGAAGGCCATGACCGTGCGCGACCTGCTTACGATGACTTGCGGACATGATGAGGAACCCAAGGAATTGCGTAAGGATTCCCTTGACTGGGTGTCGGCCTTCCTGGCATGGCCCGTGGTGCACAAGCCCGGCGAATATTATCTGTATAACTCTGTTGGCACGTATATGCTTTCGGCCATCGTGCAGCAGGTGACCGGCGAGAAGGTGCTCGACTACCTCGACACACGCCTGTTCCAGCCTTTGCACATCGAGCGTCCACAATGGGACGAGTCGCCCCAGGGTATCAGTTGCGGCGGTTGGGGATTGTATCTGAAGACCGAGGATATGGCCAAGATGGGACAGTTGTTCCTGCAGAAGGGCAAATGGAACGGCAAGCAGATTGTCCCGGCAAAGTGGCTGAAGGAGATGTCGAGCTACCAGGTGCCTTCGGCTCCTTCGGGAACACGTTTCGAGGACCTGGAGAAGGTGGGCCTGAACAAGGATAACAACGAATGGGTACAGGGTTACGGCTATCAGATGTGGATTTGCCGACACAACGCCTATCGTGCCGATGGTTTCGCCGGACAGTATATCATGGTGTTCCCCGATCGTGATGCCGTGCTGGTGCTCACCACCTCTTCGTCGCTCTACCAGCCTTATATCGACCTCATTTGGGAATATCTGCTGCCGATACTCTAATCAATTAACAATTAACAATTAATAATTAACAATTGTCGGCTTGATCATAATATCAGTTTTCGCATTCTTTCTATGCGAAAACTGATTTTTTATTTCTCCAGATAACTGGAATGGATATCGCTGAAAAGGGTGGCAGAGGCGCCGAGGGAGCCGGTGTGCTGGATGTGGATGCCGCCAAAGGTGTTGTGTGTGATGGGTGCGGTGAGAGTCATAGGCTGCGCCAGGGCGGGGTCGTCGGGCTGATACTGGTCGTTGGAGATGCGGGCGGTCAATGTGCCTTCCGAGGCGGTGAGCGTGAGTTTGCAGCCACGACGGAAGAGGTAGCAGGTCTGCGATTCGGTGATGGGCGTTATCTGTCCGCATTGGTATTCCACGAGCCACACTTCGACGGCATTGTGGTGGTTGGGTGTGCGTATGAAGCGCAGGCCGTAGCCTGTGAGCGTGCGAGTGTCGAACTTGATGCAGATGTCGAGATACTGGCCAGTAGCGCTGCCAAAGCCTTGTCCCATCTCCTTGCAGGGGTCGAGGCTGAGGCTTAGAGTCTGTCCCTGATATGCTTCACCATCACGACCTGTGTACATCATACGTGCTCCGCGCACCATCGGCACGAGGCCGAAGCAGCCGTCGGCACCATCTTCGCCTTCACCGAAAGCCCAGACGGGGATGTCGCTACGCACGGCCCAGTTGTACTGGCTGATGTCGTCGGGCTTGTAGGCATCGAGGGTCCATGCGCCCGGGATGATCTGGGGCTGGTTGGCAATAGGAAGGTTGACGGGAGCCATCGGCATGGGAACGTCGGGCGTGGTGGGCACATTGTAGGGTCGGCCGTTGAGCGTGCAGCCCGTCATCACGCAGACGTGCTTCGGATTGGGCTTGGGAGTCCAGGCTAGTTGGAGGTCGGGATCGTCGCTGGTCCAGCGGCAGTCGCGCATCGTGACGGGAGAAGAAGCCTTGGTGAGGTATTGGATGCCGCGTACCTTCGAATGGATGTCGCAGTCGATGAAGGTAGCACCTTCGCGCGACGTGGCATAGAAAGGCTTGCTGCCGTAGAACGTGAAGCCGCATTGGCGGTAGGTGCCGGTGCCGCAGAGCGCATCGTCGGTGCATTCGAAGTAGCAGTGGTCGAAATCCACATGATCGGCACCCACGAAGGGACAGAGGTTGAGACGAGAGATGAAGCGGCAGTTGCGGATGGTATAGCGGTCGCCACGGCAGATGACGAGCTGGGCCTGCACGATGGCAGGGTTGCGTTTCGGGCGGTTGAGGCGTGGATTGCGCGGATAGACGAGATCGACGTTGCAGTAGTTGCCGAAAGTGATGTTTTCGGCATGGATGTCACTGCCCGTGAAGTGGAGCATGGTGAAGTTGCCGTCCGAACCCTGTGTCTGACCACGGTTGCAGGCAATGACGACATCCTCGGGATTGTCGCTGAGTCCGATGAGGCGCAGGCGGTCCACCTTGACCTTGAGGCCGAAGGGCGATTCGCGCGGCACGTCGGACACTCGGATGGCAGGGTCGTCGGGATCGTCGATCCAATAGACCGAAGGTTCGATGCAGATGTCGGTCCACAGGGTGTCCTTGTCATTATTGGCTTGCGCAAAGAGAAGTGCCTCGTTGACCGTTCGGAAGGTGTAGCGCGAGGGGCGCGTCTTCATCTGGTCGTTGACGTAGAGACGATGTGCCGACGAGGTGACCTGCTGGCCACCCATTTGGAAACGTGTCTGTGCCTCACAGGTGAGAATCACGAGTGAGAGAGTTAGGAAGGTGAGGAAGGGTTTCATGGGGTACAAGAATGGACCCCCTCGGATTAGAGGGGGTCTGGTTATTTATTGATGAAAAGATAATAAAAGCCGTTGCCGAAGCCGAAGAGGGCGATGCCAAACATAATGAGGGCAATGCCGTGGTTGATGTTGCGGAGCGTGCGCACGCCGAAGTTGTTGCGTACCTTGTTGACCACCCAGGTGATGAGGAACCACCAGCCTACGGCTCCCGAGATGAGGCTGACAAATCCGACGATATAGAGCCACCAGTTCTTGGTAGAAGCAGCAAAGAGGAAGTTGGTGCGTGCGAAAAGCGCGATGAAGAAAAAGATGATGAACGGATTGCTCACCGTGATGCCGAAGCCCGAAAGGAAGTTCTTCAGGATACCCGAGGTCTTCAGACGGGGCGACAAGCTATCGGCCGAAGTGTCCTTGTTCTGCAGCGACGAGGCAGGATTGGATTTCCAAAGATAGACGGCATAGGCGGCGATGGCCAGCGAACCCACAAACTGGAGGGTCGATTCATACTGGTCGAGCCAATCGACCACCAGGCCCAGAAAGAAGACGGTGACGACAGCGTAGAAGAAGTCGGAAAGCGAGGCGCCCAGTCCGGTGAAGAGTCCGGGCAGTCGGCCCTTGTTGAGCGTACGCTGGATGACGAGAATACCTGTCGGGCCCATAGGGGCCGACACCAGGACACCAATCACGGCGCCCCACACGATGGTGAATATGGTTATCTCGAACATCAAAAAAGGGGTGTTTAGGCTGAATTTTGTGCAAAGATATAGACTTTTTTCGAATCTTCCGCATTTATATCAAATTTTTTTTGTATTTTTGCACCGCAAAAGGCGTTTTTAACCCTTTTTGCCCCAATTTTAGGGATATTTGTCATTCGTGTTTTGCCAATACTAATTGTTGATAGTTATTTGTAATTGTTAATTATTAATTGTTAATTGTTATTTGATATTTGATATATGGTTTTCTTTTTCAAGCAACCCTCGGCCACTATCCTGGCTGTCGATGTCGATCATCAGTTGAGTGCTGATGAATCGCAGCGTTTGTGCTGGCTTTTCAGCGATGCCGTTCTGCTCCCCGAGCAGCAACTTGCAGGCTGGTTCAACGGTCCACGTCGTGAAATGATCACTCCGTGGAGTACCAATGCCGTAGAGATTACACAGAACATGGGCCTCAAGGGCATTGCCCGTATTGAGGAGTATTTCCCGGTGAAGGGTCCCGATTCGGAGTACGATCCGATGCTGCGCCGCCTTTATGACGGCCTCGACCAGAACATTTTCACCATCAACAAGCAACCCGATCCCATTGTATATATCGAGAACCTCGAGGAGTACAACAAGCAGGAGGGTCTGGCGCTGAGCGCTGAGGAGATCGCGTATCTCAACGATGTTGCCAAGCGCGTGGGCCGTCCGCTGACCGACTCGGAGGTGTTCGGCTTCAGCCAGGTCAATTCGGAGCACTGCCGTCATAAGATCTTCGGCGGCACGTTCATCATCGATGGCGAGGAGAAGGAGTCGAGCCTCTTCAACCTGATCAAGAAGACGTCGAAGGCACAGCCAGGCAAACTGGTCAGCGCCTACAAGGACAATGTCGCCTTCAACAAGGGACCCGTCATCGAGCAGTTTGCTCCCGCCGATCCCACCACCGCTTCGGAATATGAGGTGAAGGAATTCGAGAGCGTCATCTCGCTGAAGGCCGAGACCCATAACTTCCCGACCACCGTGGAGCCTTTCAATGGTGCAGCCACAGGCACTGGCGGTGAGATCCGCGACCGTATGGGCGGTGGCAAGGCTTCGATGCCAATTGCCGGCACGGCAGTCTATATCACTTCCTATCCCCGCAACGACGAGAAGAAGACGTGGGAGAATGGTCTGGAGGCACGTCCCTGGCTCTATCAGACACCCGAGCAGGTGCTCATCAAGGCTTCGAACGGAGCATCGGACTTCGGCAACAAGTTCGGTCAGCCGCTCATCTGCGGTTCGCTCCTCACTTTCGAGCACCAGGATGTTAATCCGGGCGAGCAGCAGGAATATGGCTACGACAAGGTAATCATGCTGGCCGGTGGCGTAGGCTATGGCAAGATGCGCGATGCGCTGAAGGGCACACCCGAGGCTGGCGAGAAGGTCATCCTCATCGGTGGCGACAACTATCGCATCGGTATGGGTGGTGGCGCCGTTTCGTCGGTCAATACGGGCAAGTATGCTTCGGGCATCGAGCTCAACGCCGTGCAGCGTGCCAACCCCGAGATGCAGAAACGTGCCTACAACGTGGTGCGTGCCTTGGGCGAAAGTGACTACAACCCCATCGTTTCGATCCACGACCATGGCGCAGGCGGACACATCAACTGCCTGTCGGAACTCATTGACACCACGGGTGGCGTGATCTGGATGGATAAGCTGCCAGTGGGTGACCCTACCTTGAGCGCCAAGGAGATTGCCGGCAACGAGTCGCAGGAACGTATGGGCTTCCTTGTGAAGAGCGAGTCGATCGACTTCTGCCGCAAGATTGCCGAGCGCGAACGTTCACCATTCTACGTGATCGGTGAGGCTACCAACGACATGCGCTTCACCTTCGTGCAGGCCGACGGCGTGAAGCCCATCGACCTGGCTTTGGCCGATATGTTCGGACATGCTCCGAAGACCATCATGCGCGACACGACCGTCGAGCATCACTATGCACCTGTCGAGACTGAGGTTGCGAATATCCAGAAGTATATCAATGACGTGCTTCGCCTCGAGTCGGTTGCCTGCAAGGACTGGTTGACCAACAAGGTGGACCGTTCGGTGACTGGCAAGGTGGCTCGCCAGCAGTGCCAGGGCGTGCTGCAGCTGCCGCTTTCCGACTGTGGCGTCGTAGCCCTCGACTATCGTGGCAAGGCAGGCATCGCCACCTCCATCGGACATGCGCCTGCCGTAGCCCTCGTCGATGCTCCTGCGGGCTCGGTGATGGCAGTTGCCGAAGCTCTCACCAACATCGTGTTTGCGCCTATCGAGGGTGGTATCTCGGGCGTTTCGCTTTCGGCCAACTGGATGTGGCCCTGCCGCAATGCAGGCGAGGATGCACGTCTCTACGCTGCTGTTCAGGCTTGTTCCGACTTCGCCATCGAACTGGGAGTCAACATCCCGACGGGCAAGGACTCGTTGTCGATGACGCAGCAGTACAACAAGCCCGATGGCACCAGCGAGAAGGTTATCAGCCCCGGCTGTGTGATCATCAGCGGTGGCGGTGAGGTGACCGACGTGCGCAAGGTGGTGAGCCCTGTGGTGCAGCTCGATCGTTCGACCTCGCTCTATTATGTCGATTTCTCGTTCTGCGAGCATCGTCTCGGTGGTTCGGCTCTGGCACAGACGCTCAATCGTGTGGGCGACAGCGTGCCTACCGTCGAGAACTCCGAATATTTCGCCGATGCTTTCGATGCCGTGCAGAAGGCCATCAACGAGGGCCTCATCCTCGCAGGACACGACATCAGCGCAGGTGGCTTGATCACCACCCTGCTCGAAATGACATTCGCCAACACCGAAGGCGGTCTCCGCATCAACCTCACGGGTCTGGCCGAGGAGGATCTGGTGAAGATTCTCTTTGCCGAGAATCCTGGCGTGGTGCTGCAGGTGAAGGACGGCAAGTCGTTCGAGAAACTGATGGAGAAGGCAGGTGTAGCTGTCGCAAAGATCGGCTATCCTTGTGACGAACGCACAGTGAGCGTGCGCAAGGGTGAGTTTGTCGAGACTTTCGACATCGACGCACTGCGTGACGTCTGGTACGAGTCGTCGCACATCCTCGACCGCAAGCAGAGCGGCACACAGAAGGCCGACGAGCGTTTTGCCAACTACAAGCACCAGCCGCTCTATTACCTTTGGCCCAAGGGCTTCACCGGACGTCTGGCTCAGTATAACATCAGCGCCGACCGTCGTCAGAAGACTGGCATCAAGGCTGCCATCCTGCGTGAGAAGGGTGTCAACTCGGAGCGCGAGATGGCCTACTCGATGTACCTTGCCGGCTTCGACGTGAAGGATGTTCACCTCACCGACCTCATCACTGGTCGCGAGGATTTGACCGATGTGAACCTCATCGTCTTTTGCGGAGGCTTCTCCAACAGCGACGTACTGGGTTCGGCCAAAGGCTGGGCTGCAGGCTTCCTCTACAACGAGAAGGCACGTAAGGCGCTGCAGGACTTCTATGCACGTCCCGACACCTTGAGCCTCGGCATCTGCAACGGTTGCCAGCTGATGATCGAACTGGGTCTCGTAGGCTCGAACCTCGATGCCAAGAACCCTGACCTCGTGGCAGCTGCACAGAACCCCAACCGTGTACATATGCTGCACAACGACAGCCACAAGTTCGAGTCGAACTTCATCAACGTGCGTATCCCAAGGAACAACAGCGTGATGATGGGCTCGCTGAGCGGTGCACGCATCGGTATCTGGACAGCCCACGGCGAAGGCAAGTTCGGCCTGCCCGAAGGCAAGACAGTCGATGACTACAACGTAGTAGCCAAGTTCGGTTATAATGCCTATCCCGCCAACCCGAACGGTTCACCCGAAGGCCTTGCCGGCATCTGTTCGGCCGATGGTCGCCATCTCGCCATGATGCCGCATCCCGAGCGCGCCATGTTCCCCTGGCAGTGCGGTTACTATCCACAGGACCACAAGCAGGATGAGGTGACTCCTTGGATCGAGATCTTCGTCAATGCCCGCAAGTGGGTGGAGGAGAAGACTCGGAAAGGTTAAGAAGGGTTCGAAATGTTCTGAAAGGTTCGAATGGTTCTGAAAGGTAAAATAGCAATCATTGTGGCAGGTATCGCGTTGATGCCTGCCGCGATGTGTTTTGCCGAAGTGCCGACCGACGTGAGCGGGAAGCATTACCGCCTGGACGAACAACGACAGACTGCCGAACTGACCTACCTGTCGTACGACTCGTTGAACGTCGATGCCTATCGTGGCGTGCTTGATGTGCCTGCCGAAGTGCAGGTCGATGGAGCGCAGTATCGGGTGACGGGCGTTACTCCGTTTGCGTGCGTCTATTGTGAAGGCCTCACATCGGTATCTTTGCCCGAAGGGATGACGCGCATAGGCTTTGGTGCATTCTCCGATTGCCCGAACCTGGCTGCGGTCAGCCTGCCTACGTCGTTGACCACCTTGGGCGACTGGGCATTCTATCGCGATGGCGCCTTGCAGCAGGCCACAGTGCCCGAAGCCGTAAGGCGTGTGGGGGCTGCGACGTTCGCCTTCTGCACAAGTCTTGCCAAGGTCGAGATCCCGCGTGGAGTGAAGAGCATTGCCCAGCACGCCTTCTACTATTGCCCGGCGTTGAATGAGGTGCTGATTCCCGGCTCGGTCGATCAGATAGGCGAATACACCTTTGCCTATTGCACGGGTCTGACCAAGGTCCAGATGGAAGGATTTCCGATTGCCATCACCGAGGATGTCTTCGAAGGCGTCGATGTGTCGGCTTGCACGCTTGTTGTCCCCACCGACCAGGTGGAGGCTTACAAGGAAGCCGAAGTCTGGAGAAACTTCAACATTGTGGATGGCGGCTATGAAGATCTGCACGAGGTATTCGACGATGAGTTGCTGTCGTCGTTCGAGATGAAGATTGTGGGCACGGTGCTCTATCTCAACGTCATCGGCGACGCTCCAGTCCTGGTTTATAACCTTCAGGGCCAGCGCATCGCCGTCGCAGCCTCGCACAGTGGCGAGCACCGCATCCCGTTGTCACACGGGCAATATATTATTAAATGTGGTAGAGAGTCACGAAAGATTTCTTTGTGAAGCTACCATTTGGGATATAAAGGAAGGTGAAAATGGCAGACAACCTCGGCCTCAATGGCCTGGTTGTTTCTGCCGGAAAATGAGCAGGTCCAATACCTGCAAAAAATTGCGCAAATGCGCAAAAAATACCTCCGGCCCCTGATATTTAATGATACGGTCTAGGCGTATTTTCTGCACGAAGTGCAATTTTCTGCTGCCATTGAGGCAGCACATTTTCCGGCAGTAGAGACAGGGCATTGAGCCCGCCGTCTCCTGCCATTTTCACCTTCTTGTCCTTCTTTTATATAGAATCCCTAACCTTATGGTAATGCGTACACTTTGGGCACACCCCGTGAATGATATATTGGATAGACTCCACTTGGAATCCCTCAGGTATATGTACCTCGGGGATTCTTTCGTTTTTGAGGCAGTAGGTCTTGCCGCAGACCGAGCAGGTGAGGTGGACGTGCTGGCAAAGTTCGTGATGATGATGCGGACATGAACCATCGGGACAGACGTGGTGACACTCAGCAGCGTGACCCTCGTCGTCGCAATGTTCGTGTTCGAGGCAGATGCAGTATTTCTTTTCGCCCGAACCATCGTCGAGGGTATGCAGCAGGTCGTGATCGACGAAAAGGGTGAGGGCACGGAAGATCGTGCTCCTATCGACGGTAGGCAGTAGTCCTTCGAGGTCAGCCATGGGGAAGGCGTAGTCGAAGTCACGGAGCGTCTTCCAGATCATGATGCGCACAGCAGTGGGGCGCACGTCGTGGTTCTGCAGGTGTTGGGCAATTTCGTCGTTCATATACATTATTATTATATATTCAAGTTTCGCAAATGCGAAAGCTTATGATTCTAAGGGATTCTAAGGGATTTTAAAGGATAATAAGGGACGATTGTTTCCTGGGTCCCGTTTTCTACTGGCGCTTCTCTCGGACGTGACCGAACGGGAACAAGGTAATGTCCCTAAATATCCCTTAATATCCCCAAATATCCCTTAGAATCCCTAAAATCAGCCCCGCTTCTTCAGCATGTTGATGACAATCCAGGGGGCGTGATGCCAGGAGCGATCTTGCTCGGTGGTGAGCAGGAAGCGACGCATCGTGTCGAGGTCTTCTGGCTGGTTCGACAGGTCTATGATGATGGTATCTTCGTAGGTCTGCTGGCGCGTTAGCACAGGATGCTGACCTTTGCGGGTCAGCAGCATGATGTTGGTTTTGTAGCGTCCCTTGTTGATGCCCGTTGCATTGACAGTATGCACCTGCATCTCGTCGAAATGTTCGAGACGTGCAGCGATGTTGTTTTGATGATGGGGCAGCATCAACTGATGGCTTTCGGCAAGTACCTGATGTGCCAGGTCGAGGAGCGTCTGCTCGTGGGAGGAGAGGGGAGTCATGGCAATTAACAGTTAACAATTAAAAATTAACAATTAAGGGTTTTGCTCCGCTGCGAAGTCGGTGGGCTTGATGCCGAACTGCTTCTGGAAGCATTTCGAGAAGTAGGAAGGGCTATTGAAGCCGACCATGTAGCAGACTTCGCTGACGCGATATTGTCCTTGTTTGAGCAGACGAGCCGCATGCTTCAGGCGAATCATCTGTATCATCTCGTTGGGTGAGGCGTTGGCCAAAGTCTTAATTTTGGCAAAGAATCCCGAACGACTGATGCCGAGTTGCTGAGCCAGGAAATCCACATTCAGTTCGCTGTTTGAGAAGTTGTCCTCGATGAGTTTCTCGAGTCGGCTCAAGAAGTCGCTGTCGAGCGGGGTGCTGGCTATCTCGGTGATGGGAGTGAGCGGTTGCTGGCTGAACTTCTGGATGAGCATGGAGCGCAAGGAGAGGAGGTTGTCGATGCAGGCCTGCAGGTAATCGAGGGAGAAGGGCTTCTCGATGTAGGCATCGGCGCCACAGTTCATACCTTTGACCTTCGAGGCATCGTCGGTTTTGGCGGTCAGCATTATGAAGGGAATGTGGCTGGTGAGTTGATTGGCACGCACGGAGCGGCAGAGTTGTTCGCCGTCCATCACGGGCATCATCCAGTCGCTGACGATGAGGCTGACAGGATTGTGTTCCAGTATTTTCAAAGCCTGCTTTCCGTCGGTTGCTGTAAGCAGTTTGTATTGGCTCTTGAGACTTTCGCTCAAAAAGTTCAGCATCTCTTCGTTGTCATCGACGAGGAGCATGGAGAGAGGCTGGGAGGTCACGAGAGGGTTAAGAGGGGATTGCGATGGCAATGCAACAGATGGAACGGGGTCAATTGGGGGTGAGAGGGGAGAAGTCGTGGTCTCTGATGCAGTCAGATCACTGGGCAAGGTGACGAGGAAGGTGGTGCCTTCACCAACCTTCGATTGAACTTCCACACGTCCTTGGTGAGCCTCTACGACACGCTTGACGATGGTGAGGCCGATGCCTGTGCCTGGTTTGTTCTCGTTGGCCTGGTAGAAGGGACGGAAGATCTTCTTCTGGTCTTCTTCCGAAATGCCGGGACCGTTATCGCTGACAGCGATGGTCCACGTCGCATCGTTGGGCTGTACAGTGCAGGACAATCGGACATAATCCTTGGTGTATTTGAGCGCATTGCTTAACAGATTGCTGACGAGTTTTGTGATGGCTTCGCTATTGAGGCAGGGGGCAAAGTCGTTGTCGGGCAATTGGGCCTCCAAGTGGATGCCTCGTTCCTCCATACTGGTTTTGAAACGCTCGACGATGGCTTGCAGCAAGGGTGTCACGCGACAGGGCTGCATGGTGTAGTCGGTGGTTCGGCTCTCCATCTTTCGGAAGTCGAGCAGTTGGTTGACAAGTTCGAGCAGACGTTTGCTGTTGCGGTCGATGACCGACAGGTCGCTACGTAGGTTGCTGGGCAGTGCAGCCGACTGTTTGCGTATCTTTTCGAGCGGAGCGATGATGAGCGACACGGGAGTGCGAATCTCGTGTGCAATGGTGGTGAAGAACTGAATGCGTGCTTCGTTGATCTTCTGCGCGTTCTGGTGACGCAGTTGTTGGATTTCCTGCAGGTGTTGCCAGTTGTTGCGGCGTAGGGTTAACCAAATGCCTAGGGCGATAAGAGAGAAGAATAGCAACACATAGAGGGTACGCGACCAGTGGTTCCAATAGAAAGGCGGATGGACGACGAAAGCGAGGCGTGCTTCGTCGGTGCTCCACACGTTGTCGTTGTTCGAAGCCTTGACATGGAGCGTGTATTTGCCCGCAGGAAGATTGGTGTAGGTGACGCGGTGCTGATTGCCAAGGTTCACCCATTGCTCTTTACGGTCAAAGCCTTCAAGCCATATCGCGAATTGGTTTTTCTCGGGCATGGCATAACTGAGGGCAGCAAAACTGATGCCGATGATGTTGTTGCGATACGACAGGTCGAGTTGCGGAATGGTATTGAGATTCTGAGGCAAAAGTTTCGAACCCACGGCAACCTTGGTTTGCGGACCAAGGTCGAGACCTGTGAAGATGACTTTCGGGGCGATGCTGTTGTGCTTGACCTGCGAAGGATAGAACGCCTGCATACCTTGCGTCGTGCCCAGATAGATGCGTCCGTCGGAGGCGCGAAGAATGGCGTCGGGCAGGTAGGACGTAGTGCTTAATCCATCGCCGCGCGAGAACGTCTGAATCCTGCCATCCTGCCCTGGCTGGTAGAGCGACAGGCCGCCCGAAGAGGCAATCCAAAGCGTAGGTCCATCGGCCACAATGGACTGAATGTCCTCGAAGCCTTCCGGTAGTTTCACTTGTTCAAAAACCTCACGTTTGCGGTCGAAAGCAAGCAGACCGTTGAGCGAACCTGCCCAGAGGTTGCCCTCGCTGTCGATGCAGATTGAATGGACCACATCCTTGACGTTGTAGCCCGTCGTGTCGCGATATTGCTTCCATTCGCTTTCGCTACCTGCCTTCATCCGCCAGATGCCGTTGCCTTCGGTGCAAATCCAGAGGTTGCCGTCGAGGTCCTGGCAACAGCCGATGGGTGTGCTGCCAAAGTCCTTGACGCTGACGAATCGGTCGGTCTTGGGGTTATATCGGCAGAGCCCCGTGAACGTGCCTGCCCAAAGGGTGCCTTGTCGATCGACGAAAAGCAGATAGCTGCTTGTGCCAAGTGAATTGTCGTAAATGTCGAGCAGTTCGCGATAATGACGTATGGCTCCTGTGCGCAGGTTCATCACGTCGATGCCCTGGGTGTAGGTGCCAATCCATAGTTCGTCACCGAGCGTGCAGAGCGCATGGACGTTGCGCGGCGAAGTGCCCTCCTTCTCGAAGTGGGTGAACGACTGGTCGCGTCTTGGGTCGAAACATGAGAGTCCGCCGTCGTCACTGCCTATCCAGATGCGTCCCTCGCGATCTTCGCAGAAACGGCTGATGACCTGGCCATGCAGGGAGTTGCGGTAGGCCGAAGGGGAATAGGACGTGAAGACGCCCGAACGGGGGCTGGCATAGTTGATGCCGCCATAATAAGTGCCTACCCACAGGCCGCCCTCGTTGTCGCGCAGGATGGGATAGACGAACTGGTTGTTGATTGAACGGTCGTCGAGTTCGACGGGCAGGAAGTGCTGTGTGCGACCCGTAGCCATCTCGTAGCGCGTCATACCGTCGTCCGAGCCGATGTAAAGGATGCCTGGGGCATATTCCATCAGGGAATGGATGTGGCTGAGGGAGACCTCCTCAATCCTCCGCACCACTCGAAAAGTATGCGGATCGAAAGCGATGAGGCCGTTATCCCAGGTGCCAATCCAGATTAGTCCGCCCGAATCCTGCATCATCGATAGTCCGCGCGTATCGACCGGTGCATCAGCCTGCAGGTGAATGTGTTCGAAGTTGCCGGTGTTCTGATTGAAGCGCACCAGTCCGCCCTCCTTCAGATATTTGCTGACGGCCCAGATGCCGCCATCGGTATCGACGATCAGGTCGCCTGCCATCTGTTCTCCCTCGGGAAGGGCGAACCGCGCAAGCTGACCGCTGTCGGGATTATAGCGGAAGATGCCCTGCCCCATGGTCGAAATCCAAAGATCGGCATGGTTGTCGCTCGCTATGCTGACCACCTGCGATGTGATGCTTCGTCTATCTGCCTCCCTCGTCGGGGCAGGCATCAGGCTGTCAGTGCGGCTGTCGTAGCGATAAAGACCATTGTCCATACCCACCCAAATCGTGCTTTCGGCCTCGTGGAGGGCATGGACGCTGGAGGTGGGGAGTGAGCCCGCAGGACGTGTGAATTCAAAACCATCGTAGCGGCAGAGTCCTCGGTCGGTGCCAATCCAAATCATACCTTGCTGGTCCTGCAACAGGGCTCCCACCCAGTTGGAGGGGAGGCCTTCACTCGCCGTCAGATGACGGAAGTTCAGTGTCACCTCGGCTGCTTGCAACGTGGTGGCGAGACAAGCAGTCAAAAGGAACAGCAAATGATACGAAAACAGTAGAAACTTGTTTTTCATAATAGGATAACAACGAAACCGATGGTGCAAATATAGGGAATAAATGCGGGATGAACAAAAAAAACGGGCAGTTTTCGCAATTCGGGGCAGTTTTTGGCCTGCTAAAATGCGAAGGCTGACCGTTTTTGAGTAAAAAAAACGAAAGAAAAGGCTAACGTAGTTTGAAACGATAGGGCCACACCGTTGGAAGGATGGGCTCCGAAGAGTTCTGAAGGGTTAGAAGTGGTTCAGAAGGTTCTGAAGGGTTGAGAGGGGTGTGTACGGAGGGAGCACCCATCACAACCACCCATGCGCGACGTGTGCCGGCAGGAAGGGTGTAGCGAAGCATGCCTCGTGCCTTGTAACCTATCTCGCTGTAATCGTAATGTCCATCGGCCTTCTCGGCTACTATACCATAGCGCCAGCCGGAACGGTTGGCAAGTCCCTCGAAGGAGAGTGTGATTGTGCCACGGTAAGTATTGAGGGAGATGGGAAAGACGTTGAAGCCATAGTCTTCAGGTGTAAATTCCTGCTTGGGACGTGTCCAACCTTGTGGGTCGATGTCGGTGGGGGTGTCGATTTGTCCAGCATATTGGCGCGTTTCGTTCCAAGCGTGGCGGTAGTCAAGACCAACGATGTGTCGGCAAGCCTCGAACATTTCGTCGCACATTTGCAGCTGATTGAGGCCAAAGAGACGTTTGTAGGTCATCAGGGCATCCTCTCCATTGCGGCCTTCGCGGAAGAGCTCACCGATAACGTCGCGACCACGTATGTCACTCCAGTATTGCAGCACGTAGGGCGAATGATAGATGTTGTCGAGATGCAGGAACGCGCGATGGGTAAGTTTCTTGAATGCCTCGTAGTGATAGTTCTCGTCGGTTAGCCAGTCGGGATTGACCTGCCAAAGCATCCATTGCGAAGCCATCTCGTAGAAACCGTAGGCCTGCCATTCTCCCTCGGGGCGGTCGGCACCAATCTGACATTGGAACGAATGCCCCAGTTCGTGGGCGATGCAGTTGAGTTTCGTATCCTGCACGCGGTTGGGGGCAATCCACAGGGCACCGATCGAGTCGTCGTAGGTGCCTCCGTATGCGGTGCCTTCGAGTGAATAGTTGAGCATCACCATCATACGCGTCCGTTCGGCCGCTGAATTGGGAAGGACGAAGTGAAGCGTGTCGCAGAAGAAAACGTAGAACGACTCGAGTTTCTGCGCCAGATTTTCAAGATCCACCTTCATGCTATTCCCTTCAAGGTCGGGAGCGGTGGCGAGCGACGGACCAAAGCCTTTCTGCCAGAAGATGGCCATGTTGTCGGTGCAGTGCATGCGGTGGAAACTCCATTCCGATTCGGGGTCCTGCAGGTCCATGCCTTGCAGGTCCTCGGGGATATAGATGGCCTTTCCTTCGGGCATCGGCACATCAGCGGTACGCGAGCAGGCACAAAGGAGAAGAAGGAGGTTAAGAAGGGTTAAGAGAGGTTTCAAGGGTTTGAAGGGTAAAAGGGTTTGAGGGCAGCCAAGGACGGCTGCCGTGGGAACTCAGGCTTTGACGGCAGCGAAACACGGCCGCCGTGGGAACTTGGGAATAAGAGGGGGAAGGGGTTACCACGACTTGAGCAGGTCGCTGTATCGTTCAGTGCGGAGGTTGAGCCAGGAGGAGAGACGGGAGCATTCGGTGGAGCAGTGCACCGATATGGGCCAATGTCCCTCATCACGGGCGATGGCGTCGCTGAGGCTGTCGAGTCGAAGTGTCATCTCTTGGAGGGCATAGGCCACCATAGGTTTGCCAACCTCGCGGAAACGTGCCTTGTAATCGGAGAGGAAGGGCTCACAGTCGAACATCCGGTCGAAGAAGTCGGGGATGTCGTAGGCGCCTCGTGGTCCCATTAGCCACGATTGGGAGCCAAAGTAACCGTGATGCTCGGCCCAATCGTAGGCAAAGCCACCATCGAAGTCCCAAACGGGTCCGAAGGTCCAGAGTCCATCAGCATCGCGATATAGGTACATCGAGCGGGGAGTGACCAGTTCGACGTTGCGTGTCAGTTCCTGGATAATCAGGAAGTCCATCATTGAACGTACGTCGCAGATTTGCTTGAGACGCTCATAGTCCTTGTCTTTGATGACCTGTTCGAGTTGAGCAAACTCATCACGGATGGCAGAAAGTTGTTCGGGCGATGGGTTTTTGGGGTACTTCACGCAGACAGGCAGTCCTCCAGGCGAATAACTGGAATGGAAAATCTTGGAAAGGAAGTTGTCGGTGGCCTCGGGTGCTTCGGTCGGTCCGTCGTCGAAGTCCAGTGAGAGGAGCAAACCACGCTCCTTGTCGATTTCGACGCGTCCTTTGCCACGCTCTATCTGTTCGGTCAACTGATAGAGGCCGATGTACTTGTCGTTGAGATAGACTTCGACAAAACGATTGGTATTCGTAAATGGAAGCCCTACGTAGCGAGCCATGTCGAAGGCAACCGCATTCATCTGTCGCGTTGGGTCGCGATAGTTGGCCAACAGCACGTATTTCTCGCCTTTCGGTATACCCAGCAGACTGGCATTCTTGCCCAACTTGATCTTATAGGGCTTCTTGTCGTACCAAAGCCAAGTGGAATTGCCTCGCCCTCGGATGGAGTCGGTCTTCACCTTGCCCGACTCGTTGTTCCCGTCCGAGGGAAGGGCCGTAGGCTCGGGAGTCGCATAATCCTCGTAGATGCCTTGTCCCTCAATCTTGATCTGGCAGGGAACGTAATAGTCGCGACTGTCGATGGGCGCACCATCCTGTGTCGTGATGTGCATTACTGCGCAGAGTGCACCTGTGGGGGTGGAAGGGTCGGAGGGTTCTGAAGGGTTCGAAGGATCAGAAGGGTTCGAGGGGTTCGAAGGTTCTGTGGGAGTCGAAGGTGTTGGCTCAATGATGGGATCCTCGCCCTCACTACAGGCCGCGAGGGCCAGTAGTGAGACGAAGAGCCATATCAGATGATAGCGTTTAAGCATTTTGCCAAACAACAGAGATTACTCGAAAACAAAAGTTATTTCGATGGCAGCCTTGTACTGAACGCCGTCGCGGGTGTAGATTAGTGTAGGAGTGAGTTTGAAACTGTCGCCTGCATTGTTCTTGCCAGGGTATTGGCCGTAGGAGATTGTAAGGGCTGCGAACTCGACGTAGCCATAGCCGGCACTCCAGCCTGCGTTGTCGCCTTGAGTGTTGCACCAGAAGCCGTTGTTGGCAGTGTTGTTATAACTATAGGAGCCGTCGCTCTGCAGACATGCCCAGACGATGTTGCCCTCAGCAGGCTGTGCACCTACTGCCTGAATCTTGCCGACGATGTCGGAAGGTTTGAGCACAAAGGCCTGTGCGAGATCCCTGTTTGCACTCAGGTCAAGGGTGCCTTGCAGATATTCGGGCGAATTGGCAGCGCAGTTGACGGTGAACTGCAGGGTAATGTCCTTGGGATCGGCAGTCGGGTCAATGTCGAAGTTGCCCTTGAGGTCGGTGCCCGAGAACTTCACCTTGTAAGGATACTGTGCGTCGGTGAGTTCGTTTTCATCCCAAGCCGACTGGACATACTCCTTCGGTGCACCCATCACGATCATATAGAGTTGTTCGGTGCCTGCAGGAACAGTCCAGGTGGCAGTACCATTGGCGTCGCTGAACATCTCGGAATACTTGCGTGAGCCATCGTTGAGATAAGCGGCGAAACCATAGCGCCAACCCTCGTTGCCGGCCTTGTCAGCCTTATTGTAGGTGGTGACGACTCCTTCGACCTTCTCGCTCTTCATATATTCGCCGGGATCGCCAGCAGCAAGGGCAGAACCCATCTCAAGACCTACGAAGTCTGCCGAGATCTGCTGACCAGCAACTGGATTGAGTGGAATGATGTTGAAGCCGGTGGAACCAGGGCACTGGGCATAGGCAACCTGATAGTAACCGTCACCCGAGTCGTAGAACTTGGTAGTGTAGTCGTTGAGGTGAGCAGCCGAGTATTCGCGTGGACCCAGCACATCGTAGGTGGCCATGCGGGCTGCATAGTCATAGAGTTCGGCAGCCGTAGCGTTCCAGCTGTCACCATTATAGAGCTGCGAATAGGTTTGGATGGCATCGTAGGGATAACGGCTGTTCTGCCAGATGCTTGCTACGGTCTTGTCGCCATGCTTCTCGGTCCAGTAGCACTGGAGCCAGTAGGAGGCGTAGCGCATCCATTCGTTTTCGAAATGACGATGGCAGTTGAGGGGCCATACGTTGTACCAACCGTCGCCGAAGTACTGCTCGGGATAGTCCTGATAAGACTGCCACTGGGCACACTGTTCCCAGAAACCGTTGCCACCGTTCGACCCATCGTAGCCATAGCGGAAGCCTGTGGTGAAGTCGTTGGGAGCACCGTTGAGTACCTGGTCGCAATAGACCTGATATTGGAAGGAGTGTCCGATTTCGTGTCCGATGGTGGAACCAACGGGCTGGCAGGTGGAAGGATTGACCCAAAGGGCACCGATGACGTCGTCGTAACCCGAACCTGTGGCGAGCCACTCGGTCTGATAGAGCAGGTAGATCTCCATCTTGTACTGGTCGAGGTAGCTCTTGCCCTGGCCCACGGTAGCCATGCCGAGGCGGGTGATGTTGGTGTTGTAGAACTTCTCAGCCTTCTGGAGCAGGTCGTCGATATCGACGCGAAGTTCGGCAGGAACCGATTCAGCATTGGGATCGTCGCCAAAGCCGGCCTCCCAGAATACAAAGAAGTGTTCTGATTGCTTCATGCGGGCGAATGACCAACGGGAAGCGCTGGAGTACATATCCATATTGCCAAATTCGGCGGGCTTGTAGTACTTCTCGATATCCTCGATCTCTTCGACCTTCTCGACCACGGTGGCAGTCTGCGTTACGTGGATGGTCTGTTCGCTGGCACCGCACTTGATTACTACGACAGCATTGCGAACGGTGGAGGCTGGGTCGGCGGTCTGACCCTTGTCGACTGTTACGACGAACTTTTCGCAAACCAGGCCGAGTGTCTTGTAGCCACCGATGCCCTCCTTCTCACGCAATGAGAGCCAGTCAGCACCTTCGGTAACGGTGGCTGTCCAGTTGGAGAGACTGGTGAAGGAATAGGAATAGAAGGTATCTTCGGGAGCGAGGGTGATGTCGTTGCCGTCTTCGTTGGTTGCTGTGATGGCACCGGTAAGGCCGGAGAGTTTGTCCTCGAAACCATCGTCACAGCTTGTCATACCTGCTACGGCAAGGCCCAGAAGGCCTGCCATAGCGATGTTATAGAGTTTCATGTCGTAAATTTTTGATTTGATTGGTTAGCTTATGGTCTAAAGGAACGGCGCACGCCGCGACGATGCTTGGCACCACTGGCGGGGTCGGCAGGGGCTGCAATATTGATGTTGATGTTGAGGGTCACTGTTGCACCATTGCATACCACGTAGTAGGTCAACTTCGAGTCGAGCGCTGTGGTCAGGTTTTCGGGATGGTTGGCGCCATAGACCACGCAGGCATCCTTGCGAAGTTCGAGGAAGCAGTAGTAGGCGGCATCAGCGCCCCATTCTACTGTCTCGCCATTGACATTGAGCCAATAGCCAGGAGCTTCGCCGGTATAGACAGGATCGCCCTCAGTGATCTGGCCATTGTACATCTTGAGCTCGCCATTCTGGAAAGCCTGGAAGATCTGATAGGTGGTCATCTTGAAGGCATTGCGGAGCGTTTCGCGTACATCGACCTCTTCCGAGCCCTCCCAGTTGGCATTGCAGGTCCAGGTCAGGTTGATGTCCTGGGTGAGGTTTTCAGGCTGACCTTCGGGAGCAGTCTCAGGATCGACATATTCGTTGATGACAATGTTGATCTTGAAGAGTTCAGCCTTGCCGTTGGCATAGCCACCGAACTGCACGGTAACCTTGTCACCGGCATGGAGACGATCGGGGAACTGTCCTACCTTGATGACTCCATCGTAGAGACCGCAGAACACCGAGGCATTGTCTCCGTAAGAACCTACGAAGCCATCCAGATCATACCAGAAGGCGTTGGGATCGGCAGTGTAAGCCTGGGTGTAGGTGCCGTCTGCCTGTACGCCAAACCAAGTGATCTCGTCGATGGAAGAGACTCCGAGGTCGGCAAAGAGTTTGCCGAAATCCTGACCAGGCACCTCTTCTGCCTCGTAGCCAAAGGTTGTCTCGGTTTCGAGGGTGAGTTCCTGCGTGTCAACCAGCGTGGCAGCGTTGATGTCGTCGCTGGCAGCAATGGTGAGCGTGATGTTGAAGAGAACGATCTTGCCATTGGCATAGGCACCGTAGTGAGCGGTAACCTGGTCACCAGCGTGCAGATGGTCGGGGTACTGACCCAGTTTGATGACACCGTCATAGAGACCGCAGAACACCGAGGCATTGTCGCCCCAAGAGCCTACGTAACCATCCATATCGTACCAGAAGGCATTGGGATCGGCAGTGTAAGCCTGGGTGTAGGTGCCGTCAGGAAGAACGCCTATCCAGGTGATATCGCCGAGCGAAGTGACACCGAGGTCGGCCATGGCCTTGTTCAGATCCTGTCCGGGCACTTCTACCGACTCGTAGCCGTAGGTTGTCTTCTGGATGAGGGAGAGATTCTGTGTATCTACCACCTCGGCAGCATTGATGTCGTCGCCAGCCTCGATGATGACGTGGATGGTGAGCAATTCAATCTTGTCGTTGGCAATGGCACCATACTGGATGGTGAGGTTGGTACCTGCTTCGAGACGAGCGGGGAACTGACCCACGACGATGGTGTCATTTACGTGTCCGCAATAGACGGAAGCATCGTCACCCCACTGTCCGGCAAAGCCTTGCATATCGTACCAGAAGCCGTCGAAGTCGGCATTGTACTCCTGGGCATACGAGCCATCGGTCTTGACAGCGAGCCATGCAGCATCGTTGATCGACGAGATGCCGAGGTCAGAGATGAGTTTGTCGGCATCGAAGCCTGGAACGGTTTCGGCCTCGTAGCCATAGGTTGTCTTGGTCTTCAAGGTGAGCTCCTGGGTGCCCACAACGCTGGCAACAACTTCGCCACGCTCGGTAGCCTTGGCACGAATCACAACGGCAACACGATAGTCCTGATAGCGCAGGCCTTCGATGAACTGATAGGTGGTGCCAGCCACACAGTGACCAGGATACTGACCAACGTTGAAGACTTCTGCTTCGGGGTCATATTCTGCAAAGACATAGGCATCGGCGCCCCACTGGGTGACGTTGCCCTCAGCACTCCACCAGTGTCCCCATGAGGAGTTGGTGTTGGTCTTGGTCATGTTGTCGGCGTGGGTTGTGCCCTCGATGGCAAGACCGAGGATTTCGGGTGCACCTTCTTCTTCGGCAATGCCTGCGATGACCTGCTCGTGGGTGAGGCCGAAGAGTTGGGCAATCTGATCGATATCGACAGTGACGGTGGTGCCATCATAACTGCTCTCCGAAACATAGAACTCGCAGTCGTAGGTGAGCACCAGATCGGCATTGATGGTGTTGCGCATCACTTCGGCGATGGAGTCCTGACGGCGCATTTCGGCCAATTCGTCGGCGGTCAGCACATGATCGACCGAGAAGTTCTCATTGTCGCCGCAACTGGTCATCATCGGCAGTGCCATGATGCCGGCCAGAAGTGCAGTGGTTGAAATATGTTTGATATTCATAATTCAGTCTTCTTTATATATTATGTAATGTGTCTTTCTCGTTAGTCGGTATAGCCCGGGTTCTGGACGAGGCTCTGGTTGGCATCACGCGCATCCTTCGGGATGGGGAAGTAGTTCCAGTGGGTCTCGGTGGTAGCGTCCTTGCAGAACCACGATTTGCCGTTGAATACATTGCGGCCATCGGCCATCTTGAAGCGGATCAGGTCCTGACGACGATGATGTTCGCCGACGAACTCCCAAGCGAGGTCATCCAGCAGACCGCCGAGTTCGATGTCGTCGCCACCCTCGCTGGTGAAGACGTGGCTGCCCCAGTTGGTGACTCCTTCGCCTGTGTATTCGTCATGACCGTAGGCATAGACCGAACCGGCACGAAGCTGACCGGCATTGCGCTTGGCCTTGCTCGAAGAGTCGAAGGCACGGGCACGTACCTCGGAGATGAGGCGGGCAGCCTCCTCGTCGTTGGCGGTGCTGATGCGGAGCAGACACTCTGCCTTGATGAACATGGCATCGGCGAGGCGATAGAAGGCAACATCGTCGCCATAGGTGCCCTTGTCCTCAGGAACGATTTCGTTCTTCACGAAGCGATAGCCTTCCTGCATGTATGCACCTGGGTTGTCGATGGAGTGTACCATCTTCGAATAGTTGAGGTAGCCGGTGCCCGACCAGTCGTCGTTCGAGAAGGGGATGGGGTCGCCTGCCTGTGGGGTGTAGGTGCCATCGGCATTCTTCACGGCAGCATACTGGATGCCATGGGCCCAGGTCAGGTCGAAACGCTTGTCCTCGGGATCGTAGGTGTCGATGAACTGCGGGATGGCGCACGAACCGTTCCAGGGTGAACCTGAATAGCCGTAGGCAGCAGCACCTGCGCCAACGAGGCACTTGTTGACATTGTAATTGTGGGAAGCGTGCTTCGAATCGAGAGGGATGGCGAAGATGACTTCGGGTGAGCCCGAGATGTCAGCCTTGAAGTTGTCCTCGTAGTGTGCAGCCAGCGAGTAGCCACCGTTGTCGATCACGTCGTTCACTTCGGCGAGCGCCTTTTGGTAGTACTCGTTGCCCGAAGCATCGAAATAGGCATTGTAGTTGAGGTAGAGCTTGGCAAGCGTCATGTCGGCAGCGAAACGATTGGCATAGCCAAAGACGTGGTCGGTACCAAGGTCCTGCTTGATGGCCTCCATCTCCGAAACTACGAAGTTGAATACCTCTTCGGCGGTGTTCTGCTGAGGCAGATAGCCTGCTTCAACCTGCTGAGTGGTCTCAATGGGGACGTTGCGGAAGGCATCGAAGAGCATATAATAGACCTGGGCGCGAAGGAAGCGCATCTGAGCGCGTTCGTAGGCCTTTTCTTCGGGCAGCACGTCGAGACACTGGTTGCAGTATCCGATGCAGACGTAGCCGTTGTACCACAGGTTGTAGGGGTGCTCCTGGTTCGAAGTCCAGTTGTGCTTGTGCATGTTGATGTAAAGGTCGCCCCAGCCTACACCGATGCGCTTGGGTGTGCAATAGAGGTCGCCGCACTCTTCCTGCAGGTCGAAGTAACCGTTCCAGGTCCAGTAGATATAGCGGAAGTTGGCCAAGGCTTCGCCCATCATGAATCCGACCACGTTCTCGTCCTCGGTGTCGATGGATTGATCGGTCAGGGCATCATATACGGTCTCGTCGAGGTTGGTGCAGGAGGTGGTGAGACTCAGGGCTGCACAACAGGTAAGGCCAATGAATATATTCTTGAGTTTCATACTGTTTGTCATTTTTAGAAGTTGATGTTAAGACCGATTGTCCAGCTGCGTACTGTCGGGTACTTGTCGCGGCTGTCGACACCTGGGGTGAGGAAGTAGTTCGAAACCTCGGGGTCGAGGCCTGAGTAGCCTGTGATGCAGAAGAGGTTCTGGCCGCTGACGTAGAGGCGTGCGCTCTTGATGTACTTCTTAAGCGTATCGCTCTTTGGAGCAAAGGTGTAGCCAAGGGTAGCCGACTGGAGCTTGATGAAGTCGCCATCCTCGAGGTGATCGCTCCAGAAGCCTTGTGCCATCGAGTTGGAGAGAGCCACCATGATCTGCTGGCCGTTCTCGTCGAGGGCAGGTGTGCCGTCGGGATTGATGGCAGCGTGCAGGTCAGCTGCACACTTCAGGCGGTTATAGGCGATGGAGTTGTTCTCGTAGAATGCGCGCTGCTCGTTGAGGATCTGGTAGTCGAACTGACCGGTGAACTGCAGCGAGAGGTCGAAATCGCGATAGCGGAAGGTGTTGTTCCAACCCATATAGACCGAAGGCAGACCATTGCCCAGGCGCTGGCGATTGGACTCGAGGTTATAGCTTGAATCCCATTCCTTGGCAACCCAGTTGCCGTCGGCATCCTTCACTTCGACAAGGACTACGCCGTTCTTCGAAACGCCTACCGACTTGAGGCCCCAGAAGTCGCCCAGCGTGTGGTCGATCTCCATGCAGTGGGTAGGCAGGGAGATTGGGTCGGACAGACCGCCCCAGAGTTCCTGGAAGTTGTCGGTCTCGTAGAGGTCGTTGCTGAGGCTGAGCAGCTTGTTGGTGTTGTGCGAAAGGGTGAGGGTGGTATGCCAGCTGAAGTTCTTGGTCTCGACAGGTGTGGCGTTGATGAGCACCTCGACGCCCGTGTTGCGCATCTGACCCACATTGGCAGTGGTCTGGCTGTACATGTTGGGCGGGACGGGCACGGCATAGTCGTAAAGCAGATCGACGGTCTTCTTGGTATAGACATCGACCGAACCGCTCAGGCGATTGCCCAGCACGGCCCAATCAAGGCCTACGTTGAACTCCTTGGTCTTCTCCCACTTGAGGTTCGGATTGGGGTTTTGGATTACTTTGAGCGACTGTGCCCACGTGCCGTCGGTGTTGCGATGCCAGCCGTAGGTGTCGTAGTCGAACATGGTGAGCGAAAGGTAGGATGACGATGGGATGACGCCTGTGACGCCGTAACCGGCACGGAGTTTGAGGTTGTCGAGCCAGGTGAGGCCCTTCATCCACGATTCGTTGATGATGTTCCAGCCGAACGATGCCGATGGGAAGTTTCCCCACTTGTTGTTGGCACCGAACTTCGAGCTGCCTTCACGACGAATGGAGAGCATCACGTTGTAGCGGTTGTCGTAACCATAGCTGAGACGTCCGAAGAAACCGATGAGGGTGTCGTCGCTCTTGTAGGAGCTCATCGAGGCGGTATGATCCTCGTCGGTGAGGAAGGTACCTTGTCCGAGGCTGTTGTAGAGATAACTTGAGGTCGGGAAGTTGGAGTTGCCGGCGCTGAAGCCGTCATATACATTGTAGAGGCAGGAGTAACCAGCCAGGGCATTGATGCGGTGACGACCCAGGGTGTTCTCGTACTTGGTGGTGATTTCGAGATTGTCCGAGCGGCTGTTCGACGACGACTTGCTGGCCGAACCGTTGGTGGTGCTTGGAGCAAGGGTGTAGTAGCGATGGTCATACCAGTTCTCGCCTTCACCGTGATATTCGTCCATCGAGAGCATAAGGTTGGTGACCCAACCCTTGATGGGCTCGGCCGAGATATTACCCGTGATGCGTGCATCGTGGGTGCGGGTGTCGCCGATGTGCTCGTTCTGGATCTCGACGGGGTTGTAGTACTGGAAGCGGCTAAACTCCTCGTAGTAGGTGCCATCGCTGTTGTAGATGGGCGAAGATGGGTTGTGGATCAAAGCCTGGCGATAGACGTAGGAGTTGCTGTTGTTGGTGTTCTTGTGACGGCTATAAAGCGCGTTGAGGTTGACCTTGATGATGTCGTTGAGGAAGTACTGAGTCACGTCAAGTTGCATCTTGAGGTCGTTGGAGTCAGAACGGCGCATGATACCGAGTTCGTCCGAGAAGGTGACGTTGGCTGAATAGGTGTTGCTCTTGCCGCCGCCGTTGATGCTAAGCGAATGGTTGTGCATCGAACCTGCCTTGAGGGTGACAGCCTTGAGCCAGTCGGTTTCGTAGCCTTCGTACGAGAAGTTGGTGCGACCGTAGATGATGTCGTGGGTATCCATGAAGTCGGCGGTCTTGTACCAGTTGCTGAACGATACATATCCGTTGTAGGTGACTTCGGCCTTCTGCTCGCGATGACCCGTCTTGGTGGTGATGATGATGACACCGTTGGCACCACGGGTACCGTAGATGGCAGCTGCCGAGGCATCCTTCAGCACATCGATCGAAGCGATGTTTTCGGGAGCAACAGTCGAAAGCGAACCTTCGATACCATCGACGAGGACGAGCGGGGTGACGTCACCATGGATGGTGGTGATACCGCGGAGCATGATGCTTGAGGTGGCATTGGGGTCGCCACTCGACTTGACGATGGAGAGACCGGCTACCTTACCCTTGATGAGTTCGGCAGCATCGCTGATCTTGCCGTTGGTGAAGTCTTCCGACTTGACGCTGGCAACGGCTGAGGTGATGTCGGCGGTCTTCATGGTGCCGTAACCAACGACTACGACGTCTTCGAGGAGTTCGCTGTCTTCTTCGAGCACTACCTTGACTCTGCCACGGGAATCAGGAGTGACTTCCTGTGTCGTGTAACCGATGAAACTGACACGCAGGACGCTGCGTGTGCTGGGAACTTCGAGGGAGAAACGACCGTCCATATCGGTCATCGTACCCTTCTGTGTGCCTTGAAGGACGACATTGGCCCCTGCGATGGGTTCGCCCTGACGGTCGGTGACTGTACCACTGACCACGATGCCTTTCTGCTGAGGCTGCTGCATGGGAGCGGCTTCGGCCTCGCTGGCCAGGATGGGGGTCACGCCAGTGAGTGCCAATAGGCACAGGCTGACAAGCGCTGATGCGCTGCTGACTTTTTTCATGTTGTTGTTTTTGTTTGGTTTTAGTTATTTTGTTGTGATTTTGTTTCTCTTTTTTCGGAATGTCGGTATTCCGTTATTCCGGTATTCCGAAATCCCGCGATATCCGAATCCTCACTCCACCTTCCACTCGATGATGCCGCCGCTCTCGCCCTTCTGGAGCTGGGCAGCGATCTGGATGGCAGTGGTGGTGACGGGTTCGAAGTGGATGGTGTTGTATTTGTCCTTTTCTACACCATAGGTTTCGTTGTCACCGACGAGTCGAACCTCCTCCCAGCGGTCGCGTGCGTTCTTGTAGTAGAGTTTCCAGCTCTCGGGCACGCGGAAGTTGCCGTCGTAGTGGTCGAAGTCGAGCCAATAGACGCTGGTCGAAGTGATGGTCTCGGGCTTGTCAAACTGATAGGAGATGGTGACGGGCTTGCCGTACTGGAGCCACCAGTAGTGATAGGGCTTCGAAGTGTCGCTCGAACGCTTGGGTTCCCATTGGTCGTTCACACCCCATGCCCATTCCTCTTCGGAGGCCGAGACGGGCGCATCCTTCTGGATGGGAGCGCGGAAGATGAGCGAACGGGCACGGCTTGCGATGGTGGGCTCGGGAGTGATGCGTGCGGCCTGCTTGTCTGCTGCAATCCAGACCTCCATCTGGTTGGCACCACGGTTGTCCCAGGTGGAATAGGGGATGAGCTTCACGGGAACGTCGGTGAGTGTGCTGTCTTTCTGAATCTCTTGGGCTGTTGCCTGGAGCGTCATCACGCCACCGAGAAGGTCTTTTTCGAAACTTGGGGTGAATGCTGTGCCCTGGGGAATGATCTTGTTGAAGACGATGCTGTCCTTCTGGTCCACACCTTCGAGGCAATAGACGATGGGGCCACGCTGTACGGCGAGTTTGCCAAGGTCGTCTTCGGCATTCGGGTTGGCTTCGATTTGGCGAACGTCCATGGGAAGTTCGAGCGAAATCTTGTCGCCGGCCTTCCAGTCACGGACGATGGTGAAATATCCGTCCTTGCTGCTGAAGGCAGGCTTGATCTTCTTTCCGTTGACCATGACGACGTAGGGATTTGCCTTGTCGGTGAAGTGGTAGAGGTCGGTGGGAACGGGAGCATCCTGCGACCAGCCTGGGATGCGCAGACGAAGGGCGAAGTTGTGTGCCGTTTCGGGATTCACTTCGAGTGTTATGGCACCCTCCCACGGATAATCGGTGATCTGCTTGATGCTGACCTTGCCGCCTTCGGTCTCTATCTCTGCCTCGCTCTGGATGTAGAGGTTCACGTAGATGTCGTTCGCCTGTGTAGCATACATGTAAAGGGGAACGCTGGCAACGAAACGGGTGATGTTGCCTGGGCAGCAGGCGCATCCGAACCAGGCCTGACGCTCATGTTCGCCCATCGATTCGAGCGGATTGTCGTAGAAGAACTTGTCGCCTGAAAGCGAAACGCCCGAGATGACACCATTGTATAATGCGCGTTCATAGACGTCGGCATACTTGGCATCGCCCGTGGCAAGGAACATGCGGTAGTTCCAATAGACGTTGGCGATGGCAGCACAGGTCTCGCAGTAGGCTGTGTGGTTGTTGAGTTCGTAGTTGGGGCCAAAGCCTTCGCCCTGTGCGCGGCTGCCGATGCCTCCGGTGATGAAGAGTTTCTTGCTGGCCATATTATTCCAGATGCGGGTGATGGCCTGCTGGTAGGCAGTATCGCCTGTCAGGGCTGCCACGTCGGCGACGCCACTGTAGAGGTATCCTGCACGTACGGCATGGCCTACGATCTCCTCCTGCTCGAGGATGGGCATGTGGTCCTGGCTGTACATGCTGGGCTGGTGTCCGTCGGTGCAGCGTCCGGTCTCCTCGACGAAGTATTTGGCCTCGTCAAGATATTTCTGGTCGCCCGTTACCTTATATAATTTAGCAAGGGCCATCTCGATGATGGGGTGCCCGCTGGGACGATGAATCTGTCCTTCGTTCGGACCAAACACCTGGCAGACGAGGTCGGCATTCCTGATGGCTACGTCGAGCAGCGAACGTTTGCCTGTGGCACGATAATGCGCAACGGCAGCCTCGTAGAGGTGACCCGAATTGTAGAGTTCGTGGCTGTTGATCTTTTCCCAGCGACGGGTGCCCCACCAGCCCGACAGACGAGTGCAGCGGTTGGTGACACAGGTGGTCAGATAGCCGTCTTCCTCCTGGGCTGCTGCAATGATGGTGATGACGCTATCGAGATAGTGGTCGAGTTGGGCATCGTAATGTGCGGCGAGCGAATAGGAGGCACCTTCGATGACCTTGTAGGGATCGGTGTCGTCGAACGAGAAGTCGCCGCGATGCTCACCCTTCTTCAGTCCACTGGCAATGGCAAAATTGTCGAAGCGACCGTTGATTTCGCACTGGTGGAAGGCCGAAGGGATGCTGACGGTGCGATTGGTCTCGATGCGCGGAGCCCAGAATCCATCGGTAATATGTACCTGCGTGAAGGGAACCTCCTGGATGGAGGCAGCAGGCTGCTGATAGTCGGGAAGGGAACTTGTGCATGCCGTAAGAGCCAGAAGGCTCACGCAAATGGCCCCTACGAGAGGCCGAGGGAGGTAGTTTGCGGGTTGGCGTTTCATGCTGTTGCTCATTTTTTTGTGCGTAGATGTTATAAATTTTGCCGCAAAAGTCGGCATTTTTTGCCAAAGGCGATGCAACTATCGTCCGAAAGTGTGGTAATATCGTCCAAAGAGGAAAAATTATTGTTTTGGATGATTGTTTCGTCTTTTTAGACTATTTTGTTAACATTTTATACCTTTTCTTAGTATCTTTGCGGCGTCTAATTCATTGTTTTCGTCTATTTCGCTATTTTCGTCCTTTTCGGAATTCAAATAATATGACCACATTATTTTCGTTATTCAGCATCCTGCTGTTGGCAGTCGGTTATCACTTGCAGTCGCCCGATGGACGACTGGATGTCGAGGTGAAGGCCGATGGTCAGCAGCTCAGTTTCCTCCTTACGCAGGACCGCGACACCCTGATAGCCGAGTCGGGCATCGGCCTGACCTTAGGCGATGGTTCGCGCGTCGAGGCCAGCAAGGTGAAGTCGGCAAGGCGTCGCAAGGTCAGCGAGACCATCGATGCCCCGTTCTATCGTCAGAGCAGTTTCACGATGGAGGGCAACGAACTGGACCTACGCTTCAAGTCGGGTTTCGGTGTCGTGTTCCGTGCCTATAACGAAGGAGTGGCATATCGTTTCTATAGCAGCCTTTCGCACACGTATATAATAAATAATGAGAAGGCACAATATGCTTTTGTGGGCGATCCTACGGTCTGGCTCTCCTATTCGACCAACAAGGAAAAGCCCTATGCGATGGCATTCCAGAACTTCTACGACGCGACGCCCTTGTCCGGGGCACAGCAGCGTCCCGCGTTCCTGCCCGCTACGGTCGATTGCCGGAAGGCCAAGGTGACTTTGCTCGAAAGTGATGTTGAGGCTTATCCCGGTATGTTTGTGCAGGCTAAGGAGGGTTCGCTCAACGCCGAATTTGCTCCCTATCCTGCCGAAATGGCCTATTACCCCTGGCGCAAGATGAGTTATGTGAAGGAGGGCAGCGACCACATTGCCGAATGTTCCGGCACACGCACCTTCCCCTGGCGTATCCTTGGCGTCGCACGCGACGATTGCAAAATGCCCGTCTCCAATCTTGTCTATGCCCTGGCTTCGAAGAACCGCATCGGCGACACCTCGTGGATCCAGACAGGCAAGGTGGCCTGGGACTGGTGGAACGACTGGAACCTCACGGGTGTGCCCTTCGAATCGGGCATCAACATGGATACCTATCGCTATTACATCGACTTTGCGTCGGCTCACGGCATCGAGTTCGTGGTGCTCGACGAAGGTTGGTACGAGCCTGCCGCAGGCGATATGCTGACGGTTGTCCCTGCGCTCAATCTGGAGGAACTCATCCGATATGCAGCCGAGCGCAATGTAAGACTGGTGCTTTGGACTGTCTTCAATGTGCTCGACGACCAGCTCGAAGCGGCTTGTCAAAAGTATTCGGCCATGGGCATCGCTGGCTTCAAGGTCGATTTCCTCGACCGTAACGACCAGACTGCAGCCGAAATGGCCTATCGCATTGCCGAGAAGTGCGCCCAGTATCATCTCACCCTCGATTATCACGGCTTCTACACGCCCACGGGCTTGAACCGCACCTTCCCCAACATCATCAACTACGAGAGCGTGTTCGGCATGGAGGAGATGAAATGGAGTCCCAAGGAGGTGGATATGCCTCGCTACGACGTCACCTTCCCGTTCATCCGTCTGCAGAGCGGCCTCGTCGATTATACACCGGGAGCCATGCGCAATGCCACCCGGAGCGATTGGAATGCCGCCTACAGCACCCCGATGAGCCAGGGCACACGTTGCCATCAGCTTGCCACCTATATCGTCTACGACTCGCCATTCACCATGCTTTGCGATGCCCCCACGATGTATCAGCGGGAGGAGGAATATACGCGTTTCCTCTGCTCCCTGCCTACAGTCTTCGAGCATACGCAGATTCTTCAAGGCAGGTTGGGCGAATACATCGTCACGGTGCGCGAAGGCAGGGATGGCAATTGGTATGTGGGAGGTCTGACCAACTGGGAGGCGCGTGACATCGACTTGAAGTTCGATTTCCTGCCCAAGGACCAGACCTTCGAAGCCACGCTATACGCCGATGGCGTCAATGCCCATCGCCAGGCGCAGGATTATCAGTGCCGCACCTTCAAGGCCGATGCATCGATGTCCCAAAGTATCCATCTCGCCCCTGGCGGAGGTTTCGTGCTCCGGCTTGTTGCTCGGTAGTTCTTTAGAATTTGCAAAAGTAGTTTCTCAGTTAATGATAGTTATATGTGATGAAAAGTAATCGACACTTATTGACGTTTGCATTAGGAACCATGGCTGGCGTGATGTCAGCCATGGCTCAAACTTCTGTCACATTCGACACCCCTGGTGCCGGCAATCCTTTCATCCCCGGCTATTTCGCCGATCCTACCATCCGAAAGTTCGGCGACACCTATTATCTCTATGCCACCACCGATGGCAGTGGCGCAGGCTTTGGCCCTGCCCAGTGCTGGACGAGCAGGGACTTCCGGAACTGGACCCTTCTCCCGATGAACTGGCCCACAAGCCATTGGATCTGGGCGCCCGATGTGATGCAGCACTCCGATGGAAAGTATTATATGGTCTATTGCCAGCCCTGCAACCTCTATATCGGTCAGGCCGAAACGCCCGTAGGTCCCTGGCACAACCTGCTCCAATCGGACAGCCACGCCAAGGCTGTGGCCGTCAGTGGTCCTCAAAGCATGGCGCTCGGCAAGGAGTTCGACAACGAGGGTCAACCCATCTGGGTCTACGATCGCTATGTGACGGGTGCCATTACGCTCGACGGACAGACTTTCGTCGATGACGATGGCGAAGTGTATGTCTATTGGGGAACCTGGGGCATCTACGAAGGCTTCGGTTGTGGTGTCGGCAAGGCTTCGAAGGACTTGAAGACCTTCACCGAGACGCGCCTTATTCCCAACACCGAGGCAAAGGACTTCTTCGAGGCACCTTTTGTCCTGAAGCGCAATGGAATCTATTATTTCATGTATTCGAGCGAGTCTTGCCACAACGAGACCTATCACGTGCAATATGCCACATCGACCTCTCCCATGGGTCCCTACGAATATAAGGGAACCATCCTGCAGACCAATGCCGACGGCACCGTCCATGGCCCCGGGCATCATTCGGTGCTCGAAGAGGTCAACGACAAGGGTGAAAAGGAATACTATATCGTCTATCATCGTCACGACAATCCGCATTCCAACCGCGGCTTCCATCGCCAGATCTGCATCGACCGTCTTGAGTTCGACGAGGCAGGCAACATCAAGCCTGTCACTCCAACCCATCAGGGCACATTCCCCAAGGCAAAGTCATCGGTGAGCAGTCCGAACCTTGCCTACAAGGCTACGGTCGAAGCATCTTCCTTCTATGACGAGAACTTCAAGCCCTCCTTTGCCGTCGATGACAACAACGGCACATTGTGGCGTCCGAAGGGAATGGGAGAGGAGTGGCTCAAGATCGATTTGGGCAAGGTGCAGAAGATTCAGACCATCTGGACTCAATGGGAATACGGCACTCAATACTATCAGTATCGTATCGAGACTTCATCCGATGGCACGCATTGGCAGCTCTTTGCCGACCGCAGCCGGAACCTCCATGCAGGTTCACCCAAGATTGACGTGGCACCCGTGGTCAAGGGTAGGAACGTACCCGTGAAGGCCCGTTATGTGAAAATCACTTTCCTGGGTTGTCAGAAGCAGGGCTATCCGGGCGCTCTCTGGAACGTCAAGGTGTTCAGCACACGCGAGGACAAGGATAACTTCGAGTGGCCTGCACCCAAGGTGTTGGGCGAAAGCGGCGACGAACTCATCCACATCACGGCCGACGACTTCCAGGTGGGCGACACCATCTGGTACATTCCCAATCACGGCGTCGTCAGTGGAGGCTTTGAGCACGAGGATGGCCTGATGGTCGTTCAAGATGTGGAGGGCACGAAGGCATTGCCTTTCGACAGTGCCACCATCTTTGCTTCCGATTTCCCGATGCCTGAGCTTTGGCGCGACAATGTGCCCTATCATCTCGAAGCCACACTCTACAACCCCACCATCCAGCTCAATGAGTGCGTGACCGACTTCACTTCCTCGCACGACGAACTCGAGAAGATCATGCTCGTCAACGGCACTGAGCCTCGTTGCGGCGTCATGAACCATTACGGTTGGTACGAGGATGTGGGCTACAAGGAGATGAAGACCCTCGAAGGCCGTTGGCAGCATGTGGTGGTCGATTTCGATGGCCGCATCGAAAAGGTTTGGATCAACGATGTACTCATCAGCGAAAAGGATATCCAGATCATGGTCAAGCCCGTTCAGCGCGTCCTTCTCGGCCGCAATGCCGAGCGCGAATGGCCCTTCACCGGCTATCTGCACAGTTTGACTTTGAGCAGAAAATGAAAAAAGCTAGTATTCTAGATAATCTAGATATTCTAGAAAATCTAGAAAACTCTATCCCCCTCAGCAAATTCTAAATATTTATCATATGCGTACCTTACTCTCCCTTGCCGCCCTTGCCGCCCTTCCCGTGCTGGCACAGACCCAAAGTGGTGGCTATCCCATCAACCCTGTTCCGTTCACCAGTGTGAAGATTACGCCCAACACCTTCTGGGGCCAGCGTCTCGATGCCAGCCGCGAGGTGACCGTGCCGCTCGCTTTCTCCAAATGCGAGGAGACGGGACGTTACCGCAACTTCGAGATTGCCGCCCAGCATCTGCTGGGTGTCAATACCGACACGGTGCATGTCGGAGGCCTTGCTTTCGACGATACCGATGTCTATAAGACCATCGAAGGCTGTTCCTACCTTTTGCAGACTTTCCCCGACCTCAAGCTCGCCATCGATCGTCATGGCCGCACCGACGTGGTCCCTGCTCAGGTCTATATGGACAGTGTCATCGCCATTATGAAGGCAGCTCAGGAACCCGATGGCTATCTCTACACTTCGCGCACCATGAATCCCCTGCATCCGCACGAGTGGGCAGGCGAACATCGTTGGGACCTCGTCGAGGATTTGAGCCACGAGTTCTACAATCTCGGTCATATGGTCGAGGGTGCCATTGCCCACTATCAGGCCACGGGCAAGACCTCGTTCCTCAACATCGCGCGAGCCTACGCCGACTGCGTTTGCCGCGAGATTGGCGAGGGTGCCGGCCAGAAGGTGCGTGTGCCCGGTCATCAGATTGCCGAGATGGCTTTGGCAAAGCTTTACCTCGTGACGGGTGAGACCAAATATCTCGAGCAAGCAAAGTTCTTCCTCGACAAGCGCGGCTACACCACCCGCACCGACGAGTATTCGCAGGCTCACAAGCCCGTCGTACAGCAGGACGAGGCTGTAGGTCACGCCGTGCGTGCCACCTATATGTATTCGGGTATGGCCGATGTGGCTGCCCTCACGGGCGACACCGCCTATATCCACGCCATCGACCGCATCTGGGACAATATCGTCGAGAAGAAATATTACATCACGGGCGGCATCGGTGCCACTTCCAGTGGTGAGGCTTTCGGCGAAAACTATGAGTTGCCCAACATGAGCGCCTATTGCGAGACCTGTGCGGCCATTGGCAACGTCTATGTCAACTATCGTCTCTTCCTGCTCCATGGCGAGTCGAAGTATTACGATGTGCTCGAACGCACGCTCTACAACGGTCTGATCTCGGGCGTGTCGCTCGATGGCGGTTCGTTCTTCTATCCCAATCCACTCGAGTCCATCGGTCAGCATCAGCGTCAGGCCTGGTTCGGCTGCGCCTGCTGTCCTTCCAACATCTGCCGTTTCATCCCTTCGCTCCCTGGCTATATCTATGCCGTGAAGGACGACAATGTCTTTGTGAATCTCTTTATGGGCAATACGGCAACTCTGAAGGTCGGCAAGCGTGTCCTCACCTTGCAGCAGGAGACCGCCTATCCCTACGATGGCGATGTCGTGCTGACAGTGAAGAAGGGTAGTGGCGACTTTGCCCTCAACGTCCGCATCCCGGGTTGGGTGCGCAATCAGGTGGTCCCAAGCGACCTCTATCAGTACAGCGACAACAAGCGACTCGGCTACCGTCTGCAGGTCAATGGTGTCGATTATCCCGTCAGCAATGCCAATCTCCACAATGGCTATGCCGTCATTTCCCGCAAGTGGAAGAAGGGCGACCAGGTGCAGATCCACTTCGACATGGAGGCACGCGTCGTGAAGGCAAATGCCCAGGTCGAGGCCGATTTGGGACGTGTCAGCGTGGAGCGCGGTCCGTTGGTCTATTGTGCCGAATGGCCCGACAATCCTGGTTTCGATGTGCGCAGCGTCCTCATCAACCAGACGCCTGAATTCAAGCTCGAGGATAAGGCCATCCTCGACAAGTATCCTGTCAAGATGCTTTCCACCTCGGCGCAGGTGCTCAAGTTCAACGACAAGGGCGAACTTGCTGCCACGCCCGTGCGCATCAATCTGATCCCCTATTATGCCTGGAATCATCGTGGACGTGGTTCGATGCTTGTGTGGATTCCTCAGGAACTCCGTGCCTGCACACCCGCTATGCCACCCACATTGGCTTCGCGTTCCACCGTCAAGGCCTCGCACATGGTGGCTGGTCTTGGTGCCATCAACGACCGACTGGTTCCCAAGGGGCCCGAGGATCGCAGCGTGCCCTACTATCATTATTGGCCCAAGCAGGGTGGCACGGAGTGGATTGATTATCACTTCCCCGAGGCTCACACCGTTCAGAGTTCCACCGTCTATTGGTTCGACGATTCTCCATGGGGAGGCTGCAAGGTTCCTGCCGGATGGCGCATCCTCTACAAGTCGGCCGATGGCAAGTGGACCCCAGTGACGGGTGCCGACCGTTACACCTGCAAGAAGGGTGTGGCTAATACGGTTCAGTTCGATCCTGTCGAAACCACCGCCGTCCGCCTCGAGATCGACCAGCCTGGCGATGCCTCCTGTGGGCTCTTCGAGTGGGCTGTATTCTGATTACAAACAAAACAAGCCGACCTGAAAAGAGTCGGCTTGCTTTTTGCGAATCAAACATTCTGTCGGCCGACAGAGTGCTTGATTCTACTGCGGTATGACCAATCCTGGTCAAAAAAGGTTATTCTCCGAATGGAGCAAGCATTCTGACGGCCGACAGAGTGCTATATTCAATCGCGGCATAACCAATCCTGGCCGAGATTGGTCATTCTCCGAACGGAGCAAGCACTCTGACGGCCGACAGAGTGCTATATTCAATCGCGGCATGACCAATCCTGGCCAAAAATGGTTATTCTCCAAATGGAGCAAGCACTCTGACGGCCGACAGAGTGCTTTATTCTACCGCGGCATAACCAATCTTGGCCAAGAATGGTCATTCTCCGAACGGAGCAAGCACTTTGTCGGCCGACAGAGTGCTTTATTCTACCGTGGCATAACCAATCCTGGCCAAAAATGGTTATTCTCCAAATGGAGCAAGCACTCTGACGGGCGAGATAATGCTTACTGCGGATATAATCTATTAAGTCTGGAAGTTGAGCAATTCTTTTATTTTTGATGATTTCTGATCATAAATACAGAAACCCTACTATTCCCCGCTCTTCTGCCGGATGAGTTTCAGGTATTCGTCATAGTCGATATATCGGCCGCCCATGGTCTTGAGGTGGGGTGTCTCGAACTGGCAGTCGATGAGGGAGTTGCCGAGCTGCTTCATCAGGCGGGCAAGCATAATGAGGGCAATCTTCGAGGCACTGGGGATGAGCGAGAACATGCTTTCGCCGAAGAAGCCGCTGCCCAAGGTGACACCGTAGAGTCCGCCCACGAGCGAATCGTCCTTCCATACCTCGACACTCGACGCAAAGCCCTGGTCGTACAGTCGGGTGTAGGCTTCCTTCATCTCGGGACCGAGCCAGGCGCCCAGGCCTTCCTCACGCAGTGTGCCGCACTGGTCAATGACCTGCTCGAAGTCGGCATTGACGGTGACGCGCAGTTCCCCTCGCTTGACCTTGTTGAGCTCCTGGCGCATGGAGTGGGAGATGTGGATCTCGTCGGGGAATATGACGAAGCGCTGCATCGGGCACCACCACTGGATGTATGGCTTGCCCGTGGCGGGATCGATGAGTTCCTGACAGGTGTCTTCGGCGCGGAAGGCATACCAGGGGAAGATGCCCCAGCTATACGCCAGCAGTAGACGCTCGGTGCTCAGATCGCCGCCCACGGCAAAGAGTCCATCGGGTTCGCCGTCCTTCGGATCGGGAAAACCTATTGTCGAATCGAGTAGATAAACCATATTCTCGTTTTTTTGAGGGTACAAAGATAGGACTCTTTTCCGAAATTTCCAAATTATCACGCCCAGTTGGGGAAATTTTTCGCATCAAAAATGAAAAATGTTGCGCAAGATGGGTGTAAATTCGTACAATCTTGTGCAATTTCTGACTTTTTCGAGTCAAAATTTGTTACATAAATGGTCAACAAATGTTGTTTTTCCGCTTTTTTGCACAAAATCTAAACATTTTGCGACATTTATCCTTTGTTGTTTGAAAAAAAGTCTTTATCTTTGCACCGCATAATAGAAAAAAAGACCCGCGAAGATTAAACTTCCGGATCTAGATATCATCTTATATGTGAAAATTAAGATTTAAAGTTTGGTTATAAGATAGTGTGTGTTTATAAAATTATTTAGCTATTCATGTGTGTTTGAGGACGGCGGGCTGTGAAGCCAGCCGCTCTTGTTTTAAATTAGCGGTGTCCACCTCTCGGCATACGTCCACCACGGGTCAGAACCTGCAGGGCAATCATGATGAGGGCTACTGCGCCGGTGATGGCTGCGGTGGTCTTGAAGTCCTCGATGAGTCCGCAACGGTAGAGCTGGAGAACCACACCGATGCCGAGACCAAGGAGCGACATGATCTTGTCGGGAGCGAACATCAGACGAATTGCACACGGGATGATGATGAACATTGGCCACCAAACCTTGAGGAATGCAATATTTTCGATTACATCGGTGGCCCAAAGGAGGGCGATGATGCCAAGCATCAGTAGAAGAGCGCCCCAGAATAAATTACCAAAATATCTCATATTAATTAACAATTAATAATTAACAATTAACAATTATATTTTTGCATTAAAACCGGTGCAAAGATACGGCTTTTCTTGCAGTATTCCAAATTTTCGACTCAAAAACTATTGTTGGGGTGAAAGATAGAACTAAAAACGACTCCCGAATTCTTTTCGGGAGCCGTAATATCAGTGTTTCTTCTCGGATGGAGAAGCGGGGATCGATGATCAGTCGGCAAGCTTGGCCTTGATGAACTCGCGGTTGAGACGTGCGATGTTGGAGATCTTCACGCTCTTGGGGCACTCCATCTCGCAGGCGCGGGTGTTGGTGCAGTTACCGAATCCGAGTTCGTCCATGCGGGCTACCATTGCCTTGGCACGACGTGCCGCCTCGACCTTGCCCTGTGGCAGGAGAGCGAACTGGCTCACCTTGGCGCTGACGAAGAGCATAGCAGAACCGTTCTTGCAGGCAGCAACGCAAGCGCCGCAGCCGATGCAGGAAGCAGAGTCCATAGCCTCGTCGGCATCGACCTTCGAGATGAGGATGGCGTTGGCATCCTGAGCTGCACCACAGTTGATGGAGGTGTAGCCACCAGCCTGCTGGATCTTGTCGAAGGCAGAGCGGTCAACCATCAGGTCGCGGATGACGGGGAAGCCAGCCGAGCGCCATGGCTCAACGGTGATAGTCTCCTCGTTCTTGAACTTGCGCATATGGAGCTGGCAAGTGGTGATGGCGTCGTCGATGCCGTGGGGACGGCCGTTGATATAGAGTGAACAGGTGCCGCAGATGCCTTCACGACAATCGTGATCGAAGACGATGGGCTCCTCGTGCTTGTTGATGAGCTGCTCGTTCAGCGTGTCCATCATCTCGAAGAACGACATCTCGGTCGAAACGTGCTCAACGCGATAGGTCTTGAATTCGCCCTTCTCCTTTGGGCCGCGCTGACGCCAAACTTTAACGTTTACGTTCAGAAAACTTTCTTTTCCCATAGTTGCTAATTATTTAAAAGGGTGAATTATGACTTATAGTTACGTGTCTGTACCTTGATCTCCTGGTAGTCGAGCATCTCCTTGTAGAGTTCAGGCTCCTTGCCTTCGCCCATGTACTTCCAGCAGCCTACGTACATAAAGTTCTTGTCGTCGCGCTTAGCTTCGCCTTCCTCGGTCTGGTGCTCCTCGCGGAAGTGACCACCGCAGGACTCCTCACGATGGAGGGCGTCGCGTGCCATGAGTTCGCCGACCTCGATGAAGTCGAGCAGACGGATGGCCTTGTCGAGCTCGGTATTGAGTGAGTTGGCTTCACCAGGAACATAGACTTCCTTCCAGAAGGTCTTGCGGAGCTCACCGAGCTTCTTGAGGCCCTCTTCGAGGCCAGCCTTGGTACGACCCATGCCGACGTGCTCCCACATGATGTGGCCGAGTTCCTTGTGGATGGAATCGACAGTGCGGCTGCCCTGTACGGCCATGATCTTCTCGATCTTGGCACGAACGCCATCCTCGGCCTCCTTGAATTCGGGGAGATCGGTCGAGAAGCGTGGAACCTGAATCTGGTCGGCAAGGTAGTTCTGCAAGGTGTAAGGCAGAACGAAGTAACCGTCGGCGAGACCCTGCATGAGGGCAGATGCACCGAGGCGGTTTGCACCGTGGTCAGAGAAGTTGGCTTCGCCTGCACAGAACAGACCCTTGACAGTGGTCATCAACTCATAGTCAACCCAGATGCCGCCCATGGTGTAGTGGATGGCAGGATAGATCATCATTGGAGTCTCGTACGGGTTGTCGTCGGTGATCTTCTGATACATCTGGAAGAGGTTGCCGTACTTGTCGGCTACCACATCCTTGCCAAGGCGCTTGATGGCGTCGGAGAAGTCAAGGAATACGGCGAGACCAGTGCTGTTGACACCAAAGCCCTTGTCGCAGCGCTCCTTGGCAGCACGTGAAGCTACGTCGCGAGGAACGAGGTTGCCGAATGCGGGATAACGGCGCTCGAGATAGTAGTCGCGATCCTCTTCGGGAATCTGGTGACCACGAATCTCACCACGCTGCAGACGCTTGGCATCTTCGAGCTTCTTGGGAACCCAGATGCGGCCGTCGTTACGGAGTGACTCTGACATCAGGGTCAGCTTCGACTGGATGTCACCGTGAACGGGGATACAGGTGGGGTGAATCTGAGCGTAGCAGGGGTTGGCAAACATGGCGCCCTTGTGATAGATCTGGATGGCTGCACCACCGTTGCACGACATGGCGTTGGTGGAGAGGAAGTAGGCATTGCCATAACCGCCGGTAGCCACAACAACTGCATGAGCGGAGTAGCGCTCGAGCTGGCCGGTAACGAGGTTGCGGCAGATGATGCCACGTGCACGTTCAACACCCTCCTTGTCCTTGATGAGGACGACGTCGAGCATCTCGCGGCGAGCGTACATGGTGACGTTGCCCTTCTCGATCTGACGGTTGAGTGAAGAGTAGGCGCCGAGCAGCAGCTGCTGGCCTGTCTGACCCTTGGCATAGAAGGTACGCGATACCTGAGCGCCACCGAACGAACGGTTGGCGAGGGTGCCACCATATTCACGAGCGAAAGGAACGCCCTGTGCTACGCACTGGTCGATGATGTTGTTCGATACCTCAGCCAGACGATAAACGTTGGCCTCACGAGCACGGTAGTCACCGCCCTTGATGGTGTCGTAGAACAGACGATAGACCGAGTCACCGTCGTTCTGATAGTTCTTGGCAGCGTTGATACCGCCCTGTGCAGCGATGGAGTGAGCACGACGAGGAGAATCCTGGATGCAGAAGCACTTTACCTTGAAGCCCATTTCGCCAAGGGTAGCAGCGGCAGCACCGCCAGCAAGGCCGGAACCTACGACGATGATGTCGAGTTTACGCTTATTGGCAGGATTCACCAGTTTCTGATGTGCCTTATAGTTCGTCCACTTGTCAGCAAGCTTTCCCTCAGGGATGCGGCTGAGCGCGGGATCCATGATGTGTTCAATAGCCATAGTATGAATTACTGTTTATGGATTTTAGATTATTAGATTAGTTTAGAAGTGGACGCCTCCTGCCTGAACAACGCCTGCAATGAGCACGAGGACGAAGCCACAGAAGATAACAGTAGCCCAAATGTAGCTGATGCAAATCCAGCGATTGAGCCAAACCTTACCATTGAGACCGAGCGTCTGCATCGAAGACCAGATACCATGGGTGAGGTGGAACCAGAGGGCGCAGAACCAAACGATGTAGATGATGTCGAGGATACCAAAGCCGAAGGTGTAGGTAATCCAATCGAAACCAGCGGCAGGAGCAAACTTGCCTGTCGACTCAGCGAGTTCGGCCCACATCATGTTGGCCCAGAAATTGAAGAGGTGTACGAGAAGGCCGCAAATGACGATCACACCGAGAGCAAGCATGTTCTTGGCTGCCCAGTGTACGGGCTGCTTGCCGGAAACAGCATAACGATCATTGCCACGGGCTTTCCAGTTCTGGAAGGTCAGGATGAAGGCATAGATGAAATGGATGACAACGAGCAGAGCCAGACCAGCAGTACCAAGGAGCGCGTACCAGTTGGTGCCCAGGAATTCACAGACCTTGTCATAGTAATGTCCGTCGGCAGGTGTACCTACCATGACATCATACACGTAAACAAGGTTCATCAGCATGTGGAAGGTGAGGAAGAGCACGAGGCATGCACCAGTGACGCTCATTACCACCTTACGACCGATTGACGAAGATGTTAACCACATAGATAATAGTTGTTGTTGTTAATAATATTGATTTTGGTTGATTTGTTGGCACTATATGCCCATCTCGCAGGGCAATTCTTCATAGTTATCGGTGCAAATATATTTATTTTTTATAAAAATACCAATTTCTTCGATTCAAAATGTGCAATATTGCACAAAAATAGTTATCTTTGCACTATCAAAATAGCAATTCTTGCAATTAAAAAATAATAATTAACAATTAACAATTAAAAATTCTGGATTAACCATTGATTTATATATGAAGATTGGAAATGTAACGTTGCCCGACAGGGCTGTGATGCTGGCGCCGATGGAGGACGTCACCGACGTGGGTTTTCGCCTGCAGTGCCGTCACTTCGGTGCTGACATGGTCTATTCGGAATTCGTATCGGCAGATGCGTTGATACGCAGCATCGACAAGACGATGAAGAAGCTGCGCGTGCTGGAAGAGGAGCGCCCTGTGGTGATACAGATCTACGGGCGTGATGTGCCGTCGATGGTCGAGGCTGCAAAGATTGTAGAACAGGCACGACCTGACATCATCGACATCAATTTCGGCTGCCCCGTGAAGCGCGTGGCGGGCAAGGGCGCCGGTGCAGGAATGCTGCGCGATATCCCGCTGATGCTAGAAATCACGCGTGCCGTGGTCGATGCCGTGCAACTGCCGGTGACCGTGAAGACGCGTCTGGGTTGGGACTGCGAGCACAAGATCATCACCACGCTGGCCGAGCAGTTGCAGGACTGTGGCATCCAGGCTCTGGCCATCCATGGACGCACGCGTTCGCAGATGTACACTGGAGAAGCCGACTGGACGCTGATCGGCGAGGTGAAGCAGAACCCGCGCATCCACATCCCCATCATCGGCAACGGCGACGTCACCTCGGCGCAGATTGCCAAGCAGCGCTTCGAGGAAACGGGCGTCGATGGCATTCTGATAGGACGTGCCACCTTCGGACGGCCGTGGATATTCAAGGAAATCAAGCACCTGCTCGAGACGGGCGAGGAACTGCCTCCCATCCCGCTCGACGAATGCGTGATGGCCCTGCAGCACCAGGTGGAGGAGAGCGTGGCGCGTATTGACGAATATCGCGGCATCCTGCACATTCGCCGTCACCTGGCTGCCACCCCCATCTTCAAGGGGATACCGAACTTCAGAGAGACGCGCATCGCCATGCTTCGTGCCGAGACGGTCGAAGAACTCTATCGGATCATGGACAAGGCGGTGGAAATGATAAGACAATTAACAATTAATAATTAACAATTAACAATTGGGAGGTAGGCCAATAAAAAAAATCCGAACCGTCATCGCGACGGCTCGAATTCACATTACCTTAAATCTAATACCATGAAAAACACGATGCAAAGATAGGGGATTTCCAACAAATGTGCAAACGTTTGCACGATTTTTTTTATAAAAAAATAAAAAATCGCCTCTTTACGGGGCGATTTGTCATTCATATATGCCAAGTTTTTCAGAATTTTGACTGAGAAACGGCGATGATTTGGTCGGTGTAGTTATTGTCGAAAATGTAGGCGACGAGCGAGAGACCCTCCTTCGAGGTGATGTCGGAGGGAAGGGTTTGGCTGATAGTGAACTGCCGGTCGACGCAGTCAGAAACCTGGACCAAACCGGCGGCAACGGATTCGGGATCGGCATCGCCGAGCAGGCGACCCTCGTGGGGCAGGGGGATAAAACTGCGCACCACATCGCGCTGCCAGTCGCTGTCGTAAAGCGTTGGATAATAGTTCTTTTGTGCAACAGATGCTGCCTTGTCCTGCTTGATGCAGACCACTAGGGTGGGATTGCGGTACGCCGAGACACCATATAGGTGTGTCGTGAGGGTGGCGGACACGGTACGGGTGTCGGCATCGAACGTAACCTGGTCGAACCTGAGGCTGCCATATTGTACATTCAGACGCTCGGAAATCAGCTGTGCGATGGAGCCTTCGTCGAGTGTTGTGGAGAAGGGCAGACCGTTGCGGCAAACTATGGCAGCAGGGGCGAAAGTCAGCTCCTCGGGCCCGAAAAACGAGGCCTTGTAGTCGGAGCCTGCAATGCGCCAGGCGTCGGCAGGACCATAGCCTTCGTGACGGCTGAGGATGATCACATCGGGATGGGCGTCTGGGATGCATTGCAGCGCCCGCTCGATGCTGTTGCGAAGATGCGTCTGGCCTGCGGGGGCATAACCATTGCCTTCGCTGGTAAACTCCTCAATCAGCAGATTGGTGGGTGCAACAAGCGGGTCGGGATTGCTTTCGCCCAATTCGTAGTAGAGCGTCCGACGGGTCGCGTGGTCGCATTGGTTCTCCTGCCCGTTGGGTTGGGAAATGGCGAGGCGGATGGGGATGTCGGGACTGGTGGAAGTGTTGTTTTCGCTGCGCGGGAAACTGAATTCGAAGGGAACGGAATAGCCGAAACCTGTGCTGGTGCAGTCGTACGTAGCCTCGTGGCTGTTAAGGTCGGCTTCTTCGACAGTCACACTGAACTGATGCAGCGGATCGCTGCCGAGATTGCGTATGCTGCCCCGCAGGAAGACGGTATCCCCTTCGCTGTGGATGTCGAACCAGCGATGATCGAGGCGCAGGTCGAGGAGTTCCATGGCATACTGATAGTTGCTGCTCAGGCCGACACGGATGCAGACGGGCGCATAGCGGTCGCTCATGTCGCGCCACTTGCCACCAGTCGAGACGTAGAACGATTCGTCTGTCCCTTTTGTTCCGCTGAGGGGGATGCGCGTCTTGATGCTTTGCCGGTAGGAGTAGCCGCAGTAATAGGTTTCGGTGCCCGTGAGGCGAATGCTGTCGGGGAGGGCGATATCGTTCCATCCTTCGACCAAGGCCGATGGCTCGATGTCGATGGCGGCGAGGTCCTCGACGTCGTTCAGATCCTTTCGCAGCCACACCTTAAAAGAAGTGAGGTTTTCGGGCGCAGTGAGCAGGATGCGAAGGTAACTGATGGAGCAGAACGTATAATCGGCCTGCAGGGCGGGGGTGAGGCCCATGGCGCACGAGATGGTCGATTCGGTGCTGCTGTTGGTAAGGCTTGCAGTGTATCCTTCTTCGTCGCAATAGCCCAGGGTGAGTTGCGCCAATGCGTTTTCGGTGGAAATGACCAGCAGGAGCAGCAGCGCAAGGCGACGGAGCGAAGATGAAGCGTCACACATTATATTATATTTAAAGGATGTCCTCATCGCTTGAAGAATTTGTGGAACTCGGTGGTACCATCGTCCATCAGCATGAGGAGGATATAGACCGAGGTCGGGTGGTTTGACATCTTGATTTCGCTCACAGCTCCATTTTGAACCAGAATGCGCTGACCTGCAGCATTCAGTAGGGTCCATTCGGTGATGCGCTTGTCGGGGCTGTCGATGAGCAGACGGTCGCCGTCCCAGCGTATTTGCGTGGAGGGCTGGCCTTCATCTGCGATGGTCTTGAGTCCATCGATGTCACCTTCCTGCACACCGAAGAAGGTGAGCGAGAAGGGGAAATAGCCCTGATTGTCGTTGAAGACTGCATCGGGCACCATCAGGCGGAAGTCATAGTCGCCGGCGGGAATGGCTCCGAGGTGGATGATGCGGTTGTCGATGACATCGCCCGGACACCAGTTGCTGAACGACTGCCAGGCTTCATCGGTCATCGTGGACGAGCCGTAGATGCCGTTGGCCTGGGTGTTGTACATTCGGAAGGGTTCGCAGGAGGAGCGGCCGGGGCGATAGACCATTGCCATCCATTCGTTGACCCAGACGTAGTGCAGTCGGCGGTTGTATTCCTCACCACCCGAATTGGCGCCGTGGTTGGAGTTGACCATCAGGAACATCGCGTCGCTCATCGCTTCGTCGAGATGCACCTGGTAATGCGCCACGGTGGTTCCCTCCTCGTCGCTGTGACCCTTGCTGTAGGAGTTCAGATAACGTTCGTAGGCGAGGGGCAGGGTGAGTTGCCGTTGCGCAGGCTTGTCGTCGAACGTGTCGCTGGTGACGATGTCGAGCGTGCCTGCAAACACGTCGTTGCGGCCTGAACAGCCTGCAATCTGCGTGTTGGCAGCGTAGGGCACGCCTTCGAGATGGAATTCGAGCCAGAGGTTCATCGTGTCGCGTAGCGCCTTGTCGTTCAGCAGGGGCGAGAGGAAGGAGATGTCCCACGAGTAGGGCACATCGATGCCCTTGTTCTTGTCCATGAACGGGGTGATGAATCGTCCGACCTCGATGCGCTGGATGCTCGGGTCGGTGTCGCCGAGGCGACCTGAGTACTTTCCTCCGTTGGGCTTGACGTGCACGCAGTCGTTGTAGGTGAGCGAGTCGCGCGACATTAGCACCAGATCGACCGAACCGATGCGGTCGTAGTTGTCGCAGAGGGCGCTGATACTGACCTCGAGGCGCAACGTGTCGCCCATCCTGTCGAGATCTTCGGCAGGAAGCAGGGTGGCATAGCGCGAATTGTTGAGGCGATAGATGCCCTCGGGAACCGGCGCGTCATTGGGACTTACGGTGCCTGCATAGACATCGTAGAACGTGATGTGGTCGTAATACCGGAACCGCTGTTCGGCATTCACCATCGCTGCCTGTCCGATGAGGAGTGCCAAAAGCGTGGACCTGAGTAGTCTCTTTGAAGAATTCATAAAATAAGTATGGTTATTTCTGTTTGATGGGGCAGTTCTGGCGTCAGAGGGCCTTGCACTTCTCTTCGAGCCAGGTGCGCTCGGCTTCGTCAAGATGGGGTGCAACGGTGTCGAAGACGCGTTGGTTGTACTGGTTGAGCCAAGCGAGTTCGTCCTTGTCGAGCATATCCTTGACGACGCACGAGGTATCGATGTAGCAGAGAGTCAGTGTGTCGAGGCACTGGAACTCGCCCTGCTCCGATGGGTCGCAGGGAGTGGCATCGGGTGCATCGGTGGCCACATCGAAGGGGCGCACGAGCACCAGGTTCTCATGACGAATGCCGTATTTGCCACCCAGGTAGATGGCAGGCTCGTTGGAGAAGATCATGCCTTCGCACAGCACCTGGGGATTGTGCTCCATACGAATTGACTCGGGACCTTCGTGTACGCCCAGGTAATGTCCTACACCGTGCGAGGTGCCATGACGATAGGTCTTGCCGTCGCGCCAGAGGTCGATGCGTGCCAGGGCGTCGAGCTGGTCGCCACGTGTGCCGCGAGGGAAGACGGCGCGAGCCAGACGGATGTGCCCTTTCAGCACCAGCGTGTAGTCGCGTTTCATGGTGTCGCTCACCTTGCCCACACCGATGGTGCGGGTGATGTCGGTGGTGCCATCGAGGTATTGTCCACCCGTGTCGATGAGGAGCAGTCCATCGCCGACGATGGGCGTGTCGTGTTCCTTTGAAGGCTCATAATGCGGCATGGCGGCATGTTCGTTCCAGGCAACGATGGCCGGGAACGACTCTTCGCGGTAGAGGGGCTGTTCGCTGCGGAAGTCGATGAGCTTCTGCACCAGATCCATCTCGGTGAGGGCTCTCCTGGCACAGGAGGTATCGTCGCACTGGTTGCAGAATGCCTTGCCATGCACCAGGGTGTCTTCCAGCCAATGGTAGAAGCGGGTGAGGGCTATACCGTCCTTCAACAGGGCCGACTTGTAGCCTTCGATCTCTACGGCATTTTTGATGCCCTTCATAAGCGGGATGGGGTTGGGGCCGACCATGGTGCGATAGGGGCAATTGGCAGCCTCCTCGTATGGGAGGATGGATATGCCGAGGCCGGAAAGATAGGCACGCACTTCGTCGGTGAGTTTCTCGTCGTGCACATAAATTGTCGAACCCTTGCGGCTCAGGTAGAGATAACTGATGAAGATGGGCGTGCAGGCAATGTCGGTGCCACGAAGGTTGAGGACCCAGGCTATCTCGTCGAGGGCAGAGAGCCAGAGGGACTTGCTGCCTTGCTCCTCTACGGCATCGAGCACACGACTGATGCGATCGGCAGTCCTTTCGCCGCTCAACGCCTCGGGGTAGATCTCGATCCTGTTCATCGGCAATGAGGGCCGATCGTCCCAGATCTGGCTGATGAGGTTCACATCGATATCCACCTCGTTGCCGAAGAGGATGCGGCTGTCGCCGCCCGTGCAGTTGGTGTCGTGCTGGGCCTTGTAGTCGTCGAGCCACTGGGCAACGGTGGGTACACCAGCCACCTTCATCTTCATCAGCTTGAAAGGTGAGTCGGCAAGCTGCTGCTCTCCCGAGATGAAGAAGCGGCTGTCGGTCCACAGCAGGGCCTCCTCCTGGGTGACAAGCACGGTGGCCACTTCGCCACGGAAACCGCTGAGCCATTCTATCTCCTTCCAGTGGTCGGGGAGGTATTCGCTCTCGTGCGGATCGTTGTTTTCCATTATGTACAGATCGATGCCCTGCTTTTGCATGAGCTCACGAAGTTGATTAACTCTTGACTGCGATGCTTTCATATTCAATTGACATTTGGACGGTGCAAAAATACGATACTTTTTCGAAAAAGCCAAAAAAATAGAACGATTTTTGCATTTTTCGGGCAAATTATTTGTCCAACTTGCAGATTATTCATATCTTCGCACCCGCTTATCAAAGTGGTAAGCGACCGATGACCCCAGGCTATAAGAAATGGAGATGTAAAAAAAGGGAGCCGGGCGATTCGGGACATTTAACAACCCGTACTGATATGATTATTGTACCAGTTAAGGAAGGTGAGAACATCGAGAAGTGCCTGAAAAAGTTCAAGCGCAAGTACGAGAAGACAGGTGTCATCAAGGAACTTCGTCGTCGTCAGCAGTTCAATGAGCCATCTCAGGTTCGTCGCAAGAAGATGGAGCATGCCATCTACGTTCAGCACCTCAAGGAGAATGCCGCTGAGTAATTGGTTGCATCACCATTAAGGTCTTCATAAGACCAGACAAAAGGGATTGGACAACACCGTTTGGTGAGTCCAGTCTCCTTTTTTTATGCCCTTTTTTCGATAATTTTAAAGGAGAATGACTGGTTTCTCGCGTCAAATACTTTTATCAATTGCAAAAATCGCTATTCAAAAACGTCAATTTCGGTAAAAATATGTAAAAATGCTATGCCTAATTATTAAAAAATGTTCAATTGCCCGACTTTTAAGATTTATTTTGTGGAAAAACCGCGTTATTTAAAAAGTTTTCCGTACCTTTGCGCCCGAAAATTAGTGTTATTAGGTATAATGAAGAATTCTATTAAACCCGACTATTTGTTTGAGGTTAGCTGGGAAGTCTGCAACAAGGTAGGCGGCATCTATGCTGTTCTTTCTACCAAGGCAGCGACTTTGAAGAAACAGCTTGGCGACAATCTTTTCTTTATAGGTCCTGATCTGTGGGCTCAGCAGGAGTCTCCCTTCTTCGACCCCACAGCAGCAAGCCCCGAACTTGACGAATGGGCACAAAAGGCGAAAGCCGAGAATCTTAAAGTGCGTGTTGGTCGTTGGAAAGTGCCAGGTGAGCCTCAGGTTGTGCTTGTCGATTTCCGTCCATTATATGCAACAAAGAATGCCTTCTATGGTCAGATGTGGGAGTGGTATGGTGTCAATTCGATGGTCGGCTATGGCGACTATGATGAAGGATGCACCTTTGCACACGCTGCCGCATTGGTGATCGAAAGTCTCTTCAAGCATCTCTGTCCTTTGCGAAGCAATGCTGTGGCTCATTTCAACGAATGGACCACGGGTATGGGCGTTCTCTATCTCAAGCATCAGGTTCCTGCCATCGCTACGGTGTTCACCACCCATGCAACCTGCGTAGGACGTAGCATCTGCGGCAACAACAAGCCGCTTTACGACTACCTGCACGGCTATTTCGGTGACCAGATGGCTGATGAACTCAATATGACCTCGAAGCACTCGGTCGAGAAGCACGCTGCACAAGAGGCAGATTGCTTCACCACGGTAAGCGACATTACAGCAACCGAGTGTACGCAACTCCTTGAGCGCACCCCACTGGTGACACCCAATGGTTTTGAAGGTGACTTCGTGCCCAAGGGAACTGCATTCAGCCGCGAGCGTAAGGTGAGTCGACAGGCTTTCAGCCGTCTTGTAGAATGTCTGACGGGACACGTACCCGCCGAAGATGCCATCTTCGTGGGCACAGCCGGCCGATGCGAGTTCAAGAACAAGGGCCTCGACGTCTTCCTCGACACTATGGCACGTCTGCGCGACGTCAATCCCGAGCGCGAGATCGTTGCTTTCATCATGGTGCCTGGCTGGGTCGATGAGGTACGTGCCGATGTGCTCGAGCGTTATCAGAGCGGTTCCGACTTCATCACCGGACTCAGCGATCCCGTGTTTACGCACGCGATCTATAATTATTATGAGGACGCTATTCTCAGCCGCATTCATCAACTGGGATTCCAGAATCAGAAACAAGACAAGGTCAAGGTGATCTACATCCCGTCGTATCTCACGGGTGACGATGGATTGCTTAACCGCGATTATTATCTGCTGTTGGCAGGCCTCGACCTGACGATCTATCCAAGCTACTACGAACCTTGGGGATACACTCCTATGGAGTCGTGTGCCTTCGGTGTTCCCACCATCACGACCAGCCTCTCGGGCTTCGGTATGTGGTGCAAGACCATCGGCAAGGACGATGACATCCTCGATGCAGTAGCTGTCGTATCTCGTAGCGATTCCAACTATGAACAGGTGGTTGGCGACATTGCCGACCTCGTGCTCCGTTTTGCTGAAGTGCCTCACACCGAGGTCAAGGCCATCCGTCAGGAAGCACGTCGCGTAGCAGCACGTGCAGGTTGGCACAACTTCATCAAGTATTACAACCAGGCCTATGACAAGGCCTTGAAGGAGGCTTCGCTCCGAAAAGGAATATTACAAGGAAAATAAATAATTAATTAACATCTTTAACCATTAACTTAACCTATTATGAAAGTACAGGTAAGTAATACCAACGCCCCCGTGTGGCGCGATATTACCGTAAAGTCAAACCTTCCTGCTGAACTTGAAGGAATCCATACCGTAGCCCGCAACCTGTGGTGGTCGTGGAACTCCGATGCCCACAAGCTTTGGCGTGAACTTGATCTCGATCTCTGGCGCTCTACGGGCCACAACCCACTTGCCATGCTTGAGACCATGTCACTCGACCGTCTCAACGAGATCGTTGCTGACAAGAAGCTCATGAAGAAGGTTGATGCGGTTGTTGCTCATTTCAACGAGTATATGGCTCAGCCGGTCAATACCAAGCGTCCTTCGGTGGCATATTTCTGCATGGAGTACGGTTTGACAGCTTGCCTCAAGATTTATTCAGGTGGTCTCGGCATCCTTGCCGGCGACTATGTGAAGGAGGCTTCTGATTCGAACATCGACTTCTGTGCCGTAGGTTTCCTCTATCGTTTCGGTTACTTCACCCAGACCCTCTCTGCCGATGGCAGCCAGGAGGCCAACTACGAGGCCCAGAACTTCGCACAGCTCCCTATCGAGCCCGTGAAGAATGAGGATGGCACACAGCTCGTGCTCGAAGTGCCTTACCACGATGATGTTGTTGTCTATGCCAACGTATGGCAGGTAAATGTCGGCCGTGTGAAGCTCTATCTGCTCGACACCGACCTCGACCGCAACTCTGAGTGGGACCGCAGCATCACTCACCAGCTCTATGGTGGTGACTGGGAGAACCGCATCAAACAGGAGTACCTGCTCGGCATCGGCGGTATGCTGCTGCTCAACAAGCTTGGCATCAAGAAGGATGTTTATCACTGCAACGAGGGTCACGCTGCCCTTATCGGTGCACAGCGTATGGCTGACCTCATCCAGAATGAGGGCTTGAAGTTCAACGAGGCACTTGAGGTGGTTCGCAGCTCACAGCTCTACACTTGCCACACTCCAGTACCTGCCGGACATGACTACTTTGAGGAGGGCCTCTTCTACAAGTATATGTCGCACTTCGCTCCCAAGCTCGGTATCGACTGGGCAGACTTCATGAACATGGGTCGTGAGAATCCAGGCGAAGGCAAGTTCTCGATGTCGGTATTCGCACTCAACACCTGTCAGGAGGCCAATGGCGTATCCTGGCTCCACGGCAAGGTAAGCCGCGACATGTTTGCTCCCGTTTGGAAGGGCTATGCTCCTGAGGAGCTCCACGTTGGCTACGTGACCAATGGCGTTCACCTCCCCTCATGGGCTGCCAGCGAGTGGAAGGAGTTCTACGAGAAGCTCTTTGGTCCTAACTACTACGAGACCCAGACTCAGGACGAGATGTGGAAGAAGATCTACGAGGCTGACGATGAGGAGATCTGGAAGATCCGCAAGGGCCTCAAGACCAAACTCTTCAACTTCATCAAGGAGGAGGTAGCCAACAACCTTCGCAAGAAGCAGGAGAATCCTGCCAAGATCATCCAGGCTGTCAATGCCCTCAATCCCGATGCTCTCACCATTGGCTTCGCACGTCGTTTCGCTACCTACAAGCGTGCACACCTGCTCTTTACCGACCTCGACCGTCTGGCCAAGATTGTCAACAACCCCGAGCGTCCTGTTCAGTTCATCTTTGCAGGCAAGGCTCACCCAGCTGATGGCGGTGGCCAGGGTCTGATCCGTCGCATCGTCGAGATTTCGCGTATGCCTCAGTTCGTAGGCAAGGTAGTCTTTGTCGAGAACTACGACATGGACGTTGCCAAGCGTCTCGTTTCTGGTTGCGACATCTGGATGAACACCCCAACTCGTCCATTGGAGGCTTCCGGTACTTCTGGCGAGAAGGCCATCATGAATGGTACCCTGAACCTCTCCGTCCTCGACGGCTGGTGGTACGAGGGTTACAAGGAGGGCGCAGGTTGGGCTCTTACCGACAAGCGTACGTTCCAGAACCAGTCGCTCCAGGATCAGCTCGATGCTGAGACCATCTACACCATGCTCGAGACCGAGATCGTGCCTCTGTACTTCGCCAAGAACCGCAAGGGCTATTCGCCCGACTGGGTAAAGGCCGTCAAGGACTGTCTCTACAAGATCACTCCTCACTTCACCATGCGTCGTCAGCTCGACGACTACTACGATCGCTTCTACACCAAGGAGGGCGCACGTGCTCGCAAGCTCGCTGCCAACGACTACAAGCTCGCCAAGGAGATCGCAGCATGGAAGGCTCGTGTAGCCGAGAATTGGGATACCATTGAGGTCAAGGAGGTTGTTCTGCCACAGGAGGATCTCGCAGCAGGTCTCTCGATCGGTAAGTCCTACGTTGCCACTGTCGTTGTCGATGGCAAGGAGATCGCTGATGACCTCGGCCTCGACCTCGTAATCGCCTCTTCGGGCGATGGCGCTGCTCGCAACACCAAGAGCTTCGAAATGGAGGCTGTGAAGCGCGAGGGAACTCTTGTAACCTTCAAGATTGACTTCCCAGTGAAGTACTCTGGTGCATACAAGATTGGTTTCCGTCTCTTCCCGAAGAACGCTAACCTGCCTCACCGTATGGACTTCGCCTATACCCGCTGGTTCTAATCCGCAGGATATAGATCCAATAATAAGCAAGCCGCCGAAGATTATTCTTCAGCGGCTTGCTGTTTTTGCTGCTATTTTATTATTGTCGTTATTTCGGAATAACGGAATACCGGTATTCCGGGAAAACGTATATAAGAAAAACAAAAACCTTATTTGCGACAAAACTCCTTATATCCTAAGAAGAACTCGCGGTGGCCTAGGGCTTCCGATCTGGTCATTTGTCCATCGGCTACCTGCTCGATGCATTTGAGCAGTTCGTTCGCAATCTCTTCGAGCGTGGCTCCTTCCGAAATAATGCGACCTGCATTGATGTCCATATCTTCGCTCAGATGCTCGAAGGTGATGGGGTTGGAGCATACCTTGATGACTGGAGCGATGGCCGAACCTGCGACTGAACCACGTCCTGTAGTATAAAGCACAGTATGACAGCCCGAAGCCATCATTTCGACGATTTCGGCCGTGTCGCTCACGTTGGGGAACCCCCAGCGAGCCTCGCCGTCGGGTACTACATCCATCATATAGAGACCATTTGTGGGGGGGATCTCTCCTGGACGGATGAGTCCATTTATCATACGACTGCCGCTCTTGGCATAAGAGCCCAGCGATTTCTCCTCGATGGTGGTCAGACCACCCTCGGCATTGCCCTGCGAGAAACTGTCGTGGCCCATCTTCTTGTAATAGACATCCGCCTTGTGTATGCAGTCATATAGTTGTTGGCCCACTTCTTTTGTGGCACCGCGCTCACGAAGCATTGCTTCGCAGCCTATCAGTTCGCCAGGTTCCTCGAAGATACAGGTGGCGCCAGCATCGACAAGGCGGTCGAACGTGCGTCCCACAGCAGGATTGGCGGTGATACCACTGCACGCATCCGATCCTCCGCACACTGTGCCGATGCACAGGTCCTGCCAATGCAGTTCAACTTTTGGAACTGCCTGGACAGTAGGTGTCATTGCTTTTATTGCTTCTACACCCTTGCTGATGGAACATTGGGTGCCACCTTCCTCCTGAATGACAATGAGTGCAGCCTCGCGTCCGCTCTCTTTGACCACTTCTAGAAGTTGATTTCGAAGGAAGTTCTCACAGCCTAACGAGACGATCACAACACCGCCCACATTGGGATGTGTGCAGAGTCGCTCCATTATCTCTTGCGCGTAGGCATTGGGTGCGCAGCCGCCGAATCCAATCAGATGGACCGGAAGTGCTTCGCTGTCGGTCTGTCGGGCGATCTGTTCTGCCACGTGATGGGCACACTCCACGAGGTAGGTTACCACAATCACGTTGCGTATGCCTTTACGATTATCTTTTCTGATATAGCCTGTCATAAGGATATTTATCTATTATCTATCGGGACGCCAGATGTAGTCGGACTTCATATTCTGTATATGCACGTGTTCGCCAGCTTCGATGTCTCGGGTGGCACTGCCGATAGGAAGACCATATTTCAGCACCTTTTCGCCTTGCTTGATGGCTCGGACGGCAACTTTATGTCCGAAGTCGATGTCTTCAAGAAGCGTGAGGATACGACCATCCGACAGTGTCACCTCCTGGCCTGCCTTGAGGTCACAGAGTGCCACTGCCACGTTGTCATTCGGATGCAAACTAATCAACTGCATTATTATTTATGAAAAATAAAACCGCCCTTAGTCGTAATGACTTTAGGCGGTCCAGTGTTGTTTGTAGTGTAACTAAACTGTCGGTCTGATTAGATAGCAGCCTTTACAGTGTCAGCGATTGCCTCTACGGCTGAATCAGCCTGAGCAGCAAGAGTATCAGCAGCGGCCTCAACGGTCTCAACGGTTTCAACAGCGGCCTCAGTAGCCTCGGCTGCCTTCTCCTTAGCACCATTGCAAGAAGCAAAGCTAACTGCAACAAGAACACCTGCGAAAAGAACCAATTTCTTCATAATTGTAAAAATTTTAAATTGTTTATTATAGTTTAATACCTTAAAAAAATTTGCACAACCTTATTGTTTTTGCGGCACAAAGATAAGGTATTTTCACATTTGATGAATTGTTTTTTGCAATTTTTTGGCTATTTGGACGAAAAATGTTTACAAATTGGCAAAATTGTCACTTATAGGTTGAAAAATAAAGGTAATTAGAAACGATTATCAGGGTTCACACAATAAATTGACTATTTGCACGTTAATATATGTGTCCGACACAAAATATGAACTTTATTCTTCGACATATCCGTATTCTCCTGCTGCTGGCTCTCATCGGAGCGCCCGCAATGACTGCCGTGGCCCAAAGGCAGAAAATCAAGAACCTGCCCTATTACGATCAGCGCCTGCTGCATTGGGGATTCAGTTTCGGTTTCAGTATGCCTACCATCAGTTTCGCTCACACGGGAAGCGAGGCGGCTGAAGGCTGGTGGACCACTTGTCCCAAGGTCAATCCGTCGTTCCAGGTGGGTCTGATGGGCGATTTGGCCATCACCGAGCATCTGAACTTCCGTGTCTCTCCGTTCCTCTATTTCCAGGAGCGAACGGTAAGGTTTGAACGTGAGACACTCGAAGGCCGTGAGCGAACCAATCAGCAGTTGAAGACAACCTACATCGAAATTCCTGCGTCCTTGAAGATCAGCACACGACGCATCAACAATTATCGCCCCTATCTGGTGGCGGGTGCACAATTCGACTTCGACATCGGTAAGGAGAAAGAGACGCCTATTGTCTTCAATCGTATCGACCTGGGGGTGCACATCGGTATGGGTTGCGACTTTTATCTTCCTTTCTTCAAGTTGGCCCCCGAATTCAGATTCAATCTGGGTTTGCTGGACATGATCGACCACAAGCGCGAAGACTTGAAGGACTTGACACTTATGCCTTATACCGAGGCCGTGAAGTCGGCAAGAAATACGGGAATATCGTTTATTCTATGGTTTGAATGATGTAATTAATTATGGAAGGAGTTTTCAAGAAGATATCCGAGCAATGGTTCCTGCGCGAACCAGCATTCTTTGCGCTCTACTGCATCCAGCAGTTGGAGGTGAATGAAAAGATGAACTGTGCCATGCGATGTGGACAGGGGAAGTTGCAATACAATCCGAAGTTTTTGGAGCGTAAACCTACGGCCGATGTCGAGTTGCTGTTGAAGATCGAGATGATTCGTCTCTTCCTCAAGCATCCCTACGAGCGTCAGCCTGAGGGAACGAGTCGCATTGCCCTTGCATTGGGCAGCGACGTGACTATCAAGTCGGCCTACAACGGACCAAATGCGATGGGCGTTGGTTCGATGCCGCCTCAGGAATTGCCTCTGCTTGGGCCAGAGGCATTCGGTTTGCAGCACGATATGCCCTTCGAATGGTATGTGCGCAAAATTGAGGAGATGCTCGACGAGAATCCAATTTCTCCGAGCAATCAGAAGGATCTGAATGATTCGAAATTACCGATTTCCGAAGATGACTTGGAGGAGGCTGCTGCACGTTCGGAACTTTGGGAAGAGGACGAAATGCGTGCACAGGAGATCAACGACCTCATCGACAAGATGAATTCGTGGGGTAGTATTCCGGGCAATGTGGTACAGCAGATACAGGCTTCGACGAAAGCGAGAATTGACTACCGCAAGATTATGCAGGGCTTCCGTGCTTCAGTATTGAGCAACAAGATGCGACTGACACGAATGCGTCCAAATCGGCGCACAGGATTCCAGCAGATGGGGTCTGTCCGCAGATTCGACACCAAACTATTGGTGGCTGTGGATGTCTCTGGTTCCATTTCCGACAAGACCTTATCCCATTTCTATTCGGTCATCAACAAGTTCTTCAAATACGGCATCAACGAAATTGACTGTGTGCAGTTCGACTACGACCTGGGAGAAGTGAAGCCCATTCGCAAGGCTTCGCGAACCGTACAAATCTTCGGACGTGGCGGCACATCCTTCCAGCCCGTTTTCGACTATTTGGCCGAACACAATATCTACGACGGTCTTATCATCCTCACCGATGGAGGGGCTCCTCATCCAAAGATGGACGACTCCATCAAAGCCAATATCCTGTGGGTGTGTGAAGACGAAAAAAGCTACGACCAGTGCAAGGACTGGATGCAGCTTTATGGTCGCGTTTGTTGGATGTACCTTTAAAATTAAAATGACTCCACTTTCGTAAGTGCGAAAGTGGAGTAAATATGTTTACAATGCTGCTGCGAATCGATCGAGGAATAGGTCGCAGTCGCGCTGGGTGATGCAAAGGGGCGGGAGGATGCGGAGAACATTGGTTCCAGCAGCGCCTGTGAAGACGTGCTGTTCGTAAAGCAGGCGATTGCGCACCTCCTTGTAGGGATGGTCGAACTCGATGCCAATCATCAAGCCCAGGCCGCGCAATTCCTTGAGGCCGGGGATGTTCATCGACTTCAGTCCTTCCATAAGGTATTCGCCTTGCTTGCGTGCATTCTCGATGAGGTGTTCCTCCTGGATGACGTCGAGCACAGTGCAGGCGAGGGCACAACCCAGATGATTACCTCCAAAGGTGGTGCCCAATTGGCCATAAACAGGCGAGAACATCGGGCTGATGAGAACGCCAGCAAATGGGTAGCCATTGGCAATGCCTTTGGCCACGGTAATGATGTCGGGGCGGATGCCGAACCACTGGTGAGCGAAGAACTTGCCGCTGCGGCCGTAGCCCGACTGAATCTCGTCGAGAATCAGCACGACGTGGTTGTCGGCCGTGACCTTGCGCAGTTCCTGCATGAATTCGGCGGTAGGAATGTGAATACCTCCTACGCCCGAGATGCCCTCGATGATGACGGCAGCAACGTCGCCCTTTGCAATGGCACTCTTCACTCCCTTGATGTCGCCAAGTTCCAGGAAATCGACGGGGAAAGTCGCATTGATGGGAGCCTGTATCTTGGGGTTCTGCGTGACATTGACAGCCGCTGAGGTGCGTCCGTGGAAAGCGTGGGTGAAGGCGATGATCTTCTTCTTGCCAGTGTAGAAGGAGGCCAGTTTCAGCGCATTCTCGTTGGCTTCTGCTCCCGAGTTAATGAGGAAGAGCTGATAGTCGTCGTAACCACAGATAGGGCCGAGCTTTTCGGCAAGTTTCACCTGCAGCGGGTTCTTGACGGCATTGGAGTAGAACACGAGTTTGCTGGCTTGTTCCTGCATGGTCTGCAGGTAACGTGGATGGCTGTGACCAATGGAGATCACGGCATGTCCACCATAGAAGTCGAGATATTCCTGTCCCTTGTCGTCCCACACATAGCATCCCTTGCCATGGTCAACGGTCACATCAAATAGGGGATATACGTCAAAAAGTTTCATAGTTTTTTATTTTTATAGTGACTATAGTAAATATAGTGACTATATTCTATTTTAAAAGGTCAAAACCTTTTTATTAGAAGGCTATGGCCTTAAGACCAAGACCCGCCTTTTCGTCCAGTCCGAACATGAGATTCATATTCTGGACGGCTTGGCCGACAGCGCCTTTCAGCAGGTTGTCGATGATGCTGGTGACCACCACCTTGTTGCCATTGAACTTGTCGAGATGCACAAGGGCCTTGTTTGTGCCGACAATCTGCTTGAGGTCGAGGGCTACGTCGACATAATGCGTGAAGGCTGCATCCCGATAGAATGTCTTGTAGAGTTCCACCAGTTGTTCCTTGCTCGGATTGGTAGTGCTGCCTTCGGGTCCGTTCAGTTTGATGACCTCGGTACAGAAGATGCCGCGAGCAAAGTCTCCGCGATAGGGCACGAAATCGACTGTAATCTCTCCTTCGGCGGGAGCGTTCAGCAACGTGTTGCACACGGCAGGAGCCGACGCAGGACGCAGTTCGTTGAGCGTCTGGCAGATCTCATGGAGGTGCTGGTGCTGGAAAAGTTTGTACACCGACATGTTGTCGTTGCGCCAGGAGAAATGAGTGGTAGCAGCAGGTTTCTGGCCTGCGCCTGTTGATCCCGTGATGGCATTCACTGCGATGTCGTTGGCAAGCAATCCTGCCTTTGCCAAGGGGAGCAGACCCAGTTGGATACAGGTGGCAAAACATCCGGGGTTGGCCAGATGCTGGCATTGACGGATGGCATCCCTGTGGGTCTCGGGCAGACCATAGACAAAGTCGTGAGCACCCTTGATACGGAAGTCCTGCGCCATGTCAATGATCTTGACACCGGCAGGGATGTCGTGTTCGCGAAGGTAGGCCTCGCTCTTGCCATGGCCGAAGCAGAAGAACACCACATCGACCTGGTCGAAAGGTGTCTGGTCGGTGAACGTCAGGTCGGTATCGCCATAAAGTCCCTCATGAACAGCGGCTACGGGATTGCCTGCATTCGACTCCGAATTGGCAAAGACTATCTTGACCTCGGGATGATGGATGAGCAGTCGGATGAGTTCGCCTCCCGTGTAACCTGCTGCGCCTAATATGCCTACACGAACCATAATCAACGTTCCTCGTCAGGGTGAACCGAATAGTAGGCGCGGAGAGGAGTGGACATAACCTTGATGAAGCCTTTGGCATCTTCACTGGTCCAGGCTTTGGCTGTCTCACCGTACTCGCCGAGCTTGTTGTGGACGAGGTCGTCTGGAGTATCGACGCCGAGTGTCTGGAAACTGTAGGGTCGAAGTTCGAGCGTCACGGTGCCGTTGACGTTGCGCTGGCTGGAGGTGAGCATGGCCTCCATGTCGGGCATCACAGGCTCAAGGTACTGGCTCTCGTGCAGGAACATACCGTACCAGTTGGAAACCTGGTCCTTCCAGTATTGCTGCCACTTCGAGAGGGTGAACTTCTCGAGGTAACGGTGTGCGCCGATGATGAGCATTGGAGCGGCAGCCTCAAAGCCTACACGTCCCTTGATGCCGATGATGGTATCACCTACGTGGCAGTCGCGTCCGATGGCGTAAGCTGCGCCGATCTTCTCGACCTCCTGGATGGCGCGGATCTTGTCGTCATACTCCACACCATTCACGCTGCAGAGTTCTCCCTTCTTGAAGCCAAGCGAGAGGATTTCGGTGCCACTCTTGGTGGGATGCTTGAGGTAAGCGCTCTCGGGCAGTCCTTGTGCCGAGTCGAGTATCTCGCCGCCACAGATTGACGTGCCCCAGATGCCCACGTTGTAACTGTATTTCAGTTTGGTGAAGTCGGCAAAGTAGCCATTGGCATTGAGGTAATCAACTTCCTCCTTGCGGCTCAGGTTGCGGTCGCGGGTGAGGGTGATGATCTCTACGCCAGGAGCCATAACGAGGAAGGTCATGTCGAAACGAACCTGGTCGTTGCCTGCACCGGTCGAGCCGTGAGCAATGGCATCAGCACCAATCTCCTTGGCATAGCGAGCGATGGCGATGGCTTGGAAGATGCGCTCCGACGATACCGAGATAGGGTAGCAGTTGTTGCGAAGCACATTGCCGAAGACCATATACTTGAGCGACTTCTGATAGTATTCCTGGGTCACGTCGAGGGTTACATACTTCACGGCGCCAAGTTTGTAGGCGTTCTCTTCGTTGGTCTTCAACTGTTCTTCGCTGAAGCCTCCGGTGTTAGCGCACGCTGCATAGACCTCGTATCCCATCTCGCGGGTGAGATACATTACATTGTAACTGGTGTCAAGACCGCCGCTGAAGGCGACCACCACTTTCTTCTTTGCCATATATTTTGAGGGTTTGAGAGTTTGAGAAGTTTGAGGGGTTTATGGGAAAAACCTATAAAAATCAGATCTTATCCAGATCTTCGAGCACCTCGTCAGGATGCTCGTGCGGATCGTAAAGCATAGCGGTGCATATGCAGCGCTTAAAGTCGGTACGAGTGAGTACGTCGTAGTTGACGCAGGTCTGGCAACCGCGCCAGAATGCCGGGTCGTCGGTGAGTTGTTCGAAGGTGACTGGCCGATAGCCCAGTTCGTGATTGATCTTGAGGACGGCAGCGCCTGAGGTCAGTCCGAAGAGTTTGGCTTCGGGGTAGAGACGGCGGCTGTAATTGAACGAGAAGCATTTGATACGCTTGGCCAGGCCTATGCCACGGTACTTGGGGCTGACGATGAGTCCGGAATTGACGATGTATTGCTTGTTGCTCCAGCTTTCGATATAGCAGAAGCCTGCAAATTCGTTTTCACAAAGGGCGATGATGGCCTTGCCTTCGATCATCTTCTGGGCCACGTAGTCGGGCGAACGACGGGCGATACCCGTGCCACGTGCCTTCGATGACTCTTCGATGGTAGTGAGGATCTCATCGACATATTTGATGTGCTGCTTGCCGGCAACGCAAATCTTTACTTGAGGCTTTACTGCAGCCTCTTCTGTTTTTACTTCTTCCATTGCAGTATTCGTGTAATACCAGATTGGACAAAAAATAGTTGGATATGTTATCGGTCTATCAGCTCTTCGGCAAAGCGGCGCAAAGTGCTTCTGCCACCTGATGTGTGGTAAATCCGCTGCGTGGGATGACGAGGATGGTGTCATCGCCGGCAAGCGTTCCCATCACTTCGGGTAGGGCGCACATATCGATGTCGTAAGCGATGCTGCTGGCGTATCCGGGCTTGGTGCGCACAACAATCAGGACCTGGCTGCATTCGATGCTGACCACGCCTGCTACCGTCTTCGACGGGATGAAATGAGGAGAGACCTTGTTCTTGGCAGACGCTGCCACATCGGGCATCACATACATGTATCCGCCTTCGCGTGTGGCAATCTTGGCAATCTGCATCTGCTTGAGGTCGCGACTTAGTGTGGCCTGGGTGACCTTGAAGCCCTTTTCCAAAAGTTGCGTCAGCAATTCATCCTGGCTGCTGATGCTCTGGCTCTGGATAATGTCGCGGATGACAGCAATTCTGTCCTTCTTATTCTTCATTGCCTTAAATATAAACCTGAAAACACAATCATTGATGAATTTATGGGGTGCAAAGATAATACTATTCCGTATAAATACAAAATAAAATAAGAAAAAAATGATTAAAAAGGCAGATTTATCAGGTAAATGCTAATTTTTATTGCCATTTTATGCAAAACTTGGCGCGTCCAGCACGGCTTGCTCGATTATTCTCGGGTAATATGCATATTCCAGCGCGTGGACTTTGGTAGCCACCGCATGGGCATCGTCACCGGGCTCCACGGGACACTTGGCCTGGAAAATGATGTCGCCATTGTCGAAGAACTCATTGACATAATGTATGGTGATGCCGCTTTCGGTATCGCCACAACGGATCACGTCCTCGTGTACGCGGTCTCCATACATCCCCTTGCCGCAATGAAGTGGGATGAGGGCAGGGTGGATGTTCACGATCGCACGTGGATAGGCATCGACAAGATACTTGGGCACAAGGACCAGATAGCCGGCGAGCACGATGAAGTCGATATGGTATTCGCCGAGCAAAGCCATCACTGCCTCCTCGTTGGCCATCTCCTTGCGGGTCACCAGCTTGGATGGAATGCCCAACTTGCGGGCACGCTCAAAGACGTAGGCGTCAGCCTTGTTGCACACTATCAGGGAGATTCGCGCCACGTCGCTGCCCTCGAAGTAATTGGCGATATTCTCGGCATTTGTGCCTGAACCTGATGCAAAAATTGCGATATTTTTCATTTTCAGTTTGCATTTTCGCACAAAACGTACAATTTTGTGCAATTTTTACTATTTTCTTACCATTTTTTTTCGCTACTCGGAATTATTTTCGTTTCTTTGCAGTGTGAAAATGGATTTTCTTGGGGGCAAATGTAGTGCATTTTCCCTTAATTGCCAAATAAATCACGTTCTTTTAGCTATTTTTGGAGCGTAGAGAATTGAATTGACAATACCGAACAACAATATTCACATTTAAAATTATAAAATTATGTCAGAAATTGAAAGCAAAGTTAAAGAGATTATCGTTGAGAAGCTTGGTGTTGAAGAGTCTGAGGTAACTATGGACGCATCTTTCACCAACGACCTTGGTGCTGATTCACTTGATACCGTTGAGCTCATTATGGAGTTCGAGAAGGAGTTTGGTATCACCATTCCTGATGATCAGGCTGAGAAGATTGCCACTGTTGGTGACGCGGTTGCTTACATCGAGGCTAACAAGTAATCTATACATCCTACTATTTTAATGGATTTAAAGAGAGTAGTAGTGACGGGACTGGGTGCCGTCACTCCACTTGGTAAGTCGGTTGCCGAAACTTGGGCAAACCTTCTCGAAGGCAAGAGTGGATGTGCACCTATCACCCTGTTCGACGCTTCTAAGTTCAAGACCCAGTTCGCTTGCGAGGTCAAGGACTTCGATCCTCTCCTCTATTTCGAGAAGAAGGAAGTCCGTAAGGTTGACCGCTACACACAGTTTGCCTTTGCAGCAGCGAGCGAGGCCATCAAGGATTGCGGTATTGACCTCGAGACCGAGGACAAGAACCGGATCGGCGTCATCTACAGCTCAGGCATCGGAGGCATCAAGACCTTCCACGAGGAGACCATGGGCTATGATCCCGAAGTCGGCCCTCGTTACAATCCGTTCTTCATCCCCAAGATGATTTCGGACATTGCAGCCGGCCAGCTCTCGATTCACTATGGCTTCCACGGCCCCAACTATGGCACCGTGAGCGCTTGCGCCTCTTCGACCCACGGCATGATTGACGCCTTCAACCTGCTTCGTCTGGGTAAGGCCAACATCATGGTTGTCGGTGGTGCCGAGGCTGCTGTAGCCGAGCCGGGTGTAGGTGGTTTCAACGCCATGAAGGCCCTCTCGACACGCAACGACGACCCCGAGCATGCCAGCCGTCCTTTCTCGGCCAGCCGCGATGGTTTCGTCATCGGCGAAGGATCGGGTTGTCTCATCCTTGAGGAACTTGAGCATGCCAAGGCACGTGGTGCCCGTATCTATGCCGAGGTTGTCGGTGGTGGCATGTCGGCCGACGCTTATCACCTCACCGCCACTCATCCCGAGGGATTGGGCGCCAAGCTGGTGATGGAGGCTGCACTCGAAGATGCCAACCTGAAGCCCGAAGACATCGACTATATCAACGTTCATGGCACCTCTACCCCTGTGGGCGACCGCTCGGAGGCAAAGGCCATCCAGCAGGTGTTTGGCGATTGGGCCTACAAGCTCAACATCAGCTCCACCAAGTCGATGACCGGACACCTCCTCGGTGCAGCCGGTGCCGTCGAAGCATTGATTTGTGTCAAGGCTGTAGAATGCGATATCGTTCCTCCTACCATCAACCACGAGGAGGACGATAAGGACCCAGAGATCGATTACAATCTGAACTTCACCTTCAACAAGGCTCAGAAGCGTCAGGTTCGTGCCGCTCTTTCGAACACCTTCGGATTCGGAGGTCACAACGGTTCAATCATCGTCAAGAAATACGAAGAGTAAAAGTCTTTTATGAGATATTACCAAAATGTAAGCGACCTGGGGGACCTCCAGGTCGCTTTGCGTGAAGCCTTGGACGTAAAGGCTCACCGCTACGACTTTCAGCACCTGGGCAGGAACAAGACCTGCCTGCTGATCTTCTTCAACAACTCGCTTCGCACCCGTCTCTCCACCCAGAAGGCTGCGCAGAACCTCGGCATGAACACCATCGTGCTCGATGTGAATGCCGGTGCCTGGAAACTCGAGACACAGCGCGGTGTCGTGATGGATGGCGATAAGGCCGAGCATCTGCTCGAAGCCATCCCCGTGATGGGTTGCTATGCCGACATCATCGGCGTGCGTTCGTTTGCCCGTTTCGAGTCGAAGAAGGACGACTACGAGGAGATGATCCTCTCGCAGTTCATCAAGTATTCCGGCAAGCCCGTCTTCTCGATGGAATGTGCCACCGGTCATCCGCTCCAGGCGTTTGCCGACATCATCACAATCGAGGAGCACAAGGAGCAGGCTCGTCCGAAGGTCGTCATGACCTGGGCGCCCCATCCCGGTCGTCTGCCGCAGGCTGTGCCCAACTCGTTTGCACAGTTCGCCGTGGCTGCTGGCTACGAGGTTGTGGTGACGCATCCCCATGGCTATGAGCTCGACCCGCGTTTCACCGAGGGCGCTACCATCGAATACGACCAGATGAAGGCCTTCGAAGGTGCCGACTTCGTCTATGCGAAGAACTGGGCTGCCTATGCCGATCCCTACTACGGACAGAACCTCGAGAAGGTTGCCGTGGCTGGTGGCAAGGTGGGTCCCAAGGGCTTCCCTGCCCTCGAGCTGCCCGAGCTTGGCCTCTACGAGGAGGATTGGCGCAGTTGGACGGTGGGCGCACGCCAGATGGCTGTCACCCGCGATGCCCATTTCATGCACTGCCTGCCTGTGCGTCGCAACATGATTGTCACCGACGATGTCATCGAAGGTCCACGCTCCCTCGTCATCCCCGAGGCTGCCAATCGTGAGATCTCGGCCGAGACTGTCATCAAGCGCATTCTGGAGTCCGAGTGCCAATAGCGGAAATCCTGTTGGATTTATGACAAGATAACCCCGAAAGCAAAACTCGCTTTCGGGGTTATCTGTATTTTTATGCAAAAATATTTGGCGGAGTGCAAAAATCTTTGTATCTTTGCGCGCCGAAAGAGGCTTCGTCTGCCTGTTCGTGTTCTTTAAACCAGATGACGGATCAGTTCCTCACGATCGCCGCACAACATATCGATCACGGGGATTTCGATCATGGTGTAGGCGCCGGGCTTCTGCTTCATCGATGCACGAGCCACGTTGACCAGCACCTGCGACGTCAGGGCGGGGTTGTTGATCTTCATGTTGAATTCGAAGAGCTGGTTGTGTGTCTTGCCCGACACGCCCTTGCGTGTGAGGTTCACGCCGTGGCCCACATCGTTGAGGTCATCGACCGAGGCAACCTGCTGCACGTGGGTCTCGTCGTTCACGAAGTAGGGGTCGGCCTTGATGGCTGCTTCCACGGTCTTGAAGTCGGCGCCTTCCTCCAGTTCGACATAGACCATGCGGCGATGGATGCCTGTGCCTACGGGAATGGTCATCGAAAGGGCGTCTTTCACGCCTGCGATGGCACGTACGGCGACAGAATGGCCCATCGAACGGCCTGGGCCGAAGTTGGTATAGCTGATGCCCTTGGGCGCGAGGCTTTCCATCAGCGTGCGGACAATCGAGTCCGAACCCGGATCCCATCCGGCTGAGATGATGCTCACGGCATTGTTGGCCTTGGCTACTGCATCGAGCGTGCGACGCAGGTCAACAATCTGGGTGTGGATGTCGAACGAATCGACCGTATTGATGCCGAGGGCAAGGCACTGCTTGGCATATTCCTCCACCTTGCGGGTAGGGGTGGCAAGGATGGCTACATCCACGTCCTTCAGTTCCTGGATGTTCTTTACTACGGGATAATCGGCGAGTTCGGCGGGCTTGTTCTCGGCACCTGCACGGCGCACAACACCTGCACATTCCATGTCGGGAGCAGCCTCGATGGCTTCGAGCGCATACTTTCCGATATTGCCATAACCTACGATGGCTGCACGTATCTTCTTCATAACTGATAAAGGTTTTGAGGATTGATTTAACCTGAAAATTGGCGCAAAGATAACGTTTTTGCGTTAAATTTGCAAATTTATTGACATTTTTTATCTAAATTCGCTAAAACATATACATTTTGTAAACCAAAAGTAACGAAACAAATATGAAAAAGATCACGACTGTAAGCGAGAACCTCACTTCGTGGCGCTGGTGGGCCGAGTGGGCGGGCATCTTCATCGGAGATGCCATCATGGCCGCAGGCTTTGTCTTCTTCATCAATCCCTACAACATCATACCGGGCGGCGTCTATGGCGCCAGCATCGTGCTCCACAACCTCTTTCCCTCCATTCAGGTAGGTACGTTCGGCTATTGCTTCGACGTCCCGCTGCTCATCATCAGCGTGCTGGTGCTCGGAGCGAAGTTGGGCAGCCGCACCATTGTGGCGGCGTTGTTTACGCCTCTTGTCATGAACGCGATGTCGTCCCTGGCCTATCCCGATCAGGCAGCGCTCGAAGCACTCGACCCCGCCCTGTTGTGTGGTGGCATCCTTGACATGTCCCATCACCTGCTGCTCGCCACGTTGATGGGAGCCGTCGTGATTGGCATCGGTTGCGGCATTGTGGTGATGAGCAAGGCCACTACAGGCGGCTCTGATATCGTGGCGATGATTATTCAGAAGTATCTGAAGATACCTTTCTCCAACGGTCTGCTGATTGTCGATGGCATTGTGGTGCTCTTCGGTCTGATAGTCATCGGCTTCGGTGTGGGCATCGACGGGCCTGTTGGCAAGGAGAGTTGCCTGCTGTCGTTCTATTCGCTTATCGCCATCTACGTGTCGTCGCGAGTCATCGCCCGTGTGATTGCCGGTAACAAGGACGACAAGCTCCTTTTTATCATCAGCGAGAAGCCTGTACCTGAACTGCGTACCTACATCCTCAAGGACCTCGAACGTTCGGCCACCCGCATCCGCAGCAAGGGCCTCTATTCCGATGGCGACAAGGAGATGCTCTTCCTCGTCATCCACAACAAGGAAGTCCCTGGTGTGAAGGAGGTCATTCGCGAGGCCGATCCCCGTGCGTTCGTCGTTGTCACCGATGCCTACGACACCTATGGTGAAGGCTGGAAGCAACTGCCTAAGAGTGGCGAGATTACGCCCGAATAAGGAAATATCTTGCAATAATACCATAAATATCTGTATTATATTGGCTTTTTCCCTCCATTTTGTTGGTCATTTCGCCAATATTACGTATTTTTGCACCGTAATTTCATCAAAGTAACCCATTAACTCAAACTCAGTATGAAGAAATTAGCTCTTGTGCTCGGCGCACTCGTTGCGCTCACAGCCTGCACCAAGAAGCAGGCTCCTGCTCCCGAACCCGAACCCGCTACCCCTGGTTCGCTCGTGCTCTATTATTCTCAGTCTGGCTCCACCGAGAAGGTTGCCAACCTCATCGCCGAAAAGACCGGTGCCGACGTCGAGAAGTTCAACGTGGCTACTGCCTACGACGGCGACTTCAATGCCACCATCGCCCGTTGTCAGGAGGAGATGAAGAACGGTATCGTGCCCGAACTTGCTCCCCTCACCAAGGACGTTGCCAAGTACGACACCATCTACCTCGGCTATCCTATCTGGTTCGGTACCTATGCTCCTCCTGTTGCTGCGCTGCTCAAGGGCGTGGACCTCAAGGGTAAGGTGATTGTTCCTTTCTGCACCTTCGGTAGTGGAGGCATCGAGGCAAGTGTGGCTGCCTTGAAGGCTGCTCTTCCCGAATCTACCGTCCTCGACGGCTATGGCGTACGCGCTGCTCGTGTTGATAAGGCTGCTGACGAAGTCGCTTGCTTCCTCGTTTGCGCTGGCATCGTGCCAGGCGAGAAGGTTGCGCTCCCCGACTTCTCTGAGTCGAAGCCTGTCACCAAGGCCGACATCGCCATCTTCAATGCTGCTTGTGGCGACTATCAGATGCCTCTCGGCATTCCCGTTCTCGTAGGTTCACGTGCACTTGCCGATGCCACCGAATACGTCTTCACCGTCAAGAACAAGGGTCAGAAGGACAAGGAGGCTTCCACCAAGATCTATGTCACTGCTCCCAACGACAAGAACGTGAAGCCCGAATTCACCAAGGTCGTACGATAAGCTCTTGTTTATCTGCTGAAAAAAACTGAAGGCGCGGCATCGTTTGGTGCTGCGCCTTCGCTGTTATTTTAAAACATTAAATGACCTGTCATCCCGACGGCCACTTAACATACACATATTACTAAAAAAACATTACCATGAAAACACGATGCAAAGATAAGGGTTTTCGATGATATGTGCAATGGATTGCACAATTTTTTGCATTTTATCCTGCATTTTATAGGTTTGTTAACGCGAATTGTCGTGTCAGTCTGGCATTTTTGAGTCAAAAAGATTGGAAAATGCGCTTGCCATCGACATAGAGATTTTCATTTTCGCCAGGCTCGATTTGCCAATCTACCTTCCCTCCGGGTACGTCAAACGTGACGTTCTCGAGGTAGAGGTTCCGTACCTGCGAGACGTCTATCAGTTCGGAGCCTGCCGTGAGTCGGGCATCACGTAGCGTCAGCATATTGAGGTCGTGGAGCTGCATAAGCCGTTGGGTATGAGCGGTGACACGTTCGATGATGACATTCCGTGCCGGTGATTCGGGGATGCCTGCAACGCGGAGGAACCAGGTGCCATCCTCGATGATGAGGTCTCGGATGAAGACGTTGCGGAACGTTGGGGTGAACCGATCTACCTCCATCGGCACACGTGCTGAGAGGCCGCCCACATACATCGCCGAACCGAGCATGTCGAAGCTGATGGCTTCCTTGGCGGCACGTATTCGGTTGCGTTCGTAGTAGAGGTTTTCGCCGCCTCCTCCACGCGGACGACGTGTCTTGAAGCGGAAGCCCACATTGGTGCCCGCGAAGACATTGTCGCACACATAGACGTCGCGTATCATGCCAGCCGTCTCCGAACCGCAGGTCACGCCGCCATGGCCGATGGCAGTGAGGTTGCGGCGAATGACGAGGTTCTCGCTGGGACGATTCACTCGCAGTCCGTCGGTGCCGCGTCCTGCCTTGATGGTGAAGTTGTCGTCGCCTGTCTCCAGGAAATTGTATTCCATCAGCACGTTGCGGCACGACTCGATGTCCATGCCGTCGCCCATGGGCAGTCCGACGCTGTGCACCTTGGTGCCGCGGATGATGACCGAATCGCAGTAGGTGGGCACGATGTTCCAGAAGACGCATTGCGAGAGGTCGACGCCCTCGATGAGCACATTGCTGCAGTTGATGGGGCCGATGAACGTGGGCAGATAGACCGAGGTCGTGTCGTGCCCGTCGTAGATGCGTTCGGTGGGAGGGAGGTCGTAGTTGACGCGGCTGTCGAACGACCCGTATTCAGGGTTGCGGCGCCAGAGTTCGCAGTCACGTCCCGGGCCGATGAGGTGTCCCGTGCCCGTCACGCCGATGTTGCGTTGACCGTTGGCGTAGATCATGGCGCCCATCGACATGGCTTCGATGCCCGCGCTGCGCGTGAAGACCACGGGCAGATAGTCCTTGATCTCGCCGCTGAAATAGACGTTGGCACCTTCCTCGACGTGCAGGCAGACGTTCGAGCGGAGTTCGATGCGTCCCGTATGCCAGTTGCCCTTGGGGATGACCACCGTGCCGCCGCCGCGTTCAGCCACGGCATCGATGGCTGCCTGTATCTGCTGGCGCACAAAGCGTCCCTCCCTGGCACCCATCTTGGTGATGGGGAGTCGGTAGTCGGGGAACGTGGGCCGCTGGAACTGCGGCATGTCGAAGGGGGCAGCGATGGGAGCAATGGTGTCGGGCATCACGGCAGGCCCCACTTCGTCGATGGTGGGGATATGGCTTTGTCCGAAAACGGAAGTCCAGCAGAATGTGGTGACAAGCAACGTGAGGAGTGTGCTGCGAAGATGTGTGTGATGGCGCATGGCGGGAAGTATTATTTGCGGCAAAGATAGAGTTTTTTCGCGAAAAACAAAATTTTGAATCCCATTTTCTTCTTTTTTATGCAAAAATAGACCAAGACATCGAAAAAAATTGTATATTTGCCCCAAAATTAAACACACATCCGCTATGAAACTCTGGAAAGATGATGCCGAACTTTTCAGCATCGCACGCAAGGAACTCTTCCCGGCCCTCGTCGGCGACATCCTCGACAAGATGGGCTACCAGCATCAGTTCATTTCTCCCCAAATCAAGCCCGTACGACAGGATATGGTCGTCGTCGGTCGCGCTATGCCCGTGCTCGAAGCCGACGTCTTCAACGAGAAGCTCGGCGAAGAGACCCACAATCCCATCATGCGCAAGCCCTTCGGCATCATGTTCGAAGCGCTCGACTCGCTGCAGCCCGGCGAAGTCTATATCTGCTCGGGTTCGTCGCCACGCTATGCGTTGTGGGGTGGACTGATGAGCACGCGTGCCATCCATTGCGGGGCAGCTGGTGCCGTGGTCGATGGCTATTCGCGCGACACCAACGAGATCCTTCGTCTCAACTTCCCCACCTTCTCGATGGGAGGCTATGCGCAGGACCAGGGCCCACGCGGCAAGGTGCTCGACTATCGCACGCCCATCGAATTCAGCGGTGTGCGCGTCAATCCGGGCGACGTGGTGTTCGGTGACCTCGACGGTGTGCTCATCATCCCTTCCGAAGCCGTAGTCGATGCCTTCGAAGGCGCTATCGAGAAGGCCCGCGGCGAGCAACTGGTCGCCCAGGCCATCCGCTCCGGAATGAGCACCGTCGATGCCTTCTCCAAATTTGGCATTATGTAATATTAACCCTTCGAACCTCTCGAACCTTTCGAACCCTTCAAACCCCTAACATATGTTGGATCAATTCAAACTCGACGGCCAGGTGGCCGTCATCACTGGAGGCGGCACAGGCCTTGGCCTCGGCATCGCCCGCATCTTTGTCCAGGCTGGCGCCAAAGTGGTCATCGTTGGCCGTCGTGAAGAGAAACTGCGCGAAGCCCAGCAGCAGCTGGGCGAGCAGTGCACCTATCGTGCCTTCGACGTCACCGACAAGGCAGCTATGCCCGCTCTTGTGGCCGACATCGAAGAGAACGTCGGTCCCATCGACATCCTCGTGAATGGTGCAGGTATCCACCTCAAGAAGCCCGCTCTCGACGTCACCGACGCGGAGTATCTCGGCGTCATCGACACCCATGTGCTCAGCGTCTTTGCCCTGAGTCGCGAAGTGCTGCGTCGCATGGTGCCCCGCCATCGTGGCAGCATCATCCTCATTTCGTCGATGTCGGCGTTCATGGGTATGGAGAAGGTTGTGGCCTACACCACTGCCAAGAGTGCCGTGCTCGGCATCCAGCGCGCCCTCATCGCCGACTACAGCCGCGATGGCATCCGCGTGAACACCATTGCCCCAGGCTGGATCGACACACCGATGCTCCACAAGGCCATCGACACCGATGAGCCTCGCCGCAACAAGATCCTCAGCCGCATCCCCACCCACACCTTCGGCCATCCCGACGACATCGGCAACGCTGCCCTCTACCTCTGCTCCGAGGCAGGCCGTTACGTCAATGGCGTGACACTCCCTGTCGATGCCGGTGCAATCGAAGGATTCTGACCCCATGCGTACCATCGATAAAATAATGTTTATCTCAAGGTCGGTCGTGCTGTTCGCCTTTTGGACTATGGCGGGACCGAACTATGCCGTATGGTCCTATCACTATTATTTCGAACCCATCGTCCCGTCGTTCGACAGCATTGCAGCCCGGCTCGACAGCCTCGACCAGCAGCACCAGTTGGGTGAAGCGCAAGCCAGCAGCATCTTCCTGCTCGACAGCATCTGCGCTCAGCATCCCGATCGGAGGATGCAGGCCCGTTTCCTCTATTGGGAGGTGAAATGCCATCAGTTTACGATGGAGTCGGACAGCAGCATCACGAAACTCGAAAGGGCGCTAAGCCTGGCAGGCGACACCGGTTACGACCGCTTGCGCATCGCCTATCAGTTGGCGGGAAACTACCAGCGCACCAATCGCCTCACCGAAGCCTGGCAACTGCTCACCGACGTGGTGATACCTGGCTTGGAGCAAGTGGGCGACAACATCATGTTGGGCAATGCCTATCACCTCTATGCCCTCATCTATCGCGACATCAATGAGGAGGACGATGCGATGAATGCCATCGACAGGAGTGAGGCTTATTTCAGCGATGCAGGCTACCCCCTGGGCAAGGTATATTTCTTCAAGGCATTGCTTGCCGACGACGATGACCAAGCCTCCGACCTTTACCTCAAGGCAATCGGCGCCGACAGCACCGATGTGACCATCGTGGCGCAAGCCTACACCAACCTCGCCAACGCATCCATCGAGCGAAACCAGCCCGACAGCGCGCGCTATTGGGTCAACCTTGGCTTGCGGGCGGTCGAACGCTATCAGCCCGAAAACCATTTGCTGCATGCGTTTCTGCTGGTCAACGACGCACTGCTCGACTACCAGGCGCAGAACTACGCCAAGGCATTGGCCACGCTCACCGAAGTGGAGCGCCTGTGCGGCCCGTCGCTGAGCCAATACAATGCAGCTGCCATCTATCGCATCATCTCCGAAACCTACGGGCAGCTGGGCAATCAGACCGAGGAATTGCGTTATCTGAAACAGTACATCCGCGCACAGGAGAGTCAGCAGCACATCATTGCCGAAACACAGGAACTGCGCCAGAAGGCGCGTGCCGACATCCAGCGCCAGCAGTACGCCATCATCGAACGACTCACTGAAGAGGCGCGTCGGGAGCGTCATCGCACCTGGGGCATCGTCGCGCTGCTCATCCTTGTTGTCGTCCTTGCCATTGCTATGCTTTCGCACTACTATCGTAAACGCAAGCAGCATGAGGCCGAGAACAGCGAATTGCGCAATGTGCTGCAGCAGGAAGCGGTGGGCGCGCTGGTCAAGAGCGGCATTGCCGACGATGGCGACCGAAGTCGTGCCGAAGAGCGCTTTCTGCAACTTCGCCCAGGCTTTTTTGCCCGGCTCAAGGAGATCAACCCCGACCTGACGGAGAATGACCTTCGCCTGTGCACCTACATCAGCATCGGAATGAGGGCGAAGGAGATTGCCCAGCAGCTCAGCGTCACCCCCGATTCGGTCAACACGGCACGCTATCGTCTGCGCAAGAAACTGAATCTCAAGTCGGACGAGAAATTGGACGATTTTCTGCGAAATCTTTGAAAAAGGACTTGAAATATACATAGACAAATGCTGACAGGTGCACATTTTTGCCCCTATGCATTTGTCTATATTATATAATATGTGTATTTTTGCAGCACATTTTTTGATTTACACAAATTATCGTAACAGATATGAATCTTTCATCGAAACATCTCTTATCGACGTTTGCCCTCGCAACCGTATGCTGGCTGGGCATACAGGCACAAAACGCCTACCTTGTAGAACATTTCACCCAGGGCATCCCTTCGGAATTTGCCCTCTATGATGTAGATGGCAACGAGCCATCGGTCGATATGGCGAATCTTGGTTTTGCGGTCGGCACGCCCTGGATCTGCGTGACCGAAGGGGAGGATGACAATGCGGTAGCTGCTTCGACCTCATGGTACAGGAAGGCAGGCACCAGCAACGACTGGATGGTAACCACTCCCTTCGAGGTAAAGGAAGCCTCCGCCGTACTCACATGGCGTGCCCGTGCCACCGATGCCGACTATCGCGATGGCTACAAGGTATTTCTTTCGACCACAGGCAACACGGTAGCCGACTTCTCTGGGGATCCCGTCTTCAGCGTCTCGAAGGAGAATGTGACGTGGACCGAACATGAGGTTTCGCTGGCCGACTATGTGGGCAAGACCATTTGGGTGGCTTTCGTCAACACAACCAAGGACCGCTCGATGCTTTATGTCGACGACATTTTTGCTGGTGTGCCTGCTTGCATTATGCTCAGCAGCGAATTGGAAGATGGTGTAGTGACTCGTTATGGCAACGTGAACATCAGCGGCAAGGTAAATGCCAAGAAGGCCATCTCGACGTTTACCGTCACGTTGACCTTGGGCGGACAGACCGTGACCGAGACCTTCAATCGCAACCTCAAGGAGGGCGAAGCGGCAGATTTCACGCTGAGTGAGCCTATCTATATCGACCGCAATACGCGTACCGATTTCCGGCTCGTTGCCGAAGCCGAGGGCGACCAGACCAGCCTCGAAGGCAAGGTCTGCTTCATTGCCCAGAAGGTAGTGGCAGAGGAGGTGACTGGCACCTGGTGCGGCTACTGCGTGCGCGGCATCGTGGCAATGGAGCAGATGCGCGAGGAGCACCCCGACGACTATATCGGCATCGCTGTCCACTGTGGCAACGGCAACTGGCCCGATGCTATGCAACTTGATCCTGCTATCTATCTCGATCTCCTATTCAGCAATCTCGGCATGACGGGCTATCCTCATTGCACCGTCAACCGTCAGAAGAAATACACGGGCGATCCGGCAAACATCCCCTATTATTACAATCAGGCGAAGAAAGAAGCCAAGCCAAAGGCCGGCATCGTGCTCACTGCAGAATATGATGCCGAGCTTGATCAGATAACCACCCACACCAGCACCCTTTTCACCAGCAACGAGACGGGTACCGACTACCGCCAGCTCTACGTGTTGATCGAAAATGCCGTTCATGGTGAGGGCTATGGTTACTATCAGAGCAATTATTATAGCGGCGTGGCTGGCATGGGTCGTTTCACCGATCTGCCCAGCACTGTGCCCGACACGGAGATGACCTATCCCGATGTGGCTCGAGCCATCTACGGCACCTACCACGGCATCAAGGACATCTACGATGCAACGATTACCGCTGGTGCTGTCACCTATTGCGACTACATCCTTGATAGCATTCCTGCTTCAATCCTCGTGCGTGAGAACTGCGAGCTTGCCGTGTTGCTGCTCAACAGGAATGGTGTGATTGTGAATGCCGACAAGGTGAATCTCGGCGAGCTCAGTGGATTCAGTGCCATTGAAGAGGTTCGCGCTGACTGGCAGCCTGCTTATGATGACAAACGTATCTACACCCTCGACGGAAAATGCCTCGGCTCAGTCACCACGATGGGCAAACTTCGCCAAGGCATCTATCTGAAGGTCGAAACCGGAGACGACGGTGTGCGTCGCACTCAAAAGGTCATTGTTCGATAAGGAAAGAGAATCAATTGTAAATTATTAATTGTTAATTGTTAATTGTTAATTGAAATCTTTCCATTTCTGATATACAGTCGCCCTGCTTCGGGGCGGCTGATTTTTTGTCCCTGAAGGTTGTAGAGGATAGATTGTTCGTCCTTGAAAGTAGGTTTGTCGGGATGATTCTCTTCGATTCCCATCGGAGGCATCGAACTGAGCAAATCAACGAAAGCTTCGTTCGACTCATCCGACTGCGCAGTACCGTTCCAGGCGATGACCGTGTAACCATAACGATGGTCAGTGTCGAGACCTTTCACTGTGTAACTGGTTTCAAGGATGTCGGTGATGGTGTCGATGCCGATACGTTCGAAGGCATAGTCGGCAGCAATGTCATCGTAGGTGTTTGTGTCGGCTGGAGTTACTTCGATGAGGGTGGCATCGGGATGCTCCGAAGTGGCATCACCGCGCTTGATGATGAGTTCGTCGAGGTATAGGCGTTCCTTGTTAATCGATAAGGTCACCTGGGTGGCATCTGTGCCGCTATGGAAGACGTAGAGATACTCCTTGGCTGAGGCTGAGATACGATGCTTGGCGCTACACGGTCCGGCAGTAACGGTCAAAACGGGCTGTTTGCCGCTGTAGCCGCGTGCCTTGATGACCAGGGTGAAGCGTCCGCCCGAAGCCGTCAAGTCGAGGACAGGAGTTGTAATGGAACCTGTGGCATTGGGGGCACCTACGCGCACCCATCCGCCAGCTTGACAGATTCGTTCACCTGTCCAGCCTGGTGTCGAGGTGTATTCATCCATCTTGGCACTGAGTTCCGTCATGTCAGGGTTCTCGTAACTGCCAGCGCTGAACTTCTCGAAATCCTCATACAGCGAGATGGGGCGGGTAGCCAAAGTGTCGTAGCGGAATACATTGAGCGAATACGAGGTGGCTTGTATGGCTTCTGTCCAGTGAGCGATGAAGGCATTGCTGTGAAGGTCGGTAGCTTCAAGTGCCGTGGGTGTTCCCACCGATTCGCTGCGGAAGTCGAAGGTCACCACGCTGTCGCTGCCCAGTTTGATATTGGTGACATCGCGGTCGATCCACTGACCATCCCAGGTCTTCGCTGCCGGAACCGAACTACCCGTGAATGCATAGTTCTTGGGCCTGTTCCACGAACTGCTGGTTTGTGGATAGAGGTCGAATCGGTCGGAGCTGTACGAGCGTTCGTTGTCGGCGGGGACAATGCAGAAGCGAGGATGTTCGCCGTCGTTGACGACGTTTTGTGTCCATGCAGTCCGCAGGTAATCCACGTGGGTGATCATCATTCCTTGGCTGGGAATGAAACTGTCCCATCCCGTTTTCAGGCGGGTCTCAAGGAGGAAATATTCGTCGGTATTCGGAGACTGCAGTTTATAGGCATAGTTGCTCAGCTTGATGTCTTCGAGGTGCAGGCCGAGAGCGGGTTCCTTTATTTCGTCGAGGTCCATCCATCCCAGCGAATAGCGTTCGAGGGCGTTGTAGGCGGCAGGGGTACGGGTCGAATCGTTGTAGCATCCATAGTCCATGATGTCGTAGACACCTGTCATCATCTGTGTGCCATTGGTGGTGTTGTAGTGGTCGGCAAGACCCAGCACGTGTCCGAACTCGTGGCAGAAGGTGCCGATACCAGTGGGCTCAACGCCCGTATTTCCGTAGATTTCGCAAGCGCAGGCATAAGTGTCGATGACTTTGTCGTCGAGGGTAAGTTTGATGCCAGAATGTGACAACTCATATTTGTGCGGCCAGATGCAGTCTTCCGATGCACCATAGTTCTCGCCATAGCCTGCATAGAGCACAAAGACCATATCGACCTTGCCATCCTCGTCGTAATCGTACTGCGAGAAGTCGATGTCGAGGTTGGTGTCAGCCTTCATGCAGGCATCACGAATCATCAGTCCCGGTTGCTGGTCGTCGCCAACGTAGTTGTTTCCTCCATAGTAAGCCATGGTTTGGTTGAGCGAAACAGGTCCAACCACATCGAAGACAGGGCTGAATTGCCCCATCGACTGATCTCTGAAATAGTCGCGTGCCGAACCGTAAGGAGTAGAAAGGGTACAACCCTCTTCGTTCATGATACTCTGGAAGTACTCGACGTCGTTTGTGAACTTTACGTCGGAGAATTCTGCCAGGATGATGAGACCACGGACCTGTCCCTTGGTGGGGAAGGATCCCACTTGCATATCGCCTGGCTCGGCAATGCGTTGTGGAGCGCGATTGGCAGGAGTAATATCGTTCAATCCGAAGGTTGCGTGAGCTTCGAGGAAGGCTTTTTCTTCGGCTGAACGTTTATCGGAGTCGTGGGCGACAGGCGATGAAGAGATGCACTCGACGCGGCCTTCGGAGAGTTGGGCATAGCGTAGCCAACCATCCTTGTCCTGCTTGAGGGGACGTCCGTCAGTCGTCGTGATGAGATGACGATGTTCGTCGCCCTGCACCAGGATATGCAGGGTCGTGCCATCGGGTTGTATGCGCTTCACTGTGCCCCGGTATGCGGGAATGGCATAGAGTGCGAGTGACAAGAAGGCAAGAAGTGTGGTCGAAAGGAACTTCTTCATATTTGAAATAGATTAATTGGATTCGTCGCCGCAAAGATACAGATTATTTCTTACAATAATGGTGGAAAATCGTACAAATTTGGGCTTTTTATCATAGACAAACGCTAACAAAGGGTATTTTTGTGAGGAAGAATGGTGTGAGAGGGTGGAAGTTTTGAGAAAAATGTTTATATTTGCGCATAGAAATTCGTCCTATACATTATTAAATTTAAAATTAAATTTATGAAGAATTCCAAACACCTGTTTCTGACCTCTCTTCTCGCTGTGGCAACTGCTTCTGTCTTTGCCCAGAGTGAAGATGTGCCCACAGCCTATGGTTGGCTTGATTCCGACACATGGGCCGCACAGAACGGCGAGACTTCGCGCCGAGGTCTGGCGTCCTTCGCCCTCAGTGACCCCACCAACATCACTGTCAGCCGTGAGTTGACCTACAACAACTCGCTTGGCAGCGCGGTCTTCCACGATGGCCTCTGGTACTACATGGACTATTACCAGACGGACTATGGTTATGATTCCGGCACCTTCAATTCACTCGACCCCGAAACGGGCGACGTAACGCTCATCGCTGACTATGGTCGTGCACGTTCGGGCCCGATGTTCGCTTGTATGACTTGGAGTTATGCCGACCAGAAGATGTACGCCCTCAATGGACTCAATGGCGGCGACGGCCTCGTTTCGGTTGATTTGGAAACGGGCGACGTCAAGAATGAATGTCTCTTTGTCTTTGACGTGCCCGATACGGACCAGATGTCCTCTTTCAACAACACCTTGAAGTCCCTTGCCATCACCTATGACGGTGATATCTACGGCGTAAGCTATTGGGGCAAGGTCTATAAGGTCAATCCCAATACCGGTGTCTGCAACTTTGTTTCCAAGCTGAGCTACATCGGCGAAGTAACCAGCTATTCCGGAACTGCCTTGCAGTATCCTCACAATAACTTCTTCTACGATGAGGATCGTGGACAGTGGTACCTCTATATGTACACCTATCCTTATCCGAGCGCAGGTTATACCATGCTCTTGAAGGTCGATATCACTACCGGTACTACCGAGCTGGTTGAAAGCAACAAGCTTGCTGCTCAGTTCGAAGGTCTTTACATTCCTTTCCAGGTGGCTGAGGCTTCGGCTCCCAGCAAGGTTACTGACCTCACTGTTACTCCTGGCGAGAATGGTGCCCTGCAGGCTACTATCGAGTGGAACAACCCGACGACCACCTTCGGACGCGGTGGTACGCTCATCAGCATCGAATCTGTGGTTGTTTATCGCGACGGCGAGGTCATCAAAACCTTTACCGGAGTGGCTCCTGGCGAACATCTGAGTATGGTGGACGAAGTTCCTGAAAGCCGTTTCTACAGCTATCGCGTACAGTGCTTCAACGAGGCAGGTCCTGGCGACCGCAAGGCTGTCAGCGCCTTTATCGGACACGATACTCCAATGGCAGTGACTGAACTCACGGCTACTGTCGATGATAGTGCCGATCACAAGATCACCGTATCCTGGACAGCGCCCACTACGGGCATCTATGGTGGTTGGATCGACGTCGAGAACCTCTGCTACCGCGTAGTTCGTTCCGATGGAGAGACCCTTTACAATGATTTCAAGGAGACTTCATTCACCGATGCTCCTGCATCTTTGGCCAACTACAGCTACACTATCACTGCCGTTACTCCCGATGGAGAGAGCGCTCCTGCAACTTCGAATCCTGTTATCGGTGGTCCTGCTGTATTGCTGCCTCATACCTTCACTTTCAGTGAGGAGGAGTTCCCACTTTGGACTGTCTATGACAACAATGGAGACGAAATCGCTTGGCGCCCTACTGGACAATATACCTACAATGCCCTGTATCCAGGCGCTTACGTAGGCTACAGCTATTACTATGGTGTGGCTGGTGCCGACTGGCTCATTTCTCCAGCCATCAAGTTCGAGGCCAACAAGCATTACAAGCTCTCGTTCGATGCACGTTCGTATGGCAGTTCTCCAGAGTGTCTCGCTATTTCGATGGGTAAGTCGAACGACTGGATGGATCAGGATTCAATCGACCAGTTCGACTTTGCATCCACTACACCCATCAAGCTTCGCACCAACTTGCCTATCCTCAGTGAGGAAGGTGAATACCATATCGGATTCTTTGCTCGCAGCTTCTACCAGAATTGGCAGCTCAGCATCGCCAATGCTACCATTGAGGAGGATCATGATGGTTCACTCACCGGAACAGTTACCGATGCCACCACAGGTGCTATCATTCCGGCAGCCCTCGTTACCCTCACTGCATCTGATGGCACAGAGCAACAGATCAACACAAATCCTGAAACGGGTGTTTATACATTCCGCTATGTGCCTTCAGGTACTGTCAGTGTGAAGGTAGAGCGTCTTGGCTATGAGAATGGTCAGGGCGAAGCCACCATTACAGAGTTTGAGCAGACCACGCTTGACATTGTGATGACTGCACTGCCCACCTACACGCTTTCGGGCACCGTCGTCGATAAGGTAGGTGATCCTGTCAGCGGCGCTCAGGTGACACTCGAAGGCTACAATGAATATGCCGGCAGTACCGATGCTGAAGGCAAGTTCAGCATTGCAGGTATCATGGCAAGCGAGAACTACAATCTCAGCATCACCAGCAACCGTCTGCAGCCTTATCAGGCAGTTCAGCCTATGGTTGCCGATACTGACCTTGGCACCATCACTCTTGACGACAAGATCCTTGCTCCTGCACAGATTACAGCTCAGCTCAACGAGGCTGGTGTGCCCGAAATCACTTGGAGCAATCCCGTCAACGACGACGTAACCTTGCGTTATGATGCCAACTTGCTCTACACTTCGTTCGGCACCTCCCAGTCTTCTTCGTATGCTGTCTTCGGCAACATCTTCCGCACACCAGGTCTCTATCGTGGCGCACAGTTCTATCTGAGCGAGACAGGCCAGACTGTCTATGGCGTGACCGTCTATGCCTTCGACCTCGATGAGAATGGCCAGCCTACCCAGAACGTCCTTGCCTCGAAGTACGTCAGCGTGATCCAGGGAGCATGGAACAATATGACCTTCGACCAGCCGGTCGAGGCTCCACGTGGTGCTTATATCTGCGTTGCCTACTATGGTTTTGTAGGTCTTGGCGCCAGCGAGCCTAACGACAGCTATCCGTTCGTTGAAGGCGTAAGTTGCTACACTGGCGACTACACCTCGGGTCAGTTCTTCTATATCGAAAGTGCAGGCTATCGCTACAACTTTATGTTCCGTGCTACTGTTGCTCCATACGACACCGAGGAGAATGCTGCTGAGGCTAAGTTCCGTCGCACCGAGCAGGATGAGCAGATGTCAATTAACAATGAACAATTAACAATTAACAATGAGCTGGGCCAGATTGAGTGTCATAAGCTCATCAAGGCAATCAGTCCTGCAGAGCCAAGCGTAAGGCGCAATGCAATTGGCGACCGCACCTGGTTCGACCTCTATCGTCTGACCCCAACTACTGCCGCTCAACCCGAGACCTGGACCCAGCTGCTCGACAGCGTCAAGGCCCGCACCTACACCGATGAGGGCATTGCTGAACTCCCGATGGGCACCTACGAGTATGCTGTTCGCTGCCACTATACCGATGGCTTGACCAGTACATTTGTCTTCAGCGACAGCATTGGCTGGAAGATGCACACCAAGGTGACTGTGAAACTTACCACCAACACCCCGACCAACGAAGCCGAGGGCGCTTGGGTACAGATCGTCAATGGCGGTGGTGTCCATGCTTATGGTGACTATGCCGATGCCAATGGTGAGGTGACTTTCGAGAACGTTTGGAAGGCCAACTATGACCTCTATGTCAATCTCAAGGGCTTTGGTCAGATCTTCGAAACCGTGAAACTCGACATTGAGGACAGCTACACCATCGAACGCCAACTCACCGAGACACAGGTGACTCCATTTGGTCTTAAGGTTATCAACGACGACGAGACCGACCTTGGCAACCGCCTCTTCATCTGGAACTTTGCCGACCAGTTGTACGACGGCTTCGAGGAGCACGAGGCATTTGCCATCAATTCGCCCGGCGAACTGGGCTGGCAATATCTCGACTTCGACAATCCCGATGAAGGCACTGGCTACTTGAACGACCTCGATTATCCGAACCGTGGCGGTTCGTTCGCTTACTTAGTGTTCAACCTCAGCAAGGCTAATGGCAACCAGAACAGCTACAGTTACTACTTCAGCGCTAACTCAGGTCAGCAGATGCTTACCTCATGGGCGAACTCGACCGACCAGAACTGGCTCGTTTCTCCACGTCTCTTCTTTGACGAGGACTTCAAGTTCGGCTTCTATGCCAAGGGTTATGGCTACCAGACCGAGACCTTCATGGTAGGCTACACCACTTCGACCGACTACACCGACACGGCCGGCTACCAGTGGTTGGAGTACGTGCCCGTCTATAGTTGGGAGATTGCCAGCGAAGAGTTCAAGGTGAACAGCTACTGGACACGCTACGTCTTCGACATCCCAGCTGATGCGCAGTACGTGACCATTCGTCAGATCGATGGCAACTACATCTTTATGATCGACGATGTAGCCATTGGTCTGCCCGAGGGCTTCCCCGCAGCTGCTCCTCAGCGCAAGGCCCAGGGTCGTCGTCAGGCTCCAAGTCTCGATGGCGCCTACAAGGTATATCTCGATGGCGAACTCGTCGATCAGACCGACGACAAGCAGTACTACTTCGAGGGTCTCACTTCGGGTGAACACACTGCTGGCGTCATTGCCTCCTATACTTCGGGCGACACCGAGATGAGCACCATCACCTTCAGCGTCGAAGGTCCCGACAATATCGAGAACATCCGCACCGAAAGTGTCGAAGCTCCTGCATACGACATCTACGGCCGTCGTGTTGATGCCAATAATGCTCATGGTGTCTTCATCCAGAAGGGTGAGAAGATGATCAAATAACAATTGTTGGATTGTTCCTGTTTTGCCCGCATGTCATAGTACGTGCGGGCATTTTTATGCTAAGCGTGTCGGTCTCGATGCCAACAATATCGTTTCAGCTAAGGAATGCTTTGCCACACGTTATTTCAAGCAGTAATTGAAGGATGACCAATCCTGGCCAAGATTGGTCATCCTTCAATCGGAGCATACCCTTTTTGTGCACAGATTGGTTATGCTGCGATTGGAAATAGCACTCTGACGGCCGAGATAGTGCTTGCTTCGATTGAAGCATAACCATTTTCGGCCAAGATTGGTTATTCTACGTTTGTTTTATGACCATTTTTGGCATAGATTGGTTATACTCTGATTGTCGCATAACCAGTTTTGGCCAAGATTGGTCATCCTTCGATTGGAGCATACCCTTTTTGTGCGCAGATTGGTTATGCTTCGATTGGAAATAGCACTCTGACGGCCGAGATAATGCTTGTTCCGATTGAGGTATGACCATTTTCGGCCAAGATTGGTCATTCTTCGATTGGAGCATAACCAATTTGCGCCAAGATTGGTCATGGCGTTATTGGAAGAAAAAAGATTACAAAATAACGTGATACTTTGTGCATATTTTTGCGCTGAAATGGCACAAAAGGTGGGAAATATTGCAGTTTTTTCACCCGATAAGGCGAAGATACAGATATTTTTCCTATATTTGCACCGTTCTTCAATCAACAAATAACAATTGACGTCGAATACATGGAAGACAAATTCAATCTGGAACGTTTCGTCGAGGCTCAGGATACCGAGCCTTTCGCTGGCTACGAGCAGGCCTTGGCCGAGATGCGGGCAGGGCAGAAGCGCGGACACTGGATCTGGTACATCTTTCCGCAGATGCGTGGCCTGGGACACAGCCCCAACAGCTACCTCTACGGCATCAGTGGCCTGGCAGAAGCAAAGGCATACCTGGCGCATGCGGTGCTGGGACCTCGTCTGCGAGAAATCACCGAAGCTTTGCTTGAGCATGCAGGAGAATCCGCCAATGTGCTGATGGGATGGGAGGTGGACAGCATGAAGCTGCGTTCGTCGATGACGCTGTTCGATGCCGCTTCGCCCGATGATATCTTCGGCGAGGTGCTCGATACGTTCTTCGATGGTAGCCGCTGCCCGCTCACCTTGTCGTTGTTGTAATCTATTGCACATATATGGTTTGGACTTTTTTGTCCAAAAATGATACTATTTTGCCCTTTTTTCTTGGAATAGATAAAAAAATCCATTATATTTGCGCCCGATAACCAACACACTCTATTATAATCTATGAAAAATTTCCTTTTGGTTGCAGCTGCGGCATTGTCGATCGTTGGGATGGCAATGCCTGTCTCTACGTATGCCGCAGACCCAGCCGGAGCCGCCTCGGCAGCCCCGGCACAGCAGATTACCGTCAATGGCGCGGTGATCGATGAGAACGGCGATCCCATTGCGGGCGCCAGTGTGCTTGAACGCGGAACGACCAATGGCGTCAACACCGACGCCAACGGCAGGTTTGTGCTGAAGGTCAACGCCGGCGCGACGCTCGAAATCTCGTTTGTCGGCTATTCCACCCAGAATGTCAAGGCAGCTCCGACGGTGCAGGTCACCCTCGCCGAGGATGCCGAACTGCTTGACGACGTGGTAGTGGTGGGCTACGGTACGATGCGCAAGTCGGACCTGACGGGCTCGACCACCTCGCTCCGTTCGGATGCCATCACTTCGACCCTTGCCGCCAACCCGCTCGAAGCCCTGCAGGGCAAGTCGTCGGGCCTGGCCGTCTTCAACAACCTGCGTCCAGGCGAGGTGCCTACGTTGCGTATCCGTGGTACGGCTTCGATCAATTCGGGCAATGACCCGCTCTACGTGGTCGATGGCTTTGCCTTGGTTGACGGCGACCTCAACGACATCAATGCCGCCGACATCGAGGCCATCGAAATCCTGAAGGACGCTTCGGCTACCGCCATCTACGGTTCGCGTGGCGCCAACGGCGTGGTGATGATCACGACCAGGAAAGGCTCGGAGGGCCGCAAGAACCTCAGCGTTCACGCCAGCACAGCCGTGAACATGCGCAGCCGTCTGCTCGACACCGTGACGGGTGACGACTTCATCAACTATATGACCAAGGCAGCTGCCGCACAGGGTTCGACCAATCCTTTCCCCAATGGCTACTCGGTGACCGACGAGAACTGGCAGGAAGAGGTGATCAGCAAGTCGTCACTCACGCAGGACTATGGCGTGACCTTCGATGGCTCGGCAGGCGGCACCAACTACATGTTCTCGGCAGGCTACTACGACCAGGAAGGCCTGATCGAGGGCACCGAGTACGAGAAGTTCACTTTGCATAACAACCTGCAGCATAAGTTCAACCAGTGGATTACCATCGGTTCGAGCATGCAGCTCACCACTTCGACCACCGACAGAATCGGCTCAGACCTCACGTACGACATGAGCGTCACCAACGACATCTTCCGCTGGGGATGGCCCACCGACCCCGTCTATCAGGCCGATGGTTCGTACAACATCGTGAACCATGGCGACTGGTTCAACCCACTTGCCACGATGGCCAACCAGACCAACAACCAGAAGAGCGTCCGCTTCCTGGGCGACTTCTTCCTGCAGGTTGACTTCACCAAGCACCTGAACTATCGCCTCAACATCGGCTACGATGTGAAGAACATCAACCGCTACTACTGGGCAGGCAACCAGGATGCCAAGTCGATCGGCAACGCCGTCGAGACCGGCACAGGCTCGCACCTCTGGGCACGCAGCCGCTCGAAACTCATGGATAACATCATCACCTACACCAACAAGTGGGGCGAGCATCATCTCACTCTGACAGGTGTCTATTCATGGCAGGACTACAAGTACAACACCTCGGCAATGAGCGGCCAGTTCGACAACATGCTGCTCCAGGCCTTCGACTTCGGCGGCGTGCTGCCGCAGACCCTTACGGCCAGCAGCGACTACTATAGCAACCGCATCATCTCGTGGACAGCACGTGCTGCCTACAACTATGCCGACAAGTACTTGCTCACAGCCACCGTCCGCTTCGACGGCTCGTCGCGCTTCGGCGACGACAACAAGTTCGGTACCTTCCCCTCGGTGGGCCTCGGCTGGAGGGTCAGCAACGAGGACTTCCTCAAGGATAATGATGCCATCACCAACCTGAAGGTGCGTGCCTCGTGGGGCGTGACCGGCAATCAGGAGATAGGCAACTACCTGTCGCTTTCGAAGCTCATGAAGAGCACCGGCGATGCCAACTATACCGATGGCACAGGAGCCCTGTCGGGCTATTATGAGACTGTCGGCAATTCGAAACTTAAGTGGGAGCGCACCCGCCAGTTCGATGCCGGATTGGAGCTGCAGCTCTACAGCCGCGTCAACTTCACATTCGACTACTATACCCGCACGACCACTGACCTGCTCTACCAGGTGCCCATTCCTTCCACCTCGGGCTACAAGGAGGTGATGAGCAACATCGGCGAGGTGGCCAACCATGGCATCGAGCTGGCTGTCAATGCCGACCTCTACAAGAGCAAGAATTGGCTGGTGAGCCTTGGCGCCAACTACACGTTCAACACCAATGAGGTGAAGGAACTCTACGGCGACGTGACACGCCAGATTATCAACGACGGCACCTCGACCACCGGCATCGTCTCGGCCCTCGAGGTCGGCGAGCCTGTCAATGCTGTCTATGCCCGCCATTCGCTGGGCATCATCAAGACGCAGGAGCAGCTTGACGACTACGTGACCCGCGTGCCCGGCGTGAAGGGTACGGCACACATCGGTTCGGAGATGTACGAGGACTTCGACGGCGACGGACAGATCACCGTGAAGGACTGCCACAGCATCGGTTCGATCGAGCCCAAGCACTTCTACGGTCTGAACCTTAACGTGAACTACAAGGACTTCTCGCTCAGCGTCTATGGCCAGGGTGCCTTCAAGTATGCTTCGATCATTGGTGCCGAGCACAGCGGCTATCGCGGCACGGGCACGTCGAGCAACTGGCGCATCGGCATGCAGGACACCGGCAGCTACAGCCTCTGGGTGGATAACGGCGTGCGCAACACCCTCGGTATTCCCACTGTAGAGGCTTGGGAAGACATGTTCGACCCCACCACCAACCCCGGCGGCGAGCATCCTTCAGCTGGCGCCAAGGGCATCTTCCTCAGCGACCGCACCAATGGCGACTGGGCCTACTTCCTCCTGAAGAACATCCAGCTCAGCTACAACTTCGGCAAGCTGATGAAGGTGAAGGCCATCCGCGACCTCACCCTCAGTGTGAACTTCCAGAACGTGGCCGCCTGGGCCAACCACACGGGCTACAACCCGGAGAACGGCGACGTGTCGAACCCATTCGCACGTACCATCCAGTTTGGCATCAATGCGAAGTTCTAAAGGTTTGAAGGTTCGAATGGTTCGAAAAGTTCGAATGGTTCGAAGGTTCGAAAGTTCATGATTAATTATTAATGGCTTATAGAAATCATTATGAAAACGATCAAATATATTATCGCAGGAGCAGTGTTGGCAGGCGCGATGCTGGGCGGCATGTCACTGACTAGCTGCAGCGACCTCGACGAGCAGGGCTACACCTTCATCGACCCGTCATCCTTCTACAACACAGAGGAGGAGATCGATGCTACGCTGATAGGCGTCTATAACCGCTATCGCAACATGTACAACGCCAACAGCCAGCTCTATCTGGCGCAGATCGAGCTGCTTACCGACCAGGGCGTGCCCACCTATAATAAAAATAATATGGAGCTCATCAACAAGTGGGACGGTGTGCAGAATGCCTCGGCTTCGAATGGCGTACACCGCATCTGGGCTGCCTGCTACGAGGCTGTGAACCGCGCCAACATCGTGCTGGGTCGCGCCGACAACGTGGAGATGAGCGAGGAGTCGCGCAATCGTATCAAGGGCCAGGCCTACTTCCTGCGCGGCTATGCCTTCTATTCGATGGCCCGTTGCTTCGGTGCCCTCGCCCTGCCGCTTACCTATACCAATGGCGTAGATAACCTCGAAATCGCACGTTCGACCTACAGCGAGACCTACGACCAGATTATCGCTGACCTCAAGCAGGCCGAGGCACTGCTTCCCGTGCGTGGCACGAGCGGATACGACGTGTGGCGCGCTTCGAAGGGTGCTGCACAGGCTGCTCTCGGCGAGGTCTATCTGCATCGTGCCGGCCTGGCCGACGCTCACGGCGAGAGTGCCAACGAGACGGAGTATTACACGCAGGCGCGTGACTACAGCAAGAAGGTGATCGACAGCGGCGTGTATGGCCTGATGGACAACTACGTCGATCAGTTCTATTGGTTCAACGAGAGTGGTGCCAAGAACTGCAAGGAGTCGATCTTCGAACTGCAGTATTCCGCCGAAACAAGCCAGAGCAACGGCATGCACATCCGCTTCGGCCTGGGTCGCACCTATTCGAACTACATGGGCTGCTACCAGTATTCGCGCATGGGCGTTTCGCCCTACATCTATACCGAGATGCTGGCCAATGGCGACAAGCGTGCCGAGGTCTTCCTGACCTACTTTGAGGAGAACGATGGCACTGCCCACACCTTCAACCCCACGACCCTGCACTGGGAGCCCTACATCACCAACGACCGCAACGTGGAGCATACCTGCGTCTTCAACTGCAAGTATTTCGACCAGCACACCGATGCTTCGCTGCAGCGCCCCAATGCCAACTTCCCCATCCTGCGCTATGCCGAAGTGCTGCTCAACTATGCTGAGGCTGCCAACCATCTGAATGCCGGTTCGGGCATCGAATGCCTCAATCAGGTGCGCCGTCGTGCCGGTCTGAGCGACTTCAGCGGCAGCCAGGCCGAAATCGACGAAGAGATCTTCAACCAGCGCCGCTTCGAGTTCGTGGGCGAAGGCAAGATCTTCTTTGTCGAACTGCGTCGTGACGTGCTTGCCGACCTTTCGGCCAAGAAACTTGCCCAAGGCTTTGCCGACAAGCTCAGCTACTTCGATTCACCCGAACCGCTCTTCAAGCCCCGCAAGGATTTCCTCTTCCTCATCCCGCAGGGCGACCTCGACAGCAACCCTGCCCTTGAGCAGAATCCTATCCCGCAGTCGAAGTAATCTTCGTTCATATGTTGGCTCCCCAGTCTTTCGATTGGGGAGTCATTTTTTGTGCCTATATACAAAAAAGAAAGAAAGTTCTTTGTCACTTCGTAAAAAGTTCGTATCTTTGTCCCCGTAAATTGAATATATTACCAAATCTATAGAACTGAAATGAAAACCATCCCTATCATTCTTGGTGGCGCTATGCTCTTGTCGCTGGCGGCATGCACCCGATACACCACCACATTGGAATGCCCGCTTGAGCAAGGTGTGCTACGTGTAGAGTTTCCCGAGGCCGACATCGTGCGTGTGCGGTTGTCGGAGAACAGCGACTTCGTGGATAACAAGACGACCGTCGTGCTTCCCGAGGCCTTGAATCATCTTGTCAAGGTGAAACTGGAGAAGCAGGAAGGGGCATTCGTGCTCACTTCCGACAGTCTGCAGGTGCGTGTGGACGAAAAGACAGGTGCCATCAGTTATTTCGACAGGCAAGGCAACCTGCTCCTCGCCGAACGTGACGATATGCCCAAGCAGGGCGAGAGCATCGCACTCGAAAACATCACCTACGACCCGAAGTCAAGCCGAATCGAACGGACCGCCGATGGCGAGAAGGTGGTGATGGACGTGTTGAAGCGCGACACGGTGGGCACCTCGTGGCGCTGGCAGGTGCGTTTCGCATTCCCTGCCGATGAGCCGCTCTACGGATGGGGCTCCCACATGGAGGACCTGCTCGACCTCAAGGGACAGAAACTTTGGCTCTGCCAGCACAACCTGAAGGCGATGGTTCCCGTAATCTCCACCCCTTCGGGCTACGGCCTGCTCTTCGATGCGGGTTGCGGTATGCGATTCGATGATAGCGACAACCAGGGACTCGTCGAACTGGAGGCTGCCCAGGGATTGGATTATTATTTCATGAAGGGCGCTTCGATGGATCGTGTCGTGAACCGTATGCGTACGCTCACCGGACAGTCGCCGATGATGCCGCGCTATCTGTTTGGCTACATCCAGTCGAAGGAGCGTTACCACAGCAGTGCCGAGATCATCGAGACGATGCGTCAGTTCCGCAGTCGCCGGATTCCCATCGATATGATTGTGCAGGACTGGAACTACTGGCCCGAGGGCTGGGGCATGATGAAGATGGATTCCCGCTATTATCCCGATCCGCAGGCTTTGGCCGACACCGTGCACCAGTTGCATGGACGTCTGATGGTGAGCATCTGGCCCAATCCGCAGGGCAATCCGCAGGAGAAGGATTTCAAGGAGCGGGGATATATGCTCAACCGTTCGTTCATCAATGTCTTCGACGAAGAGGCACGTGCCTACTACTGGACGTGGGCCAACCGCGAGTTCTTCCACGATGGAAAGGGCTTCGATGCGTGGTGGTGCGACTGTACCGAACCCACTGATGGCGACTGGAAGCCGATGCCCGAAGGTTACGGATGGGATAGTCATGCTGATCGCTGGAAACTGAATCTGGAGGCACAGAATGCAGTGATGGGTGCCGAGCGCAGTTCGCTCTATTCCCTTTTCGATGCACGAGGCATCTATGAGAACCAGCGCAAGACTTCCGACCGCAAGCGCGTGGTCAACCTCACCCGTTCGAGTTTTGCAGGTCAGCAGCGTTATGCCACCATCTCGTGGAACGGCGACACCTACGCCTCGTGGAAGTCATTGCGCCGTCAGATTCCGATGGGCTTGAACTTCATGGCTACGGGTTGTCCCTATTGGACGGTCGATGCGGGCACATTCTTCACATCGACTGGTATGCAATGGTTCTGGAAAGGCGAATTCCCCGAGGGCTGCAAGGATCCTGCCTACCGTGAGTTCTATCTGCGTATGTGCCAATGGGCGGTCTATCTTCCCGTCTTCCGCAGCCATGGCACCGACACTCCGCGCGAACCATGGAATTATGGTGACCCCTCGAACCCCTCGAACCTTTCGAACCCTTCAAACCTCTACTACGCCGCCCTGGTTCGAAACATTGAGCATCGTTACGAGCTGCTGCCCTATATCTATTCGATGGCAGCCAAGGTGACTTCCGACAACTACACCATGGCACGTATGCTCGCCTTCGACTTCCCGCGTGATGTCGAGGCACGTACCTGCAAGACGGAATATATGTTTGGCCCGTCGTTCCTCGTTTGCCCTGTGACCCATCCTTTGTCGGAGACTTCGAAACTGGATGTCTATCTGCCAGCAGGTGCCCAATGGCAAGACGCTTCGGGCAATATCCTTGAAGGTGGGCAGCATTTGGAGTATGAACTTTCGCTCGATGAGATTCCTGTCTTCGTGCGTCGAGGAAGCATCGTCCCGAAGAGCCCCGTCATCCAGTATTCCGACGAAGTGAATGAACAGACCTTGACCATCGAGGTCATCCCTGGCAAGGATGCAAGCTTTGACCTATATGAAGACGATGGTATCACCTACGATTGCGAGAAGGGCCAATTCTCGGTCATTCCTATTATGTGGGAAGAGCAGACCCGAAGCCTGACTCTCGGAAAGCGTTCCGGAGTTTTCGATGGCATGAAGCCACAACGTAATTTCGTTATCAAAGTCATTGATGGAAAGAATATTGTAACGAAAGATGTCAGGTATGATGGTGCTGCTGTGACTGTGAAACTATAACATTTTCTTATTATCACGAATTTGCGAATTAAAGAATTTGGAATGATTGACGTTTGTAGGCGCGCGCTGATGTTGGGCGCAGTCATCTCTTTGTCAGTTCAGGCCGGCTTCTCCAAAAAACCTTTGGAGCAAGGCCCCTATGAGGCGAATTGGACATCGCTTTCGAAGCATCAGCCCGTGCCCGAATGGCTACGCGATGCCAAGTTCGGCATCTATTGCCATTGGGGGGTGTATAGCGTTCCTGCTTACGGTAACGAACAGTATTTTCATTACATGCACTGCGATGCATCGAGCAGTGAGTATGCGAAGGGCGAGCAGTTCCTGATGGGCGAGCGCGAACGACAGGAGGCTATCTACGGACCGCTTTCTGAATTCGGCTACCACGACTTTATCCCGATGTTCAAGGCCGAGCATTTCGATGCCGACCAGTGGGCGCTGCTTTTCAAGGAGGCTGGCGCACGCTTTGGCGGTATCGTTGCCGAGCATCACGATGGCTTTGCAATGTGGGACTCGAAGGTCACTCCGTTCTGCGCTGCCAAGATGGGACCGGAGCGCGACTGCCTGGGTGAGATTGCTGCGGCAGTTCGCAAGCGCGGTTTGAAGTTCTTCACTTCGCTTCATCATGAAATCAACTACACCTATGTCACGGTTCAGGACGATTGGGCGGCCAATAATTCGCGTTATGCCAAGCTTTATGGTTGTCTGATGGACCATGACGAGTGGCTCCAGATGTGGTCCGACAAATGTGACGAGGTCATCGAGCAGTATTCGCCCGACCTGCTGTATTTCGATGCTTGGATGGACCAGATACCCGAGGAAAGACGTTTGCAGATGGTACAGCACTACTTCAACCACGCGGCAAAGACAGGGCAGGAAGTGGCCTTCACCTATAAATATAAGGAATTCCCGCGCGAAGTTGGTGTGCTCGATCACGAAATGTCGTCGCTCAACGAGATAGACCCGATACCTTGGCTTTGCGACTTCACCATCGCTGATGGCTATCATAAGTCGTGGGGATATGTGAAAGGGATGCAGTACATCTCACACAAGAATATCATTCAGCGTCTCATCCAAGTGGTGAGCAACAACGGGCAACTACTCCTCAACTTGGCTCCGATGGCCGATGGCACTATCCCGCAGGCGCAGCAGGATATTATGGCCAATGTGGGAGTTTGGTTGTGGTCTTATGGCGAATCGATCTATGAGACGCGTCCTTATCGCGTATCGCATGAGACGGTTTATTCTGTCGAAAAAGCCGAAGAAACCGAACATGCGAAAAAGAATGCAGAAAGCGAGGAAGGCTACCGCGTACATTATACCCAGAAGAAGGACGGAAAGACGCTCTATGCCATCTTCCTCGACTGGCCAGGCACGGAAAATACAGTCCTTTTGAAAGAGGTGAGCCTGCCAGTGAAACAGGCTATCCTCCTTTCGGTGAAGAAGAACTTTGAATGTCGTTTTGAACAGACTGCCGAGGGGTTGCGCCTCACTATTCCCAAGGGTTCACGCCTGCCGTCGGATGTGGCACAGGTGGTGAGACTGGTGCTGGAGTGAGATAAGATAAACGTGATTATTATGAGAAATATAATTCTACCTTTCATCGCACTTATGACTTTGCTTGTGAGTTGCGGAGGGCCAAAGGGGCCGAGTGTGACCATCAATCTACCAGACGATGCCAATAGCCGAATGACGTTCGGAGCAGAGCAGTTGCGAAACGAACTCAGGAAGCGGGGCTGCAAGTTGGTGGTGGGACAGGATGCAGATCTTGTCATCAACTTGAGTCAGGCAAGTCCAGCAGATTCCTTGCCCAAGGAGGGCTTTCGCATCGTGACTTCGGGCAATGAGACGCAGGTAATCGGCAACGATGCCACGGGCTCGCTTTATGGTTGCCGCGAACTCATCGACAACTATATCTCGAAGGGCAACTTCCTGTTTCCTGCCGACTTTGCCGATGCGCCCGAGATGGTGCTTCGCGGGCCTTGTATCGGTGTGCAGAAGACGCAGTTCCTGCCGGGTCGTGCCGTGTATGAATATCCCTATACTCCCGAGAACTTTCCTTGGTTCTACGACAAGGAGATGTGGCTGCGTTATCTCGATATGATGGTCGAGAACCGTATGAACTCGCTTTACCTTTGGAATGGCCATCCTTTCGCCTCGTTGGTGAAGCTCGAAGACTATCCGTTTGCTGTGGAGGTCGATGATGCGACGTTTGCGAAGAACCGCGAGATCTTCTCATTCCTCACCACCGAGGCGGAGAAACGTGGCATCTACGTGATTCAGATGTTCTACAATATCATTGTCTCGAAGCCTTTTGCCGAACATTATGGCATCAAGACGCAGGATCGCAATCGTCCTATCGACCCGCTGCTTTCCGACTATACACGCAAATCTATCGCTGCCTTTGTGCACGACTATCCGAACGTGGGCCTGCTCATCACGTTGGGTGAGGCCATAAGTGGCAATGATCGTAAACTCGACTGGATGATCAATACTGTCATTCCTGGTGTGAAGGACGGATTGGCGCAGTTGGGGAGAAACGATGCTTCTTCCGGACGCGACCAAAGCGAGCAACCGCCGATTATTTTGCGTGCCCACGATGTGGATTGTCGTGCAGTGATGGACCAGGCTTTGCCCATTTACAAGAACATCTACACGATGCACAAGTACAATGGCGAATCATTGACCACCTATCAGCCGCGTGGCCCTTGGGCAAAGATTCACAAGGACCTGTCGGAACTCGGCTCGGTGCATGTCGAGAACGTCCACATCCTTGCCAATCTGGAGCCTTGGCGCTGGGCTTCGCCCGACTTTGTGCAGAAGACCGTCGGGGCGATGCATCAGGTGCATGGAGCCAATGCGCTCCATCTCTTTCCGCAGGCTTCGTACTGGGATCATCCCTATACGGCTGATGATCTTGGTGACGGCAAACGCGAGATGCAGATCGACCGCGATTGGCTGTGGTTTGCCGAGTGGGGACGCTACGCCTGGAAGCAGGGCCGCGACCGCTCCGAGGAGATTGCCTATTGGGACGAACGCATTGCCGATTTCTATGGCACGACCACCGACGTTGCCGATGATATTCGTCTGGCCTACGAAGCATCGGGTGAGATTGCACCGAAATTGCTGCGCCGATTCGGCATCACCGAGGGCAATCGCGAGACATTGCTCTTGGGACTCTTTATGAGCCAGCTCGTCAATCCTTACAAATACACTATTTACCCCGGCTTCTACGAAAGCTGCGGACCCGAAGGTGAGAAACTCATCGAATGGGTGGAGCGTGAATGGACAGGTGCGCCCCATGTGCCCAATGGGGAATTCCCGCTCGATATCGTGGAACAATGTATCGATCACGGTGATGGTGCACTCTCCGCTATCATGCGTGCAGAGAAAGGGAAGATTACCAAGAACAAGGATGAGTTCCTGCGCCTGCGCAACGATATGGCGTGCTATCGCGAGTTCGCTCAGTTTATGTATAATAAGGTGCAGGCTGCCAAACTTGTCCTCGACTATCAGTGGAGCCACAAGCTGAAGGCAGGCTCCGAATTGGAGTGTATCGCGTATCTCGATCAGGCTGTTCCTTTGCTCGAAACGAGTCTCAAGCACTGGCGTCAACTAGTGGCACTCACCGAGGGACATTACCTCTATGCCAATTCGATGCAGACGGCCCAGCGTCGCATTCCCATCGGTGGCGATGACGGCAAGAACAAGACTTGGGCAGAGATGTTGCCGCATTATGAGAAGGAATTGGAGGCTTTCAAGGCGAATATCCAGTTGCTCAAAGACAAGGCCGCAGGCAAGATTGCTGAGGCTGCCGCCTCGATCGAACCATTCCAGGATGCGCAATACACGTTGCTTAGTTCCCAGAAGAGGGTTCGTCTCGATGTAGGCACACAGCTTTTCACCAACCTGCCTGACAACAAGGTGGAGGCAATTGCCGACGAACTGAAAGGTCTCACGGCTCTTGCGTTCGAAGCGCAGAAGCCGCGCAACCGCGTGCAGCAGGTGCTGCAAGGGGAGAAGGTCGAGGATGCAGGCTTTGTGTTGGAATTTGAAGCCAAGGAACCCTTGAAGGTATTGGTGGGCTACTTCCGTGACGACCAGAGCCGTTATGCCAAGGCCCCCAAACTCGAAACGGATGCTTCGGCCAACGAATATGGACAAGCTGAACCACAATTGCAGAATGCCATCAAGCTGGCTTCTCTTCCTTTGGCGAATGTGCACACCTACAGCTTCACTGCCGGACATCACAAGCTTACCCTGCCCGAAGGTTATATCCTCGTGCTGGGTCTCACCAAGTCGCAGGTCAAGCCCCGAAACGTGGGTATTGGTGGCAGCGAAGATGCTGTGGATTGGCTGTTCTATTGAGGCTGGAATTTCTAGGATATCTAGATTTTCTAGACCATCTAGATTATCTAGACAAAGAGACAGGGAGCCGAAATTTTCGACTCCCTGTCTCTTTTTTTGAGCGGTATCTTACCAGCGTTTGATGTCAAAATCCGGATAGATGCGGACAAGTTCAGGCTCTTCGGCAGGGATGATGTGCTTCCAAACGTCTTCGATGCCCGAAGCATCCATGATGGCCTTGGCTTCGTCGTTGAAATCGACGTTACGGAATACCTGCGTGTCGGTGATGGTAGTGCCGCGTCCGCTATTTGCGGTGTTGTTGGCCTTGACGAAGTTATGATAGGTCTCGATGTCGTAGTCACGGTCGGAGTCGATGTGGAACCAAAGTTGGCCGACGGAGTTGATCACGTTGTCGTGGATCTTCCAGCCCGATGAGCCATCGTCGGGATAGATACAGCGCGGACCCTTGAAGAGGTAGTTGCCTTCGACCACCGAGCCGGGCTGTGGGCCGAGCATATAGACTATGCCGCCGTCGGAGAGCAGCTGGTGGCTTTGGCCCAAACGATTGAAGCTGATGGTGTTGTTGCCCGAAAGCTTGGGTTCGGGAATCTTCGCATTGGCCCACCACCAACCGAGTGCGATGGCACCGTAGGGACAACCGAGGATGTCGTTGTGGTCGATGTGGACGGTGTTGCAGAAGAAGCCGATGATGGCCTCAATCTGACGGAAGTCGATGCTGACGTTGCGGATGTAGTTATTGGTGACGTTGATGTCATGGCAGAGACCTTCGACACCCGGCGCAAAACGACCCTCACCATCGCCAATCTCGTAATGCTGGGGATGCCCGATGGTCACTGCATTGCCGAAGATGTCGTTGAAGAAACAACCGGTGACACAAGACTCACTAACATCATTCATCAGCGTGATGGCAGAGGCACAACCGAGGTGCTCGAAACGACAGCCTGTGATCTGAACGCCACGGGCATTCTTGACATCGACGCAACCTTCGGGTGTGTCGCACGAGTTGTATTTGGTGGGATGCCAGTTGCCATCGGGAATGTACTTGTAGGCAAGACCGAGGCTCTGAATGCCACCGAAGCCACGCGAGCCTTCGAGTGACATCAGGTTCCAGGTGTCATAGGCAAAGGTCACGCCCTCGATGCGGAAGTTCTCAAGCTGGCGGGCGTTCGAAATGCCATGCAGACGCAACAGGCCTTCGCTGCTTGGTGCAATGACTTCGGCAGTGGTCATATCCTCGCCACGGCTGAAGTAGAAGAGGGTTTGTGCCGCACGATCGAAATAGAACTCGCCAGGTTCGTCGAGCAGTTCATAGGCATTGCGCACATAGAAAAGCTTGTTGTAGTCGATCTTGCCAGCCCATGCCATCGAGTTGAGAATGGCGCCAAGCGGCTGCTGGAAACGCACGATGATGGTGTCGCCCCACTTGTCGAACTCGCGGGGACAGAGTATCTTTTCGGTCCAGGTCTTCTCTTGTACAATCTCCACATCTTCGGGATTGCGGAAGAGATGCAGTTCGGGATCGGCTACAAGCTTGATGCCATCCACGCCTTGTCCGGCACCGAAAGCCCAAGGTTCTTCGCCCGTAATCTCAAAACGGCTCTCGATACCTGCTCCCTGCGAACGCTTATGAGCAGCTGCCATCACGGCACGTCGGCCATTGACGAGGAGACTGCGCAGTTTGACGGGACAATCGAGGTGCGCTTTCCAAAGATTCCCGTTGACGCGCTGCCAACCTGTCACTGTGCGACCGCCGCTGAAGACGGGTGTTTGGCCTTCGGCAGCACGGAGGGTGACGGTGTGTCCGTCGCGTCCGCTGAAACTTTGGTCAATGTCGAGCGGTTCCGTGAACTGATAGGTGCCACCTGCCAGCTGGATGACGATATCTTCCTTCTGTGGTTTGCGCAGCTGCTTCTGCACCTGCTTGAGTACGGCGGTGAGGTTGGTGGGATTTGCCTCGAAGACTTGTTGGGCGGGGAGGGATTCGCAAAGGAAGGATGCGAGGAGGAGGGGGAGGAGTTTTTTCATCGGAGGGGATTCTTGGCTTTCAAGAAGGTCTAGAAGTTCTAGATACTCTAGATTTTCTAGATATTCTAGAGGGTATATTATTATTTCAGGTTCCAGGTGCATTCGTCGCTGACGAGCTGTTTTCCGCTCTTGCCTTCAACGCGAATCACGTTTTGTCCGGGTTGGAGCGTAACGCCGTTGAAGAGTGCGCGACGGATGCTGTCGGGCTTCATCTTGCCGATTTTCTTGCCGTTGATGTAGAGCGTCACCTCCTTGAGGTTGGTATAGACACGCACGTCGGTCAAGGCTTCGGTGCGGTCGGTGAAGCGGCGCGAGGCGATGTAGATCATCGGTTCGGGATTCCAGTTGGCCTTGTAGAACCAGAAGGCATCCTTCTTCGTGGAGCGGTCGTAGGTGATGAGGCCCTTGTCGTTGAAGCCGTCCTTTTCTCCCTCTTTGCGCTGATAGGACTGGATGTCGGCGAAATGCCAGATGGTCTTGCACCAAAGGTAAGGACGTGTGCTGAAGCAAGCCCAGTTGCTCTCGTGACAGGTGGCTTGTGCTTCTTCGGGGTGGAAATGTCCGTCGGCCTTGTTGGCATCGTCGAGCGGCCAGCTGTGCTGGTTGATTGAAGCTCCGGCACCATATTCCGACACGCCGACAGGCGTTCCAGCTGCCTCTTCCTTGGCATTGTCGAAGAACTTGTCAGCCTTGCCGACCGCGTCACTGTACCAGCCGAAATATTTGTTCCAAGCCAATAGATCGGCGATGCCGAGATAGAGTTTCGTATCGACGCAGGTGGCAAAGGTCGTCAGTCGTGATGAATCGAGGCTCTTGTAGATGGCGTTGATCTCCTTGAAGAATTCGGTGGGGTCGTCGTAGCCTACGAAATTGTCCTTGTCGACGAGCACCTCGTTGAAGATGGCCCAGAAGCAGATGGACGGGTGATTGAACTTCTGATAGACGAGTTCGTGGGCACACTGCCGTGCATTCTCCTTGAAGCCTGGCGTATTGAGGAAACCCGTGTAGGCCATACCGCCGGGGCCGCAGAAAGGAATCTCGGTCCAAAGCACGATGCCGTTTTCGTCGCCGAGACGATACATCTCCTCATTGTGGGGATAATGTGCCAGACGCATGAAGGTGGCTCCCGATTCGAGTATCAGCTCCATATCCTTCTTGTAGTGTTCGGGCAGGAGAGCAGAACCGCGTCCGTCGAAGTCATCGTGGCGATTAAAACCTACGAGGTCGAGGTGCTTGCCGTTGAGGAAGAATCCTTGGTCGGGATCCACATAGAAGGAGCGAAGGCCCGTCTGTTGGCAAACTTGGTCGATGACCTTGTCACCATCCATTAGTGAAACCTCTACAGTATAGAGATAAGGATCCTGTTTGCCTTGCCACAGATGCGGGTTCTGAAGGGTTAGCGGAATATGGGAAACGTCTCCTTGTGCGGCAATCGTGTTGGCGACAACAATGTTGCCTTCGGCATCCTTGACCTCAGCCTTGAGCTGCAGGCGTTTGCCGCTTTTGAGCGAAAGGAAGGTCTCGATATCCAGATCGGCATGTTGTGCAGAAACATTGCTCTGCCGTATCAATATGCCGGGTGAAGCATAGAAGTCGGGACGAATGCAGTCCTGCTCGGTAACGATGAGGTGGCAGGGACGGTGGATGCCGCCATAGACATTGAAGTCGCCCGAGATGGGCAGTACGTCGGTGCGAAAAGCGTTGCTTGCCCACACTTCGAGCAGGTTATCGCCCTGATTCACAAAGTCGGTGATTTCGTAGCAGAAGGCCAGATAGCCGCCCTTGTGTTCGCCCACAATATGCCTATTGATGAAGACCGAAGCCACGGAATTTACGCCTTCGAAATAGAGGAACAGGCGCTTACCCTGCATTTCGGGTGTGATGGTGAGCGTGCGATTATACACATTCATCGCACGATCATAACGCACCGTGCCTGGAATGAATCGAACGTTCCAGGTATGGGGCAAAGTGACGGGTTCAAAGGGAGCTTTCTTGGCCACTTCGAAGATGGAATGATAGCCCCAGCCCTCGTTCAAACTGATGTCCTGACGATTCTGTCCTCCCAGGTCGAGTGCTATGGCGCAAAAGGAAGATAATAAGAAGGTGCTTAGGATGGTTAAGATGTGTCGCATAGTAAGTAATAGTGTGTGCATTATGATGGACCCCCTCTAATCCCCCTGCTTAGGGGGAAGAATCAAGCCTGAACAAGCAAGTTCCTCCCCCTATGCAGGAGGACTGAGGGGGTCTTTTTTTATCGATTGGCATACATCGACTCGTAGTACTTCTCGTACTCGCCTGAGGTGATGTTGTCCATCCACTCCTGGTTCTCGAGGTACCACTTGACCGTCTTTTCGATGCCTTCCTCGAACTGCAGGCTTGGTTCCCAGCCCAGTTCTTTCTGCAGCTTGGTCGAGTCGATGGCATAGCGTGCGTCGTGTCCCAGACGGTCGGTGACATAGGTGATGAGGTTCAGATCTTCGCCCTCGGCACGTCCGAGCAGACGATCGACGGTCTTGATCACCACCTTGATGAGGTCGATGTTCTTCCATTCGTTGAAGCCGCCGATGTTGTAGGTCTCGGCGATGGTGCCTTTGTGGAAGATGAGGTCGATGGCACGTGCATGGTCTTCGACGAAGAGCCAGTCACGCACGTTCTCGCCCTTGCCATAGACGGGCAGTGGCTTGCGATGACGAATGTTGTTGATGAAGAGCGGAATCAGCTTCTCGGGGAACTGGTAAGGACCATAGTTGTTCGAGCAGTTGGTGACGATGGTCGGCATGCCGTAGGTGTCGTGGAAGGCACGCACGAAGTGATCAGAGCTGGCTTTCGAAGCGCTATAGGGCGAATGCGGGTTGTACTTGGTGGTCTCGTAGAAGAAGTCTGTGCCGTAGGCGAGATGGTGCTCGGTGCTCGAAGCAGTGGTCGAGAAGGGTGGCTTCACGCCCTCGGGATGGCTCATGGTCAAGGCGCCATAGACCTCATCGGTCGAGATGTGGTAAAAGCGCTTGCCTTCATATTTCTCGGGCAGTGATTCCCAGTAGAGTTTGGCGGCCTGCAGCAGGCTCAACGTGCCCATCACGTTGGTGCGGGCAAAGGTGAACGGGTCCTTGATTGAACGATCGACATGGCTCTCAGCAGCGAGGTGGATGATGCCATCGACCTTCTTGTCCTGCATAAGCTGGTAGAAGGCTTCGAAGTCGCAGATGTCCATCTTCACGAATTCGTAGTTGGGCTTGCCCTCCACGTCCTTGAGGTTGGCAAGGTTGCCGGCATAGGTCAGCTTGTCGAGGTTGATGATGTGGTAGTCGGGATATTTATTGACAAAGAGGCGTACAACGTGCGAGCCAATGAAGCCTGCACCGCCAGTGATAACTATTGTTCTTTTTGACATATTATATCTTGAATTAACATTTTATTATTTCACGAAATAACGGAATAGCGTAATTCCGGTATTACGGAATGTCGAATCCCGTAATTCCGAAATTCCAAATTACCGGCGCTTAAAGTTCGCGACGTCCGTCGCGCTTGATTTCGTCGATGACTTTGAGCAGATATTGTCCATACTGGTTCTTGAGCATAGGTTGTGCCAACTGGCGCATCTTCTCCTCGTCGATCCAGCCCTGACGATAGGCGATGCCTTCGAGACAGGCCACTTTCAAGCCTTGGCGCTTCTCAATGACCTCGATGAATGTAGAAGCCTCCGACAGCGAGTCGTGTGTGCCGGTGTCGAGCCAGGCAAATCCGCGGCCGAGCGTCTCGACCCTCAATTCCTTGTCGTTGAGGAACCACTGGTTCACGGTCGTGATTTCGAGTTCTCCGCGTGCCGAAGGCTTGATGCTCTTGGCTACATTGACCACCTTGTTGGGGTAGAAATAGAGGCCCACGACGGCATAGTTCGACTTCGGATGAGCGGGCTTCTCCTCGATGCTGAGGCAGTTGCCCAGCTTGTCGAATTCTGCCACGCCGTAGCGTTCGGGATCGTTCACCCAATAGCCGAAGACAGTAGCCTTGCCGTCCTCCTCGGCGCTCTTGACCGCACGTTTCAGAAGGCCGGTGAAGTTGGCGCCATGGAAGATGTTGTCGCCAAGCACCAGGCAGGCACAGTCATCGCCAATGAACTTCTCGCCGATGATAAATGCCTGGGCAAGTCCGTCGGGAGAAGGCTGCTCGGCGTATTCGAAATGCACGCCATAATCTGATCCGTCGCCCAGCAGGCGCTTGAAACCCGGCAGGTCGTAGGGCGTCGAGATGATTAGTATATCGCGGATGCCTGCCAGCATCAGTACCGAGATGGGATAATAGACCATCGGCTTATCGTAGATGGGAATGAGCTGCTTGCTGATTCCTTTGGTGATGGGGTAGAGGCGGGTGCCGCTTCCTCCGGCCAGAACAATTCCTTTCATATCGTGTGCAGTTTGTGATTCAAATTCTTTTTTTTCGGTCCAAAGGTACTGAAAAAAACACGAATTTGGAATTTTTATGGCAAAAAAATGCTGTTTTGGCAAATATTTTGTCCGATTATTTGTTTTTTTGTCAAAAGATGCTTACATTTGCACCAGAATTATATGTTTGTTGCTATATGGCTCTTAACTTTAAATATGGCTTATAACTTTAATTAAATTACATAATCAAATGAAGAAACTTTTATCATCAGTTGCAGTTATCGTCATCGCTGCTATGACGACTGCCAGTGCACAGGCTGTCTTTAGTGGCTCGAATGAACACATGCGTTTCGGCATTCAGTTAGGTATGAACGTTTCGTCTTTCGGACACGAACAGTATGGCTGGTTGGCCGGTTGGAATGTAGGTGGAACAGTACTCTATAACACCGAGAACTTCATCCCCAATTCCTACCTTCGTGGTTCGGTACTCTACAGCCGCAAGGGTGGTAGCGCCAGCGAGGATGCGTTTGTCCACAGCGGTACTCCAATTGTGGCTCACGACGCCGTTTATCATCTTCACTACCTTGAGGTGCCCGTTCGCTTCGGTTATGCCTACGAAATGGATGACGACCTTTGCCTCTTGGCCGAAACGGGTCCGTATTTTTCTTTCCGTCGCGGCGGTTCGTTCCGTAGCGAGAATGTGACGGGCTATACCGAGCATCGCATCAGCGGACGTATGCACAAGTATTATGACGACCTTCGTCGCTTCGATGTGGGTTGGGGCCTCCATGTTGGCGCCATCTATATGGAGAAGTATCAGCTCACAGTGGGTTATGACTGGGGCCTCTGCGATGCTGTGCCCGATAGCAAGACCTACAAGGGATCTGGCAAGAACCTCAACCTCAGTGTCAACCTCACCGTTTATTTCGACTAATTTCTAATTTATGAAACGGATTCTTACGGGAGTCCGTTTCCTTTAAAAAAATTATATAATGAAAAAGTTCTTTGTTGCCCTCGTTGCTGTTCTTGCTTCCGCATTGGTTCAGCGTGCCGATGCCCAGCTGCTCGATTTCGATGGCATGCCTCCCTACAAGCTCGGTCTCACCGTTGGACTGAATGCTCCTACTTTCTCGGGTGCAGGATATGACTACGCTATAGGCCTTAATGCCGGTGTCGATCTGATGCTCGATGCCAGCGATTTGTTTGACAATACTTTTGCACGTGCCGTGGTTCGTTACTCGATGAAGGGTGCTACGGGTCCCGATCCCAGACATCCCGATGGCCTCGATCTGGAGCCCGAGACTCACTTCACTTCGCATTATATTGAGATTCCCGTTCATTATGGTTATGCCTGGTACCTTAATTCCGACTTCACCATTATGGGCGAGACCGGTCCCTATTTCGCTGTAGGCTTGGGTGGCACGGCTCGTCCTGACGGAGAGACTGTCTTTGGTAGTCACTCGTTCTTCAAGTCGCACGACGCTTCCCGCTGGGATGTGGGCTGGGGTTTGCAGTGCAGCCTGCTCTACGATCAGCAGTGGCAGGTTCACGTGGCCTACGACTGGGGATTCAAGAACCTCAACAAGACCTTCCTCCAGAACAACGGACTTAGCGTGGGCATTACCTTGTATTTTGAGTATTAAAAGGTTCTGAAAGGTTAAGAAATGGCAGAATCCAATTTTGTCGATTACGTTCGCATCTATTGTCGCTCGGGCAAGGGCGGCCGTGGCTGCTCGCACCTGCATCGCGCCAAGTACATCCCCAAGGGAGGACCCGATGGTGGCGATGGAGGCAAGGGCGGTTCGGTCATCCTTCATGGCAACCGCAACTACTGGACCCTGCTCCACCTGCGTTACCAGCGTCACATCTTCGCCACCGATGGCCAGGCAGGTATGCCCAACAAGTCGTTCGGAAAAGATGGCGAGGATGCCATCATCGAGGTGCCGATGGGTACGGTGGTCTATGATGCCGAGACGGGTGAATATATCTGTGAGGTGACAGGCCACGAGCAGAAAGTGGTGCTCCTGAAGGGCGGACGAGGAGGTTTGGGCAACTGGCATTTCCGCACGTCCACCAATCAGGCCCCGCGCTATGCGCAGCCCGGTGAGCCCGCTTTGGAGCGCAGCGTCATCCTCGAACTGAAGCTGCTCGCCGATGTGGGCCTTGTCGGATTCCCCAATGCCGGCAAATCGACGCTCCTGTCGAGCATCAGCGCCGCCAAGCCCAAGATTGCCGACTATCCGTTCACGACAATGGAGCCCAATCTGGGCCTCGTGCCTTATCGCGACAATCGCTCGTTCGTCATGGCCGACATCCCCGGCATCATCGAAGGTGCTTCCGAGGGCAAGGGCCTTGGTCTGCGCTTCCTGCGCCACATCGAACGCAACTCCACACTGCTCTTTATGATCCCTGCCGACACCACCGATGTCAAGCGCGACTATGAGGTGCTGCTGGGCGAACTGGGCAAGTACAATCCCGAACTTCTCGACAAGCAGCGTCTGCTTGCCATCACCAAATGTGATATGCTCGACGACGAGCTAATCGACCAGATGCGACAGGAACTACCCGATGGCGTGCCCACCGTGTTCATCTCCTCCGTGGCAGGCACTGGCCTTGACGAACTCAAGGATATGCTGTGGATGATGCTCAACGACGAGGCCAACCGTGTGCAGACTTTTTCTCATCGAAACCTCGATATTTCGAAGGGCCTCGAAGACCAGTACGAGGAGGTCGATCCCTATGGACACGATGACTACACCATCGAAGGTGTCGCGCCTTCCGACCTCGAATTGGATTGGGACGAATAGCACAGATGATGGTCAAATGATGCAGGCGAACATCGCCGCAAAGAAAAATTGCTCAAAAATATGTTTTAGAACATTTTTTGGGCATTTTTTTTGTTTTTAATTTGTATGCATCAATTTTTTTACATATCTTTGCACACTGAAATGGGGGACGTAACAAAGCCAAACACAACGCTGTCCCCAAGGCTAATTTTCTTCTTCCGCTAACCCTATTTTACAGCTTCATAACCAAACCTAATAAAACGATTCATATCATGGACGAACAGCTTATTAAAGACTGTACAGCCAAAGCACAAGCTTGGCTGGGTGATGGTTTCGACGACGAAACCAAGGCTGCCGTAAAGGCAATGCTTGACAACGAGGACAAGACCGACCTCATCGAGGCATTCTATCAGAACCTCGAGTTCGGTACAGGTGGTCTTCGTGGCATCATGGGCCCCGGCACCAACCGTATGAACAAGTATGTGGTGGGTATGGCTACCCAAGGCTTCGCCAACTACATCAACCGTGCATTCCCCGACATTCAGCCAGCAGTGGTAGTTGGTCACGACTGCCGCAACAATGGCCGTATGTTTGCCGAGACCGTGGCTGCCATCTTCTCTGCCAACGGCATCAAGGTTTATCTCTTCGAGTCACTCCGCCCAACCCCCGAAATCTCGTTCGCTATCCGCCAGCTCCATGCGCAGGCAGGTGTCAACGTCACCGCTTCGCACAACCCGAAGGAGTACAATGGCTACAAGGCTTACTGGGACGACGGTGCTCAGGTGCTCTCTCCACACGACAAGGGCATCATCGATGAGGTGAACAAGATGACCATCGACCAGGTGAAGTTCGAGCCCAACTACGACCTCATCAAGATCATCGGTGGTGAGATGGATATTGACTATCTGCGCGCTGTCAAGGAGGCAATGGTCGATCAGGATGTCATCCTGCGCCAGAAGGACCTCGGCATCGTTTACTCTCCACTCCACGGCACCGGCCGCGTCATTATTCCTGCAGCCCTCCGCACTTGGGGCTTCCAGAATATCAACGTCGTACGCGAGCAGATGGTGATCGATGGCAACTTCCCGACCGTCGTTTCTCCAAATCCCGAGAACTCTGAGGCTATGACTCTCGGTATGAAGTTGGGCGACAAGCTCAATGCCGACCTCGTGATCGCTTCCGACCCCGATGCCGACCGTCTCGCTATTGTTTGCCGCGACAACAAGGGTCAGTGGATGATCCTCAATGGCAACCAGACTGCTATGATGTTCTCCTGGTACATCATCACCAACAAGAAGAAACTCGGCCAGCTCAAGGGCAACGAGTTCATGGTGAAGACCATCGTTACCTCCGAGCTCATCAAGAAGATTGCCAACAAGAACGGTGTAGAGATCTTCGACGACTTCACGGGCTTCAAGTGGATTGCTTACCGCATCCGCATCAACGAGGGCAAGAAGAAGTATATCGGTGGCGGTGAGGAAAGCTTCGGCTTCCTGCCATTCGACAAGGTTCGCGACAAGGATTCTCCAGCATCCATCTGCCTCATCTGCGAAATCGCAGCTTGGGCAAAGGACAATGGTATGACTCTGTTCGATCTGCTCCTCAACATCTACAAGGAGTATGGATTCCAGAAGGAGAAGGCCGTATCGGTAGTTAAGCCAGGTAAGTCGGGTGCCGACGAGATCAAGGCTATGATGGAGAACTTCCGCAACAATCCTCCGAAGGAACTGGGTGGCTCGCCTGTTGTGCTTGCTAAGGACTTCAAGACACTCAAGCAGGTTGATTGCAAGAGCGGCACTGTCAGCGACCTCGATATGCCAGCTACCAGCAACGTGCTCCAGTACTTCACCGAGAATGGCGCCAAGGTCAGCGTACGTCCTTCGGGCACCGAGCCAAAGATCAAGTTCTACTGCGAGGTTCCTGCAGCATTCGACGGCGACTATGTAAAGGCAAGTGCCGCTGCTGATGAGACCCTCAAGAAGATCTGCGCATCGCTCGGTATTTGATACCCACTTTTATTAGTTTATTCCAGCTATTTCCGGGCGCCTCACCTCAGTGGGGCGTCCTTTTGTTAAAAAATGAATGCCATCATCATCGGCGCCACGGGCGCTACCGGCAAGGATCTGGTCGATCTGTTGCTTCAGGATTCTGCATTCGACGCCATCCATGTCTTCGTGCGTCGTCCGCTTACCATCTCTGACCCTATGGTCAAGACGCATATTGTCGATTTCGAACAGATTGACAGCTGGAAGTCCGAGATCCAAGGCGATGTGCTGTTCTCGTGCCTGGGTACAACGCTCCGCGCTGCTGGTTCGCAGGAGGCGCAGTGGAAGGTCGATTACGACTATCAGTTCAACTTTGCCAAGGCTGCACGTGAGAACGGGGTGCCCACCCTTGTTCTGATGTCATCTATGGGCGCCAATCCGCAGTCATCGGTCTTCTATATGAAGATGAAGGGTAAGCTCGAGGAGGCAGTCAAGGGGCTTGGTTTTGCCAACACCATCATCGTGCGTCCGCCCTCGCTCATCCGCCGCAACTCCGACCGATGGGGCGAGCGGGTTGGCGTCGTGGCCTTGAAGATGCTCAATAAGGTCGGAATTTTGCGTTCCATGAAACCTATGTCAACCGAGGCAGTGGCCAAGGCGATGCTTATTTGCAGCCTGCATTTGAAGGGACAGCAGGTGGTCGAGAGTCGGGAACTTAGGATGCTGGCTGGAAATAAGGTTTAGGCTATGGAAAAGATTGGTATATTCTGTTCTTCGTCCAATCGTATGGACAAGGTCTATTACGAAGAGGCCGCACGCTTGGGCCGATGGATAGGTGAGCATGGCAAGACGCTGGTATGTGGAGGCGCCAACTGCGGCCTGATGGAGACCCTGGCCAAGGCCGTTCGCGAGGCGGGAGGTGGCGTGCTGGGTGTCATACCGCAGATTTTGCTCGAAAGAAACCGCGTGAGCACCTATCTCAGCGAACGGATTCTCACCCGCGACCTTAACGAGCGCAAGGATGTACTCGTCAGTCAATCGGACATCATCCTCGCGCTTCCGGGTAGTGTGGGCACGCTCGACGAAGTGTTCACCGTTATGGCAGCCAATACCATCGGCATCCACAGCAAGAAGATTCTGTTCTGGAATATCAACGGGTTCTGGGACGACCTATTTGTGATGTTCGAGGGCTTGAGCCGACGGAATGTGGTCAACAAGCCTTGGCCCGAAGTGATGCTCCGGGCCGATTCCTTCGAGGAGGTAATCGATTTATTGGAGAAGTAAACCATTTTGCCAAAGGATAGTAATTTGGCAAGCGATATTCGAGAGTAATAAAAAATCCTTTTACCAAATGAATACTTGGAAACATCTTTTTCCCATTTTGTCCCTCCTGAAACTGTGCCTTGTTGTCTGCTTGATGGGAGTGACAGTTGTTGCCAATGCCGATAATTTTGCACATTCAGCGTCGGTGAATGATTCTGTACTTACGTCGTTTGAACTGAAACTGCCGAGTTCGAACCGCTGGGATTGGCATAAGTATAGGGCGGACGTGAAGCCTTACACCTTCAGGCAGGATATGACCTGGGTTGGTGTGCCGCTCTTCGCTGCCGGTATCATTGCCAAAAGTGAGAAGAAAAGTTTCAGGCAGGACTATAACAACATCCACAGTAACATCCGCTTGGTAACAAACTTCAAGAGCGAGGTCGACAACTACACCCAGTATTTCGGCCCTGCCATGGCCATAGGCCTGAAGCTGGGAGGAGTGGAAGGACGCAGCGACTGGGGACGTTTTCTGGCCTCGTCAGCCATGAGCTATGCAGCCATGGCAATATTGGTCAACAGCATCAAGTACACCTCCCGTGAAATGCGCCCCGACGGCAGCACACGCAATTCATGGCCTTCGGGTCATACGGCTACCTCGTTCGTCGGTGCCACCATCCTGCATAAGGAATATGGTCTAACGCATTCGCCTTGGTACTCTGTAGCGGGCTACACCGTAGCCACTGCCACAGGCATTATGCGCGTGCTGAACAACCGCCACTGGGTGAGCGACGTGCTCTCGGGAGCCGGTATCGGTATCATTTCGGGTGAGTTGGGCTATGCCTTGTGCGACCTGATTTTCAAGAACAAGGGTCTGCGCCGTCAGGATAGGGACGAAATTTTCGACCCCAATCATCCTTCCTTCTTCTCCGTATCCATGGGATTGGGATTGGATAATCCCACGCTGAATTTCGATGTATTAAACATTTATGGTCTCAACGTCGGCCATTACGATCTTAGCTTTCAGGCTTCCACTGCGGTAGCCGTCGAGGGAGCCTACTTCATGAACAAGTACGTGGGCCTGGGTGGTCGACTGCGTGTGAAGAGCACTCCTATCAAGGGTTGGAACAATCTGCTCAATGCTGCCCAAGACTACATGAACCTCATTGCCGAGGATATTATGGACGAGAATATTTTGAAGTTCGACGATTTCATCTCGTCAGCTCAGTTCACCATCGAAAGCGACCACTTGACGGAGTTCGCTGCCGACATGGGCCTGTATTTCAACATCCCCCTGTCTCGCCGCTTCTCTTTGGGCACCAAGGCATTGGTAGGACATAGTGTCATGCAAGAACTCGATCTCGATGCACACTTCTCTGGCCACATCTACGACTTTAAGTACGACGCAGTCATCTTAAATGGTGAGTTGCAGTTAGATAAGTTGCAAGCTCATGGTTATACTGATACGGGTAAATTATACGATTGCCAGTGGGACTATGCAACGTTGGGCGCTTCGAACTCCACAAAATGGGGTACCGGAGTTTCGCTTACCTACGCCTACAAGCATAACTTCCTGTGGAAGGTGTACGCCGACTTCGACTATACAAAAAAAGACTTCACACTTACTATCGACAACAACCGGTTCATGGCTGAAGCCGCTCCCGACTTATTGAAATTCTACACGTTGTTCGACGTCGAACCGATTATTTCCCAAGATAAAGGCGTCACCACAAAGAAACTGTACCAATGGACCCTCGGAGCATCTTTCAGTGTTGCTTTCTGACGGTCCGTCGCATGTCTCGCAGGTCCGATTTACATGAAGTTGGCGCAAGCCTCGGAGTCTTCCGTGATCCTACGTCCAGTCACTGAGCAGCGTCGGCTGCCATCCTGCTGATATCGGCAGAAGTGGCAGTCGGTGCAATATCTTGTCCCCATGTAGAAGGAATCTTCCGGGTCCATTTCTCGATAGAGTTCATCATCCATAGTCTATTCTTTTATTTAACACGAATTACCGTTAATGATAATTCGTGTTTAAAAATTCCGATTTAAAGCGCAGGAACGACGCAAACTTTGTGATATTGCTCTTCGCCGAACCCGAAGACCTCGGTCTTGCTGTGGTCCTTGGCGATGGCGACGATGCGGCAACGGCGCCCCTCCAGATAGATGGGTGCATTGAGCAACGGTGCTTCTTCGAGACGCAGCGAGTAGACAAAGATGTCGAATGGGTCGTCGCCCAAATCCTGCGGGTCGCAAGGCTCGTAGATGTTCCAGACGTGGGTCATACCTTGAAAAACAGCTTGCAACGGCAGACGGGTATCTCGGTCACGGCTTGGCGCACTTCCACTGAGTAGGTCTCGTCTTCGTCCTTCGACACAAATAGGTGCAGCTTGTCGCCACAGAAACTTTCGCTCACGTAGGCGATCTCGAAGCGGTAGAGGCGGTGTTGGCGCAGATAGTCGATGGTGAAGAGGTCCATCACGTGCTCAATGTAGCGAATGCTGTTGACGTGTCCGTTGATGTCGATGTCGCTGTAGTGGGCCACGAACGAGTCGGAAGGCTCCTTGGCGGTCACCTTGATGCGTCCGGGCTTTTCGATGGGACATTCACGCTCGGGATAGACGTAGGAGGGGATGAGCCCGCCGTAGAGGTGTTCTACGTCCAAGGGTTTGCGACTCGTCAAGCCGATCATCGCCCATACCGTGCGTGCATAGCCTATGGTGCGCCCTTCGCTGTCGCGGAAGGCGAAGTTACGGTCGGTAAACAGTCGATAAACGTTTTCGACCCAGGTGTCTATTTCGAACTTCTCGTATTGGCGAGGCAGTTCGTCAAATTCGATGGCCATACGCGAGAGCACCCACGTATGTTCCTCCTGATTGAGACGCGCCATGCCGAAGCCACGTGCCGAAGCGTGCTGGCCAGCGCAGTTGAGCAGATGGTTGCCGAGCACACTCAAGGTGAGATGTCCCGAGAAGTCGGAGTGAAATGGTTCGCAGATAAAATTAGTGGTAGCAACTTTTTCCATTGTAGTGTAGCGATTGCCTATTTGAGCAAGCCGTCGATGACACCCTTGATGATGCCAGATCCTTGTTTGATGTAGTTGGTAACCGAATTGACTACGCTTTGCACCGAGCATTTGGCAAATTTCGATACCAAGCGACCTTTAAGTTCGCCATATTCGGCAGCCTGTTCGTTGGTAAGTTTCTTGATATCCATCCTGTCGTCGATGGCCCGGAATTCGGCATATGCCTCTTTCCAGTCTTCTACATCGTAATACTCGCCCTTGGTCTCAACCTGGTGGGTGAGGTTGCGCATTTGGTTGAGCGCACGTCTCTCGGTGCTGCACGATGCCAGCGTCAGCAGTGCAACGATGATGAAAATGATTGACTTTTTCATTTGATGTGGTGATTAATGTACTCTAATAAACATCGAACAACGCGGAATGTTCGCTGCAAAGATAAGAAAAAAAACGGAACAATCGCCTATATCACCAAAAAATATGCGTTATTTCGCGTGTTTTACTCCTATTCTGTCCAAAAGGTACTGAAAAAGACCACTCAGAAAGTGGAATGGTGAGTCACAATCTGAGGCATAACCATTCTTGGCCAAGAATGGTCATTCTCCGATCGGAGCAAGAACTCTGTCGGACGTCAGGATGCTTTATCCAATCACGGAAGTACTCTGTCGGCCGACAGAATGATTTATTACATTTCATAAAGTCTTTTCGGTCCTTTTGAAGCATTTTCTTCAGAAAAAGAGGCTCATTTGACGGGTTAATGCTATATTATTTTATGATGGTACTTATTGCGGACAAATAGTACCATCTTGTTGCGATATTTCACCACTTGTGCGCAGATAGTACAACGGCTCTCGCAATATTGTACCGCTTGTGTACACTTGATACAATCTCGTCGCAATATTGTACTGCCTGTGTACACATGATACAATCTTGCGCCGAAATTGAACTACTTGCGGACACTTAGTACAATCTCGCAGCAATATTGTACTGCCTATGTACACTTGATACAATCCCCATCGCAATATTGTTCTGCCTGTGGACACTTAATACAATCTCGCGGCAATGTGGTACCGCTCGTGTACAAATAATACAAAGACGCTGAAAGATCTGCTCTCACGATGCCGAGTCTCATTTCACCACAATCTTCACGCTTTTCCCACCCATCTTGATGATGGCGGTGGTGCCGGATGGGAGAAGATTGGTGATGTCAGTGGCTTCGCTTGGATTGGTGGCCGAGCCGATGAGTTTGCCATCGACGGAATAGATGTCGATGCGGTCGGATGGTGATGTGTATTCGAGTGTTTCGATGGATTGACCATCGAGGGGAACGATGTCCTTGAAGGTATTCCAGGGAGATTTTGCCTTGTAGGCTTCGAGGGAATTGGCGGGCACATGAAGTGTCGCATAGTCAATATAGGAATCCTGGAAGGCCCAATAGGTTGCCTCGGGCACTCTCTCGGCATAGCAATAGACATCGGTTATCTC
>ONNR01000021.1 GCA_900319235.1 uncultured Prevotellaceae bacterium
GCCCATGATCCTCTTCAGAAGTGGGATCTCAATGGCAGGAAACTCGTCCAACCTGCGAAGGGGCAGATCTATCTGCATCAGGGTCGAAAGAAAGTCGTAAGATAACATCCGAAGATTATAATTAAAAATGCCGACAGAACCCAACTGCCGGCATTAAATTTGCGTTAATTCACGAAAATTGTTACGCTGCGCTCCACGCGAGCAAAGCTCGGAGCGTGTTAATAAAACATCAATCCATCTTCGCCATCGCCTGTTCGAGGTCGGCGATGATGTCATCGACGTTCTCGATGCCCACCGAGAGGCGAACAAGGTCGGGAGCAACGCCTGCTTCGCGGAGCTGCTCTTCGGAGAGCTGGCGATGGGTGTGGCTGGCTGGATGGAGCACACAGGTGCGCGTGTCGGCCACGTGGGTGACGATGGAGATGAAGTCGAGGTTGTCCATGAACTTGATGGCATCCTCACGCGTTCCCTTCAGACCGAAGGCAATGACACCGCAGGAGCCATTGGGCAGGTATTTCTGTGCCAAGGGGTAATACTTGTTGGAAGGCAGTCCGCAGTAGTTCACCCAGCTCACACGTGGGTTCTTTTCCAACCACTCGGCCACCTTCTGGGCATTGGCGCAATGCTGCTTCATGCGCAGGGCTAGCGACTCAAGGCCGAGGTTGAGGATGTAGGCATTGAAGGGCGAGGGAATGCTGCCCAGGTCGCGCATCAGCTGGCTGACGAGCTTGGTGGTGTAGGCCATCTTGCCGAAGGCCTTGGTATAGGTGAGGCCGTGGTAGCTTTCGTCGGGCGTGGTCAGGCCGTGGAACTTCGTGCCGTAGGCATCCCAGTCGAAGTTGCCCGAATCGACCACAGCACCGCCCACCTGTGCGGCGTGTCCGTCCATGTATTTCGTGGTGGAGTGGGTCACGATGTCGCAGCCCCATTCGAAGGGACGGCAGTTGATGGGCGTGGCAAAGGTGTTATCGACGATGAGTGGCACGCCATGCTTGTGAGCCATCTTGGCAAATCGCTCGATGTCGAACACGTTACCGCCGGGGTTGGAGATGGTCTCGCCGAAGAAGCACTTCGTGTTAGGCTGGAAGGCTGCCTCGATACGCTCATCGTCCCAATCGGGATCGACGAAGGTGCATTCGATGCCGAGTTTCTTGAGCGTCACGCCGAAGAGGTTGAATGTGCCGCCATAGATGGTGTTGGAGGTGACGAAGTGGTCGCCTGCTTCGCAGATGTTGAAGATGGCGTAGAAGTTGGCAGCCTGTCCCGAAGAGGTCAGGACGGCACCTACACCGCCTTCGAGGGCAGCAATCTTCTTTGCCACGGCGTCGTTGGTGGGATTGGCCAAGCGGGTGTAGAAGTAGCCGTCATCCTTCAGGTCGAAGAGACGTGCCATCTGGTCGCTGGTTTCGTACTTGAATGTGGTGCTCTCGTAAATAGGCAACTGCTGGGGTTCGCCTTTCTTTGCTTTCCATCCGCCGTGAACGCAGATGGTCTCGAGGTTTTTCTTCATATTTCTACTCTATTTTTATCAAGAATTAGCGAATTAGAGAATTGTCGGGATGACGGATTCCGCAATCAAAATGCAAAAATAATGTCTTTTTTTGGAAATGCCGTCTTTTTGCCAAAAAAATGCTGGTCCTGATGGTAAATTATCGGATTATTTCGTCTAATTGGAAGGCTAAGACGGCAAATATTTCTTCTCAAATCGGAGTATGACCAATCTTGGCCAAGAATGGTCATTCTTCTGCGGGAGCATAACCAATCTTGGCCAAGAAAGGGTATGCTTCGATAGGATAAAGCACTTTGACGGCCGACAGAGTGTTTTCGCCGATTGGCGCATAACCAATCTTGGCCAAAAATGGTCATTCTTCTGTGGGAGCATATCCAATCTTGGCCAAGAAAGGGTATGCTTTGATAGGATAGAGCACGCTGACGCGCGACAGAGTGCTTCCGCCGATGGGAGCATAACCAATCCTGGCCAAGAAAGGGTATGCTTCGACAGGAAAAAGCACTCTGACGGCCGACAGAGTACTTTCGCCGATTGGCGCATAACCAATCTTGGCCAAGAATGGTCATTCTTCTACGGGAGTATAACCAATCTTAGCCAAGAAAGGGTATGCCACGCTTGGATAAAGCATTCTGTCGCGCGACAGCGTGCTTGCGAAGGTTGAGAAAAGGTTTTTGTAATATTTTTGCGAATAACTCCCAATGGATTTGGATAAATCGGAAATAATGTGTATCTTTGCGCTCGAAGTTATGCAAGACTAAGATGAGACGAAAGATTCTGCTGATATTGTTTGTTCTGGTTGTGTCGTTCCAACTCCTTCCGGGAGGGGGCGACCTGTATGCGCAGCATGTTTATCCCGTTGTCGGCAAGGTTTTGCATACCTTGTCGGCGAAGGTTTCTTACAGCGTCAGTGGCGTTTTCTACATCGTAGGTATTCTTGTCTTCCTGCTTTATCCGATATATGCCATTGTGAAGCACAAGCAACGAAAACTCGATGTATTATGGATGGAACTGGAATTGGTGGCGTGGCTCTATGTGTGGTTCTATGGGGCGTGGGGTCTGAACTATTGTCAATCGGACTTCTGTCAGCGCACATCGACGCCTCGTGCGAACTATGACGTTGCGGCCTTGGTGCGCTTTGCCGACGACTATGTGACGAAGCTCAACGAGTCGTATGTCGAGATCAAGAAGGTCGACGAAGCACTGGTGCGGCAGGAAGTTGCGAAGCAATATGCCAGGATGGGGAAAGGGATGGGTATCAATGCTCCATTCACCGAGCAACCGCGGGAGAAGACCATGCTGCTGACACCGCTTGCCTCCAAGGTGGGCGTTACGGGCACGATGGGGCCTTTCTTCGGCGAATTCATCGTCAATGGCGACCTGCTGCCTTGCGAATATGCTGCGGCCTATGCGCATGAACTTTCGCACCTCCTGGGCATCACCAGCGAAGGGGAGGCAAACTTCTACGGATATCTTGCCTGCACGTCGAGTGACGTCCCCGAGATACGTTTCAGCGGCTATCTCTCCATCCTGCATCATGTGCTCCAGGCGATGCGGGAAGCGGGAAGGGAGGAGTACAATCTGATTCACACTAAGATTCGGCCAGAGATACACCTGCTTGAGTTGGAACGAAGAGTGCATTGGGTGAGCTTATACAGCGAAACCTTGGGCGAGATGCAAGACAAGATTTTCGACTTCTATCTTCGTTCCAATCGCATTGAGGAAGGGCGGAAGAGCTATTCCTCCGTCATCGGCTTGCTGATTAGTTATGAAGATAATAAAAAAATATGATCAAGAATATACTATTCGATTTCGATGGCACCTTAGCCGATACGGCGCAAGGGATTGTAGAAACTTTGCGTGAATCCTTTGTGCGATTAGGGCGACCTGTGCCGACAGAGGAGGAGATGGTGGCGACCATCGGCCGACCACTTTGGAAGGCATTCCAGACGTTGGGAAATATGACGGAAGAAGAGGCACATCAGGCCGTGGAAGTTTATGCGGGACTTTTTATGCAGTATGAGATTCCGAACATCCGCATGTTTCCAGGCGTTACTGCGATGCTGGAGCAGTTAGCTGAGCGTGGCATCCGTATGGCCATCGTCACTTCGCGCGACCGTCATTCCCTGGACTTGATTCTTCAGAACAACAACATCGACCGTTATTTTGAAACAGAGGTGACCGTCGATGACCATTTGACTCCTAAGCCTGCTCCCGATATGGTGCTTGCCTTGCTCGCAAGGATGAACATCAAGGCTGATGAGACGCTTGTAGTGGGCGACACGACTTTCGACATCGAGATGGGTAACCGCGCAGGCTGCGGGACTTGTGCGGTTACTTGGGGCAACCATTCGTGCGAACTACTCCAATCTGCGCGTCCCGATATGATCATCGATGACCTTGATTCAATATATCACGAATTATCGCAACAAAAATGAAACAAACCATTATTGCCTTGCTGATGCTCCTCTCACTGACTGCATCGGCGCAGGAAACTATCGAAAATCCAACAGAGGGCGCATGCAGCATGGGTGTCCCCGATGCTGTCCGCAATTATGCTCTCAACATCAAGGACAATGGCGAAAGCCTTGAAACGAACGGTTTTTCAATGGAGTCGGCTATTGTCAGAGGCAAGATTTATGGCTTTGACCGACGGACGTATGGCGAGAAGATGAGCGCTGAGGTGAAGGTCTTTATCTTCAATCCGTTTTTGGGCGAACAACTCTCGTATTCGGGTCGAATCAACTCCGACAACTCCTACGAAATCCAGGTGCCGATGACGACAAAACATCAGACGGTGTATTTGGGGGCAAATCCGATTATCAGCAGCGATATTTTAATCTCTGCTGGAAAAACCGTGGTTGTGGATTTCGATTTTCAGCAGATTAACGAGCCGTGGGAACTGCCCAATGGCCGCTTGATTCCCTATTTTTCGGGCGAGAATGTTGACATCAACTATGCCTTGTCGTTGGGCGTGTCGCGCAGTTTGAATCAGGAATTGCTCAACTATCCGTCCGCTGCGGAAAAAATATCGAGGTTCACGATGAAGGAGTACAAGGATTATGTTTTGGATTTCTTTGAGGATTTCAATACCCGTATCGACACAATGCCAGTTACAAAACGTGCAAAAGAGTATCTGAGAATCCTTATGAAATCAGAAGAGGCGTATTACCTTTCGATGGGAAGCTTCTGGATAGAAAACGCCTACCGCACAGCCAACGGCAAGAGTTACAATGACTCAATCCCCGAATTCAAGAAGCCAGTGATTGACGAGAGTTACTTGGATTATCCCAAAACGCTTGATCTTGACAATGTCATGATGTTTTATGCTGACAAATTCAGTTATAATATCTCCTATTGGAATGGCCGCGTTATCTATGACCTTGAAAAAAGCGCTGTGGATGTGGAATCGTTCAAAAACGAAATTTTTGGCGAGGGCGACAGTTATTTCAAAGATTTCATCAAGTTGCAGGAATATTGCCAACCGTTGTCCGAACAGGCTGTCGTACCAGATTCCATCATCGCTGAAATTGAAAAGATGCGTTTCCCGTTTTATGCAGATTATGTAAAAGCCAAGAATGCCGAAATCACTGCAAAAATCACGGAAGAAAAAGCTCGTGGCGGCTACTATGTGCATCAAGCGAGCGAAAGCACGGGCGATTCGTTATTTGTAGATTTGATAAAGGATTTCAAGGGCAAAGTGGTTTTCATTGATTTTTGGAACACTTGGTGCGTTCCCTGCCGTCAAGCCTTCAAGGATATGGAGCCCATGGAGAAAGAATTTGAGGGTAAGGATGTCGTATTCTTGTTCATTGCCGACGAATCGTCTCCGCAGAGGGTGTACGATGGAATGATAGTCTCGATGAAGGGCCATCATTACCGCCTTAATAATGCCCAGGCGTCGTCATTGAGACAAAAATGGGGCTTTCCAGGCATCCCGTCATATGTCATCGTTGGCAAGGATGGATCTGTTAAGGACTTCCACACCGGCTTCAAGGGCGTGGATTATTGTCGGGCAAAGATTGAGAGAGAACTCAATTAATTCGTGATAAAGAAAGGAGCCCTAATCATTGATTAGAGCTCCTTGAATGGGGGTACCCGAAGTGGGACTCGAACCCACACAGCCGTACGGCCACTAGTCCCTGAAACTAGCGCGTCTACCGATTCCGCCATCCGGGCATGTCTCGAAGACTGCGAAACTGTGGTTTGTTTCAGTTTTGCGGGTGCAAAGATAGTGTTTTTTTATCGAATCTCCAAATTTTATGGGGATTTTTTTTGTATTTTGTGCGATTTTCTTTATCTTTGCCCCCGAAATGAAGAATAATTGATAATTTGACCACTCAAAAATGAAAAGAAAGTTCTGGACCGACTTCTTCTGGCTGCTGGTGTTCGCTTTTGTCGGTACACTCATCATGGTGCTGGCTATTATACCCATCTCTGCTTTGACGCGCGACACGTTGATGCTGCATCTTATCCAATGGGGACAGACCTTGCTGATCATGCTGCTGCCAGCCATCCTATGGACCATCCTTTATAAGAAGGAACGCGTGAGCGAGGTGATGCATACGCGGATGACTTCGTGGAAGGTGATTGCCTTGATTGTTGTGCTGATGATTGTCAGCCTGCCTGCGCTCGATGCATTGGCTACGACTTGCGAATCACTGCCGCTGCCTGAGCCTTTGGCCACGTGGGCCAAGAACAATGCCGAAGCGCAGCAGATGGCGGTGGACACGATGCTGGGGCTGAAGGGTGTCGGCGGTTGGTTCGAACTCATCATGCTGATGTGTGTCGGTACGGCGCTGGGCGAGGAGTGGATGTTCCGCGGTGCCCTGCTTCGCTGCTTCAAGGGCTATAACAAGCATTGGGCAGCCGTCCTGGTAGGTTTTCTCTTCTCGCTGATCCATCTCGAAGCCTACGGGTTCATACCACGCTGGCTTTTGGGAACAGGTTTCGTCTATCTGGTCTATTGGACGGGCTCCATCTGGCCCAGTGTCATTGCCCATGCCATCAACAACCTTTGGGCACTTATCGAAATGAAAGAAGCCCCGAAGATGCTGGAGCATTTCGGGGCTGTATCGGTGTGTGTTAGTGTCGTGTTGATGGTCCTTGTCCTATGGCTCATCTACCGTGAAAGTCAGCAGCGTGCCATGGGTTCCATTGGCGTCGGTGCCGATGACCGTATAGACACCGACAGAGAAAGTTGAGGCATCGATTGAGAAGAGTCCTCCCAAGGCCGTATCCTTCACCAGGGTGCGGCCTTGACTGTTCTCGACCGACACTTCCGTCTCGTCTTTCAGTCCAAAGACATTGACTACGGAGCGACTGCCAAGAGTGACTGACGAGGGATAGCAATAGGCAGTGGTGGAAAGTTGGTCGGAGGCATCGAACTCGTCGGCATCGTAATGATAGCGGAGTATCTGACCGGCAGTGACAATCCAGAGGTCGGAATGCTTGTCGTCGAAGGCGAGGGAGAGAATCTCATCGGTCTTGAGGATGCTGTTCGACGAAGTGATTTGCGCAATCTGCCTGCGACCATCGCCCGAGAAGAGATAGAGACCATTTCCTTCGGTACCTATCCACACACGACCCTGGTTGTCGATGGCGAAACTGTTGGGAACGACATTCTCGATGATGGTGCGTACGACGCCAGGATTCCGGAAGACGGCTGTCGGATTATCGACAATATAGAGGCCCGAGGTGTTGAGCAGCCAGATGGCTCCATTGGGGCCTTCATAGACGCCTCGCCCATAGTAGGGCGTGAAGGTGATGCCTGAGGTGGGAGTGAGCGCCTTGAAATAGGTGAAACGGTCGTCGGCAGTGGAGGCGATGTTGGTGCCATAGTCAAAGACGAAGATGTTGGTGGCCTCGTATTTGAGGTGCTGGTAACCCCATATCTGATGATGTCCGCCGCGCCAGGTGGCACAAAGATGGGTGAATCCGTAACTCTTCTCAAGTCCCGGGAGTTGGAAGTTGTACCACGTGCTGTCCTTGACGCGCAAGACGCACAGTGCACGATCGACACCCTCGTTGAAGCACCAGAGGTTGCTGTCGGCAGCGAAGGCCATGCCAGTGACACGCGCGACATTGGGTTCACACCATTGGATCTTGTGGTCGGAGGTCGTGTGATTGTAGGTGCGATAGTATTTGCCGTGGTCGATGCCGATGATGCCATCTTCGAGAGTAGAGAACCAATAACGTGAGGGATGGAACGGGTCGGCCACAATATCGGCCAAGCCCGAGAAACGCTTTTTGTCGATGTAGGGCGATACTACAGCGGCCGTGTAATTATTCCAAGTCTCGTCGTCGGTATTCATCGTGGTGAGCATTCCTGGGGTGCGCATCATGATGCCATAGTTGGTGATGAGAGGCAGGATGGTGGTCATACCCACTTCGCCCTGGCTGTAGGTGATGCGATTGAAGTCGGCGCTCTGCTGATGATTCTCGATGATGAGGCCTTCGCGATAGAGGACGTTGACCTTGACGGTATAGGGATCGGGGTAGGACAATGTGTCGGCAAAGATGCCGCGTGAAGGATGCAGAAAGGCAAAGGTATCGCCTCCCTTGGAGAGTGAGCAGAGGCCCGTGCTTCCGGAAAGATGTCCTCGAGCAACACACGAATATCGCTGGTTGGGCTTGGGCGCTTTGCCATAGGAGGGACAGTGACCGTAATTGATATCGTAGAGAATCAGACTATCTGCCGAGACCGCCATGATGAAACGGTCGGCTCGACAAAGTCCTTGAATGGTATTTGATGCTGTGCATCGCTGTGAGGCGCGAGTAGAAGGGATGAGTTTGCGCAGACTGAGGTCGTGCCCAAGCTGCCAGCATTGAGACACGCCACCTCCCGAAAGGACGATGGCGTCGTCGATGGCATGGTCGCTGGCCTTCTGCCAGGCACCAGGCGCAAAAGGATTGCCGCTGCGTGGGCAATAAAAGGAGGCATTGTCGGTACTGTAATACCAATCACCATTGTAGGACCATGCACATCGCACCGGCAAGCCAAGATTGAACGTCTGCTCGATGATTTCCTCCCAAAGGCTCACGACGAGGAACCCGAAAGCAGTAGAGACGTAAAGATGACCTTCCTGCTGTCGAATACCATTGATGGTCTTGTCGGTGCCCTGCATGGGCGCATTGTAGAAATCGGGAATGGTCCAGATGGAGCCGTCGGGATGGAAGACGTCGATGAGGCCGTCGGCATAGACCACGGCCATGCGATTGGCCTCCTCACTGTAGCAGATGTCCACAATCCTGGTGCTTGAGAGACCGTCTTCGCGTGTCAACTCCTTTTCGATAGCCCATCCTGAGACACTGGCGCGCACAAGGCTATTGCCCTTGAGGATGTAGAGATTGTCCCCCAGGCGACAAGCGCGGCTGTAGTTCTCCGTATAGGTAAACGCCTGCCATTCGCCTGCGATGGCGGCAAAGGGCAGGAGGAGAAGCAACAGAAGAAGGGGGAATTTCATCGGAAGGGGAGTAAAAAGGGAGTGGGAGTAAAAGAGTAGTAAAAGGGGAGTAAAAGGGACGTTACCTTTCCGTTGAAGGTTTTGGGTCCCAACAAATCATTGTTAATTATTAATTGTTAATTGTTAATTGATAAAGCCTATAGGCTTCGATACACCTGGCTGACCTGCTTGGCGATGACATCCCAGTCGTATTTCTCCATATCGTAGGAGCACTTCTCGTATGGCATATCGACGGTCTCCTGCAGTTTGGCAGTGAGTTCGAGCACGTCGTTGCAATGGAAGTAGTTGTTGCGAGGCAGACCTACCTCGAGATTTGCAGGGATGTCGCTCACGATAATGGGAGCGCCGTAGGACATGGCTTCGAGCAAGGCGATAGGCAAGCCTTCGTGCGAAGAGGGAAGGACGTAGCAGCGGCAATGATTGAGGAGCGCATGCAGACGGCGACCTTTGATGAAGCCCGTGAGGATGACACCATTCTCCTTGGCAAGTTTGCGAAGCTTGATGGAATAGGAATCCTCGAAGTCGGAGTCACCGGCAATGACGAGTTTGTAGCCGTGGGAATCGATTTTCGAGAAGGCCTGGATGAGCTGATGCAGATTCTTCTCGGGTGCAAAACGGCACATACCCAGGATGTACTTGCCATGCTCGATGCCGAGATGACGGAAATAGCCGGGTTCGTTGATGTCTTCGGGAGTGGCCACGCCATTGTGAATGAGGTGCATCTTGCGCGAGATGCTGTACTTTCGGTTCACCATGTCGCGTATGCCTTGGCTGATGACGATGACACGGTTGGCAAAGATGCAGCCCATGGCTTCGCCCAGACGGAGCATTAGTTTGGCTCCCCATCCCCACTTGACGCGATCATAGTCCTGTCCGTGATGGGTGAAGACCACCTTCATGTGGAGCATACGGGCGAGCGGGGTGAGCAGCGCAGGACCGCAGGCATGGATATGTACGATTTGCGCTTTCAGTTTCTTGGCGCGGATGATGGCCTTGAAGGTGTGGATGATGGCTTCGAACGACTTCTTGCGTGGTGCATCGATGTCGATGAGTTTGACACCTTGCCAATGGGAAAGGTGGTCGTGGCAGTAACTGGAACGTCGTATGACGGTCACGTCATAGCCCTCTTCGACCAGACGGGGGAAGAGTTCCTCGCAATGCGTCTCGACACCACCCATGATGTTGGGGATGCCGCGCGTTCCGGTTACTACTATGCGATTCTTTTGTTTCTTCACGAGCGATTGGGGTTTAGATCGCCCTGGCGGGGATCTTGTCCGACGTCACACCACTTCTTGTCGAGACAGGCAGGCTTGCCCTGGAGCGAACGCAGCTTATTCTTCAATGCCCATTGGAGCGGATATTTGATGTACTTGTGCATCACCGGACTGGCGGTGCCCACCATCCAGCAGTTCTTGGCGCAGCAGCGCACCTTTCGGCGCACCTCCTGCGCCTCTTCGCTTTGCCAGATGGTCATGAAGTCAGCCTTGTGGATGTTGCCCATCGACTGCTTCCAGTATTTCTCTTCCAGGCCATTGCAAGGATAGACTTCTCCCCAGGGATCGATGAAGAAGTTGGCGGAGCCTGCTTCGCAAGGGAGCATGCGACGGCCTCCTTCGATGTAGTTGATCAGTCCCATGTTGAACCAGGCGCGGAACCACGACTTCGGGCTGTTCTCCTTGAGTTGCAAGTTGACGAGCTTCTCGAAGTTGCTGCACACTTCTTCGCGGTTGGTAATCTGATTGTCGCCCTTGTGGAAGTAGTAGCTGTTGTGGAAGGCAGCGGTGGCGAACTCCATGCCCAGGCTGAGCGAGAGTTGGTAGAGCGACAGCATATCGGCCGAATTGTTGTTCGAGACCGTGCAGCCGAAGCCGATGTCCTTCAGTCCCATATCCTTGAGGGTGAGCAGGGTGCGAAGACCACGGTCGAAACCGCCCTGATGGCCGCGCAGTTCATCGTTTTTCTGGCTCAGTCCCTCGATGCTGATGCGGATGCCGATGTTGGGGAAGCGTTTGGCAAGATCAATCACCTTGTCCTCGAACCATCCGGATGTGGAGATGACGATACGCTTAGTATGACGATAACACTCCTCGACAATGTCGGGGAGGTCCTCGCGTATGAATGGTTCGCCGCCCGTCAAGTTGATGAACTTGAGTTGCGGTAAAGTCTTTAGGTCAGCAGCCTTGATTTCCTCCTCTTTGCGAGTGGGGTTCTTCCAGATGTTGCACATCACACAACGCATCGGGCATCGATAGGTCAGAATGATGCTGGCATCGGTGGGCTGCTGTATAGTGTTATCTTGCATAGAGCCCAAATCAGTGGTGTTTATAAATCTATAACGTATTATTACGAATATTATTGCCTAAAGGCAAATATTTTTCGCTCAAAGCACCAAAAACTTGCATATTTTCCCCTTTTTACCCTCAGAATCGACTCCATGGATCATATAGATGCCCGGTTCGATGCGCTGGCCGTCGCTGTCACGGAGGTCCCAGGTGATGGACGAGCCTATGCTGCGGGTGCGCATGATGAGGTTGCCCGAGACGTCGGTGATGGTGACGTAAGAATCGGCCATGAGGCCCATTATGCGCAGGTCGCCGCTGTATTCGGGGCGCACGGGATTGGGATAGCAATAGAGGTTGCTGAAATCGGCTTCGCCCTGCCATGCATCGGTCTGATAGGTGAGTATTCCACTTTCGCACGAGATGTAGAGCACCGATGTCTCCGGGTCGAACGAGAGGGCCAGAATGTCGTTGGAGAAAAGCGGGGAGTTGCTGGTGTCGAAGTGCTCGATTTCGGTGATGCCGTCGTCGCTGAGCAGGAAGAGGCCGCTGCCGAGCGTGCCTATCCACTTGCGGTTGAGGTTATCGACAGCGATGCAGGTGCACGATGCCGACTCCATCAGATAATCGGCAAGGTTGGTGCCGTCGTTGCGAGGCACCTTGACGCGACGAATCTTGCCGTAGCCGGGATTCTTCTGCGCGTAGTCGAAGGTGGTGAAGGGGTCGTCGATAACGAGCGGACCAATGCTGGTGAGCAACCAGATGGCACCGTTCTGGTCTTCGGCAATGTCGAAGAAGTAGTTGATGTTGGAGTATTGGTTGTTGTCCTGATCGACAAGGATGCTGAAATAGGCGCTCTGGTCGTCGGAGAGATCGGCTGGAGTCGCGTGGTCGTAGTACATCGCCACCTTGCTGCTCTGGTAGGGATAGTCGCAGAGGAGCCACTTCAGCCCGTAGCTGTCGTGACGGGCCCCGAGGATGCGATGTATGTTGGAGACGGCGGGAAGACCGGTGATGGGGTAGCATCTCCATTTCTCATCGTCGAGCGAGAGGCTGCGCAGAGGATAGTCGGTAAAGGGGCAGCCTACCCAGACATAACCCGAACCATCGGGATAGACAGCCGTGATGCGACTGGTGGCTTGGTCGGGATATTCCTCGGGAGCGCTTTGGGGATACCATTTCATCAAGTGGTGTCCAGTGAAGAGGAAAAGGCCGCGCTGCAAGGTGCTGACGAAGTAGCTGTCGGTCATGTTGGGGTGGGCAGCGAAAGCCGAGATGCCCTGAAAGACGTCGAGCCCTAGCTCCTTGCCCTGAGCGATGATGTCGTGGTAGCTCTGGGTGGTCCACGTGTCGTCGGCAGGATCGTAGATGGAGATGTCGCCCATGGTACGAGCCATAGCCGAATAGTTGGAGAGACACATTCGTTTGGAGTTTGTGGCCACGAACTTGCCGCCGAACGGCAGCAGACCAGAGTAGAATGCTGAAGAGCCCAGCACCTCAGCTATCTTCACACCATCGGCCAGCAGTTCATAGTCGAAAGGTGCCCATCGGTTGAAGGCAGTGAGTTGGAAAGAGAAGAGACCGACCGAGGCGACCGATGTAAAGAAGGTGTTGTCGTTGAGCGCGCAGATGCTGATGCTGCGCTGGAGGTAATCGTCGTGGCAGACACTGATGTCGTAGGTCAACGGGTCGGCCATCGTAAATCCACTTCCTTGCATAAAGATGTAGCGACCTGCCTGGATGAGCGACTGGTAGCATCCACGTGCTGAACGGCGCACCGTCTTTCCGTCGGCATCGAGCACGTTGACGTTCTTGTCGTTGGCAATCACCCAGCAATGCTCGGTACTGTTGGGCGTGAAGAATGTCAAGGCAGAAAGGATGGTGTCGGATTGCAAAGTGGCCCAGTTGGACTCCTGTTTGGCATTGTTCGCAGCAGGACAGCGCTGCAGGCCGTGACCGCGTACCGAACGATACCAGGCATCCTTCCAATAGAAGGCGATGTTGCAGTTTGAGGGCGTGGTGTAGGAATCGACGATGCTGTAGGATGACAGACTGACGCGATAGAAGCCGAATTCGGCAGCGACAATCATCTCGTCGCCACTGAAAGTCACGCCAAGGGGTTGCTTGTTGGCAGTCAGACTCTTGGTCTGCAGATCCATAATGGAAATGGTGTTGCCATCGGCATCGATGATGTCGATGAGACCATCGTTGTAGAGCAGGGCAAGATGCTGATGATCGGGTGCTACTGCTATCTTTGAGATGGTGTTGCCACTGAGCAGAGAGAGGCGGGAGAGGCTGGTGAATTCGGTGAGCGTCGTATCGGTGACAAAGAGGTTGCCGTCGGTAAGGACATACAGGTCGTCGCCGAGGAGAGCGACCTGGTCGTAGGTGCCGACGCTACGATAACTGTGCCAATCGCCAACCGATGCCATGACGGGTCGGGCCGACAAAAGGCAGCCGATGAGTATGATTAGGAATTGAATCTTCTGTTTCATATCGTATAAACGAAAAAATCGTCAAAAAATTTTGTCCAATGCGAAAAACTTTGTATATTTGCCCCCGAAAAAGTCATTCGACGGATGAAACGCACACGTGAACTGCTCGTTTTGGCGCTGTGGTTGCTTGCCTCAAGCCTTATGTATGCCGAACCGCTGCACCTGCTTGGCATCGGCAATAGTTTTACTGAGAATATGCTACTGCTTCTGCCTTACCTGCTTCCTCATCAGGGAAGCGGGGAGTTGGACGTGGCCTATCTGTATCGTCCGGGAGCAACACTTGAGCAATATTGCGAGATGATGAAAAAGGACGAACGCGTGTGTTCGCTTTTTGAATTTGACGCTGAGACGGGACTATGGCAACAGACCCAGCATGTGCGGATTGACAGTGTGCTGGCCTTGAAAAAGTGGGATGTGATAACCGTTCAGCAGGCATCGGCGGTTTCGGGCATGTATAATACCATCAAACCCAATCTTGAGGAGGTGTTGGATAGGATTGAACATTATCAACCTGATGCACAGATCGCTTGGCATATGACCTGGAGTTACAGCCATAATTCCACAAATCCCCTCTTCAAGAATTATGATTTCTCTCAATTGAAGATGGACTATGCCATCGAGCAGACGACGATGGAACTGAAGTCGGACTTTGCGGATAGGATTGATATGATTATCCCGAGTCAGCAGTTGATCAAGAAGCTTCGTGTGTCGGAAGTAAATGACAGCCTTGACCTGACACGCGATGGGTATCATCTGTCGTTATTTGCAGCCGAGGCGGTCAGCGACCTTGTCTATGAGATGCTGTTGGCACCGAGATTGGGCGTCCCGATTACAGAGAACTCACGCGGAGCCCTCGGGGATACAATTCATTCGGCATCGGATTTCGAATATATCAAGCAAGTGGCATACGACGTTTGTCACGACACCTTGATTTGGGAGCAACTCTCTGAAAACATTATATATAAAACGGAATTTTATACCATAACAGGTCTGAAATTGAAACAACCCGTTTATCGTCGGCCCACAATACGCAGGAATTACTATCTCTCGGGCGACATTAAAAACGAGCGCATCATTTTGCTCGAAGAATAACCTAATACGCACGCAATTCCCATCGACGATTTCCCCGTTCAAGTATCATCCTGCTTCCATCGATACGCAGGATGTGGAAACGCACGTCTGCATAGTCATCTTCGATGAGAAAACGCTTTGATATAAATTCCCGCATTGTGTTGCCCGTGCTATCCATCGGAAGATATTTGATGAAGAGACTATCGCCCTCTTGACGAGCGAGACCGTGCAGGTCGAGGGTGCGGTGTTCTTCTTCGTAGAGCACGTGCGCTACATGTACCTTCGACTGGAAGTCGTAGAAGAGGTCGGTAGGCGTGGCGATGCTGTCGGGTGTCTGGATAGAGGTGATTTGCCAGCGCCCGAAGATGTCGCCGATGTAATCGCCGACGTCGCAGGAGGGGAGGAGAAGGAGGGTGATAAGGGATATTAAGGGATATTTGGGGATATTAAGGGATATTTGGGGACGATAGTTGCGCCAGGACCATTTGGAATACAGAAACATTCGTCCTTTAAAATCCCTTAAAGTCCCTTCAAATCCCTTAGAATCCCAAAGAAACATTCGTCCCTTCAAATCCCTTAGAATCCCTTCAAATCCCTTAGAATCCCTAAAAAACTTATAGAATCTTTCCATGATAGGAGATGCTGAAGTTGAAACTTTGATTATTGCCGAGAAGGGCGCCGTGATCCATGGCATAAGCCACTTTGGCGGACCAAGGGCCAAGGCTTGTGTTCAGTTCGACCATTGTGCAGAATGCGTCGCGAATGGTTGATGAGGGGACGAAGGAGGTGCCCCAGGATTGGCGATAGCTGGTGAGGATGCGGTAGCCGAGGGCAGGTTTCCTAGAGAATCTAGGGTCTCTAGATAATCTAGATAGTCTAGGAAATCTAGAGAGATTTGCTCTGAGCAGCGACCCCTCTACGCCAAGATGCCAGGCGCGGATGCGATTGTCGGTGAAGCGCAGATAGCCATCGGCATTATAGACGGGCGACTTGACCATCGGTGTGCCTAAGGCAAGACCGTAATAGCAATGGCCCGCATAATAGTAATTGTTGTAGTAGTCGTCAGAACCTGGTGCACGTCCTTCGCCAAAGCCTTCGCCAAAACTTTCGGCCCAATCTTCGCGGTCCCAATGGATGGGGCCGCTTTGATTGCTGGTCTGCAGATATTCGAAGACGAAGCCCTGGATCCATGCATCGTGCTGCTGGTTGTGGTATTCGATGCCCCAGAGTCCGTCCATACCATTGAACTTGGCGATGCTGGAACCATCCTCGAAGAGATTTTCGAAGACGAGTCCTACACGTTTCTGTTTGCTGTCAGAACCTCCCCATTGATAATCGAGTCGGAAACACTCTTCACCCAGATGACTGCCGTAGAAGAAGACCTGGTCGCCTGAAGGGGAGTTGCCGTCGCCTCCTGATATGAAGAAAGCCTTGAAGAAGTCCTTCAGATGTGGGCTGAAGGATTGGGTTTCCCCAGTGAAACTGCTATTGTAGGATTCGCCGCCGAAATAGGAGGCATGGTCGAAGCCCACGTAAAAGACGATGGGTTTGTCGGGGTTGGTGCGAAGATGCAGTTTCTTCTGATGAAACCATACGTCGGTGGTGAGGAATGACTCAGCCTGTCCGCTTTTGCCGACACGATAGATGGCGTATCGGTCGCGCTTGTAATTGTCGTCGAAGAGTTTGCCAAAGCTTCCTTCCGCATAGAACTGAAGCCATCCTCTGGTGCCTGGGATAGTGACGAAGTCAGGTGTTATGAGATAGACGCTGGGGATAGGGCGGCTGTTTCCGCTCCAGATGGTGCTGCCGCTGCTCAGACGAATGTCGCGCAGTACAGGGGAAAACTCCTTGGCACCGAATCCTAGGGAAAACCACGAGTAGGTAGCTTGACCGTAAAACTGCTGAATGAAAAAGTTATTATAGGCATGACTCTGAGCTTCAATGTCCAAACCAGTCTCAATGTTCCATTTCCCTTTTGAGTGATTGTATTGCAATGTGGCACGCACATATCCCGTGTCGCTATTGGTGCTGAGTATTCCATGGCGGTTGGCTGTGAGGTAATAGGCAGTATAATCGCCTGTACCCACAGCTCCTTCCGCCGTGAGCGTATAATGGAGATTGTTCCCTTGATGAAGGTTGCCCTTCTGAATGGAGCCATCGTCTGCCAGCGAAAGAACTGGCAGCATCATCAAGAGGAGAATCATCTTATACCTAAACTTATATGTCATTTGTAGAATTATTCTATTAGACTTTTGATGAGTTTTCCAATAGCCTCGATATCACGTTCTGCGGAAAAACGCTCCTGAAACAGTTCCTTTTCTCGAAGTGAGAATTGTTGATAAAGTTCTGTGTCAGTATAAATGGTTTTGAGTGCTTGAAGGAGCTCTTCTTTTGTGTTCTCGATAGCAAAGCCTATCTCCGACGGAATAAAATAGTCCAAAATAGCATTCGACCGAGTGATGATGACAGGCTTTCCTTCCATCATTGCTTGCAGAAGGACGAGTTGCCCTGAACTCGTCTCTTTGTCCAAGAGGGGAATCACAACACAATAGCAGTTCTTCATCCAGAGAGGAAGTTCTGCATGGATGTCCTTGTGGACGCGAATCCGAGGATTGCGTGGCTCCAGATTCAAGGTGTCGCAAATGATCTCTACATTGTAATCTGTGACATCTTCGAGTGCATCGATAAGGAAAGGATAGTTTCGATTGCTGCGTCCTACCGAGAGTACGTATTTGCGCTGTTGCATGGCTTCATCTATCGGAGCATCAAAGTTGCCGCCTAATCCAAGTGGGATAAAGACAAGTCGACTGGGATCGATTCCCAATAATTGGGGATATGTTTCAAGCTCGCGACTGCTGCGAACGACGTATTTGTCGATATAGTCGGAAGTTGCAATATATTGCATGAACTTTTGATAGATCCATCCAATCCACCCGTTTTTGGGCTTGTAGATGTAGGCGATGACAACCATCTTAAAACTCTTCCTGACGTGGAACAAACGACAGTAAAAGGCAAGTAACAAGCCATAAAACTGCTGGTTTGCGACAATGAAGTTGTAATGGTTACGTTTCAGAAACACGATAAATGGAAACAGAAAATAGCAAATGATGTTGCGCAATTTGCTGTCGCCATTACCAGTTGACATGCTTTCGACCTCGAAATCAAGCGTGGAGTATTTCGAGATGCCCTGGCGAAATTCCCAATCATCGGACTCGACAGTATGAGTCAAAATGACGTTACGTCTATTATCTGCCTTGCTGGAGCTCATATTTCTGTTCACCAATTATAATAATTATTTATTCTATTCTGCCTTGAGGAAAGAAATCAGGCGGGAAGGCTCGTGCAACTCGTTATATTTCGCAATATCCTTCTCGACGAAATATTTGCCTCCCGTCACATTTCCCTTAATAATTCTGTTCATCAGTTCTGCCAATGCTTCAGGGGTATTGGGGTGGCAGAGATGGCCGAAACTCGGAAATTGGTCAATCATTTGATTGAAATAGGGAATGTCGGACATCAGCGCAGGACAGCGGAAGTAGATGACCACTTCGAGCACGCCACTCTGATAGATCTCCGTGTAGGGCAAAAGAACGTACTGACAGGAGCTGAACAGATGATTGAGTTCGCTGTCGGTGATGTAGCGAAGAATGGACTGTACGAAGGGAGGCTGCTGCGTTTCGTCGATGAAATGCTCCTTGTCCATTCCTGCGATGATGATATTGCCAGCGAAATCCTTTTGCTTCAGAATGTCGATGGCCTTCTGAAGGATGGTGATTCCCTTGGTCTGACGCAGTTGCCCGAAGAAGAGGAAATTAATCTTATCGGTCTTCACAGCTTCCTTTATTTCAGGAGCCACTTCGTGCGGATTGATCTCTTTGGAGAATTCGTAACTGAAGTGCGGGTAATAGATGGAGCGTCCCTGATAGCCAAAATCGTGGAGCGTCTGAAGGGCATTTTCGCTATGGCAGATGATGGCAGGAATGTGACTCTGATAGAAGGCAATCTTTTGCGCCTTTCGTACATCTTCGCCATTTGTTCCGGTAATCTCGAAGATGTCGTGGACAATGACGAAGAGGTTCTTTCGGCCAATGATGCGGATGAAGAACTGGTCGATCAAGCGCAGGCCAAAGGACTGATAGACGTAGGTGCCGCTGTGAGAAAGACGAAAGAGTGCAAAGACGAAAAGAGCCCAGGCGAACTTCACCATCATGAGGAGCTTGCCGCCATGGTAGAAGTTGGGGAAGAGCGCCTTCTGACGGCCATCGGTTGTGGAATAGTTGGAGAGCACGCGAACGGCTACACCCTTGGCCTGGAGCGTATTGCAGAACGACTGGTCGTAGAGATGCATGCCAGTCTCGGTGCCTATAGTATCGACCAAATAAATCATAAACGGAATATTGAGCGTGCCTGATAAAGGGCATGTAGATAATAGTTGAAGATGGCGGGTAGTGTAGAAATGCCAAGTTCTTGTAAGCAGAACTTGAGAAACAGCGTTACGGCCTTGAGTTTCTGCTTTTGGACGGAGCTGCTGCGATTGGGGGTGATGTTGGCTTCGCTCTTTCGCCAATAGACGCGGGCATCGGGAATAGAGAGGATACCGGACGGCTTGCCCATCGTGAACCACGTTGCGTCGTCGCTGCACCAAGCCAAAGGATAACGGACGAATCCGCCCAGTTGCTCGAAGGTCTTTCGATGGACGATATACTCCACCACGAAACTGTTGACCTTGTAGGTAAGACGTTGTTTCAGGAAGTCACTTGCCGAGAGCCATTCGTCGAAGTCCTTTTTGACGAATCGCTTGTCGGTTGTGGTTTTGCCTTTGCTGTCGATGACGGTGACGTTGAAATGGAAGAGTCGCTGATCGGGATGCAGTTGCAACATGCGATAGAAACTTTCTACGCAGTTGTTGTCCATCTGGTCATCGTCGCTGAACAACCACAACCACTCCTCATCTTGTGCCAGGGCAACGCAGCGTTCCCATTGTCCAATCAGATCTTTTGCTCCCAGATTGCTGTCGAAGCGCGTGTAATGCAGATTCATTTTTTCTTTGAAGGGCATCACAATCTCTGACAAGGGATGGGGGCTGCAGTCATCACCGACATAAACCGTGAAGTCCTTGTATGTCTGGGCAGCAAGACATTCGAGGGCTTCCTTGAGGAAGTCCGGCTTATAGATGGGTATGATGATGGCCAGGCGGGACATTATGTATTATTATATGTGTCGATGATGTTGTCGTAGATTTCGTGGAGGCGTTGTGCAATGGATGCTCCGTCGTGACGATGATGAGCCATTGCCTTTTCTTGAGCAGAGAGGTGACGCTGGAGTTCAACGTCGTTCGAAAGATGAATGAGGCAGGAGGCCAACGCTTCGGGATCGTCGTAGGGGACGAAGAGGCCGGTCTGACCCTCAGTAACCAGTTGTGGGATACCGCCCACATGAGTGGTCACAACCGGACAGCCCATCAATTGCGCTTCGCAAAGGCTATTCGGGGAATTGTCGATGATGGCCGTGTGGACGTATGCTGTACTGCTGGAGAGGAGTTCAACAATGGTCGGGGCATCGATGAGGCCTAAGAGTTCTACGTTGACCTCATCATGATGAATGCCAGTGTAACATTCGAACTTGTGGAAGATTTCCTTCCTGCCTGCCACCTTCCAAACGAAATCCACACCTCGTTGCTTGAGTAGTCGGGCAGTTTTGAGGATAAACCCATTTCCCTTGAGTTCGCTTGCACTGCTGATGGTGACAAGTTGCATTCTCCCTTCTTGTGGCTGCCAATGCTTTGAGGCATTTACAATCACGCTTCGGATGGCCTCTTCGCAATGAAAATAGTTGGCTCCGGGGGAATATTGCTCGACGAGTTGCTTGTCCCAGTTGGTGCGACCCAGATAGAAGCGATTCTGCTTCATAATCTGCACTTCACGTTGTACAGACAGATGCTCGAAATGGTGGCGGACCAGGGTCTTGAGCATGCGGAAAGGATTGTAATGAAGGAATCGGAAAAGTTGGCTGTCCGATTCCACTTTTCGCCATTCCTTCAGATAGCTTCCCCAATGGCCTTGCATATGGATTACGACAGGAACCTTCACTTCCGAAGAGACAAGTCCGAAAGGCCATTCTGAGCCGAAGCAGCAGATGAGGTCGGGACGAACATCCTCGATGACAGTCAATACAGAGGGACGAATAGCTCTCCATTCGGCATTTGGATCGTGGAGCGCTTTGGCAATCTTTCCACGTAGTCCAGGATACTCCGGTTTCATAGCATAGCCGGTCACTCCGTCCACGATGCGCTTGTCCGATTGGTTGGCCTGATAGGCTATCGATAGGGAGATGTCGGGACAGAATTGACTGATCAGTGCCGTCTGGGCATTGATCCAGCAACCTTCGCGCGTGTCGCCTGTTGCTACGGGAGTTATCGAGAACCAGAGTACCTTCATTGTTCGGACTGGTCGGTGTATTTGATGATGCGGGCGGGATTGCCTGCAACTATAGCGTTGGCAGGAACGTCTTTGGTTACGACGGCTCCTGCTCCGATGATGGCTCCATCGCCGATGGTAATGCCTCCGATGACAATGGCTCCGCAGCCTACCTTGACATTGTCGCCAATCTTGGGAAGCAGGTCGGAGGGATGCTGATGGCCGATGGTCACATTCTGCCAGATTTCGAAGTTTCGGCCGATGCTTCGAGCACCGATGCGTGTGCTGTGTCCGTGATGAATGATGAAGCCTTCCCCAATTTCCGGACAGTTGATGGTGCATGCGTATTGAGCCGGAATGAGCCAGGAGACGAGCTTGGATGTCTCGCCAAGACGATAATAAACCATCGTGCGATATTCCCTTTGACGATAAAGCTCAATCTGAGAGTCGAGGGTATGGGCACGAGTAGGGAAAAGGTTTTCCAGCCAATTGCGTTCCTCCGCCATGAAAAAGGCGTGACGAGGATGGATCCTCAAAAGCAACCACAGCGGGAAGTAATAGAGTATCCATACGATATTGCGCAGCATAAAATAGATCTTCTTCATCGTTTTCAGATTGTGAAATCAGTGAATACATAGGGAATAACTACATTGCCCAAGGGGTCAATCCATTGGGCCAACAACATCTTGAAGGCTCGCATAATGGAGTAGGCTGTGAAAAGCATGAGGAAGCCATAGTCAATCCACTTGTGTTTCTGTAGTGCAACAACGTTGGGGACTACAAACAGACAGAGGAGGGACAGATAAAGGAAGAGGCGGCTCCAGATGATGTTGTCGTTGAAGAGATTGTTCAGAATCACAGAAAGGAAGAAAAGAATTACCCATTGTGACTTGATGAACTTTTCGTTTGCCCGTAAAATGATGTATAGCCCTAGGAGCGTAAATGGCCACATGTTCGAGTTGACCAAGGAGACTTCGACATCGCCATGGCCGAAGGTGGCGTAACCACCATATTTGGCCAGATAACTTTCGGAGGAACGTCCGAAGATGCTGAAGATAGCAGCCACGATATCTTGCACCGAAATGAAGTTCTGCACACCGAACGCATAACTTCCGACAAGAATCAAGGCCCATATCCATCGTTTGAAAGTCATGAAACGTGCCACGAAAATCACGGGAAGCATAGCCCAGGTCGAACCGTGGATAAAGGCGGCGATGACGAACAAGATGGCAGCAAGGCCCAAATTTCGATCAGGGATGATTTCATCCCGCTTCTCAGGGGTTATCTCTTCGCCATTTTCCTTGAGTTCCAACAGTTTCAATTCGTCCTTCTGTGGACCGAGGTAGTAGAAGACTGTCATCAGGAACAAGCCTTCGGCCAACGTTTGACGCACGGCACTCAGATAATGAAAAAGGAAGATGGTGGCAGTGCCATAAGTGGCAAAGATGACCATCGAATAGACTGGCATTTCAGAATTGCGACGCGTGACGTAGCCGATGCCTCCTAATCCGACGAGGGCGGTGAGCAGGAGAAACAGCGTTCCATTGTCGAACAGCAGATAATGCGTCAGATAGAGATACATCAGAAAGCCGGGGTCGGTATCGCCTTTCTCGCCATAGCCCTGTTCAGGATGATGGAATGAACTGAGATAATTGGCCGTGTCGGAGCCAACGGATGCATCGCGAAGACCGACAAAGATCAGAAGGGAAATCCATGTCAACCAGAAAAGATAGTTGTTCAACCTTTCCTTGCCATAGAACAACATGCTGATTGCCATCAGACCGACAGCAATAGCATAGATGATGATATATGGAAGAAAAGCACTAATGAACATATCTCGTCAGATTCAGTGTTTCAGATGCAGTTTTTTCAAAAGGATGTCACGTTCGCCTTGATTGAGACCCAACCACATCACTATGAGGGCAGACCAAATCAGGCATATGAAGACATTGATAAACATAATGCCGTAGTCGCTGCCTGGCAATATCCAACGCTTGAGCATAACCATCGGGACGAAGGTCAGCAGGGTCACAGGGATACACTTGGCGTAGATTACGCGGAAGAAATCCAGATGATAGCCGTCGAGGGTTCGGGATGCTATCACGGTCTTGATGATGAGCATCAATGTCGTCATGGCAATGGCTGAAAGATAGCAGCAATAGGCGGGGAATCCCAGGCGATAGAGCAGATAAGTGAGCGGGAAGGTAATCATCAGCGTCAATGCCGAAAGTATCTGGAACCATTTGATTTTCCCCGAAGCCAAAACCGTGGTGTCGAGCGTATAGGTCAGCGATAGGATGAGACTGCTGATGAGCGAAAGGCGCACGAAGGTGACGGACCACTCAGGATATTCACCTAGCCAGAGTCGGAGAATGGTAGGTGTCTCGATGATGAGGGGCAAGGCAAAGAACAGGAATAGAAAATAACCGAACTTGGCACCGCTGCGCACGAGTTTCACCGTGTATTCCTTGTCGCCTGCAGCAAAGGACTTGGTGATTTGCGGATTGAAGGCTATGACGATTTGGCGAGCGAAATTGGTTACATTGCTTTCCACCTGGATGGCGATGCCACGAGCTGCACTTACGGCCAACGCAAAGAAGGCATTGATGAGCAGGGTGATGCATTGCTTGCTTACAATATCGGCACCAAAACCGAAGATGTTCCAGCCCATAAACTGCGACATCTCTTTTGTCTGTGCTCGGTCCAGACTCCATTCGTAGGAGCAATGGGGAAATTTCACATGACAGTAGATTCCGTAAGTGATGCGGACCACAATAGCGGCTATGACAATGAAGATTGCATACCAGACAAGGTAGTCAAAACCATTGGGAAGCGTTGGAAGAATCAATACTCCTGCCAGTTTGAGCAGCACTTCGGCAATGCTGATCCATGCCCAGGCATCCATATGCTCGTAGGCAATGATGAGCGAGGTGTAGGGGATGCTGATGAATTGGAAGAGCATTGCAATCAGAGAGCAGTGGAAAACTATCTGTGCAGCACCGATGCGTTCGACAGGAATGACCATCTTCTCGTTGATGTACCATATTCCGATGGCCTCACATAGAATAACTACCAGTACTGCCATGATGAGATGCAGGCTCAGTGCCGTGCTGAACGTCCGACGGATATCGGCTTCGTTGCCTCGTCCTATCTCATAGGTAATAAATCGCTGGGAGGCGAGAGTCAGCGTGCTGGTGATGATAGTGAAAGTAGCTACGAAGTTGCCGATGATGGAGTAGATGGCAAAGTCATCGACACCGAGCACTCGCAGGATGACACGGGAAGTATAAAGGTTAATAACCAACATAAGCGCCGTACGCAGGTACAGCGCTATTGTGTTGCGGGTCAATAACCCGTTGTTATGATTCTTTTCTTCTGAGTTCATGTGCGAAATCCTTGGTCCATCGCAAGTATTTGCGCCCGTAGAGAATCCAAAGAGAACCAAACACGAAGCCAAGGAACAGCCAGATAATCACCACCATCTTGCGCGAACCATTGGCGGTCAGAGGGAATGTAGGAGGCATAAGCAGGGCATAGGATGGCTTCTTCTCGATGAGGCTCTGTTCGGCAAGATAACGTTGCTGGGTTACCTGCTGAAGGGCCTGGTAAGCGAGTGTCATCTCAGCATCCAGACGATCCTTCTCGGCGGTGATGGCATAGTTGTTGGCCGAACGGTTCTGGTTGAGGAATTCGGCATAGTTCTTTTGTCGCTTTTCGTATTCCTGACGACGTTCGGCTTCAAGTGCATTGAGGTCGGCAAGTTCGGCCTTGGCCTTAGCACTCTTGTAGTCGTAAAGACTAGCCTGCAGGCAGTCAATGGCGTTGTCGGCCATCATGGTTGCAACCATAGGGTCCTGACAGGTGGTCGAGATGGTGATGATGCCTGTCTTCATGTTCTGTCCGCACTTGATGTTGCGGGCCAGACCTTTCAACCTGCCAAACTCCTTTTCACCAAGCAGAATATAACGTGGTGGCTCTTTCCCATCATCTGATTGATTGTCGAAAGATGGTTTCTTTCGCCTTGTAATAAAGTCCTTGAACTTGTGGAGTGCTTCGACGGTCTTGACAGTCCAAGGAACATATTCTGTCTTGAGATAATCGTGAAGTGTCACCGTAGTCGTGTCTTCGAGCGTATGGACTTTGGTAGCCATCATCGCCTGCAGGAAGGGGATGGACTCGGCGATGTCGGGGAACATCGAGGGATCCATGGCATCGACATTGCCACCCTCCACATTGCCAAGACTTACACCCATCATCGAAGCAATACTGGCCAAACCGGTGGAAGAGGATTGTTCGGGTACGATAGCCGTCGTTACAGTATATTCCTTGGGGTTCGTGAGCGCAAAGATAACGCCGAGGACTATAGCGATGCCACACCACCAGTAGAGTGTCTTGCGGTTTTGCCAAAGCTGCTTGACAATAGCCTTGAGATTGAATTTCCTTTTGGTAGCCATCGTTTCAATTATTTTAGGATGTTGGCAATTGAAGCAACCATGGTGGCGAGTGATGCTGATGCGGTAGCCACCGACATGGTCTGCTGGATGTTCCAGTTGCTTTGTTCCTTCATTGGGATAATGAGTTCACAACCTGGCTCGACGGCGTGCGTACTGTTGCGACGTGCTCGTTTCACCTGACCGTTCATGCAGACCACGTAGGCACGACGTTTCTTGGCGCGGTTGCCGAATCCACCAGCCTGCTCGATGTAGTATTTCACGGGCTTGTTGTCAACATAGCTGACCGTGTTGGGGTGCATGACAGCGCCACTGATCTTCACCGTATTGGTGTATTCGGGCACTTCGATGATGTCGCCTTCGCGCAGAACCACATCGGCTTGTGAACCTGGATTCTTGATAGCCTTTTCTAGGTCGATACCCACTGAGTAGGTGTTACTGATGTCGAGCATGGCTTCGGAGATGGAGTCCTTGGAATTCTGCGACATCTTGATGACGCTCTTCTGGCGCTCCTTCTCTTCGTCATTCATCATACGTGTGAGACGTGCCCCCTTGACGAAGCCGAAACTCGTCACGCCACCAGCCTGCTCGATGATTTCGGAGAGACGCTGGGACTTGTGCGTCAGGGCATATTCGCCGGGGAAGAGTACTTCGCCGGTCACCATTACGTTGGTCTGCTTGCGATAGACGGGAGACTGGCGGATATAGACTTCGTCGTAGGGACTGAGCGTGAAGGTCGGGTCGCCATCGATGATGAATCCATCCTTGATGGCAAAGCGGAAGGTTTCGCTGACGCGTGCCGATTCGGCTTCGCTCTTTGGATCCTTGAGGCGGCGCGACACATCGACGCGCTGGGTAGAAGCCGATTCAAGGAGACCACCAGCCTGGATGATGAGGTCCTCGATGGACATGTTCTTTGCATAGAGGTAGTCGCCGGGTCGTGCAACCTCACCATGGATGGTTACGGTTCCCATATCATTCAGGTCGTAGTGGCTGGGGATGTAGAGGATGTCGTTCTTCTGGAGCACGATGTCGCTGATGGTTCCGTTCATGATATCCTTGACATCAACCGAAAGGACAGAGCGTGTCAGGTCCTCGTTTTCGCGCTGCAACACGGCACGATTGGTGAAAGCATCGCCGGTGAGTCCATCAGCAGCAATAATGAGTTGCTTCACGGTGTTGATGGTTCCCAACTGATAGGGACCGGGACGATAGACAGCGCCCTTGATCTCGATTCGGTTGGAATAGCGTTCTAGAATAGGCTCAATCTCGATGGCATCGCCATCCATGGTGGGGAAAGTACCAAATTGATCCTTGCGAACGGTGCAGATCTCGTTCTCGTTGCCGTTCTGACGCTGGATGCGGATGCTGCGCGTGTAAGCCTTGTTGCTGAGGCCACCTGCATAAGCGAAGAGGTCCTTCACCGTTTCGCCATTCTTCATTTCGTAGCGCATCGGGCGCTTGACGGTACCTGTGAGTTCAACGAGCTGCTCATAGGCGGGAACGACGATGACATCGCCCTCTTCGAGTGTGACATCGCCCTTGGAACGACCGTTCATGATGAAGTCATAGACGTCGAGGACTGCTACATTGCGGCCTCCACGATTGAGCATGATCTTACGAAGCGAACCGATGTCGCTGACGCCGCCCGCACTATAAAGCGCATGGAAAACGGTGGCAAAGGCGCTCAAGGAGTAGGAGCCAGGGTACTTCACTTCGCCCATGACGTGCACCTGGATGGTGCGTGACTGACCGAGCGAGAGTTCCATGTCGTTCACACCATCTGCCTGGTCAAGACCGGCATAGATGCGCGATAGCTGACGGCGCAGGTAGCGCTTGGCTTCCGAAATGGTCTTGCCCGAAAGGTTCACCAGACCGAGGCTCTCGATATTGATGGTTCCATCGGGAGAAATCTCCTCACGAATGGTGGTGGCATTGTCGCCCCAGATGTCGATGATGACCTCATCGCCTGCACCGAGCACGTAGTTCTTGGGGGTGGCGAGGTTCATCGACGGTTCGAAGGTGAGTTCCTCCGAATCGAAGATGTTGCGACCGAAGACGGGGAGTTCCTCCTCCTCAACAGGCAGCATCATTTCGTCTTCACCCCAAAAGGTCTCGGCCAACTGATCGCCGGTCTGGCTCTCGAGTTCTTCGGCCGTGGTGAGTCTGTTACCGGTGTTTCGGCCAGTGTTTACAAATCCACCGTCATATGTTGTTGTTCCAGTGACGCCAGTTGTTGAGGTGGACCTATTGGTCGTAGAGCGACTTCCCACGCGGTTTTGAGCACGTGTGCTGCGAGAAGTCGAAGTGCGGGTTGTAGATGTGCTTGTTCCACTCCTTCTGGTGGAGGTGCGGCTCCGCGAGTTGGCATTGCCTTCGAAGTCGAAGTCACGTCCCATGTAGGTGCTCTCGTCGGAGTAACTTACTCGGCGACGTGATGTCTGCTTGGTGGAGGCAGCTTCGTTGGCGCCCAAAGTACCTGCTTCGCTGCTTTCCTCGTAGAGTCTCTTTACGCGATAGGCTTGTTCCTCGGTCACACCGCGACGGGCGAGTTCCAGTGCAATGGTGCGCTGGTCCTTGCCTGCCTTCAGGGCGGTTACGACATAGTCGAGAACCTGCTGGTCGGTCATCGTCGAGCCTTGTGCCAGGACATCAAGACCGCCAAGCATCAGAAGACCACCGAGGAGAAGTGTGTATAGACGTCTGTATTTCATATCATCATAAGTTCGTCCGTTTTGCCAGTGACATGGACAGAGTGTTTTAGGGATTACTTATTTATAACGTGTTTTGGTCGTCTTTATTGTGTGCGCGCGTAAAAAAGTGTGAGCCTTTATAGAATTTTGCAAGGATTGCACCTGCAATGTTGTGCCAAACACTAAAAATGGCACCCGGAACGGGAGCCAATGCCATCGATGCAAAATGTTGGGTGGCAAGACTGCAGGCAAGGCCTGAATTCTGCATTCCGACTTCGATGCTGATGGCAGTGCGTTTGGGGTGCGATAGTCTCAGGATGCTGCCCAGCAGATAACCCAACGCAAATCCGAAGAGGTTATGCAGGATGACAACAAGGATGATGATGAATCCGCAGGTCTTCAGATTGGTGGAATTGGCCGAAACGACAGCAGCTACAATCGCTGCGATGGCAAGGGTCGAGAATGCTGGCAGATACTTGCTTGCATGGGCAGTGGCTACCGGGAAGAATCGCTTGAAGATAAGACCCAGAGCGATGGGGAGAATCACCACCTGGACGATACTCATAAACATTGCAATCGGATTGACATCGACAGTCGTGCCGACAAATAACCATGTGAGGAAGGGTGTCATGACGGGAGCAAGGATGGTCGAAACGCCGGTCATACCTACACTCAGGGCTAGATCACCTCCAGCAAGGTAGGTGATGACGTTACTGGCTGTGCCGCCGGGGCAGCAGCCTACAAGCACTACACCGACTGCCAATTCGGGCGGCAATTGAAAGGTTTTGGCCAGAGCCCAGGCCAACAGCGGCATGATGGTGAACTGGGCAATGCATCCGATAATAACATCCTTGGGCCGGGAGAAGACAATCTTGAAATCCTGGAGATTGAGCGTAAGGCCCATGCCGAACATCACTACGCCCAGCAGATAACTGATCCACGCAGTCTTGATGACGCCAAATACTTCGGGCCAAAGGAGGGATCCTGCGGCTACGACGAGCACAATCAGGGCCATCCAGCGGCTTATGAAATCTACTATCTTCATCCTTCTACCACTGGGAAGTTATTGATGTCATGACCGATGGGTGAACCGAGCCAAAGCGGGATGCCATAAGGCTCGACAATCATCTTGAAGTTGTCCCATAATTTGACAGGCATCAGGGGATCTTCTTCGCAGCCCGTAAACGACCCGCAAATGAGGCCCTTGACCTGATTGAGGATACCACAAAGACGAAGTTGCTGCATCATGCGATCAATCTTGTAGGGTGTCTCGGCAATGTCCTCGATAAAGAGTATCTTGTCGTGATAATCGAAGTCGTAGGGTGTGCCGTGGAGGCCGGTGAGTACGGCAAGATTTCCGCCCACGAACGGAACGGGATGTGCCATCAATTCGTCAAGCAGTTCTTCAGTCGCTTCGGGATTGAGGTCTTCGTTGCTCCAACCCTGATGGGGAGCGACGAAGAGACGTGCCTTCTTCATGAAGAGCAGATTGTGCTTGGGAGGCCAACTGCGATGAGCTGCATAATATTCCAAGAGTTCACGTAGGGTCTGCGAGGTGCGATGCCCGAATTCGTTGGCAAGATGCTTCATCATCGGGGCATGGAGGCTACGGACGCCGGCATGCTGCCAAAGTGCATGGAGCGCCGTGATGTCGCTATATCCGATGATGGGTTTGCCGGCTCGGCTGATGAGTTCGATGGGAATCATGTCGAGAATCTGCATACAGCCGTAGCCGCCACGCGAACACCAGATGATGTCCACGTCCTTGTCCTCGAGTGCGTCGAGGAGGTCCTGGGCACGTTCTTGTGGAGTGCCGGAGAAACGACCGTAGCTGCCTTTTGCGTGGGCAGCTACAGTAACCTTGTGGCCCCATGACTTGAGCGTCTGGGCACCATTGTCTATAAGGCGAGGCTTGATGGAGCCTGCTGGAGAAACAATTCGAATGTGCATAGTGTTATTATAATCTTGTGGTCACTGCTCGCAGCATCTCTTCCTTCCAGGGCTTGAAGTCGCCTTCGAGGATGTGCTTGCGGGCTTCGCCGACAAGCCAGAGATAGAATGCGAGGTTGTGAATGGATGCAATTTGAAGGGCGAGGTACTCTTCGGCGTGGAAGAGATGACGGACGTAAGCCTTCGAATACACCTGATCGACGAACGACGGACCATCTTCCTGCAAAGGGGAGAAGTCGTGTGCCCACTTGGCATTCTTGATGTTGATGATGCCATGGCTGGTGAAGAGCATACCATTGCGTCCGTTGCGGGTAGGCATTACGCAGTCGAACATATCGACGCCACGCTCAATGCCCTCAAGAAGGTTGGCAGGAGTGCCAACGCCCATCAGGTAACGTGGACGATTCTGGGGCAGAATCTCGTTGACAACCTCGATCATCTCGTACATCTTCTCGACAGGTTCACCCACGGCAAGTCCGCCGATGGCATTGCCTTCGACATCCATTGCAGCAATCTTCTCGGCAGCACGACGGCGCAATTCGGGATAGGTGCAACCTTGAACGATGGGGAAAAGGGCCTGATGATAACCGTAAGGGCCGTTGCCCAGTTCGTCTTCGGTCTCCTTGTAGCGTTTGTAGCAACGGTCGAGCCAACGCTCGGTGAGGCCTAAGGACTTCTCGGCATACTTGAAGTCGGATTGTCCGGGAGGACATTCGTCGAACGCCATCATGATGTCGGCACCGATGGTACGTTCGATGTCCATCACGCGTTCGGGAGTAAACAGATGCTTTGAACCATCGATATGGCTACGGAACATGACACCCTCTTCGGTGATCTTGCGGTTCTCGGCAAGCGAATAGACCTGGAAACCGCCAGAGTCGGTGAGGATGGGACGGTCCCAACTGTTGAACTTGTGGAGTCCGCCAGCCTCCTGCAGGACGTCAAGACCTGGACGAAGGTAAAGGTGATAGGTGTTGCCGAGGATGATTTGTGCCTTCACGTCTTCCTTGAGTTCGCGGAAGTGGAGACACTTCACTGAGCCCACGGTACCTACGGGCATGAATATCGGCGTCTGTATCTTGCCGTGGTCGGTGGTTATCTCACCGGCACGGGCCCAGCTGTTGCGGTCGGTGGCTTGTAGTTCGAAAGTCATAGGTCGGAAATCACTGTTGTTTTCTGCGCGCAGTGGCACGATTGGCGGCAATCACACGATAGACGTAATAGGCAAAGCCGATGATGAAGATGATTGCCAAGGCAATCTTCACGTAACTGCTGTAATGCTGCACCTTGGCGATGAGCACCTCTTCGCTTACGGTCTGACCGATGAAATAGCCCAGATAGGCAAGGAAGGTGTTCCAGACGCCAGCACCAATGCATGTGCAAAGCAGGAAGACCGACATGTTCATGCGAGCAAGGCCGGCAGGGATGGAAATGAGCTGACGGATGGCAGGAATAAGGCGACCGATGAGAGTGCCAACAGCACCATGGTCGGCAAAGTACTTCTCAGCCTTCTCAACGCCCGGCAGGTCGATGAGGAGCATATGGGCTATCTTGGTGTCGGCAAAACGGTGGATGATGGGACGGCCCAGCCAAACAGAGAGGCCGTAGTTGACAAGAGCGCCGATGAGAGCGCCAATTGTGCCGAAAAGGATAATAAGTGGGAGCGAGAGTATGCCCTGATGATAGGCAATATATGCAGCAGGAATAATGATAATCTCGCTTGGGAAAGGGATAAAGGAGCTCTCGATAGCCATGAACAGGGTGATGACACCATAACTCATGTTCTGGGCTATCCAGTTATAAATTTCTTCCATTTTTACTTGTTGAGTTTCTTGAGCGCCTCATTGTCGCCGATGGCCTCAAAATAGGCGCGCATCAGTTCGCGGGACGTAGAGTCTTTGGGTTTGAGTTTGAGCAATGTGCGGTAAGCCCTGTCAGCCTCGTCGTACCGCTTGAGGCTGAGTGACAATTCTGCCTTTGCCAGCAGATAGGTCTTGGACTTCGGCTCGAGTTCGATAAGTTCGTCCAGCACTTGCAGCGCTTCGTTGAACTTGCGAAGTTCGGTCAGCAAGGTGACATAAAAGCCGAGATAGGTGGTGTTGTCGGGCTCGATTTGAATGGCTTCACGGATATATTCGACAGCCTTTGGGGTGTCTCCCTTGTCCATTGCCAAAGATGAAAGCCGATAATAGCCTTCTGCGAACTTGGGAATGCGCTGCACGAGCATCTCGTAGCATTCGCGTGCCTTGTCGAATTCGTCAAGAGCCATGTAGGCCGAACCAAGCAGTTCGTAGGTGACGCTGGTCTGCTGCTCGACTTCCTGACGGTCGAGGTGTGGCGCCTCGTGCTGGAGTTTGCCTTCAGCATACTGACGTGCCACTTCGAGGTGCTCAACGGCTTCGGTGTGCTCTCCCTTCTGGTAAAGGATGAAGCCCAGGGCGAAGTTGAAGAGCGGATTCTTGGGATCGATGGCTATGCCCATCTCACAAGAGTTGCGGCATTCGTCGAACATCTGTAGCTCGAACTGACAACGCGAAAGGTCCTGCCATGAATAGACATCGTAGGCATCCATGTCGAGGGCATGTTCGAGCACAGGGATGGCATCGCGATGGCAATTGCAGTCCATCAGCAATGCTCCCATGCGGCCCAATGCCTCGGCATCCTGCTCTTCAGCTTTCGAAGGTTTGCCTACCACAACATCGGCAGCCTTGGTGATGTATTCGGCCGTAAGATGATGGGGTAGGTGGTCGAAGAGTTCATCGATGATTTCCACAAACTCGAGTCCGGTAAGATCTCCTTTCTGCAGATGTCTGAAAAGGGTCTCGTAAGCCTCTTCCTGGTCTTTGGTCTTCACATCGATACCGAAATGTATGCCAATGCCGAATGGAGACTGTTCATCAGGATTGCCCTTGACCAATTTCTCGGCCTCGTCGTATCGATTCATGTGCAAAAGGATCTTCGCCTCGATAAGTTCGAGAAACTCATCTTCGGGGTGTTGGTCAAGACCTTTTTGGCATGCTGCCATAGCTTCTTCAGCATCGCCGTCATCCAGCAGATCGTAGATGATCTGCGAGATGTCGTCGGTGCTGTAGTAGCTGACCTTATCGTCGGCCAGGTCGAGCATGTATTGATAGTAGGCGCGGCTTTTCTTTTGTTGCACTTTATAAACTTGTCGAACGAATAATAAAATTACTTGGATGCCTTGAGCGAAACGGTGCGGTTGAACACGATCTTTTCGGGTGTGGTATCCTTGTCGATGCAGAAATAACCGATGCGCTGGAACTGGAACTTCTTGCCGACCTCGGGATCCTCGGCAGCAAAGGGTTCAACGTAAGCGGTAACCACAACCTCGCTTTCGGGATTGCGCTCCGACTCGGTCGTTGCTTCCTCGTCGAGGAAGAGATTGTTGTAGAGACGTGCCTCAACCGGAACAGCGTGCTTTGCGCTTACCCAGTGGAGGGTGCCCTTCACCTTACGGTCTGCACCAGGCATACCGCTCTTGGAGTCGGGATCATAGGTGCAGAGAATGTTGGTGATATTGCCCTCAGCATCCTTTTCGACGCCTGTACACTTGATGATGTAGGCACTCTTGAGGCGTACTTCCTTGTCGATGGTCAGACGGAAGAACTTCTTTTGAGCCACTTCCTGGAAGTCCTCGCGCTCGATGTAGAGTTCCCGGGAGAAAGGCATCTGATGTACTCCACTGCCTTCCTGCTCGGGATTATTCTCCATCTCACAAAGTTCAACCTGGTCCTCGGGATAATTGGTGATGGTGAGTTTGACAGGATCGACCACGCCCATCACACGGGTGGCAATCTTGTTGAGGTCGTTGCGGCCAGCGTTCTCGAGAAGCTTGATGTCGTTGAGGGCATCATACTTGGTGTAACCAATGGTGGTGATGAAGTCGCGAACGCCCTGAGCAGTGTAGCCACGACGACGCAGACCACAGAGGGTTGGCATGCGAGGATCGTCCCAACCGCGCACTACACCTGTCTCCACCATGTTGCGGAGATAGCGCTTCGACATTACGGTATTGGTGAGGTTGAGTCGATTGAACTCGATCTGACGAGGCTTGTACTCCGTGCCCCTGATGTCGGCCATGATCTGGGCGAAGTAGTTGTAGAGAGGACGGTGTACCTCGAACTCAAGCGTGCAGATGGAGTGGGTGATACCCTCGATGAAGTCAGACTGACCGTGTGCAAAGTCGTACATCGGGTAAGCCTGCCACTTCGTGCCTGTGCGATGATGCGGGTACTTGATGATGCGATACATGATGGGATCGCGGAAGTGCATGTTGGGGTTCGCCATGTCAATCTTGGCGCGCAGCGTCATGGTGCCTTCGTCGAACTCACCTTTGTTCATACGGCGGAAAAGGTCGAGGCTCTCTTCCCAAGGACGATTGCGGAAGGGGCTTTCGACACCCGGCTGGGTAGGAGTGCCCTTCTGCTGGGCAATCACTTCAGAACTCTGCTCATCGACGTAAGCCAAGCCGCGACGAATCATTTCCTCGGCCAGATCCCAGAGCTCCTGGAAATAGTCGGAGGCATAATAGAGGCGATCGCCCCAGTCGAATCCGAGCCAATGGATATCCTCCATGATGGCTTCAACATATTCGGTATCCTCACGGCTGGGATTGGTATCGTCGAAACGCAGGTTGCACTGTCCGCCATATTTCTCGGCGGCACCGAAGTCCATGCAGATGGCCTTGGCATGTCCGATGTGGAGATAACCGTTGGGTTCTGGTGGAAAACGTGTGTGAACGATATGTGTGGGTGATGCAGCAACCTTGCCGGCTGCAATGTCTTCTTCGATGAATTCTTCTACGAAGTTCGATGCTTTCTTTTCAACAGCAACTTCTAAACTATCCATACTTTTTGTCTGTTTTGATTAGGTAGTATATATATTTATTTGGGCGCAAAGATAAGTAAATTATTTCATAATTGCAAATTTGGACTTGAAAATGCACGGTTTTTGCCCTGATATGTCGGACGAAATGATGAAAATGTAATTTCTATTAACGAAATGGAAAACAAAAAAAGAAAGGGAACGCGCGTCGGCTGTAGCCTTGTCATCGTTCCCTTTCCGAAATGAATGGTTTGAAAATTTGGTTAGAGGTATGCAAGTAGAAGCTTGGCATTAGGTGATTTGCGGATCTTCAGGAGGGCACGTTCGCGAATCTGGCGAACACGCTCGCGGGTAAGACCAAGCTCCTGGCTCACTTCTTCTTGTGACTTCTCAGGACAATCAATTCCGAAGGTCTCCTTGATGATGAGCGCCTCGCGGTCCTTGAGCATAGACTTGAGGAGATTGTCGAGTTCGATGTGGAGCGACTCGTTGTTGAGCGTGGAGTCGGTGGCATCGAGTTTTGTGTCGGGTGTGATGTCGAGCAACGTTCCGTCCTCATCGTCCTGAAGAGGGGAGTCGAGGCTGACACCGCGGTTGTTGGCTGCCATGGTCTCGCGCACCTTTTCGGGGGCTACATCCAGTTCCTCGGCAATCTCTTCAATCGTGGCAGGTCGGTTCTGTTCTTGTTCGAAACGGTTCTGAATGACACGAATCTGACGAATGAGGTTGTTCTGGTTGCCAGGCAGACGGACCATTCTGGCTTGCTCGGAAAGTGCCTGCATAATGGACTGACGAATCCACCATACGGCATAGGAGATGAATTTGAAACCACGGGTTTCGTCAAACTTCTCAGCGGCCTTTACAAGACCGACGTTACCTTCCGAGATGAGGTCCGAGAGAGAAAGCCCCTGGTTCTGGTAGAGTTTTGCGACAGACACCACGAAACGAAGATTGGCGCGTACGAGTTTGTCGAGTGCTTGTTGATCGCCTTTGTGAATTCTTTGGGCCAGGTCCACTTCTTCGTCTGGGGTAACCATGTGCTCCTTGCTGATGGCGGTAAGGTACGACTCGATCGACTCTTCAGTGCGTCGGGTGATGTTCTGCGTAATTTTGATTTGGCGCATATCTGTTTCTTTCTTCTTTTTAAGATTGGGACATAGTTATCCCTTTCGAAAAATAGTGTGCAAAAATACTAAAAAAGAATCAAGAAAACAAATTATTTCTTTGAAAATAGATAATAATTCATAAAAATGTCACAAATTGTAATGCATATGTGACAAATCTGGCTCTATGACATATGGTTCGGTATTTTCTTGTGTCAAGATTTCTCCATATAAAATATAATATGTATCTTTGTGCGAAATTTGGTTGGGATTAACTTCTGCATTAAAATCTAACATTGATATGAAACGCTTATTTCCCTTAGTTCTTTTCTGGTTTTCGATGACTGCTCTTTCGGCACAGACTGTAATGGAGCGCGTGATCGAAATACGTCGTGCTTACGCAGAGGCTCAAACGATGATGCTCAATGCTATCGAAGAACCTAATCTGGACAATTCTTTGCACATCAAGATGCGTCGCATGTTTGGAGGAAGCGGTATGCAGGAATATACTGTTGACTACTTTTGCGGAGATTTCTCGGAAGAGGAGCCTTGGAATGGAGTTTCAACCTGGTCGCCTTATTTCATTCGTGTGAAATACAACTGGGGTGCACGAGTCACTGTATCGGAATATCTGATTGAACCTCGTACGAACTCGCTGATGTTTGTCTTTACGAAAAGTGATGACAATCCTCTTGACATTTCCTCGTATAGTGAGGGCGAATATGAATTGCGCAAATACTACTATTCTGATGGTGCCTACTGTACGGGATCGATGAAGGTGACGTTGCCTGATGGTTCGGAAAAGACTTTGGATGAGGAACTCAATGCCAATATCCATCCCTTCGATTCAGATACTGACGAAATTAATTTTATGCGTTACTTGATAACGATACAAAACCAGATGATGAATTTCGAATAGAAAACCTCGACTTACTGGATTTCTTTAAAATGGGACATCTTTAGTTAACAAAGTGCCCTTTTTTAGTTAATTATGTTAAATCAAATGCATTTTTCTCACTTTTTCCTTGGCGGTTTTAACGAATTAAGTTAATTTTGCAGCGATTTTAACAGATAAATCGATGAGAAAACAGACAATTTGGTTGATTGGAATTGTGCTTTTGATAGCATTCGCTGGTTTGCTGGTCATGCAGTTTACTTACTTGAGTGAGATAGTCAGCACTCGTGAGGAACAGTTTGACGAGGCTGCCAAGCGCGCATTGTTTGGCACCATGCGTCAACTGGAGCGTCAGGAGACACGCAAATATCTCGATGAGTACTATGACGATGCCGAGAAGCAGGCCTTAAGCCAATTGAATCAGGAGAATTCCACATCAAGTGTGACCACCAGCGGAAGCATCTCGGTACAGGGACCTGACGGATCGGTCAGCACGTTCAAGTTCCAGAGCAATGTCGGTGGAGATACGTTGAGCCAGCATCATTTCGAGATGCAGCCGAGAAGCAACCGAAATATCCAGAGTCGTCAGCGAGCAATGCAGGATATGCTGCTCGGACAGTATATGTATCAACGTAATCTGTTGGACGATGTGGTGTTCCGTATTATCAGCCAGACCAACGACAAGCCCATCATGGAGCGTCTTGATTTGGAACAGTTGCGACGCACGTTGGCCGAAGAGATGCAGTCGGCGGGATATAATCTGGATTACGAGTTCTGCATCGTTGAACGCGATGGCTCGGTGGCTTATCGTTCGGCCGGCTACAAGGCTGAAGAAGCAGAGAAGGAGGGAAGTTATATGCAAATGCTGTTCCCAAGGTCGCAGATGGCTCAAGACTATGGCAAAGCTCCTTCGCGCGTAAGTTATATGGAAGTGTATTTCCCAGGACGTCATAGGCTCCTTATGAATAGCGGTCTGCATTTCATGATTCCTTCGTTTGTGTTCACCCTGGTAATGCTGATGCTCTTCATTTTTGTCATCTATGTGGTGTTCCGACAGAAGAAATTGAGCGAAATCAAGAATGACTTCATCAATAATATGACACATGAGTTCAAGACTCCTATCTCGAGTATTTCGCTCGCATCGCAGATGCTCAACGACCCTGCGGTCTCGAAGTCGCCCGACATGGTGAAGCATATCACCGGAGTGATTGCCGACGAAACCAAACGACTGCGTTTCCAGGTTGAGAAGGTTCTGCAAATGTCGATGTTCGATCGTCAAAAGACCAACTTGAAACTTCAGGACATTCCTGTGAACGCCATTGTGGAGAGTGCCTGCTCTACGTTCCGCCTCAAGGTAGAGAAGGCAGGAGGACAAATCGAGACGCATCTTGATGCTGAAGACGACATCTGTATGGTCGATGAAATGCATTTCGGTAATGTCATTTTCAATCTGATGGACAATGCCTACAAGTATTCACGCGAAGACATACCGTTGCATCTTACCATCAGTACCCGTAATGTCGGCAAGGACAAGTTGGAACTGCGAGTGCAGGACAATGGCATAGGCATCAAGAAGGAGGACCTGAAGCGTATCTTCGAGAAGTTCTATCGTGTCCCCACAGGAAATGTCCACAACGTGAAGGGCTTCGGACTCGGCCTTGCTTATGTTTGGAAAATTGTGAAAGATCATGGAGGTGACATCAAAGCCGAATCCACCTACGGACAGGGCACAGCCTTCATCATCACCATCCCGCTTATGAGAGAAGATAATTAATATGTGTAACTTATAAACTTTTGTATTATGACACAACAACCTGAAAAACTTCGCATCCTGCTTTGCGAAGATGACGAGAACCTCGGAATGCTTCTACGCGAGTACGTACAGGCCAAAGGCTATCTCTGCGATCTTTACGGAGATGGAGATGCCGGATATAAAGCCTATCTGAAGGGTCGTTATGACTTCTGTATCCTCGACGTGATGATGCCCAAGAAGGATGGTTTTACCATGGCTCAGGAGATTCGTACACTCAATGCCGACATCCCTATCATCTTCCTTACTGCTAAGAGTCTGAAGGAAGATATCCTCGAAGGATTCAAGATCGGTGGCGACGACTATATCACCAAGCCTTTCTCGATGGAGGAGCTGCTGTTCCGTATCGAGGCTATCCTGCGTCGTGTGAAGGGCAAGAAGGGCAAGGATGTGGTAGCTTATCATATGAGCCGCTATACGTTCGACGTACAGAAGCAGCTGCTCACATTCCGTGGTGACGAGGGAGAAAAGTCAATCAAGTTGACCACGAAGGAAAGCGATCTCCTCGGTCTCCTTTGCGCTCATGCCAACGAAATCCTGGAGCGTAACTTCGCCTTGAAGACCATCTGGATTGACGATAATTACTTCAACGCACGATCAATGGACGTTTATATCACCAAGCTGCGTAAGCACCTGAAGGATGATCCAAGCATCGAGATCATTAATATTCACGGCAAGGGTTACAAGCTGATTGCCTCTGATATTGAGGTAGAAACGAAGTAAAAATTGTAAGATTCATTTTATAAAATTGCAATTTTTTGCGAAATAATGCCACTTTATGAATAAAAAATGAGTTTTTTTTGCACAGTGTTTTATAAAATGAGTACCTTTGCACCGCTTTTTTAAGCAATGTGTTATTTATTTAAGGTAAAAAATTTATAATTATGAACAACGAAACAATTGGCACAAACGCCGGCCTCGTCTGGAATGCGCTCAACGAAAAGAACGGCCAGACTGTAAAGGAGCTTAAGAAGACCACTAAGATCAAGACTGATAAAGTTCTCTTCTCTGCTATCGGTTGGTTGGCACGCGAAGGCAAGGTAGTCCTCGAGGATGTTGAGGATGACGTTAAGGTTACCCTCCTGTAATTTTAGCAGGTTCTAATAAAAAAATCCGTGGCAGTTTAGATTGTCACGGATTTTTTCGTATCATTATCTTTCCTCCTTGAATCACTATTCCCAATGTTCCCTCTTCTATTGGTCGCCCCATAAGATTATAGGATAGTTCATCTTCTTGGTCGGCGGATATTTCGCGAATACTATCGGGTACTTCTTCTTCCACTTCTTCTTCTTCTGCTTCTTCTTCTTCTTCTACTTTGATTTCAGCCTCTCGCAGTTTGATGTCAAGCTTCAGATCGTGGGTGCGATTCTGATTTTCATTCCCATAGAATGTAACGTCATCGAGCAGACTGTTCATAATGTCCCATGCTTCGGGATAGAATATGAAGGCTATGGAGGGAATGGAGTCAATAAGACTAACACCATCGGCTTCATCTTCGTTGCCTTCGCAATGGAGGAAGGTTGCTTGGCATGCAACCGAGGACATAAACGACACACCTTTGCTTTCCAGTTTTGCATTGATGTTCTTTTCAATCCTCTTTTTGGCTACGTCGACAATTTCCGGATGCCCTTCGATGGAGTCGGTTACAAATGTGTTGATTTCCATCCTGCTCAGGTTTTCGCTGAGAGTTACCCATCGATGATGCATCGGGTAGGATATCATTGAGCCGGTGGTGATGTCGAAGATCGAATCTGTATGATTCTCATTGTAGGCCATGGCCACATCGGTCGTGTGGAAATGACCAGTGAAGACAGTATGAATGCCTGCTTCCATAAAGCGCGATCGTACGTTTTCGTCATCTTTGATGATGGCATCCGACTTCATCTCGGTTTGTCCATTGAAGTGTTCCATAATGGGATGATGCATCATGGCGATGATCTGCTTATCTTGCTCGCGTGCGTTAGAGGCCTGCTCACAAATCCAGTCCAATGTCTTTTTGCCAATCTTGCGCGAATGAGAGTCGATGCCGATGATGACGAGGCCATCAACTGGTTCGGCAGCATAACTCAGCGAGTTCTCATCTCTTACTGAACCCTCATAACCGAACGATGCATACATTTCGGCAAATTGCTCGGCTGTGATGTTCTCGGCCTTGTATCGCTTGCTCCCGTCGAAATATTGGGCATTCTCGATATTCCCGATATCGTGATTGCCGGGGACGACGAACACCTTGATACCTGCGTTGGTCAGTCTTGACAGTTCTTGGGTAATATATTCGTGAGAAAGCTTTTCTCCATCTTTTGAGATGTCGCCAGGTAACATAACAATGTCGGGCATCTGCAACAAGATGGAGTCAATCATATTCTGGAACAAGCCAACGCTATAATCTTCCAGTTTGTGCGATGAATTGATGTAGTTATCCCAAGCTGATCCTTCGTAGACAAGAAGCTCTGGTCCCATCACGTGCAGGTCATTAGCTACAAATATGGATATATTCCTGGCTGCAGCCGAGCTGCAACCAAGAATAATCAATAATGTCCAAATAGATCGTTTTAAGATAAAAAGCTTTTTCAACGACGTATATTATTTTTGTTCGGTCGCATCGGCTGTGGTCTTGCGACGACGGCCTCCACGGCGGGTGCGCTTCTTTTCGCTTGATGAGGGACCCATAAGTTCCATCATCTCGGGCGAAAGGGGAGGAAGTTCGATAACGGGAGCTTCTTCAACAGGTGATTCTACGGGAGTGACATCTTGCAAGGGAGCCTCTGCGGGATTTTCGGCCACAGAATCATTTTCAACCTGAGCAGCTTGATCGGCAATAGTCTGGAGTGCCTGCTGCTTGCGTGCTTCCTCTTCGGCAGCAAGGCGAGCAGCTTTTTCAGCTGCAGCACGTTCGCGGTCAGCACGACGCTGTTCTTCACGACGCTGCTGTTCCAGACGGGCCTGTTCCTTGCGCTCGCGATTTTCCTGCTCACGACGCTCTTGCTCTTCGCGACGCGCTTGTTTTTCGGCTTCGCGACGTTCCTGTTCGAGCCTGGCTTGTTCCCTGCGTTCCTGCTCCTTACGCTCCTGTTCTTTACGTTCCTGCTCCAAACGTTGCTTGTCGTACTCCTTCTTCTGCTGTTCAAGCTTGTCACTGCGACGCTCTCGACGATCACCAGGACGGAATCCTTCAATCCAAAGGGCAAGAGGTTTCTCGATTTGTACAGGTTGGCGCATCTGAACGTCTTGCATCCACTGACGTCCTGCAGCAAGGGTCAGGAAATGATACTGACGCGTGTATTGGTCAAGGAGTTTGAGATCGTCCATAGTAAGCACCATCGGACGCTGTGGCTCATAAACCTCTCGCCATTCTTCATCGCCAATCTCATTGGTGCGCTGAAGATCGTCGCACATACCTAATGAACGGATAGCCACCGAAGCATCGTTGGTGAGAAGCAGCACCTTCTTGCCTTGTGCAAAGAGTTCGACGGTGCGGCGAATGATGGCAGGATCAGCAAACGACGAATGATGACTTTCGGAACCGATGCCCTCGATGCGCAGACGATTCTCCTTCTGCTGATACAGCATCAAGCGTTTGGCTAAGCGAGCTGCCACGTTCAAGCAGAGTGCCGGATCCTTCCAGTCGGCCAATTTATAGTCGGTGGGCTCCTGCATAGTCGCAAATCTGTCGACTTCCTCGTAGGTCTCGCTCATGATAGTGAACTTGCCACCGATCTTCTTGCACATCTTGGAGATGAACTCCAATTGGCGTTCGAACATCAGACGTGCGTTGACTCGTGGGTCGGAATGGCTTGACGTGTGACCGACGAGAAGTTCTAGCCAGATGTTGGTATCCGAGAGAACGATATCATAATCGAGCACGTTCGAGATGATGGCCTCGAAAATGAGGTCGCGCTCGTAGGCTTCCTCGTAAGTCAGCTGCTGAATCTGCTGGTCGCTAAGCAAAGGAATGTATCCACCAGAATTGGCAAGGTCGCAGAAGTCGCGTATCACTAGGTTCTTTGGCATCTTAGGGATAGGCTTCACGGCCGGTTTCTCTACCGGCTTCTCTACCTCTTTTACGGTTTCCTTTTTGCTGGCCTTTTCAGGTTTCTTTTCTGCCGTTTTGTTTTCTACTGCGGGCTCCTCAATCTTTTCTTCTGGAGCAGCCTCATTTTTAGTCTCTTCTTTTGCCTCCGGGGCAACTACCTTCTTGCGGGAGCGGGTGACCTTCTTTTTCTTGGGGGCCGCATCGACCGCGGGCTGAACATTAGCAGCATCTACGGGTGCTTCAACGGAGGCGATTGTATTGTTTTGTTCTTCCATTAATATATTGTAAAAAAGTGCAATCAACACTGAATCGCGGCGCAAAGATATTTATTTTTTTGTTCATAAGCAACAATGAAAGTCAATTTTGCTTTCAATTGGCTCAAAAATCTTTAGTAGAATTGACAATTGGGTACCAAATATTACAAAATCCTTTGATTTTTGGATGAAATACCTCTATCTGTTTCCATAAATGCAATTAATTATGTAAATTTGCGCACAAATTTTATTATATTCGGGAAACAAGTGTGTAAATATGTTAGATAAAAATTGCAAGATTTATGTGGCAGGGCATCGTGGACTCGTAGGCTCTGCCATTTGGAATAATCTCTTGTCGAGGGGCTACACCAATCTCGTAGGACGCACGCATAAGGAGTTGGATCTTACCGACCAACTCGCAGTACGTCGTTTCTTCGATGAGGAACGCCCGGATGCTGTGGTTTTGGCTGCTGCTTTTGTAGGAGGCATTATGGCAAATTCGCTCTATCGTGCCGACTTCATAATGATGAACATGAAGATTCAATGCAATGTCATTTCCGAAGCCTATGCCCACGGTGTGAAGAAACTGTTGTTCCTGGGTTCGACATGCATCTATCCGAAGAATGCACCACAACCAATGAAGGAGGATTGCCTTCTGACGTCTCCTTTGGAATATACCAACGAGGAATACGCCATTGCCAAGATTGCCGGTTTGAAGATGTGCGAATCGTACAACCTTCAGTATGGCACGAACTATATCGCTGTGATGCCTACCAACCTATACGGACCCAACGATAATTTCCATTTAGAGAATTCACACGTCATGCCAGCGATGATGCGCAAGATCTATTTGGCGAAACTCATCAACGACAACGATTGGTCAGCCATCCGTCGCGATCTGGCCATTCGACCTGTGGGTGCAACCATTCCTGAACAGGGTGGTAAGGTACGCTACGAGATTGACGAGACATCCGACGAGGCAGTTATACGCAAAGTGTTGGCCTGGTATGGTATTGAGGATAACAATGTAACCCTCTGGGGCACCGGCACTCCTCTTCGTGAATTCCTTTGGAGCGAGGATATGGCCGATGCTTCGGTCCATGTGCTCCTCAATGTTGATTTCAGCGACATCATCGGAATCGAACGTTATTCTTCGGTCCACTATGGAGCCACCACCGATGGTGCTGTTGATCGCAATCATTCTGCAGGTCGAGGAGGAGCTATCCCTTCCCTTGGCGAAATTCGTAATTGCCACATCAACGTAGGAACCGGTAAGGAATTGACCATTCGCCAACTCTCCGAACTTGTGGTCAATGCTGTTGGTTTCACTGGAACCGTGGAGTTTGATTCGTCGAAGCCCGACGGAACGATGCGCAAACTGATCGATGTCTCCAAACTGCATTCGTTGGGTTGGACCCATAAGGTGGAGATTGAGGATGGTGTCCGTAAATTGTTCGACTGGTACAAGAAGTCGATCGAATAAGTAGATTATTTTTTATTAAGACGTAATATTATGACAAAGAGAAAAGTCGCCCTTATCACGGGCGTCACTGGCCAGGACGGTTCTTATCTGTCTGAGTTCCTTATCAGCAAGGGTTATGAAGTGCATGGCGTCATCCGCCGCAGTTCTGTTGACTATCGTGAGCGTATTGCTCACCTTGAGGGCCATCCCCAGTTTCACCTCCATTATGGAGATATGGGCGATTCGATGAGCCTTGTGAAGGTTATCGACAAGGTGAAGCCTACTGAAATCTACAATCTTGCTGCACAAAGCCATGTTCAGGTAAGTTTCGATGCCCCCGAGTTTACGGCTGATGTCGATGCTACGGGTGTGCTTCGTGTCCTTGAGGCCGTACGAGCCAATCATCTTGAGGATTCGTGTCGCATCTACCAGGCTTCTACTTCCGAGCTTTATGGAAAGGTCGAAGAAGTGCCTCAGAACGAGAATACACCTTTCCATCCCTATTCCCCTTACGCTGTGGCTAAACTCTATGGCTATTGGATTGTAAAGGAGTACCGTGAGGCATATAATATGTTCTGCTGCTCGGGCATTCTTTTCAACCATGAGTCTGAGCGTCGTGGCGAGACATTCGTGACCCGCAAGATTACTCTTGCCGCTGCTCGTATCGCACAGGGCAAGCAGCAGCGTCTTTACCTCGGCAATCTGTCCAGCCTTCGCGACTGGGGTTATGCTCGTGACTACGTTGAGTGTATGTGGCTCATCCTTCAGCATGATGTGCCCGATGATTTCGTGATTGCTACTGGCGTGCAGCATTCGGTACGCGAGTTCTGTTATTATGCCTTCAAGGCTGCTGGAATGGAACTTGAGTTCCATGGAGAAGGTCTTGATGAGAAGGGCGTTTGCGTGGCCGGACCTGCCGACCTCGTCGGAAAGACGCTCGTCGAGGTGAGTCCCGACTTCTATCGCCCCACTGACGTTGTGAACCTTTGGGGCGATCCCTCTAAGGCAAAGCGCGAATTGGGCTGGGATCCCCAGAAGACGACCTTCGAGCAACTTGTCAAGATTATGGTAAAGCATGACATGGAGAAGGTGGCTGCTGACCATGTAGCTTCTGTCATGCGCACCAATTTGGCCGAGTTCCTCGAGAAGGGCGTGGTTAAGTAATATTCAAAAATCGGTTGAAAGTTCTTCACTACATCCCTTCCATGTCCCGACAGGATGGAGGCACAAGCATGTATATGCAGTCGCTTTCCGATTCGTTGGGTGAATTGATGGAAATGCATATCGTGGCGCACCGAACTCAGGATGAGTTGCCGGTGCGCCATGCACTATTGCATTATCTGTCCAAATCGTGGAAGGTATGGAGTGTGCGTGCCGAATATCTGAAACTGCTCGACACAATTCGTCCCGACATCGTCCACGTCAATTGTTGTTGGCAGCCCTATTTCGCCTATGCAGCCCTTTGGGCCAAGGAGGCAGGATATCCGGTTGTCCTTTCCCCTCATGGCATGCTTGAGCCTTGGATTGTTCGTCGTCATTACTGGACTCGCAAGGTTCCTTCCTTGCTCGCCTATCAGCGTAGGGCGCTCTTTGCAGCTGACGTTGTTCATGCAACTGCGGAAAGCGAGAAAGAGAACATCGAAACCATTTCCCGGTACTGTAGACTGCTTTCCGATTGGCATCCTAATGTTCACGTCATCGGCAATGGTGTAGATACTCAGGCCATAGAGATGAAGACAAGTTGGAAAAGGTCTAAGACACTCTTGTTCCTAAGTCGTATTCATCCCAAGAAGGGGATTGATCTGCTGCTTCAGGCCTTTTCCGTATTGCAATCCTTCGACGGCCCGTTACGTGACTATGTGCTACAAATTGCAGGAGAAGGAGACTCCGCTTATCTCTCCAGCCTTCGTTCTTTGGTTGATAGGCTCAGAGTAAAGGAGCATGTCCAGTGGCTTGGCGGTGTCTATGGAGACAGCAAATGGAAATTGATTCGTGAAGCCGACCTCCTGGTTCTTCCTACGCACTCTGAAAACTTCGGCATCGTGGTGGCAGAGGCATTGGCTTCGGGAACTCCGGTCCTGACGACGAAGGGTACGCCTTGGAACGTGCTCAATACGGAGCATTGCGGTTGGTGTGTGGATGTGAACGTCGAGGCTATCAAGTCAGCACTTCGTTTGTTTGCAACTTCCTCTGAAGATGAATTGCAGCAGATGGGACTTCGGGGGAGAAGGCTCGTTGAAGAGAATTACGATACTCGCAGTATTGCCCGCGAGTATGTTAAATTGTACACGTCGTTATGCAGGTGACACAGGAGACATTTGAAATGGCTATATTGGCGGCGCCCTTCGTTGTCCTTGCCTTTGCGGGTATTGCTCTTGTTTTACTGGTGTTCCGCAAATGGAAGGCTGCCCTTGTCTTGGCATTTCTCGCTTTGCTTGTCAATGGTTGTACTGAGCAGATACCTCTCCGTTTTTCCCCCGAACTTTCCGATGCCAAACCTGCGGGTACCCTGCGCATTCTGGAATATAACATCTGCGGGAAGGTCGAGTATGTGCCGAAACATCAGCAACCGTTCCTTGATTACGTCAAGAACCTCGATGCCGACTTCTTGTTCCTGCCAGAGAATACACCCGGCACTTCCCATGGATTCGAAAAGATGCTGCGTACGACCTATCCCTATAGCCTTCATGACTTTCCTGAGTTCGAAAAGTTGTCTGCAATCTATGCAGACCTGACCATCTACAGCCGCTTTCCACTGAGCAATTTCCGGACCTATCGTTTGAATATGGAACAGATATTGCGCGACTATCCCTATTTGGATAAGGACGATGTGGAGTTCGTTGGAAGTTATATGATTGTCTATGAGGCCACGGCCGATGTCGATGGCTCGCCAGTCACTTTAGTCCATGTTCACCTGCGCACTAATTCTTATGATACGGCTATGAACAAGAGCACGGGTAAACGGCAGAAGGTCCACAATATTTATGAAAAATTGCAGTTCGGCTATGCCTATCGTGGCCTTGAGTCACGTTCGATAGCCGACTCGTTGCGCAATTGTCCCAATCCACTCATCGTTTGTGGTGATTTCAACGATTTGAGCGGAGCCCGATGTGTGCGTACGATTCAGAATTGCCGCAGCAACAACATTCATCCCAATCATCGCGACCGTTTGAATGATGCATGGTGGCGTGGTGGTCGAGGTTTCGGATTCACGTTCGTCGATCCGAAACTTCGTCTTCGTCTCGACCATATCCTTTATTCAAAGGAGTTCGATCTGCAGACGGTGCGGGTCGATACGGTCTCCTATTCCGACCATCGCCCCCTGATTGCTGATTTCAAGTTCAATCCTTGAATTGTCGCCCTCTTATTCCGTCATCATTTCAATGAATTTGTCCAGTTCCTCATCTGTCGCTCCAAATCCTTTCCAACAGTTGCGGAACTTCTCTTGTAATGTTCTCCCATCCATGGCAACAATCTTTTTGAGAACACTTTGATAACTCGTTTCATTCCGGTAGCGAGTATTTCCGGTGAACGATGTCAGTTCGTAATCCTTGTCCAGATTGCTTTGGCTGATACCTAAAAGACCTTCGAGCAGCATGCAGAGTAGACCTGTTCTGTCGGCGCCCCAGATGCAATGGATATATGTCGGCCGTCCAGCCCCGATTTGCTCGGCAATGAATCGGAAGCAGGAGAGGAGCATGGCTTGATTTTCGGCAGACGATATTTCGCCATAATTGATGTTGTAATTGGCATATACGATGTCTCTCCCTAAGGCCGAATATCCTTTCGAAGGGTTTTCTTCATATTTCCTTAGATCCAGTTCTGCACGGATGCCAAGGTCTTCGCGCAGTATTCTGCGATCTTTTTCGGTAAGGCAGTGGGCCGATTGAGCATAGTCAGGTACCGGTGAATAGGCAGTGTTCATCTCGACACCTCGATAGAGTAGACCGTAACGAATGTGTTTGCCGCTGCTTGTCGGCCATCCGCCCAAGTCGCGCACATTGTCTATGCCCTCGGCCCTGATCATGCGTAGTTGACCCAAAGTGTGGATGGTGATGGGGGTCAGCACTCCGTTCTCGAGGCTTTGTAAAGTATATGTCCTACCGGGAATCAGATTGTAGTAGGTTGTGTCGCCTAAAGTTACTCCATACGGCCAATCCTGGCGCTTGTCGAGATATGGCTCCCCGCGGTAGTCGAAGAGTCGGTGATAGGAGTAATCTGAGGGGTCGTATTCGAAGTCCCGCAGATAATCGGCGATACCCGGATTTTCGAGCATATGGTACCATTTGTTGGCCTGAACACTTCGGACGGTGTCGAAGGTGATGCTATCCACCCGATCGATGGCATAACTGTGAATCTGTCCGTTGCGTGTGCGGACAGATACCGAATTGAAAACCACCTGTGCCCAGGCTCCAGTAGAGAGGAGGGCACAGGTGGCTATGATGAATATACTGCGCATCGGATTGATGGATGTGGTGCGGTAGGATTAACGAATGTCAATAACCTCAACTTGATCCTTGTCGTTGTACTCCAGGTTCTCACCGGCCATACCCCAGATGAAGGTATAGAAGTAAGTACCTGCAGCAGCATGGATCGACCATTCGGGGCTCATGATGGCCTGCTCGTTGTGGAGCCAAACGTTGCGGCTCTCCTGAGGCTCACCCATCACGTGGTCGATGGTCTGTCCCTCGGGCAGGTTGAAGTAATAGTAAGCCTCTACACGACGGCCATGGAGATGAGGTGGCATGGTGTTCCAGACTGCACCTGGTTCGAGCTGGGTCAAACCCATCTGCAACTGGCAGGGGCCCTCTTCAAGAACGTCGTTCACGATGAGTTTGTAGATGGTGCGTCCGTTGGCCTCCTCCTTGGTGCCTACTGGGCCCCAAACCGAAGCCTTCAGCGATTGAACCTTGCCGTTCTTGCGGCCGTCAAGGGTGATCCACTGGTTCTTGAACTTCTTGTGAGCTGTAGCCGAATTAAGGTAGAACTTGGCAGGATTGGCGGGGTCGTTGCTCTTGAACGATACCTCCTTGTTCTCACGTCCTACGTAAAGAGCCTCCTTGGGTCCAAGAGGATACTGCACGCCATCGACGATTACAACGCCGGCGCCCTGGCCGCAGTTGATTACACCAAGTTCGCGGTTGTAGAGGAAGTAATCCTGTTTCAGGAAGACGTCGCGAATCTCCTGGGTAACCTCCAGCTTCAGTTCCTTCGTCACGGGCATTGCGCCACCGAAGATGAAGCGGTCGTACATCGAATAGGTGAGGTTGATTTCGTCGGCAACCATAACCTTCTCCATTACGAAACGTTCGCGGAGAGTCTTGGTGTCGTAGTGCTTAACGTCGTCAGGATGGCAAGCAATCTGCTTGGTCATGTGAATCTGTGCAGTTGCGCCCATGGCAAGAAGGGCAAGTGCGCTGAATAAAAACAGTTTCTTCATAATTATTTAGTTTTGATATTGGTCTTGGTTTTGATTATTTCACACTCTTTTCAGCCTTGCTGAGTCGCATCTTGTTCCATACCACCATGCCAAGGGTGAGCACGGTTAGGATGGCAGCTCCAATGTACGATAGATACTTCACACAGGCATAGATAAGCGTAGAAAGTGGGCTCGAAGCGAAGTCAAGGGCACCGGCCTGGAATCCTGCAGGCACCTGTACGGTCTTGTCGTCGGGGTGAATCTCAGCCACCGTATGGGCGGCACTGGTAAAGTCTCCTGCCATCCAGGTGACGAAGTATAGACCCACAGCCATCATGATCAGTCCGACGATGAACGAGCGGAGCACGTTGCCATTGGTGTAAGGCAAAATCATGACAAACACGTAGAACATGCCAGCCAGTGAAGCCAGAGGCAGGAACTCGTTGCCTGGAAGGATAACGGCAAGAACGAGAGTTACAGGGATCAGCAGCAGCGAAACAACCAGCGTGGTGGGGTGTCCGATGACGAGAGCTGGCGACATGCCGATGTAGAGTTCCTTGTCTTCGCCGAATTTGGCAGCGATGAGGCTCTTGGTGGCTTCAGCAATTGGCTTCAAACCTTCAATGAAGAGGCTGGTGATGCGTGGGATGAGTTCCATCACGGCACCCATCTTAATGCCAATCTGCAGGGTCTTCGGAATGTTGGCTACCACTTCGTCCCAGTTTTTGCAGGCCAGACAGCCGATGATGATGCCGATGAGCACACCCAGGAACAATGGTTCGCCAAAAAGACCGAACTTCTTCTTCATACCCTCCGAGTCAATCTGAACTTTGTTGATGCCAGGGATGTAGTCAAGCACCTTGTTGATGACCACAGCAAACGGCATAAAGCCTTGGCAGAATGGTTGTGGAATAGAAATGCCATCCATGCCAGGATAGAACTTCTGGAAACGCTTGGCCGTGATGTCGGCAAGTACCAGGGTGATGATGTAGCAGATGACAGCGGCAAAGAATCCCCAAGCGATAGAGTCGGTCATAAAGTAGCAGACCGCTCCGATGAATGCGAAGTGCCAGTAGTTCCAAAGGTCGATGTTCACGGTGCGTGTGCAGCCAAGCAGCAGAAGCACCAGGTTCACACCCAGACACACGGGGATAATGAATGAACCAACCAGCGTATTGTAGGCAACCGATGCTGCAGCCGGCCAGCCCATATCGAAAACGCCCAGTTCAAGATTGTAGATCTCAACTACCTTCGACAAAGCAGGCGACATTGTGTCAACCAACAGTGCGGTGATAATACTCAGACCTACAAAACCGACACCGACAAGCAAACCGCTTTTCAGCGCTTTCGAGAAAGGAATTTTGATGCAGACGCCCAGAATTGTAAAGATGATTGGCATCATCACAGCGGCGCCCAATCCAATAATGTAACTAAAAACTGCTTCCATTGATGTTATAAGATTGATGGGTTTAATTTCAATAAATTTGCGGCAAAGATAAACAAAAAAATTAAATGTGCCAAATTTTATCCGAATAATTCTTTCGATAGGGGGTCGAAATTCACATCAAAATCGAAATTTGGGGCTCTAAAACACAAATTTCGGCATTTTTGTTTGGAACATTCGCGGAAATTATGTATCTTTGCACCCAAATATAATATAAATGTACTGACTGTAAAGTTGCAGTCAAATATTAATAGATGGAAGAAATAAATAATCAACAACACGATCGAATCATCAAGGTGAACATCGACGAAGAGATGCGCACCAACTATATCAACTATTCGATGTCGGTCATCGTGGCACGTGCATTGCCAGACGTGCGCGATGGCTTTAAGCCTGTTCACCGCCGTGTTCTTTACGGCATGGAGCAAATTGGCAATACCTACGACAAGCCAACCAAGAAGTGCGCCCGTATCGTCGGCGAAGTGCTCGGTAAGTTCCACCCACATGGTGACTCTTCGGTTTATGGAGCCCTCGTCCGTATGGCTCAGCCTTGGAACCTTCGTTATCTCCAAGTCGATGGCCAGGGTAACTTCGGTTCAGTTGACGGCGATAGCGCCGCTGCTATGCGTTATACCGAGGCACGTCTCTCGAAGATTTCCGAGGAGATGCTTCGCGACATCGACAAGGATACCGTCGATATGATGCCAAACTTCGACGGCACACTTATGGAGCCCAAGGTGCTCCCCACACGTATCCCGACACTTCTCGTCAATGGCGCCAACGGCATCGCTGTCGGTATGGCAACCAATATGCCTACCCACAATCTCTCGGAGTGTATCGATGGCATCTGTGCCTATATCGATAATCCTGAGATTACCATCGACGAACTGATGCAGTACATTAAGGCTCCCGACTTCCCAACGGGCGGTATCATCTATGGTTATGATGGCGTACGACAGGCCTATGAGACCGGTCGCGGCAAAATCGTGATTCGCAGTAAGGCCGAAATTGAGAGCGAGGGTCAGCACGACCGCATTGTCGTCACCGAGATACCTTACGGCGTTAATAAGGCCGAACTCATCAAGCACATTGCCCAACTTGCCGACGAAAAGAAGATTGAAGGCATCGCCAATGTCAACGACGAGTCCGATCGCCAGGGCATGCGCATCGTCATCGACCTCAAGAAGGATGTCAACTCCAATGTCATCCTCAACAAGCTCAATAAGATGACCGAACTGCAGGCCAACTTCTCGGTCAATAATATTGCTCTTGTCCCCATTCCGGGTCATCCTGAGGCGCTTGGTATGCCAAAACTCCTCAACTTGAAGGAGCTCATCCAGTACTTCGTTGCCCATCGTCATGAGGTGGTCATCCGTCGTACCAAGTTCGACTTGGCAGAGGCTGAGAAGAAGGCACATATCCTCGAAGGTTTGATTATCGCCTGCGACAACATCGACGAGGTGGTTCACATCATCCGCAATAGTCGTACTCCTGCCGATGCCCAGCGTAACCTCGAGGCACGTTTCCAGATTGACGAACTTCAGTCGAAGGCTATAGTCGATATGCGTCTCTCGCAACTCACCGGCCTCCGCATCGAAGAGTTGAAGCAGCAGTACGAGGATCTTCTCAAGCTCATTGAATACTACAAGCAGATTCTCGCCGACGAGGCACTCTGTATGAAAGTTGTTCGCGACGAACTCATCGAAATCAAGGAGAAGTACGGCGACGAGCGTCGTACCGTCATCGACTATCGTGGCGCACAGTTCAATGCTGAGGACTTCATCCCGAACGACGATGTGGTCATTACCATTAGCCACCTCGGTTACATCAAGCGCACCAAACTTTCCGACATCAAGGCACAGAGCCGTGGCGGTGTAGGTTCAAAGGGCGCTGGCACTCGCGACTCCGACTTCATCGAGTATATGTATGCCGCCAAGAACCACAACTGGCTGATGTTCTTCACTGAGCAGGGCCAGGCATTCTGGATGAAGGTTTATGATATTCCCGAGGCTGCAAAGAACCAGAAGGGTCGTGCGATTCAGAATATTCTCAATGTCAACGAGAACAATCGAATCACCGCATTCCTCAAGGTGGTAACCTTTGCCGATCCTGAGTTCAACGACTCACACTATCTTGTCTTTGCAACCAAGAATGGTACGGTCAAGAAGACCAAACTCGCTGCTTATAGCCGTCCACGTGCCAATGGTATCAACGCCATCAACCTCGCTGAGGGCGACAAGGTGGTCAGCGTAGTCATGACCGACGGACAGAATCATCTCATTATGGCCAACCGCAATGGTCGTGCCATCACCTTTGGTGAGGACAAGGTACGCATGATGGGCCGTGTGGCTACAGGTGTTCGTGGTATGCGTCTCGATGATGGCAACGACGAGTGCATCGGTATGATTGCTGTCAAGTATCCTGGCATCACTCTTGGTCAGTCGGAGGGCAATGATACACCCGTTGAAACTGACGAAGACGAGAATCCCGTAACCGATCAGGAAATCACCCTTGATAATCTCTTCGATCTACCTGAAGAACCCGAAGAGACTCCCGCCGAAGAAAGCGAAGAGCCATCTGTCGCTCCACAGGATATCGAGAATCCTTTAAACTATTCGATCCTTGTCGTGTCAGAAAAGGGGTACGGAAAACGAAGCTATGTTTACGACTACCGTATCACCAACCGTGGAGGCAAGGGCGTCAAGACCCTTTCCATCACCGAGAAGACAGGTCCGCTCATCGCAATCAAGCTTGTCAACGACGAGAACGATCTGATGATCATCAACAAGTCGGGTATCGTTATCCGCATGAACTGCAAGTACGATGCTGAGAAGAGTCAGGGCATTCGCATCATGGGCCGTGCTGCACAAGGCGTCAAGCTCATCGACCTCACCAAGAAGAACGACAGCATCGCCAGCGTTTGCAAGGTGCTGACCGAACGTGAGGAGGAGGAGATTGAGATCGAGGCCACCGAGCAGTCTGATGACAATGGCATTGAGACCGCATCTACTGAAACACCAGCCAACGTTGAACCAAATCAAGAATAATCACTACACATTTTAAAATTATTTATGCTATGAAGAAATTCATTCTTTCAATTCTTGCTATCGGCCTCTGCGCCGGTACAGTAGTTGCCCAGGAGCTCTCAAAAGAGGAGCAGAAGGCCATCAAGGAACAGCAGAAGGTTATTTCAGCCTTCCTTAAGGATGCTGAAAAGACAGCCAAGCTCCCTGAGGACGCTATGGGCCAGGTGGATATCGAGAAGGCCAAGGGCATCAACTTTGATGCTGCCCGCTCGCTGGTAGAACAGGCTCTTGCTAATCCACAGGCTGGTACCATGCTTGGTGAAATCAAGCGCATCGCTGCCTTGATTGAGTACAATCAATCGAAGGTCGTTCTCGTTGATGCTCAGAACAACGATCAGAGCGCTCTCACTACTCTCTTCAACAACTGCGGCAAGGGCTTCCAGTATTTCCAGGAGGCTTGGGATGCATTTGCTACACCTGATGCCAAGGGTAAGGTCAACACCAAGTTCAACGATGACATGGCTTCCAAGGCTTACGAGCTCTTCTCGATGTCGAATGGTCTCGCTAACTGCGGTTTCACTGCTTACAACCAGAAGGATTGGGCCAATGCTGCCAAGTTCTTCGAACTCGCTTCTGGCGGTGCTGAATCTGCACTTCTTGATGCAGCTGCAAAGAAGAACCCTCTTGTTATGGCAGAACTCGAGAAGTATAAGAACGACTCTGTGAAGTACCAGAACCTCCTTTATGCTGGTTCATGCTACAGCGAGGTTGACAAGATGAAGTCTATCGAAGTCTTCAAGCAGCTTATTGGCAAGAACACTCCTCAGGTGCCTGTCTATTCTTCTATCGTAGGTGAGTATGCTCAGCTCAAGGATACTGCCAACATGATCACTTGGCTCCAGAAGGGTATGGAAGCTCTCCCAAGCGAGAACTACTTCAGCTCTAACCTCTTCAGCATCTACCTTGACCGCAATGATCTCGACGGTGCCATCAACGCTATGAAGGCTAGCCTCAATGCTAACCCCAACAACGCTGGTACACTCACTATCATCGCTCGTCTTTACACCCAGAAGGGTGAGACCGAGACCGCCAAGGAGTACTTCGAGAAGGCTCTTGCCATCGATCCAACGAACCTCGATGCCAACCTCTATTATGGTTACACATGGCTCGTAGAGATGGAGCAGGGCGAGAGCGAGATGCTCAAGAACCATGCTCGTGAGGCTGAAATTGACAAGTTCTCGAACGAGAAGATGGAGAAGGCTCTCCCATTGCTCCGCAATGCCTTCAAGGCTGATGCCAACCACGAAAACAACGATATCCCGAACCTCTTGATGCAGGTTCTCTATCGTAAGTTCGCTCCCACCAATGCCGTTAACCGCCAGGCCCTCATCAACGAGTACAACGAGGTTGCCGATGCTTACGGCCGTCCACGTAAGGAATAATAAATGAAAAGATTTCTAAGTCTATTTATTTTCATCATCATTAACCTGGGTCTTCTGCATGCCGAAGAGGCACAGCAGGAGACCCCTGTTCTCACTAAGGCACTCCGTGACACCATTCAGGAGCGCCTTAAACTTGCGCGCCGCTTTAGTACCAACGTGCGCACCACCGACATTAAGCTTGCACGCAGCCACATCAATCGCGTGCTCCAGCTCTCCGACTCCCTGCATCTCGAGAACGCCGATTATTTTGCAGCAGCAGGCGATGTCGAAGACGTAGCGTTCAATTATGAGCGCAACAAACCAGCTTCAGGCGGCAAGATGGATGAGGCCACAGCCCTCGCTGCCGCCAAGCAATGTTATCGTTATTATCAGAAGGCTTATGAACTCTATCAGGCCGATCCTAAGGAGTATGGTAAGAATGGCTTGAAACAACAGAGCCGCCTCTCACAGACTGCCATGGAGTATTTCCTGCTTACCAACGGATTCCAGGTCAATGCCGGACAGAGTTTCAAGCGGGGAGACCTCAACACTACGCTCGACGAGTTTCGTATGACCTTCGATGGCAGTAACAGTCACCTCCTGCGCAGTGCCTACCAGTCGGATGCTAAGCGTTTCTCGGGCTTCGAGACATTCCTTGCCGACAGCACGCAGAATCGTGCGCTCTATAACTGTGCCACCGTATCGAGCGCCCTCGGTATGCTCGACCAGTCGCTCGTCTATTATGATAGCCTGAAAGTACGAGGCTACGATCCTGAGAAAGTCTTTCGCAACACTGTTGCCATCTATTCTTCGCGCAAGGATACGGTCAGACTCATCACCGAACTGATTAGTGCCATCGAGACGCTACCGCGCGATACGTGGTTCCAGCGCAATCTCTTGCAAATCTATCTCGACCGACAGAACTGGCGTGAAGCCGAGGCCATGGCCGACCGATGCATCAGTGTCGATAGCACCGATGCCCAGACCATCTGCGTCCGTGGTCAACTGTACGAGATAAGTGGCGATGTCGAAAGCGCTTTGGCACAATATCTTCGTTCGTACGATCTCGATTCCACCCAAGCCAATGTCTGCTCATATATAGGACGTATTCATTACAATCGTGCTGTCGAACTCAAGTCCAAGCTTTACAATCAGCGCCAGTTCAAGAAGATGGATAGCGAACTTCAGCCCGTCTATTCACAGGCACTTCCTTGGTATGAGCGCGCTTACCAGTACGACACCATGCATCAGGATAAGACCATTCCCGTGGCTATCCGTGAGATTCTATACAGTCGTTTCACACAGGCTCGTTGTCCCAATCGGTCTGAATTGATTGATTTCTATAATGAAGTAAGCCGAGCCTACGGTTTTGTGGAGTTCGGAAAATAAAAGCACACTTTCTTCCCTTTTAAGACATTGATCCGATGAAACTTGTTCGATTTGTTGTCCCGATGTTTTCCTTTTGTTTAATTCTGCTCACGAGTCTTTCCTCGTGCAGCCGAGGCAACCGCGAGGTCAATCAGTCGCTCGAAAGAATTGAAGCCGTTGTCGGTCAGTATCCCGATTCAGCTCTTGTCGAGCTGTGTCGACTCGATAGCCTGCTCTCTTCGGGCAAACTGAGCCTTGAGGGAGAAGCCCAGCGTGCACGTTATGCCCTGCTCACGACGCAGACCCACGACAAGAATTGGATCGACGACGCCAGCGACAGCCTCATCCTCATTGCTGTACGCTATTATGATGCCCATGGCAGTCAGCGGGAGCAGATGCTGGCACATTATTATCATGGTTGCATTTGGCGCAATGCTAAGGAATATGGTCGTGCATACGCTTCGTACCTCGAAGCGGCTCAGATGGCCGATAAGCTCTCGGATTTTACTTATGCCGGGTTGTCATTCGGCAATATTGCCAGCATCTGCCATGAGATGTACAGTGGCGAGGATCTGCTTTATGCTGAAAAGTCTTATCAGTGCCATGCATTGGCGAGCGATACCGCTCGGATGAATTGGGCACTTATGCTGAAGGGCATAGCCTTGAACTATCAGAAGCGCTACGACGAGGCAGATGTACTATTCTCCGGTCTTCTCGGTTCTGAAATCGACGAACGTCTTCGCCAGGAGGTTCTGACTTATTATATTTATCAATGTGTAGTGCTTAGCCAGTATCAGAGGGCCGACTCGTTGATTTCGCTTCAAGACTCTCCGCGTTACACCATCGACTATCTGTGCCGTGCCATCGTCAATGAATATAACGGACGTCATGCTGAGGCCGACAGTTGCATGATGTATGCCGAGGCGTTGTCAACCTCCGAGACGGAGAAGGTCTTTGAGCTTGCCACGTTGGCCGACCTTCAAAACAACCGGGGCATGCATCGTGATGCCTATCAGACGCTTTTGCGGAAATCTGATTTGCAGGATTCCATTGTCCGTGTCATCAACACCACTTCTGTCTCCTCAGTTCAGCAGGACTATGTTGAGCAGCAGTTGGACTCCAACAATCGTCTCATAGGGGAGAGGACGCGCCGCTATCGCATCGTTCTCGCTTTTTCCGCGCTGCTACTGCTGTTGGTCGGCGTGATTGTTCGCCAAAGACTTCGGCAGAAGGACTTGCTTGTCCGTACTTATTTGGATGATGTCTTCCGGCTCAGGCAGGAACTTGGCATGGAGCAGCAGCGGAGACAGCAGTCCGACATCTCACACTCTGCGGCTGAAGCTGAAGCCAACGAAGCGACACGCAAATCGCGAATGACCATCCGCCGGCTCTTCAAGGAACGAATGGAACGAATCGATCGTATTGGCCTCGAATATTACGGCACTGGTGAAACGAGGGAGTCGAGAAAAGTCATTTTTGAAGAAATCCAAAACGAGATTGGTGCTTTCAAGGATCAGGAGTTTCTAGCCAAGCTCATGAAAACTATCGACGACAATTTCGATGGGCTGATGTCTAAGGTGAAGAAGGATGGTCTCTTCACCAAGGATGACGACCTTCATTTGCTATGCCTGATGATTGCCGGGTTCTCGACTCAATCGACTTGTTTGCTGATGAAGTTGGGCAATCGTGACGTTCTCTACAAGCGCCGAAGCCGATTGAAGGAACGTATCGCGGCCTCTGACCTGTCGTATAAGGACGATTTGCTGCTACTTTTGGAATGATGTCAGATTCTCGAATCTCGTCTAATAGTTAAAAAATATTAAGTCTTTGAACATCAAATTAAAACGCGCTCGAAAAAGGCGCGTTTTTTTTGCGTTTGTCCGATGATGTTTCAATAAAAGTGTGTATCTTTGCAGTGCAAATAGTGTAATACCGATCGTTTAATATAAAACTAAATAACTGAAGTTTCCCACATCCCCAGAAGCAGCTGGGGCGGGGTTATAACTTCGAAATATAGTATGTTAAACCTAAGTCCATAGGCATTTATGCTT
>ONNR01000027.1 GCA_900319235.1 uncultured Prevotellaceae bacterium
CCGCCGTATGCCGAACGGCACGTACGGTGGTGTGAGAGGTCGGCAAACATGAAAGCAGGAGATAAACACCTGTGATTAGTGTTTACCTCCTACTCGATTAGATTATCTAGAATTTCTAGAGCCTCTAGATTTTATTGCACAAACACCTTCTTGACCGAACCGTCGGACTTTCGGAGAATGTTGATTCCGTGCTGCATAGCATCCCGGCGGTTGCCGTTCAGGTCATAGATTTCGACAGGCGAATTGTCGCAATCGTCGCTGATCTGTTCCAGGCCTTCGCTTTGTCCGAAGGTGGCATTGATGGAGATACGGCTTGCCGATGCGGGCATGGTGAAGTGGCATGAGTTGCCTTCATAGTGCTGAGGCGTAGACGAACCTCCATTGTAGGTCACAACGGTCCATCTTGTAACAATGCGCGAGCCGATGGGGTCGCCATTGTCGTCGAGGGTTGGTGCGCCTTCGATGGTCACTTCGCGGCTCGGGAAATACTTGCCGTCAAATCTTCCCTTCGAAAGTGGGACTCCATTGAAGGTGATGGTGAGGCCGGCGAGAGCGGTGTCGGCCATCATCTTGTTGATATCTGTGGCGATAGGAGTGTCGAGCGAATAGTAATCGGCAACTTGTGAATAGAAACTCGATGTTCTGCCCCTCAGCCAGTTTTTCGCATTTGCTATTTCACTGTCGTAGTTGGGCCACCATTGGTTGAAGAGTTTGCGGTGGGTAGGGTATTCTGTCTTGATGAGCTGGTACATTGGCTCCCATACCTCCCATGTGCCATCAAGGTTGAGGAAGTCGCCCATATAAATGGCACAGCGGTCGGTAAAGACTCGCAGGAAATCTTCGTTTTCCATCAGTCGTCGGAAGAGAAGTGTGTTATCATAGCTATTTGCCTCCCAGTTGTGGCTGGAGTCGTAGTTGGGATTATAGAGCCATTTGAAAATCTGATAGCTAGAAGTGCCCTGCCCATATAGCCCCATGACGTAATCAACATCCTTGGCAACAAAACGCCAGCGTCCACCCTCCTCGCGGGGACGCCACATCATAAAGTTATTACCCGGGAAGTCGAAGTTGTTGTAATATAGATTCATCACCATCAGGTTGATGTACTCATCGAGGTCCATGAGCTTGTCGTATTCTTCCCAGGTATGTCCCTTTTCTTTATAGAAGTGCACGAAATCTATGTAGTTATCATAGGTGCCCTCCTTGAGAAGATACCAGTTTTCGATCATATCGATGTCCTCCAGACCATCGTAATTTGTGTAGATGTTGGCCGCATTGCTGCGCTCGCGGATGTTGAGGATGCCCTTGTATGTGCCGTTCAGGAAGAAGATGGCGGGTTGCCATGCCTGCCAGTCAAGGTCGGTATGTGAGGCCATGGTGCGCTGACAAATGGCATCGCGCATATACAGATAGTCGAAGTCATTGCCCGCATTGCGCAGCATGATCGACTTATATTTGTTCAATCCTGGACGCTGTTCGGGAAAGAATTCGTACTTGAGATGCTTCTCGCCAAAACGTTTGTTGGCATAGACGACAAGAGTTTTGAGCTTTTGGCCACGCGAAGCAGCGCCTCCCACACGAGTCTCGCCCAACTGGTTGAGCTGGCTTGCACTGTCGGCCTCTGTAAAGTATTCAAAATTGATGGGCCTGCGCCAGTCGTATTCATAGTTTTTCTTCGAACTGCTGTACGAACCATTGACGTAGATGCCGATTTTCGAATCGTTGAAGTACTTGCTATTTGTCACTATCGAGACGACAGGCAAGGTCATCTCGCGACCCAGGAACAGATAAGACTGCGTAGTGGAGCGGGGCGAAAGGTAACCATCGCAGAAGAGTTTGGCACGAATGACGCGTGTTGATGAGAATCGTATGGGTGAAATGTACGACTGGCTGTCGCGGGTGGGTTCGCTACCATCGGTCGTGTAGCGTATCACAGTACCCGAGGGAGTGCCTTCGGGCAGTGAGAGGGTTAGTTCGATGGTTTGCGATTTGGTCAAGATGCGTCCGTGTTCGCTGAAGATTGGTTCACCCAATATTTCTGTGCAGATCTTTCCGCAATTCTCGGTGGCGGGAGTTGGTTCGTACTGATAACCCCACGTACTTGACCCAGTTGTTTCGCGACCATACGATATGTTGGGGGCAGGTTGTTTCTTTTCGATGAAAACCGAGTCAACGATTTGTCCACTGGAGTCAAATAGGTAAACTCCGGCTCCTTTGCCCGAATCTATGCGGAAGGGGGTGTGCATACCAGTAGCTTCCTTGTCGCAATAGACGAGGATGTATCCGTGCGAAACAAGACTGCGGGCAGGTAGTTGGTAGGCATCACTACCGTCACGTTGTGAGCCGAGTGAATAGTTCGAGAGCATAGCCGTGCTGCTCGCTGCCGTGTTGTAAAGTTCTACCCAAGAGTCGGGAAATTCGTTGATGTCGTCCATCGTGCAGTCGATGTTCGATTGCATCACTTCGTTGATGATAACCTGTGCTGATAGAATAGGGCAGAAGAGGAGAGATATAAGCACAGAAAGGCTTTTTTTCATCGAAGTATAGGTAAACTGACGAAAGGGAGTCTGAATGGCTCCCTTTCTATTGTTAAATATGTGAAATTGATTACAGACACGCTTTCCAACGCTCGTAAGCCTCCTTGTATGCAGCAACGTCTTCTACGGGCTCCTCGGTAGCAATGTGCTTTAGGGTCTTGAAGGCATCATCACTGTCCTTGTAGATGCCAGCACCAATGCCTGCACCATAAGCTGCGCCTACCGAACCGTCGGTCTCGTAGAGTTCGATTGACGCTCCTGTTACGGCAGCCAATGTGCGACGGAAGAGTGGCGAAAGGAAGAGGTTGGCGTGGCCGGCCTTGATGGTCTTGATGTCCATACCCATGCCTGCCATAATCTCCATACCATATGCAAACGAGAATGCGATACCTTCCTGGGCAGCACGGATGATGTGAGCCTTCTTGTGGATGTTGAAGTTGATGCCGTGGATGCTTGCACCGCGATTGACGTTCTGGAGCACACGCTCGGCACCATTGCCGAATGGGATGACGCTGAGGCCTTCGGCTCCTACAGGAACACTTTCGGCCAGGTCATTCATCTGGCTGTAGCTGATGCCTTCGGGAGCGATGGTGCGCTTTACCCAAGCGTTGAGGATGCCCGTGCCGTTGATGCAAAGGAGCACGCCCAGGCGGGTGTCAGGCTGGTTGTGGTTGACATGGGCGAAAGTGTTGACGCGGCTGAGTGAATCGTAGTTGACTTCGCCGAGCACACCATAGACGACGCCCGATGTGCCACCGGTAGCAGCCACTTCGCCTGGCTTCATTACGTTGAGCGAAAGGGCATTGTTCGGCTGGTCTCCACCACGATAGCTGATTGGAGTGCCTTCGGGCAGGCCGAGTTCTTCGGCAATGGCCTTGCAGACACGGCTCTGTACAGAGAAGGTGGGAACGATTTCGGCGATGAGTGATTCGGGGAAGCCGAAGTAGTTCATCACGTCCTTCGAAACCTCGTTGTTCTTGAAGTCCCAGAACATACCCTCCGACAGACCGGAAACAGTGGTTTTCTTGTCACCGCCCGAGAGTCGCATGGCAATGTAATCGCCAGGGAGCATGATCTTGTAGATCTTCTCGAATATTTCCGGTTCGTTCTCCTTCACCCAAGCCAGTTTGGCTGCAGTAAAGTTACCGGGGCTGTTGAGCAGATGGGTGAGGCACTTCTCGCCACCGATGGCGTTAAAGGCGGCATTGCCATAAGGCACGGCACGTCCATCGCACCAGATGATGGCGGGACGCAGGGGCTTGCCCTCCTTGTCAACGCATACGAGGCCATGCATCTGGTAAGAGATGCCGATGGCCTTAACATCCTTGAGCGAAGCAACGGCGGCAGCCTTGCTAGCTACACGCTTGGTGGCCTGGGCGAGTTCGTCCCACCACATTTCGGGTTCTTGTTCAGCCCAACCAGCCTGCTTGGCCATAATGGGGGCTTCTGCATCGGGGTACTGTGCACTGGCTACGGTCTGGCCGGTCTGCGCATCAACGAGTGACGCTTTTACCGACGACGTGCCAACGTCATATCCTAGTAATAGATTCATAATTTGTAGTATTTAGTTGGTTAATGGTAATAATAGGATCGTTAAGTCTTATGGTTTGAAACGATAGAAACGGGCAGCCCTGTGACTCACATTCTGCTCCCATTCGTTCAGTGGAATGATGTAGGGCTTGTTCATCACGAGTTTGGCAAAGTTGCGCACATCCAACGTCTTGCCGCTCACCTGCTCATGCAGTCGGCGCAACTGGGCGGCCGTGAATTTGGCAGGCATCATCTCGAAGAGCATCTGTGGCTGTTGGCCAGCCATGCGGTAGAGCTCGTTGAGCGTATCCTGGATTATCTGGTTGTGGTCGAAGGCAAGCGACGGAAGATCCTGCACGGGATACCACAACTGCGCATCGTTGTCCTTGGGACGAGCCGTGCGGCTGTTGATGCGCATCAGCGACAGATAGGAGATGGTGACGATGCGACCGATCTTCTGCTTGATGGCATTTTCAAGCCAAAGCACGTCCTTCGGATTCGAAGTACGTGATGGGGAACCGTAGGCACGGAATTGCTTGACGAGTGGATGATGTTTTCCTGTTACGCTGGTGATGATGTCAAGGGCGGCCTCGTCCAGGTCTTCGTCGGTGTGCAAGAGGCGCCCGGGGAGTTTAAGGTTGTTGTATTGCTCCTCAGGCACCTCATTGCCACGGCGGGACAGGAGCACTTGCAGCGATTCGCCGTCGAACCCAAGTATAACGCAGTCGACTGAGACGTGCGGGTCGAAGTTCAGAGCATCCTGATCCATGTTAATCGGTGTATTGAAATTAGATAATGTAATTCGAGCGCAAATCTATGATAGGATAAAGACTCGGTTATGATTTGCGTGGCAAAGATATAGCATTTTTCAATTCTAACCAAATATTTTTGACTTTATTTTTCGATACTTCAAAATGGGGTTATCGGTTTTTTGTACAATAAGCGATAACCTCTTCTTGTATTATAGCCGTGAATGCAATCGTTTGTTCATATATCGTATCTTTTACAATAAGTCATATTGTTAAAAATATTTAACTGAGTTTGGATACACTGTCTTTAGCTCAAAAAACGCGACAAAAGAGAAGGGAAATATCCTAACGTCAGTCGATCGTCACTGAGGAGCGAAAGGCACGATGGGACGGGTGGAGTAGAAGGCATGATATATTCGGGAAAATGCACGTTCTGATGCCGTAAATCCCGCTTTTGTGCCTTTGGTATAAATGGCCCAAAAGTACAATAAGTAATCGCTGCAAAACCATTGTGTCGTCTTTTCAACCCATCTCTTTATATTATATATAATGTGTGACAGAAATAGAAAATATGTCTCATTCTACAACGGATTAATCTGCTGCAATCCGTTCAGGATTCAAAAATTTTGTTTTTTGAACCCAAAGCATCCATTAAGGTCTCCAATAACGTTACAAATTCCCCCTTTTTTCGATTCAAAATGCAAAAAAACTAAAATTTGCTTAATAAAATGATTTGGAAGATTCGTAAAAAATCTTTATGTTTGCACTCGAATTCTTGAGTATTCCAATAGGAGCCCCTGGAGTTCTAATTCGTGAAAAGTGCGTTTATACACATATTACTAATTTTTACATTTACACCAAAACCAATTTGTATGAAAATCACCTGTCAATCTTTGTTCGGGAATCGAGCATGCAACGTACTGTATGCACTCGTATTGCTCGTGATGTTCCCAGTGATGGTCATTGCCCAGAATGTGACCATTAGGGGACAAGTGTTGGATGACCTTGGGGAACCCGTGACTGGAGCTAACGTCGTTCAGATAGGAACGACCAATGGCACCATCACCGATCTCGATGGTAATTTCTCCATTAGTGTTCCTGCAGGCGCCAAGCTGCATGTGTCGTTCATCGGCTATCTTTCGCAAGAGGTGACTGCCAAGAACGGCATGAAGATCACCCTCGAAGAGGACCGCAGAGCCCTTGAAGACGTAGTGGTTGTAGGTTACGGTACGATGAAGAAGAGCGACATCTCTGGTTCGGTGGCTACCGTAGACCAGGCTGCCGTAATGAAGCGCGTGCCTCAGAACATCGGTCAGGCCCTTCAGGGTGCTGCCGCCGGTGTGCAGGTTTCGATGCAGGACGGTTCTCCTGACGGAAAGGCTGCAATCCGCATCCGTGGTATCGGCACCATCAATGGCGATGCTTCTCCTCTTTATGTTTTAGATGGAGTGCAGGTAGGCAACAATGCCGACTTCGTGAACCCCGCCGACATCGAGCGCATCGAAATCTTGAAGGATGCCTCCGCTACCGCTATCTATGGTTCGGCTGGTGCCAACGGCGTTGTCATGATTACCACCAAGCACGGTTCAAAGGGTCATACCAATATCACCGTGACTGCCGACTGGGGTATCCAGACGCTGCCCTACACGCTTGACGTACTCGACCTCAATACCTATGCCAAGGCTATCCGCATCGCCAAGGGCAATGATATGTTCATCAACCAGGTTTGGGATCCGAGTTATGATGGCAAGCGCAAGGAAATCGACTGGCAGAAGGAGATGACCCGTGCAGCGCTCAAGCAGCAGTACGGTGCTACCCTCAACGGCGGCAACGACAAGACACAGTACAACCTCTCGTTCGGCTACAACATCATCGACGGTCTTGTCATCAACACCAACTACACACGTTTCACCACTCGTGCCAATGTCAGCACCAAGGTGAACAAGTATTTGGAAATCGGTGGTGACGTCAACTACTCCCATAGCCAGAGCCACGGCTCAAACATGTCCCTGGGTAACAACCAGAACATGTCCTCTCTCCGTGACTTCGCTTCTTTGACTCCTACTCTTGATTATCTCGACGGCAATGCCGCTGGTGGAAATCTCATTCATGTTAATCTTGTAAACGACGATGGTTCTTACGGAACAGGCTATCAGGCTACGGTTAACGGTTGGGAAGGCAACACCAACATCGGTGCCAACCCCTATGCATCTCAGATGGAGAACGGCGAGCGTGCCCGCAATGGCAATGACCGTATCCAGACCACAGGTTACGTTAACCTGACCTTCCTGGACACCAAGCACCACAAGCTCGACGTACGCAGCCAGGGTACTTATACCTATTCAGGCAGCAACGGTTCTGACTTCACCGGTGGCCGTCATCGTTTCAACTACGTTGATGGTGTGCTGACCGAGATTCCAATGAACGCCGACCAGACCTTCGCATTCTCGCTGAACAACAGCCACAGCTACAGCTTGGGCATCCAGACTTACCTTACCTATAATCTCAACTACGAGATGCACAACCTGACCGTGATGCTCGGTAATGAGGTCGGCAAGTCCTGGGGCCAGTGGGTGAACTCCAGCTCAAGAGACTTCCCATCGATCTATAACCGTAACATCAACCTGACCATGGACCTCAATTCCAAGGCAACAGGTGGTGGCTATAATTCTGATGTACACACCATTTCTTACTTCGCTCGTGGTACCTATACCTTGTTTGATCGTTATATCATCACCGGTACCATCCGTAAGGACGGCAGCTCGAACTTCTCTAAGGGTAACCGCTGGGGTACCTTCCCATCGGTAGCAGGTGCATGGCGTATCAGCGAGGAAGCATTCTTGAAGGACAATGAATTTGTTGACAACCTGAAGCTTCGTGTAGGTTGGGGCCAGACCGGTAACGCTGGTGGTGTAGCTGGTGCAGCTGTTATCGCCCAGAACATCGATGGTGCCTACAACACCTATCCGGAACAGGGTATCTCGGGTAACTGGGGCAACCGTCATCGTGACATCGGTTTCTATATGCCTTTGAAGGATGGTGACCTCAAGTGGGAGACCACCGAGATGACCAACTTCGGTATCGACTTCGCATTCCTCAACGACTGGGACATCACCCTCGACTACTTCATCAAGAACACCAAGGACCTGCTCCTCTATCGTCAGTTGCGTCCATCAGCTGGTTACAGCCAGGTTTACACCAACTATGGTGAGATCGAGAACAAGGGCTTCGAGTTCGCTGTCGGCTACCACAAGCAGTTCAACAGAGACTTTGGTCTCAATGTTCGTCTGACAGGTTCAACCATCCAGAACAAGGTGAAGAAGATGGGTGACAACCTCTACAACACCGCTTCCGGCAATGGTACCTACATCGACGGCTCGCAGGTAGGTGCAGTTGATGGCAATGGTCACTGGGATCGCCACTCAATCTGTATGGAGGGTGAAGCTGTAGGTTCGTTCTATGGCTATGTGACCGATGGCATCATCAAGGACGAGGCTGACCTCGCTGCTTACAAGGCTGCCATCCAGTCTGATGCTGAGTCTAAGTGTGATACCGACCATCCTCTGTCAGTCGGTGATATGAAGTTCAAGGACCTTAATGGTGATAAAGTCATCGACAACGACGACCGCAAGATTCTTGGCAACGGTTTCCCGAAACTGAACTACGGTATCACAATCGGTGCCACCTACAAGGACTTCGACTTCAGCCTCTATATGTATGGTGTATTCGGACAGGACATCCTCTCTTACTCGGCTATGAAGCTGAGCAGTATGACCCAGTTGGATGACCAGACCACACCTAACATCCTGAAGGATGCCTACAATGATTCGTTCAGCAATGGCGGTTCTGCTCTGCCTCGCCTGACCATTGGTGACTATGCACGTAACACTCGTGTCAGCGACCTCTGGGTAAAGAATGGTGACTTCCTGCGTATTTCCAACCTGCAGGTAGGTTACAACCTCCCACGCAATATCTGCAAGCCAATCCTGATTGAGAAGGCTCGTGTTTATCTGGGTGTAAGCAACCTCTGGACCATTTCCGGTTACAACAAGTACGGAGATCCTGAGTGCGGTAGCGGTTCTGTCCTCTACCAAGGCCTTGACACCGGTCGTTATCCACAGCCTCGCACTTGGATGGCTGGTATCAATATTACCTTCTAATGATATTAGTACATAGAGCATAAAACGAATTTGAAAGAAATAAAAGTTATGAAGACAAAATATTTTATTTTAGGATCAGCTCTGTGCAGCATGATGGGTTTGGGCCTGACATCCTGTGACAACGAGGAATTCCTGAATGTAACGGCTTACGATGTAGTCGATGAGGCTGCATCCTATGAGAGCAAGGATAATGCCAAGCGAGCCCTTAACGGTGTCTATGACCTGGTTTACCCGGATGATGCTTATGATGGAGACTGGGGCTTCAAGCCAAACCTCTTCACCGGTTGCCACCCGACCATCGATACCCAGGCTACTGGTTGGGATAAGGACTGGAACGTCCAGGCATGGAACTCCAACTCCAGTGAGTTGCTCAACGGTTGGAAGCATGTATATGCCGGCATCTGCCGCGCCAACGACTTCCTTGACAAGCTGCAGGACTATCCGGCAGAGAATATCGGTGGCGAAAAATCCCTGAAGTATCTTGAGGGCGAAGGCCGTGCCCTGCGTGGATTCTTCTACCACTGGCTCGCCACCACTTTCGGCCGTGTGCCCATGCTGGCCACTGGCGAGAATGGTGCCAACACCCCATTGAAGGCCAAGGCTGAGAGCTATGCCGAGATGTGGGACTTCATCATCGAGGATTTCAAGGCTGCTGCAGAACTTCTCGAATGGGCACCTTGGGATGGCGAATATGGCCGTGCTACCAAGGGTATGGCCTTGGCTTATCTGGGCGATGCCTATATGTGGAAGGCCTATCGTCTGTCGCCCGAAGGCTCCAATGGTATCACGGGTACAGGTGTAGCTCCAACAACTCCTGACGAGTGCTATAAGCTGGCAGCCGACTGCTTCAAGCAGATTCTCGACAGCCACACCTACAAGCTCAACGAGTCGTTCACCACACTGTGGGATCCCGCTTCAGCATGGGGCCCCGAGGCCATCTGGGTGGAGCAGCTCGACGAAGGCACCAACTGGGGCAAGTGGGACAACCTCACCTCCAAGCTGATGTTGAAGTGGTATACCGCATGTCCTGAGAATGGCGGTTGGGGTTCACTCTACCTCTCTTGGGAATGGTACTCCTGCTATGAGACCGGTGACAAGCGTCGCTCAGGTTCCTGCTACACAGGCGCTGTTCCTCAGATCGATCCCGAGAATCCCGCCTACGATCCTCAGTATGAGGGCTGGCTGGGCAAGTTCGACAAATATATCTACGGCGTGAATCCTTATCTGCAGGAAGTCCTTGGCAAGGGTCAGGCTTCTACTGCCACCAAGCAGTTCCACTTCAACAACGGCGAGTGGGCACCTGCCATCTGGAGCTCGAAGATGTGGCGTACCGCATCGGCCGACTACAAGTCTTGGGGCGACGGCCACTGGAGCCCGACTCCTATCTACTGGAAGCGTCTTCCTAACGTAATGCTCGACTATGCCGAGTGCTGCTTCCGCAATGGCAACGAGGCTGAGGGCTGGCGACAGCTCGACGAGCTCCGCAACCGTGCATTCGGCAAGTTGGAGGATGGCCACGAGAAGGAACTCACCGACAAGTATATGCCCTACTACAACTCGTTCGCCGGCTGGACTGGCCGCGAGGATGGCTCTGATGCCAATGGTGGTGTCTTCTATGTCAACCGTGCCGAGTATCCTATCCCATTCGGTAGCGATGTCGCCACTGTCGTGCCTGCTAGGGATTACTACACCCAGTATGCTGCCCAGAAGGGCTTCCAGTCTCCCGTATGGAAGGTGGCTGTCAACACCGAACGTCGTCGCGAGTTCAACTGCGAGTGGTGTCTGCGTCCCGATATGCAGAAGTCCGGCTTCATGGCCGACCATGTCACCACCAACTATCCAAAGCGCAACGTGGATGACCTCAAGGATGTGCCTTGGACCAATCGCGACTACGACTACAACGACCTGAAGATGGATATGCCTATTCCTGAGGATGAGATCACCAAGAACACCCTCTGCGAACAGAACGAGGCATACAGGGGTAGCAAATAATGATGTCGGTAGGTAATTCGATGATGACCCTACTCACATGATCTGATTACATGGAGTGCTGCGTCAGAAGATGCAGCACTCTTTATTCGAAAAATAAAAACACGTCATTCAAAACCTAATTCACGACGCTATGACGACCGAACGACTTCTTGCTTTCAAATGTGCGCTGTGCGGTGTGCTTGTCCTTGTCGGATTTATGTTCTGCGGATGCCAGCGCACTCCCGAATTGGTAGGCGGTACGCCCGAAGAGCAGGCCTACGATCTGCTTTTGCAGAAAGGAAAGTGGGCCGACATTGTAGAGATGAACCGGAAACAGCCTACAAAGTCTTCTGCTTGTCGCAATGCGGTGCGCCTTGCGTCGTGGTACCTGGGCCAATGCAGCCGCGAGGAACTTGACTTGTGTCTTGCCGATTCCCACGGTGTGTTGGGCAGCGAGACTTCCGCGCTGATGATGAGTGACATCTACTTGCGGCTTGGTATGGTCAATATGGCGCGTCGTGCAGCTTTCGATGCGATGGTTGCCATGCGCAGCGAGAAACCCAACAGCCGCGCCTTGAAACGTTTGACCGAAGTTGCCATCATCACCGGAGAAAACGAGCTCGCCAGGAAATACCTGCTCATAGGCGAGCAGCACAGCGATTGCCTTCCTTGGACCAAAAAGCTGAGACCTTTGGTCGAACATCCCGAGCTGATTGTCAATTACCCATCCTATAAAAAAATCCGCGAAATCCATGAAAAGCTCAAAGACGATTTTTTCCTTTAACCTGTTGCTGATCGTTGCTTTTTTATCTGCGTGTTCTTCCAGCCCGCAGGATGCGGCCCTCGTGGATGCCTTGCCCGTCATCTATCCCGACTATGTGGATGTAACTATTCCCGTAGGAATCGCCCCACTCAATTTCGCGATGGACGATGACAATGCAACCGACATCGACGTTGTGGTAACCGGTTCCCAGGGTGGCACGCTCCATTCGAAGGGCGAATGCACCGACTTCGACATCGACCAGTGGCACACCTTGGTCGAGCAGAACCGGGGTGGGCAGCTTGATGTGACCGTCTGTGCCCAACAGGATGGACAATGGAAGCGCTATCGTGACTTCTGCATCCACGTTGCCGAAACCGATCTCCCCGATTGGGGAATCACCTATCGCCGCATTGCGCCTGGCTACGAGATGTTCGGTCTGATGGGCATCTACGAGCGCGAACTCAGTACGTTCGAGGAAACAACCCTGCTCGACAATCATTCCAACGAGGGAATGTGCATCAACTGCCATACCCCCAATCGTGCCAATCCCAACCAGCACGTCCTGCATATCAGAGGTGGTAATGGCGCAACTTTGCTGCACACAGGCGGTAAGGACGAACTGCTGAAAGCCGTCAACGACATGTTGGGCGGCGCTATGGTATATCCATATTGGCATCCCGGCGGACGTTATTGCGCGTTTTCGACCAATAAGACCTCGCAGATGTTCCACACCCGAAAGGAAAATGTGGTGGAGGTATATGACACGAAATCAGATGTATTTGTCTATGATACAGAGACGCATCAGATTATCGGCGACACCTTCATCATGAAGACACTCTGGGCCGAGAATTGTCCCGCTTTCTCCCCCGATGGCCTCTGGCTCTATTTCGTCACCGCCCGCCGTCAGATCTATCCTACCGACTACGACAAGGAACGCTACAGCCTCTGCCGCGTGAGCTTTGATCCCACTACTGGTCATATCGGCCAGCAGGTCGATACGCTCATCAATGCTGCTGCCGAAGGCAAGAGCATAAGCTGGCCGCGTCCTTCCTACGACGGGCGCTATCTGATGTACACCCTAGCCGACTATGGCTATTTCACCATCTGGCATCCCGAAAGCGACCTATGGCTCCTCGATCTTCAGACGGGCGAACGCCGTCCGCTCGACACCGTCAACAGCAGTCGTGCCGACAGCTTCCACAATTGGAGCAGCGATGGAGGATGGTTCCTCTTCACCAGTCGACGCGACGACGGACGCTACTCCCGCATCTATCTGTCGTCCATTGGTCCTGACGGGCAGGCCACCAAGCCCTTCCTCTTGCCCCAGCGCGACCCAAGGAATTTCTACACCCAGTCGCTCTACTCCTACAACACGCCCGACTTCACCACTCGACCCGTGGGCAACGATGCCCAGGCGCAAATCCACGCGCTGAAGAGTGGTGATCGAATCCCCACCGAAATGGTCAAACCTTAGTTTTTGGTCGAATCTGTACAAAAAATATGCGAATACGCATTTTTGAACCGCCGATTCTTGTTTTTTCGTCAAATAATCCTTATCTTTGCAGCACATTTATCTGCTATCATAATTACCTAAACAATATTTGACATGAAGAAGCACTTTGCCATTCTCGCATCCCTGTCGCTGTTTCTGTTCAGCGTAGTGTCTGCCCACGACGGTTCGCAACTATGGTTGCAGGGCTCGGCGCCCTCGGCAACCTCCACACTCGAAATTGCCAACGCCGAGCTTAATCAGAGTTGGAAGGGAGCAGCACCTGTCCTGAAGCTCAACAAGTCCATGAAGGCGTTGCCCGACGGTTCGTTCAGCATCACCATCCAGGCGGGAACGCCTGTCATCCAGTCGGCATCCGAAGTAGGCCTGCTCTATGGAGCCTACCACCTCATCCGTATGCAGCAGACTGGTGTCAACGTTCGTGACACTGCTCTCGTCGAACAGCCTTCCTACAACATCCGCATCCTCAACCATTGGGATAACCTCAACGGCACCATCGAGCGCGGCTATGCCGGTCGTTCCATCTTCTGGCGCAACAGTGCCGACCAGATGCGGCGCAATGCCGATGGCGAGGTCAACGAGGAGGACCTGCTCCATCCCAAGGATGCGCCCGAGATTCCTTCGGTCGATCGTCTGCGCGACTATGCACGTGCCAATGCCTCCATCGGCATCAATGCCTACGTGCCCGACAACGTCAACGCCTCGCCCAAGGTGCTCACAGCTGAATACCTGCAGGAGGTCAGGAAGATGGCCGACATCATGCGTCCCTACGGCATCCGCACCTATCTCGCCATCAACTTCGCTTCGCCTATGGTCATCGGTGGCCTCGAAACAGCCGACCCTCTCGACAAGAATGTACAGAAGTGGTGGACGGCCAAGGTGAAGGAGATCTACAAGCTCATTCCCGACTTCGGAGGCTTCCTCGTGAAGGCCAACTCCGAAGGCCAGCCTGGCCCGAATGACTTCGGACGCACCCACGCCGAGGGCGCCAATATGTTGGCCAAGGCGTTGAAGCCTTTCAAGGGCATCGTCATGTGGCGTGCTTTCGTCTATAGTCCTTCCGACCCCGACCGAGCCAAGCAGGCCTATCTCGAGTTCCAGCCGCTCGATGGGCAGTTCCTCGACAACGTGATTATCCAGATCAAGAACGGCCCCATCGACTTCCAGCCGCGCGAAGCTTATAGCGCCCTCTTCGGCGCTATGCCTCAGACGCGTCAGATGGCCGAATGGCAGATCACGCAGGAGTATCTGGGCCACAGCAATCACATCGCCTACCTGGCTCCCATGTGGACCGAATTCCTTCAGCAGGTCAAGGACATTGCCCATTGTCCCATCAACAATCAGCTGTTGGCAATGAGCAATCAGCAGTCAGCTCAAGGCTCAAAACTCAAAGCTCAAAACTCAAAACTCACCGCCATCAGCGCCGTCTCGAATGTCGGCAACAGCCCCTCATGGTGCGGCAACGTCATGGCGCAGAGCAACTGGTATGCCTTCGGACGCCTGGCTTGGAACGACGAGCTCTCGGCCTGTCAGATTGCCGACGAGTGGGCGCGCCTCACGCTCTTCCCGGGTCGCAACGATGCTGCTGCCGCCAAGGCGCTTGCCAGCGTCAAGAGCCTGATGCTGCGCAGTCGTGAGGCCATCGTCGACTATATGATGCCCCTCGGCCTGCATCATCAGTTCGCATGGGGTCACCACTATGGTCCCGAGCCCTATTGCGACATCCCGGGTGCACGTCCCGACTGGATGCCCAGCTATTATGCCCGTGCCGATCGTGAGGGACTGGGCTTCGATCGTTCCTCGACGGGTTCGAATGCCACGGGCCAGTATCCTGCCGACTATGCCCGCTTGCTCGACAATCCCGAGACATGTCCTTATGACTTGCTGCTCTGGTTCCATCATGTGCCCTGGGACAAGACCATCCAGCATCGCTGCGGCTCCAAGGTGATTCGCGAGAGCCTGTGGAATGCCCTTTGCCATCACTATCAGCAAGGCCTCGACGAGGCTCGCGCCATGCAGCGCGATTGGGAACGCTGCCAGGGTCTGATCGATGCCGACACGTTTGCCGACATCCAGCGTCGCCTCCGCATCCAGACGCGCGATGCCCAGTGGTGGAAGGATGGCTGCCTGCTCTATTTCCAGACGTTCTCCACTTTGCCCTTCCCCGACGATGTGGAACCTGCAGTTCACGACCTCGACAAGCTGCGTGCCATCAAGCTTGGCATCACCAACTACGAGTGTCCGTCGCAGGAACTGCTCGACAGTGTTCGTTAGCAATTACAGACTATTTTGTACGATTTTATACCCTACGCAGAGGTCACGCATTCATTTGCGTAATTTTTGCGTAGGGTTTTTCTTGTTTTTTCAGCATTTTTTCTCTATCTTTGCGGCGTACATATCGATATTATTAATAAAATAAGCGCAAAACTAAGTATGGCTTTCATTTTTTTATTTCGCGAACGTGCAAAAACTATTAAATACTTATTCAATTATGAAAGTACAAGCTCTCTTGTTTTTATCAGCATTAGTTCTATTGCCTTCATGCAAGGATGATGACGAGGAGGCTCTGACCTCTTACATCACCTGTCCCGATGACCATCACCCGCATCTGATAGACCTCGGACTACCCTCTGGGACAAAGTGGTCATGCTGCAATATAGGAGCCACGACGCCCGAGCAGTATGGCAGTTACTATGCTTGGGGAGAAACAGTCGAGAAGACCGAATATGGTGCCGAGAATTACAAATATTGCACTTGGGAAGACAAGAATGGCAACGGAAAGTACGATTTGAATGACGGAGATCCTCTCTTTCAGCAAATCGGAGATGATATAGCTGGCACAGACTATGATGTGGCTCGCGTGAAGTGGGGCGAAACTTGGAAGATGCCCACTCTCGAACAAATCAACGAACTTCTTCGCAACTGCACTTGGAGCTGGACGCCCCAGAATGGCATAAATGGCGTAAGGATTGTTGGCAGAAATCGTGGCACCATCTTCCTGCCAGCAGCCTATTACTATAGGGAAGACCGTATGCCCAAACAAGGTTTGTCAGGGTTCTACTGGTCTTCAAACCCGTATCTCGATTATGACGCAAGCTATCTAATGTTCGATTCCATAAGTTGGGATTCCAGGCATTATCATCGCTCCTTCCGCTACTATGGCTACCCTGTGCGCGCGGTAAGCAAATAACAAGTCAGTCCTTTCTCGCTCTATCCGCAGAACTCGAAGGCGCGGCATCGTAAGGTGCTGCGCCTTCGGGTATTTAAACTAAATGCTTCAAAAGAATCGAAAAGAGCGAAAAAGTGAAGTGAGTGTTAAATAATAGCGGCATGTCCCCTAACGTTCGTTGGAGGACATGATTCGACAGGATGATGTCCATGATGTCCGCTTACGTTCGCTGGGGGACATGCGACGATGAGAAATTGGTTTTCTGTATTTAGAATCGGGTAGTATCTTTATGCGGAAAGACGGTAATCATCACTTATTTTCAATCTTCTACGTCTTAGTGCATTCTGACGGCCGACAGAGTACTTGCTTCGATTGGAAATGACACTCTGGCGGCCGACAAAGTACTTGCTTCGATTGGAAATAACACTCTGACGGCCGACAGGATGCTTGCTTCGATAGGAAATGGCACTCTGGCAGCCGACAGGATGCTTGCTTCGATAGGAAATGACACTCTGGCGGCCGACAGGATGCTTGCTTCGATAGGAAATGACACTCTGACGGCCGACATAATGCTTGCTTCGATAGGAAATGGTATTCTGACGGCCGACAGGATGCTTGCTTCGATTGGATAGAGCACTCTGACGGCCGACATAATGCTTGCTTCGATAGGAAATGGTACTCTGACGGCCGACAGAGTACTTGCTACAAATGCGGAAATACTCTGACGGCCGTCAGGATGCTTGCTGCTGTAAATAGTTAGAATTCGAGGAAAGGAACGATTTTTATCCGATACCCACTCTTTTCTATTGTGCGTTCATCTTCGTTGGTTACAATGATAAGGTCGTTGCATTTGAGTTCGCCAGCACATTCCACAAGGCTGTCGACTTCACGACGAAGCGTCTTCTCATTTCTCATATCGTAGCATACTTGCACCAGTTGCTTGATGTGAGTACCCTCGCGAAGGACAAAATCTACTTCTTTGTCATTGCGCGAATGATAATAGAAGATGGTTTTATCGGTGTCGTAGCCACGACGCAATAGTTCGATGAATACTTGGTTTTCGAGCAATCGTCCGAGATTGTCACTTAATGCAAATGCTTTGGCCTGCACAAAACCATTGTCAACGACATATACTTTACGCGGCGCCTTTTTCATTATCTTTAGTTTGGCGTTGTAGCGAGGGAGAAAGAAGAAGAGGTATGGCTCATGTAAATAGTCCATAAATTTTCGAGTGGTATTCACACTCGAAAAGCCCAGTTCTTCGGTCAAGTCATTGGCGCTGACAGGATTGCAGAAATTGGAAACCAGATACAAGGCCAAGTCGTTCAGATCGGTGATGTTTCGCACGTTATGCCTTTTGGCTACATCTTTCCAGACGATTGAGTCGAACAAGGTCTCGAGATAACTGCGTGTCAGTGGGCGAGAATTCACGACTTCGGGATAACCTCCGTTACGAAGATAGTCGTCGGAAAGTACAGCTGCGCGAGTCATGTCTTCAGGCTTCATGGCGTGAAGATTGAGCTTGTTCCAGTCGAAAAACTCCTCAAGGCTGAACGGTAGCATTCAGATAGGTTCGTGACATTAGTTCGTCGCGTTCTTTGCGCTGATTCAGTATTATGGTTTTCATATCGAGGTGGGATTGTTTGTGCTGCAAAGATACGATATTTTTGTCATTTTTCCAAGCGTATTGCATAAAAAAGTTACTATTTTATGCAGTACGGCGCATTTACTGCATAAAATGGGAGATTTTTAATGAATCATTCCGATTATAATGTCACACAAATTCCACGGATTGGCACAGATTTTTATATTGGGTTAATCTGCGCAAATCCGTGGGATCTGAGTATCCCTTATGAAGGGTGCGAGATGGAATCAATCGAAGAAGCCGGGCTGCTTATAGGGGATGCCAAGCTCACGATCGACGGTGGCAAGGATGCCTTCGACCTGACCGAGGGCGAACATGCGGCCGAGGAGGGTGTAGCCGGCATTGTGGCCATGGCTCGACTCGTCGAAGATGCCGCCGGGCTGATCGGTGAACGTCATGCCATGATCGACACGCATCGGCAGACCCGGGTTCTCCTTCTCGAAGATGCGGGCAAGCTCGATGAGGTTGGCACGACCGCCCAAGTGGCTGGCCTCGGTGAAGTCGCCGTTGGGGAAGATGTGGCAGCTGCGGAGGTGTACGAAGTGGGTGCGCGAAGCGAACTTGCGGGCAAGATCGACCACGTCGTTGTAGGCACCAGCCGACAGTGAGCCAGCGCAGAAGGTGAGGCCATTGTGCTTGTTGGGCACGGCATCGAGGAACCAGCGGATATCCTCTTCTGTGCGGATGATGCGCGGCAGACCAAGGATCTCGATGGGGGGATCGTCGGGGTGTACGCACATGTTGATGCCGAACTCCTCGCAGGTGGGCATGATGGCCTCGAGCCAGTACTTCATATTGGCACGGAGCTGTGCCTTGTCGATGCCCTTGTAGAGGTCGAGGAACTCGCGGAACTTCTGCACGGGAGCGTCGTCGTTCTCGCTGAAGTTGCCGCTGACGAAGCCCTGCGTCTTGATGACGATGTTCTCGACAAGCTTGTGGTCCTTCTCGGGAGTCATGGTCTTGGCCAGTTCGTCGCATTCGGCGAGCACGTTGCGTCCTTCGCCTACGCCCTCGGGGAACTTGAACTGTGCCCACTCCTCGCGAGCGCCTTCACGCTTGAGGATATAGATGTCGAAGTAGGCAAACTCTGCATAATTGAAGTAAAGGTTGGTCGATCCGTTCGGATTGTCGTGCAGCAGGTCGGTGCGTGCCCAGTCGAGCACAGGCATAAAATTGTAACAAATGGTCTTGATGCCTTCGAGGCCGAGATTGCGGAGGCTCTCTTTATAGACCTCGATCTGATAGTCGCGGTCGGGACCGCCGTACTTGATGGTTTCTACGACGGGGAGTGACTCGACGACGCTCCAGCGCATGCCATAGCTTTCGATGTAGCTCTTGAGGTCGTGAATCTTCTCACGTGTCCATACTTGGCCGAGTGGCACGTCGTGCAATGCGGTGACAATGCCCTCGACTCCGATTTGTCTGAGCATGGCAAGGGTGATCTTGTCCTTCTTGCCAAACCAACGCCAGGTTCTTTCCATGTAGTTATGGGTTTTGAGTTATGGGTTTTGAGTTATGGGATTTTTTATCACGAAATGTTTGGGCAAATATACTCATTATTTTTATATTCACAATATGTATTGTGAAAAAAACGAATTATCGAAAGAAAAACCTCCGATAGTGGCTGATATTGGCACGTGGAATGTTCAGCGCATCTGCTTGAGCAGGCCGATGGCTTGCTTGACAGAGGTGACGCCGCTGATGAGGATTGAGCGCCGTTCGTTCTTGTTCTCGAGGCGGCTGATGTGGTAGTGCTTCTGATAGAAGTCGAGCACGTGGTCGAACTGCTTCATGTCGTAGTAGTCGTCGCCTATGCTGGTGACGAAGAGGCAGCGCATCTTGCCGCCGCGCAGGATGATGCGTTCGAAGCCAATCTCGCGGCCCAATTGACGAAGGAGGACAACGCGAATGAGCTCTTCGCCAGGTTCGGGGATTTTGCCGAAGCGATCGATGAGACGCTTGCGGTAGGCGTCGATTTCGTCCTGGCGCGTGAGGTTGTCGAGCTCCTGATAGAGAGCGATGCGTTCGCTCGATTCGGGCACGTAGGCTTCGCCGAACGAGATGTCGAGGTCGGTGTCGATGGCACATTCGTCGGTGACGTTGTCGCCCTCCTGCTGTTCGCCCTGGAAGAGGGTGCGGAACTCCTGCGTCTTGAGCTCCTTGACGGCCTGCTTGAGGATCTTCTGATAGGTCTCGTATCCAAGGTCGGCGATGAAGCCCGACTGCTCGCCGCCCAGCAGGTTGCCTGCGCCACGGATGTCGAGGTCCTGCATGGCAAGGTGTATGCCCGAACCGAGGCCCGAGAAGTTCTCGATGGCCTGCAGACGGCGACGCGCATCCTGGGTGAGGTAGCTGTAGGGTGGGGTGATGAGGTAGCAGAAAGCCTTCTTGTTGGTGCGTCCCACACGACCGCGCAGCTGATGGAGTTCGGAGAGGCCGAAGTTCTGCGCATTGATGACGATCATCGTATTGGCATTGGGGATGTCGAGGCCCGATTCGATGATGGTGGTGCAGATGAGAATGTCGTACTCGTGGTTGGCATAGTCGAGGATGAGCTGCTCCATTACGTTCGACTCCATCTGGCCGTGTGCCGTGGCGATGCGTGCATCGGGGACGAGCTTGGCGATGCGGGCAGAGAGTTCGGGCAGTTGCGCAATCTTGTTGTTGATGATGAAGACCTGTCCGTTGCGCGACAGTTCGAAGTTGATGGCCTCCTTGATGACAGCATCGTCGAAACGATGGATCTCGGTCTGGATGGGGTAGCGGTTGGCGGGCGGGGTAGCGATGATGCTGAGGTCGCGAGCTCCCATGAGGCTGAACTGCAGGGTACGGGGGATGGGGGTGGCAGTCATGGTGAGCGTGTCGACGTTGATGCGCATAGCCTTGAGCGCCTCCTTGACCTTGACGCCGAACTTCTGTTCCTCGTCGATGATGAGGAGGCCGAGGTCGGCAAACTTCACCTTCTTGCCGATGAGCTTGTGGGTGCCGATGATGATGTTGATGTCGCCCTTGGCGAGGTCGGCGAGGAGCTGGGTGGTCTGTCTGGCTGTGCGTGCACGTGACAGGTAATCGACGCGCACCGGGAAGTCCTTGAGACGTTCGGAGAAGGTGCGGTAGTGCTGATAGGCGAGCACGGTGGTGGGGACGAGCACCGCCACCTGCTTGCAGTCGTTGCAGGCCTTGAGTGCGGCACGGATGGCCACCTCGGTCTTGCCGAAGCCCACATCGCCGCAGATGAGACGGTCCATGGGACGCGCCGACTCCATGTCGCGCTTCACCTCCTGGGTGGCCTTGAGCTGGTCGGGCGTGTCCTCGAACATGAAACTGGCCTCCAGCTCGTGCTGCATCTGTGAGTCGGGACTATACTGAAAGCCCTTCTCTTCGCGACGCATTGCATAGAGGGCGATGAGGTCGCGCGCCATGTCCTTCATCTTCTTCTTGGTCTTGTCGCGCAGTCTTTCCCAGCTGCCGCTGCCCAGATTCGTTAACGAAGGGGGCTCGGCGTCGCGGCCACGGTACTTCGACAACTTGTCGAGCTGATGGATGGAGACGAAGAGCAGGTCGCCGTCCTTGTAGATGAGCTTGACGACCTCCTGATAGCGGTCGTTGCCGTTGGCATCCTTGCCGATGGGCATGTTTACGAGGCCGCCGAACTGGGCGATGCCGTGATCGACGTGGACGATGTAGTCGCCGATGTTGAACTCCATCAGTTCCTTGATGCTCATGGCAATCTTGCCCGAACGTGCACGGTCGGAACGCAGACTGTACTTGTGGAAGCGGTCGAAGATCTGGTGGTCGGTGAAGTAGCACTTGAGGCGGTCGTCGTCGATGAATCCCTGATGGATGGCACGCGGGATGCGGACGAGCTTGAAGTGTTCGCCTCGGTCCTCGAAGATGGCCTCGATGCGGTCGAGCTGCTTGGGCGAGTCGCTGAGGATGTGGATGGTGTAGCCCTTGAGGGCATAGCGCTGGAAGTCCTGGCTGATGAGGTCGAAGTTCTTGTGCCACTCGGGCTGAGGGGTGGTGTGGAACTCGATGACGGAGGTTGAGGGAGTTGAGGGGTTGGAGCGGTTGCTGATGTCGATGCGATTGAACTTCATCAGTTCGGTCTTGAAGCGGTCGGCGTCAACCAGCTTCTGGAGGGCTGTCATATCGCCTTCCTCGGTGGCCAGGAGCTGCTCGGAAAGTTCTTGATGGGTGATCTGGAAGACGCGTTCGCACACCCATTGTACATCCTCGCAGGCGATGATGGCCGAAGGGGGCAGGAACTCCATGAGCGAGATGCCACGTGCCTCGTCGTTGCTGAAACTGGGGGCAATGGTGACCTCTGTCAAGCGTTGCTTCGAGAGCTGCGTATCGACCTCGAAGGTGCGCAAGGAGTCGATCTCGTTGCCGAAGAAGTCGATACGATAGGGGTACTCGGACGAATAGCTGAAGACGTCGAGGATGGAGCCACGCACGGCAAACTGGCCGGGCTCATAGACATAATCGACGCGCTGGAAACCGCGGTCGAAAAGCACATCGGCCACAAACTTCGGATCGACCTTCTCCTCCTCGTGGAGGGTGATGATGGCATCCTTCACCTCCTCGCTTTGTGCCACCTTTTCGGCCAAGGCCTCGGGATAGGTCACCACAAGGAGGGAGGCGCGGGGCTGTTCGCCCGAAGCGTTGGTTGGGGCAGGTTGCTGCTGGATGAGCGCCTGGATGGACGATAGCGTCTCGGTGCGCAGGATTTCGTTAGCCGAGTCGATCTGTCCGTACTTGATGCTTCGCTTGTAGCCGCTGGGGAAGAACGACACCGCCCCTTCGCCACCAATCTGGATAAGGTCGTGATAGAAATAGCCCGCCTTCTCCTCGTCGTTGAGCACGAAGACGACGATGCGGTCGACGGCATTCTTGAGCGGGGCAAGGAAGGTGGCGGCGGCAGAACCCGTGAGACCTTTGAGTTGAATGACAGAAGGCTTCGAGGAATCCATTCCCCGAAGTTTAGTAACAAGTGCATTGAATCTGGGCTTTTGCAGCACCAGGTCTTTGATTTCCATAAAAAAGTAACGGAGGCCTCGTTGGTGGGGTCTCCGTGTGGGCGCTGAGGGATTCGAACCCCCGACCCTCTGCTTGTAAGGCAGACGCTCTGAACCAGCTGAGCTAAGCGCCCGTTTGTTTTGGGATGATAGTATTTTGCGAATGCAGGTGCAAAGATAGTCGAAAAAAGCGTATGCTCCAAATTTTTTTCCTTCTTTTTCGTAAAAATGCGCGAAAAATTTGATTTTTTGCACAAAAGGGCTTATCTTTGCCCCTTGAATAGAGTTACTATATGCTACAAGACTGGTTGCCGACATCGGCCAAGGAGGTGAAACTCCGCGGTTGGGACACGCTCGACGTGATCCTGTTTTCGGGTGATGCCTACGTGGATCATCCGAGCTTTGGTGCTGCGGTGATAGGCCGCGTGCTGGAGTCGGCGGGCTATCGGGTGGCCATCGTGCCGCAGCCCGACTGGCACGGCGACATGCGCGACTTCACGAAGTTGGGTCGTCCGCGCCTTTTCTTCGGCATTTCGCCCGGCGCGATGGATTCGATGGTGAACCACTATACTGCCAATCGCCGCCGTCGTTCGGACGATGCCTATACACCCGACGGACGCCCAGGAATGCGGCCTGATATGCCGTCGATTGTCTATAGTCGTATTTTGCGCCAACTTTATCCCGATTCGCTCATCGTGCTGGGCGGCATCGAGGCGTCGCTGCGCCGCCTGAGTTACTACGACTATTGGGAGGACCGCCTGCGCCCCAGCCTGCTGGCCGAATGCGATGCCGACGTCATCACCTATGGCATGGGCGAGCAGGTGACAACGGAAATTGCCCAGCGCATCGATGCATTGATAGGACAGGGCGAGGGGCAACCGATGCCTACAAGGCAGGACATCGTACCGCTTATAGCAGATATCCCGCAGGTCGTTACCCGCCAAAAGACCATCGTGGAGCAGGAGGGCGACATCGTGCTGCATCCTTACGAGGAATGCCTGCGCAACAAGCGCTGCCAGGCCGAGAACTTCCGACACATCGAGGAAGAGAGCAACAAGTGGCATGCCGAGCGCATCTGGCAGCAGACGGGCGATATGTTTATCCTGGTGAATCCGCCCTATCCGCCGCTCACCACGGAGCAGGTGGATCGCGCCTTCGACTTGCCCTATACGCGTATGCCGCATCCTCGATACAATGGTAAGCGTATCCCTGCCTACGAGATGATACGTCACTCAATCTGTATGCATCGCGGCTGCTTCGGTGGTTGTGCGTTCTGCACCATCTCGGCCCATCAGGGCAAGTTCATCGCTTCGCGCAGCAAGGAGTCGATACTCCGCGAAGCCCGACAGGTGACGCAGATGCCCGACTTCAAGGGCTACATCTCGGACCTTGGAGGCCCTTCGGCCAACATGTATCGAATGCGTGGCGAGGACCTGAGCCTCTGTGAAAAGTGCAAGAAGCCTTCGTGCCTGCATCCTCAGGTCTGTCCGAACCTTCATGCCGACCATGGTCCGCTGTTGGAGATCTATCGTGCCGTGGATGCATTACCTGGTGTGAAGAAGTCGTTCGTAGGATCGGGTGTGCGTTATGACCTCATCCTTCATGAGGGACGAAACGGGGAGTACAAGGAGACGAACATGGCGTATGCCGAGGAACTTATACGCAACCACGTGAGCGGACGACTGAAGGTGGCACCCGAACACACCAACGACGAAGTGCTCAACATAATGCGCAAGCCGTCGTTCGAACTGTTCCACCGCTTCAAGCGCCTATTCGACGAGGTGAACCGCAAGTTCGGCCTGCGTCAGCAGATCATCCCTTACTTCATCTCGTCGCATCCGGGCAGCACCGAAGTGGCTATGGCCGAACTGGCAGCCGAGACCAAGAGCCTCGACTTCAAACTCGAACAGGTGCAGGACTTCACGCCGACGCCGATGACCGTCTCGACCGAGATCTGGTATTCAGGCCTGCATCCTTACACGCTGAAACCCTGCTATTGTGCCCACAGTGCGGAGGAGAAACTGCGCCAACGTGCCTATTTCTTCTGGTATCAGCCCGAAAATGTGCCAAAATTGCGCAGTTCCCTCATCAAATTGGGTCGAAAAGACCTAGCCGACCGCCTATTTGGCGGGAATGGCACGCATCTTGCAAGTAATAATCGTGGAGGGTATGGTGCGCCGTCGAATCGCGGAGCCTATCAGCCAGGACCCCGTGGCAATATGAGCCAGAACAAGTCGAAGCCGAATCGGTACGACAGGGGGTCGAGGTCAAACCCTCGTGGGAAATAACAATAGAATTAACAATTAATAATTAACAATTAACAATTGAATCGAGTATCAACAGTTAACAATTGAGTCGGGATTCAACTTTTGCAATTACAAACATTATAAATATATAAATTATGGAAGGCTACACAATGGCTATGGCTGGTAACTACGGTTACTTCGTTATCATGATTGTCATCGCAGTGCTCGGATGGGTGGTGCAGCACAATCTGAAGAAAAAGTTTGAGAAATATTCACAGGAATACATTCCTTATACGGGTGCACAGGTGGCACAGATGATGCTTGACAGTTTCGGGCTGAAGGATGTGCGCATCACCCACGTGGCAGGCAATCTGACCGACCACTACAACCCGACCGACAAGACGCTCAACCTGAGTGATTCGGTGTATGAGTCGAATTCGATTGCTGCTGCTGCCGTGGCTGCCCACGAGTGCGGACATGCCGTGCAGCATGCTACTGCCTATTCGTGGCTGACGTTGCGCAGCAAGATGGTCCCTGCCGTAAGTTTTTCGAGCAAACTGGTGTCTTGGGTGCTTCTGGGTGGTATCGTGCTGCTGCAGTCGTTCCCGCAACTTCTGCTCATCGGCATCATCCTCTTCGGTGTGACCACGCTCTTCAGCTTCGTCACTCTCCCTGTCGAGATTGATGCTTCGCGCCGTGCGTTGGCTTGGCTCGACAAGAGCGGTATGACATCGTTCCAGACGCAGAAGGATGCACGTGAGGCCCTGAAGGCTGCCGCTTACACCTACGTGGTGGCTGCTCTCTCATCGCTGATGACCTTGCTCTACTACGTGTCGATCTACATGGGACGTCGCGATTAAGTCCAGTTCTCATCATTCCCTAATAAGCTAATTAGCGAATTTGGTTTGGCCGATAAGGTCATATTCAAATTCGCTAATTTGTTTTTAAATCCGTTTTTTGGGGTAGTTGAATGCCAAAAGCGGAAAAAATTTGGCAAAAAACAAAAATAATCGTCTAAAAATTTGCTTTTTATTATGAAATTTCTCATATTTGTCCCCAAATTGGCGAATTTCACCTTTTAACAATTGTTACACATGGCAAAGCGACATGTCGACATCAAAGACCTGACTATGGAGAAACCCTACCTCTCGATTGGAGAGGTGGCGGCCAAGTTTGATGTGTCGGATGATTTGCTTCGCAAGTGGGAGAAGGCATTTCCGCAATATCTTCGCCCGCGTCGCACCTCCAGCGACAACCGTCTGTATGACGAAAAGGATGTGCAGCGGGTGGGAGTCCTCTATCGTCTGATACGCGTCGAAGGATTGTCGATTGAAGGAGCCAAGCGTAAACTGAAGGAAAAAGATATGACGGGCGATGAGGCCCGACAAGAAGTGATACAGCGTCTGCAGGCCTTGCGTCAGCAGCTGCTCGGTATCATTGGAGAGTTGGAAACGGAGAGTAATCAGGTTATTTAAAGGAAATTGCTTATGGAGAACAAATACACCGAGGAAGAAAGAAAACAGATTGTCGAGGAACAGAGCAAGGAGTTCTTCGAGCGCGTGCATGAATTGTTGCCTGCCAATGAGATTCCGCGCGTCAAGGCCGCCTACGACCTGGCTGCTGAGGCTCACTCGAAACAGATCAGGAAGAGCGGCATCCCCTATATCACCCATCCGATAGCGGTGGCACGTATCGCGCTGGTCGAACTTGGATTGAAGACCAACCCGGTGATGGCTGCCCTGCTGCACGACGTGGTAGAGGACACCGACTACACGGTGGAAGACCTTCGCGAGCGTTTTGGCGAAGACGTTGCCTACCTTGTGGGCGTGTTGACCAAGAATTCGGACGGAAACTACAAGGTTTCTAAGCAGATCGATAACTTCAAGCATATGCTTGATTCGATCAACTATGATATTCGCGCGCTGCTCATCAAACTGGCCGACCGTATGCACAATATGCGTACCCTTGGTTCGATGCGCACCGACAAGCAGATGAAGATCACATCGGAGACCGACTACTTCTATGCTCCCCTTGCCAATCGACTGGGCCTTTACGAGATCAAGTCGGAACTCGAGAACCTCTCGCTCCGTTGGCGTTCGCCCCAGGAGTATGACCGCATCGAGAAGAAGATCGACCGCTATATGAGCATGCATCGCGAGGATATTGAGGCATTTCTGGAGCCCATTCGCGAGACCTTGACCGAGCATGGTATCGAGGCGCATGTCTATGCCCGTCCGCGTTCGGTCTATGCCCTGTGGCGCAAGATGAAGAACACGGGACAGACCTTCAAGGAACTGGAGCATGTGCATCAGATCAACATTATCATCAAGTTTGATGAGGAGTCGGGTATGACAGAGAAGAACCAGTGCCTGCGCGTCTATTCGCTGCTCACCGACCTCTACAACGAGCGCCCTTATTCGCTCATCAACTATATCGACCAGCCCAAGGAGAACGGTTACCAGTCGATCCACGTACAGGTGATGTCACAGGTTGGACAGTGGACCGAGGTACATATCTGCACCGAGACTATGCAGCGCAACTCACAGCTGGGCTGCGTGATTGATCGCACCGAGGGTGTCGAGAACTGGATCCGCAAGTTCCGTGGCGTGCTGCGCGACGTGGCACAGAGCGGTGTCGAGGGAGGATTCATGGAGTCGGTGGTCTCGTCGTTCTACAACGATGATATGATCATCTTCACGCCCAAGGGGCACTCCATCGTGCTTCCCAAGGGTTCGACAGTACTCGACTTTGCCTACGAGATTCACACCAACGTCGGCAACCATGCCAAGTTTGCGCGTGTGAATGGCCGACTCTGCTCGATCTTCACCCAGTTGAAGCGCGGCGACCGCGTGGAGGTGGGCACCGAGGAGAACCAGTTGCCCGAATACCGCTGGCTGGGCCACGTCAACACCTACAAGGCACGTCGTGCCATCAACGTGGCACTCAACAAGAGCGGCATCAACATCGACGAGTTCCCCTACGACCTCTGTACCGAGTGCAACCCCTTGCCGGGCGACGAGATCATGGGCTTCAAGCACAAGGACGGAAAAATCCTGGTGCACAAGCGCAACTGCCCCGATGCCATTGCCCTGTCGGCAGCCGACGGAGATTCGATTGTGGATGTGCAACTGCCCATCCTGCCCGGCCGCACCTATTCGACCCGTATCGAGGTCAATGCCGTGGATCGTTCGGGCATCATGATGGACCTGATTGACATCATTTACAATCAGATGCATCTCTCGATCGATAGCATCCATGCTGTGACCGAGGACTACATCGGTATCATTCAGATCAAGATGCGTGTGCCTTCAGCCTTCGAGCTTTCGGAAGTCATTCGCATCATCGAGAATGTGAAGGGTGTGGAGGAGGTGAGAACTCTGTGAACAATTAACAATTAATAATTAACAATTAACAATTGGAGATTGGGCAACTAATTAACAATTAACAATTGATTGTCGGCAGTTATTAATTACCTATATATAGGTATTGTCCATACGAGGTTTATACGCTATCTTTGCGCCAAATTTTTTGAGTAATCGAAACAACACTTTACATAACCATTTAACTAATAGCATTATGAAGAAAGTCTTTACGATTTCGGCCCTTGTGGCCGCCTCTTTCGGCTTTGCGATGAACACCAATGCCGAAGTGATTACCTGGGATTTCTCGGAGTATACCGAGCAGGTGGATCTCGGAGGAGATTCTTACACTACGGAGTACAACGGCCTTACCCTCGTTGGCAATCAGGGAGCTGACAGTGGCAAGGAATATGTTTCTGCTGCAGCAGGCTTCCATTGCAATGGTACAAGCTCGGCTACACGTCGCTACATCTCGTATGTGCCTAGTGCTGACGGCAACATGGTGGTTACATTCCGTTCGAACAACTCTTCGGCTACCGATCGTTTGACCGCTATCGGTACTGCAGTGGTAACTGGCAGCGATGCCGCCGAACTGCTTGCCAATGAGGCTGTTCTTGCCGTGAACAATACTGATGGCAGTAATCAGGTGGAGGTTAGCGCTGATCTCGTTGCAGGCACGACCTATTACTTCTATTTCGCTTCAGGCGGCCAGTCGATCAAGAAACTTGAATACACGACAGCCGAGGCTGGCCCAACAGGCTATGGTTTCGAAGGTGAGGGCACCGAAGAGAGTCCATACATCCTGAAGAGCGCTGATGACTTTGCAACCCTCGCTGCCAACATCAATGCCGAGAACACGGGTGCTGGCGAATTCTTCCAGTTGGCTGGTGACATCGACTTTGCCGGTGCTCAGCTCCCAATGATTGCCCTGGCTGGCATCACGAATGTCAACAAGGTAGAGTATGCATTTGAGGGTGTCATCGACGGTGCAGGTTACACCATCTCGGGTGTAAAGCACGACCAGCCCAACAAGACCGATGAATTTAGTTCGTATGTTGGCCTCGTTTCTGCCCTTGGCGAGAACGGCGTGATCAAGAATCTCACCATTGAGGGCGAGGTTTCGGGCAACCTTTATGTAGCTCCATTCGCAGGCCTTTCAGCAGGTCTCATCGAGAACTGTGTGAACAATGCTCCTGTGACCAACACCGGTGCATACGGCGCAGGTATCGTGGGCAGCTTGATTCGTGGCACGGGCGTCGTTCGCGACTGCGAGAACAATGGCACAGTTACTTCAAATGGTGGCAGCTATGCCTGCGGTATCGTAGGTGGCAGCCAGCGTCATACGAGCATCGAAGCATACAACTATGCCATCGAGAACTGTGACAACAATGCTGACATCACCAGCTCGGGTGTAGGTGCTGCTGGTATCGTCGGAACTGGCGGTGGTCTGATTACAGATTGCAACAACTATGGTAATGTGACTGCCGGTGGCCAGTATGCCGGTGGTATTATGGCCTGCTCCAACAATGAGGCTATTACGATCAAGAGGTGCATCAATTTCGCTGTCGTAACGGGCGGTTCTAAGGTGGCTGGCATCGCTGGCGAACTTCGCAATGAAGCCTCGTTGCTCGATGGCTGCTACAATATTGCCGATGTAGAGGATGGCGTGGTATCGGGCGGTGGCATTGTCGGCACCGATGCTGACGAGTCGAAGGTGAAGAACGTGGGTGGCCTCGTTGGCAATTCCACCAAGGAGGGCGCTACCGTAAAGCACAGCGCGAGCATCACTTCAGTAACCGTTCCCGCTACGGTTGAGACTGCTGGTCACCTTGCTGGTACAGCCGACATCGTGCTTGAGGATTGCTACTATTTCGCTCCTGATGCCGTTCTTCCTCTCGATAACGAGACTATGGCTATTGCCGATCCATTGGACATCAACAATAAATGGTCTAATTCATACGAAGGCAATGTGGTTGTCAATGTCATGGGCCAGGAAATCGTATTCGAAGATAAGCTGATCACAGTGAACCTGTTTACTAGTGACGAGGCTACCATCGAAATACCTGAGATTTCCTATCAGGGCTTCGTGATTGACGAATTTGACGTTAACGTTCCCTATACCGCTACTGAAGAAGGTTGCACATTCGCTGGAGGTGAATACACTACCCAGGCTGGTGATTTTGCAATCCAAGGTACTAACTTTGAGGGCACCATGACCGAAACGGATCTTACCTTTACCACTACCTTCTCCGTCGGCGGCATGCCAATTCCAATGACCGTGACCTTCAATGGCAAGAACGATTCGACCCAGACCATCATCGAGGTTGTTGATACACAGAAGGCAAAGGCCACTGAGAGATTTGACCTCCAGGGTCGTCGCACACAGGGTGAGGCTGGTCTCTTCATCGAGAACGGCAAGATCTTCTTCGTGCGTTAATCGTGTAGTTCCCTTCATTATTTTGTAAATGAAGAAAATATTTAGTCTCTGTGCCATGGTGCTCACTTCGGTGGGCCTCATGGCACAGTCCGCAACTTATACAGGCTCAGAGAGGGTTGTCGTTGGTGGGACCTATACCTATACCTGCGACGATGCGAAATACCAGTTGACGTTCGTCGATGAAACGCTGAACGTCACCATCGAGGAAAAGTCGGTGGAAGGCACCGTGATGGGTGACCTCACCCTCGGCACGATGGTGGTTGACAACCTGACCTACGATGCCGAGAAGGGTGGCTACTATCGCGACTATACCGGTAGCGATGTGAGCATGACGCTTGTCGCTGTCAGCAATGGTGAAACGGTCATCAACGGCAAATACTATTTTGAGAAACTTGGCAACATCCTCGTTGCAGCCAATGAGACGGGCTATCACATCGTCCACAACATGCAGCCGGGTGCCATGCCTTTCCCTATAGAGTTTACTGTCGATGTCAAGATGGCTTCGGCCAACGTCTACGGCTTCGAAGGAGCTGGCACGGAGAGTGACCCCTATCAGATTACAAAAGCCGACGATTTACAGAAGTTGGGAGAAATGATCACGGTCGACCATCGCGGTACCGGCGAATACTTCAAGGTGATGAACGACATCGACTTTGGTGGTTCACAGTTGCCCAACATCGCTGTCGATGGCATCATCGAGGGGAAACTCAACAATACGCAATGGGGCTTCGAGGGCCATATTGTGGGCAATCATGCCACAATCACCGGTGTGAAGCACAATCTTCCCCAGGGAGGAATGTTCCAGTCGCTCGTCTCGGTATTGGCCGAAGGAGGTTCGATTGCCGACCTCGTATTTGCGAGCGACAATGAACTGAACACCTATAACTATGCAGCGCCGTTTGCCGCTCTTTGTGCAGGCACTATCAGCGGATGCACCAACTATGCTGATATTTCAGCCGGCGGTGCATATGCAGGCGGCATCTGCGGTATGATGATGTTCGGCAAGGGCACAATCCGCGATTGTGTCAATTATGGCAACATCACAGCAATGTCGTACGCCACAGGTATCGTGGGTGGTTCTCAGAGTGGAAGCAGCATCACAAGTTATAACTATCTGGTGCAGAACTGCCAGAACTATGGTTCGATTACAACAGGCCGTGGCACGGGTGCTTCGGGCATCGCAGGCTCGGTTGGCGGCACTATCCTGGGCTGTACTAACTATGGCAATGTACGTTGCGTGAAAGAAGGCGATGAGCCTAAGGGGCTTTATACAGCAGGCATCGTTTCTTGCCCCACGCGTCTCATCCGTGTGGAGGACTGTGTGAACGAAGGCAGTGTCTATGGCTTCAAGATGGTGGGCGGCATCCTTGGCAACGATATGAAGGGCGACGATGGACATGCCTCGATTGTGGGTTGCACCAACAAGGGAGCCGTGACCTGTGTCGATAGTTATGTAGGCGGTGTGGCTGGTCATACGGCACGCGTCGAGGGTTCGTTGACGATGCGCGAATGTCGCAACGAAGGAATAGTTACAGCACCCGACACCACCCAACTGGTCGGCAACCTGCGAGGCGACTCTATCATTCTCATCGAGAATTGCACCATCGCCGAAGGTCTGCCACGACTGCCGATGGATCCGACGACTGGGGCTATTGGTGCGGTTCGCCTTGACGAGAATGCACCGGCTGTATCGTTTGATGTCCTGGGTCGTGCGATCTACCGCAAGCAGGGACTCGTGATTGAGCGGGGCCAGGTAATGTTTGTCCCTTCTAGATAATCTAGATTTTCTAGATATTCTAGAGCTTCTAGATTGTCTAGACCAAAAATATTAGTATGAAGCATATCCTTGCTCTTCTTCTGACCTTAATGGTTGTGTGCGCAGCGACGCTGCGTGCACAGCCTTATTGCGTTTCGGGGCGAGTGATTGATGCACAGACACGCGAGCCGATGGCCTTTGCGACGGTGGTGCATCAGACCACTCAGCAGGGAACGGTCGTGGGAGAGAATGGACGCTTCATGCTTCGTAATCTTCCCAAGGGAAAAGCCATTATTGAGGTACGCCTCTTTGGCTATGTCCCACAACTTTTGACGCTCACGTTGACGAAGGATACCAGCATCGTCGTGAAGCTTGTCGAGCAGGACCTGCGTCTCGACGAGGTGACTGTCACTTCACAAAAGCAACACATCGAGACGACGGCCTATACTGTGGATCGCACTTCACTCGAACACAATCAGATTGTCAACGTGAACGATGTAACCCTGCTGTTGCCGGGAGGCAAGAGCCAGGGCGACCAAAGCCTGATTGACGACCAGCGTATTGCTCTTCGTAGCGAAGGCACAAGCGAAATGGGCAATGCAGCATTCGGTACGGCTGTCGAGGTGGACGGACAACGCCTTTCGAACAACGGCGAGATGGGCGAGACCACAGGTGCTTCGACTCGTACAGTTACCACCAGCGACATCGAAGAGGTGGAGGTCATCACAGGCATCCCGTCGGTGGAGTATGGCGACCTATCGAATGGCATGGTGAAGGTGAAGACACGACGCGGCAAGACACCCTATATGGTGGATGTGACCTTGAAGCCGCACACCAAACTTGCCGCGTTGGCCAAAGGTTTCAGCCTGGGAAAGACCGGACAAGGAGGGATTCTGAATGTGTCGTACGAATGGACACAGTCGGTCAGCAGTCTCACGTCGCCCTATACCACCTATCGGCGAAACGGGCTCTCGCTGCGCTATACCCGTCAGTTCCTCAAGAAAAAGGCCATGCCTCTCAACTTCAACCTCGATGTGAAAGGCAACCTCGGAGGTTATGATAGCAAGAGCGATCCCGACGCATTCAACGACACCTACACGAAGAAGCAGGACTATGCTTTGCGCAGCCTGATGCGTCTGCAATGGCAGGTGGGCAGACCGTGGCTGTCTTATCTCGAACTGTCGGCCGACGTCAGTCTTGAGGACAAGGAGCAGCGTGTCAACAACAACCGAAGCAGTGCCACCTCTCAACCTGCCCTCCACACCATCGAGCAAGGCTATCACATAGCCGACGGTACAGCCATCGTCATGGGCCCGACGGGCTACTGGTACGAACTTGCCATCACCGACTCGAAGCCCGTTGACTTCGGTGCACATCTCAAGGCGAAATGGGACCATGAGAAGTCCCTCGGTGGAGACTATCGGATAGAGAGTCATGCCAAGGCAGGTTTGGACTATACAGCATCGGGCAATGAAGGACGTGGCTTGTATTACGCCGACGACACATTCGCTCCCACCTGGCGTGAGGCCCGTTATGACACGTTGCCTTATATGCACAACCTGGCCGTTTATGCCGAGGAACAGATGACGCTGCAACTGGCAAAGAAGCAGGACGTGAAGTTCAGTTTCGGCCTTCGAGAGGACATCACTCACATTGCGGGTTCGGAATATGGCACAGTGAACAGTCTTTCGCCGCGCGGTTCGCTGCAATATGGCGTTCACGGCAAGAAAAAGGAACTTAGCATCCACGCAGGCATCGGCAAGAGCGTGAAACTGCCATCTATGCAGGTGCTGTTCCCCACCATCTCGTATGTCGATTGGCAGACATTTGCAAGCGGTACTACTGCATCGGGCGAAGCTTGTTATGCCTACTACACGCAGCCCTCGTCGGCACTCTATAATGCGTCGCTGAAATGGCAGTACAGCCTGCAACGTGAAGTGGGTGTGGAGGCGAAGTTGGGCAAGACGCGACTGTCGCTGACCTACTTCAACACGCGTACCTTCAATCCCTACCTTCGCACATCGGCTTACCGACCGTTCAGCTACGAACTCACTTCGCCCATTGCGGCTGCCGATTTCCCGATAGCCTCGGCCAACCGTCACTACACCGTTGACCCCGTCAGCGGCAAGGTCACTGTGCACGACATGACAGGCAATGTAGCCGACCAGGAACTTCCAAGCAAGACGCTGCATCGTTACACTTCGAATACACGATGGGTCAATGGCTCGAGTTCCACTCGTCAGGGTGTGGAATGGATTGTGGATTTTGCACGAATCCCCGCCCTTCGTACTGACGTCCGTTGGGATGGCACATTCTATCATTATCGGGGCGTTGAGACCACGCTCGTGGCTTCGCACATCGGAACATCGACCAATCAGAGTGATGGCCAGCCTTACAGTTACATCGGCTACTACGAGGGAGCCGCTGCCGCATCGAATGGATCAATCCAGTCGCAACTCAATACGAATGTGACTGTCACGACACATATCCCCGTGGTACGCCTCATTGTCTCGGTGCGTTTCGAATGCAGTTTCTATAATATGAAACGCACGTTGCGTGAAGACCAGGAAGGAAATCTGACCGGTTATGCCATGAGCGATGCTACCGACTATTTCGGTACGAACTCCGACTATACGGATCATTATGTGGCCGTCTATCCGAAATATTACAGCACGTGGGATGAGCCTGCGACGTTGCGTCCGTTCTATGACGACCTCCTGGCTGCACGCGATGCAGGCAATATGAACCTCTACAACGACCTGCTCCGTATGGTTCGCAAGTCGAACACCAACTACTATTTCAACGAAGACCGCATTTCGCCTTACTTCGCCACCGACATCAATGTGACCAAGGAAATCGGCAAATATGTGAAGTTGTCGTTCTATGCCACCAATTTCTGGAACAATACCTCGCGTGTGCATTCTTCGCAAACCGATCGGCGCACCACGCTTTATAACAGTGGTCGCATTCCCGCCTTTTATTATGGACTTTCGTTAAAGGTCAGACTCTAGTGATGAAGCATCTCCTGAATATATATATAATGTGTGGCCTGGTTGTGCTGCTAATGAGCAGCTGCATCAAGGACGAAGACCTCAGCTACGAGTCATTCGACGTCCCTGTGCAGTTGCAGAATCCCGTCACGGGTGAAGGTATGCAGGGCATCCAGGTCGTGATGTCGACAACCTTGGGCAATGCTTGGCAAGCCACCACCGATGGTGCAGGTTGGGCACACTTCACGCTTCCTGCCGGCATCTACGACCTTTCGGCTTCCGGACAATACACCGATGCGCAAGGCAAGGAATATGTGATGAACTGCAGTTCTTCGAACATCAAGGTCAATGGCACCTCGCCGATTGTGGGCCAGGGCATGGTGCTGACGATGGTGGCTTCACGTCGTGGCAACCTCATCATCAAGGAACTCTATCAGGGCGGATGTCAGAAGGACGATGGGTCGGGAGCGTATTATTTCGACAAGTACGTTATACTTTACAATAACGGACAATTGCCCCTCACCATCGCTCAATTAGGTCTCGGCATGGCACCTCCCTACAATGCCCATGCCAACAATGGCAACTTTGATGCCGAAGGTCGGCTCACCTATGCCGACAAGGGTTTTATCCCCGCCATCCAGGCCATTTGGCACTTCAACGATTCGCTGCATTTGGAAGGCGGGGAGGAGATTGTGATTGCCCTCAACGGTGCTGTGGATCATACGGTTTCCTATTCGAATTCGGTGAATCTGGGTCGGGCTGAATATTATTGCACCTACGATCCGCTCATCTTCACCAATACGAGTTATTACCCTGTTCCTTCGGAACTTATTCCTGCCAGCCATTATCTTTCGGCAGCATTCTATGGGCAAGGCAATGCCTGGCCGCTGAGCCAACTCGATCCGGCGTTCTTCATCTTCTCCATCCCGGACGATGTCGATATAGATGCTTACGCCAACGATGCCAACAACATCTGGTATCACAACAACGTGGTTTCTGTCTCCGGTGCCTGTCTGCGTATCCCGACCGAATGGATTATCGATGGCATCGAGATGTTCTCCACTATTTCGACCAAGAATGCCAAACGTCTTACCGACGAGGTCGATGCGGGAGCTGTCTATCTTACCAACACGTTCGGCTACTCCGTACACCGCAACGTTGACGTGGCTGCAACGAAAGCCATCCCCGGCAATGAGGAGCTGCTGGTCTATGGATTAAGCGAGACACCCGATGCTTCGCAGGGCGTTGTTCCTGCCGATCCGTCAGGCATCCACGCAGAAGCCTCGGCCAAGCAGGGTGCATTCATCATTTATCAGGATACAAACAATTCGAGCAATGACTTCTTCGAACGCTATCAGGCTACTCTCCGCGATTAGTTTGTCGTGGATCCTTTGTCAGCCTCTTGCAGCACAAGAGCATTTCGAGGCCTTGTGTGACACGACGCCCTGGCTTGCCAGCCGGAACGTCGCGGGGCTCACTGCGCTTCCTGATGACGTTCGCACCAACTATGCCGAAACCTATTTCCAAAAGGATAATGGCGGTTGGGTAGATTATTATGCTTCGCCCGACAGTTATGAGTTCGGAGCCCGGACGGCCTCATTCTATCGCGTCAACAGCCGACTTGTCCTGAGTGGCAACGTGAGTTATTCCAGTTTCCAGGGCAAAGATATGACGGGTTCAGTCTGGCTTGATCCCGATGACCAGCCTTTCGACATCGTTGAGATGGATCGGCAATTTGCCGGGACGAAGAACCGCGAGAAATATAACCTGATGGGTGGCCTCGGCCTCGATTTGGGGCAGGGTTTCTCGTTGGGAGCACGTGTGGATTTCACTTCGGCGAACAATGCAAAGCGTCGCGACCTGCGTTCGCAGAACAAACTTATGGACCTGGAGGCCGGAGGCGGTGTTCTTTGGGAGAAAGGCATTGTTCAACTGGGCCTTTCCTACAACTATCGTCGCACAATCGAGGAACTGCTCTTCAAGACCTATGGCACCACGGGCATCTTCTATGCTTCGCTTATCGACTATGGAGCATTGTTCGGCGTGAGCGAATACAGCAATGCGAATGGCCTGACCGACGAAGATGAAGAGCGTCCTATGCTTTCCGAACGTCACAGCGTGTCACTCCAACTTGGTATGGGCAAAGGTTCGACGAAGATGCTCCATGAAGGGCGGCTGGAATGGCGTGAAGGTTATTATGGCAAGCGTTCGCTTTTTACACCGGTATTTATGGAACATTCGGGAACGGCTTGGGGCGTAGAAGGCAAGATTACATGGCTGCAAAGACATACCGTGACCTATCAGGTTACGGGTAGCCATCTCGAGAACTGGCAGAACCTCTACACTTATGTCAATCAGGGAGGAGGCTTGAACGAGTATATCTATCACGGCCGTCTCAAGACACGAGGACAGCGAACGCTCAGCGCCGAGACTGGTTATAGGTTCTATGGCAATGCTTGGGTTCATCAGGTGAAAGCCGGCTATCATGAACGTCGCCTCACGGCAAGTCTTTATCCCTTCTATCGTCGCCAAAATATTCATTATACCGATGTGAATCTTGCTTCGCGCCGCATGTGGTATAGCGGAAAGCACGACTGGAGTGCCGAACTGCAACTTGGATATCAGATGGGCGGAGGTATGATGGCAGAAGACGGAAATTATGATGGCGCGGGTGAAGGCAATTCGGGTGATGCCGGATCGACACTGATTCGAACGAGTCTCGTCACCCTTCCTTCGGCCCTTCAGCAGCATTATGACTATCTGACGGCATCCCAGGGAAATGTTGGACTCAACTTGCTCTATGGCCGTAGGTTATATGCCGACAGGATCCGCATTTTTGCCCTGCTCAGCGCTCGATATCAGCAGGCATGGTCGGTAACTGCAGATGTCGAAAATCATCATCAGACATTCTCTTTGTCACTTGGGTGTACTTTTTAGTCCATAAAATTTGCAATTACGAAAATAAAGAAGTATCTTTGGCGAGATTTCCTAGTACTCCGATTACTTTGACTACTTCGTATACTCGGAGTACTCCGAGTACTCCGAAGAATCCGATAACTCAGATAATAACAAAAAATACTCCACAACAATGAAAAAAACATTCTTTACTTTGGCTCTTTGCGTCGCAGTTGCGGCCTTCACTGTGTCTTTCACCTCTTGCTCAGGCAACAAGCAAGCCCAGCAGGAGCAGGCTTCTACCGAAGCACTTAGCGTTGACGATGCCCTTGCTCAGGCCGATGCAAATGTTGACAAACTGATTACTGTCGAGGGCGTTTGCACCCACACCTGCAAGCATGGTGCTACCAAGATCTTCCTCCAGGGTTCCGACAACACCAATGTAATCCGTTGCGAGGGTCGCAATCTCGAAGGCGGTGCTTTCTCGAAGGATTGTGTGAAGAACGTAGTTCGCGTGACGGGTTATGTGCGCGAATCCCGCATCGATGAGGCATATCTCCAGAACTGGAAACGTCAGTACGAGGAAGCTATGCTTCAGCAGCAAGCCAATGCCGAACAGGCCATCGAACAAGGCCTCGATGAGGAAGAGCAGGAGAAGATCGGTACCTCTGCTGGTTGCTCGACCGAAGCCGCTGCACGTCGCGAACAGGGCAACACCATCGACGAGAAGATAGCCAACTACCGTGAGCAGATTGCTGCACGCAAGGCTGCCGAAGGCAAGGAGTATCTTTCCTTCTATCACATCGAGGCAACCTCGTATGAGATTGTCCCAGCTACCGAAGAATAATGGAAAACGTCATCGAGTGCATCAACCTGACCCATTACTATGGGAAAAGGAAGATTTACGAAAACCTGAGTTTCAATGTGCCCAAAGGCCGCATCCTCGGTCTTTTGGGTAAGAATGGCACAGGCAAGACCACAACCATCAACCTCCTGAGCGGATATCTCCAGCCCCGTTCGGGAGAATGCCGTATATTCGGGCAGAATGTCCAGACGATGGATCCCGCCTTGCGTCGGCAGGTAGGCCTGCTTGTCGAAAACCATGTGCAGTATCAGTTCATGAACATCGAGCAAATCGAGCATTTCTACGCCCAGTTCTATCCCGGACAGTGGCGTAAGGAGGCTTATTATGAACTGATGAAGAAACTCAAGGTGGCTCCCGGGCAGCGTATCAGCCGTATGTCGAACGGTCAGCGCAGCCAGGTGGCACTCGGTTTGCTCCTGGCACAGAATCCCGAACTGCTGATTCTCGATGATTTCTCGGTGGGTCTCGATCCGGGTTATCGTCGACTCTTTGTCGAATATCTCAGGGACTGGGCTCACAGTGAGGGTAAGACGGTCTTTCTGACTTCGCATATCATTCAGGACCTGGAACGATTGGTCGATGATTGCATTATCATGGACTATGGCAGCATCTTGATGCAATGTCCGTTGGGGCATATCAACGAAGGCTTCCATCGTTTCCGCAGCCAGTTGCCTGAACGTCTGAGTGACGTGCCTGCACCATTGCTCGGCGATAAGCAGTTCTATCATCCTGCGCTCTCGTTGACCGGAGAACTCGAACTCTATTCGTTCCTCGAGAAAGACGAGGTGGAACGTCGTCTGCAGGCGATGAATATCCCTCATGGTCCGCTCATGATGGATAACCTTGACCTCGAGGATGCCTTCATCGGCTTGACGGGAAAGTATTAGGGGATAGATTCTCTAGACTATCTAGATTGCCTAGATTATCTAGATCTTCTAGATTTTCTAGAACTACAAATAAATAATATAAATAACCATGTTTTATAAGGAGTGGATCAAGACACGATGGGCACTACTGCTTATCCTGATCGTCACCTGCGGCTATGTGGGATATGAACTGCTGAACTACCTGCGCGCCATTGGCGCAATGGGAGGGGCACATATCTGGATAGCCATGATTACGAAGGATGAGCCGATGTTTGTGCGCCATCTGCAATATATTCCGATGATGGCAGGCATTGCTTTGGCATGTGTGCAGTTCTTCCCCGAGATGTATCACAAATGTCTGAAACTGACGTTGCATCTGCCATGCTCGCATCTGCGTATGATGTTCGAGATGCTGGGCTTCGGACTGGTTGCCCTGCTTGTTTGCTTTGGCTTGAATTACCTGATTCTTTGGTTGGGTATGCGTCCGTCGCTGGCCCCCGAACTCTATGGCAAGATGTTGCTCGTGGCCCTGCCTTGGTATCTGGCAGGCTTTGCCGCATATCTGTTGAGCGCCTGGATCATTCTTGAAGGCTCGTGGTCACGTCGCATCTTCAACCTGGTGGTGATGTTCCTTTGCCTGAAGGTTTTCTACCTGAGCAGTTTCCCCGGCGCCTATGTGCCGTTCCTGCTATGTCTCGTCGTGTTCGTTTTGGCATGCATTCTGCTGCCTTGGATTAGTATTGACCGTTTCAAGAAAGGAATTGAATGATGCGAAAACTTGCAAATATCATACTCGGCATTATCGTCGCCCTGCTTGTCGTCTGGGAACTGCCCTGGCTCTACAACAACTACGCGGTAAGTTTCCTCCACGGCGATGAGATAGGAGGGCAGCCTTTCACGCTCTACAGCGGATTGGCCGATGAATTCATCCAGAATACCGAAGGACAGGGACGTCGTGGCATCTCTGGGCGCGAATATACGGTTGAGGAAGCCGATTCGCTGCTGCCCTTCTTCTGGACCACGCAACTTGTGAATGCAGGTCGTCTGCCTGACACCATCCGTGGTTATGCGGTAAGTCCCCAACTTATCCGTCAGACCAACATCAACTATCATCGTCGTGCTTACGACACGCACACCAATCGTCCCAATTGCTGCCTTTGGCTCCTGCTCGAATCCTTACCCAAGCGTGTGAATCTGGAAGACCCCGACGATGCTTTCCGTTTCACGAAAGATGGCATCGAGTTTATCAACATGAACACCGGCAAGGTGAAACCCAAGAAGAGCAAGCTCTTCACCGATGCGCTCGTCAAGAAGGGTTTCGCATTCCCTGTTCACGAACTTGATGGCAATCCTGACACCCGCAAGGAATATGATGAAGGTTATCTGCTCATCGACAACAATCGCAAGATGTACCAGATGAAGATGACGGCAGGACAGCCGTTTGTCAAGAAGATTGACCTTACGGACGAGACAGTTGTGCCAAAGTTCATCTTCGTGACCGAATTCCGTTCGCGCTGCCTGCGTGGCATGATGACCGATGAGAACAATGTGCTCTATGTCATCACGCCCAACTATGAGGTGAAGCCCCTCGGTGGAGGTATCCATTACGACCCGACGCAAAGCAACATGATGATCATGGGCAATATGCTCGATTGGACCATTCGCATCACTACGGAGGAAGCTGAGGAGTTCTATGCAGTTTCGGCCCTTGATCACTCGTTGCTCAAGACCTTCATTGCTCCTTATCGTTCGAATCCTTACTTGCCGGGTCTGCACTTCACCGAGACGCTCGACCGTTGGGTGAAGCCAAGGTTCAATTAATAATTAACAATTAATAATTAACAATTATCGGTTAATTGGTGATAATATAAAATTAAGAGATAATCCTTAAATAAGAATGAAAACCATTGCTATTATTCCGGCGCGATATGCCAGCACTCGTTTCCCGGGCAAACCACTCGCATTGCTTGGTGGCAAACCTGTCATTCAGCGCGTTTATGAGAAGGTGGCTCCTCATGTAGATATGGCAGTTGTTGCAACCGACGATAACCGTATCTACGACGCTGTTACCGGTTTCAATGGACGTGTCGTAATGACGTCAGCCAATCACAAAAGCGGCACCGATCGTGTCAAGGAAGCATACGACAAGGTCGTCGAGGCCTTGGGTATGGAATATGATGTTGTCATCAATGTGCAGGGCGATGAGCCTTTCATCGACCCCAGGCAGATTCAGGCCGTGAAGGATTGCTTCATGGATGCTGCCACCGAAATAGCCACACTCGTCAAGCCATTCCATGCCGAGGACGGACTCGAAGCGTTGCTCAATCCCAATTCTCCCAAGGTCGTTGTGGGGAAGGGCGGACAGGCACTCTACTTTAGCCGCTCGGTGATCCCTTACCTGCGAGGTATCCCTCAGGAAGAGTGGCTCTCCCGTCACACCTTCTTCAAGCACATCGGCCTTTATGCCTACACACCCAAGGCATTGGCTCGCATCACTTCGATGGCTCAGACACCCCTCGAGCTTGCCGAGAGCCTGGAACAACTGCGCTGGCTTGAGAATGGTATCCGCATCGTAGTACGCCAGGTGGATATCGAAACTGTTGGAATCGATACTCCCGAAGACCTCCAGCGAGCCGAAGAATTCCTCACGGAAATCAAGCGCAGGAAGGGTTCTTTGTAAGTTGCGGTAGTGTTTTTTGTGTTAAAAAAGCAAAATATATAGTTGAAAGCTATTTGGATATAATGGATTTGGAGATTATTTAAATAATTCATATATTTGCAACGTCATCTATCATTGAAGAGTAGATTTATTGAAGTGTATGAATTTACCTCCTATCGTTATAGCAAAGCTTGAAGAACGCACGGGTATCAGCCTTGGCAACCCTTCAGACCGAGACATTCAAATTCTTTCAAAAGGCATAGAAGAAGTAACCAAGAGCCGTCTCGGAGTTAATACGTTGAAGCGCCTTCTAGGACGTATATCTGATGATACACATCAGTCCCGTCCCGGCACACTCAACGTGATTGCCCAATACCTTGGAAGCCCCAACTGGCCTGCATTGCTCCTCTCATTAAGCAATGGAAGCAGCTCGTTCACCCATGTAGATGGAGAATTGCGCTCTTCTGATCTCGAGGTTGGACAAGTTGTGGAAATCTCTTATCTCCCCAATCGTAAGATTCGATTTGCCTATTTGGGAGACGAAAAATTTGAGATTGTGGCAAAAGAGAATTCCAAACTCCAGAAGGGTGATGTCTGTACAATTTCTTCTTTTATCGTTCGTTATCCTCTTATCATCCGTAATGTAGTGCGTCGTAATACCGCACTTGGCAGTTATTCCGCAGCTCGTGCCGGTGGAATCACCACTGTCAAAATCCTAAAGTGAATCATTGTCCCATCCCATGGACAAGAACTTGATTGTCTCTGGGTTTATCCAGATTAACAACGATCTTATCTCGGCAGAAGACATAGAGCCGCTTTCAGAAAGGAGCGGCTCGACGTGCTTGTGCTATTTGGTGAGGTATCAGGGCAAACGATACTTCATGAAACGCCTGCGTCGCGAGTATGTCGACAATCCTCGCTATCTGGAACTTTTTCGCAAGGAGTTTGAGACAGGTCAACGCTTGACGCATGAACATCTGGTGAAGTATGTTTCGATGGGAGAGGATGTGGATGGATGCTACATCGTCATGGAATACATCGATGGGGAAACTCTTGGGGATCGAATGATAAAGAATCCCTCGTATTTCTCCAATCCGAAGCACGTTAGGCGCCTTTTCTCTCAGCTTCTGGAATGCTTGGGTTATCTGCATCATCATCAGGTGCTTCATCTTGACTTGAAGCCCGACAACATCATGCTTACCCGCATCTCGGACGATGTCAAACTCATCGATTTGGGATTTTGCTATTGTGACAGTTACGACTCGTCGATGGGGCGCAATGGCGTCTATTCTGCACCAGAACAGAATGAGGACCGTATTCAGGACATCAATGTCGGCACGGATCTTTATGCCGTAGGATTGCTGTTGCACGACGTTTGTCTTCTGCACCCCAAAATCTATGACACTGATGCCATTTCCAATCTGATAGCACGTAGTACACATACTGATATTTCCCGTCGCTTCTCGTCTGCCGAAGAGATGGCGGCTGCACTCAAACAGGCGCTTCCCGATGACTTGAAGAATGGCAAGATGAATAGGACCACACGACACTTCATCAGGTTCGTTGTGAGCCTAGCCCTATTTCTGGGTGGAGCATTGGTCTGGCATCTTATAGCTGTGGCTAATGATTGGGAAGAAGACCCGACGGTTCATGAATCGAATGGTTTGTCTTATAGCATTGCCTCGCCCGATACTTTTACCTGCATTGTGACAGGTCGAGGCAGTTCGAAGGCCGATAAGTCTGCAATCTCTGTTTCAGTAAGGCCATTTATGGTGTTTGAAGACGTGAGATATCGTGTGGTAATGGTAGGTGACAGTGCCTTCTTTGCTGATTCCATCGTCGAGGTACTGAGTATTTCGGAAGGAGTGGAACGTTTGTCATTCCACGCATGTGACGGATGCGAGAATCTACGAAATGTCTCGTTGCCGCTGAGTCTCAAGTCGATAGGAGAAAGCGCATTCCGAGGTTGTCACAGCCTGCAGCATATTATATTGCCGCCCTACATCGACCGACTGCCTCTAAGTATGTTCCGGGAATGTAGTTCGCTGAAAAGCATTCACTTTCCTGAGGGACTTGAAAACATCGGCAGAGGTTGCTTCGCTTATTCGGGGCTTACTGAGGCCCATCTGCCCGGTTCGCTTCGTTCGTTGGAGTTAGGGGCGTTCTACAGTTGCCAAAGCCTTCGCAGCGTCACACTCCCTGCTTCGTTGGAGCGCATTGGAGACTTCTGTTTCCATCATTGTGACTCACTGACCGAAGTCCGTAATTACAGCGACACGCCACAACCTATTACGAATGTCTTTAGGGACACCATTGGCTTGAAACGTACGTTGTATGTGCCCAGTCAGAGTATCGACCTCTATCGCAAAGCCCCTTATTGGCGCGACTTCTCAAGCATCCTCCCCCTCGACAACCCCTCTTAACCTCGCCCCTTCTTCCCCTCTTTGTCCTTGTGGCAGCCATCTATGGCTGCCCTCAACCCCTCCCTCCATGACCATCGAGACTCATCCACTCACTCCTTTTCTTCCCAGGCACGCTACGGTGCTCTTCCTGGGCAGCTTCCCGCCGCCAAGGGCGCGTTGGTCTATGGATTTCTTCTATCCCAATTGGATCAATGACTTCTGGCGTGTGATGGGATTGATTTTTTTCGACGATAAGGCCTATTTCGAGGTCAAGGGAGAAAAGCGATTCGACAAGGAACGTATTGCCGCTTTTGCCGAGCAGCGGGGTTTCGCCTTTTATGACACGGCATCGAAGGTGAACCGCCTCAAGGACAATGCAAGCGATAATTTCCTGGAGATTGTGGAGCCTACCGATATCGGTGCTTTGCTTGGGCAGATGCCCGATTGTCGTCGTTTGGTTACGACCGGGTCCAAGGCAAGCGAGTTGCTTCAGCAGCAGTTGACCGTGGCTTCCGGATCCGCAGAAGGACATCCTGTCGAGATGCCGACTATCGGATCGTATACCAAGGTTCATGCCTATGAACGTGATTTGGAATGGTTCCGTATGCCTTCAACTTCGCGTGCCTATCCTTTGGCACTCGGCAAGAAAGCCGATTTCTATCGTCGATTGTTCGAATAGGTTTTTTCTTAGAAAAGACATTTCTATAATAATAAATAATGTGGTGGAAACCGAAATAGGGTTCCCGCCACATATTTTTATGAAAAACCATCAGCCTTATGAAAGGCCTGATAATTATTCAAAGATGCTGTCGAGCAGTTTGTAACGCGCTTCCAGTTCGCTGTCGGCTACGACCTTGCAGTCCACATCAATCTGTAGAACCGGAGCCACCTCTTCGCCGTTGATGGGCTTCCATTCGGGTACGCCAGGACCATTCGGATTGCCCGTCTTGATGAAGTTGATATAGACGTTCATGAAGTTCTCCTGCACCTTGTAGTCGTCAGCCGTCCAGGCAAAGACATCGTTGGTGGCAAGGTTACCCATGGCATATTCGATGTCGGCCGAGTGTACAGCGCCCTTGATTATCGCTCTTGGGGCAGCAGCACCCTTGTCATCCTTCTTCTTCACGCCACCTGCCAAGGCAGCCTCCATACCTGAGTATTTGGCCGTCATCTCGGGACGTGGATGGGTGTAGAAGTAGCGATAAACAGGATGGTCGGTCTTGGCATGTTCATCACACCATTTCCAGGTGGGGAATGCGGTGAAAAGGGCGCCGGCAAGTTCGGTGGCAGTCGGACCAAAAAGGTCCTCGTCCTTCTTCAGACCATAGGCGTTCAGCACCTCGTCGGTGCGGTCGCCGAAGGTGGACTGGAGTATGGCACGATAGCCCTTGAGGGTTGGCTTCTGGCCTCTGAAGTTCGAAAGAGGACTGCCCTCCAGTGAGTTCCAGCCTGCAAGTAGCGGCACTTGTGCTTGCTCGCCATTAGCAAAGATTTCGTCGACGGTTGCAGGAAGCAGATAGCCATCGACAAGCAGGTTCGGCATGCCGCGAAGGGGTACCAGTTTCATCACGCTGTCGGCTGGCAGTTGACGCAGGGCATCGATGGTGAGACCCTTTTCCTCCAAAGTCTTGCTCCAGATTGCTTCTCCATCGGCAAGTGGCTTTGCCGAACTGGGCTTGAATTCTGCGCCGCTCGATCCGATTGCACCGGCCAAATAGCCGCGCGAAAGGGGAGAAGCCATCAGTACCGAGACAGAGAACGATCCGGCCGATTCGCCTACGATGGTAATGCGATTGGGATCTCCTCCGAAGCCTTCAATGTTGTCGAATACCCATTTGATGGCAGCAGCCTGGTCGAGGATGCCGTAGTTGCCCGAAGTGTGGTTGGGCGATTCGGCAGTCAGGTCTGGATGTGCCAGGAAACCGATGATGCCCTCGCGGTAGTTGGCAGTGATGCTGACGATGCCATGATGTGCCAGTGAGTCGCCCGCATAGCGAGGCTCCGAGCCAGAGCCTGCCATCAGTCCACCGCCGTTGAAGTAGATCAGCACGGGGCAGCCTTGTGCATCGACGGGTTTCCAGATGTTCAGGTAGAGGCAGTCCTCCGACTTCTTCGGGCCCTTGAAGTTCATGTCGCCGAAAAGGCTGGGCTGAGCGGGATCGTCACCAAACTCGTAGCATGGCCGGATGGTATCCCATGGTTGTACGGGCTGAGGCTCTTTCCAACGCAGTTCGCCAACGGGAGCAGCTGCGAAAGGAACGCCCTTGAACACCACGATGGCGCTATCTTCGGAATATACGCCTTCAACAATACCAGATTCTGTTTGTGCTTGATTGGCAGGAAGTTTTGGAGTCTCTTTGCAACTCCAAAGAAGCAGTGGCAACACTGCGAACAACAATTTTTTCATTTTTCTTCGATATTTGGTTTGATAAATGCTACTAAGTCGAATTATTTGCCAGCAAACTGGCTGCGACTTGGTTTCAGTACGTCGTTCACCTTGAGGGTATAGGGCTTGGCGAGCTTAAATATTGCAGAGGCACGGATATCTTCCACGCTTGCACCAAACTTTACGATGTACTGGCCTGCTGCAGCTTCCCACTGGCTTTCAGCCTCGTTGAACGAAGCAAGTTCGTAGGTAGAGACCTTCATGGTGAGTGTCTGGCTCTCGCCTGGCTTCAGGCTGCGTGTCTTGGCATATGCCTTGAGCTCCTGAGCAGGCTTCTGAAGGCCTCCGGCTGGTGCTGCAACGTAAAGTTCGACGGCTTCCTTACCTTCGACGGCACCTATGTTGGTCACAGTGATGCTGGCCTCGAATCCCTCCTTGGTGGCTTTCACAACTGGACGACTATAAGCGAAAGTCGTGTAACTTAGGCCATATCCGAAGGGATAGCTGACCTCTACGCCGTAGGTGTTGAAGTAGCGATAACCCACGTTGATGCCTTCGGCATGAGGCGTATAGTCCCAGAACTTCGTAGGAGCATTGCCACGGAAGAATGACATCATGCCGCTTGAAGAAGATTCTGCACCTGGGAAGTTTTTGGTCGAAGGAATGTCCATGAGGCTGACGGGCCATGTCATGGTGAGCTTGCCGCTTGGGTTAGCCTTGCCCGTCAAAACGTCGGCCACCGAGTTGCCGCCTTCCTGACCTGGTTGCCAAGCAAGAAGAATGGCGTCGGGCATACCTTTCCAAGATGCCGTCTCCATAACGTTGCCCATATTGAGGATAACTACGACGCGTTTGCCGACCTTGTGGAAGGCATCGCAAACGTCCTGAAGCAGTTGACGTTCAATTTCGGTCATGTTGAAGTCGTCAGCCTCCTTGCGGTCTTGGCCTTCGCCCGCTTGACGTCCGATAGTGATGAACGCGATGTCGGAAGCATTAGCCTGGTTGTCGATGACGGCACGCTCGATGGGTGTCTCGACGTTGTAGCGAGCATAAAGGTAACTCTTGAACATCTCTGGGAAGCCAGCAGGTGCGGTGGCATCGGCCTTGGCATGCTGGAATGCGATGTAGTTGGTATAGATGTTGGCAAGGTCCTTGTTTACCTCAAAGCCGGCATTGTTGAGTCCTTCCATAAGGCTGACAGTGTAGGCCTTGTTCACATCTCCCGAACCGGTGCCTCCTGCAATGAAGTTATAACTTGTGACACCGAATACCGAAACCTTCTTCACATCCTTCAAGGGGAGGGTGCCATTGTTGTTCTTCAAGAGTACCATGCCCTCAGTTGCGCTTTGACGGGTGACGGCAGCATGAGCCTTCAGGTCGGGCTTGTTGCTGAAGTTGTAGCCACGGAAGCGTGGACAACGAACGATGTGCTGCAGGATACGACGCACGCAGGCATCGACATCCTCGATCTTAAGTTCGCCGCTCTTTACCTTGTCGATGATCTCTTGGGTCTGCTCTACCATACCAGGAGCCATCAGGTCGTTGCCTGCATGAATCTGGTCGGCAGTATTGCGTTGGCCGGTCCAGTCGGTTACGACGATGCCACGGAAGCCCCATTCATCGCGCAGAATGGTGGTAAGCAGTTCGCGATCGGCTTGGGTCCAGATACCATTCAGACGGTTGTATGAAGACATAACAGTCCAAGGGTCAGACTCTTTGACGGCAATTTCGAAGCCCTTGAGGTATATTTCGCGGAGGGCACGTTGGTCAATGATTTCATCAACTTCGGTGCGGTTGTTCTCCTGGCTGTTGCCGGCAAAGTGCTTGATGCTGGTGCCCACACCTTGACTCTGTATGCCGCGCACGTATGCTGCAGCGGTCTTGCCAGTCACAACAGGATCTTCGCTGTAGTATTCGAAATTGCGTCCGCAAAGTGGTGAGCGATGGATGTTCATGCCGGGAGCAAGAAGGATGTCGCAACCGTATTCGAGCACCTCGTTGCCGATGCTCTTGCCAACCTCCTCGACAAGTTCCTGGTTCCATGTGCAGGCAAGTGCGGTGCCAACAGGGAAACCTGTGGCATAGAAGGTCTCGGAGATGTTGGGACGTGTTGGGTTGATACGCACACCTGCAGGACCGTCGGTCATCACGGTGGCAGGGATTCCGAGACGAGGGATGGCTTGGGTCATGCCGGCTGCTCCGGGTACGAGGTCGGCATGCATGCCAATCATGTCATCGGCATTGGCATTGGCTCCGACAGCTCCCTGACTGCTCTTGCCAACGCAGAGCGTGGCTTTTTCTTCGAGCGTCATGGCCTTGAGGATTTCTTCTACATTGTCGGCATTGAGTTGCAGGTTTTGTGCCTGCATGACTCCGGCTGCCAGTAGGATGACAGTGGTCAAAAGTGTTGATTTGGTTTTCATAGTGGTTAAGAAAAATTATTAGGTCTTGGTTTTATTCAGCAGTAAGGATAGCCTTCTTGACATCCTTGCAGTTCGGGCCAATCATGATCTCGAAGTCGCCAGGCTCGCAGACATAGTTGAGCTCGTGATCGTAGTACTTGAGATCCTCTTGGCTAAGTTCGAAGTTGACGGTCTTTTCTTCGCCAGCCTTGATGCTGACTTTCTGGAAAGCACGAAGTTCCTGGACGGGACGTGTGGAAGTGCTATAGACGTCGTGGATGTAGAGTTGCACAGTTTCCTGGCCATCGCGGCTGCCGGTGTTCTTCACTTTCACGCTGGCTGTCACGGTTCCTGTCTTGCCGAGCTTGTCAGAACTTAGGGTTACGTCGCCATATTCGAAAGTAGTGTAACTCAAACCATAACCGAAGTAATAGAGCGGACCATTGACCACATCCTGATAGCAGCTGAAGAACTTTCGGTAAGGATCGGTGTCGCCCCAAGGACGCCCTGTATTCTTATGATTGTAGTAGAGCGGCAACTGTCCCACCGAACGTGGGAAGGAAGTGGTGAGTTTGCCCGAAGGATTGACGTCACCAAAGAGCACGTCGGCAATAGCACGACCTGCTTCTGCTCCGAGCGACCAGGTGCAGAGGATGGCATCGGCATTTTCGGCTTCCCAGTTCAAGATGAGTGGACGACCGGTGACGAGAACCACAACGAGAGGTTTGCCCGTTGCCTTGAGAGCTCGAAGCAGTTCCTCCTGCGCATCAGGAATGGTAATGTCGGCACGGCTTGAGCCTTCACCATTCATGTTGTTGACTTCGCCTACACAGGCCACCACAACGTCGCTCTGACGGGCGACAGCCACGGCATCGGCAACGAGGCGGCTCTGAGGTGTGGTATGGACGGGAGGAAATTCCATATCAGGCATAAATACCTTGTAAAGACCGTACTTCACGGCATCCTCCTGCTTGGCATCGTTGAAGATCCAGGAGCCTTCGGCATAACGCACCGTGCCACCTTGAACGGCTTCTTCAATACCCTTGCGGATGGTCACGGCATCGTTGGCCAATTCGCGGCGGGTTGCAGCCCAGCAACCCAGCATGTCAGCAGCATTGTCGGCAAATGGGCCAACAACGGCAATACGGGCATTCTTCTTCAATGGGAGCACGTTACCTTCATTCTTGAGCAAGACCTGGCACTCCTGGGCAATGCGGCGTGCGAAGTCGTGCTGCTCCTTGGTGTAGCATTCCTGCTGGTCACGTCCCTCGATGCAATACTTGTAGGGATCATCGAAAAGACCCAGTTTCCACTTGGCGTTGAGGATGTTGCGGCAAGCCTTGTCGATGTCGGCTTCGCGCACCTTGCCTTCTTTCACAAGTTTGGCAAGTTCGGCAACGTAGATGTTCGAGCCCATGTCCATGTCGAGACCTGCATCGATGGCACGACGTGCTACTTCGGTGGCGTCACCAACGCCATGAGCGATACATTCCTGAACGGCCGTAGCATCGGAGCAGACGAAACCATCGAAGCCCCATTGATTGCGCAGCACGTCGGTGAGCAGATACTTGTTGCAGGTGGCGGGGATTCCCTCAAACTCGTTGAACGAACTCATATAGGAACCTGCACCAGCCAAAGCTGCCTGCTTGTAGGGATTGAGGAACCCATTGAAAGCCTCCTGCCGTGAGAGGAAGACGGAGTTGTAGTCGCGTCCTGCCTCGGCTCCACCATAGAGGGCATAGTGCTTGACGCAGACCATAACGGTAGAGGGATCCTTGAGGTCGGTACCTTGATAGCCACGAACGTAGGCCTTGGCAATCTCACCGCCCAAGTATGGATCTTCGCCCGCACCTTCGGCGATACGTCCCCAACGAGCATCACGGGCGATATCGACCATCGGGCTATAGACCCAGTTGATGCCCACCGACGATGCTTCGCGAGCCGCCATGCGTGCCGACTCTTCGACGAGATCCATATTCCACGAGGTGGAGATGGCCAATGGAATAGGGTAGGTGGTAACAAAACCATGAATAACGTCGTTGCCGAAAAGCAAAGGGATGCCGAGGCGTGTGCTATCGACGGCATAGCTCTGGATCAGACGGATTTGCTCCATGTTGGTGAAACCATAGACGCCACCCATTTCTCCACGTTTGATCTGTTGGATGGCGAGCGCTTCCTCGCTAAAGGTGGAGTTGGTGAAGTACATCCAGTTGCTGACGAGATTCAACTGGCCGATCTTTTCTTCGAGCGTCATCTGGCCCATCAGTTTGCTGACGTAGGCATCCATTTCGCTGTTGCCATTGTTGTCTTGCTGGCAACTTGTCAAGGCGATGCCGCTTAGGGCGATAAGGCTGATAATTGGTAGTTTTTTCATATAGTTTGTTTTTTAAGGGGAAATCAAGGCTCTACTGAAATGATAAATCTTCGATAGGTGGCAAGGCGAGGCACGGCCTTGTCGGAGGCTTCGAGCACGATGTGGAATGTCTCTGTGCGATTGACTTTGGGAGCCACAACCTTCAGGCTTCCATCAGGTTGGAAGAGTAGATCGACCTTGCCGGGATAGGTGCCGCCGAAGTATTGATACCAGTTGCTGGTAGTGCCACCAAAGCGTGCTGCAGCAGTGGCAGGATCTTCGGCTGCAAGTCGTTTCACGTCGGCCTTTTTCAAGCCGTGCTGTTCCCACATGTCGCCATAGAGTTTCCACATTTCATCGACGTTGATGGGATCATTGTCCACGACTTTGGCACGGAGGTGGATGGTGTCACCACTATGGACGGTGAAGTCGAGGGGACCTTCGACAGTGACCTCAGGAGCATGGTTGGCATCCTCGCGCCGTGGGGTATAGCACCAGCTGAGACGTGTCTCGAAGTCGTGCATGCAGTTTTCGAGCCATTCGCGCAATTCGCCAAATCCAGTGTCGCGATAGACGTTCTCATACCCATCGACCTTGTAGAAGCGGCCTCCCCAACCTCCGTAGGTGGGATCCTCGTAGCTGCGCAGGCCATTGTTGATGCTATAAAGGAACGAAGGCGAATCACCCTCGCTGATGAAAGGCTGGACATAGCAGGCGCCGAGCGGGTTCTTGCCATTGTGCATATATTCGCGCACCACATTGTCCGATGAAGTCATCGTGCCATAGTCCCACGAGCCTGAGAAGTGGTGGCTGAGCAGAATGGTTACACCCGGATGATTGCGTTCGATGTAGGGACCACCTGCATCCTGATACCAGATGCAGTATAGCACGGCCTTGCGGCAGGCTGCTTCGTACTTGTCGGGATATTGTGCCTTGATTTTCTGTAGGGCCTTTGCCGCTGTGTTCATTCCTCCCCAAGCCTGCAGATAGACGGGACGTGGATCGTCGTCGGTGAGAAGTTCCACGATGCGGTCCGATCCTGGCGTGTCGGGCCAATCGGTCGGGTCGATGACGGGTTCTGTACCAGGAAGGAGATGACGAGTGGTAGAGCCATCGAGTTGCACGTGGTCGGGATTCTCATCGCCGATAAAGACTACACTGCGCAGATAGTCGGGAGTGGGATAGTTGGGATCGTGTACCTTGAGGTTTGGATAAACTTGCTCATAGGCATCGAGTTGCTTGGCAAGCCAGGGCTCGCTGCTCCATCCGTGGCGCTGATAGCACGAATTGCTTTGGATGATGGCTGCCACTTCCATATCGTTGGAGTAAAGCAGGAAATGAACCATCGAACAACGGTCATCGACCTCGGCATCGGTCATCACGACCACACGGGGCATGCGGCCGACGGCTTCCTGCTGATGTGGCGTCAGGACGCCATCGTTGGGGTAGGGTAAAGGTTCCGGAGCCTGACGTGAACAGGAAGAGGTCAAAGCCCCTGCTAGGAGCAGTGCGATAAGGAAGATGTTGGATTGTGTCTTCATAATATATATAATGTGTAATTGTTTTTTTATGTCGCAAAGATAATAAAAATCGCCGTAAAGCAAGTAACTCCAAGGCGATTTTTATTATTTCATCTTATTATTTTTTAAATAGAGGCTTTTGAATGTGAAAAATGCAATCTCTAATCGACGGAAATCGTTTCGATGCACGGCTGTTGGTGACTTTACATTGCAAATCTTGCGTGCCATGCTGAGAGATTTGCCTCTTTCAGTGGATTGATGCCTGAAATGTTTGGTGAAATGAGGTAAATGTGTAATTTTGCAATGTAAAATCATTTCGTAACATTTAATTCTGCAGACTATGAAAAATAATCGCTCCCTTTCCCGACTCTCAGCCTTACTCGTAGTGGCATTCGGTTTGCTCCAAAGTGAATGTTGTTGGGCATCCGATGTCGAGGTGGACGGCATTTGTTATGATTTGAACCATGAAGCCAAGACCGCTTGTGTGGTTGCCGATTACTTGCACGAATATTCGGGTTCGGTGATTCTCCCTTCTCAGGTAGCGTTCGAAGGCGTGCCCTACACCGTTAATGCCATCGGCGACTATGCCTTTTTCTCCAGCGGGATAGAGACAATCTCCATTCCGACCAGTGTGACAATGATTGGCGAACATGCTTTTTCCACATGTCGGAAGTTGCAAGAAATTATTTTTAGCGAGGGTCTCATTTCGATTGGTGACTATGCATTCATATATTGCCAGAGCCTCTTGTCGCTGTCCTTGCCTAACAGTCTGACATCAATAGGTAAATCTGCATTCCGCGAATGTTCCAATCTTGAGACGGTGTCCTTTGGTGATGCTGTGACGATCATCGGGAATAATGCGTTCAGTTTCTGTAACGCCCTGACATCCGTGCATATTCCGGAGAACGTAACGGAGGTAAGTGACTATTTGTTCAGTGGTTGCAGAAAGCTGTCCTCAGTCTGTTTCCACGATGGAGTGACAAGCATCGGGAAAGGAGCGTTCTACGCTTGTGAAAGTCTGGAGTCGGTGACCCTTCCCAACAGTGTGACTTCCATCGGTAACCAAGCCTTTTGTGCTTGCACAGCCTTGCAGTCTGTTACTCTGTCCGGCAACCTGGAGGTTATCAGCCAGTATGCTTTCGAATCATGCCTCAACTTGAGCCATGTCGATATTCCTGAGGGAGTGAAGAACATCGGGCCTGCCTCTTTCAGATATTGTTCGGCCCTGACCAGCGTGACACTGTCTGAAAGCGTAGATACAATCTCGACATTCGCTTTCGCGCAATGCGTCAATTTGTCTGCCATCACCTTGCCCGAAAAGTTGTCGGTCATCGGATACCACGCATTCGAGTCTTGCACCAGCTTGACGTCTTTTGATGTCCCCGATGGCCTTTCGTTTTTGGGCATAGGGGCGTTCATCGGCTGTTCTTCCTTGGAGCGGGTCAGCATGCCCGGTGTTCCACTGCTGATGACAGATGTCTTTGTGGGGGCGGCTGTGCTCGCCGAGATCAAGGTAAATGCCTGCGAGCCGATAACGGTCGAGGATGAGAGTCGTTTTGTTGATGACGAGGTCTATGCCAATTCCGTGGTTTACGTGCCTGTGGGATCCGTTGATGCCTATCGGAATGCAATAGGCTGGCGGCGTTTCGCTCATATCGAAGAGGATGCAACGCTCAACGGTACAAACGTTCGCGGCGTAACCGAAGATTCACAAGCATCTTCTCCCTATTATAATCTTTTGGGACAAAGAGTGCACCAGTTGCGCAAGGGAGCGGTTTATGTTCGAAATGCAAAAAAAGTGTATTTTTGATATATATACCCTTCGCGTGACTCAAATCAAAATAATTCTTAAAATTTTACTGAAATATTTGGAAGATTGAAACTTTATTCGTATATTTGCCGCAAACCAAAACCAAACCTAAAAACAAACTATGGCAAGAAGAATTTCGAAGTCTTATCTTTGTGCTGTAAAATGCATGTATGCTCTTGTCAAGTTTTTGGACGAAGAAAATCGTGAATGTTCACGACCTGAAATCTTCGAGCACATGCAACGACATGTCAACTTCACTTATTGGGAGTCGGAGCATATGGGCAGCACCATCCGATGGCAACTCATCACCCGCAACATGGCCTATCATTATCAGCGGGCTGGTCTTCTCACTCGAAGGGAGGAAGTCTATCGGATCACCCCAAAGGGACGCGAGGCCCTGGAGCTTGGTGCCGAAGCCATGCAGCGCGAAGTCGATGCCACCATCCCCACATGAGCTTCATTGAGGGGAACCACGAAAGTAAAAAAGATGCGATCCTTTTCGGTCGCATCTTTTTTATGTTTTATCTTTTATAATTTTATTTTTTTATTTTTGGTCACTACGCTCAAAATTATAAGAAAATTGATTTTAAAAATTTTCAAAAAAGAATGTGCGAAATCAGCCCAACGACCTGTTTTTCTTATAATTTTTTGATTTAATTTTTCGAAAATTTTGAGCGAAGCGACCAATTGCTACTTCTTTACAGTATAACTCCCTGCTTCGTACTCTTTTGATTCCGTTTCTCCCGGCAGCGTGACAGCGGCAGTGGCGCCTTCGGGGATGCTGAACGTCCAGACCCACTCATCGCCCTCATAGTGCCATTCACTTTCGATGAGGCCTGCGGCTGAACGATAACTTGCCTTGATGGAACCGAGGCGACGATCGGGCTGGGGAGCCATGATGATGTGCTGGAAGCCAGGCTTCTTGACATCGGCAGCGATGCCCGCAGCGTTTTCCCAAAGCCATTGGCAGACGCAGCCGTAGGCATAGTGGTTGAAACTGTTCATGCCGCGCGGACCCATGCCCTTCTCGATCATGTAACTGTTCCAGCGTTCCCAGACGGTGGTGGCGCCGTTATCGACCGAATAGAGCCAACTGGGGTTCTTGTGCTGCAGGAGCAGCGTGTAGGCCACGTCGCTGAGTCCGCAGGCAGTAAGCGTAGGCATCAGGATACTTGTGCCGAGGAATCCCGTCTGCAGGCAGTCGCCGTGGTCGGCGAAGTTCTGGCGAAGGCGGGCAATCATCTGTTCGCGCGCCTTGCCTTCGACGAGTCCGTTGCGCAGGGCAAAGAGGGCAGGCGTCTGCATGGTGTTGAAGATGGGGGTCTTGAAGGTGCCGTCGGCCTTGAGGAACTTGCCCTTCACGTATGCCTTCGCATCGGCTACCATCTTCTCGAACGTTGCAGCATCGCGGCCCGTGGCAGCAGCCATGTCGCGCATCATCTCGGCATCGATGATCCAATAGGAGGCACACAGGTAGTTCCAGTAGATGATGGCATCGGGTAGTGGACCCTTGGGGCCGAATGCACCGCCTCCGCAACTCTCCAAAGGCTCGTAGCTCAGCCAGTCGGCCCACTGGAAGTTGCTATTCTCGGCACTGAGGGCGGTGTGGTCGTAGCGCGTGTCGGCCACGTGGTTGATGTAGCGCAGCATCGCCTCCCAGTTCTCGTCGATGATGCGGGTGTCGCCCATCTGCTTCCAAAGGGTCCAGGGCACGATTACTCCGGCATCCGCCCAACCTACGCGCATCATGTCGTGTTCGCTGCTGCCGTATTGTCCCCAGGGTGCCACGCCAGGGAAACCGCCCTTGGGTGACTGCGTGTCGCGCATGTCGCCCATCCATTTGAGCATAAAAGGATAGGTGTTGGCAAAGAAGGTTCCCGTCTCCGAGAAGACCTGCGTGTCGGCGGTCCATCCCAGACGCTCGTTGCGTTGCGGGCAGTCGGTGGGCACCGAAAGGTAGTTGGAGCGCATACCCCAAAGGGTGTTCTGGATGAGGCGGTTCACGTCGTCGTTGCCTGTGGTGAGGGTTCCTGTCTCGCTCTCGGCAGTGATGGACGAAACGGGGACAGACTCGATGCTTTGGAATGTCACATCCTCGGTGGCGGAAATGGCGATGTAGCGATATCCGAAGAAGGTATGTCGGGGCATATAGTGCTCCTCCTTGTCACCCTTGAAGGTATAGACCAGTCGAATGCCCTCGGGGATGCGCAGGTTGAGGCGATGCACGCTGCCTTCGGGACCATCCATGCCGCGGCTCAGGGCGCCATTGCCATCGTTGAGCAGTTCACCGGGGAGGCAGGTCAGGACTGTGCCGGCTGGGGCAGTGAAGGTAAGCGAAGGGATGGCAGCGCAGTTCTGTCCGAAATCGACCACCAGCTGCTCGCCCGCCTTCAACGAAATGGGCTGACCTGGGGTGAAGTCACGCACACCGTCCACCTTGCCGTGTGCCTCGTCGGTCTTTCCGCTCACGCTGCTCCAGGCATAGCACTTCACGGGCTGCAATGCCAGGTCGTGGCGCAGGTAGATCTCGGCACCCTCGCTGGGGAGGATGCTGCCGCCGAACTCGTTGTTCTGCTCGGGAGTGGTGAGCAGTTCGGGCGTCTCATAACCAGGCTTCACGCGTGCGTCATAGCGTTCGCCATCGTAGATGCTTGCCAGCTGTACGGGACCTGCGATGCCAGCCTTCCAATGCTCAAGGTCGGTGCCAAGGCATTGTGTGGTGCCGTCGCTGTAGGTCAGTTCGAGCACGGCACGGAATGCTGTCTTCTTGCCCAGCATTCCTTCGGTGCCACTGGGGGTGATGATCTTGTCCGCCCACCAGCCTGGGGTGACTTCGGCAGCAAGCACATTCTCGGCTCCCGCATCGGTGCGGAAGGCGTTGGTCACGTCGTAGGTGAACGAGCGGCGAGTCTTGGCATAGTGGGTGTAGCCGGGCTTGAGGTACTCGTCACCGATGGCTTGTCCGTTGACGAAGAGCACATAGGTGCCCAGACCTGTGGTCATCCAGCGGGCACGTGTCACTTGCTTTTCGTTCTTGAGGTTCGACACAAACCAGCTGGCGCCTTCGGCAGCGGGGAAGTATCTGCTGTCGGTAGCAGTTTCGGTGACTACGGGTGCATTGGCAGCCGAAATCCAGATGCTCTGCTCCCAATAGGCTGCGGGAAGGGCTTCGGTACGCGTAGCGGGTGCGCCTTGCTCCTGATTGTCCTTGCAGCCTACCAGTGAAGTGGTCAAAATTGCTGAAATGAGGGCTGTGCGGGTGAGGTGGTGTTTCATAGTTTTCTGTCTTATTATGTTTTTCGGGTGCAAATATACAAAGTATTAGTTGAATATCCAAGAATTTTGCTAAAAAAAACTTACTTAGGTTAGTACCTTATATATAATAATAGGGACAACTAATTTTATGTTTTATATTTTATAGTTTTATTTTTTTATTTTCGAAATCGATAAATCGCATTAAATACTCTGTCGGCCGTGAGAGTATTTTCGCAGTTGTGGCGCATACTCTGTCGCCCGTCAGAGTATTCCATCCCGTGGCATCGCGTACTCTGTCGGCCGTTGGATTACTCCATCCAGTGGCATCGCATACTTTGTCGGCCGTCACGATATTTGCGCAAATTGCGGAAGTACTCTGTCGGCTGTCAGAGTATTTCTGCACAAGTTGATGGTACTTTGTCGGCCGTTGGAGTACGCCATCTTGTAGCAAATTGTACTTTGTCGGCCGTGAGAGTATTCCATCCCGTAGCATCGCGTATTCTGTCGGCCGTGAGAGTATTCCTTCTTGCAGCATCGCGTACTATGTCGGCCGTTACGATACTTGCGCAAACAGAGGAAGTACTCTGTCGGCCGTCAGAGTGCTCCCTCCAAATGTAGATTAATTTTTCTGTTCCTGCACTACCCAATCAAGTGTGGAAGTGCCGCAAAAGCGCTTGAAAACGTGCGACATCACTACTTCCGACTTCCATCCGCAGCGATGGGCTGTCTCTTTCAGCAGCTTGACCAGATCCTTCTTCGTGAGGCTCTCGTTGCATAGTTCTCCGAGGCGCTTGCGAAGCCAGTCCTGTGCCTGCAACACTCGCCAATGGGTGATCACCTCTATAAGGCGTGTGCCCGTCAGCATATACCAGGCTGAACGTAGGTCTCGAACCTTGACATCCATCAGCAGCGCCACATCTTCCGGATAGATGAGCTTGTAATGCCTGAGGATGTCCAGGACTTCATCGACAATCACCTCGCCAGTTGGCTGTCGTGCGTGGTACATCTCCTCCACGCTCTCTACGATATGTTTCATTTTCTATAAAAAATTAGATGAAAAAAAAACTTTGAAAGGTGTAGGTGCTGAAGCACCCTGATGCTGCAAATACCTGTATGCATCTGTGAATGCTAGCCTTCCCAGCTGCATCCATGTCTTTCCAGCGCACGGCCCCTGCCGTGCTACACCTTTCAAAGAGAAAAAGACCTCCTTTCAGGAGTTAGAAAAAAGCTTCGCAGAATAGCCATCCGGACCTCACATACATTCGAAGTGTATTGCTAACGCAAGAAATCTTTGTGGAAATCTTAGGAGGAAATGGATGCCTGGTCAAGTATTTGTAGGGACAAAACGATATTTCCACATTTGATTTCCTCCTTGATTTCTAACCGAAGGTTATCCCCTCGGACCCGGATGGTCTTTTTTCTGGGCTTTAGCCCTTTTTCTGCCTCATAAAAGTGAGGCCTTTTTCTCTTTTGAAGAAGGCTGCGCATTCGTAGAATGTGCGCTGGTGGTGGAGAAAGACAGTTGGGAGAGCTCGCTATCACAGATGGCTATCTCCATCAGCAGCACAGGGCGAAGCCCAGCCTTCTTAAAAAGCTTTTTTTTTCTTATTGAAAAATGTACTGATACTCGACTGAGGCAGGAGGATCGAGACAAGGACAAGCCTTTCGGGGATTGAGTTCGCAGTGACCCACGATGCGTGCCTCGGGATAGATCTCGTGAAGGATGCGCAGCACCTCATCCAGTGCTACCATCTGCTCGGCCGTGCGATTGTCCTCGTACTTGACATCGGGGCTGCACGAGTGACCGCCCTCGTAGCAGATGCCAATGCTGCTCGTGTTGTAGCCCTTCACGTGACAACCGCGTTCAGCAACAGGTCGGCAATAGAACAAGGTACCATCGCGCCTTACATAAATGTGATAGCCTGGATATGCACCATAGCCTTTGTTGCGATGGCTGCGCATCAGCTTCTCGATGGTGAAGTCCTGGTCGGGACGCGTGTCCGAGCAGTGGAGCACCAGCAGGTCAATC
>ONNR01000010.1 GCA_900319235.1 uncultured Prevotellaceae bacterium
AATGCCCTGTGGATTATTAGCACCAGTAATCAGGGCAACTTTATCCTTCAATCCGTAGTTAACCATTTTAGCTCCTCTATAAATTCCGATTTATCTGTCTTTTATCTCTATCTTTTTAATCACTTTGGCTGGAACACCACCTACTATCGTATTCGGCTCAACATCCTTAGTCACTACAGCACCAGCGGCTACTACGGCACCATCGCCGATGGTCACACCAGCAAGTACTGTTGCATTGGCTCCAATCCAGACGTTCTTGCCAATATGAATGGGGGCATAGCTCATGCTCTGACGACGGGCAGGGTCAAGGTCGTGGTTGATGGTAGCGAGCACGACGTTGTGACCGATGAGCGCGCCTTCGTCGATGGTGATGCCGCCCTGATCCTGGAACTTGCAGCCCATATTGATGAAGACATGTTCGCCAACGATGGTGTTCTTGCCGCAATCGGTGTGGAAGGGTGGGAACATGCCTACCGTCTTGGGCACTTCACGTCCCCAAAGTTGCTCCAATAGCGCATGGAGTTCTTCGGGAGTATGATATTTGCCATTGATCTCAGCTGTTATCTTAAGCGCCTCCTGCGACAGCTGATGGAACATTATGTGGACATCGGAGCCTCCGACTACGGGTTTGCCCGATGCCATGTAGTCACGAAATTCTTGTATTGTCATACTGTATGATTGGTTAAAGAGAATGTCATTCTGATGTGAGGAATGCCATCGAGCATAAAGGTGTCGGACGACTGACGGAATCCTACGCTTTCGTAGAATCCACGGGCATATTCCTGTGCTTCAATGTCGATACGCCTTGCATCGAAATGCCCGATGGCTGCATCGATGGCATGGAGCATGATCTGCCTGCCGTAGCCTTTGCCCCGGTCGGTGGTGATGACACGGCCGATGGAAACCTCCTGCATGTGGGTTCCAGCAGGACATACACGAGCCAGGGCAACAACCCGCTCTCCCTGGGTCAACCAAAGATGAATGGAGCATTGGTCGTCGCCATCCATATCCTGATAGACGCAGTTCTGTTCGACCACAAACACTTCGCTACGCACTCTCAGGAGTTCGTAGAGTTCGTCGGCAGTTAGTTCCCCGAACGACTTCTTGTGGAGAATCAAAGCTTGGCACATGGGGAGGAATCTGATTCTTTTTTTCGATCTATTCGTAACGCGTGCAAAGATAATCATTTTTCACAATACCAAGAAATAATGGTTGAAATTTTTCCTCAAAAAGCCCTTTTTGTTGTTTTTTCTTCACTTTTTTCCTCAAAATTATAATAATGTAGAAGCACAAATACATTGCAGCGAATCATACCATGATATTTTTACCCAATTATTTGTGGCTTTCGAAAAATATACGTATCTTTGTGCCGAGTAAAATTTTATAGAACTATGAAGCTGAAGAAAATTGTGAACATAGACATCAAGAAATGTCATCCGTATCAGACTCCTAGTCAAACAGACTTGTACTACCAGCGACTGGCAAACCGACTGCAAGATGTTTTTTGTTCGTTGGGCAAAATTGGGGATGAGCAGACGGGCGAAATGATGCACCGCGGAGCCATCATATTGACCAACTATATGGAGGATATTGTGGCTGACAGCGGACAGTGGCGCACGTTCTCTAATCTGTGCCAGGAGTTCTTTGGGCATCCCGTTCCTTTGTTCCATGAAGATGAGGAGTATTATCCTGACGAGCCGAGTCTGAATGCCATTCGCTATCTGTTGTGGAGTGTGGCGAGCGATGTCAGCGAGGAGTTTGTATTTGCAGACTCTAAGGTTATTGAATTGATGGCTACAGCAGCATATAACATTCTTTATGATACATTTGAGGAGGCTCCTATCAATGAACAATTGACAGAAGATGTCGAAGAGAAACTAATACTGGCCTCAGACGGGTTCGATCAGTTGCGCAGCGTGCTGACGTGGCTGTTCAATGACTGTTATCTCACCGCAGGAGACCAAAATGAGGAACTGATCGGCAAGCATGTAGAAGAGTTGCTTGGGCTGGTAGAGCAGGGAAAAATACCCGAAATGTCTCCGAGCATGATCTATTATTACGCTAGCACCAAATGTATCTTCGACTATAAGATTGGGCCACTGGCACTTTATTCCAAGGACTATCTTGCGGCTATGATGCATACGAAGGGTATGGAGCTGCAGGCGAAAGATGTTGCCAAGATAGACATACTGGGGATGGGCTTCTATAAGTATGAACCTATAAAGCCTGAGTTCAGTCAGTTGGGATATGCACCCAAAACGGACCGGTTGAGACTGACACGCACGAATGGCAAGGTAATAGAGATAGAGGCTGAGGAATTGAATCTTCCTAGGGAGGAAATAAAGAACTTTGATGGCTTCTTGGCTTCGTCGTTTGTGTACTATCAGAAAGAGTGGCATCTGAACGGTTTTATGTTTCCATTTCCAGAGATGGACAAAAATTGGAAGAAATGGTGTGAGGATGACCCTGAAAACCTGAAGCCAGGCACGGCAACTCTCACAGCCGAAATGCTTCTTGAGCGTACAAACGGACAGCAAATCGCCTATTTCGCCAATCGGGAACAATTGAAGTCCTTTCTGGAAGAGAAGATTCGCTTTCCACGCCATATGTTGAACTTTGTAGATGAGCGGATGCGCGACTTCCCGGCCCTCTTTGTAGATACCGAGGAACCTAAGAACTGCCTACTGTTATTCTATGGATACTCTCCTTGTATTGCAGATCCCAGCAATCCTTTCTACGACAAAGAAAAGGCTCGAGAAGAAGCCTTCGATATGATTTGGGATGCAAAGACAGTATCCACTAACGCCGTAAAATATCTGCTGAAAAACAACTATCTGCCCGATATATACAATAGCGAAGTACTCTCGCGCTACAGCACTCCCGCAGAGAAGCGTAATGACATCGATTTCCTCATGCGTTTCTATCGAAGGAAGAACTACTGAAGAATGGAAGAACCGATCGTGCAGTCGGAATAAAAAAACCTACATAGAGTATGTTCTATGTAGGTTTCCTTTTGCGGAGAGAACGGGATTCGAACCCGTGAAACCCTTTAGGGGTTTACACGCTTTCCAGGCGTGCCTCTTCAACCACTCGAGCATCTCTCCAAATATGTGTGTGATGTGTGGTTGTTCGTTTTTGCGGCTGCAAAGATAGTGATAATATTTCGAATCGCCAAATTTTTTCGACGAAAAATGTAAATGTATATTGCAAAAATATGGTAATGCCATCTTTTATCGCCATTTTACGAGATTTTCCTTGGTCGGATGGGAGGTTTGTGGGATGATTTGCATATCTTTGCGATGGATATTATGACAATAAAGTCCGACAGAATTCACATTTACCTCTTAAATAATACTTTTATGAATAAACAAGCCATTACACTCCTCTTCATGCTTCCCGTGCTGACAGCTGGGGCACAGAATCCGATTATCCGGGGCATCTATGCAGCTGACCCTACGGCACGTGTGTTCAATGACAAGGTCTATGTCTATCCTTCGCACGACATCATGCCTCCTGAGGGACAACGACAGGACTGGTTCTGCATGGCCGACTATCACGTATTCTCGTCGGAGAATCTTACCGACTGGACCGACCATGGGATGATCATCTCACAGGAGAATGTCCCCTGGGGCAATCCCGAGGGCTATTCGATGTGGGCGCCCGACTGCGTCTATAAGGATGGCAAATACTTCTTCTATTTCCCCGATGCACCGAAGGAGGGCCGTGGTTTTGCCATTGGTGTCGCCACGGCAGACAGCCCCGAAGGACCTTTTGTCTGCGAGCCGGAACCCATCAAGGGCGTGATGGGCATCGATCCCTGCGTGCTTGTCGATAACGACGGGCAGGCATATATCTATTGGAGCGGAATGGGCATCCGTGGTGCCAAACTCAAGGCAAACATGAAGGAACTCGATGGCGAATTGACAGAGCTGCGCTTCCCCGGCAATGCCAACGCACAGGCTCCCAATATGCCCCCGATACTCGTGGGCGGACAGGCAATGGAAGGACTGCCCGAAGGATTCAAGGAGGGACCTTTTGCCTTCCGTCGCGGAGACTGGTATTACTTGACTTTCCCCTGGGTGCGCGGTGATACAAGCAACGGGCAAAACCCCACCGAGACGCTCGCTTACTCGATGTCGCGTTCTCCATTGGGTCCCTGGGACTTCAAGGGCATCATCATGGCCGAGCACGACAATACCTGCTGGACCAATCATCACAGCATCGTCGAATATAAGGGACAATGGTACATCTTCTACCACCGCAATGACTATTCGCCAAGCGACGACAAGCGTCGTTCGGCACGCGTCGAGAAGATTGCCTTCAACGACGATGGCACCATACAGGAGGTGTTCCAGACCAAGCGAGGCGTGGGCATCAGCCAAGCCACCAGCGTGCTGCAGCCCGATCGCTACAGCGCAGCCTCCGACGACGTGAGCGTGGCTTACGTCGATACGCTTGACCGTTTCCAGGGCTGGCAGGTAAGCCTGCCGAAGCCGGGCAGTTGGCTGTGCTACAGTGACGTGGATTTCTCAGGTGTGACGAAAGGAAATGCCATGGTACGCGTGAAGGCTTGTGCAGATGCCGAGTTCAGCCTGCGCGAAGGTTCGACGAACACAGGCACCGTCATAGCACGCTTCAAGGTGAAAGGCGGGAAAGATGCTTCGAAGGGAGAATGGATGACACTGACCGCTCCACTCGAATATACGCCCAAGGGGGTGACTGACCTGCTCATCACCTGTGAACTTGGAGCCGTAGATATCGACTGGGTGCAGTTTTAGTTCTTGCGGAAATAGAGTGTATCGGATGAGAGAACGGTTCCGTTGGTGATGAGCACGTAAGGACCGACGAGGGTCTGACGAGGTGTGAATCGGCCGACGGAAGCGGTGGAACTGTTGCGTCGGATGGTATAGGTGGTGTCGGCCATGAGCGTGAGCGTATCGACCTGCTCCTCCCAGACGGACTGAACGGAGTCGTAGCGTGCAGCGACAGCCAGAGAGTCGAGGATGTTGTTGCCCCAAGCCGAGGCTGCAATCATGTCGGGCTTCTGGAGCACGACGGGAGCCTTGGAATCGAGGAAGGAACCCTGCAAGGCAGTGCCTCGCCAGGTGCCTCCGAAGATGAGGATGCTGTCGGTGGAACAGATGGCGCTGTGGCCTGCGTTGATGTTCCAGGTGCCATCGGTAGCCCTCAGAACGCCCTCGGTAAGGTAGATGCCGTCGCCTTGGACGCTGTTGATGTTGACCTTGACGCCATACTGGCATTGCAGCGTGGCGGCAGTGATGCATGTGGACTGGCTTTCGATGGTGAGTGTGCCCACACCGCTGAGCGAGAGATTGCCGCCCACTTGGATGGGACCATATAGATGGTTGACAGCATTGCGCGAGAGGACGATGTGACAATCGTCATTACCTAGGCTTCGGAAGACGGGTCCATCCTGGCAGCGCAGCGACAGGCCTTCGAGGTAGAGGGCATAGGACGCACGGCTCTCGATGGTAAGGCTGCCATCGGTCGTGCCCAACGTGTCGGTGCTGGCCGGATAACCATAGACGAAATAGGCGACGTTCTGCGCTTCGCTTCGGATGCTGACGTGATCTCCACTGATGGTGGCGGTCACGTCGCCTGCTGCTGGCCCCCAGACGCGCGCCTCGGGCGCAGCATATTCGATATAGACCAGGTTGTTATAGACACGCACTACCGAATTGGCGGGCGTGAATGATGTGCCCAACGAATCAGTGTCCCACTCGCTGCAAGAGGCGAGGAGGACGAGGAGGAGGAGAAGACTCCCTCTAATCCCCCTGCTTAGGGGGAGGATGTGGGAAAGAAGTGGGCGCATGTTTTGGGGGCAGCGTTGTTGCCGATGGCAACGTCCAAGAGAAGAACAACGCTGCATACGGGACAAAAGGGAGGGTTACTTTTTGATGGCGCAGGTGCGGCACTGGGTGAGCTCGCCACGGAAGCGCTTTTCGACGAGGTGCTTGAGGCGATCCTTGAGGGGGTCGATGCGGATGCCGTCGATGACGTCGCCCATGAAGGCGAACATCAGCAGCAGGCGTGCTTCGGCCTCGGGAATGCCACGGGTGCGCATATAGAAGAGGGCTACGGGGTCGAGCTGGCCGGTGGTAGCACCGTGCGAGCATTTGACGTCGTCGGCATAGATCTCGAGTTCGGGGCGTGCCACCATATGGCATTGGGGCGTGAGGATGAGGTTGCGGTCGGTCTGATGTGCATCGGTCTTGTCGGCACCTTCCTGCACGAGGATGCGTCCCACAAACGAGCCACGTGCCTCTTCGTCGAGCACGTATTTGAAGAGTTCGTCGCTGTGGCACTTGGGTGCACGGTGACGGATGTAGGTGATGTTATCGACCTGCTGGTCGCGGTCGGCGATGCAGAGACCATAGAGGTGGGTGTCGGCATCGTGTCCCAGAAGGTCGATGAAGACACGGTTGCGTGTCTGTCCTGCGGTGAGGGCATACTGACCCACGGCCGCGCTGCTGCCTTCGTGCTGCTCGACATAGACCGAACTGAGACGTCGGCAGTCGGCATGGTGCTCCTCGAGTTCGTAGAAGTCGAGACTGGAATAGGGCGCACAGAAGATCTCGGTGACCTGCAGACTGAGCAGTTTGCAGTCGCGGAGCTGTGAAGCGTGGTCGCAGATGAGGACGCTGGCTTTTGCCCCTTCGCCCATGATGATGAGGATGCGCTGACACGCCATGAAGTCCTCGACGGCACGGAGGAGGGAGATGAGCTGGATGGGACGTTCGACGACGACACCATCGGGCACATAGAGCACGAAACCGTCCTGGCAGAGCAGGGTATTGAGCGCAGCTTCTCCCAATGGACGATGGGCCGTGACGTTGGTGCTCTGGGTACGAACATCGTAGGGCGCCTCGTCGTGCATGGCAAGACGGTTGTAGTAACGCGCAGCGATGTCGGGATAACGGAGGGCAAACTCGCGGAGTGAGCCCGAGAAGACACCATCGTCGCCCTCACGGCTGTGAGATACGAGTTGCTCGTTGACCAGATAATGCACGCTGGTGGACAGTTCGGGAACGGCACAGGTGAAGAGGTCGCTGCGGTCGGTGGGTACAGCGTAGCGCGAGAGGTTGAGGCTGTAGTCGGCAGCAAGCAGCGCCTCGGGATCGACGTGCGTGTAGTCCTTGGGACGACTCAGGCCGACACGCTGCAACACCTCAGCCGCGGCTTCGCGCTGGGCATTGAGGACAGGTGCAGCATGCTCGTCGATGAGCGCACGCTGGGCGTTGAACAGGTCGATATATTGCTGATAGGAGGACATCTTTTCAAAATTTATCCTTCAAATTCCTGCTTGACCCAGTCGAAGCCTTCGGCAAAGATGCGGTCGCCGAGTTCGGGACCACCGCTCTTGACGATGCGTCCGCGATAGACGATGTGGACGAACTGAGGCTGGACGTACTCGAGGAGTTTCTGGTAGTGGGTGATGACGATGCTGGAACGCTCGGCGCTCTTGAGACGGTTGACGCCTTCGCTGACGATGCGGAGTGCATCGACATCGAGGCCCGAGTCGGTCTCGTCGAGGATGGAGAGGGTGGGTTCGAGTATGGCCATCTGGAAGATCTCGTTGCGCTTCTTCTCGCCGCCCGAGAAGCCCTCGTTGACCGAACGGTTGGCAAGCTTGTTGTCGAGTTGTACGACAGCGCGCTTTTCGCGCATCAGGCGCAGGAACTCGGTGGCGGTGAGGGCGGGCAGACCGCGGTATTCGCGCTGAGCGTTGACGGCGGTACGCATGAAGTTGACCATCGACACACCGGGAATCTCGACGGGATACTGGAAGGAGAGGAAAATGCCCTCCCAGGCGCGTTCCTCGGGTTTCATTTCGAGGAGGTTGCGGCCCTTGTAGAGGATCTCGCCTTGTGTGACTTCGTATTGCGGGTTGCCTGTGAGGATGGCCGAGAGGGTGGATTTGCCGGCACCATTGGGGCCCATGACGGCATGGACTTCACCGGGGTTGATGGTGAGGTCGATGCCGCGAAGGATCTCCTTGCCGGCGGCACTGGCGTGCAGGTTGTGGATTTCGAGTAGGGACATGAATTATATTATTTGGCATCCATAGATGGCTGCGACAAAGACAAATGGGACAGGAGCGGTTGCGATGGCATCGCAACAGACGGAACGGAGGGTTAGCCGACGCTGTTCTCGATGGAGAGGCTGAGGAGCTTCTGGGCCTCGACGGCGAACTCCATGGGGAGCTTCTGGACCACTTCCTTGGCATAACCGCCCACGATGAGGGAGACGGCGTCCTCCTCCTTGATGCCGCGTTGCTGGCAGTAGAAGAGCTGGTCCTCGTTGATCTTGGAGGTGGTGGCTTCGTGCTCGATGATGGCAGTGGGGTTCTGGATGTCCATGATGGGGAAGGTGTGGGCACCGCAGGTCTTGCTGAGCAGGAGCGAGTCGCACTGCGTGTAGTTGCGTACACCCTCAGCGCCCGGGAGCACCTTAACCATGCCACGGTAGGAGTTCTGGGAGTGACCTGCCGAGATACCTTTGGAGATGATACGCGAGCGCGTGTTGCGTCCGATGTGGATCATCTTGGTGCCGGTGTCGGCTTCCTGATAGTTGTTGGTGACAGCCACCGAATAGAATTCTCCCTGACTGTTGTCGCCCTTGAGCACACAGGAGGGATACTTCCAGGTGATGGCTGAACCTGTCTCGACCTGTGTCCACGAGACCTTCGAGAAGTCGCCAGCGCAGAGGGCACGCTTGGTGACGAGGTTATAGACACCGCCTTTGCCGAACTTATCGCCTGGATACCAGTTCTGGACCGTGGAGTACTTGACCTCGGCACGTTCGTGGACGTAGATCTCGACGACGGCAGCGTGAAGCTGGTTCTCGTCGCGCATAGGTGCGGTGCATCCTTCGAGGTAGGAGACGTAAGCCTCCTCGTCGGCGATGATGAGGGTGCGTTCGAACTGACCCGTTCCGCTGGAATTGATGCGGAAGTAGGAAGCCAGTTCCATAGGGCAGCGCACACCCTTGGGTATATACACAAACGAGCCATCGGAGAAGACGGCTGAATTGAGGGCGGAGTAATAGTTGTCGCGCACGGGAACGACCTTGCCGAGATACTTTCGGACGAGGTCGGGATACTCGCGCACAGCTTCGCCAAACGAGCAGAAGATGATGCCGAGTTCGGCAAGTTTGTCGCGATAGGTGGTCTTTTGCGAAGCCGAATCGACGATGGCATCGACAGCCATTGTCGAGGATGCCTCGACGGCCGAGAGTTCGGTGCCGGTGGTCTTGCCGAGCAGCATGTCGCGCTCGTGGAGGGGGATGCCGAGTTTGTCGAACGTCTTGAGAATCTCAGGATCGACATCGCCGGCAGCCGCCTTCTTGCGAGGGGCTGCGTAGAACGAGATGTTGTCGTAATCGATAGGATCGACCTTGACGTGTCCCCATTGGGGCACAGGCTGCTGCCGCCAGTAGCGATAGGCTTCGAGGCGGAACTGGAGCATCCAGTCGGGTTCCTGCTTTTTGGCCGAAATCAGTCGGACAACATCTTCGTTGAGGCCCTTGGGGATGATATCGGTTTCGACGTCGGTCGTAAAGCCGTACTTGTATTCGCTGGAGGTCAGGTCCTTGAGTACGTCTTCCGACGATTGTCCATTATTCATATTCTATTATTTGTTGAGCAACTCGAGGGTAGGTTTCAGGATATGCTCCGAAGCCCAGGGCGTGATGACATCGATGAGTTGGTGGATGCGGGGCACGAGACTGCTGGTCTCGAGGTACTGCTTCAACTTCTCGATTTCGACGTGAGCGGTAATCACCTCCAGGAGGGAGATGATGAGCGCCACGATGATGCAGAACTTGAGGGCACCAATCAAGCCACCTGCCAACCGGTTGATCCAACCGAGCGAGATAGAGTCCATGAACTGGTCGAGCAATACGGCCAGCCTGTTGAGCAGGAACATGGAGAAAAAGAACACGATAACCCAAACAACGATGGATGCAATGGTCTCGCTCTCGATGAAGTTGTTGGCGAAGGGCTTGGTGAAAGGTGACGCAAGATTGGCGGCAATGGCAGCCAACACAATGCCCGCAATACCGATGGCTTCGCGGAAGAAGCCACGGTAGAGGCCGATGCAGGCGCCAATGCCAACAATGATGAGGATGATGCGGTCGAGGTCGTTAAGAACCATGGGATTGAGGGGGATTAGGGCAGCCAAGCATGGCTGCCACGGAAACACTGGATTTAGAGCTTGGCCTTGATTTCGATCTCGGTGTAGGTCTCGATGAGGTCGCCTTCCTGAATGTCGTCGTAACCATTGATGGAAAGACCGCATTCGAAGTTGGTGCCCACCTCCTTGACGTCGTCCTTGAAGCGCTTGAGGCCTGCGAGTTCGCCCGTGAAGATGACGATACCGTCGCGGATGACGCGGGCCTTGTCGGTGCGGTGGATCTTGCCGTCGCGAACGATACAGCCAGCCACGGCGCCGACCTTCGAGATCTTGAAGACGGACTTGACTTCGGCATTGCCGCAAATCTCCTCCTTGACGATAGGCTTGAGCATGCCTTCCATAGCCTCCTTGACCTCCTCGATGGCATCGTAGATGATGGAGTAGGTGCGGATATCGACGCCGTCCTGGTCGGACAGACGCTTGGCAGCGAGAGAAGGACGTACCTGGAAGCCGATGATGATGGCCTTGGAAGCGGCAGCGAGTACCACATCGCTCTCGGAGATCTGACCCACGGCCTTGTGGATGACATTGACCTGAATCTGCTCGGTAGAGAGCTTGATGAGGGAGTCGGTGAGTGCTTCGACCGAACCATCGACGTCGCCCTTGACGATGAGGTTGAGCTCCTGGAAGTTGCCCACAGCAATACGACGACCGATTTCGTCGAGGGTGAGGCGGGTCTGGGTACGGAGTGCCTGCTCACGCTGCAGACGGTCGCGCTTGGCAGCAATGTCGCGTGCCTCCTGTTCGGAGTCGAGTACACGGAACTGATCGCCAGCCGAAGGTGCACCGCTCAAGCCGAGCACCTGTACGGGAGTGGCGGGACCAGCCTCCTGCACTTTGGCACCACGTTCGTTGAAGAGCGCCTTGACACGTCCATAATGCTTGCCTGCGATGACAACGTCGCCCACATGGAGCGTACCGTTCTGTACGAGCACAGAAGCAACATAACCGCGACCCTTGTCGAGTGTGGCTTCGATAATGGAGCCGCTGGCCTGCTTGTTGGGATTGGCCTTGAGGTCGAGCAGTTCGGCTTCGAGGAGTACCTTCTCGAGCAGTTCATCGACATTGAGACCGTCGCGTGCCGAGATGTCCTCGCTCTGGTACTTGCCACCCCATTCCTCGACGAGGTAGTTCATACCGGCAAGCTGCTCCTTCACCTTGTTGGGGTTGGCAGTGGGCTTGTCGATCTTGTTGATGGCGAATACCATAGGTACACCTGCTGCAGCAGCATGGTTGATGGCCTCCTTGGTCTGAGGCATCACACCGTCGTCGGCAGCGATGATGATGATGGCAATGTCGGTCATCTTGGCACCACGGGCACGCATAGCGGTGAACGCCTCGTGACCAGGGGTGTCGAGGAAGGTGACGTGACGACCATCCTTGAGCTTGACGTTGTAGGCACCGATGTGCTGGGTGATGCCACCAGCCTCACCAGCGATGACGTTGGTCTTGCGGATGTAGTCGAGCAGCTTGGTCTTACCGTGATCGACGTGACCCATGACAGTGATGATGGGTGGACGAGAAACAAGGTCCTCCTCACGGTCGGCCTCCTGCTCGAGTTCTGCTTCAACCTCCTCGCTGACGTATTGAGTCTCGAAACCGAACTCTTCGGCCACGAGGTTGATGGTCTCGGCTTCGAGGCGCTGGTTGATGCTGACCATCAGGCCGAGTTGCATACAGGTCATGATGACATTGGTGACAGGCACATTCATCATGGTGGCGAGGTCGTTGACGGTAACGTACTCGGTAAGTTTGAGCACCTTCGACTCGGCAGCCTCCTCGGCCTGAGCCTCGGCAGCGGCGGCAGCAGCAGCGTTACGCTTGTCCTTGCGGTACTTGACAGCCTTCTTGTCGGGCTTGTTGGTCAGACGAGCGAGGGTGTCCTTAACTTGCCTCTGTACATCCTCTTCGGTGATCTCCTGCTTGTAGGCATTGTTGCCCTTCTTCTTGTCCTTGCCCTGGTGACGACCACGACCGTCGGTGTTCTGCTGATCCTTGCGGTCGCGACGCTCCTGGCCCTTGGCATCGCGTGCCTTGCCCTGCTTGATTACCTCGTTGATATCGACCTTCTGGGCACCACGCTGACGACGGCTGCCATGTCCTTCCTCGCTGGAAGAGGTGCGGGTCTGGCCGTTGCTACCCTGTGCCTTCTGCTCGCGCTCCTTCTTGCGTTCCTCCTTGGTCTTCTTCTTGGGACGGGTGGACTGGTTGAGGGAGTCGAGGTCGATGGTACCGAGCACATTGATTTGAGGCTGTTCGGGCTGGTTGAGGCGGAACACCTCGCCGTTGCGAGCCTCGGCAGGCAGTGGTTCGTCATTGATGCGATCCTTGCTGCGCTCGCCCCAGATGGACTGGTTGGGCTTCTTCTCGGCGGGAGCATTGGGCTTCTTGCCCTCCTTAGCCTTAGGTTCAGCTTTCTTCTCAGCAGGCTTGCTGGCCTCTTCTTTTGCCTCGGCAGCCTTAGGTGTGACAACGTCGGCCTTCTTCTCCTCGACCTTCTTTTCTTCGGTCTTGGCAGCTGGAACTTCCTTCTGAGGTTCTTCTGTCTTGGGAGCCTCGACAGGCTTCTTCACCTCGACCTTTTCCTCGGCTGGCTTTGGCTCGGCCTTCTTTTCGGCAGGCTTCTTCTGGTCGTCGAGATCGATATGACCCACGATCTTCATGGCTGCCTGCATGAGCTGCTCTTCGGTAGGCGTCTTGGCTACGGAAGAGGGCGTTGCGGCAGGTTCGGCCTTGGGAGCGGGCTTCTGACGTGTCTGGGGTATGCCCTGATTGACGGCATTGATCTGGCGGGTTTCCTCCTTGATCTTGTCGCGTGTCTGCAAGCGTTCGAGGCGTTCGCGCTCGGAAGCCTGCTTGACAGATTTGTCCTTGTTGAATTCCTTGCTTAATAATTCATATAGGTGGTCAGGGACCTGGGACATCGGCTTCCACTCCATGGTGGGGTCACCACCCTTCTTTTCGAGAAACTCGACGAGGGTCTGGATGCCGACGTTGAAATCTTTTGCAATCTTACTTAATCTCATTCAGTCAAAGGTTTTAATGGTTAACTATTCTGACTCAGTGTTGTTGGTTCCTTCTTCGTTATTTTCGGAATCGTCGGTAGTTTCATCGACATCAGATTCGTCGATATCGTCCTCTTCTTCGGGTTCGAACTCCTTGGAGAGGATGGCACGTACGTCCTCGACGGTTTCGTCCTCGAGGTCAGCCTTGTCGGCAACAAGTTGCGGGTCAGCATCGAGCACAGCCTTGGCGGTTGCCAAGCCGATACCCTTGAGGGCCTGGATAATCCATGGCTCGATAACATCAGAGAAGTCATCGAGGAAGATGTCGCTGCTGTCGCCTTCGCGATAAACGTCGATCTGATAACCTGTGAGCAGGCAGGCAAGCTTGATGTTGGCACCATTCTTGCCGATGGCGAGAGACACCTCTTCGGGACGCATAAATACCTCGGCGGTCTTGTCCTCTTCGTTGACATGGATCTGGGAGATGGATGCAGGGGAGAGGGCGCGCTGGATGAACAGGCTGGGGTTGGTGGTGTAGGGGATGACGTCAAGGTTCTCGCCACGCAATTCACGTACGATGCCGTGGATACGTCCACCCTTGACACCGACGCAAGCGCCTACTGGATCGATGCGATCGTCGTTGGTCTCGACAGCAATCTTGGCACGTTCGCCTGGGAGACGAACAATCTTGACGATGCGGATGGTGCCGTCGGCAACCTCGGGAATCTCCTGCTCCATGAGGTGCTGGAGGAAGATAGGAGCGGTGCGTGAAAGGATGATCTTGGGGTTGTTGTTGGTGTTGTCGACACGGAGCACGACGGCGCGCACCTGATCGTTCTTGCGGAAGTTGTCGCCAGGGATTTGCTCGCTGCGAGGCAGGGAGAGTTCATTGCCGTCTTCGTCGACCATAAGCATCTCGCGTTTCCAAATCTGATAAACCTCGGCGGTAGTGATACGGCCAATGAGGTCCTTGTACTTGTTGTAGAGCAGGTCCTTCTGCAGTTCGAGGATCTTGGCGGCCAAGGTCTGGCGCAGGTTGAGGATAGCGCGACGACCGAACTTCTCGAAATGCACTTCTTCGGTGAAGTCCTCGCCGATTTCGATGTCGTCCACAGTCTGACGGGCCTCGCTGAGAGATACCTGAAGATTGGGGTCGGTGAGTTCGTCGTCGGCCACTACTTCGCGGTTCTTGTAGATTTCGAAGTCACCCTTGTCGGGGTTGATGATGATGTCGAAGTTCTCGTCGGTGCCGAACATCTTGGCCAATACCGAACGGAATGACTCTTCGAGTACGCTGATCATTGTGGAGCGGTCAATGTTCTTAAGCTCCTTGAATTCCTGGAAGGTATCTACCATTGAGATTACTTCCTCTTTTTGTCTTGCCATTGCTTGATTTTATGATATTAATATTATTATTTCCTGATTAATTAAAAGTTGTAGTAGATGCGGTTGACATCCTTGTGGGAGAGGTGCTCATGGTGCTCGACCTCCTGCTTCTTCTTGCTGCGCTTGCCTGTGGCGGGGTCGATGACATGCTCGAGGGTCGTCCAGGTGAGGTCGAAGCCTTCGTCGTCGGTGGCTCCGAGTATGCCGCGAAGTTTGCGACCATCGCGCAGCATCACTTCCATGGTTTCGCCTTCGAACTTGGCATATTGGCGAAGTGTGCGGAGTGGAGCGGTGAGACCAGCTGAACCGACTTCGAGCTCGAAGTCCTCCTTGTCGCGGTCGAGATGTTCATTGATATACTGGTTGAGTGCTGTGCACTCGTCGAGGGTGATCACTTCGTCGTTGTCGAGGGTAATAACGATTTGGTTGTCGCGGCTTACTGTAACGTCGATGAGGTAACTCTCGCTTTCACTGGCCAAAAGGAACTGATCGACCAGATCGATGATTTCCTGTTTTTGAATCATGTGGATGTGTTGTTATAATAGAGAAGAGGGAACCGATTTTCGGTCCTCTCTTCTTCGTTTCGCGGTGCAAAGATACCTATTATATTTTAAACACGCAAGAAAAAAGTGAAAAAAAATTAATTTTTTACTGATTTTGTGGGGATTCCGTTATTGGAGATTGCAAAATAGGGGCAGCCAAACATGGCTGCTACTGGGACACGAAGGGTAGCCAAGCTTGGCTACTGCTGAAACAAGATGACGGAGAGAGAAGGGAGGGGAGATGGAGGCAGTTGGGGCGAATTACTCACTTTTGGGTATTGCCGAGGTCGTGAAAAGCGGCTATCTTTGCACCCGCAAAAATGAAAATATCAGCAATTATGAGTAAATGGATGCTTAATCTGCTTGCCATAACATTGGCTCTGGCAGGCAGTGAACAGAGTTTTGCACAGGATCAGCGGACGCTTGATTCTCTGCAGGCTCGCATCGCTGCGCTTGAGAAGCGCACCGAACGCGTAGAGAACTTTCATCGCCGTTTCACCGTGGGCGGCTATGGCGAGGCTGTGATGAGCCGAATGTTCTACAGTGACAATTACAAGCGTTATACCAATGCCGACCTCTACAAGGACGATGATGGTTTCGGACAGTTCGATCTGCCTCATGTAGTGATCTATATGGGTTACGATTTCGGACATGGTTGGACCATGGGCACAGAAATCGAATTCGAGCATGGTGGGGCCGAGACGGCCGTGGAGATTGAGGAAGAAGAGACCGGTGAATATGAGACTGAGACCGAACGTGGAGGCGAGGTGGCCTTGGAACAGTTCTGGTTGCAAAAGAGTTGGGGCAAGGGCTTGAACCTAAGGATGGGACACATCATCGTTCCTGTCGGTGGTACCAATCAGCATCATATGCCCAATGAGTTCTTCACTGTCTATCGTCCTGAGGGAGAGAACACCATCCTGCCTTGCACATGGCATCAGACAGGCATCAGCCTTTGGGGACGCGTAGAGGATTGGCGCTATGAGGTGCAGTTCCTGCCAGGCCTTGAAGCGGACATCTTCGGTGCCAAAAACTGGGTACATGGAGGTAGTGCGAGCCCCTACGAATTTGACATCGCCAACGGTTATGCAAGTGTTCTGCGCGTAGATAATTATAGTGTTCCAGGTCTGCGCATCGGTGTGAGCGGCTATTATGGAAAGTGCGGCATCAACTCGCTGAAGGACTACAAGTATAGTGATGCGGGCGCTGACGGCAACCTGCTTATCGGAGCAGTGGATTTCCACTACGACGGCTATCATTGGGTGGTTCGCGGTAACTTCGACTATGGACACCTTTCTGATTCAGAGGCCATCACACGACTGAACAAAACACTTGGCAGCAACTCGGTATCGCCCCAGACTTCGGTAGCCAGCGATGCCATCGCAGCAGGTATAGAAGCTGGATATGATGTGTTGTCGCAGTCCAGAAAGGCACGTGAGTCGGGTCAGAAACTCTACGTCTTCGGACGCTATGACTATTATGATTCGATGCTGAAAACCGAGGGCAGTGTAGTGGACAATCCCTGCTGGGGCCGACAGAAGTTCACTGTGGGCCTGAACTATCATCCTATTGACGAGATTATCATCAAGGGAGAGTATTCCTATCGCCTTTTCAAGAGCCAGTTCAACGACGAGCCTACGCTCAGCCTGGGTATCTGCTATAGTGGTTTCTTCCGTTGATAAAATAGACTATTCACAAATTAAATAATAACTAAAACAAAATTATGAAGAAAATCTTTAAGTATGCATTGATGGCTATCGCTGCCATTTGCGTGAGTGGAAGTATGGTAAGTTGTGATGACGATGATGACAACGGCTCGGCCAATGAAGTCGATAAGACACAGCAGGCCATCATCTCGAACTATGTGAACGAAATCGTAATCCCTACATATAGGAGCCTGGCCGACCATGCCATTGCCCTGGCCGAAGACTGCGAGGACCTTTCGACACAGGCAAAGGTGGATAAGGCATGTGCCGATTGGGTAGAGGCACGCAAGTACTGGGAGCGCTCGGAAGCCTTCCTCTTCGGTGCAGCTGCCGACTACAACATCGATCCACATATCGATTCATGGCCCCTTGACCTTACCCAGCTTGCCGAGGTGCTTGCTGCAGGCAACATCGAATCGCGCATCGACGCTGGTACTGCAGGTTATGGACTGCTGGGTTTCCATGCTGTCGAGTACGTTCTCTTCCTGGAGGGTTCGAAAGGTGATGCTTTGAAGCGTAACCAGCCTGTGGAAAATATTACCGAAGCCATGGCATCGTTTGCTGAGGCAGTAGCCAGCGACATGCGTGACCAGTGCGTTCTTCTCGAAGCCGCCTGGGCAGGCACCGATCGTATTACAGCAGCCAAGCGTGCTATTTTGGACGATGCCGAACTCGCTCCTTCGTTCAACTACGGTGAACTGCTGACCAATGCAGGCCTTTCGGGCAACACCAAGTATAAGACACAGGCTGCTGCCTTTGAGGAGATCATCATTGGTGCTTCGGATATCGCCAATGAGGTGGGTAACACCAAGATTTCCGACCCTATGGATTCGCACCAGTGGAGTGACGTGGAGTCGCCACATTCGTGGAACTCGGTGACAGACTTTGTCGATAATATCGTATCGGTGCGCAATGCATATCTTGGAACCCTTGACGGTTCGCGTTCAAAGGTTTCGGTTTCTGCCCATGTGGCTTCGAAGAACAATGGCATCGATGCCAACGTACAGGCCAAGATCAGTGCCGCTATTGCAGCATTGGAGGCTCTGCCACGTCCTTTCCGTAACTACATCTATGTGGATACTGATGCTGCCTCGAAGGCAAAGATTAAGGCTGCTGTCGATGCCTGCAATGATCTGGTGGATGCACTTGATGCCGCACAAGAGGCAGTAAATGACTAATCGTATTAAATCTTAACCTATTATGAGAAAATTTATCCTGGGATTGGGCATCGCACTCTTTGCTGTATCATTCACAGCATGTAGCGATGACGACGATAACAACAACAATAATGGCGGCAGCATCGTCGATGACGAGTCGGTGAAAGAGCAATACTATTCGGGTGGAAAACTTGGTACAGCATTTATCAGCACTTCGAAGGCTTACGAGCAGCCAACACCTGCCGTGGAGAACAGCGGAATGTTCCTTGCCTTCAACCGTGGAGAGAAGATGTTCGAAGAGATGTTTACCGCCAACACCAATGGTGGCGAACGTGAAGGCCTCGGTCCTCTCTACGTGCGTTCGTCGTGCATCCATTGCCATCCTGGCTATGGACATGGCAAGACGCAGCCCGATGGTTCGTTCAACACCGTCGATGTAGGCAACGGTTACCTGCTTGTGGTCTATAATCCAGAGAACAACGCGTATGTGTCATGGTTGGCAGGTATGCCGCAAAGCCATGCCATTGCACCTTTCAAGGATCCGCTCGACGAAACCAAGATTACCATAAAGTGGGTAGGTTATACCGACGAGTGGGGCAACAAGTTCCCTGATGGGGAAACGTACAGCCTCGTCTATCCAGAGGTTACACTGCCTCGTGAGGCCGTCTATGTAATCAACCGAGGCTATGAGGATGCTACCACAACCAACTATGAGGTGCGCCTTGAAAATACCATCGGAATCTATGGCACAGGCATTACTGATGCCATCCCCGATGACTCGATTACTGCGCAGTGGAAGCGCGAGGAGGCAGCCTATCAGGCAGGCTACCTGAAGCATTGGAACAGCGCGTGGTTTGAGAACGGCGAGTGGAAGAGTTTTTATAGCAATGCTCGTCAAGGTGATGGCACAAAGTATGTGCGTCGCTATACCTACGCCATGTCGCGTGGCCCTATTCTTGATGCTGCTGGTGCCAATGCAATCTGGAACATCACCAATGTGACACGTTCGGACCGCAGGTATCACTACCTGGACCTCAACGGCAAGATCTACGCTACCTGCGCTTCGCAGGATCCTGAGGTACAGGCCGGATTTGCCGATTACATCAGTAAGATTTCGAATGCCGAAGAACATCCGGAGTGGTTTACCGATAATGTGGAGGCAAATATCTACAACTACCTTACTTCGACCAACTTGCCTATCGAAATGTCGGATGACGACTACATCAACTTTATGGTTTGGCATCGTGGCTTGGCTGTGCCTGCTGCCCGCAACATCGACAACGTCACCATCCAGCAGGGCAAGAAACTCTTTGAGCAAATCGGATGTGCACAGTGCCATCGTCCAAGTTGGACCACAGGCTCGGACAATGTGCAGGACCCCAACAACTTCAAGGCAGTTGATGCGAAGAGTGCCAACTATGGCAAGACGCTCACTGAGTTGATGCCACGCTATCCGAACCAGAAGATCTGGCCTTACTCGGATTTTGTGCAGCACAAACTGATGATGAAGAACGACATCCGCACGGGATGGTGCCGCACAACACCTCTTTGGGGACGCGGACTGCACCAGATATGCACGGGTGCTGCTACATCGGACCGCCTGCATGATGGTCGTGCACGCACTGTGATCGAGTCGATTATGTGGCATGGTTCTGCCGAATCGGATGCACGTGCTTCGGTTGAAAAGTTTCGTTCTCTTACGAAGGAGGAGCGTGACGCCGTGGTTCAATTTATCGATGCTATTTAATTTGGTAATGGGTGGTTTGGGGAATTGTCAGCCCTTTTAAAACCCTTTTATGAATAACATGGGAATCCTTTCCTTTTTACTTATGGTTGCAGTCATCATCGTCATGATGGCTGCAACCTTCGTTGAACAATATGCCAGTAGTGCGGCGTTCATCTATGGTTCGTGGTGGTTTGCTTCACTGTGGACGCTGCTTTGTGTCTGTGGCCTGCTTCATTGCTTTCGACGCAAACTATACAAGCGCCCCGTGGTACTGCTGCTCCACCTTAGTTTTGTCGTGATTCTTGTCGGAGCACTGGTGACCCATGTATTTGGCCAGCAAGGTGTGATGCATCTGCGTGTAGGATTGTCGGCAAGAACTTTTCTTACGAATGATGCTGAGGTTGTGAAACTTCCATTCGAGCTTATGCTTTCTGACTTTGAAGTCATCGCTTATCCAGGCACCAGTACGCCTATGGACTACAAATCGACGCTGCTCGTGAACGCTGGGGTAGGTGAGCGGCAGGACACGGTGAGTGTGTCGATGAATAGAATTGCCGAACTCCACAATTATCGCTTCTATCAGACAAGTTATGATGCAGACATGGGGGGCTCTGTTCTTTCGGTAAGTCACGATCCCGTCGGTATAGGCATTACTTACGTGGGCTATGGCCTGCTTTTCGTCAGCATGCTTCTCCTGTTGGTTCTGCCGGGTGAAGGGTTTCGTCGTGCCTTGCGTCGGTTGTCTGTAATGGCAGGTCTGTTCGTGTTTTCGATGGGTAATCTTTGGGCATCGCCACAGACATTGCCACAAGACGAAGCGCGTGCCTTTTGTTCGCTATATGCTTATTATAATGGCCGCATCTGTCCCATGCAGACTATTGCCAAGGACTTCACTACGAAACTCTATGGCAAGGATCATTATGGCGATTTGTCGTGTGAACAAGTTTTCACGGGTTGGGTGTTTTATCCCTCGTCATGGACAAATGTGCCCCGCAAGGAACGCAAAGCTCGCTACAAGGAAGAACAGGAGGCTGTGGTCGAGATGTTTATGGCGGGTGAATTCCTGCGCATGTTTCCTTCGCGCAGTGTCGCTTCCGACAGCACATTGACATGGCTTAGTCCTTCGGATTCCCATTTATCGGAATTGCCTGATGACGAGATGTTTTTCGTAGGAAAGTCATTAAACTACGTGGTGGAGTTGGGCGTTACCCGCAATCATGACAAGTATCTCGAGACAGTTGGAAAGATACGGTGCTACCAGCAAAAGGTAGCGGGAGATGTACTTCCCTCTAATCGTCATTTTGCGGCAGAGATGTTCTATAACAAGGCGGACTACACACGACCATTGGCGATGGCTTTTGCTACACTGGGCATTGTGTTGTTCCTCTTTTTTGTGATACGTTTGGGCCGAGGACGACAGGTGCCATCGTGGCTGGTCAATGTGTGCGACGTGTTGATAGTGTTGGCATTTGCTTATCTCTTGCTACTCTTTGGTCTGCGATGGTACGTCAGTGGACATCTACCTTTGGCCAACGGATACGAGACGATGCAGTTCATGGCGCTGTGTCTGTTGTTGCTCACACTGGTGATGCAGCGACGTTTTCTGCTGGTATTGCCCTTCGGCTTTCTGCTTGGCGGACTGACGCTGTTGGTAAGCATGATGGGGCAGAGCAATCCACAGATTACGCACCTGATGCCCGTACTTCAGTCGCCGTTGCTGAGCCTCCATGTCTGTGTCATTATGATCAGTTATTCATTGTTGGCCTTCACATTCCTGACAGGCTTGGCCGCTTTGCTGTCGAGACAAGAAGCGTTTGTGCAACAGTTGGCTGATGTAAGTCGAATGCTGCTTTATCCTGCTCTTTTCTGCATGGCAGCAGGCATATTCATTGGGGCTATCTGGGCCAATGTGAGCTGGGGCCGCTATTGGGGGTGGGACCCCAAGGAGGTGTGGGCGCTAATTACACTGCTGGTCTATGCATTTGCCTTCCATGGCGAGTCATTGCCGATATTCCGTCGTCCGCGATTCTTTCATATCTTCATGGTGCTGGCTTTCTTGACGGTACTGATGACGTATTTCGGCGTAAACTTTGTGCTGGGTGGAATGCATAGTTATGCTACTTCGTAACGGGATAAAATATAAAATATGCGACCTCGGGGAGGACTTCCCGAGGTCGCTGCTGTATTTATATGTGTTTGAGTAAAAGATTTATTTCATATTATAGGTGTGAACGCTCTTGCCTTGTGCCGATGGCAAGTAGTTGATGCCCCACCAGCACATCTGAAGGCAACAGAAACTGATGATAACCATGAAGATGGCCACTTTGCTGCGGAAGGCATTGCGCGATAATTGCCGATAATGGATATAAACAAGGAAGGAAAGCCAGGTGATGCCTGCCCAGGTCTCCTTGGGGTCCCATGCCCAATAGTGGCCCCAAGCCTCCTTGGCCCAAAGAGCACCGAAGAGCATGCCGATGGTCATGAACGAAAGACCCACGTAAACGAGATTGTCGAGCATGTTCCAGATATTCTCGTCGTCGCGTTTGGTCGGGACAAAAAGCAGATAGAGAGCCACGGCCAGTGCTGCGCCAAAGAGGGCGTAGCAGAACATATAGACAATGACATGGGGTGCGAACCAAGGGCTCTGCAAGGCGGGCATCAGCGTGGTATTGTGGATCTCTGGTTTAAAGAGATTGACACAAATGAAGACGAGCGCAAGGATGGTCGAGAAGGAGAGTATCCAGCGATACTTCCATCTGCTCCAAGTGATGATGCCTGCTACGGGAAGGAAGAAGGAGTACCAGAGGCGTGTTTCGCCCATGGTGCGTAGAGGTGGTCGCTCCAGACTGATCCACAGACCGCAGATGAAGGCGAAGAAGAGAACGATACCGAGCAGTGTGAAGGTTGCGGTGAGAGTCTTCTTCTCGCGGAAGGAGTAATATGCGCCAAGCGCCCACAGCAATACCGAGGGGATGGCGAAATAGGGGAAGTGTTGCCAGGAGATGAGCATGGCAGATGATGATTGAGGGGGCAGCCAAACATGGCTGCGACAATGACAAATATGAGGGTCGTGGTGGGTTAATGTCTGTGACGGCCAGCGGTGATGAAGGTGAGGACGGCGCCTGCAAGCATCATATAGATACCTGCATAGACCCATGGGAGCCATGGGTCGCGGACTAGTTCGAATACGGAGGTGTCGGACCATCTGCCCAATGCCGAGTCATAGGAAACTTGATATATTTTCCATCCATCGATTTCGAGGGGTTTGTTGACTTCGATGGTGCCATCCATCTTTTGGTTGTTGGCCGCATAGACGGTGACGTCAGAAGCATAACGTTTCGGCTCGCGATCGGGCATTACGGCACTATAGAGCGAGTCGAGGAGGAGCGCCTTATAAGGGAACATGAAACTGCCGCAACTCACCCAGCCTTGTTTCGTCTCAAGAACGGAGCCTTGACCTTCGGCGGCTTCTTTGGCTGAAGCATATCGGGTGGCTGTGATGAATCCTGCGGTACATGCTCCCATCGAAGGCCACTCGACATAACGATCCATATCCTGGTTGCCAAGCGAATCCTTGCACCCATAGACTATGGCTGCATACTCCCAGATGGAGTCCTGCCGGATACGCCAAGGGCTATCGGCAACAATCATGCCCGTCTCGTTATCGATGACGACATACTTGGGTGGATATTCATCGATTGTGAAGTCATGCAGTTCGATGGCCAAGGGCAGTTCGACGACCTTGGGAGGCATCAGTGTGCCCACTAGATCGATGGCTCGCCATTCGGGTTGATCGACCTTGGCAGTGAGACGGTACTTCTGCATGTCGGCATATCCGAGGGTTCCGCAGACCATAGCCATAAATAGGCCCAGATGATTGCAGATGAAGCAGAGGTTGCGGACAATGCCTCCTTGCGTGAAGTGCAGAATTCGACGAATTGTGATAAGACCAAGGATATTCATCAGCCAGATGTAAACCAATGTGAAAGGCCACGAGCGAAGCATCTGGTCCCAACCGGATAGTCCCATTAAAAGAGTGACAAGAACTCCATAGCCCAGGGCAGGGACTGCGGCATAGATGGTCATCGTCCATTCTATGACATAAACGTGCTTGCGCACGGCATAGAGAATGCCGAGCACAAGCACATAGATTGCCAGAAGGATTGTGTTGAATGGATATGCGAGCAGCCTCCAGTCGATAGGACCGATGGTGAACTGCAACATCAGACCCACAAGGATAAGTCCTGCTCCAATGGTGATACCTTCGGCGAATTTCCAGGGTTTAGACCACACGGATTCTTTGATTAATTCATTGATAATTCTTTAATATCATCCTTATAGGTAGGCAAGTAAGCGTCATCGGCGACCTTGCCATTGGACTTGGCATCCTGCTGCCACTTCGGAACGATTTCCTCGAGGAACTTGGCCTTTGCAGCTCGCTTGCCAGCCATATCGAGGCCGATGTAAGCTTGTGCCTTCTCCTTGGTGCGGAGATCGGGCATAGGCACTTCCTCGTTGTGACCGAGACTGGCTAGCGTCTTACGAATTTCGAGACGGGCCTGAAGGGCATAATCGACCGAACGGCCGAGGATACGGGTGATTTCCTGTGGAGCGTGGAAGAAAGAACCGTGGCTTGCTACAGCATAATCCCAACGCCACTGGCCCTTGCGGATGAATTGGAGCGCAGTGCGCATCTGTTCTTCGGTAGCACCGTTATCCCAAGCGTACTTGGCCTCGATGTGTGCTTTGGTTAGTTCGGCTTCTGCACGTGTGCGGATCTCTTCTACTTTGTGTTGGCGTTCGAATACGTTCTTGAGTAGTTCTTCCTTGCTCTCACGATGGCAGGTGAGACAGGTGCGTTCCATGTTGGCCAATGGGCTTACAATGTGGTGGTCAGAGAACTTGACGCCACCCTCGCTGGTGTAAGGCATATGACAGTCAGCGCAGCTCACGCCACGCTGTCCATGGATGCCCTGCTTGCTGGTCTCGAAGCCCGGGTGTTGGGCCTTGAGGATGGGAGCCTTTGAGAGAGCATGGATATAGTCGTAATAGCCGGTCTCGTCGTAATATGCCTCGGCATCCTCGACGGTAAAACCCTTGTCCCATGGGAAAGTAAGATACTGGTCGTGCTCAGGAGTGTTCGGGTCGTTCTTGAAGTAGTATTCGACGTGGCATTGGCCGCAGACCAGTGAACGCATCTCCTGTTGTGTAGCCTTGGTGATGTCGCGTCCCTGACGTTGGTAAGCTTCGATGAGGGCAGGACGGCTGATACGGAGGTCCATAGATTCGGGATCATGGCAGTCGGAGCATCCCAGAGGGTTGGCGATTTCGTTGCCCCACATGGCCCAGTTTGCCTTGTAGTATTCGGCTACCCCCTTCTCGCTCATGATGCGAGGCACATCGGGTGACTTGCAGGTCCAACAGGTTCCGGGTTGGTTGGAGCCCGTAGTTTCGGTGTCGGGAGCGCCTGTACGGAGAGTGCGGGTCATGTCCTCGACGGTGTGCATGTGTCCGCGTGGGGTGGTGTAATCCCATGAGAATGCATACCCTGCCCAAAGCACTACCATGTTGGGACGATAGGCGAGTACGTCGGTAGCTTCGTTTCCGTTGTGGTACATCTGAGGCACTACACCTTCCCTGTTGGGATTGTTGACGTCAAGAGGCTTGGAATCGTAGTTTGTTTCGAGTGTCTGGCGCCAGGTATCGTACTCGCGAGGGAAGTCGGTCCGGAAGTCCTCGTTCTGCGCATGAATCTTTTCGCCTGTGAATGGAGCCTTGCGGTTGTTGAAGATGCTGGCAACTTCGGCACGTCGCTCCATCAGGGCGCTGGTGAGCAGCCCGAGACCGAAGACTACCACCATGGCAATGATGAACAATGCCCATGCTTTTCCACTTGATAACTTGTTGTTGTTTTCCATAATTATTTTGTTTTTTTTCTTCTGCAGATATTGTATTCGTAATAAGATTATTTCAGCATTTTCTGAAGCCAGGATGGCACAGGGCTGTCTGGCAATGGCACTTTGGCATCGGGAGTGGCAGCAAGGTTGGAGCGTCCACCGTGAGGCACGTTGCGATGGCAGTCCCAGCAGACCTTGCCTTCGCCCACAGCAGTCATCATATAATCCACTTTCCCGGTGTTGACCAATGTGGTGTTGAGGTCGGTGTGACAACGAATGCAGTTGTTCATGATGACTTGATTTGCAGCTTCGCCAGGACGTGGCGCTTGACGTTCGAGGTGGGTCACGAACTTCGTTACATGGTTAAGACCATCGGTTGCTTTGAAGAAGTACTTACGGGCGATGTTCTCATGGGGAACATGGCAATCGTTGCATGTAGCATTGCGCGCATGGCTTGAATGAAACCATGTGGCATAATAGGGCGTCATGATATGACAGTTGACGCATGCCGAAGGGTCATCGCCCAAATAGCTATGGGCTCTCAGGATGTACAAAAAGAATAAACCGCATCCTACAAGGGCGCCTAGTAGGACGAGACTGACACATTTTTGCCGATGTGAGAGCCGATCAATGAATCGGGACAATATATTCATATTTTTTTGAACGAAATAGGGTACTGTTGGTGCTTTTATGCGCTTGTGAATGCAAAAATGGTTTTGAAAAGGCTTATTTTCGTTTTATTTTTTGTTTCCTGTGCAAAAATACATTATCTTTGCGACATAAAAGGTAACCAAAAAGTATAATATAAAGGAGTCCAGATGCTCAGACCGTTTACTTTAGAACTTGAATTTAAGCTTGATAATAAGGATATTCCTATGTATCAGCAGTTGGCAGATGGTATCCAGAAACTCATTGTTTCTGGTACCCTAAAACCTGGAGATGCACTTCCTGGAAGTCGCGAAATGGCTTCGAGATTGAAAGTTAGCCGAAAAACTGTGGTCTCAGCGATGGAGTTGCTGGTGTTTAGCGGATGGCTTGAGAACCGCGAACGTATAGGTTTGTTTGTGCGCTCTAAATTGCCGATAGATAATAATTCGAAAAAAAGCGATTTGCAAACTGAAAGTTGCAATAATACAACCAAGAATCAAGTACCAGACGAAAAGCAGGCGCGTCTGGAAGTGAATGATGGTTTCCCAGACACACAACTGACACCCTATGAGGCACTGAGTCGCGCCTATCGTCAGTTCTTCAATCGCGCTGCCCGTTGGAAAATGATGGGTTATAATGACCCCAAGGGTAGCCTCAAGTTTCGTCATTCGTTGGCCCAGGAGATTTGTCAGGAGCGTGGTCTGCCGATTACTGAGGACGAGGTGATGGTCACAAGAGGTAGTCAGATGGCACTGTACCTTTGTGCACATGTGATGGTGAAGCCCGGAGAAGCCATCGCCATTGAAGACCCTACCTATGAGTATGCACGTCTGGCCTTCGAGAGTGCGGGCGTCACCGTCTATCCTATCCCTGTTGACCAAGAGGGCATTCAAGTGGATGCGCTTGAGAAGGCTCTTGAACTTCATCCTGAGATCAAGGGTATTTATGTGACGCCTCGTTTTCAATATCCTACCACAGTGACACTCTCCGCTGCTCGTCGCCGCAGGTTGGCTGATATCGTGGTGAAAAACAATCTTATGGTTGCTGAAGATGACTTCGGACATCATTTCCATTTTACTACTAGTCGACAGATGCCCTTCTGTGTGATGCTGCCGAAGTCCAATTGTGTTTATATTGCTACATTCAGCAAGATACTTGCCCCAGCCCTTCGTCTGGGATTCGTCACCTCTTCGGCAGAGGTTATCAATCGTTTGGCTGAGCGTCGCAGGATCATTGATCTGCAAGGTGATGTAGTCATGGAGCGTTCGGTGTTGGAACTTGTCGAAAGTGGTGAACTCAAGCGTCACATACGTAGGGCAAGGAAGGTGTATCAGGAACGTCTGGAATACATCGACGACCTCATCACTGCCAAATTGAAGGACAAGGTAATGTACAAGCGACCTAATGGAGGCCTTGCCCTATGGATGACCATGGACCGCGACATCAGACGAGAACTGGCTTTACGGGGGATCAATGCGCCTGTTTTTGCTTTAACCGATGGCCGATGGGGCATTCGTGTGGGCTATGCATCCATGAAGAAAGAAGAGATGGAACTGCTTGTAGGTGCCCTGCATGAGTTGCTATAGGAGTTCTGATTGATTTTCTCCTAGAATTGGATACTTTGAAAAAATATAGTCCAACAGCGTTTGCGGTTGGACTATATTTGGTGTTCATTAGGGATAAACATTCCCAAATGATGAATTATTCGGCTGTAAGTTGGAGCACACGGCTGGCCCAGTCGTTGAGTTTATTGTAATCTACATCGTGGGTGTAAGGCATCTCGAGGCCCGTTTGCATCAGGAAGGCTCCACTGTAGGATTTGCCTTCGCATGGCAATGGCTTGTTGTCGATGCGGTTGAGTTCACGGACGGTGTAGTACTTGTCGGGGTCAAGACCAGCCATCTTGATGCGAGGTACATGCTGGTTCTTCAGCGTCTCGAGTTTCCACCAGAAGAAGACAGCCTGCTGCTTATCCTTGCTGACGTACATCAATGAGGCAAGGTTGTCGCCAGCATATGGCGAATGGAGGCGATAGAGGTCGCCAAATTGGATGACGGGACGCACGCGCTTGTAGTCGGAGATAACCTGACGGCAGAATGCCTTTTCGTCGTCGGTCATGTTTTTGGGCTGTATCTCCATGCCGAGGCGACCCGACATGGCCACGTCGCAGCGATATTTGAGCGAAGTGGTACGGAACACAGCGTGGTTGGGCACAGCCGAGATGTGGGAGGCCATGGCGATGGCGGGGAAGAAATAGGAGGTGCCCCACTGCATATAGATGCGCTGCAGTCCATCGGTGTTGTCACTCACCCAGAACTCGTCGAAGTAGGGGAGCAGGCCATAGTTGGCGCGTCCACCACCCGAAGCACAATCCTGGATGATTACATCGGGATACTTGGCGCGAATGCGCTGGCAGAGTTGAATGAGCGCCTCGTGATACTTGATGTAGAGGTGGCTCTGTTCGTCCATTGGCAGGTATTGGCTGCCATGGTTCATCACAGGAGCGTTGGCATCCCACTTGATGTATGCAATTTCAGGATAGTTGCTGAGAAGGTTATCGAAGATGCTGAAAGCGAAGTCCTGCACCTTGGGATTGGTGAGGTCGAGGACGACCTGTGTTCCACCACGTCCCTGCACGGGTTCGCGGCCTGGAGCCTTGATGATCCAGTCGGGATGAGCCTCATAGAGTTCGGAGACGGTGTTGGCCATCTCAGGCTCGATCCAGATGCCGAATTTTACGCCGTTCTTCTTGGCATCGCGCAGCAGACCTGGAATGCCATCGGGGAGTTTGCGTGCGTCAACAACCCAGTCACCGAGTGAGGAGTTGTCGATATTGCGAGGATACTTGTCACCAAACCAGCCGTCATCCATCACAAAGAGTTCGCCTCCCATTGAAGCGATGTCCTTCATCATCTGGTCCATGCCTTCCTGATTGATGTTGAAATAGACACCCTCCCAGGAATTGAGGAGAATCATGCGCTCCTGGTTAGCATGGCGCAACTGATACTTGCGAGCCCAGTCATGGAACGCCTGCGTGGCTCCGTTAGTGCCGCGTGTACTGAACGTGTAGGCAGAATGAGGGGTAGTGAAAGTTTCGCCACGCTTGAGGTGGTATTCGCTGTTGTCGGGGTTGATGCCGGCGAAGTATTGGTGATAGTCCGACTCATCGGTGTCGATGGTAATACGGAAATTGCCACTGTAGCAAAGGGCAGCACCGATGACGTCACCTTCGTTTTCGCGTGCAGGACCATTGAGCGAGAGCATGATCTCGTTGCGGTCGGTAGTAGCATTGCGAAGACCATCCTTGTTCTTGACTTCGACCAGTCCGTTGGCAAGCGGGAGTTCGACGAGCTGTGCTTCGCTGGCCCATGAACCATTGAAGTGGGTCCAATAGACGTTGCCACGACGCACGGGAAGCAGGGGGTTGTAGAACTGGGTGAGGGTGACGGGTTTCTTCTCACCGTTGGTGATGTCGGTCCATGATTCGATTATATCGACGTCGTCATAGGCAAGGTAGTAGAGATTGACGATGATGGGGTAGAGCGGGTCACTCAAGGTGATGGTAAGGAGTTGTCCTGTACGTTTGGCTCCATTGGGCGCGTAATCGTTGACATTGCTCTCGTTCCAAGAGTCAATGAGCATCTGGGTGGACATATTGCCATCGGAATGACGCATCGCCAGGCAGACCTCATTCTGGGTATGTGTGGCTCCATAGGCAGGATAGAGGTCAGCACGACTCCAGTTGGCATCGTTGGCCTTCTCAAGATTTTCGATGTCCTGAGATTTGAGCGAGGGACCATAGTACAGGAACTGAGGTTCAGCACCCTTGTTGAGTTCTATGACGAAACTGTTGTTAGGAGTGCGGAGTTCCACTTTGTCGGCAAAAGCCATCGCAGGAAGGAGGCTCAGGAGCAGGAGGGAGTATTTTTTCATAGGGAATGGAGTGTTGTGTGATTTATGGGTCAGCCAAGCATAGCTGACACGAAAACACTATTGGAGCCATTTGGGCTACTGGGGAAAGTTTCGTTCAATGATTTCGAGACACATGCGGCTGTTGTGGTAGGGGCATTTCCAGAATCCGGCGTGATCGTCTTTGAGGTTGATGTTGCCTTCGGGATCACGGCTCCAATACCATTCGCCGTTTTTCCAGTCGATGAGGTTGTCCTTGATGTACTGCCAGCAGCGCAGTCCATACTGCAGGGCTTCGGTGTCGCCAAAGTGCTGGTAGATGTTGAGGAAACCGACTACGGTTTCGGCCTGTACCCACCAGTGACGGTCGGCATCGATGTGGCCAGTGTCAAGGTTTGCTTCGTGGGTCATTGAGCCATCGGCGTTGAGGCCTTTCTCGCTTGCCTTGGCAACAAGACGAACGATGGGTTCGACTTTCTGAAGCACCTGTTTGTCGTCCAGGACAAGTGCCGCTTCGTGCATGAGCCAGGAGCATTCGATGTCATGCCCATAACTTTCGAGCCAACCTGCACCTCGTGCCCAATCCATGTCGAAGAAGAGGTCGAGGTGATGGGTCTCGGGATTGAGTATCTTGTCGCAGAAGATGTCGATAAGTTGACGCAACGATTTTTCGACACGGAGGGAAACATTACCCCAACTTTCTCCTGTAGCGAGTGGACAAGGATGTCCCTGCATCAGTTCGGGGCGTTCCTGCATCAAACGGAAGAGGTTGGTGTAGGGTTCGATGATGTGGAGGTGGGTGTTCTGCGACTTCGGATAGTTGGCATCGAGGTCAGAGAGACGCATGTCGGCTATCGCCTCCCATTCGCGTGTGCAGGCTTCGATATAACCACCAAATTGTGGATCCCAACTATGCTGCTCGATGCAGTCGTAGAGACGGATGGCGTAGTCGAAGGCCTCGGGGTCGCCCGTGGCACGTGCAAATTCGGTGAGACCGTAAATGACAAAACCGATGGCATAGAACTGCTTCTTGGTGTCGAGGGGATTGCCTTCGGAGTCGAGACTCCAGTAGGCGCCACCATATATCTTGTCGATGAAGTGTTCGAGGATATAGTCCTTGGCACGCGTAGCAGCCATCAGATAGTCAGGCTTGCGGAGTACGCGATAGGCGGCCGAAAAACTCCAAAGGATACGTGCATTGAGGATGCATCCCTTGTCTGCTTCGGGCACCAAGGTGCCATCACCACGCATCTGGCCATAGAAGCCACGCTGGCGACGGTCCTGCATCTGATCGAACCAGAAAAACAGGATGTTGTTTTCAACGACATCCTGCATTTCGGCCTTGATTTGAGCAATCTCGGTCATGACTATTTCTTAATAGGATATTTATAGAGCAGATAGAGCATGATGAGGACGATGACAGCTGGGAAGATTGAGAACAATGCCCAAATCATGTTGCGCACCGACTCCATATCGGTGATTTCGATGAAGGTCTGTCCTGTGGTGGGATCCGTACCCGATATGAATCCCGAGATGCCGAGCAATAGGGCAACAAGTGAACCGGAGATGGCTGTTCCGAACTTCTGAGCCATGGTGCCTGACGAGAAGATGAGGCCTGTCGAAGAAGTACCGTTCTTCTCGGTGGCATAGTCAGCTACGTCGGCATACATCGACCAAAGCAGCGGCGAATAGAGTCCGATACCTACCGAGGTGAATACCACGATGGCAACGAGCACCCAGATGTAGGCGGGATCCTTGGGGATAAAGAAGTAGAGTGTGGAGAATACGGCACAAATGATGGCTGCCACGGTAAATGCTTTGCGCTTGGAACCCATCCATTGGGTGAACTTGGGCGAAAGTCCTCCAAAGATCATACACGTCACTTCGCCAAAGGTCATGAATACCGTGTAGTTGATGATCAGTCCGCTGATGGTAATTTCCTTGCCCAGGATGTAGTCGAACATATAGCCTGCAACTGCATAGCGGAACCCGTTGAAGAAGTTGGTGCAGATGCCGATGAGGGTAAGATAGATCCATGGTTTGTTCTTGACAAGGTCCTTGAAGGGTTTGAACGAGAACTTCTCGGCACGTACCGGCTTCAGGCGTTCCTTGGTAAGCAGACCGCATGCCAGGGTGCCGAGGGCAGCGATGATTCCAAAGAATGCGCCCAGCATCGCATATTGATGTTGTTCGGTGCCGCCTACCATCTTCTGAAGGTAAGGGAATGCGAACAAGGTGATGAAGCCCATGGCATAGGCTCCGACCATACGATAGGACGAGAACTGGTTCTTCTCGTTGTCGTCGTCGGTCATCACGCCGAGCAGTGAGCCGTAGGGCACGTTTACGGCCGTGTACATAGCCATCATCAGCAGGTAGAGCGAGTAGGCATAGATGCGCTTGCCCATAGGTCCGAATTCGGGCGTGAAGAGCAGCAGAGCGAAGATGAGGCCGAAGGGGATGGCACCGAAGATGAGCCAGGGACGATAGGTTCCCCAGCGCGACTGAGTGCGATCGGCGAGACTGCCCATCAGCGGGTCGGTAACCACGTCGAACATACGTGCGATGAGCATCAAGGTGGCCGTGTCGGCTACAGTGAGGCCAAAAACGTTGGTGAAGAAGAGTGGGAAGGCGATGGACATGATTTTCCATGTGATGCCACCAGCCGCAGCGTCACCCAGGGCATAGCCGATTTTTTCTTTGAGTGTTGCCATAAGGTATTAATTTACAATTAACAAATAACAATTATTGTTGATTTAGGAATGCAAGGTTACGATCGATAAGACAGTTGCGTGTTTTGACGCTCTCTCCTGTCGTGAACTTGTCGGTAGGGGTGTTCATGCAGTAATCGACAAGTTGACCGATGGTCGAGGTGGCTACATGCAAGCGAGTGTCGGACGAAGCATAGTAGATATATACCTTATCGTCCATCTGGTGCATGTCGGCACCAGTTCCGCCATCAGCAATCCATCCGTTGGCAAAGAGAACATTCATGACGTCGCCAATATACTCCTCATCCTTTGGTACCATGAAAGCACCTCCTGGTTGGGCGATGACACGTGTCGGATCGTCGAGTGCGGTCATATACATATATAATACGTAGCGCAAACCAGAGGCACAACCACGTACACCATGCGCCAGATGAAGCCAGCCCTTGGGAGTCTTGAAGGGATGAGGACCCTCGCCGTTCTTTACTTCCATGATGGTGTGGTAATGACGGGCGTTGATGATCTTCTCTTCCTTCACTTCGGCATGCGTGATGTCGTCGATGAGCGCCCATCCGATACCTCCTCCCGAACCGGTGTCGATGAACCCATCCTGTGGACGTGTGTAGAGAGCATATTTGCCATCAACGAACTCGGGGTGCAGCACGACGTTACGCTGTTGGGATTTGGCGCGTAAATCGGGCAGACGCTCCCAGTTCACGAGGTCCTTGGTGCGAGCGATGCCGCAGGTGGCGGTTGCAGCACTGAGGTTGCCGGGTTGGCTGTCGTCGTGACGCTCCACGCAGAAGAGGCCATAGATCCAGCCATCTTCGTGTCGGGTAAGTCGCATATCATAGACATTGGTGGCCGGAGCATCAAGGTCTGGCAGACAACTGCCTTCGGGGGCCTCAGGCATGGTGATAGGATGATTCCAGAAGCGGAAATTATCGATGCCGTTGGGTGATTCGGCGACGGCGAAGAACGACTTGCGGTCATCACCTTCGACGCGAACCACTACGACGTACTTGTCGCCCCATTTGATGGCGCCGGCATTGAGTGTGGCATTGACACCGATGCGCTCCATAAAGTAGGGATTCGTCTCGGGGTTGTAGTCATAACGCCATAACAGTGGTGTATGAGCTGCAGTAACAATAGGAAATTCGTAACGATTGAAGATACCGTTTCCCTCGATTGATTTATTTTCGCGCGTCACGAGGGCTTCGTATTGTGCCTCGACGAAAGCTTTGCGCTGATTGAAATCCATTGTATCAATTAACAATTAATAATTAACAATTAACAATTACAATCGAAATTATTGGATATCCTTTAAGAAAAGTGTATTGGGTTGGGCATAGAGTTTCTTGAAGTCATCGGCTGTGGCGACATCCTTTGAAGCACCGAAATGGTCTGCATGCCAGTTGCGCCAAGGCAGGAAATAACTTGGCAGATAGGCTTGTTCGATGACGGGCTTAAAGACGCGCGTCCACCAGTCGGCTACGGGAGAATTCTGCATGCCGCATTCGGTGATCGCGAAGAGTTTGCCGTGATCCTTGGCATAGTTGCTGAGGAAGACGACGTCGGCTGTCGCCTGACGAACAAAGTCCTCTTCGGAGCCCCATTGGTAGCAATCTTCACCCACCAGGTCGACGATGTCATCGCCAGGCCAACGCGAGAGGAATGCCTCTTCGGTCCAGTAGCCCTGCAGATTGGGCGAGCAACTCCAGACGATGTTTGTGGGAAGCTGTTTGGCGATGTGGTCGTAGGTCATGCGGAAGAATGCCTTGTACTCATCGTCAGTGCAAAGCTTTTGACCCCACCAGAACCATGAGCCGTTGTATTCGTGCCAAGGACGGAAGATGATTGGCATGGGGGAACCATCCTTATAGGTAATGGTTTTGAGGAATGCGGAGACGGCATCGAGCCAACCTATGAACATCTTATGCTGTTCGCCACCAGGCAGAATGTTGCGGACGACAGTTGTGTCGGTGACGTCCCATGCTGTTCCTCCTGTACGAGGATTGCGAGGATGCCAACTGAAGGTGATGATGCCGCCGCGCTCGACATGCTTGATAGCTTCTTCACGTATCCAATTGAATGGCACGGAGTCAAGGTTCTTGGCATCGCCCATTTCGATGCCGCCAAGGTCGAAGCCTATGAGGGCAGGGTAGTCGCCGACAAGCTCGTAGGTGTCGGAGCGTCCGCGTTCCCATTGCCAGGTGACACCATAGAATGGATCATCCTGGTGTGCATACATATAGCCCTTCTGACGAAGGTTATCGAGACGTGTGATGAGCGCTTGAGCAGGAGTAGACTGTGCTTCACTGTCCGTCTGAGCCTTTTTGCTGCAGGAGGCCATCAGCGCCATTGCAAGAGAGGCGAAAAGAAGAATCTTTTTCATATTATTTGTGGATTTCGTTGTTCTGGATTCCGATATTCCGGAATGCCGGTATTTCGTTATACCGTTATATCGGAATTCCGCAATAATTTGAATAAAGAAAACTCTTACATAATTACTTCGACGACATGTTTGCCGGGGATAGCCTTGATGACGTTGCTTTCGATGACCTGGCCATCGACGGTTACACGACTGACGCCCTTCTGACGTCCGTTGGGGTTCTTGACAGTGATGTTGAACTCGATGCCGCGAAGTATTCTCTTCACCTTGTATTCCTTGAGGTCTGCGGGGATACAGGGATCGATTTCTATGCCGTCATAAGTTGGCTTGATGCCGAGGATGAACTGTGTGATGGTGTACCAGTTCCAGGCGGCTGTGCCGGTGAGCCAGGAATTCTTGCCTTCTCCAGGTTTGGCGGCATCCTTGCCTGCTACCATCTGGCAATAGACGTAAGGCTCGACCTTGTGGAGCTGCTGGTCCTTGATCCAGGAGGGACAGATCTTGGTGTAATGCTCCCAGGCATCGTTGCCGCGACCGGCAACTGTCTCGCCAATGATGACCCATGGATTGTTATGGCAGAAGATGCCGGCATTCTCCTTGTAACCGGCTGGGTAGGAACTAATCTCGCCCATCTCTACATGATACACGGTGTAGGCAGGATTGTTGAGCACCATACCATGTTCGCAGTCGAGGTATTGCTTGCAGGCATCGAGTGCCTTATCGACCATGCCATCCTCGAGTCCGATACCTGCCATAGTGCAGAAGCCTTGCGACTCGATGAAGATCTTACCTTCCTCGTTTTCTTTCGAACCGATCTTGTTGCCGTAGAAGTCATAGGCACGCAGGTACCATTCTCCATCCCAACCATGCTGCTTGACGGCTTCGACCATCTCGTTGATGCATTGCTGGGCACGCTTGGCTTCGTCGAGTGCCTTGCCGCCAAGGGTTTGGCAAAGCTCAACATATTGCTTACCGCAGAATACGAAGAGACCTGCTATCATGAGCGATTCGGCCTTTGAGCCTTCGGTCTTGTTCTCGGTGGTCTGGAACGACTCGTTGGGATCCCACGAGAAGCAGTTGAGGTTGAGGCAATCGTTCCAGTCGGCACGTCCAATGAGCGGCAGGCGGTGTGGGCCGAGGTTCTCGACCACGTGATTGAACGAGATGCGGAGGTGCTCCATCAGAGTGACTTCGGTGCCTGGCTGATTGTCCCAAGGCACCATCTCGTCGAGGATTGTGTAGTCGCCCGTTTCCTTAATGTAGGCAATGGTGCCGAAGATGAGCCACATCGGGTCGTCGTTGAAGCCGCCGCCAATGTCATTGTTGCCGCGCTTGGTGAGGGGTTGATACTGATGGTAGCAACCGCCGTCGGGGAACTGGGTGGAAGCAATGTCGATGATACGCTGGCGGGCACGGCTGGGTACCTGATGGACAAAGCCCACGAGGTCCTGATTCGAGTCGCGGAAGCCCATGCCACGTCCGACACCGCTTTCGAAGAAGGAGGCCGAACGCGAGAAGTTGAACGTGATCATGCACTGATATTGGTTCCAGATGTTGACCATACGGTCGAGACGTGCATCGCCGCTGTTCAGTACGAAACTGTCGAGCAACTCGTCCCACATCTTGTGCAGCTCGTCGAAAGCAGCATCGACAGCCTCGACGGTAGAAAACTTCTGGATAGTTTCGAGGGCCTTGCGCTTGTTGACCAGTGTCACATCGCTATCTTGCGAAGAGATGAGCGTGCCCTCTTTCTTGCGCTGAATATCCTCAACCGAGAATTTCTCATCCTGCTCGTTCTCGACATAGCCAAGCAGGAAGATGAAGTCCTTCGATTCGCCCGGTTGGAGCGTTACTTCAATGTAATGACTTGCAATGGGCGACCAACCGTGTGCCAACGAATTGGCGGGACGTCCGGCCATGACGCATTGTGGAGCCTCGAAGCCGTTGTAGAGTCCGACGAACGTCTCGCGGTCGGTGTCGTAGCCTTGCACGGGGACATTGACGGTGTAGTATGCATAATGGTTGCGACGCTCCTTGTATTCGGTCTTGTGGTAGATGGTCGATCCGTCGATTTCCACTTCGCCCGTCGACCAGTTGCGCTGGAAATTCTCCATGTCGGTGGCAGCGTTCCAAAGGCACCATTCCGCCAGAGAAAATAGTTTGAGGTGCTTCACCTCGGCACTTTGGTTGGTGAGGGTAAGTTTCTGCACTTCGGCCCATGTCTTGAGAGGGACGAAAAAGAGCACAGAAGCCTTTACCCCATTCTTCGAACCTGTGATGCGGGTATAGTTCATGCCATGACGGCACTCGTAACTATCGAGGGGAGTCTTGCATGGTTTCCAGCCGGGGTTCCAAACCGTGCCGCCATCGTTGATGTAGAAATAGCGGCCACCATTGTCCATGGGCACGCCATTGTAGCGGTAGCGGGTGATGCGGCGGAACTTGGCATCCTTGTAGAAATTGTAGCCGCCTGCGGTGTTGGAGATGAGACCGAAGAAATCTTCGTTCCCGAGGTAGTTGATCCAAGGGAATGGTGTTGCAGGGTCGGTGATGACGTATTCGCGGTTGGCATCATCGAAGTGACCAAATACTTTAGTTTCCATTGCTAAGTATAAATAGATTTGAATTGGCTCAGGAGTTTCGACTATGTAGGGGAAACTCCTGAGTGTTAAATGAATGATATGTTACTTGAGCATGTCACGTGTAATGACATGGGGACTGTTCATGACATTCTGCCACCATTCCATCGGAGCATAGGCTGTGCCTTCGCCCTCATACCATGGCATGAACCACGACCAGGTGGCACCTGCCTCAAACTGTGCGCCAGCATCGGCTACACCTCCGCATTCCGAAAGGGTAACCATCTTGTTGGGATAAAGATACTGCAATTGCTGCATGGTCGAAGCGATAGCAGCGGCATCTGTCTGGTTATAGATGTCTGCGCCTACCATATCGACATATTGGTCACCGGGATACCATTTGGGATCGAAAGACGTTGGGATGTCGGTCCAAACCCAGATGAGGTTGTTCACGCCTTGTGCCTTCATGTAGTCGTACATGGCTATCCAAAGTTGCTTGCAAACTTCGGGACCTTCCTTGCCCCACCAGAACCAGGCACCAGTGCCTGCTTGATAGACATCGTAGTTGCCCTTGGCTTCGTGGAAGGGACGCCAGATGACGGCGATACCCATTTCCTGCATTGTCTTGAGATAACCAGCCACCTTGGCGAGATCGTCGTTCCAAATCTTATTCTCCCAAGTGCCTTCGACGAGGCAATTGCTTGGCATGAAGGTCGTTTGGTCGGGATGGATTACATACTGGATGTCGGCTTTCTTTGCACGCTGGGGTGCTGCACTGCTCGACGAAAGAGTGACGCCCGTGAGCGTATAGTCGTGGCCAGAGATGATAAGACCGTTGGCCTGGATAGCTGCAAGGAGGGTGGCGTCGAGGGTAATGGAGAAGTCGCCCGTTATGTCAAAGTATTCATACGATGTGCCGTTGCCATCGACGAGGCCGCTCCAGGAACTGCCGTCCTTGAAAGAACCTTGAGCGCCAGCGGCTACATCCTTGGTGTGGGCGGTGATGACGTCGCCAACCTTGGCGTTGGCTAACGCTGTGGCTTCGATCTTGTACCATCCTGACCAGTCTGAAGGCATTACCTTCTCATCGGAAGAAAGCACTGTTTCGTCGCCTTGTCCGCTTGCAGAAGCAGTATTTGCCGAGACGCCCGTGAGCGTATAGTCGTGGCCCGAGATGATAAGACCGTTGGCTTGGATGGCTGCAAGGAGTGTGGCATCGAGTGTGATGGAGAAGTCGCTCGTGATGTCGAAGTATTCATACGATGTGCCGTTGCCGTCGACGAGGCCGCTCCAAGAACTGCCGTCTTTGAACGAGCCTTGTGCACCGGCGGCCACGTCTTTGGTGTGTGCGGTAATGACATCGCCTTCCTTGAGGTTGGCAAGAAGATTGGCTTCAATCTTATACCATCCCGACCAGTCGGAAGGCATCACCTTCTCTTCGTTCGAAAGTACGGTTTCGTCACCACCAGGTTGGGGTGTAGGTTCAACCACGGGTTCTTCGGAAGGTACGTTCCAGTGCCACATCGCTGCCACGATGCCGCCTCCATTGTGCCAAGTGGTGACAGGAGTCATATCGGAATAGTGGATCCATGTGCCGTCGAAAGGCAGATGGATGAAGTCGTAGCAGTTGATGGCGGGGTATTTGCCGGTCCAACGATAGACCTGTTCGGCATTGTCGTTGTTCCAGTTGACGTTGGCCATCGTGCCCGAAAGAATCTTCTGTCCATAGTTGGCAAGTAGGGTCTGGTAGAGCGCCTTGGCCTCGCTGGTCGCGTTGGCGTTGACAAGAGAGGTGGCAGGTGCGACATTGATCGAAGTCCATGTGATGGTGATGTCCTGTTCGTTGGTCTTCTTGCTTGGACCATAGACGATTCCGGCAGGAATTGTGAGAACAAGTTCCGAAACTGCCGGTGCCGTAAAGTCGATGTTGAGAATACTGCTGGCGCCATAGACCACGGCATTGTTGACAGGACTACCATTGAGCAGAATTCGATCTTTGGTCGAAGTTGCAAAGCCGATGTTTTCGTCAAACATAACTGCTACGGTGTGGTTGCCGGGATAGATTTGACGGCCAGTGGCGAGCGTGTTGCCCGATGTGGTCAAAGTATCAGTCTGGTCGCAGATGATGCCCAAAAATGTGGGTGCTGGCGAATCTACGACAGTATATTGTGCGTCGGTGTCCATGCAGGCTGTCCATCCGAAGAGGACAGCCGATGCACAGATGACGGAGAGAATCTTGATGTTTTTCATAACATTCACAATCTATATGATATTATTCGACAGTGATTTTAGTGATGATCGTGCGGGTTCCGTTAGCCAGGAATACACCGCCCCAATACTGCACGGTATAGGCAGCGTCGAGCATCTCCTGGGTGAGTTGGAATGAGACAGCTCCATTGTTGGCGGCAAGATCCCAGTTGTCATATGCGAAACTTGCATAGGTGGGACCCCAGTGGCCCTCGACAATCTGTAACTGCCAGTCGTCGGCCATCGGTGTGACATAGAAGCGGATGGTCTGTCCAGCCTTGACACCAGCCTCGGCAAGTTCGGCACCGCCATCGCTGAAGAAGGTGGGCTGGTTGCCCCAGTTGTCGGCCACTGCCTCGCCTGTCCAAAGCGTGGTCTCCAGGCTGATGGTGCGCTTCACGTCAATCTTGTTGACGATAAGACCTTCGCCCTGCAAGATCCAGCAGTAGCCCCAGTCGGTGAGGGTGGTGAGTTGTTCGGCTAAAGTTTGGGTAACTGGTATCTCGATATAACCTACACTGAGGTCATAGATGTCCGCGTTGATGTTGTTGCCGTTGTTGAGACCTGTGGCCACACCAATCTCGTTCTGGCCGCCCCAATGTCCGTCGAAGAACTGTATCTGCCACCAGGCGTTGAAGTTGGTGGCCCAGATGCGGATCACGTCACCTGCCTGCAGTTCCATGTCGGCAAAAGCGGTGGCACTTTCGCCTGTCGATTGTACATTTTCACCAAACTGCCAGTTGAAGCTCCAATTATCGAGTTTGACGGCTCCCGTCCAGATGACAAAGGTCTGTTCGGTGTTGGGGATGACGCTCAGTGCATATTCTACCTCGCCGTTCGAAGAGATGAGTTTCAGCACCGAAGAGCGGCCTGTGTTGTCGGGGATGCGAATGTAGAGTTCGTCATTGACGAAGATGTACTGGCAGTCAATGCCATCGATCTGTACACCGATGAGTTTGTCGCCATTGACTACGGCTACACTGAACATCTGTCCGGCCTTGAGTTCCACGTCGTCACCCGGCATTTCGGGGATGAAACAGAAGACTGGCGAATCGACATCAAGATTGCCGAACTCGACGGTTTCTCCATTACTCATTGTAATGCCGAGAGTGCCTGTAACAGCGGTCACGGGAACAACAACGACCAGTTCTGCCTCAGACTGTGAGATGAAGGAGTTGACCACACAGTTTTCGGTAAAAGTGATTTGGCTGATGAGGTCAAGGTTCTTGCCAACGATGTTGAGGATGCTTCCTGCCGAAACCATTGAAGGATTGTAGGAGATGAGTTCGGGCTTGGCTGTTTCGATGGCTACAGTCTGTGTCGCACCACTCTTGCAGATAAGAACCAGGTCGCCGCTTTGCGTGCCTTCGGGAACGGTAAGCATCAGCGATGTAGCACTTTGCTCTTCGGGAGCGACGGTGTTCTCTACGCCGGGGAAGGTGGCTCCGCTCACTACGTCGAGGTCCTTGCCGGTGATGGTGATCTTCTGTCCGCTACGCAGACCAGTTGCGGGTGTTGCCACAACTTCGGTAGGTACTTGCATACCGATGTAGGCAATGACTACCTCCACATCAGAAGCGGGATATACAGAGATGGTGGCTGCATCGGGAGTGTTGTCGGGAAGTACAAACGAAATCTCTGTTGCTTCGCTGTTGATGGTGAACTTAGTCTCGGTCTCAGCTACGGTGAGACGTCTTACAAGGTCGAAATCGGTGCCCTTGAGGGTGATGGCATCACCAGGCTTCTTGCCTGTGAGGTTGGCAATTTCGGCAACGGCAGGTAGGGTGACGATGAGGTTCTCCTCGCTTTCTACCACCTGTTCGCCATCGCTGACGGCCACACGTCCTGTCTGTGCCGTTTCGGGCACGAAGAGGGCAATCTTGTAGCGCGAATGCTCCTGGAACTGATTTTCGAAAATGGTGTCGCCCACGGCGAAGACCACTGCATTCATGAGGTTGAGGTAGTCACCCTCGATGGTGAGCAGGTCGCCCGCCTTCACTTTTGCAGGCGTGAGTTTGTCGATGCTGATGGGCTCGGTGTAGGTGATGTCGCTCTCGGTGAAGAGACTTCCACCTGCATATTTGAGTTCGATGCGGCCCACTTCCGGTCCGTCCTTGGGCACGGTGACCATGATGCTGTTTTCGCTGATGACGTTGATGTCATTCACAACAACATTGCCAGGGAAAACGACACTGGTGATCTGGTTGAGACCGCTGCCCACGAAGCGGATCTGTCCGCCACGGGCTACTGGACTGGGGCCGAATGCGTTGAGCGAAACGCCTCCCTTGTATTGATTGGTGTCGAGCTGGTTGTCCTCCGAACAGGAGACTGCCGTGAACAGCAATGTGCAGAGGGCTGTCAGAACATATAGTAGTTTTTTCATAATACTTGTGCTTTATTAGTTCGGTACGACACGGATGTTGTCAATCTTCATAATAGGTGTGCAGTCGGTGCCTGCCACGCCACCTGCCGAAACGAAGAGTTCCAGGTTGGCGAACGATTCGGCATTGAGGCTGCCTGATGCTGCGCTGCCATCCCAGTAGTAGATGAACTGTGAGGCGATGGGCATCGAAACGGTGATCCACTTGTCACCCGTATCGAAGGAACCGGTGCTGGTCCAGGGACGATAGAGGGCACGTGGCAGCGAGATGGCGTCGTCGTGGAAATAGGTGTTGTTGCAGCCTCCAAGTTTGTTGCCATAGATGTCGGTGGCTCCGGCATTGCCGTTCGAGACGAGGTCAACACCCGAGAAGATGATTTGCATAGCGCAAGCGCTCCAAGGATAATCCGAGGGGATGAGCAGTTCGAACTTGACCGCCATGTTGGCAAAGTCGGAGAAGTCAACCACATCGTTCAGACGTACGCAGTCTTCGGTAGCATAGGTCTCGGGGTCAGCCCAGTTGCCTGCCCAGTATTCGAAGTGGAAGTGCGAATCATCCCATGTGTCACCGCTTCCTGCCAAGGCAGCATCTCCCGTGCCGAATTGCAGGAAGTTGCCCTTGATGGCTGTCTCGTCGGTGGTGATGGTCTGTGCGTGCCAGCCGTGATTCGAACGTACGATGTCGTCGAAGTCGAAGAGCATGCCACGGGTGTCGAGATAGCGGAACGAGGAAGCCGTCGTGCCATAGATGGACGTCATCGAAACGGGACCTTCGGCAGCACCTTCGGGAACGATAGCCACACACGAGGTGTAGTCTTCGGCGATGGATTTGATGTGGGCTTCGATGTCCTTGCCATCGGCATCACGGAAGGTGACGGTCAGTGGAGTGTTGGGGTCATCGACCATGTAGTTGCCCGTGAAGGTTACCTCGTCGCCGACGGCTGCATATTCGCAACTCATGGCCGAAAGCTGTGGAGCCGGGATGACGACCGAAAAGTCATAGCTGATGGTATCCTGGTTCTTGGTGATCATGTAGATCTTGTCGGTCACCAGGAAAGGAACGGAGCTTGGCACCGAAACGATGAGGGTGTTGTCGGTGATGTAGCTCGAATTGAGGATGGCCTTCTTGTCGTTGAAGTACATCTCATAGACCGAGCGCAGGTTGGAGCCCACGAGGCAGAGCACGGCCTGGGGCGAGGCGCTAGTGACGAGTTGGCCATTGGTGTAGAGGGTGTTGGCGTCATCGTTGTTGCCCTTGATTTCGCTCGAAAGGCAGCGGATGTAATCGACGGTAGGCGTGCCTCCTGCCACTTCGTAGGCATCCGGGGTGTCATCGCAACTGCTCATTGCGAAGAGGGCAGCCGTGCCGATGAGGCCCCATATGATGGATTTATATTGTGTATTCATTGTTGTATTTCTTTTTCAATGACTATTCGTAAGAGTAGGTGGCGCGAATGTCCACATGCTGGCCATCCACGTTGGAGCCCAGGTTGGGATTGAAGGTCACGTCTTCGGTTGGGAAAGGCAGATAGAAGTAGTTCTTGCCCGTATCAGGATCGCGCTTCATCAGGCCTTCGACGTAAGGTTCTGCTGTGTTTTCGTCATAGCCCATGCTGGTGGTGACATTCCAGCTGCCATTGTTGTAATAGCCTAAGTAGAGGTCGTTGAGGCCCCACATTGAATTACGCTTCTGTCCTTTGAGCTGGCTGATGGCAAAGGCTGGATTCCAGTAGCTGACGCGCACGAAGTCATACCAGCGGTCGCCTTCGAGGGCAAACTCCAGACGACGCTCTTTCCAGATGTCCATCCAGCTGAAACTTGTGACGGGTGTAGCGGTAGGAACGGCGCGCTGATGAACGACATTGAAGCATTCCACGGCCTTGGGGTCGGAGGTGGTGGCATCGATGCCCTGCGAAGCGGGAAGCTTGGCTTCGGCATAGATGAGATAGACTTCCGACAGACGGAGGATGTGGGTGGCTAGGGAGTTGTACATGTAGGCGGCGGAATGGCCGGCACCCTGCTGGTGGTCGTAGGCGTCGCCGTAAAGATGCTTCACGACATTGGCGCCTGTCGAAGAGGCGAGTTCGCCACGGCAGCTGGCATAGAAGGTGTCGTCGTAGATGAAGCGCAGGTAGTCGAAACCGCCCTTGTCCTGCCAGAAGTAATCGTACTTGAAGCCGGGCAGCATCATCGTGGCTTTGAGACGGGTATCGGTGGAATTGATCCACGAGTCAGGAGTCTGTTCGAGAAGTTTCACGCCAAAGGCCTCCTGCAAATCAACTGACGGGGAAGTCCAGTCGCCCCAGCAGTCGCCGAATTCGTCGAAGCCTGTCATGCCAAGGTCCGACTGCAAGGTGTTCTGTGCGGTCCAGACGTTTCCGTTGGCGGTCCAACGCCAGGCATAGAGGCTCTCCTGGCACTTGTTGTTGGTCAGGCGATAGATGTCGCTGAAATTCTCCATGAGCGTGCGGCCCGAGTTCTCGATGACGTGGAGGGCGTGAGCGGCGGCCTGGTCGAGGTAACCCTGGTTGAGTTCGCCCGAAATGCCTGCCATCGACAGGTAGGTCTTTGCCAGCAGTGCCTCGGCGCAATAGCGGTCGATACGGCCTGGCGCATTGGTTTCGGGAAGAAGTTCCATGGCCTTTTCGAGCGTCAGGAGGATGTACTCATAGACGTCGGCGCGCTTCACCTTGGGATAGGTGTTGTAGTCACCGGCATTGAGCGACTCGGCATTGTTGTGCACGATAGGTACTTCGCCGAAGCTGCGCACGAGGTAGAAGTATGCCATAGCCTTCCAGGCGAGGCATTCGCCCAGACACTGGTTGCGAACGCTCTCGGAGATGTTGCCCGTCGAGGCCTTGATGCTGTTATAGACGGTGTTGCTGTGTCCGATGACGGCCCAAAGGGAGTAGGACATGTTAATGAGGTCTTCATCCGAACCATTGACCGTGAATTTGAGATAGGGGCTGTTGCCTATGTAGAGGTTGCCCGAAAGGCCTTCGCCTACCTTGAAGAAGCCGCGTTGGAAATCATACCAGGGGGAGTTGTACAGGTAGTTGACACCTGCAATGCACTGGTCGTCGGTCTGGTAATAGTTGTCGGCGTTGTAGGCATCCTTGGTCGGCTTGTCGAGGAAATCATCGCACGACGACATTCCTCCAATGATCAAGGCGGCCAAAGCTATATATTTATATAATGTATATTTCATAATACGATGTGTTTTGTATTGATACATTTAGAAGCCGATGCTAAGGCCTACGGAGTAGGTTGTTGGCGAAGGATAGCGTCCGTTGTCCAGACCCATCACGTTGGCGCTGGCAGGCGAAACGCCCACCTCGGGGTCGTAGCCGGTGTATTTGGTCAGCGTCACAAGGTTCTGGATGTTGCCGTAGATGCGGAGGTTGTCGAGCCTGAGCCGACGGATCATCTTCTTTGGGAAGGTGTAGCCCAGGGCGATGTTCTTCAGACGGATGTACGAACCGTCTTCGATGTAGCGGTCGCTGAAACGGTCGTTGTCGTTCGGGTCGTTGAGGGTGGCACGCGGGGTGCTGGTGCCGCTGTTTTTAACCTGGACGTTGGTGATGTCGTCATACCAGTGCCATACGGTCACACCGTTGATGTCGCGGCCGGCGGAGTAGTCGATCGAGGCGTCGATGGGTTCGAGCACGGCGCGGTCGTTGACATCCTTCAATTGGTTGGTCCAGCTCGAATTCATGTGGGTGAGCTTCATCGCCATGTAGTTGGCGACCTTGTTGCCGTACGAACCGTTGATGAAGATGTTCAGGTCGAAGTCCTTGTAGCGGAAGGTGTGGTTCCAGCCGAAGGTGAACTTCGGGAGTGGCGAGCCGATGTTGGTGCGGTCGTTCTCGTCGATGATGCCGTCGCCGGTGATGTCCTTGTACTTGACGTCGCCGACCCAGGTGGTCGAAGTGCGGCTGAAGACGCCGTTCGACGTATAGGCTTTCGGCTTGGGCGAAGTTTCAAGGTCTTCAAGGTTCTGGTAGATGCCGTCGGTGACGTAGCCGTAGAAGCTGAAAAGTGACTCGCCCACCTGGGTGAGGCTGACCACGTCCGACCACTGTCCGTAGCCGGTGAGGGTGGCGTTGCCCGAGCCGTCGTTCAGCGAAACAAGTTTATTGTTGTTGAGGGAAAGGGTGACTTCTGTGCTCCATTCGAAATTCCTGGTCACTACGGGGCGGGCATTGAGGGTGAACTCCCAGCCACGGTTGCGGATCTGGCCATAGTTGCCGTAAGGTGCTGCAAGGGCAGATGACCCATTGCCCGATGTGCCCATATACGAAGGCAGCTGCAACTGCATCAGCATATCCTTCGATTCCTTGTTGTACCATTCGACCACGAGGCCGATGCGGTCGTGCAGCAGGTTGAGGTCGAGGCCGATGTTCCATTGTTCCTGGCTCTCCCACTTGATGCCGGTGTTGGCGACCTGTGCGGGACGATAGGATTTGCCGAAGTCGGTGTTCATGATCGAAAGGGGAACGCCCCACTTGTAGCCGCCGATGTTCGAGTTGCCGGTCTGTCCCCAGCCCACGCGGAGCTTGCCGTTGCTTATCCAGTCGATGTCCTTCATGAAGCTCTCCTGGCTGAAACGCCAGGCGAGGGCAAACGAGTTGAACGCTGCCCAGCGGTTGCGCGGACCGAAGTTCGACGAGCCGTCATAACGCCAGGTGTAGGTGGCAAGGTAGCGGTCGTTGTAGTTATAGGTACCGCGTGCGAAGAATGAGGCCATCGAACTTTCGCCAAAGCCATAGCCGATGGAGGGTGTGCCGTCGCCAAGGGCGGGGTTGTGCACCTCGTCGCTGGGCAGGTTGGTGTTCTGGATGTTCTCGTAGTCCCAGTTGCTCGACCAGGCTTCCTGTCCGACCATGGCGGTGAACGAATGCTCGCCGATCTTGTCGGCGTAGGTCACGTAGTTCTTAAGTGCCCAGAACTTGTTGGCGTTCTTCTGCACCGAACTGGTGTTCGAGTCACGCGTCCATGTGCCGAGGTTGACCGTCGGCTTGTAGCGCTCGCCCTTCGACCAGCCGAGATCCCAGTCGTACTCCGCATGCCAGGTGAGTTTCTTCATCAGCTGGATGTCGAGGAAGACGTTGCCCGTGAGTTTCTGGCGGGCGAGCAGGATGTCGTCCATCAGCGCCATGGCGATGGGGTTGGGGTTGGTATAGCCTTCCTGGCTGACGCTCGAATAGTTGCCGTCGAGGTCGTAGATGGGGATGCTGGGGATGGTGGTGAGCGAGTAGTTGATGAGGCCCTGGTCCGAGTCAGCCAGCTTGAGGCTCTCGTCGGTGTCGGTGTAGCTGACGCTGAGGCCCATCTTGAGCCACGACTTCATCTGAGCGTCGATGTTGGTGCGGAACGAGAAACGTTCGAACTCCGAGCCGATGATGGTACCATCCTGGTCCATATAGCCGCCCGAAACGAAGTATTTCACCTTGTCGTTGCCGCCCTGTGCGCTCACCTGATGCTGGTGCTGCAATGCGGTCTGGAAGACGGCGTCCTGCCAATTGGTGCCCAGGCCGAGCAGCGAGGGGTCGCTGTACTGTGCATTGGCCGAACATTCGCCCTGGTCCACCAGGTCGTTGTAGTATTGAGCAAACTCGCGCAGGTTCATCATGTCGAGGCGTTTGGTCTGGCGGTTCCACGCCACCATGCCGTCGTAGCTGAACTTGGCGTCGCCCGCCTGTCCACGCTTGGTGGTGATGAGCACCACACCGTTGGCGCCCTGTGCACCGTAGATGGCGGTGGCCGAGGCGTCTTTCAGGATTTCCATGCTGACGATGTCGGCAGGGTTGATGGTCGAAAGGGGAGAGATGGTCGAAACGGAACCGTTGCCCAGGGCATCGCCTAGGCCGTAGGAGGCACCCGACGAACCCTGGCTCTGCACGATCACGCCGTCGATGACGTACAACGGTTCGGCGTTGGCGTTGATGGTGGCGGTGCCACGCACACGGATGGACGACGAGGAGCCTGGGGCACCCGACGTCTGGGTGGCCTGCACACCGGCGGCACGTCCTTGCAGCGACTGGTCGAGCGATGTGATGATCGAACCTTTCATCTTCGATTCGTCCATCGTGACCGATGCGCCAGCAAGGTCCGACTTCTTCATCGTACCGTAGCCGACTACAACAACTTCTTCGAGCAACTCATCGTCGCTCTTCATTTCCACATTCACAGTCTTGCGTCCGGCAATCTTGACCTCCTGGTCCTCCATGCCGACGTAGGTGAACAGCAGTGTGGCGTTGGCGCTCGAAACGCGGATCGAGTAGTTTCCGTCGATGTCGGTAATCGTACCGGTGGTCGTGCCTTTTTCGCGAACCGTACAACCGATGACGGGATCTCCCGTTGTTTCTGTCACCACGCCCGACACTGTAACTTGCGCATACAGGGCAGTTGACACCATCATCAATAGTGTCAATGCAAGCGCTCTCATGTCTGATGACTTTGTCATGGCTTTTGAGTTAACAAAATGTGTATTAAAAATTAAATGCGTGTTAAGCGGTGCAAAGATAAGGGGTTTTATTGTTAATTGGTTGTATAATTTTATCCAATTGTTGCACAATTCCGAAAATATCGGGTTTGTGCAGTTTTTTTGTCAAAAAAGTATCATCGTTTTTTTGCAGTTCACCAAAATATCCCTATCTTTGTGCCGTAAATAATCGAACGAATGAAAACATCTTTCCTCTTCCTTCTTGCATCTTCCCTCTTCCTAGCCTCATGCGGTGAGCGTGTCGGCAATGCAACGAATGATGCCTCTTTGCCCGACATCTATCCCGACTACGTGGATGTGACCATCCCCGTCGGCATTGCTCCGCTCAACTTCGGTATGAAGAGCGACAAGGCCCTGCTGGTCGATGCCGTCATTACCGACGACCAGGGCAACACGCTGCATGGTCAGGGACGCGAGACCACGGGTTTCGACATCGACCGTTGGCACCAGCTCGTGGCGCAGAATGTAGGCAAATCGCTCAACGTCACCGTTTCGGCCAAGTTCGCCGATGGTTGGCATACTTACCAGCCATTCCACCTTCATGTGAGCACCGACAGCATCGACTACGGCCTGTGCTATCGTCTCATCGAGCCGGGCTACGAAGTGTGGAGCAAGATGGGCATCTACCAGCGCAACCTCTCCACCTTCGAGCAGACGCCGCTCATCGAGAATACGCAGTTCGAGGGTTGCGTCAATTGCCACGGCTTCAATCGTGGCGACCCTTCGCGCATGAGTCTGCACATCCGTGGAGCGCATGGTGCCACCCTGCTGCTCGACGAGGGACGTCTCACCGCCTATAATACCAAGACTGACAAAACCCTTGGCTTCTGTGTCTATCCCTATTGGCATCCTTCGGGCCGTTACATAGCTTACAGCACGAACACCACGCGACAGATTTTCCACAGTCGCCATTCCAACCGCATCGAGGTTTTTGACGAGGCTTCGGACGTTCAGGTCTATGATGTCGCTCGCAACCAGCTCATCATCACTCCCTCGCTCACGACCGATTCGCTCTACGAGACCTTCCCCGTCTTTTCGGCCGACGGACGCACCCTGTATTTCACTGCCGCACATGCTATTCCCGAAGGCAGCATGCTGCTCGATTCGGTGCGATATAGCCTTTATGGCATCGACTTCGATGCCGACCGGGGTGCCTACGGATCTGCGATTCGAACGGTCATCGACAATGGAGACAGTTGCTCCATCTGCTTCCCTCGTCCCAGTTACGACGGACGTTTTTTAGTCTATACGGTAGCTGACTACGGGCAGTTCAGCATCTGGCATCACGAGGCCGACCTCTGGATGCTCGATCTTCAGTCTGGCGAACGCCGTCCGATGGATGAGGTCAATAGCAAAGACACCGAAAGCTTTCACAACTGGAGCAGCAATTCACGTTGGATGGTGTTCAGTTCACGTCGTGATGATGGCCTCTTCACGCGGCCCTACTTCACCCACATCGATGCCGAGGGCCACGCCACCAAGCCTTTTATGCTACCCCAGCAGAATCCCCGTCGCTTCTATCGCGAACTCTTTATGTCATACAATGTGCCCGACTTCATTCGTGGGAAGGTGGATTTCGACAATGTCACAGCCACACGTCTGATCAACGATGACTATCGCAAGCCAATGGGAGTAGTGGAGAAGTGAACTGTAATAACATCAAGGGTAAATGAAGAATATCCGCAAGGTAGTCGTTGCAATCGATTCGTTCAAGGGTTGCATGTCTTCGGTCGAAGCCAATCGGGCTGCGGCAGAAGGCGTCCGCTGTGCCTGTCCCGATGCCGAAATCGTGCAGGTGCCCGTCAGCGATGGAGGTGAGGGCTTTCTCGAAGCGTTCCATACCGCCATCGGGGGCGAACTGATTGCGGTGACGGTAAACGATCCGCTGATGCGCGAGGTCACGGCAAGGTATCTGCTGAAAGACGAGATGGCTGTGATCGAGATGGCTCAGGCAAGTGGCCTGACCTTATTGACGAAGGAAGAACGCGATCCGATGGTGGCTACAAGTTATGGCACCGGCCAACTGGTGGTCGATGCCGTTCGAAAGGGTGCCCGTCACGTCATCGTAGGACTTGGCGGCAGTGCAACGAGCGATGCAGGAATGGGAATGCTTCGTGCCATTGTCGATGCCTTTGCGAAGCACGAGCGATGGGAGGATTTCGAGGAATTGAAGGACGTTCGATTCACGATAGCCACCGACGTGAAGAATCCTTTATGTGGTGAAAATGGTGCGGCATATGTCTTTGCTCCACAAAAGGGAGCAACGCCGGAGATGGTCTGTCAGTTGGACCAGCGCGCAAGGAAGTTTGCCGAACTCTCGGCACGTCATTTCGGCTTCGACCATTCGCAGGACGAAGGTGCTGGCGCAGCCGGAGGACTGGGCTATGCGTTCCTTCAATATCTCGATGCATCCTGCAAGTCGGGGATTCAACTTTTGCTCGAAACGATTCATTTCGAAGCGCTTGTCCGCGATGCCGATCTGGTCATCACGGGCGAAGGTTCGGCCGACCGACAGACGCTGATGGGCAAACTGCCCGTAGGAATCCTCGCCCAGTCGGGCAAAACACCCGTCTGCCTTATTGCAGGACGAATTAGCGACCGCGAGCAGTTGCTTAAAGCAGGATTCACCCGGGTAGAATGTATCAATCCACCGGGAATTTCGTTGGAAGAAGCCATGCGCAAGAAAACTGCCGAGTTGAATGTCGGCAATACTGTTCGCAGAATTTTAGAAGATTGATTACAATCAGCGGCATACAGTTTTGATACACCAAATCTGTATGCCGCGCTAGTATGGGTCCAATTCACTAACGTAAATTGGACCGCTCCGGTTGGAGCATACAGTTTTGGTACGCCAAATCTGTATGCCGCGATGTTCGGCGTCCAATTCACAATCGTAAATTGGACGTTTCCGGTTGGAGCATACAGTTTTGATACACCAAATCTGTATGCCACGCTTGTATGGGTCCAATTCACAATCGTAAATTGGACCGCTCCGATTGGAGCATACAGTTTTGATACACCAAATCTGTATGCCGCGATAGTATGAGTCCAATTCACTAACGTAAATTGGACCGCTCCGATTGGAGCATACAGTTTTGATGCACCAAATATGTATGCCACGAAAGTATGGGTCCAATTCACAATCGTAAATTGGACCCATACTGTGGAATATGCTTATTTGATCGGCGAAGAATCGCTGATGGCGACGTCGGGGGTTATTCCTTTTTCATTTCCTGACGGACGACTGACGAAGGAATCGGGTATAGTTGTCGCGATCGCCTGTGAGCATGTAGTAGGCGAGGAGATATTGATAGGCGAGGAGATTGTCCTTGTTGCTGACGTAGAGGCTTTCGAGCATTTCGGAAGTCACACGGTCGCCGAAGTAGAAGTCGTTGTTGAACGCTAGCGGGCGCAAACGTCCGTATTCGGGATGCTTGGCGATGGCCTCCTCATTGCCCAGCAATTGTAGCGTTTCGTTTGCCCATTCACGATAGAAGATTGTTTTTTGCAGCGCCATAAGGTATTTGCGTGTCACCTCGTAACTGCCGTTGATTAGATTGGTCTGCGCCAACCGCTTGTAGCATCGCCCGCTCTTCTGGAAGTCGAGGATGGCCTCCTGCGCCTCGAATACCGTTCGCTGCGCCATGGAAATCATTCCCAACTGATAGTAGGCCTCGGCTGTCGGCAGGGGGCTGGTGGCATCGGTGGCAACATCGGGCAAAAGCCCTAAGATACCGTTTTGGCGATAATCATATAAGTGATCGACGAGCATCCCGCGCATCGCCAGGGCAAGATTCTGCACCGTCACACCAATCTGGTTGTTAGGCTTTTCGGCGCCAGCGGTCTGCAGGATGCGATTCCATTGCTGGTGGCAAGCCATAAAGTCGTATTGCATCACCTTTTCAGCCTTGATATTGGCATTTCGTCCCACGAGACTTCCCATAACGATGGCAACGACCGCAAACGAGCAGAGCGGAACGAACAACGAGGGACGTGAGATGTCGGCCCACTTTTGGCAAACGCGGACAACGAACGTGAGGACGAAGACCGAAAGTGCCGCAGCCCACAACAACTTTGGAACAACGGTCGGGTAGCGATGGTAATGGATGCCCGTCCACAACCGGTCGGCAGCCACAGGGAGCCTGTAGGACAGCGCGACAACCATTATGGCCAAGAGCAGGAACACGCCGTAATACCATGGAGAGCGCCGAGGATGTGGAGCCTGCAAAAGAAGGAACACCACGCTAATGGGACCCACTAAAAAATATAGGGCAGGAATGGCAAGAATGAGCAGGATGCGTCGCGTCCACCCGCCTGGGATCAGGTCGAAGATCCATGAGGCGGCCAGCGTGAGCAGCACTGCCCAGACGCCTCCCATCAGCGCATTCTCGTCGAGCAGGAAGAGCCAGAGCAGGAACGAAGGCACGAAGCTCAGCCCGTAGAACCGTCCCCAATCGACCAGACGCAGCGTCAACAGTTGAACCAACATGAGCAGCACCCCAATGATTGTTGCCCCCACCCAGGCAAACAGGAAGAACTGCGTGCAGAAACGTCCTAACAGGTCGGCAACGCCTCCGGGCCATCGGACGATGTCCCACATGTAGGTGCTGTCGAAGAGGAAGAGCTGGAACTGCTCCTGATAATGCAGATGATGTGGATAGGCAAGCCCGAAAAACAGGACCACCGCCACACCAAAGAGGAGCGTGTAAAGACTACGTACGTACTTCATTGGAATACCTTGCTAAACTGATCAACGCTGATGCCGACAGGTTCGACCATAAACTCCGGGCGATTGTAACTTTTCAGGCGGAAAGTATTATGTTCGGGGTCTTCCTGTGGCAAAAGGAAGGCTTTCCGGGCTTTCCCGTTGTTGAAATAGGAGATAAATACGCGACTGTAGTTACCATCTATTCGACGGCTGGCGCACATGATCCAATGGCCATTGATCGACCATGTCGGGTAGCTTTCGGCAAAGCCTTCGCTGTTGAGGCACGAAAGGTCAATGACAGAATCCTGGGCAAGCGGCAGACAGGCGATGTCGGCATCGTGGTGCCAGATGTGAAAACAGCCATGCTGTCCCTCGGCAAATAGAATATAGCGCCCATCGGGACTGACGCGAGGCAGGGTGACGCTCTTGTCGGCCGAAGCCGCATCGTAGACGAGTTCTTCTTCGCCAAAGGTACGCGATGTCAGTTCAAACGAACGACGATACAGGTTGTACTGCACCTTTGACCAGGTGGCGCTGATGTCCTCGCCGCGCAACTCTTCGGGAAGGGGAACCGACTTGCAGTAATAAAGATATCGACCGTCGGGCGACCAGGTGGGGAACACTTCGAGGAGGGTGGAGTCGTTGCTGATGATGCTTACCGAGTCGGTGGCAACGTCATAGAGAATCAGGTCACTGGCGGTATCGAACACCTCCACCTTGTTGGGATGCGCCGTGTGGAACACCTGGTGCGTCAGGTTGGTGGAGAATGCAATCAGTTTGGCTGTGGGATGCCATGCGGGATAGACACCAGCTGAGATGGTATTGTCGCGTTTCAGATTGACCTTGGAGACTTTGCCGTCGCTGACGATGACAGTGCCCCCTCGGGTGACACGAGCGTGAAACAGCATGTTGTCAGTCTTGTAGTTCTGATAGCTGTGACAGTTGATGCACTGGCCCTTCGGGTCGTCGCAGCTGACCTTGTTGTTGAAGATCTGTGTCTCTTCGAACGAGGTGAGATCACGCTGAGCAATCTCCATATAGTCATAGACGATATACGATGGCTCGATGAGGCGATAGGACAGATATTCGTCGATAGGCTCATCGGCCACATGTATCTCGAACGGGGCGAACGACAACCACTCGTTCTCTTTTTGTCCCCAAACCTCCACCTTGAGGCTTTTGCCCTTTGAAGCATCAAGTATGGCGTGCCATTCCGACACGGGCATCTGCACCTTCACGCCTTTGCCATAGGTCTGCTGCCGGCCATCGGGCGTGGAGAAACGAGCCACACATGCGTCGAACTGGTCGGCAGGAAGCATGAAGTTGAGCGGGGCGATGTTGCAGGGCACGGTCACGTCGCAGTAGTCGGGGAAGATGGCGGGCAGACACCCGGCATCCTTGGATGAAGATGGTACATCGGGATGACCTGCACACGATGGCAGGAGCAACAGGGCTCCGAACACCAGAGCCGCAGCCAGCATTTTCGTTTTCAATCCTAACATATTCGTCATAATAGTTTTCGTCCAAAGATGTTGTACCACCAATAGGTGCCGCCCCATTCCCTGCGCATGTCTTCACCTATCTTTTCGAGCTTCACACCAGGCTTTGCCTGTTTTTCCAAGGTTTCCCAGAACTTCTTGTAGCGATCGTAAACCTGCTGCTCGACCGGGAGCATGATGCGCTTTTCTTCGGGCGCCTTGTCCATATACATGATATAGGCCTCCTGGGCATGCAAGGGGAACGCCTCGTCGGGGTGCAGCTTCACATAATTGCGTATCGATGCCCAGAAGCAACGCGAGTCGCGACGTATCATGGAGTAGAACAGCGCCTGTTCGGAAACCGTTCTGCTATCTGTGCCCGACGTATGGCTGAAATTGTAGATGATGTAGCCCTCGCAATTGTTGTCAACGCCATTGATATCGTCGGCGAAGGCATTCTGCAGCTCGCTTACCTTGCCGGAGATCGGGGCAGGCTGCCAATGGGCGTAGAACGGATGATGATGCAGCAGGGTGGTGTAGCGTTCGACTACCTTTTCCTCACCAGTGGCACGGGCGCAACGGGCAAGGATCTTCAAATAAAATGGTGAGAAACCTGTGGCAACAGCGTTTTCGAAACTCAGGCGGATGGCAAGGTTCACTTTGCCGTAGTTGTAATAGACCAGCGGCGAGGCAATGTTCAGTAGGCTGACGTGGAGCGAATCGGGATTGTGGATGTCGGTGCCGCTGTTGCCGAGTTGGAACGAACGTTCGAGCAGCCCTCCTTCGTTCATCAGGGCAATATTCCGGAGCATGACCATCGAATGGCTTGGATTCGGATTTTCGGCCGCCACACGAAGGACCTCCTGCCAGTTGTCGTCGGAGGCAAGGCGCATCATGCGCATCTCGTCGGTGTAGTTTCGATCGGAGAACTGGAACGAACAGGTGTAGATGATGCCTGCGGCAGCGCACAGCACTGGAACGAACCATCGGGAAAGATAGCGGCCGCACAGCGGGATGAACACGGTAAATGCGGCAAGTGCCCAGAACGGGATGGAGAGATAACTGCTGGAATCGATCGGCGTGATGAAACGAGGCAACCCTGCCAGCATCACGTCGTCGGGGTTCTGATTGGAATAAACCAATGTGCGCCAGATGCTTGCGGTAAAGAGGAGTAGGACGACGCCCAAGAGTTCGCGCCAGGAAGGTCTGTCACAAAGCATCAGACACAACATGAAGAGCAGGGCAAACCATCCCAGCACGGGATAGATGCAGAAGCCCAGCAGATACCAGGCAAGATGCCATCGTCGTGGGGTGCAGCGGGCTGCCCACAGGAGCAGCAGCATGGCAAGATAGCCTACCGACTGCGAGAACCAATAGCCTCGGATGGAGAAGATGTAGATCCAGTAGCCAAGATCGACAATCGAGGTGAGCAGACAGGCTATCGGCAGGAGCATAAGCGCAGTGGCTGCTCCTTGGAGTCGGAAGGCCTTGGCACCTACGAGGAATATGAGTGCCCAGATGGCTACCAATAGGCAAGCCCCCAAGGCGGGATGATAGAACAGCTGGGTGAGCCAGGCTCCCGCATACTGCATCAGGCCGAAGGGCTTCGAGACAAGAGTATGGAAAAAGGGCGCTCCGACGATGAATTCGGAACGGTCGTGTGCCGTATAGAGCACCTCCTGATTTATATATAATAGGTATATAACAAATGAAATGAAAGCCAGAAGACTTACATAGAGAAAGATTGCGGTGGCCTTGTTTCGCTGAATCATTTCCATACTCTAAAAATCCATGTTCAAAAAGCATAAAGGGCTGACTCATTTGAATAAGTCAGCCCATAGGTGATTTATACCGACACCGAGTGATTATTCCTCATAATAAACACTGGTGAAGGTGGCATTGCCACTGGTGAGGAGGAGGTTGAGGTCGCGACCTTCGCCGCCATTACCCTTGGCGCACTCCTTGGCAATCTGCTCGGTGAGCTGAACCTCCCACTTCATGCCCGAAGTCAACGGGATGTTCTCGGCATAGACGCTGCTCCACCAGCCGTTCTGGACACGTGCCATACAGCCTTCGCTGGCTTCCTTGACATCGACGATGAGGGTCTTGAAGCCGAAGTAGATGTCGTCGGAGAGGGTGGGGAAGTTCTGACCTTCGCTGGAACTGAAACGCAGCGGTGCAGCGTCCCAGCCTCCAACGGAGAACTCGCCCTCCCAGATCATGAACTTCTGGAGAGGATCGGTGATCTCCTGGCAAGATACGGGGAACTGTGAAGTCAGTTCGGTGCCATCGGCACAGATGGCGGTGAGGACGACGTTGTACTCGCCGAGCTTCATCTTCTTCTTGGCGAAATTGCCGATGAATTCCTTGCCGCCAATATCCCACTTAGCATTGACAGGAGCGGCGGTCGAGCAGGTGATGACGTTGCCGTTCTGGCCACTGGCAGCCTTGTCGACGGTGACAGTAGTTTTGGCCACGAGCTCATCAAGGGTGATGTGTCCATCATTGGCGATGTCTTCCTGTACGGGATCGCAGGCTACAAGCGCACATACTGCGGCAAGAAGGAAAAATATCTTTTTCATATCGATTGCTTGTTTTAATAGAGAACTTTATATTGAGTTGTAGCATCGGTAGCATCCCAGCCCGGGTTCTGGATGAGCTTGCCGTTCATGAGGGAGATCTGCTCCTGGGGCTTGGCCAGGAAGCCGTTGGTGGCGATGTAGCGCTGTGTCCAAGATGAGGTCATGTGCTCCATGGTGCGCTTGTTGGACTTCTGGCCGAGGCAGACGATCTTCTTGCCCTGCTGGGCCTGGAGTGCCTTGGGTGCGTAGGAATTCTCGGTAGGATTGTTTCCGGTCCAGCGGCGCATGTCGTTGAAGCGAAGTCCCTCGAATGCGAACTCCCAGCGACGCTCGTCCTGGACGGCCTTGAGGGAATAACCTGTCTGAGGAACGCCTGCGCGGGCCTGAACCTGATTCATGTAGGAGGCATCGCCCGTGAGCTCGGTGGCCATCAGCAGGACGTCGGCATAGCGCATCAGGTAGAAATCCTCGAAGTGGTCGCCCTGCATCCTGTTATCGAGTGAGCTGCCGGTATAGCCTTCGCACATCGACCACCATGTGTCGTTGTTGGCATTGCAGGCGTCAAGGTTGACTTCGGCATACTTCTTTACTGAATAACCGGACTCCTCGCAGTCGTCCTTCTCGTAGGTGTACTGCACGAGCTCGTTGTCGAGGTCGATCAACGAAGCCTTCTTGCGGAGGTCGGTGTAGTTGCCGGAGCGCTCGGCATCGGTCCAGTCGTCCCAGATGTTGCAGGAAGGAGTGCCCTGGCCCCAGCCCTGGTTGAATGGGTAGGTCAGGTTGCGGTCGCCGTTCTGGTTGGAGGCACCATTGCGAAGACCCCAGAATACCGAGATGTAGTTCGAATACATACGCTGTGCATTGTAGGTGCCGCCGATGGCCCATGCAGAGGCATTCATGAACTGGATCTGGAAGAGCTCCTCGGTGTTGCCGTTGCCCATGCCGGGCATGTCGAAGCAGTTCTTGCGGTCCATGTCCTTGATGAACTCGTATCCATGGCCTGTGCGTACTGTATCCAGCTTCTCGATCTTGTGGTCGGCGGTCCAGGTGGTGTCAACGCGGACAATGCCGCCGCCGTCCTGAGTCTCCTGCCAGAGGAGGCTGTTGGAGTACTGCCAGAGCGAGCGGTAGTCCTCGCAAAGCTGGTAACCGCCACCGGAAATGATGTCCTTCAGTCCGTTGACAACGTCATCCTTTGAGAGGGAGCCGCCGGTGCAGCCTTCCTGCTCCACGAGATTGATGGCAGGAACCGAGCCTGTAGCAAGCTCTCCGATATTCTTGTAGAAGCCTGCCCAGAACATGTATGCACGTGCCATGAAAGCCTCGGCAACGAACTTGTTGGCATGGCCCGATTTCTTCTCGGTGTTCATGAGGTTCATGGCGGAAACGAAGTCCGAAAGGATTTGCGGGTAGATGACCTCCTCGGCACTTACCTGCTCCTGCATCTCCTCGGTAATGGTGGTGGAGGTGATCAGGGGCACATCGCCGAACAGCTGGGTGAGCCAGAGGGTATAGAGGCCGCGCATGAAGTATGCCTCGCCGAGAAGCTGGTCGCGCTGACTCTTCTGATTGTCCTTCCAGGGCACGTTGTCGATGGTCTCGATCTGGTTGTTGGCACGCGAGATGCCGCCATAGAGAAGGATGAAGGGTGTCTGGTACTGGTTGACATTCTGCTCCACGAGATGATGGAGGGACTTGACCTTGTCGTCCTGCAGACCGCCACTGCCGTAGCAGTTGTCGGACATTACTTCCCACCAGAAGAAGATGTTCTGGCCATCGGAGTCGCCGCCGCCCATCGTATTCATGATACTGTAGGTTGCTGCATTCAGGGCTTCAACATCTGCAGGCTTGCCGGGGAAGGTAGCCTGGGTCAACTCGGTCACACGTGGTTCCGTGTCCAGCATGTCGTTGCAAGATGTAAACACGGTGGCTGCTGACAAAACAGCTAACGATGATAAAATATATTTCTTCATAACTTGTTGTCGAATTAGAATTTAATACTTGCACCAACCATATATGTACGAGAGGTCGGGTAGAGACCGAGGTCGATACCAGATGCCCAGCCAGAACCACCGGCAGTGTTACCTACCTCAGGGTCAAGACCGGTGTAGCCGGTGAATGTGTAGAGGTTCTGAGCCTGAACATAGAAGCGGAGCTGCTGCAATGGGCAGGACTTCCAGATCTTCTTGAAGTCGTAACCGAGGGTTACGTTCTTGATCTTGAAGTAGTCGGCATCCTCCATGTAGCGGGTAGATACCCAGATGGTGTTCTGGTGACCGGTAGCGGAGATGCGTGGGTCGGAATTCGAGGTGCCTTCGCCATGCCAGCGGTTCAGGATAGTGGTATCGTAGTTCTGGTCGGGATCGTCGCCGAACGAACGGTAGGAACGCATGATCTGCATGCCGAAAGCACCGGCACCGCTGACTGCGAAGTCAAAGCCCTTCCAGGACATGCCGAGGTTGACACCAAGGGTGATGTCGGGGTTAGGATTACCAATCTCATGACGGTCGCAAATCGAGCCTTCTGCGTAGGTGATAACACCATCGTTGTTCCAGTCGTCCCAGATGCAGTCGCCGGGCTGTGCGTTGTCGAGGACAGCCTTGCCGGCAGCACGGGCTGCGTCGATCTCAGCCTGGTTCTGCCAGATGCCGCTGTACGACATGCCGAAGAAGTAGCCGATGGGCTTGCCTTCCTCTGCACGGTAAACGTACTCAGTACCCTGTGAGAGGACACCGCCAGGACCATTGATGTAGTGGTTCTCGTTGGCGATACGGGTTACCTCGTTCTTGTTGGTGGCAAAGTTCACGCCGATATTGTAGTTGAAGTCCTTGCCGATCTTGTCGTTCCAGGTGAGAGCGATCTCGACACCGGTATTCTCCACGTCGCCACCATTGATGGCTGCAGGATTGGTACCGAGGACGGCAATCATTGGACCTGTGATAAGCCAGTCCTTCGTGGTCTTCTTGTACCAGTCGAAGTTCAAGCCGAGGCGGTTATTGATAAAGCGTGCATCGAAACCGAGGTCAAGCTGCTCAGAGGTCTCCCAGGTGAGGTCGGGATTTGGAACGATGTTGGCATAGGCACCGGTATTGGGAGTACCAGAAGTACTGGTCAGCATGTCGGAAGCGAACTTGTATCCGCTGTCGTTGGCAGAGCCTGACAGTGCAATCGTGGCAAGATACTGGTACTTGGCGATACGGTTGTTACCGTTCTGGCCCCAGGAAGCACGAAGCTTGAAGAAGTCAAGCCAGCTCTGGGTGCTCTCCATGAAGCTCTCGTTGGTGATTACCCAACCTGCGGATACCGATGGGAAGAAGCCCCAGCGGTTGCCGTCGTTGAAGATACTTGAACCGTCGTAACGCAGGGTTGCGGTAGCCATGTACTTCTCCTTGTAGTCCCAGGTGAGACGGCCGAACCATGAAGCGAGATACTCCTCATCGTTTGGATTGCCACCAAGGGAGGCGTCGGTAGCGGCAGCCAGCTTGATGTTCGACAGGTAAGCGGAATCCCAACCCTTCAAAGTGGCGAGCTGTTCGCCATAGGCAACCTTGTTGGAACCATTGATGTTCGAACTCCAACCGGTGCTCTGGAAGCTCTGACCAACCATTGCGCTGAACTTGTTGCCGGCAATGATAGGAAGATCATAGGTAAGGGTATTTTCAATGGAGTATCCGGTATTCAACCAAGCACTCTGGCTGACGTTATATGAACTTACAATAGCTGCACCTTCTGCTGGAGCACGTGGCTCTCCATAGCTGCGGTATGCGCCTGCACCCCAGTTGAAGTTGAACTGAGTACGCCATCTCAGGCCCTTGATAGGCTGGATAACGAGGAATGCGGTAGCGCTGGCATTGAAGTTGCGGCTCTCTGCCAAGGAGTTGAAGCCACCCTTGGTGAGGTTCTCCCATGGGTTGTTGAACATAGAGGGGTTCCAGCCCTGACCGTAAGCGGGTGTGCCGTCAACATTCTGATAGAAATAGATGTCGCCGTTCTCTGCATACTGGGGCAGGAGTGGGCTGGTCTGAAGCAGGCTGTGGATATAGCTCCAGTACATGCCGTCCTCAGCAAGGTCGTGGCTCTTGTTGTAGCCGATCGAGATGTTCTCACCGATGGTGATGGCATCGAAGTCCTTAACCTTCAACAGCACGTGATCGCTGTTGATGCGGATGGTGTGACGATTGTAGTAGGATGCCATATCTGCACCCATGATACCTTCGTTGTCGGTATAGGTGTAGGACAGCGCGAACTTCGACCTGTCGGTACCACCGGTCAGAGTCAGTGAGTGGTTCTGCTGTACGGCATTCTTGTTCTCGAATACACCCCACCAGTCGGTGCCTTCCCAGCCGCCGTTGACCTTGGCCAGGATGTCCTGTGGTACATAGTCGGCCCAATTGATCTTGGCACCAGATGTGTTGAAGTTGTACTCGTCAAAGATGGTCATGTACTGCTGTGCATTGAGAAGCTGTGGACGCTTGTAGGCGTTCGACCATCCCATGGCACCATTGTAGCTGAGTTCGATCTTGCCGGCCTTGCCCTGCTTGGTGGTCACCAGGATCACACCGTTGGCAGCACGGGCACCGTAGATGGCTGCCGATGCAGCATCCTTCAGGATGTCGATGCTCTCGATGTCGTTGGGGTTGATGCCGTCAAGGTTGCCACCTGCTACACCGTCGATGACGTAAAGAGGAGCGGCGTCACCGGTGGTACCGATACCACGGATGTAGACCTTGTAGCCCTTGCCTGGCTGCGAGGACGACTGGGTAATCTGTACACCAGGGGTCTGGCTCTGCATGGCTTCGAGTGCGTTGGTAGTGTTCAGCTTGGAGATGTCATCACCCTTTACCTGAACGGTGGCACCGGTCAGCAACTTTTTCTTCATGGTACCGTAACCGATGACGACCACGTCTTCGAGTGACTGGCTGTCCTCGCGGAGGGTTACGGTTATGCCTGGAGAGGCCTTGACTGACTCAGATACGTAACCGATGAAGCTGACCTCAAGTTCAGATCCAGCGGAAGTATCCAATGAGAACTTGCCGTCGATGTCAGTGACGGCACCAATGGTAGTACCTTTGACGCGGACGTTTGCCCCGATAACGGGGTCACCAAACTCGTCAACTACAGTACCGGTAATCTTCTGGCTCTGTGCTTCTGCTGTCTGCATCAAGCATGGAGCTACGAAACCAGGAGCACCACTAATAAGCAGCATGGCCAAGCCCGCTGCAAGCCAAGAGGTTCTTGTTTTGCTCATTGATTGGTAGTTTTAGTTAAATATGTTAGTTTGTGATGAAAATAACGAGTAATAAAAATACGAACCATCTTTAATTGTTGTATTCGATAAGGTAATGACACATTTAGTGCATAAAATCGTTGCAAAGATATGCTATTTCTATGAAAGGTTGAATAAAGACCATAAATTTAACATTTTCTTTTAACAATTTTAACACATTTGTGGACTAAAAGCAAAAATATTGCCAAAATAGTACAATATGGTATATACAAATATCAACTCTTCGATGTTTTTTCCAATGCAGAGAATAATCTCTCTATGTAATGCTATGTGGGTTAGAAATTGTTGTAGCGGGCATCTGTGGCAGGGATGATGGCGATGCATTCCATCTCGATGAGCCATGCCGGGCGGCAGACTGGAGCAAGAGTGATGATGCGGGGTGTCGAAGGCAGACGTTGGGCAAGATATTGGTTGACGAGGTGGTAGTCTGCCACGTCGCGCAGATAGACGATGGACTGCACAATGTCGTCGAGCGTGGCTCCGCCTTCTTTGAGCAGGGTTTCGATATTTTCGAGCATACGGGCAGCCTGTGCCTTGACGTCGCCGAGATTGATCACTTCGCCACGATTGTTGATACTTGCCGTGCCGCTGATGATCAAGTGACGGCGGTCACCATACTGGATAGCTGTGCCGCGTTCGAAGGTTACGCCATACTGATAAGTCGGATTGAGGTGGGTGGGTGCGTAGAGATAACGCTGCTGTTCGGGTCGAAGCCCCTGGGCGGCGTAGGCATCCATCTGCACACGGCTTTGCGTCTGGATGGGTTGTCCACCGATGCCTGTGCTGGCGATGTAGTGGGTGTCGGGTGTCAGGTGCTGCATGGTGAAGTTGTTGCAGCGGGCTTCGACCATTCCCTTGTAGTTGGTATCGACATCGCGTATGAAGAACCAGGTGCGCAAGCAGTTGTCGGCCAGGTTGAGGTCGGCGTGGCGAAGTTGTGCCTCGTAGCCTTCGAGAATCTCTCGAGTCTGCGTGTTGGAACCACCTGAGGTCGATTGCCAGTTGGTGCTCCAATAATGACGGTATCCGTTGTGTGAGGTGGTGGTAAGATTTTCAGCATAGGAAACCTCGAGACCTTCGACCAAATAGAACCAAAGTGCAATCTTTGAGCCATCGAGGGGCGGTTGCTCAATCATCGAGACGGCACCTTTGTCTCTGCCTTCGCGTTGCAGTTGTGCCTGGAGGATAGGCGCCTGGTTGGCAATGTCGCTGAGCAGATAGCGCCGCATCACGACCTTGGCATCAGTGTGTTTTTCGAGTATCAGTGAATAAGCCTTTTGCAATTCATCCATCTGGATTTCAAAACGGCCGAGGCCATCCTTGACGTGAAGGATGATGTGCCGTTCGGTGGAACCGTGGATAGGGGCAAATGTTGCCACTTCTGCCCAGGCTTGAAGTTGGTCGAATTCTATTTTTTCAAATACCATGAACAATCAATTAACAATTAACGAATAACAATGAAGTTGAGATGATTTTATTTCCTCCAACGTGCGAACCATTCCCACATGGTGGGATTCCAGATGTCGTAGTTGACGTGATGACCGTAGTCGCGGAAGATGCGGTATTGTTTGGGCGTACGCACGAGGTTATAGCCCGAGAAGTTGGTGTGTGGTGGACAGGTGGGATCTTGCAGACCAATGGCCATATAGACCGGGCATTCGATCCAACGAGCCAGATTCTTGATGTCGAAGTAACTCATCACGCGCAGCATCTCGGCGTTGCTCATGCCGAGGGCGTGCTGCTTGGCCTCGATGGGTTCGGCTGGCCAGCGCACGATCTGGAAGTAGTCGGGGAAGTCGCTCATGAAGGTGATATAGACGGCGGCTGCAGTGATGCGGTGGTCGAGGGCGGCTACGGCCATGCTGCAAGCACCTCCTTGGCTGCCACCTTCGACGAAGATGTTGCGGGTGTCGGCTTGCGGCAGGGTGCAGAGGTAGTCGATGCCTCGGACGCAGTCGAGATAGGCTCCGCGATAGTAATAGGAGTCGGGACTTTCAAGGCCGTATTGAACCCAATCGCCATAGCGGTTGTTGGGCTTGTTCTGGCCTTGTCCGCGCACGCTGACGATGGCCTCGATATATTCCTGGCCTTCAACGTCGAGGTCCCAGATGTCGCTGCTGTATCCTAAGAAGAGCACATGAAGGGGGAAACGTGCATTCTTGTCGCGCGTGACGGGTACGGTGTAGAAGACCTGGACCGTATCGTTGTCGATGCTGAGTACTTTGGCCGAATACACCTTCTTGCGCGGAGAGCTCTTTTCCTTTATCTCCTTGACCTGTGGTTGGAGGGGCACGGCAGCAAGTTCGGCGCGCGCCTTGTCCCAAAACGCCTGGAAGTCGGGCTGTGCGTCGGGCAGAGATACGATATTCTCTGGTTCAAAGCCGATGGTGTAGAAAGATTTGTGGCCCTGTCCTCCCCATTGCTCGTAAGCATTGTCGACGATGTTCTGTCCTCCGGCTTCGACAAAGACATGGTAGAAGCCGGGTGTGGCGATGCAAGGATTGATGCAAAGACGGGCACTGTCACCTTTCGCAATGTTGACACTTTGCGAAATCACACATACAGGTAGCCCCGTATCGGTGGTGATACGCACAGTGATGTTGGTGTCCAGCGGATTCAGCAGCGAATCCTTTACGGTGAATGTCAGTTCAGGAGACTCGGGCGCATACCACACCCAGTCGTCGCCTTCGAGCGTTACTTTGGGCTGTGCTTGTAAGGCCAATGAGAGCAGGCCTAACGAAAGTGCTAAGAATTTTTTCATTTGCAGATGTCAGCATTTAGTTCCTTGATCATGCGGAGCGTAGTGGTATCGCAGGCGAAAACGGAATTGAGGCCCTGTTCCTCCTGAGCGGGGTCGCAGACATAGTCGTCGTAGGGTTGCCAGATGACGTGCTTGACGTTGGCACGACCTCCCCAGCCCCAGAAGTTGCAACCTGCTATCATACCTGAATCGCGGATGATGGAGAATACGTAGCGATAGTAGGCGTCGCGACCTTGAGTTGGCGAACCGGGAGTGAAGACAAAACGGTCGCGTGGATAACCAAATTCCTCGAGCACGATGGGACGGCCGGCAGCACTCATATATGCGTGCGCGTTCCTTATATAATCTAATGTAGAGTCGCAAGCGGCCTGCACACGTTCGACGATGGGATCGGGTGTGTCTTCGGCGATGGTCTTGTCGGCATCGTAGTTCTGGTTAAATTGTCCGAGCCAGCCCCAGTTGTTGGGCCAGATGTGAATGCAGGCATAGTCGATGTTGGGCAGCGTGTGGATGGCATTGAAAAGTGCGTAGTCATCCTGACAGCCGTGATAACCTTCGGAGCCTGTGGTGACGAGGTGGTTGGGGTCGAGGCTCTTGATGAGACTCGATTGCTCGTCAATCCACTCGACGAACTTTGCCTTGTGGAGAGAATCATCGGCAAAACATCTCGGCTCGTTGGCAATCTCCCAGGCCATGAGAGCGGGTGATTCTGCGTAAGGTTTGCCGGTGACAGTGTTAGTGCGACTTACGATGAAGCGCACATGATTGGCAGCCAATGCCTTGGCCGAATCGTTGAGGACGAAAGCCGAAACATACTGCATATATTCCCACCAGCCGTCGTAGCTGGGCACAGGCGTACGGTCGAAGTGCACCATCTTGCCCGGTTCTTTCGAACTCATCACGTCACCCGTATAGCCTACCCAATCGAGGTAGGCTCCATAGCCGCCCGACCATTCCCAGGCATTGTTGAAATAAAGGACGGCCTTCATCTGACGTTTCTCGAGTTCGAACATCATATAGTCGAGACCTTCGAGGATGGTGTCGTTATAGACGCCGGGTTCCGATTGGAGTTTGGGGTAGATGTGCGAAGGGATTCCTTCGCGGCCATCGCCGCCGATGAGGACGCGGACATTGTCGATGCCGACAGCCTTCATATCGTCAAGTTCCTGGACCAGGCGCTCTCGGTTGCCCCCGAGACCTTTTGAACCGAGGATGGCACCATACCAGAAGTTAGTGCCCACATAGCGGTATTCCTTGCCGCCTTGGTAGAACTTGCCGTTGCGAACGGTCACGAATGGAGACTCTTCCTGCGTCGTAGTGCACGAAGCAAGGAGGGTGAGGAGGGAGAGAAAGAGGATGGATTTTTTCATTCTAACTAATAATTTGTAGTGAAAGGCACGACAGGCAATCCGTAGCAGTCGTGGAGCTGGTTGGTAGTGAAGTTGTGATAGTTGTAACGAACGTTCTTCACTTCGCCAGCCTCGGGGCAGACGAGTTTCAGGAAGCATCCTCCGTATTCGGGGTCGCTCCACCCGTTTTCGGCCCAAACGATGGCCTTGTGCCAAACGCCGTCGGCGCCAGCTGCCTCAAAGCCTTCGATGTTGAACATCCGATCGACGCCATCGATGAGATTGCTGAAATAGAGGCACACGACCTTTCCCTTCTCGTTGGCATTGGCAGCCAAGGCAGATCCTGCCACAAAGTTGAGGAATTTGTTATCCACCTCGATGGTCTTCATACGCTCGAATTCGGGTGCTTCGGCATGGATGCCCTCGATGCCATAGTCGCGCGTTGCGGCCATGTAGGCGAGGCGCTGTCCGATCTCCTTCTTGCGGCAACCGTGTATCTGTTCGGCCTCGTAGGGAAGAATTAGGTCGGTGGTCGAAACGCATCCGCTGTTCTCGAGTTCGTGGGCAATCTGATGCTGGGCGGCACGGAAGTCGGCAGCATTGGTGCCATTCACGTCACCGTAACTGTATCCTGGAAGTTCGACAGTGTACATGGGCAAAGGATCGTCGCCTTGACGCCACATCTTGCGCCAAAGGCGTGTCATGGTCTTGAAACGTTCAACGTATTCCTTTTCACGACCTACGTTCGATTCGCCCTGGTTCCAAAGGAATCCCTTCACGGTGTAACCTGCCAGTGGATGGAGCATACCATTGAACATCACCATCTTGCGGTGATAATCCGTTTGGTCCATGGGCGTGAGTCCGTCAGGGTAGGTGAGGAGAATCTCCTTAGGTAACCAGCCTTCAACGCAACTGCCGCCCCACGAGCAGTTGATGATGCCCACGGGTACGTCGAGGATGTCGGTCAGGGCTTGTGCAAAAAAGTAGCCGCAAGCCGAGAAATTGACGGCATTCTTCGGCTCGCACTCCTTCCATCCACCTGGCACACGGTCCTGTGGCTCCAAGGCATCCTTTTTTTCGATGGTGGCCACACGTATGCTGCGACGGTAACGTCCCGAAAAGGCAATCTCCTCGTTGGCACCGCGAACAGGGCAGTTCCAGAAGCCTTTGAGAGGCATCTCCATATTCGATTGGCCCGAGCAGAACCATACTTCGCCGATGAGCACATTTTCGATTCGACGAGTCTCGCCGTCACCCTTGATGGTGAGGCTTTGCGGGTCGTAGGATGCAGCAGGTGTCGAGACTTGCAGTTCCCAGCGTCCCGTCTGCTTGTCGGCAGTGGCGCGGTAGGTCTGTGTGTCCCAGGAGGTCGTTACTTCGACGGTTGAGCCGCCTTTTGCCCATCCCCACAGGCGGGCCTGGGTCTGCTGTTGCAGCATCATGTCGTTGCCGATGATCTCTGGGAGTTCGAGGGCTTGGGCGCTCAAAAACGAGACAAAAAGGAGGGCAAGTACCAGCAATTTCTTTTTCATACGAATATCTTGTTTTTATGGTAATTTTCGCGGAACTGTGTGGGTGAGCATCCCTTGCGTTTCTTGAAGATACGGTTGAAGTTCGAAACGTTGTTGAAGCCCGAATCGTAGCAGATTTCGACTACCGAAGTGGTAGTATCGACCAGTTGACGGGCAGCGTAGCCCAGACGGATGTCGATGATATAATCAGAAAGGGTACGACCTGTGCGTACCTTGAAGAATCGGCTGAATGCCGTTGGCGTCATTCCTGCCAGGTCGGCCACGGTGCCCAGGCGTATTTCTTCCTGGAAGTGTTCGTCGATGTATTCCTCCACCTTGCGTACGCGACGGCTGTCGGCAGTCGATTTCACCGAAGCGAACGACGACGACGCCAGCAGATGGAAATCGTCTTCGAGCGAAAGTTGGTAGAGGATGTCGAGCAGTTTGAGTACACGTGGAAATCCCGGTGCCTCGGACGAAAGTTTGTCCAGTTTGTTGAAGACGCGCATGATGGCAGGCAGGCCGAAGCACACCCCGCGCTTGGCGTTTTCGAAAAGTCGTGCCAAAGAAGCCATCTGGCTTTTCGCGAGGAACGACTCGCCCAGCAGGTCGGGTGAAAACTGGATGACGAACTCGCGCACCTTCTTGCCTGCTGCCACATCGACCAACACCTCGTCGGGATGCTGTTCCCAGGCATGTTCCAGGTTGCTTCCGATGAGCACCAGGTCGTATTGTCCGCAGATTTCGATGGAGTCGCCAACTACGCGGTGCACGCCTGTGCAGTTCTCCATGAATGTGAGTTCCACCTCTTCATGCTTGTGAAGCGGGTAGTCATAGTGATCCTTCTTGTGGTCCATCACATAGAAACTGTCGTGTTCGGTGAGTGGAGTGATTTCGGTGATAATTTTTTCCATGATATGCTACCTTATTTTCTAAAAATGTGGGGCAAATATAAACGAATTCTTCGACTTTCGCAAATAATTGCCATGATTTTGTTGCAAAAAAGTGTATATGCGAATATTTTTGTCAAAAAAGTATCAAATATTTGTGCGGTTTTTTGATAATTCCAAAAAATCTGGTTACCTTTGCTGCGTTTTTTAAAATAATTTGTTTTTCCCCCAAAAACCAATTGTTAATTGTTAATTATTAATTGTTAATTGATAATTGATCAATATGAAGTTAGGATTCGATAATGACAAGTACATCCGTATCCAATCGGAGCACATCAAGGAACGTATAGCCCACTTTGAGGGCAAACTCTACCTCGAACTAGGTGGAAAACTCTTCGACGACCATCATGCTTCGCGCGTTCTGCCTGGTTTCCAGCCCGACAGCAAGTTGCGCATGCTCAGCCAACTCGCCGATTCGGCCGAAATCATCATTGTCATCAGCGCCACCGATATTGAAAAGAACAAGGTGCGCGCCGACCTCGGCATCACCTACGACGAGGACGTGCTTCGCCTGCGCAGCGAGTTCGAAAGCCGCGGCTTCTATGTGGGCGGCGTGGTCATCACCCACTACAACGGCCAGGCCAGCGCCAAGGCTTTCCGCGAACGTCTCGAGCGCATGGGCATCAGCACCCACTACCAGTACTTCATCGAAGGCTATCCGCGCAACGTCGATGTCATTGCATCGCCTGATGGCTTTGGCCGCAACGAATACTTCGAGACCACACGTCCCCTCGTCATCGTCACTGCCCCGGGTCCCGGCAGTGGAAAAATGGCAGTCTGCCTCTCGCAACTCTACAACGAGGCGCAGCATGGCGTGCGGGCAGGTTATGCCAAGTTCGAGACCTTCCCCGTCTGGAACCTTCCGCTCAAGCACCCCGTCAACATCGCCTACGAAGCTGCAACCGCCGACCTCGGCGACGTCAATATGATCGACCCCTTCCATCTTGAGGCTTATGGCAAGATGGCGGTCAACTACAATCGCGACGTCGAGATCTTCCCCGTGCTCAATGCGCTCTTCGAAGGCATCTATGGTTCGTCGCCCTACAAGTCGCCTACCGACATGGGTGTCAACATGGTGGGCTTCTGCATCAGCGACGACGAAGTGTGCGCCCAGGCTTCGAAGGACGAAATTGTGCGTCGCTATTTCGCCGCCCTCGGCAAATATGCGCAGGGACTCACCGACGACACCGAAGTCTCGAAGATTGCCCTGCTGATGAAGCAGGCGCGCATCGACACCGACTTCCGCCGCACCGTGCCCGCCGCCCGCCAGCGCAAGGAGGAGAGCGGCCACACCAGCATCGCCCTCGAACTGCCCAACCATCAGATCATCACTGCCCACAGCAGTTCGCTGCTCGGTTGTTCGGCTGCCTTGCTGCTCAATGTCACCAAGCATCTGGCAGGCATCGATCACGAGATTAACCTCATCCCGCAGACCATGATCGAGCCTATACAGAAGATGAAGTTCGAATACTTGCAGGGCCGCAATGTACGCCTGCATGCCGACGAGGTGCTCGTAGCCCTGTCGATGCTCAGCGTGAGCGATCCCTATTGCCGTCGTGCTCTCGAGACGCTGCCTTTGCTTCGCGGCTGTCAGGTGCATGCCACCGTGCTCCTTAGCGAAGTCGATCGCACCATCTTCAAGAAACTCGGCATCGATGTCACCTGCGACCCGGTTGCCAAATGAAAAACTATACCGGATACGTCTTTGCAGCGCTCGCGGCAGCGTCCTACGGCACCAATCCCGTCTTTGCCAAGCCGCTGTATGCCGACGGAATGAATCCCGACTCGGTGCTCCTGTTCCGCTATGCTTTCGGCATCGCGTTGCTCGGCTTGCTGATGATCTGGAACGGATGGCGGCGTCATAATCTTTCGACGGCATTCCGTGTCAGTCGTCATTCGTTGCCGCAACTCGTCATCCTGGGCATCCTTATGGCGCTGTCGTCGCTCACGCTCTTCCTGAGCTATAACTACATGCCCGTCGGCATTGCCTCCACGCTGCTCTTCACTTATCCCATCCTGGTGGCTGTCATCATGACGCTGGTTTATCACGAACCGATGTCATGGCTTGTTGTCATCTGTCTGTTGTTGGCAACGTCGGGCGTTGGTATGCTTTGTGAGCAGACCCCCCCGTCCCCCCTGCTTAGGGGGGAGACGCCGTCCGGAATCGCTGAAATCCTCCCCCTAGGCAGGGGGAATGAGGGGGTCTCTCCTTTCATGATCGGCGCTCTCCTCGTGCTGCTCTCATCCCTTTCCTATGCTATTTATTTAGTAGGACTCAACAAGACACGTGTGCGCACCATTGCATCGATGCCTGTCACGTTTTATGTGCTTTGTTTTGGTTTCCTGCTCTTTGTGTGGCGTATCTGCTTCGGAGGTGCGTTCACACTTCCGCAACATGAGGTGATGTGGCTCAATCTGATTGCCCTTGGTCTGTTGCCCACAGTCGTTTCGCTATTGCTTACGGCTTGGGCTATTCAGCGCATCGGCAGTACTTCGACTGCGCTGTTCGGTGCGCTCGAACCCGTCACCGCCGTGGCACTCGGTATCATCTTCTTGGGCGAGAGCATCAATTTGCGTGAATTTCTGGGTATGGTCCTTATCTTTGTTTCGGTGACGCTTGTGGTTTATCGAAGGAAGTAAAAGGCTTCTTATCGCGATTATAAATAATGTGCCCTCCGGTCAATATCGACGGGAGGGCACGTTGCGTTGTGTGGGGGAGAGTTTATCGAACGACTATAATCCGTCCTTCGGTGATGTAAAAGCCGCACGAAGGATGCGCGATGCGTCGTCCCGTCAGGTCGTGAAGCACATCGTGCGAAGGCATGCTCGGTGGAGTGTCGGCATGGATAGCCTCAATGCCGCTTTCGCCAGTAGGGAGTGTGACGACTGTAATGTCCTGCGAAGGTAAGGAGCTGCGTGAAGCTGCGTTGTCGAGTGCGGTGACCTGGTAGTGGTAGGTGCGTTGGGGAACAAGGCCGGTGACAGTGGCACGTTGGCGGTCGGCCTGCAAGCCTTCTTCGGTGAGCAGAGGAGCAATGCTGTCGATGCTCCAGACAGCAGGACCCAGCGAGCGCATATCCAGGCTATCGCGCATGCCAATGGCCACGCTCAGCTCGTCAAGAAAGAGACGTTCCTTGTTGGTCTTAAAGCAGAAAGCTGCCTGGCTGGGCACATCGGTAAAATGGAAGATGTGGGTCACGAGGTTGCGGTCGGCTTTCATCGTGGTGTCGCTTGCGACCTGACCATTCTCGGCATCTATGAGCGAAAGGGTATAGCTGACGGTCTTGCCTGGATAGGAAGAGGCGGTGTAGAGCAGGGTGAGCTCGGCTGTGGGCTCAAAATGCTGGCGGTTGATGGCGGGAGTCTGGAGCGTGCCGTTCTGTCCGTATGCACCGATGCGAATGTAGCCGCCAGCCTGATAGCAGCTTGTGCCGCTCCATCCGGGAGATTGCGTATAGTCATCGAGCTGCGAAGAGATGTCCGAACTGCCTGCCATCGGGTAATTGCCTTCCTCCAGAAGGGCAAAGTCGTCTTCGAGAAGTATGGGATTGAGCGAGTCGGGCAGTTCCTCCTGCAAGTCGATACGATAGGCGATGGCGCCCTCGACGGGGTCCCATTCGGCAACGAAGGAGGTGTCGCACAGCTGGGTGACCTCATGGGCAATGGGCCGGAACAGTCTGTCGCGCATGAATCGGAACGAGATCGTGCCGTCGGCTTCCTGTCGGATGTGGTCCACGCCGCGTTCGGTGGGCGTCTTGTCCCAAGCTAAGCTGTTGGGGTTGGAGTAGTCGGTGAAACTGTTGTTCGATTCGGTGGGGAAAAGGTCCGATTCGGTGGGTGCACCCGGCGTGCCGTCGGCTTCCACCAGGTCAACGCGTGGATGCATTCCTGAGTTGACCGTATTGCTGTGCCAGATGCTGGCTTCATAATCGATGTGGATGATCATCATGCCGCTGGCGGGCTGGTAGGCATCCCAACCTTGCTGTTGGTGATTCTCGAGGGTGAAGAACTCGCCCTCATTGTCCGTCCTTGTGGCGATGCGATAGCATACGCGGCTTTCGTTGATTTCGGGTAGGATAATGCTGTCGGCGGGTTCGGTCAAGTCCACCATGTCAAGCCAGCCCAGGCAGTAGCGTTCGTAGCCAGTGTAGGACGATGGTGTGCGCGACAGGTTGTTGTAGCTTCCCGCGTCCATAATGTCCCATGCGCCCAATTGTAGGTTACGGGAGTTGAAGGTGTCATAGATGTCGGGAAGTCCAAGCACGTGTCCGAACTCGTGGCAGAAGGCGCCGATGCCGTCAATCGCAGTGCCGCTGGTGCCTCTCAGTTCACAGCTGCAGGCATATAGGTCGAAGTTCTTTCCGTCGAGTGTCAGGTATTTTCTTTGGTCGGTCAGTTTCGACATGTGGGGCCAGATGGTGGAGGGTAGAGCTCCATAGTTCTCGCCATATCCCGCATAGAGGATAAAGACAAAATCGACCACGCCATCGTCGTCGAAGTCATAGTTGCCGAAATCGACGCCCAGGCTGTCGTGGGCGAGCTGGCAGGCATCGATTACCATCTGTCCGGGGTTAATATCTGCGTCCATCTGATTGGCTCCATAGTAACCTTCGTTATGCGGCAGATGGATGGGGCCAACCACGTCGAAGGTAGGCGTAAACAGCCCGTAGGACTGACTGATGAAATAGTCGCGTGCCGAGCCGGTTGCTCCGTCGTCCGCGAAGCCTTCTTCATTGAGCTGCCGCGTGAAACGAACGCTGTCCGATTCGGGTTGAAACTTGACGTCGTCGAACTCCACGAGCAGGAAAAGCCCACGCACGTTGCCCTTGGTGGGGAAATCGGTAATGCGTCCTGCACCTTCGTCACTGGTGCGGTGATTGGCAGCTTGGGCACGCTTGCCAAAGATGGCTTTGCGCGACTCCATCATCCGCTGCTGGCGCACCTCGATATCGGCTTCCGAGAGCTGGTGCCACTGCCCAGTATCGTTGCGGTCGAAATAGCGTCCGTCCGTGCTGACAAACCAGTGCCCATGTTCGTCACCCACTAGGCGGCACATCAGTTCGGAGCCATCAGCCAAGGTGATTCTGTGCAGCCCTGGATAGGCAGGGCGTGCCCAAAGGGAGGAAATGCAAACTGAAAAAAATGTAATGAGAAGTATATTCTGAAGGAATTTCATTCCCCGAAAAACTATATTCATGTTTATCTTCTTTATTATAAAGAGGAGAAATCAAAAAAGATTATCTTTTGCCACGAATGAAGAGTTGACCTTTGGCTGGATGGTTGATGCGTCTGCCAAACAAATCGTATAGGCAGCCGGTAGCCTGTTGCTTCGTGTCGATGCTGACCAGTTCAATTCCTTCGGGCAATTCCCCTTCTGGCCATATATTTTGGCCATTCTGGATGAACCCTGTCTTTGGGTCGATGACGATGCCTACCACGTGCAGTTGCTTTTTGTCAAGCACTGTGGGAGGAAGGGGAAGCGTATAATCGAACGTATACTCCTGCATCGCCTTCATTTCCCCTTCGAACAACGTTGTCCCTTCGAACGAAGGGAAGCAGCCACGTGCGATGTCCATAAACATGACGTCGGTGGTAATATATGCCTTGTCCTCCCATCCATAAAATGGGCCCGAATAGTTTTGCGAATTGCTGGAATAGTAGTTGGTCTGATAGTAGCCGTGTCCGGTGATACTGTCTTCGACGAGTACAAAGGCAGCGTTAAGGTTCGCGTTAGTGAGGTCCTGGTCGCTGAATATCGTAGCATGGCAAAGAATGGCTGAAGCATCGTCGTTCCATTCAGCAGTCATGTTGTAGGCGATGTGGTTCTCGGTAGAACTTTCCAATTGGTAAAGGGTGGCAATATCATAGTAGGGATCGCCTTGTAGTCGGCGTCCTATGGCACAACTGGGTGCTCCCGAGAAACGGCTGATGAGCGGGGCGTAAGTATAGGCGCTGTCGGAAGGTACTTCGAGCGCATCTCCTCCATGCACTGCAATGGCGATGAATCGGTCGGGATGAGCCTCCTTCATAAGTTCCATACCTACCATGCCTCTTGGACAGAAACCGCACCAGAAGCCCGAGTATTCTTCGCAGATGACACGACGTGCAAATCGTTCGTCGGGCACGGTGAAGGTGCATGTGGTGGTATTGTCAGCCGCATATTCGTCTGGCATTCCATTGACTGTTGAAATGGAAACGCTAAGCGTGTGCGTGCCGAAATCGTAGATGGCAGGGATGCGCAGTTCGAAGGTGTCGCGGCTGTTGACAGGAATGGGATGAGCGAAGGTCGCAGTATATGTTTCCCCACCATCAACTTGCCACAGAAGGGCATAGTTTTCCACTTCTTGGATGCCCATGTTTCGAACTGTGGTTATGAAGGACAAGGTATCGGCATCAGGGATGGTTCGCTGGTTGGGCAAAGTGCCGATGGCAAGTTGATATTGAGGCATATGGTCTCCTTCTACCAATGCCTTGATGCATAGCGAACCTCCACAGGTAGTCCACTTGGAGCTTTGGTTGATAAGGATCTGGTCGGCGAGAGAGTTCTTTTCTGCGCTGTAACCGAAAGCATTCTTTTCGGTGCTGCGAAAACGACATCCGATGGCGATTTCCTTGCCTTCGGGAATCTCAAACGGGGTATCGAGAGTGATTACATTCCATCCTTCGGCGAGACCTTCTGAAACGGTCTGTCGATAAAGTGGATTGGTATCACGGGGAGCATTCTTGATGTAAATCGTAACATTGGTTGCATCGGCTTTCATGCCGACGAGCACTTGTTTGATGTAATTTCCCGCATATGGTGTCATCGTAGTGGCTTCGAACTGTACGTATGGAGTATAGATGACTCCGGCATCACCAAAGCCCTGGTCGATGTCACCGCAATATGAGAGCTCCACTTGCGCCTGCAAGGCGTTTATGAAGCAGAGCAAAGAAAGAAGAAAAATTGAAAGATGCTTCATAGTCAAAAGACACCTGCACGGAATGGTTTCCGTGCAGATGTCGTATGATAAGATGATGTGTTACTTGATTACAACCTTAGCGGTCTTGTCGCCCTGACGAAGCAGGTAGATGCCTGGCTCAGCCTTTCCTTCGATACGACGACCGTCAATAGAGAAGATTTCGACGGGTTCGTTGTTCATCAAAATCTCGCCAATATTGGTGATGACATTGATTTCGATGACGTTCGAAGCATTGGATTCGCCCTCAGCCCAAACGGCAGTTACGAAGTATTCGTGATCGCCCACGCTGGTTTCGTCACAGTAGGTAGTGTCCTGTACCTTCTCGGCAATGAGTTCACCATCACGATAGATGTTGTAACCAAGGAAAGTGAGCTTCGAGGTAGCACCAAAGAGCGGTGTATATTCTACATCGTCAATGAATGCAACGGTGGTGGCGTCGCCATTGTTCCAGTTGCGGATAGCGAAGTACTTGGCATCGTTAGGCAGGGTGTATTCGAGTTTCACCCAAGCGGTGGTGCCCACGATCTGGTCACCATCAACATGCTGGAAGTTCTCGGGCTGCTGATCTGTATTAGAGTAGAGGATTTCAACATTCTGAGGATCTGAACCATCGTTGGGAACACGATAATAGAAACTCAAATCGCTGCCGCCCTGTACGTCGCTCGAAATCAGCCAGTCGTCGGTAGGCTGAGTTGCTGATACGCCGTCGGAAGCAGTCCAAGAGGCGATGTACTTATTACCTGAGTGAGGAGTAAGCACGTCAAAGCGCTCCAGGCTGAAACCAGCCTCCTCAGGTGCCCAAACCTGCCAAGCCTTGGCATCGAAGTTGTTTGGCACACTTGGACCTCCGAAATAGACAGTGATGGCTCCATCACCATCGTAGGTCTTCCAGTCGCCGATGCCATCAATGATGAACGATTCATAGTCGTCGAATCCATCCACTACAGGATCAGTGATCTCGTCGGTAGCAGGTGCTGACCAGCTGAGGTTGATGCCCTTGTCGTCCTGTTCGGCAGCAAGATCGGTGGCAGCTGGCAGGTTGTTGCCCTTGACGTAAACCTGGATTTCGCCGGAGTTGTTGTCGGTGTTGGCATCGTCGGCTGCTACTACAGTTGCGCTGATGGTGAAGGTCTTGCCTGAGTGCGACTTGTCGAACTCGACTTCGTACGACAGAGTGGCAACTTCACCAGCCTTGAGGACTTGATCGGTGGAGATCTCATCTTCCTGGGTGAGTTCGCCATCGGAGATGGTGAGGGCTACCTTATAGTCAGAGAGATCCTTCATACCATAGTTGGCGACTGCGAAGCTGAACATTTGGAACTCGCCGGGGGTAGCACGCTTTGCTCCGCTGATACCTACGAGGGCAGCATCCACATCCACGCCATCGGCAATTGCGATCTTGTCGATGAAGATTGAAGCAGAAGGAACGGTGGTGATACCACGGAACGCAATCTGGATGTTACTTGGTGCATATCCTTCGGGTGCTTCGGGGGTCTCGAGAGCAAATGAACTGCGTGCCCAACCGGTAGCACCATTGTTATAATCCACTGTGCCGAGTTTCTTCCAATCAGCATCATTGTAGCATGCCCAAACTTCGAGCACAACATCCTCAGGATCGGCTTCTACACCATGATACATATAGAAGCTGAGCTCGGCCTTGGTAAGTGTAGAGAGGGCTACACGTGGACCCTGCATGATCTGTTCGTTGCTGTCTTCACCCTTGTAGGTGTAATAGAGCATGCCGCCATCCTCGTCATAGGGCTTCACAGCGAGGCCAGAGCCGGCGCTGATGCTCCATGCGTAGTCGTAGGTCGAAGCGAACAATGTCCAGGGATCTTTGCTTGCGAATGCCCATGCAAAGCCTTCCTCATAAGGAGTTTCCCAAGGTGTACCGAGGTTGATATTGAATTGTGTGCCCTCGCTGATGCCTGCTTCGTTGACGGCAAAGAGAGCATAGGTCTCCATCTTCTGACCCCAATAGCTGTAGTAGGTGTCGTCGATAGCGCTAAGGTCTTTGGTAGAAGCAACTTGCTCCCAATGATTATCCCAGTTGTATTCGTTGTACTTGCAAAGAATATAGGAAACATCCTCAGGAACAACATAACCTCCGTGAGCACCTGCTGCAGTTACGGCATTCCAACTTACGAAAGGCTTGATGTCGGCTGTCTGATGGCATTCAATCAGGCTTGGAGCAGCAGGGATGTCGAGGCCTACCCAAATGGTGACAGATGCTGGCGCACCTTGACCTGCTGCGTTGTAACATACAACCGTGTAGGTGGCTTCGCCATTTGCAACGTTATTGTCTTCGTATGTGAGGGTCTCGCCAGGTTTGCCTTCGAGGGTAGCAATCGGCTGGCCATTGCGCGAGATCTCTACCGAAGTGATTTCTTCGAGAGCAGCACCTTGGAAGGTGGTGGTGGGCAGGGTGAAAGAGAGTGTGCTTTGGAGAGCACCGCCTGTACCTGGAGTAGCAACCAGATTGGTCGAAGCAGCAGGGCCCTCAAAGCATGCGAAGAGTTCGATGCCGATGTTGTCAAGACTATAGTTGCTGCTGTACACGAGTGCACAGTCGTGGAAGGCGATATTGTAAAGACCGTCCTCTTCTACACTGAAGTCAATGATCTGGTTCGTGTTGTCGTTGCGCCAATCGAGGTCATACTTAGCCAAGGTGGTCTTCAGCGCATCTACCGTGGTTCCCTGTCCGAGGTATACGTTAAGATATTCGTGGCTCAGACCCACTTCAATTGCATCAAAGGTCAGACGGTACTGAACGCCTTTCTTGAGTTGAATGGAAGGAGTGACAAGATAGTCGTCCATGCCCTTACCGCCATTGGGGTTGAAGTCTGGATCGTAAGCTCCGTTGCCAAGGAGGTAGGCCGTTTGCTTGCTAGCCATATAGAGCCATCCGCTGCCATCGGCATTGTTGTCGATGACGGTAAAGAGATCCCAGTCTTCCTGAGCGTTAAACTGCTCGACGTAGTTGGGGATCCAAGTATCACCATAAACTATTTCATTGGAAGTGACGGATGCACTGCTTTCGTTCATTTCACCTACGAACGAAACAACCTCCCAAGAATAGTGGTTGTGCGATGCAGGGAGCTCGTCGGTGATTGAGGTTTCAGCCGTAGCTTCTGCAAGAACGACTTCATCGGGATGGCGTACTACATAATAGCGGACTGCTGCATCGTCGAAGGCTCCACCATTGATAGAGGCTGTTGGAGCTGTCCAACTGATGGTAGCCTTGCCGTCGGCCAACGTAGCGGTGAGATTCTCGACAGCAGTGGGCTGGTCAGCGCCTATATAGGCTTCCCAAATGCGCTCTGGGCCTTGTCCTGCTTCATTCTCGAAGGTGATGACAACCTCATGGTTGCCATCGGCGAGGTTGAGGGTCACTTCTGTATCAGCACCAGGAGCAACCTTCAGGGTCTGCTTCTCTCCATCGACTACGAGGTTGGCTGTTACTTCGCCTGTAAGAGCCTGGCCTGTGGTATAGGTGGTAGTTGGAGCGGTGAAACTGAGTTTGCCTTCATTGTAGTTAATGTTGGTGGCTGCAGCAGGAGCATCGCCAGGAGCATACTTGATGAAGGCGCCCTGCAAGTGCTCATCGTTCGGCATGTCGCTTACGAATGTGCACTCACCGGTCTCGTAGTTGATTGTGTAGATATACGACTCAGCTTCATAACCATTTCCGACGGTACGAGGTACAATCCAATAAACGGTGCCGGTAGCGGGGTCGGTGACTGCGGTTTCGGAGTTAGGATAGCGTCCGAAGGGGATGTCGAGGTCGACTACCTTCTCAATGCTGGCGTCGGTCTTGCTGATCTTGTAGAGTTCCTTCGTGTTGTAGGGGATGCCGTAGAGCTGGCCGGCTTTGTCAAAGAAGAGAGTTTGTACGAAGATCTGGTCAATCTTGCCCACTTCTGTAGCGGTCTTTGTCTCAAGGTCAATCTCCATGAGAGGACGATTCGTGCGGTAAGTATCCCAGTCCATCTCCCCCCAGAAGACGAAGTAGGCCTTGCCTGTTGTCTCATCGAAGGCGGCCACCTGACGTAGGAAGTCATCTTTCTCGCAGATGACGTCAGTACTTTCGAGTTCCCATGTCTCAGTGTTGTAGGTCTTCATGATGCACTGGGTGCCGTCCATCTCAAGAGTGTAGAACTTGCCGCGTGCATAGAAAGCGGTTAATCCACCAATTTCGGGACTGACGTCCTTCTTCGAGGTTTGTGGTCCTGCGTGGAAGCGGATGACGTTGTAGGGTCCTCCCGACACGTCGTTGTAACCGCTGTCGGCATGCTTCAGACCGTAGATGACGGGATAGTCAGCAACATTGGGACGGGCGTCCACGTTGCGACGATTGGTACGTGAGGCCTTTCCTGAAAAATCCTGGAGGGCCTTCTGTCGTGTGTTAACGACTTTGAGCTGTCCCTTTGCGGCTGCTTCCTTCTGTTGGGCAGGAGTGCGGAATGCCGAGAGGAGGGACTGCCCATAACTGGCAGCGCCGAGAGTGGCAATGCCAAGAACGAGTGGTAATAGTAGTTTTGCTCTCATAAGTGATTATTGGTTGGTTATGTTTAAGTGTCTTGTGAATTGTCGCTGCAAAGTTACAGATTATTTGCTTTTTGTCCAAATTTATGCAAACTTTTTTGCAAAATTTTTATTTGAATGGGATAATTGCCGCTGAATCCATCGATATGCGATGCAAAGAGCGATGGAAGTGACCGCCCAGCTGACAGGATAACAAGCCGAGAGGACTCCGAAATCGGGATACACCTGGAAGACGGAGCCAATCCACGCCAATCGCAGCCCCACAATGCCCAGCAGGGAGATTATCGTCGGGACAAGGGAATGTCCATAAGCCCTCAAAATGCCAGTGAAGGCTTCGACCACAGCATTCAGACATTCGGTCGAACTGATTACCCATATTCGAATCCGCGCCATGGCGATGACGGCGGCATTGGTCGTAAAGATGTGCAGCAGCGGACGAGAGAACGCCACCAGGACGAGACTGACGAGCAAGGTACAACCTGCTCCCCAGATAAGGCTCCAGCGGGCTATCGTGCGGCAACGGTCAAGTTTGCCTGCACCATAATTCTGTCCAATCCAGGTGGTGGCTGTCTGACTCAGCGAATTGGCAATGAAATAAAGGTAATATTCGAAGTTCATGGCAGCGGTGGCTGCGGCAACCGCTATGGTGCCCAGGCTATTGATGCTCTGCTGAATCATGATGTTCGAAAAAGAGAACAGACAGCCTTGCAGCCCGGCTGGAATGCCGATAAGTGCGATTTTGCGGAGCTGGTGACGATCGATCCTCAACTGGTGCATGCGCACCTTGAGCACGCCCTCTTCATGGCGTAGGAAATTGATTAGGCGATAGGAGGAAAATGCTGTAGCGATGACGGTGGCCAAAGCCACGCCTTCGACACCCCAACCCAATCCGAGTACAAACAGCAAATTGAGGGAGACGTTGATGAGCCCGCTGAGAAAGAGCGTGTGAAGCGGCCGCCGCGTGTCGCCCTTCGAACGAAGGATGGCTGCTGCAAAGTTGTAGAGCATCAGGAAGGGCATACCTGCAAAATAAATGCGCAGGTAGAGAACGGCTTGCGGAAGGACATCGTCGGGCGTGGAGAGTGCCGCAAGAATGGGGTAGGCAACAACCTGCCCGAAGCCCGCCAGGAAGATGCCGCTCAATAGTGCAAGCAGCAGGGCGGTGTGTACGGCACGTCGGACGCCATGGTCATTCCCTTCGCCCAGGAGGTGAGCAATCACGACATTGGCGCCTATGGACAGGCCGACAAAAAGATTGATAAGCAGATTGATGACGGGGGAACAGGCTCCGACGGCTGCCAATGCCGAATGCCCGGCGAACTGGCCGACTACGGCTACGTCGGTAGAATTGAAAAGCTGCTGCAGCATTCCACTGGCGGCAATCGGCATGGCAAACGAGAGCAAACGACGTGGGATAGGACCCTCGAGCATATCGGTTTGCAATCGATACTTGTGCGGATGATGCCGGTGAAGGTGGAGATGCGGGTGAGAGATAAACATTTCAGGCAGCTATGAAGTGGGGGAGCAGGCAGAGGGCAGCGCCGACGGCAATGATGAGGAGGATCCACCATTCGACCAGCGCCGAACGGAGATTGGCCTGCTGGATAGTGAGTTGGAGGGCAAGCAGCGTGGCGAGCATCGGGAGCAGGGTGGCAAGGTGCGCCGCATCGAGCACGAGCAGACCCATCATAACCAGGCTGAGTACCGACACAAGAACGATGGAGGCTTCGGCACGTACAGTCTGCCCCACATCGATGGCAAGTCCCGCCATGGCATAGACCAACAGGAGCAGCCCCACATAGGCCACGAAAGCAGTGCACCACGTTCCCATGGCAGCAAGTTCTGCCAGCGGGGGAGCCTGGAAGAGACGAAGATAGGCAGCCATCATGCCGTCGGCTGCATCGATGCTATTGCCAAAGAAGTGTGCCAGATAGATCAGCCAGATACCGAGCACGATGCCCGTCAGGGCACTCATCATGTTGCGCAGACTTGAGCAGCGCATGTAGTAACTGGCAATGAGCAACAGTACGATCCACAACAGCGCATGTGGGCAGAGCGTGGAGGTAAGGCCGATGATGAGTCCGAGCAGCATGTGCTTGATGATGGCGACGCGACGTTGCCACAGGCTCATCTGGAGTGAGAGGAAAGCGAGCAGGGCGAGTTGCTGCACAATGCCCCACACGCCTTCGTCGTCGGTGCCTGGGATGACGAGATAGCATCGGGCAAAGCACAGCGACGCGGTGAGCAGCGGCCAACTGATGGCAAAGGCCTTCACGCTGGCGCCTCCGTCGAGTCGAAACCGTGCCACGATGTGCCAGATGCCTGCCGAGAGCACTCCTGCGGTGACCCATGCGCTCCACAATGCCTTGGGAGTGGCTTGGCCCAGTAGCGCGAGCACAGCAACTAGCGCCGCGCTCAGCAGGATGAGCACGGGCGTCACGTGGCGGTATTGGGTAAGAGGAGCGTACACGAGAGGGGCTTGAGGGGTTAAGAGGGGTTAAGAGGGGTTAAGAGGGGTTCTGAAGGGTTAAGAGGGGTTAAGAGGGGTTCTGAAGGGTTAAGAGGGGTCGAACAGCCCTTCGAACCTTTCGAACTATTCGAACCTTTCAGAACTTCCAGCAATAAGCTGGTATCAGTCCCAGGCGGCGAGATCCTGACCGATGTCGCGGCGATAGTACTTGCCTTCGAACTCGATGAGCTGGGCACCACGCATCGACTGGGCGAGGGCGGCAGCACGATCGGAGCCGTAGGACGTGACGGCGATGACGCGTCCGCCAGCCGTGACGACCTGGCCTGCATCATTGCGTGCCGTGCCGGCATGGAAGAGGATGGAGTGGCGTGCCGAGTCGGCGGGAGCCACGGTGCCCTGGGTGAAGAGTTCGTGGTCGAGGCCCGTCATCACCTTGCCCTTTGCATAGGAACCTGGATAGCCTCCGCTTACGAGCATTACGGTGACGGCTGCGCGCGGATCGACTTCGAGCGTCTTCGTGTCGAGGTTGCCGTCGGCTACGCCTTCGAGCAGCGTCACCAGGTCGCTCTGGATGCGCGGCATGACGACTTCGGTCTCGGGATCGCCCATGCGGACGTTGTATTCGATGACCATAGGGTCGCCGGCATGATACTGCTGGATGTCGCGGTCGATGCGGATGAGGCCGAGGAAGATGAAGCCCTGATAGCGCAGTCCTTCCTGCTGGAGGCCTGCGATGGTGGGGCGGACGATGCGTTCTTCAACCTTCTGCATGAACTCGTCATCGGCAAAAGGTACGGGCGAACAGTTGCCCATGCCGCCGGTGTTGGGACCGGTATCGCCTTCGCCGATGCGCTTGTAGTCCTTTGCCACAGGCAGGATCTTGTAGTGCTGACCGTCGGTGAGCACGAAGACCGAGCATTCGATGCCCGACAGGAACTCCTCGATGACGACGGTGGCCGAAGCTGCACCAAACATGCCATCGAGCATCAGGCGGAGTTCGCGGCGAGCCTCGTCGAGGGTGGGGAGGATGAGCACGCCCTTGCCGGCTGCCAGTCCGTCGGCCTTGAGCACGTAGGGCGCCTGGAGTTCTTCGAGGAAACGGCATGCCTCGTCGTACTGCTCGGCGTTGAACGAGCGATAGCGGGCGGTGGGGATCTGATGACGGCTCATGAAGCCCTTGGCAAAGTCTTTCGAGCCTTCGAGTTGGGCTGCTGCCTTGCTGGGACCGATGACGCGGATGCCTGCGAGGCGTTCGTTGCCTTTGATGTAGTCGTAGATGCCGTTGACCAAGGGGTCTTCGGGGCCAACGACAATCATGCCGATCTGGTGCTGGAGGCAGAAGTCAGCAATCTTGTCAAACTCGCCCACCTTGATGGGGACGTTCTGTCCGTAGGCGCTTGTGCCAGCGTTGCCTGGGGCAATGTATAGTTGTTCGCACTTGGGGCTTTGTGCCAGTTTCCAAGCGATGGCGCATTCGCGGCCGCCACTGCCGAGAAGGAGGAGGTTCATAGGGATAGGGTTAAGAGGGGTTAAGAGGGGTTTGAGGGGTTAAGAAGGGTTAAGAAGGGTTAAGAGGGGTTTGAGGGGTTAAGAAGGGTTAAGAAGGGTTAAGAGGGGCTAACAACCTTTCTTAACCTTTCGCTCCGAGCTCTGCTCGCGTGGAGCGAAGCGTAACAACCTTTCTTAACCTTTCAGAACCATCATTACAAATGCTCGTCAAAATAGCGTGTAATATTATTTAAAAGGTGAACACGGTCTTTGCCGCGCACATTGTGCTCGTGACCGATGTACATCAGGAAGTCGGGGTAGGTGTCAGCAGCGACAGCATTTTTGAGGAACTGCATCGACATCTGGGGCACGACGGTGCCGTCCTGGTCGTCGTGAATGATGAGCAGGTGACCGCGCAGTTTAGCAGCCTGATTGACCAGCGTGTTGGCAGCGTAGCCATCGGGGTTGTTCTGGGGCGTGCCCATGTAGCGTTCGCCATACATCACCTCGTAGCGGCTCCAGTCGAGTACGGGACCACCGCAGACGCCTACCTTGAACGTTTCGGGATAGTTGAGCATCATGTAGGTGGTCATGAAGCCGCCGTAACTCCATCCGTAGATGCCGATGCGGTCGGCATCGACATAGGGCAGGGTCTTGAGGTAGGCGACGCCCTGCATCTGGTCGAGGGCTTCGACCTGGCCGAGGTTGTGCCAGATGGCTTGTTCGAAAGCAAGGCCACGGTTGTCGGAACCGCGTCCGTCGATGGTGAATACCACATATCCGCGATTGGCCATATAGCAATCCCAGCCGGGCAATCCCCACTGGAAGCCGTCGGTGACGAGTTGAGCATGGGGGCCGTTGTAGAGATAGACGATGACGGGATAGCGCCGGTCGGGATGCTTGTCGTAGTCGCGTGGCTTGACGAGACGATAATAGAGGTCAGTCACTCCATCGGCGGCCTTGAGTGTGCCGAGTTCCACTTCGGGGCGTGCCAGCGTGGCGTGCTTTTCGTTTTGGAGATAGGGATTAGCTGCCGTGTAGAGCACATCGGTTGTGATTGGACGACCGTTCTTGAGGCTGATCAGTTGGCAGGTGCGCGGTGTCGCGTGGTTGGTGTAGGTGTCATAGACCTGTGTAAATTGTTCGTTTACCTTGATGCTATGACGGCCCTCCACCTGGGTGATACGGAATACCTTCGAACCTTTCGAACCCTTCGAACCTTTCGAACTTTTCAAACCCTTCGAACCACGCGGGATCTCTACCGCGTACAAGTTGCTTTCGAGCGGACTATCGGCAGCTGCCATGAAGTAAAGGTATTTTCCGATAGGGTCGATTCCGACAATCGAAGTGATGTCGTACTTGCCTTGGGTCAGCGGCAGGCAGACGACTTTGTCGCCAGCGATGTTGTAGAGATAAGCCTGCATATAGCCGTCGCGTTCGCTAAGCCAGACGAAGCGGTCATTGGAGCCGGGAAGGAAGTAGGCGGGGTGCTTGGGTTCGACATAGCGGTCGGAACTCTCGGTGAAGAGTGTTCGCACGAAATCGCCTGTCTGAACATCATAGACGTTCATCTCCATGTGGTTCTGCAGACGGTTGAGTTCGGCAGTGAGAATCTGACGGCAGTCGGGACGCCATGTGACGCAGGTCAGGTAATGATCGGACTGCGGTTTGGTTTTGAGCCAAACTGTCTGCATGTCGTCGGGATTGTAGATTCCCAAGGTGACCTGATGGCTCGTCATGCCCGCCATCGGATAGCGTATCCATTTGACTTCGGCCTCGCGGGGGTCGGTCTGGAGCAAAGGATATTGGCCCACCATCGACTGGTCCATGCGGTAGAAGGCCAACAGGTGACCCTTGGGGCTCCAGAAGATGCCGCCGTCGATGCCGAACTCGTTACGATGGACCGATTGCCCCCAGACGATGGGCGATTGTCCCTCGTCGGGAGAGTCGCTGTCGGCATTGGGGTCGCTGACCTGATGGCGAAGGGGAGATTCACTTTCCGTCAGTTGTTCCACCCAAAGACGATCACCTTCGTTAAGAGCTGTCCATAGTTTGTCGGCACTGGGTTCTCCTTTCAGCGTCGGGCGCTGAGACGCAGCTTTGGCAGCATCTTCGGGCAGCACATAATGGAACTCACCCTGCTCGTCGAACCAGGTGTTGAGGAGCGAGGGGGCATAGACGTAGTCGGGATGACCTGGCGTCAGTTGTGCCATCGTGGGCAGTTCTCCCTCGGTCTGAGGGATGGTGCTCAGGATGGTTTGCGCTGATGCAGAGAGAGTCATTGATGATGCCAAAAGGGTGGAGAGAAGGACTCGGATGCTTTTTTTCATTATCTAATTATTTGTCCTCAGGCTTTTTGGTAAAGTCGAGGACGGCTTTGCTCATATCGAAATCTTCGCCGAACATCGGACGGTTGGGGTCGTAGGTGCGACGTCCGCGGGGTTGGAACTCGCCGCCGCGTTCTTCGAGTTTGCCGTCGGCGCCTCGCTTGAAGTTGCCACGGCTCACCGAGATGCTGCCATCCTTTCCGATGGTGTAGGTGCGCTGGGTGTTGCTGTCCTTGCGGGGACGTTTGGGCTTGTCATTGTCGGCAGGTTTATGTCCGCGCTCGTAGGCTTTGCCGTCCTTGTCGAAGAAGCGCTTTTTCTTCTCGCCATCGTCTTTCTTTCCTTCCTTCTTGAAGTCTTTCTTGAAAGGCTTGTCGTCCTTCTTGAATGGTTTGTCCCCTTTCTTGAAGGAAGAGCCTTTCTTCCCATAGTCCTTGCGGACGCGGTCGAAGTGGGAGTTGTCCTGCTTCTGGTCGGCGCTCTGCTTGTCAAGTTCGCCACCTTCCTGGCGGAACTCTTCATACTTGCCGCTGAAAAGTTCATACTTGCGGAGCTGGCAAGGGATACCTCCATTGTTGAGGTCGATCTTGAGCGAAGGCTTGAGGCCGATGAAGTCGAAGGGAGTGCCTTCCTTGCGGCGGCCGGTGCGTGGATCGGTGTAGGAGAATGTGGCGTTGGGATCGTCGCTCGAGATAATCCAGGCTTCGGAACCCTGGAAGTTTTTCTTCAACACGCTTGCCACCATGCGGTAGAAGGTGGGGACATCGGTAAAGAGGCGTTTGCCATAGGGGGGATTCATCACGACGATGCCACCGAGGGGCTGCTCGCCTTCGGCCAAAGATTCGGCATCGGCTTGTGCCCATGGTGCTGCATCGATCTGCTCAAAATCCTTTACCGAGAGGGAAATGTACTTCTGCAGACCAGCCTTGCGGACGTTTTCGGTGGTGACATCGATGGCAACCTTGGAGATGTCAGAGCCGTAGATGTGGTGCAGGAATTCCTTTTCTTGCGAATCGTCATCGTAGAGTTCCTGCCAGAGGTCGTCATCGTAGGCCAGTTCGCCTACGGTCCAACGCTGGAAGCCGAAGCCCTTGCGATAGAGTCCGGCAGGTGTATTGGTGGCGATGAGCGCTGCCTCAATGAGGAAGGTTCCCGAGCCGCACATGGGGTCATAGAGGTCGCGTGTGCCGTCATAGCCGGCCTTGAGCAGGATGCATGCGGCGAGCACTTCGCTGATGGGGGCGTCGGTGAGCTGCTCCTTGTAGCCGCGCTTGTAGAGCGGGTCACCGCTCGAGTCGAGGCTGAGGGTGCACTCCGAACCTGTGACATCGGAGTCAGCCGTGTCGGAGATGTGCAGGTTGAGTTGCACGTCGGCCGAACCTACAGCCACTTTCGGACGTCTCTTTCCGTGTTCTACAAAGTAGTCGCAGATGGCATCCTTGGCACGATAAATGGCGAAGCGTGAATTGCGGAAGTTTTCGGAGTAGATGGTGTTGTCGATGGCGATGGTCTGTCCTTCGGCCACATATTGGCTCCAGTCGATGGCCTTCACCTTGGCGTAGAGGTCGTCGGGATCGACAGCCGTGAACTGCTCAAAGGGTTTGAGCACACGCAGTGCGGTGCGGAGCCAGAGGTTCGACTTGTAGAGCAGCTGCTTGTCGCCCAGATAACTTACCATGCGGTTGCCGATGGCGATGTTTTCGCCACCCAGTTGTTCGATTTCTTTGGCCAGAATTTCCTCGAGGCCAGCGAGGGTTTTAGCAATTATCTTGAATTTTTCCATAAAGCAAAAGGCTTAGGTGCCTAAAGGTCATTTCGCATTGTAGAATAGTTTTGTGCCGGCAGGAACATCGTGGGTGACCCAGAGGTTGCCGCCAATTGTAGTGTTGTCACCTATGTGGACGCGGCCCAGGATGGTGGCGTTGGCATAAACCACCACGTGGTTGCCGAGGATGGGGTGACGGGCGATGCCCTTGACGAGCGAACCGTCGGGCTCTTGCGGGAAGTTCTTGGCACCAAGGGTTACGCCTTGGTAGAGCGTGACGTGATGGCCCAAGATAGCTGTTGCACCGATGACGACACCCGTGCCATGGTCGATGGCAAACGAGGGGCCGATGGTGGCTCCCGGATGGATGTCGATGCCCGTCTCGCTGTGGGCGAGTTCGGTGATCATGCGCGGGATGAGCGGCACGTCGAGTTGGTAAATGGCATGGGCAATGCGGTAGTTGGTGATGGCATGCATGCCGGGATAGCAGAGGATGACCTCGCCGAGATTGTTGGCGGCGGGGTCGTTGCGATACATGGCCACCACGTCGGTCGCCAATATTTCGCGTAGTTCGGGAAGTGCTTCGACAAATCGTTTGGCACGGCGTTTGGCCGCATCACGCACCACCTCGCGCTCGACGAAGTCGTCGCCTTGGGCAAAGGCGATGCCCGCCATGAACTGCTTGGAGATCTTTTCGTAGAGGTGCTCTACGCCGACGCCGATGTGATATTGCAGACCACCTGTCACCACGTTCTTTCCGTAATAGCCGGGAAAGAGTACGGAGCGGCAGATGTCGACAAATTCACGCAGTTCCGGCACCGAAGGAAAAGGTATCCCTTCGATGCCGAAGTGGTGCAGTTCGCTTTGAGAGATGTCGCTCAAAGTCGATATGGTCTGGTCGAAATTGTGCATTAATCAGATGCCGTATTTAGCACGAAGAGCCTTCGAGATGGCATTTTTGTTCACAACGTAGTTGAGGGTCTTGGCACGTGCAAACTCTGGAGTCATGTACCAGATGCCGTCATATTTGCCGGTGACGCCCCAGCTGTTCTTGATCAGATAATAGAGGTTGCCCTCCTGGTCTTTGGCTGTGCCGAAGAGGTGCATGCCGTGGTCGTCGCCGGTCTCGAAGTTGTCGTAGCCGCGCTGACGCTCTTCGACGGTGACTTTCTTCTGTGGAAGAGGCTTCTCGCTGAGTTCCTTGCCCTTGGCACTGCGGTCAAGACGGAGCCAGCGTGCCTGGTCGGCACCGGGAGCATCGGGAGCCTCCATGTCGGGATATACGGCAAGACCGTCGCGAGTGAATCCGTCCTCGCTGACATCACCGCCCCAAAGCACTGTGTAACCGGCCTTGATGGCGTCGTCGATGATCTGCATGAAGTCATCGAGCTCGAGGTTGAGGCTTTCGCCCCAGCGCCAGTTGTCCTGCACTTCGATGATGAAGCCCTTGCCCTTGTTGGCACCTGTCGAATAGGGATGATGGGTGAACGAGGTGATCGAGACGTAGTCGTCGGGGTTGAGACCGGTGCTTGCGGCAAAGGTCATAGGAGTATAGGTCTTGCCTTCGTAGGTAAAGGTCTCGGGAGCCTTGCCAAGATATACCTCATGGACGGCACGAACGGCTTTCTTCCAAAGAGGTTCGCCATCGGGGCTGAACTGGAGTTTGCGTGCATTAGCGGCAGCCTTAACCAATGGGTCGGTCATGGCCGAGAGTTCGCTGTGGTTGCTGAGGGTGTCGCCGTACATGGCACCAGCTGGCATCTCGCAGTCGGGGATGAGGCCGTAGTTGCGGAGGCAATAGAAGACATCGACGAACGAACCACCCTGGGCGAAACTTACATCACCGTGGGTGCGCACCGACTTTTCGGCACGGTCCATATAGGTGTTCTGGATGACAAACATCTCCGAGAAGTCATAGACCTTGCCGGTCTTCTTGAGTGCCTCGCTCTCGAGGAAACTCAGGCCGGAATAACTCCAGCAGGTTCCGGCATTCTTCTGGTTCTTGACCGAAGTGATGGCTACTGAATCGACGGTGGTGAACTGGAACCCCTTGACAGAGTCGTTCTTGGCATCTTCCTGTGCAAAGGCTGCACACGAAAGAAGGGCGGCGATGCCGCAGAGCATAGTTTTCTTCATCTTTTTATTATTTTTTGTTGTTTTTGTTTTTCTTGTTTGCAGGCTGCAGGATGTCGTTGTAGCGTTTCTGGTCGGCAACGAGTTGTGCGGCCTTCTTCACGAGCGTGTCTTGCAGCAGGCTGTGTTTCGACTGTCCGCGCTGATGGTAGTAGCGCAGGATGATCTCGTTGGCTACTTCCTCCTTGATCTCTTCACGCAGCGAATCGAGGTCGTGCTTCATATCGAAGACTTTGAGGAGGGTGAGGATGCTGTCCTTCTTGTTTGTCAAGGCTTTCTTGCAGAACTCATCATACTCTTCGTCCGTGAGTTTGAACTCGCCGATGGGTGCGATGGTCTCGTGCTCCTGGCGATAGCGTGTTGCATAGTCGAAGGTGAGATATTCGCGTTCGAGATAATAGGCCAGTCCGGACATCTGCTGCGGCTTCTCCTCGACATCGGGTTTGATTCCGCGGCCATCGCGCACTTCGCGACCATTGGCGGTGAAGAACACGTGCGTCAACGAGTCGGGTATCTGCTCAGCCTCACCTAGCTTGTAGTTGATGACCTGGATGCAACGGCCCGATGGGATGTAGTACTTGGCGGTCGTGAACTTCATAAGCGTGTTGTAGGGCAGGGGACGGGTGCTCTGTACGAGACCCTTTCCGAACGAACGCTCGCCCATGATGACGGCACGGTCCAGATCCTGCAACGAACCACTCAGGATTTCGGCTGCTGATGCCGAATTGCGGTCGATGAGGCAGACAATGGGGAGTTGTGGTTCGATGGGTACGGTGTTGGTGCGGTAGGCGCTGTTCCATTCGGGGCGCTTGGCCTTGGTTTCGACCACAGGGCTTCCCTTTGGCACAAACATACCGACAATCTTCACGGCTTCTTCAAGCAGGCCGCCGCCGTTCTGACGCAGGTCGAAGACGAGACCCTTGAGGGAGTGTTGCTTGTCGGCTCGCATCTTGACGAGCGCATCCTGTACATCCTGTCCTGCCTTGTCGGTGAACTGGGAAAGGAAGATATAGGCCACACTATCGTTGAGCCAGCCGTAATAGGGCACTGCATCGAGCAGAATCTTGCGGCGATGTATCTCGAAGTCGATTGGCTCGTCCACGTATGGACGCTTCACTCGAAGGTTGAACGTCGTTCCTGCTTGTCCGCGCAATTTCTCGCTCACTTCGGAGGTGCTCTTCTTGATCATGCTCTCGCCGTCGATGCTGAGGATGGCATCACCCACACGTACACCGGCTTCCATAGCGGGCCGTCCCTCGTAGGGATTGGCGATGATTACAGTGTCGCCACGCTGCTGAATGAGGGCACCGATGCCGCCGTATTCGCCGGTGGTCATGGTCTTGAAGTCTGACTGATCTTCCTCACTGTAGAATTCGCAGTATGGATCGAGTTCGGAGAGCATGGCTTTCACGCCAGTGGCCAGGGCTTTCCCCCAGTCAATGGTATCGACATATTGTCCCTGCAAGGTCGTGATGGCGGCTCCCAGGATCTCCATATATTGCTGTGCGTCGAGGTGCAGGTCCTCCACTTTCTTCTTGTTGCGATTGTCCGACGATTGTGCCTGAGCCTGCGTGGGGAAGGCAAGGCTGAGTGCCAGACATGCGATGAGGCCAACGAGGCCCAACATCTTTTTCTTCATGTTCTAAATATTAAAAAATTTGGGCAAATATCGCGATTTTTTTTTGAATATCCAAAAAATGACTGTGTTTTTTGCTTTTTTTCGGGCAATCTTTGGGAAAAGTGGGCAAAATGCCTTATCTTTGCAGCAATTAATTCTATTTATATTGTACGATGCGTACCATTTTGAAGCGTTTTTGCCTGTTTTTGGCTGCTTGCCTGCTATCGCTGAACACTGCTTTTGCGGACAGTGATATTTTCCGTTGGGGTATCACCGCAGGCGGAAATATCACCAAGGTTGACGGCTCGGGAACGGGTTTCAATTACAAGGGCTGGCATTATGACAGTTCGGGCGGTTATTTCGCTGGATTCACGGCACGATTGTCTTTGCCGATTTTGAATTTTGGTCTTGATGCTTCGTTCGTCTATTCACAGGAAATGGCCGATCTGGGCTCGGGTGACGCCAATGTCATGGAGAAGATGCGTTATTTTTCTGTTCCTATGCATGTGCGTTATGACTTGGAACTCCCGTTCTTTTCCAACATCGTAATCCCCTATGTTTTTGCTGGTCCACAGTGTAATTTCGCACTCAACGATTTTGACCTATACAATTTATTCAGGCAGGATCTCGAATCGCGGGAACACTTATACGAAGTCGATTCGGAATACCGCACCAACAAGCGTGTTTGGAAGGTAGACCTCGGTTTCGGAGTCATCCTTTTCGATCATTTCCAGGTGTCCTACTTCTATGCGATGCCTCTCGAAAGCAGTTTCCGCTTCAAGACCGTCTATGAAGACACGAAGAGCCATTTCCGCATGGGCACACATCACGTTGGCCTGACCTTTTATTTTTAACATTCTTACATCCAAGATAATCCTATGTTCGACGACGACGAGAAGACCCCCGACCAAGAACTAACTAATGACGAGGCTACTGATGCCGCATCCTACGACGAATCAGAAGAGGCAGCGGCTGCAGGCAATGGCTACAAGCCCCACAATGATGACGATGCCACGGATGACAAGATACACCATCTGGGCGGCATGTACCAGAACTGGTTCCTCGACTATGCGAGTTACGTCATCTTGGAGCGTGCCGTGCCGCATTTGGCCGACGGATTGAAGCCTGTGCAGCGTCGCATCCTGCATGCCATGAAGGTGATCGATGATGGCCGCTACAACAAGGTGGCCAACATCGTTGGACAGACCATGCAGTACCACCCTCATGGCGATGCCAGCATCGGCGATGCCCTGGTGCAGTTGGGACAGAAGGAACTGCTCATCGACTGTCAGGGCAACTGGGGCAATATCCTTACGGGCGATTCGGCAGCTGCACCACGTTACATTGAGGCACGCCTTTCGAAATTCGCGCTCGAGGTGGTGTTCAATAATAAGATCACCCCGTGGCAGCTTTCCTACGATGGTCGCAAGAAGGAGCCTATCAACCTTCCCATCAAGTTCCCGTTGCTCCTCGCCCAGGGCGTGGAGGGCATTGCTGTAGGCCTTTCGTCGAAGATTCTGCCTCACAACTTCAACGAACTGCTCGATGCGTCAATCGCTTGTCTCAAAGGCGAACCTTTTGAGCTTTACCCCGACTTCCCGACAGGTGGCCTCATCGATGTTTCGAAATATCACGACGGTGCTCGTGGCGGTGTCGTCAAGGTGCGTAGTCGCATCGACAAGATCGACCAGAAGTCGCTGCGCATCACCGATGTGCCTTTTGGCAAAACCACCGATTCGCTCATCGAGTCGATACGAAAGGCAATTGAAAAAGGAAAGATCAAGATCAAGAGTTTCGACGACTTCACCAGCGACCATGCCGAGATTGTCGTCCATCTGATGCCGGGCGTTTCGAGTGACAAGACCATTGATGCGCTCTATGCCTTCACCGATTGCGAAATCTCCATCTCTCCAAACTGCTGCGTCATCTACGACAAGAAGCCTCACTTCCTCACCGTGAGCGAGGTGCTGCGTCGTTCGGCCGAAAACACCAAGGAACTCCTTCGCCAGGAACTCGAGGTCAGCAAGGGCGAACTATTGGAACATCTGATGACGTGTTCGCTCGAAAAGATCTTCATCGAGGAACGCATCTACAAGGGCCAGGAATACGAGCAGGCCAAGGACCTCGATACTGCCCTCGCATACATCGATATGCGGCTCGAACCGTTCAAGAAGGACTTTGTGCGCGAAGTTACCCGCGACGACCTGCTGCGATTGGAGGATATCAAGATGGCTCGTATCCACAAGTTCAACAGCCAGAAGGCCGAGGAAGACATCCTGCTGACCAAGAAGAAGATTCAGGAGGTGGAACGAAACCTCAAGCACCTGACCACCTATACCGTCAAGTGGTTCCAGCACCTCAAGGAGAAGTATGGCGCCGACTATCCTCGTCACACCGAGATACGCAACTTCGATTCGGTCGATGCCACCAAGGTCATCGAGTCGAATATGAAACTTTGGTTCAACAAGACCGAGGGATTCATCGGCACAGGCCTCAAGCAGTCCGAATCGGAATTTGTCTGCAACTGCTCGGAGATTGACGAAGTCCTTGTCATCTATAAGACCGGTCAGTACAAGGTGATGAAGGTCGATCAGAAGGTCTATGTCGGCAAGGACGTGCTTTATCTCAACGTCTATCGCAAGAACGACAATCGCACCATCTATAATGTCGTCTATCGCGACGGCAAGGGTGGCCCGCATATGATCAAGCGCTTTGCCATCACTTCGGTGATGCGCGATAAGGTCTATGACATCACGCAGGGCAAGGAGGGTTCGCGCATCGCCTATTTCAGCGCCAACCAGAATGGTGAGGCCGAAGTCATCAAGGTGTTCATCAAGTCGAAACTTCGCAATTCGAAGGTTGTCAACTTCGAACGTGACTTTGCCGAGACACCCATCAAGGGACGTGGGGTGAAGGGCAACCTGCTTACCAAAGCCGATGTGCAGAAGATTCAACTTGTTTCGAAGGGAGGTTCTACGCTCGGAGGACGACCCGTATGGTGGGATCCCGACGTGCAACGTATAAATTACAACAAGCAGGGACAGTATCTTGGCGAGTTCCTCGGCGAGGATCGAGTACTTGTCATCCTCGACAACTGGGATTACTATATTTCCACTTTCGAAGAGACCGTGCATTTCGAGTCGAACGTGCTCCGTGTCGAGAAATACGATCCACAGAAGGTTTGGACCTTCATCCTTTGGGACAAGGAGATGAAGTGCTACAATCTGAAACGCTCGCTCCTCGATGCACGTGCGAGCAAGCAGAATATGCTGGGTGACGTGAAGCGCTTCAAGTTGGCCACAGGTCTGCTTTATGTGCCCGAAGTCGTGGAGGGCGATGAGAGTGAATCGGTAGTAACTGAGTCGCAGACGGCTGAGGCTCCAAAGCCCCAACCCCTTGTCATCGACACGCCCTATCCGCGTTTCCGCATCACGTTTGGCAAGCCCGACCAGTTCCGTCCAGCCATCGAGGTCGATGCCGACGAGTTTATACCAATTCGCAGCATCAACACCAAGGGCAAGAAGATCACGCCTTACAAGGTGGCAAGCATCGAGGAAATACAGCCAACCAGAGTGCCTGAAGTCGTCGAAGTCACTGAGGTGGAAGAAGGAGAAGAAGAACCGGAAGAGGAAACTTCTAATGATACTGAAACATTGTTCTGAAAGCCGATGAAAAGATTCCTCCTCCTGGTGTGGGCGTTATTGTTCATCCCTGTGTCTATTTGGGCACAGGATGAGTTGCCACGACCCGTTACCAATATCCTTTCCCTGCGCATCGGCCAGGGGAAAATGCGCGACACCTATCTTGCCCCGCTTCTCTATACTGGCAGCAGCATCAGCCTTGAAGGGCAACGTTGGCGCATGCATCGCAATCCGGTTTGGACTTCTTGGCAGCAGGCCGATATTATGTTCTCGACAGGCGAAGACCATGGTCATAACAGTGAGGCGTGGACAGGACGTCTGCGTTATCGCTATGGCATTCTGCATCGCTGGTCCGAAACCCTCTCGAACCTTTCGAACCTTTCGAACCCTTCGAACTCCCCTTGGTCTTTCTACCTAGGCCCTTATGCTGGCGTTGATCTCGGCTTTGACTACAACTTGAAGATGGGATCGTCCAACAATCCTGCCACGGCTCGAATCACCACCAATCTGGGAGCTGCTGGTGCCGTTAGCTACAAGTTCCAGACGCCATGGGCACAAGGTATGAAGGTAATGCTACAGGCGCATGCTCCACTGCTTGGTATGGGCTTCTGCCCGGAATATGGGGCCAGTTATTACGAGACGTTCTATCTCAATACGTCGGGCAACATCCTCCATTTCACGTCGTTGCATAACCAGCAGGACGTTGACGTGCAATTGGCTGTCGATTTCCCGTTGGCCATCATCCCGTGGTTTCGCAGTTTTGATTCCGTGCTGCGTCTGGGCGGTTCGTATCACATCGAGACGATGGACATCAATGATATCACCACGCGTTACAGCAGTTTTGAGTTCGTTATCGGTTGGGTTTATCAGTACCTGCCATTCAGTCGCCGCAAGGCCAGTCTTCTAAAACGTTCGCCCTACGATGCATATTAATGGTTCATGGTTCACAGCTCTGAGCTCTCGGCTCACAGCTCTTTGTTTCCTATTGTCGGCAGGCTGCCTCCTCACCGCTTGTCTCGACGATGACCAGTTGGAGCAGGACGATAGTTTGCGCGGTAACTTCGAGGCGTTCTGGCAGACGCTCGACGAGCATTATTGCTTCTTCGATGAGAAGGGTGTCGATTGGGAGGGTGTTCATCGCAAATATGCTCCTCTTTTCAAAGACTCCATCAAGACGCAGTTCGAACTCTTCAATGTGCTCGACGAGATGGTTGATACGTTGCGCGACGGCCACATAAACGTCTATACTCCTTTCAATATCGCTCGCTATTGGTCGTGGTATGAGGATTATCCCACCAACTATGACGACAACCTGATTCGTGAGTATTATCTTGGCACGAATTACTGGTACACGGCAGGTATGCAGTATGTGATGTATCGTCGCGACTCGGTGGCTTACGTTCGTTACAGTTCGTTCAACAGTGCCATCGGCTCCACCAACCTCGACTACATCCTTGCCCTCATCCGCAATGCCAACGGATTGATACTCGACATTCGAAACAATGGAGGCGGCTCGCTGTCCAATGCTGTCACGTTGGCAGAGCGTTTTGCCACCGAGAAGACGCTGAGTGGTTACATCCGTCATAAGACCGGACGTGGTCACAACGACTTTTCCAAGGCAGAACCCCTCTATATCGAACCTGCTAACGATCGGATGATGTGGGATGCTTCGGTACGCCCAGTGGTGATTCTGACCAATCGCCATTGTTTCAGTGCTGCCAACAACTTCGTACAACTTATGCGTGCCCTCGATGGTACGATGACCCCTGATACGCTCGGTATTCTTTTCCCCAAAATGATTAAGGTTTGCGGCGATCGTACAGGAGGCGGCTCGGGCTTGCCTTTCGAAAGTGTCTTGCCCAATGGTTGGTCTATTCGTTTCTCGGCGTGCCCCATGACCGATCCTGATGGAAACAGCACCGAGTCGGGCATCGATCCATCTCCTGGTCTCAAGGTCGATATGGATAGTGTGTCGGCATACCAGAATCATCGCGATGACATCATCGAAGCGGCACGCCAATATATCATACAGAATACTCGAGCACCGCGAGATACGACCAAAAGTGAATAATTTTTCGAAAATATTTGGAAGTTCCAAATTTTTGTTGTATCTTTGCGCCCGCAAATTCGATAGGCGGGTATGCTGAAATTGGTAGACAGGCCAGACTTAGGATCTGGTGTCGCGAGGCGTGTGGGTTCGAGTCCCACTACCCGTACTTCCTTGTAACGAACTCCATTTACACTTGTAAGTGGGGTTCTTTTTTTATGATTCTTGATCAACAAACGTATAGTTTTGTTGATTTTTCTTCGCGCGGGCTCGTGTGTGTGATGCGAGTGCGCCTCTTATGCGTACCTGTACACTCGCCTCATACGCGCGCTCGGTTCTTTTTAAAGAAAAAGAAAAAAAATAAAGATTTAAAGACTCACTATATATAAAGGAAACACAGTCTTTTTTGGAAAATAACACTCTGACGGCCGACAGAGTGCTTTCTTTGCTCGGAAATAACATTCTGATGGCCGACAGAGTACTTTTTTCGCTCGGAAATAACACTCCGACGGCCGACAGAGTGCTCTCTTCGCTCGGAAATAACACTCCGACGGCCGACAGAGTACTTTCTCCGTTCAGCAATAACACTCTGACGGCCGACATAATGCTCTCTTCGCTTGGAAATAACACTCTGACGGCCGACAGAGTACTCTCTTCTCTCGGAAATGACACTCTGACGGGCGACAGAGTACTCTCTTCGCTCGGAAATAACACACTGACGGCCGACATAATGCTTTCTTCGCTTGGAAATGACACTTTGACGGCCGACAGAATACTTTCTCTTCTCGGAAATCGCACTCTGACGGCCGACAGAGTGATTGCTACAAAAAATATCCCTCGGCACCTGTTTTTAGTACCGAGGGAGAGTTGTATGAGACGATAATGCTATCGAAAAATGCTTATTTCACCATAATAAGTTTGCCGTTCACCACGCAGAGGCCCTTGGCAGCGTTGAGCTTCTGGCCAGCGATGTTGTAGATTGCGCTATTGGCAACAGGTGCAGCCTCCACTTCGCTGATGGAAGTTTCGCCGCTGGTCACAAGCACTACTTTCGTAACCTTGGCATCGATTCCCTGAAGGACGAGACCATAGTTGGTGAGTTCAGTCACCATGTTCGAAGTGTAGGGATCGAGTTTGTAAGGCTCAACTGTGATATCAGTGTCGGTGATGGCTACGGTATAAGTGTCAGCTGCAGGTACGTTGATGGTGGGAGCAATGGCACCCCATCCTTCGGCGAGAGACTTGACGAATACCTGTCCGCCCCATTCCCAACTTACAGCCTCCACGGGCTCGGCAGTGATGAGGAGCTTGTCGCCTGCCTTCACGTCAATCTTGCCGATGCTGACCGAACCGCTCCAACTCTCGTCGAAGGTGTATTCGCCTTCCCAAAGGGTCTTTTCGGTTTGAGGAGCGATGTCACCTACAAGGGTCACATGATCCACGGCGCAGTCATTGTAGATGTTGATGGTGATGCCAACATCGTGATACTCTCCTGGAGTGGTGCCAGCGACTTCCTTGATGGCAGCCACGGTGTACTCATAAGTCCAGCTGTCGCCAGCCATGCCTGTCCATTGTACGATAGGGCTCCAGTTGTCGGAATTGGCAAAACCACCAATGCCCCAAGTATCGCGGCTTGCACCCGAGTTGTTGACGATGTAGAAACGCACGATGTCGGTGTCGGCAGCGCCAAGGCCATCGATTTCGGAAATGAGGAGGGTGTGTCCCTCTACGAGGGTGAGAGGAGTCTCAGTTTCAGCAAAGGCGAGGGCTGCGCCAAGGGCCAATGCAGAAGTAAGTAGAATTTGTTTCATAAGCTTTAGAGTTTGAAGTTTGTGTAGGACTGATAATGTTTTTTCCAATACAGGATTTTGATGGCGCAAAGATAGGATTTTCCTCCAAAAACGCCAAATAATATTTTTATTTTGGATAAGAAAAATCAAAAAATGGATAAAATATACATAAATTGTCCAACTTTTTAACCCCTTTTTTGTTTTTCTTGGTTAGATTTATTATCTTTGCACCATAATTCCTAACACATATGAAACATATTTTTTCGCTTTTCGTTCTTTTCCTCTGCGGCTTTTCGCTCCAAGCAGAGGAATTTACCAGTCTGTCTGTAGATTTTCCTAAGGTGGCAGCCTATACCGATGCCACGGGCTTCGGCTATGACTTGGGCACCTCGTGGGATGGCCGCTCGACGGCTCCCTTCTTCTTCAGTGTCAATGTACCCGATGGCAACTATCGTGTCACCGTCACCATCGGCAGCAAGAAGCGTGCTGCTACTACAACCATCCGTTGCGAGAGCCGTCGTCTCTATGTCGAAAATCTCGCCACCAAAAAGGGAGAACTGGTGACGCGCACCTTCGTGGTCAACAAGCGCGATTCGCTCTTCACCGATGCCAAAGGCAAGGTCGATAAGGTGAAACTGAAGCCCGGTGAGGGAGGCAAACTGCATTGGGACCGCAAGCTCACCTTCGAAATCAATGGCGAAGCCCCGGCCATTCAAAGCATCTCCATCGAGCGCGACGACCAGATTTCCACCCTATATCTCCTGGGCAACAGCACTGTGGTCGATCAGAGCAACGAGCCATGGGCAAGCTGGGGACAGATGATCCCGCGTTTCCTCAACGAAGGTATTGCCGTGGCCAATTATGCCGAAAGCGGCTTGGCAGTAGCCACCCTGATTGGCCAGAACCGTTGGGCCAAGGTGTTGAGCCTTTTGACGGAAGGAGACTATGTGATACTCGAATTCGGGCACAACGACCAGAAGACCGACGACCGCCCTGGCAACGGAGCCTACTACGCTTTCAGCCATCAGGTGAAGATGATTCTCGATCAGTGCCGACAGAAGGGTGCCACCCTCATCCTCTGCACACCCACTATGCGCCGCAGTTTCAAGGACGGTGTGAACCAGAATACCCATAAGGACTATCCTGCCGCAATCCGTGATATCGCCGAGCGCGAAGGTCTGCTCTGTATCGATCTGCAGAAGATGACGGGCAAGTTCTACGAAGCGATGGGAGAGGAGGACTCGAAACGTGCCTTCGTGCACTATCCTGCTGGCACATGGCCTGGCCAGGAAAAGGCTCTTGCCGACAATACGCATTTCAACCCCTACGGCGCCTACGAGATTGCCAAGATGGTTGCCGCCGCTCTTGCAAAATCCGAAATGCCTATCGGCGCGTATGTACTGCCCGAATTCAGCCAGTTCGATCCATCTCATCCTGATGCGTTCGAAACCTTCCACTGGAACAACTGCCCATTTGTGGATATGACCAAGCCTGACGGAAACTAAATGATAATCTCTAGAACCTCTAGATAATCTAGAAAATCTAGAGCTTCTAGAAAATCTATAAAAATAAAACAAAGCACACACTTATATGAAAAGAACCCTCATCACTCTAGCCCTTCTCTCCGCTGCCTTTGCAGGTGGAGCCCAAGTGAAGGATGCCAACGGCATCAACGATACCACTGTCGATAACTACAAGCAGTCGGAGGATGCCGATTCGAAATATGCACGCCCCGTTCCCGGCTCCAGCCGTAAGGGCAACAATCCTGTACTTTTCCTCGTCGGCAACAGCACGATGCGCACCGGCACCAAGGGCAATGGTAACAACGGCCAATGGGGTTGGGGTGCCTTCGCCTATCAGTATTTCGACGAAGAGCGCATCACAGTCGAGAACCACGCCCTCGGCGGAACGTCAAGCCGCACGTTCTACAACCAGCTTTGGCCCGATGTACTTAAGGGCGTGCAGGCTGGCGACTATGTGCTCATCGAACTTGGCCACAACGACAACGGTCCACTCGACACCTGGACCGCACGCAACAGCATCCCGGGCATCGACCCCGATACCTGCGTCACGGTGACGCTCCACGACTGTCGCTCAAAGGACTGGAACGGCCGCGTTGAGACCGTCTATAGCTACGGACAGTATATGCGCATGTTCATCAACGATGTGCGTGCCAAGGGCGCTTATCCGCTCATTGCCTCGCTGACGCCCCGCAACTCTTGGGACAACGAGACCACCATCACCCGCAAGTGGAACACCTTCACCCCTTGGGGAAAGGCGGTGGCCGAAGAGATGAACGTGCCGTGGATTGACCTCGAAGGCGTCAGCGCCTCGCGCCTTGAGAAGTTCGGACATTGGAAGACCGAGTACATGTTCTACTATGTCGATAAGATCCACACCTCGCGCTTCGGCGCCGAGAACAATGCCTACAGCGCAGCCCTTGCCATCCAGCAGTGTGAGAACTGTCCGCTCAAGGATTATCTCAAGGACCTTACGCCCATTCACGTCGATGTGAATCGCACGCCGGGCAAGACCGTCGTTTGGCTCTGCGGCGACTCTACCTGCAAGAACTCCGACAACGATCCCAACGGCATGTGGGGCTGGGGCAGCCAGGCCTATACCGTCTTCGACACGGCCACGGTCATCTTCCAAAACGAAGCCATGGCAGGCCGTTCGTGCCGTACCTACCTCAACGAGCGTCGCTGGGAGAAGGTCTATAACTCGCTGCAGCCGGGCGACATCGTCTTCCTGCAGTTCGGCCACAACGACGTGGGCGACATCGAGAAGGGCAAGGCACGCGGCGAAATAGCTTTGGGCACCGATTCGACCAAGGTCTTCAAGCTCGAAGCCACGGGCGAATACGAAGCCGTATATAGCTTCGGCTGGTATTTGAAGAAGATGATCCAGGATGCGCGCGAGAAGGGTGCCATCCCCATCCTGCTCAGCCTCACTCCACGCAACGAGTGGCCCGGCGGCAAGATTGAGCGTCGCAACGACACCTACGGCAAGTGGTATCGCGAAGTTGTCGAAGCCACGGGCGTGCCCTTCATCGACGTGCACAACATCACCGCCGACTATCTCGACAGCATCGGCCAGGAAGCCGCCAAGGCCTACTACAACCACGATCACACCCACACCAGCCTGACGGGTGCACAGCAGAATGCAAAGAGCGTTGCTCAAGGTATGCGCTTCCTCGGATATGATCGATTGCTGAAATAATTTTTTGTTTTTTGCTGGTATTTCGGCATTTCGTAATTCCGGTATTCCGGTATAACGGCATACCGAAAAAATCTCCTCAAAAAAAATGACCTCCTCCAAATATCTCCTCTCCGCCGGCGGCTGCCTTATGGGCGCCGTGGCTTCGCTCTCCAGTTGCAGCAGCCAGAAGCCCAAGGACGAAACACCTGCTCATCCCAACATCATCTATATCCTTGCCGACGACCTCGGCATCGGCGACATCCAGCCCTATGGCCAGAAGCTGATTCAGACGCCCAACCTCAACCGACTGCAGGAGCAGGGCTTGCGCTTCACGCAGGCTTACGCCGGAACTGCTGTGTCGGCACCTTCACGCTGTTCGCTGATGACCGGTCTGCATACGGGCCATGCCTTCGTGCGTGGCAACAAGGGAGTGGATCCCGAAGGACAGGTGGCGATGCCCGAAGGCACATTCACCATGGCGACGATGCTGAAGGAACAAGGCTATGCCACCGGATGTTTCGGCAAGTGGGGCTTGGGTTATCCCGGCTCGGTGTCCGATCCGACAAAGGTGGGCTTCGACCAGTTCTTCGGTTACAACTGCCAGACATTGGCTCACGACTATTATCCCGACCATCTGTGGAACAATGAAGCGCGCATCGACCTGCCGCAAAACTACGAGCAGCGCGAAGTCACCTATTCGGCCGACACCATCCATCAGCAGGCCTTGCAGTTCATTCGCCAGCATGCCGACCAGCCTTTCTTCACCTTCCTCAGCTATACGCTGCCCCATGCCGAATTGATTCTGCCGCACGACAGCGTCTATGACATGTACTGTCGTATGATTCCCGAAGCCGACGAGGTGCCTTATGCACCCAAAGACCCGAATCGTCGTGGTGCTTACGGAGCCACGGCGCGACCTTTGGCTTCATTTGCGTCGATGGTGACGCGCTTCGACCGATACGTGGGCGACGTGATGCAGCTGCTCGATTCGCTGGGTATCGCCGACAATACCGTGCTCATCTTCACCTCCGACAATGGCCCGCATCGCGAAGGTGGAGCCAATCCCGACTATTTCGACAGCTACGGCCCCTATCGCGGCATCAAGCGCGATCTCTATGAAGGAGGCATCCGTATGCCCTTCCTGATCCGCTGGCCCGGCCATATCAAGGCTGCGGGTACCGACTGCGACCACATCATCGCCTTCTGGGACATGCTTCCCACTTTCGCCCAACTGGCAGGTTATGAGAAGCCGCTCCAGACCGATGGCATTTCGTTCGTTCCGACACTTTTGGGACAGGAGGGACAGCAGAGCCACGAGAGCCTCTATTGGGAGTTCCATGAGCAGAACGGCAAGCAGGCCGTGCGCCGTGGCCAATGGAAGGGCGTGCGCCTCCAGGTGGGCACCGACCAGCCCGTCTTCGAACTCTATGACCTCGCGAGTGACATCCACGAGGACCACAACGTAGCCGCCGAGCATCCCGACATCGCTGCTGAGCTCAATGCCATCATCGACAGTTGCCACGTCGAGTCGGAACTCTTCGACTTCGGACGAGAGAAAACGCCGAAAGGCATCACACACTAAATCCTTCATCTAATGCAACGCACACTTTCCTCTTTGCTTGTCCTTCTGGTTTCGTGTTCACTTCTTGCTGCCCCCGTCACGATCACCAAGAAGGGTACGCAGCAGCGTTTCCCCGATGGGACGGTCATCGAACCGTGGTTCCTCGACACGACAGCTCTTGTGCTGTCAGATCTCGGCACGGCTTATCGGCTGGACGACTATGGCATCATCAGTTCACCCTATCAGGTACAGACCGAGGCCATCCAGCAGCTCATCGACCGCGCGGCAGCCGATGGGGGAGGTGTGATTGTGGTGCCCGAAGGAATATATAAGAGCGGTGCGCTTCATTTCCGGCAAGGTGTGAACCTCTACCTTTCGCGTGGAGCCATCCTTTTGGGCAGCGAGGACATCTACGACTTCCCCATCCAGATGACGCGCATCGAGGGCGAATGGTGCAAGTACTTCCCCGCCCTGATCAACGTGGAGAGCACCGATGGCTTTACGCTCTGCGGCGAGGGCACGGTGGATGGCAACGGTTCAACTTATTGGCGCAACTTTCGCCTACGCCGCCAATGGAACCCCAAGTGTACGAACAAGGACGAGCAGCGTCCGCGTCTTCTTTATGCTGAATTTTCCAAAAACATCACCATCTCGGGTGTTACGCTCCAGAACTCTCCCTTTTGGACGAGCCACTTCTACAAGTGCGACCACGTCAAGATTCTGAACGTACGTTATTTCAGTCCCAATCATCCCATCGCCTCGGCCAGCACTGACGGCATAGACCTCGATGCCACCAGTAACGTACTCATCAAGGGTTGTAGCATCACCGTGAACGACGATGCCATCTGCCTGAAGGGTGGCAAATACCCCGATGCACCCGAACTCGAAGCCAATGGTCCCTGCGAGAATATCCTCGTCGAAGAGACTTCCTGGAACAGCAGCATCACCTGCGGCAGCGAGTGCCTCGGCGCCCGCAACCTGCTGGTGCGCAACTGCACCGTCAATGGTTCGAGCCACTTGCTCCAACTCAAGATGCGACCCGACACGCCGCAGCACTACCAGTATATCACCTACGAGAATGTCAACGGCTATACACGCGACGTGCTTCGCGTGGCTTCATGGCGTCAGTTCTTCGACCTGAAGGGACGCACCGAGATGCCGCGTTCCTACGCTGACCATGTTACCTTCCGCAATTGTAACCTCGAAGCCAATCGTTTCACCAATGTCGTTGCCATGCCCGAAGAATATGATCTGACGGATTTCACTTTCAGCAATCTTACAGTCACCTCTCCCGACACTTCGCTCAATCGTGCTGCCTTCAAGTCAGGGCTTGTTGAGCAGAATGTAACATATATTGTGGCTCCTCGTATGCAGTGGCCAGAGGTGACGAATCAGACCAAACCTTGGACACGATGGTGGTGGCTGGGTGCTGCCTACGACACGACCGATGTGCGTGTCGCTCTCCAACAATATGCCGAAGCAGGTCTTGGTGGTCTTGAAGTTACCGATATTTATGGCGTACAGGGCGAGGAGGAACGCTACAAGGAGTTCCTATCTGACGAATGGGTTGACCTTTTCTGCTATACCCTCGATGAGGCCAAAAGCCGTGACCTCGGCATTGACCTGGCCAATGCTTCGGGATGGCCCTTTGGTGGCCCGTGGATTTTTGGCGATTTGGCTTGCAAGACCAAGGTGCCGCGTGTGTGGCACGTGAAAGCTGGTGAGCGTTTCTCGGAGAAAGTTGTTTGCCATCAGGAGCCGATGATCAAGGGTTACAATGTGCCGGACATCAGCGAGGTGCAGTCACCTTTATACAAGAACACACAGCTTCAGCAGTGGGGTCTCGAACAACTGCGTTTCGAAAAGAATCTGCCGCTCATTGTTCTTACTGCCAATGGTCCCGATGGACAAGTCATCGACTTTACTTCGCAAGTTCAGCCTGATGGAACGCTTGACTGGGTGGCTCCAACTGTTACTAATACGTCGGTTGGCGAATCTTCGACTCAAAGCGACTGGATCCTTACCGCACTTTTCCTCGGCGATCATGGCAAACTCGTGGAACGTGCCGGCCCTGGAGGTGAAGGCGATGTAATGGATCACTTCTCGAGTGAGGCTTGCTTGTCTTTCCTCTCGAAATTCGATGAGGCCTTCAAGGGGCGTGACATCAGCTATCTGCGCTATTATTTCAACGATTCGTACGAGGTGGATGATGCGCGCGGTATGAGCGATTGGACTGCGAAGATGTTCGACGAGTTTGAACAGCGCATGGGTTATGACCTGCGCCATCATCTGCCTGCCCTGTTGGGACAAGACACTCCCGAGATGAACAACCGCGTGACCTATGACTTCCGACAGGTTATCGAGGCACTCATCCTCGAAAAATATACTATGACGTGGAGCCAGTGGGCCAAGGATCGCGGTAAGGGAATACGCAACCAGGCGCATGGTTCGCCAGCCAACATCCTGGACCTTTATGCTGTGGCCGATGTACCCGAAATCGAAGGTCGTGACCTCATCAGCATCAAAGCGGCGCCATCGGCTGCCCACCTCACAGGCAAGCGTCTCATCAGCAGCGAGAGTTGCACATGGCTCAACGAGCACTTCCTCGGCACTTTGGGCAATGCCAAGCAGGCTATCGACCTTTTCTTCCTCGGCGGTGTGAACCACATCTTTTATCACGGCACCTGTTTCTCGCCCGTTCGGGCAGAATGGCCTGGATGGATGTTCTACGCTGCTGCACATTTTGAACCAAACAATCCCTGGTGGGGCGATTTCCGGTACCTGAATGAATACGTCACACACACTCAGTCGTGGCTGCAGCAAGGTCGTGCTGATACCGACGTATTGGTGTATTACAATATCACCGACCTCCAGGCCACCTACGACGAGCGTCGGCCTTTGCGTCATTTTGCTGGTCTCGACCGCGAGATGCAGGAGAGCAACACGCGTCGTTGCATTGAGCAGCTCGACAAGTTAGGTTTCTGCTGGGATATGGTGAGCGATCGGCAGATCCTTCAACTTCAAGTTGACAAAGAGGGCAACCTGTATCCGAATACTCTGAATAATCCGAGTTCTCCGAAACCTCTGACTTCCTACAAGGCCATTCTCGTTCCTTATTCCCATCAATTGCCCTACGAGACCATCCTTCAACTTTATCGTCTTGCCGAATCGGGTGCAAAGGTAATCTTCGAACGCCAGTTGCCCGACGATGTGGCTGGGTTCAAGGATTTCGCCCAGCGGAATGCTGAGGTGCAGTCTTTGGCTCAAAAATATGCCGATAGGGTAGAGGTGCTGGCCAATGTGTCGAAGTTAATGATCGAAGGTGCACGTCCAGAGACGAGCTTGTATGCCCAGCACTTGCTTTGTCATCGCCGCATTCTCGACGATGGCAGCGAAGTGTATTTTATTTCTAACCGAAGTGGTAGTGACTATGCTGGTACTATCAATCTCAAACCTGCAAGTTTGCACGACTGTGCTTCGATTTACAATCCGATGACGGCTGCTTTTGGCAAAGTGGATGTGAAGCGAACGGCTCTTTCCAACAACCTGTATCTTCAACTTGCCCAAGGTGAGGCACTCATCGTCCACCTCCATGACCAACGCTATTTGGGTGCGCCGAGTTATAGTTTTTATGCTCCTATGCCCAATGCCACCCAAAGCATCACGGGTCCTTGGCAACTCACCTTTGTCGAAGGCGGCCCCGTACTGCCTGCTTCTCGTACGCTCTCCAGCCTCGGTTCCTGGACTGAATTCGATGACCCCGATTGCAAGGCTTTTTCGGGTACCGCAGAATACTCTATCACTTTGCCTAACGTCGATCGGTCGGGTCGCGCCGTACAGTTATCCCTCGGCAAGGTCTGCAACAATGCTTCGGTTTATCTCAACGGACATTATGTGGGCACGGTGCTTCCTACTGGTTCATCGTTGTCTGACATTGCTGAAGGAACCAACTGCCTAATTATCCCCAACAACTACTTCCGGGGCAACGACGTGCTTGCCATCCGTGTAGCCAACAGCATGGGCAACCGCATCGCAGACTTGGAACGTAAGGGTGTGCATTGGCAGAAATTCTACAACATCAACGTGAGTCCACGTCGTCCTGAAAATCGCAGGAACGGAGTCTTCAGCGCTATCGATTGGGAGCCTCTTCCTTCCGGTTTACTGGGCCCTGTGACGCTTACACCCTTGAAAATTGTTCAGTAAAACATAAATTTCGTCCAAAAATATACCAAATTATCCATTTTTTTGTACGGCAATTTGCTAATGTATTAATTTTTTCGTTATCTTTGCGCCTGATTATCATGCATCCTTTTAACGATTCATGGTTATCGATACACATACATGACGGTTTTTTAAGACTTACTGACGTATATAAAATCTTACACATAATTAATTATTAACTTAACACACAATTCTGATGAAAATCAAAGTTTGTCAAATGTGGTCACGCCTGGCCACTATGCTCTTTGTGATGTTCTGTCTGTCGCTTGACGAACTCGGAGAACCTCTCCCCGGCGTCAATGTCGTTGTCAAAGGCACGACGAATGGTGCTACTACCGACCTCGATGGCAATTTCTCCATCGCCAACGTAGCAGACAAGTCGGTGCTCGTTGTTTCATTCATCGGCTATACCACACAGGAGATTTCCGTGGGCAGCCGCAGCAATTTCCAGATCAAGCTTGCTGAAGACGCAGAGATGCTCGAGGAGGTCGTAGCCATCGGTTACGGTACCGCCAAGAAGGGCTCCCTCACTGGTTCGGTGGCCAAGGTGAATTCCGAGAAGCTCGGTGACCGACCCATCACGGATGTCGCTACCGCACTTCAGGGACAGATGGCAGGTGTCGAGATCCGTTCGACCTCTGGCCAGCCTGGCCAGGACACGCAGATTCGCGTGCGTGGTGCCGCTTCAATCCATGCCAACTCCGACCCGTTGTACGTGGTCGACGGTGTGGCTACCGACAACATCAACTCCATCAACCCGAACGACATCGAGAGCATCGAAGTCCTCAAGGACGCCTCCTCATCGGCCATCTACGGTTCGCGTGGCGCCAACGGCGTAGTGCTCATCACCACCAAGCACGGCAAGAGCGGCAAGGCCCGCGTTGAGTTCCACGGCACATGGGGCTGGCAGCAGATGGAGCGCAAGATCGACCTCGCTTCTCCCGAAGAGTGGATTTGGATGAAGAAGTATGCCCTCAACCGCAGCTATGTACAGAAGTTCGGCAACCAGGGCGCTACCGCCAATGACGATTATGCTACCCGTCTTGCCATGAACGGCGGCAAGTTCAGCAACCAGTACATGTACGATCCCCGTTGGGCCAACGGTGGCAAGGGACTTTCTGCTTCCGACGCCCAGGCCTACGCCTCTTCCTATACTTCCAGCGACCTCACCACCGACCTGATGTACGTCGACTGGCAGGACGAGTTCTTCCGCATCGCCCCCAGCCAGAGCTACGAGCTCGCCGTGAGCGGCGGTGTTGATAACACCAGCTATCGCATCAGCGCCGGCTGGAACGACCAGGAAGGTATTGCCGTCAACACCGGCTACAAGCGCCTCACCCTTCGCGCCAATGTCGATTCGGAGGTCAACAAGTGGTTCAAGTACGGCATCTCGGTGGCTCCGACCATCTCCTGGCAGAGCCTGGGCGGTGGTGTCGACAACAAGGACGCCGAGACCCACCATGCCCTTTCGATGGTGCCTGTCGTTGAGTCGGTAGGCGGCCTTGCATCAGGATCCAACCCATATCCCATCTATACCTGGGCCAACTCTACCGTTTCTCCAGTCGAGAAGATGAAGCAGACCGACAACAACAAGGACGTGGTCCGCATCCTCAGTTCTGCTTATATGAAGTTCGACCTCACCCATGGCTTCACTGCCAGCGTAACGGGTTCGTGGAACTTCTATGACTACGAGCAGCGCAATTTCGTTCCTTCTGATGTTGTCAACTCCTCGACCTGGAAGACCAATCCCGAGGGTTCAAACTCTGTGAACACACGTACCGATGCCCGCAACAACAAGTTCGCCATCGAGGCACTGTTGAACTACCATGGTGAATTCGGCAAGCACGACATCCAGGGCATGCTCGGTTGGGGTGACGAGGAGCAGCGCGGCTGGACCACCACCCTCAAGGCAACCGGATTCCCCAACAATGCCCTCGAGACCTTCAACACCTCGACTGCCACCACGATCAATACGGCTACTGCCGACATCTCCACCACGACCCGTCTCGTGTCGTTCTTCGGACGTGCACAGTATGACTACGACAGCCGTTACCTCCTGACCGCATCTCTCCGTCGCGACGGTTCGTCGCTCTTCGGCAAGAATGCCAAGTGGGGCTGGTTCCCCGCCGTCAGCGGTGCATGGCGCATCAGCAACGAGGCCTTCTGGCCACAGGGCGCCGTGATGAACAACCTCAAGGTGCGTGCCAGCTGGGGTATGAACGGTAACAACTCCATCGCTTCGACTGCAGCCCTTGCCACCCTCGGCGTTGCCAACTACTCGTGGGCAGGAACTTCTTCGTCAGGCTATGCTGCCACCGCCGGTGCCAACCCTGACCTCGGCTGGGAGAAGACCAACTCGTGGAACGTGGCTGTTGACATGGGCTTCCTCGACAACCGCATCAACCTCTCGCTCGACTATTACCAGAAGAAGACCACCGACCTGCTCTATCAGGTACAGGTGCCTGCAGTAATGGGCTACTCAAGTGCATGGGACAACATCGGAACCATCTCGAACAAGGGTCTTGAGGTTGAGATCAACTCGACCAATGTCCGCACCCGTGACTTCCAGTGGAACACCGTGCTCAACCTCGGCTTCAACAGCAACGAGGTGACCGAGCTCGCCGAAGGCCAGTCGGTATATACCGGTTTCTCCTCGACCCAGATATTGGAGGAGGGCCAGCCTATCAATGCCTTCTATCTCTACAAGACCATCGGCGTGTTCACTTCGCAGGCCGACCTCGACAAGTATCCTCACCTCAGCAACCAGATTGTCGGCGACTACATCTTCGAGGACTACAACGGCGACGGCAAGATCAACAGCGATGACCGCCAGATCTGCGGTTCTCCTTCGCCCAAGATGACCTGGGGTCTCACCAATACGTTCAAGTACAAGAACTTCGACCTCTCGATGCTCATCACAGGCCAGGCCGGCGGCAAGATCTACGGCCTCCTTGGCCGCGCCATCGACCGTACGGGCATGGGCCCTGCCGGCAACGTGATGAAGCGCTGGGTGAACGCCTTCTATGAGGAGGAGTACCTCGACAGCCAGATGAAGAGCACCTACAGCTGGGACGGCAAGACGCCTCTGCTCGTGGGCGGCACCAACTCCACGACCTATTATACCACCGACTGGCTCTACAGCTCGGACTTCGTGAAGATCAAGAACATCACCCTCGGCTGGAACGCTCCCGTCTCGAAACTGGGTCTTCAGAACCTTCGCATCTATGCATCGATCGAGAATGTCTTCTCGTGGGACGGATACGACTACTTCTCTGTCGAGTCGTCGAACTCCAGCACCAGCTCCACCAACGGCATCAGGGGTAACTACGACTACGGTGCCTATCCAAGCGCTCGCGTATATTCCATTGGTCTTAACGTGACATTCTAAAATAATAAGGTTAAGAAAGGTTCTGAAAGTTCAAAAGGTTTGAAAGGCTACTTTGACCCTTGAACCATTCAGAACCGCTCAGAACCATTCAGAACAAATAATATAATTATGAAGAAATATTTGCTGGCTTTGCCACTTGCAGCAGTCCTTGGCCTGACTGCCTGTGAGGATTACCTTGACGTGGCTCCGTCGAACACGTTGACCACCGACTCGTTCTGGGGCTCGCCCTACCAGGCCGAACAGGGTCTCAACGGCATCTATCATGACCTGGTGCCCATGGCCTATCACACATATTACCTGGCCGACATCCCGTCGGACGAGACCTATGGCGAATGGGATACCGAGCGCACCTGGTCCACCCTCTGCGTGCATGACCACAACATCACTGCCCTCGACGAACTCAATGGCGCCTGGACCGACTATTACGAGGCCATCGCCCATGCCAACACTTTCCTTGAGAAGGTGCCCGCCATCACCGGATTCACCAGCGACGCCATCAAGAACCAGATGCTTGGCGAGGCATATTTCATCCGTGCCTACTGCTACTTCGACCTCGTGCGTTTCTTCGGCAACATCCCTCTCTTCGACCATACGCTGAGCCTCAATGAGGCATTGACGTTGGGCCAGAGCGCTCCCACCGAGGTCTACAAGCTGATCATCAGCGACCTGGAGCAGGCCGAGTCTCTGCTCAACAATGCGCCTACTGACTTCCGTGGCAACGCCGTGGCAGGCAAGCCCACCCAGATTGCAGCCAAGGCTATGCTGGGTCGTGTATATCTCACCATGGCCACCCATCCCGACGTGAACGGCGGTGACAGCTACAAGCAGCTTGCCAAGGGCAAGTTCGCCGAGGTGCTTGCCTATGCCGGAATTGGCGAGGGCAACACCACCGGCACCCCGTCCCGTTACTGGGCTGCCGATGCCAAGGAGTGGGCAGGAATGTTCCTCCACGAGAACGACAACAAGTACTTCATCTGGGAGCTCCAGTATGCCACCGACGCTGCCAAGACCCTGGGCAACACCGCCATCTTCGAGATGCAGCCCGAGGTGCGCTGCGATTCCTTCTATCCCGTCCGCATCTTCGGCAACAAGCTCTACGTGGCAGCCGACATCCTCGAGATGTACGGACACGACGGCACATCGAGCTTCGGTTCGGAGGGCAACCACAACAAGGACAAGCGCGCTGACTGGACCGTCTGCTACCTCAACGGCAACGACCTCGTGAACGCCACTTCGGGCACGGGTTATTCAGGCGAACCCTTCTACACCAAGTTCCTCGAGACCACGCCCAAGCGTGAGGCCTACGGCTACGAGGCCCTCACCCTGGGATACAACGACTACTACAAGGACGAGATCAACTTCCCCATCATCCGACTGGAGGACGTGATGCTGATGTACTGCGAGGTAGCTGGCTACAGCGCCTACACGCTCCATCTGCTCAACCTCATTCGTGAGCGTGCCACCGATGCAGTTACTGCTGCCGAGGCACAGGCCGACTGGGCTGGCGTAGTGAAGCGCGAGCGTCGCCTTGAGTTCACCCAGGAGGGCATCCGCTGGCACGACATGGTTCGCAATGGTCAGATTGAGGAGTACAAGGCTATGCTCCAGAAGTACTACACCACCGACTATGCGCAGACCGCCATTGCCAACATCAGCAGCAAGTACTATCGCTACGCCATTCCTCAGGACCAGATTAACATCAAGGATGGTCTGTATGTGCAGAATCCTGAGTACAAGTAAGGCTTGAAGAAGAGTCTTGATACCGGAATATCTATAATCTCTATGACTGCCGACCAGGGGTTCCTTGCCCCGGTCGGCAGTCTTTTCTCCCATTGTTAATTGTTAATTATTAATTGTTAATTTAAATAATTGCCCCAAAATTTGCCTATTTCCCAAAAACTTCCTATCTTTGCCGCGCAAACCCCATTGTTGATAGTAAATTATTAATTGTTAATTGTTAATTATATATGATTCATCTTGTTATTATGGCTGGTGGCATAGGAAGCCGCTTCTGGCCTATGTCGACGCCTCAGTGTCCAAAGCAGTTCCTTGACATTATGGGGACAGGCCGCACGATGATACAGCAGACCTACGATCGTTTCAAGGGCCTGATTGATATGCAGCATGTCTGGGTTGTCACTTCGAAGAACTTCTCCCAACTTGTGGCTGACCAGTTGAAGGGCATCAATCCGCAGCATATACTTCTGGAACCTTGCATGCGCAACACGGCTCCCTGTGTGGCCTATGTGAGTTGGAAGATTCTTGCCGAAGATGCCGAGGCTACAATCGTCGTGGCCGCTTCTGACCATATTGTTACCAATGTAGGAGAGTTCCGTCGCGTCATTGCCCAGGGCATCGACTTTGTGGAGGGAGGAGAGCGCATCCTCACGCTGGGTATGCAGCCAACTCGTCCTGAGACGGGCTATGGCTACATCGAGCAGGGCGAGCGTCAAGCCGATCCTACGCTCGAGGTGCAAAGTACGGGCGGTGGCCGTAAGGGACGTCGTGCTTCGGCAATGGCAGCGTTGATGAGTCCTATCTACAAAGTGGCCAGTTTCCGCGAGAAACCTGATCTCAAGACCGCTGAGCAGTATCTCGAATCGGGCAATTTCACCTGGAACTCGGGAATGTTCCTCTGGCAGGCCAGCACCATCGTGTCCGAACTTCGAAAGTATCAGCCTGAAATCAGTGCCATTATGGACCGTCTGGCTCCCACATTTTTCTCTGTACGCGAACAAGCGATGGTGGATCAACTCTATGCATCTTGTCCGAAGATATCGATTGACTATGCCGTGATGGAAAAAACCCAGATAGCCTATGTGATGCCAGCCGAATTCGGATGGAGCGACCTGGGCACATGGGGAAGCCTCCACACGTTGACGCCTCAGGATGACGATCGCAATGCTGTGATCGGCGATGGTGTCAAATTGCTCGATAGCGAGGGTTGCATGGTGCGAATGCCTCAGGGCAAGCAAGTAGTGATCCAGGGCCTGAAGGATTTTATCGTGGCTGAACACAATGGCACCCTGCTCGTCTGCCGTCTCGACCAAGAACAGCACATCAAGGATTGGCACTAGAGGGAAGGTTCTGAAGGGTTAAGAAAGGTTCTGAAAGGTTAAGAAGGGTTTGAAAGGTTATGAAGCTAACTCTTGTTAAAGTGGGCGGCGCTATCGTCGAAAACGCCGATTCCCTCAGCTCTCTTCTCGACAAATTTGCAAGCATCGAGGGTCATAAGGTGCTCGTGCATGGCGGTGGTCGAAGTGCCACCCGCATCGCTGAACGTCTTGGCCTGCCGCAGCAGATGGTGGCAGGACGTCGTGTCACCGATGCCGATACACTCCGCGTTGTCACCATGGTCTATGCAGGTCTGGTCAACAAGAACATCGTGGCACAATTGCAGGCTCGCGGCATCAATGCACTGGGTCTGACGGGCGCCGACATGAACGTCATAAGCAGTCATCGACGTCCTCCCAAGCAGGTGCGCATGGACGATGGCAGCATTGAGACGGTCGATTACGGCTTTGTGGGCGACATCGACCAGGTGAATGCTGACTTGCTGGCCGACCTGATTGCCAAGGGCGTGGTGCCTGTGATGTGTCCTATCGGACATGACACACAAGGCAACCTGCTGAACACCAATGCCGACACCATCGCAGCCGAGGTCGCCAAGGCCTTGGCCCGCAATTTCGAGGTCACGCTCGTCTATTGCTTCGAGAAGAGAGGCGTGCTGCGTGATGCCGACGATGATGATTCGGTGATTCCCTGTATCACCCAGACTGAATTCCCTGTGCTTGTCGAGCAGGGCATCGTGTCGGGCGGTATGTTGCCTAAGCTTGAAAATGCTTTCGACGCTATCCGGGCGGGGGTGTATGAAGTCGTCATCACACGTGCCGATGCGCTTGACCATCCTTCCGAAGGCACCCGTCTGCGCTGAACCCACCATTTCCCTTTTGTCAATACTTTCGATATGTCAACAGAAACATCAAGCAAACTGCTGCACAGAGTCTCGTCGGAGGCGTTGTTCTGCCTTGCCATATGGTTTGCCATCATGCTGGTGCCTCTTTTCTCGGAAGTGTATGACTATCTGACGGGTTTTACAGATCATTTCGAATGGCGAGAATTGTTGTTCGGTTACATCAGGTATGTTCCGTTCCTGCTGATTTTCCTGCTTGGCAAGTTAATTTACGAGCCGAAGTTCTTCTTTAAGGGACGACTTGCAGCGTTTTTCCTTATCTCGTTTGTCACAGCCTTTGTCATTACCTTGGCATCAGAATATTTGCTGCCCAGAAGGATCCCTAGGCACAGGCAACGCGTGGAGCAACGCATGAGCCAACGTGAGGCGATGGGGGCCGCAGATAGTCTTCGTTATGATGGGATACCGACGCCTTCGACTGACATTCGTCCTCTTGATGACCAGCGCGTGGGTCAACGACTTGTCCCCAAGCCCTATCTTCAAGGCCCCTTTTTCCCCAGGCTGCTGATGGCTTTGCTTATGATGGGTTCAAGTCTGTCTATTGCTGTCTTCTTCCGAACACAGCAGGAAAGACTTATGTATAAGGAACAGCAGGCACTGCATCTCCAATCGGAATTGGATTATCTGAAATTTCAGATCAATCCTCATTTCTTTATGAACACGCTCAACAATATCCACGCCCTCGTCGATATTGACAGCGAACGAGCCAAGCAGACCATCATCGAGTTGTCGCACCTGATGCGATATATTCTTTACGAAACCAATCAGCCCACAGTTTCTCTGCGTCGCGAACTCACCTTTGTACGTCATTTCTTGAAGTTGATGAAGTTGCGATTCGATGAATCGGTAACCCTCACTTACGAGGAGCCAGACTCGGCTGCCACAGGGCTTGAGGTAAGCATTCCGCCTCTTCTATTGCTTACATTCATCGAAAATGCCTTCAAACACGGCATCTCGCATCGTGAACCGTCATTCATCGACATTAAGATGACCTTTGAGGATAAGCAGCTCCACTTCCACTGTGCCAACAGCAACTTCAGTTCGGTGAGTATGCGTGCCCAACAGGGCGGAGTAGGGCTTGAGAACGTCAAGAAACGTCTTCAGCTCATCTATCCAAACAACCATACCCTCAATATCGTTCCTACGGACCAGGTTTTCACCGTTGACCTCTGGATACCTTGTCTCCAATATACTCCCTTGGCAGAGGGACTTCATAATCCTTCATAACTCCTCTTAACTCCTCGAACTCTTTTAATTCTCTTACCTCATGATCCGCTGTATAGCCATAGACGACGAGCCATTGGCGCTCGCCCAGATTTCGTCTTACATCAACAAAGTGCCTTACCTTGAACTCGTAGGGCGATGCCGTGATGCAGCCGAAGCACTCAAGGTGCTCCGGCAGACGCAAGTCGACCTGATGTTTGTGGATATCAATATGCCCGACCTCAATGGCCTCGATTTTGTGCGCAGCATCGAAGAGCCGCCGAAAGTCATTTTCACCACCGCCTACAGTCACTATGCTGTTGATGGCTATAAGGTGCAGGCAGTCGATTATTTGCTCAAACCCTTTGGGCTTTCAGACCTCGAAGCAGCAGCAGAAAGGGCGCGCCAACGCATCGAGAGCGAGACGTCGGCCTATGGCTTTGTGCCCCAACCCACTTCTGCTATTGAACAAGACGGGTACTTCTATGTCAAGAACGACTATCGCATCGTCCGCATCGTCATCGATGACATTCGCTATGTCGAAAGCATGGGCGAATATGTGCGTATTTTCGTTGAAGGCCAGGACAGGCCTTTCATGCCTCTGCTCTCGATGAAACGCATAGAGGAGATACTTCCTTCCGACCACTTTATGCGCGTTCATCGTTCCTACATTGTCAACTTGCGCCGTGTCACTGACATTACCCGCCAGCGCATCATCTTTGGAGAAGTTCAGATTCCCATCGGCGACAGTTACAAGCAGGCACTCCTCGACCATATCAACGCACGTCTGTTGTAGTATTTGTTACAACAGCACCTTTCGGATGATTGGGGTGGTGTAGGAGTAGGGAATAAATGCGAGTGAAGGGATAGGATGGGTGAGGATAAGGTGTGCTTTTTTGCCAATGGTGATACTGCCGTAATCATGGCTTAGCCCCATGGCGTAGGCGGCATTGATGGTGACTGCGTTGAATGCTTCCTCGGGGAGAAGACGCAGTTTGATGCAACCCAATGACATGACGAACTTCATATCGCCCGAAGGCGTGGAGCCGGGATTATAGTCGGAGGCGAGGGCTATGCCGAGGCCACGATCTATCATGCGGCGTGCGGGAGCGTAAGGCATATTCAGGAAGAATGAGGTTCCCGGAAGACAGGTGGGCATCGTGGCCGTGCCAAGCAGGAGATCGATTTCTTCGTCGGGCATACTTTCGAGATGATCGACCGAAAGGGCTTGATGGTCCACGGCGACACGCACACCGCCCGATGCGGCTAGTTCGTCGGCGTGAATCTTGGGACGCATACCATAGCGAGCACCAGCCTTCAGGATGCGGGCTGTCTCTTCGGGGGTGAAGAAACCCTCGTCGCAGAAGACGTCGATGTAATCGGCTAAGCCTTCCTTTCCTACTGCGGGAATCATTTCGTCAATGACGAGACGCACGTAATCGCTCTGCCGGCCTTTATAGGCACGGCTTACGGCATGTGCTCCGAGGAAGGTGGAGACTACCTTGACACGCGATGCCTGGCTGATGCGACGAATGACGCGTAGTATTTTGAGTTCGTCCTCGGTGGAGAGCCCATAACCGCTTTTGATTTCGACACAACCAGTTCCCTTTGCCTCAATCTCTTCCATTCGGTGCATAGCCTGCTCGTAGAGCTCCTGTTCGGTGAGCCGATGCAGGAGATCGACCGAATTGAGGATGCCTCCACCGCGTCGTGCTATTTCGGCATAACTCAATCCCTGTATCTTATCGACAAATTCCTGTTCACGACTGCCTGCATAGACCAAATGGGTGTGCGGGTCGCAGAAGCATGGCATCACTGAGCCACCTTCGGCATCGATGACCTCGAAGTGTTCTGTTTCGGGTATCGATGACATGGGGCCGAAGTCGATGATGCGGCCTTCTTCGATAGAGAGCCATGCATCATCGATTGTTTCGACGTGTGCCATCTCCTTGCCTTGGAGACGTTCGACGCCAGCGGGGAGTATGCCGAAGAGGTGGGCGATGTTTTGGATGAGGATTGACATGCTTTATAAAGCCTTATACAGGTTCTCGATTTTCGAGTTGCGAAGGAATTCAACCGACTTGGCAATGTAGGGATACATCACAGTGTCGGTGTCGATGAACGGAACGACCTGACGATACTCGTTGTAGAGATTCTCGAGGATGGGCGAAGTCTTGAGCGGACGACGAAAGTCGAGTGCCTGGCAGGCATTGAAGAGCTCGATGGCGAGCACACGTTCGGTGTTGAGTACCACCTGGTAGAGTTTCGTGCCGGCATTGGCTCCCATGCTGACGTGATCCTCTTGTCCCTGGCAGGTCGGAATGCTATCGACCGAACAGGGCATACAGAGTGACTTGCTTTGGCTGACGATGGAGGCGGCAGCGTACTGCGTGATCATAAAGCCGCTGTTGACACCTGGATAAGCAACGAGGAAACTGGGCAGACCGCGTGTGCCTGAAACGAGTTTGTCGATGCGTCGCTCTGAGATGTTCGAGAGTTCCGACATGGCGATGGCAAGGAAGTCCATCGGGAGGGCAATGGGTTCGCCATGGAAGTTGCCTGCCGAGATGATGAGGTCGTCGTCAGGGCAGACGGTGGGATTGTCGGTAGTGGCGTTAATTTCGATGTCGGTGACCGTCTGAACATATCGTACGGTGTCCTTCACGGCGCCATGTACCTGTGGAATGCAACGGAAGGAATAGGGGTCCTGCACATGCTTCTTGGGCTGCTTGATGAGTTCGCTTCCTTCGAGAATGTGGCTGATGTTTTCGGCGGTGTCCATCTGTCCCTTGTGAGGACGCACTGCATGGACGGCATGATGGAAGGGCTCGATACGTCCATCGTAGGCATCGAGCGAGAGGGCTCCGATGTAGTCGGCCCAGTTGCTGAGTTGTGTGGCGTGGATGATCGACCAGCAGCAGAAGGCTGCCATGTTCTGTGTGCCGTTAAGCAGAGCCAATCCTTCCTTCGAGTCCAGCTTGATGGGTTCCCAGTCCTTGAGTTTGAGCAGTTCTTTTCCGCTCATACGACGGCCTTGATACTCCACTTCGCCGAGACCGACGAGGGGGAGGCAGAGGTGAGCGAGGGGAACAAGGTCACCCGACGAGCCGACAGAGCCTTGCATATAGACGATGGGGAAGATGTCGTCGTTGAAGAAGTCGATGAGGCGTTCTACAGTGTGGAGTTGCACGCCCGAATAGCCATAACTGAGCGATTGAATCTTGAGCAGGATCATCAGCTTCACGATGTCGTTGGGCACACGTTCGCCGCAACCGCAGGCGTGGCTCATCATGAGGTTGATCTGCAGTTGTGAGAGCTGATCCTTGTCGATGTTGATGTTGCAGAGCGAACCGAAGCCGGTAGTGACACCATAAATGGGGTCTTTTGTATCGGCAATCTTCTGGTCGAGGTATTCGCGGCAGCGCAAGATCTTCTGGCGGGAATCTTCGCCCAATTGGAGTTTGTAACCTAAACGAATGATTTCGGAGACTTTGTTCAGTGTCAGATGGCCTGCACTGATTTCATGTATTTTGAGTGCCATAGGTATTTTTGTTTTCTTTTTCTAGATTGTCTAGATATTCTAGAGAGTCTAGATTATCTAGATGTTCTAGAAGGAAGCCGAATCGATGATATCGTCATCGACAAGGTTGGGGAGGGTAACTTGGAGGTCGGGGGTGCGATCCATCTCGCGACGGATAGCGTCGATGGAGCCTTGGTTGCGGGCCCATGCGCGCCGGGTGATGCCGTTGTTGACGTCCCAGAAGAGCATCTCGCGAATGTTGCGATCGGCTTGATCTGAGCCATCGACCACCATACCGAAGCCACCGTTGATGACTTCGCCCCAGCCTACTCCGCCGCCATTGTGGATGCTGACCCAGGTGGCTCCGCGGAAACTGTCACCGATGACGTTCTGTATGGCCATGTCGGCACAGAACTGCGAGCCGTCGTAGATGTTGGATGTCTCGCGGAAAGGCGAGTCGGTGCCCGAGACGTCGTGATGGTCGCGGCCAAGGACGACGGGAGCATGCAGTTCGCCGCGACGTACGGCATCGTTGAAGGCCAGGGCAATGCGTGTGCGGCCTTCGCAGTCGGCATAAAGGATGCGTGCCTGTGAACCCACGACGAGGTGGTTGCGACCTGCTTCGCGTATCCAGTGGATGTTGTCGTCGAGTTGGTTTGCGATGTCGGCGGGGGCATGGCGACGCTCGTCTTCGAGCACTTCGGTCGCAAGTCGGTCGGTGACCTCAAGGTCATGCGGGTCACATGAGGTGCATACCCAACGGAATGGTCCAAAGCCATAGTCGAAGAACATGGGGCCCATGATGTCCTGCACGTAGGAAGGATAGCGGAAACGCCCGTCGGGCAGCATAATGTCGGCTCCTGCACGGCTGGACTGGAGGAGGAATGCGTTGCCGTAGTCAAAGAAGTACATGCCGCGAGCCGTAAGCCGATTGATGGCAGCCACCTGTCGACGCAACGAAGCCTCGACACATTGCTTGAAGCGGGCGGGATCGTCGGCCATCATGCGCTTGCTTTCTTCGAAAGTGAGTCCCACGGGATAGTAGCCACCTGCCCACGGGTTGTGGAGCGAAGTCTGGTCGGAACCGAGGTTCACCTCGATATCCTCGTCGGCAAGACGTTCCCAAAGGTCGACGACGTTGCCGACATAGGCCATTGAGACGGTGCGCCTTTCGGCTACGGCTTTGCGCACAGCGGGGATGAGTTCGTCGAGATTGGTATGCAACTCATCGACCCATCCTTGTTCGTATCGTTTCTCTGCCGCCTTGGGATTGATTTCGGCAATGACGCTCACCACGCCTGCGATATTGCCAGCCTTGGGCTGGGCACCGCTCATGCCGCCAAGACCTGAACTGACGAAGAGCGGAATGCAGTCCTTGCGGCCTTGCATGACACGTCGGGCCGCGTTGAGCACGGTGATGGTGGTGCCATGTACGATGCCCTGCGGACCTATATACATATACGAACCTGCGGTCATCTGTCCGTATTGGCTAACGCCGAGTGCGTTGTCGCGTTCCCAGTCATCGGGTTTCGAATAGTTGGGAATCACCATTCCGTTGGTGACAACGACACGTGGGGCACCAGGGTGTGATGGGAAAAGTCCGAGGGGATGTCCCGAGTACATCACAAGGGTCTGATGGTCGGTCATCTCGCTGAGGTATTTCATCACGAGGCGGTACTGTGCCCAGTTCATGAAGACCGAGCCGTTGCCTCCGTAGGTGATGAGTTCGTGAGGATGCTGGGCAACGCGTGGGTCGAGGTTGTTCTGGATCATCAGCATGATAGCAGCAGCCTGCCGGCTTCGATGCGGATAGTCGCCGATGGGGCGTGCCTTCATCTCGTAACGGGGACGGTAGCGGTACATGTAGATACGACCATAGGTGCGGAGTTCTTCCGCAAACTCGGGGGCAAGCGCAGCGTGGAACTTCTTGGGGAAATATCGCAAGGCATTGCGCAAGGCAAGGCGCTTCTGTTCGGGAGTCAGAATGTCCTTGCGACGTGGTGCATGGTTGATGTCGGGATCGTATGCCTGCGGTTCGGGCAGGTAGTCGGGGATGCCGGCTTGGATGTCGGCTTGGAATTCTTGGAGGGTCATAAGGTTAAATCTTTTCTTCGACGATGCGGGTGATTTCTTTTTCTTCGAGGTCTGCCTTCAAGGCGATGTCGTTGGCTTCAAATACGAGACGTTCGGCGGTGGGCCGGTCCTTGAGCGATGCGGCATTGATCTTGACGTTGAGGCAGGCGCCACGCACGGCAGCACGGATGGCGAGAGCCCCCACGCCGGCATCCGAAGCGCTGGCTGGGTTGCCGGTAAGTGCCATTGCACGACAGATGCCGAAGCCACGGAATGCCGTCTTCATGGTTTCGAGAGGTACTTGTGTGGCAAAAAGTGTGGCTCGCTGGATTGCCTCCGAGCGAAGACGTTTCTCTTCGTCATTGCCACGTGGCATACCGAAGGCACTCATAAGGCCGTTGAAGGCATCGGTGTCCTTGTCGACCAGGACGAGCAGTTCTGCCATGATCTTTTGTCCCTGATCTGCCCATTCGCTGAATTCGCGCCAATGTTCGTCCCAACCGCGCTTGTGGCTCGAAAGGTTGGCAACCATGGTGCCGAGCGCAGCACCAAGGGCACCCATATAGGCTGAGATGGAACCGCCGCCTGGTGCGGGTGATTCGCGTGAAGTCTCTTCGGCAAAGCCTTTGACCGTCAGATTGACAAGACGTCTGGCCTTCTGGTCGTCTTCGAGCAGGAATTCGATGACCTTCTCGCGCGGGTTGAAGGGCTTGAGGTCGTCGAGGCCCATCGAACGGATGGCAATGCGGATGATGTCGTCCTCGGGGATGCCTGTCGAACGTTGTTGTTTGGCAAGGAAGTAGCGGCCTGCCTCGATGAGCGTGCGTTTGGGGATAAGCCCGACGATTTCGGTGCCTGTGACGCGCAGACCGCGAAGGCCCGCGCAGCGACATACTTCGTCGAAGGCAACGTGGAGCGGGGTGACGTTGATGTCGGTGATGTTCATCGAAACCTGTGCGATGCCATATTCGTCGATGTACCAGCCGATGGCCTTGGTCCCCTTGAGCGTACCAGGTATCATGAGCGGCTTGCCATCGGCATCCTTGAGCGGCTTGCCGGTAAGAGTACCTCCCTCGCGCTGAGGACGACCTTTCTCGCGTACGTCGAAGGCGATGGCATTGGCGCGGCGGGTGGAAGTGGTGTTGAGGTTGAAGTTGACGGCAATGAGGAAGTCGCGCGCTCCCACTACGGTGCAACCTGTGCGGGCAACGTCGGCATCGAAAGGCCGTGCTCCGTAGTCGGGAGCTGTGTCGGGTGAGGCAAGTTTGTCGGCCAGTGCCTCGTATTCGCCTGCACGGCACACGGCCAGGTTCTTGCGTTCGGGACGCAGGGCTGCAGCTTCGTAACAATAGGTGGGGATGCGCAGTTCGTCGGCGATGCGACGCGCCAGGGTGCGCGCGAGGGCAGCACATTCCTCAAGCGTGATGCCCGCTACGGGAATAAGGGGCAGTACGTCGGTGGCACCCATGCGTGGATGGGCACCATGATGATGTCGCATGTCGATGAGACGGCCGGCAAGGGAAACAGCGCGAAATGCCGCTTCGCAAACGGCTTCGGGCGAACCGACAAAGGTAACAACGGTGCGATTGGTAGCCTCGCCGGGATCTACGTCGAGTAGCTTGACGCCTTCGCAGCCCTCGATTTCGGCGCGAATGGCACGGATAATGTTCATGTCGCGTCCCTCACTGAAGTTGGGGACACATTCGATGATGCGGTTTTCCATCTTGGGAGAATAAACGGTTATGGGTGATGGGTTAACGGTTTTGTGATTCGAATAGCACGGCAAATTTAACCAATTCTGCAAGAATATGCAAGTATTTTGCAAAGATTCTTCTGCCTTCGGTCGAAAAAGGAACGTTTTGGCAAATTTTGACAGCCGAAGTTGGAGAAATTGGCATCTATGGATGTAAAAAGGGGCAGATAATTGCCTTTTTTGTTGAATTTCTTGGATGAAGTGGATTAAAATTTGGAAAAACGAAAAAGAACGCTTATATTTGCAGCAGTTGTTAGGCTATTATGGCCACAGAATCTCATTTTTACTACAAGGTATGGTTCCTAATAGATAAGCAAAATTAATGTTTACTACGAAGACAGGCGTGACCGTGAGGCCGCGCCTGTCTGCTTTTCCTTATCCCTTGTATTCGCTGGGCAGGACACCAAACTGCTTCTTGAAACTGGCTGCGAAGTGCGACGAACTGCTGAAACCCGTCAGTTCGCCGATGTAGGCAATCTTCTCCTTGCCCTCGCGTATCATCTCTGCAGCACGGTTGAGACGATAGGTGCGGAAGAAGGCATTGGGCGACTGTCCCACCAGGCTCTGCATCTTGTAGTACAGTTTCGATCGGCTCATCGCCACCACGTCGAGCAGCTGGGGCAGGTCGAGTTCGGCATCGGAGATGTGTTCCTCCATGAAGGCGTAAAGTCTGGTCATGAATACGGAGTCCTGTTCGAGGATGGCAGTCTCCGCGACATCCTTGATTTCCGGATTGACTTCGACGCCCTCTTCCTGCAAGGACTCGACTCGAACGTCGCGCACCGAGGTGGACGACGTGAGCAGATGGCGTAGTCTGGTACGGTTGTCGAGCAGGCTTCCTATCAGTGCTTTCAGGTAGTCGGGGTCGAAAGGCTTGGTGACGTAGGCATCGGCTCCGACGTTCAGTCCGTGGATGCGCTCCTCGATTGAAACCTTGGCGGTGAGCAGCACGATGGGCAGATGGCAATAGGTCACATCCTTCTTCAGTCGGCTGCAGAACTCGTAGCCGTCCATGCCCACCATCATCACATCGCTCACAATGAGGTCGGGCGTGGCTCCCGAAAGCCAGGCTATGGCCTCGATGGCGCTGCTTTGAGTGACCACCTGGTAGGAAGGTTGGAGGATGAGGCGAAGGAAGCGCAGTACCTCCGTATCGTCATCGACCACGAGGACTGTCGGTCGGTGGTCATCGGTCGGCAGGGGTGAAGGTGTGTCGATGGTCACAACCGAAACGGATTCCTTTGGCTTGGGTGCCTGCTCGAAGGCGATGGCCTGGCTGAGTTCGTCGGGCTTGTATGCTGCTTTCTCGATGGGCAGCAGGAAATAGAACGATGTTCCGCTGTCGGCATCGGGGTTGTGGATGGCTCGAATCACACCATGATGCAGCTCCACCAGGCCACGGCAGAAGAAAAGGCCGATGCCCGAACCGTTCTGATGGGTTGCTCCCTCGGGCGTCTGGTAGTATCGCTCGAAGATGTAGGGCATCAGTTGGTCGGGAATGCCGATGCCTGTGTCGCTCACCTGCGTGAGCAGCCAGCGGCCGTCGGTCGGGATGTCGGGTAGGGGAGCCAGTCGGGCAGCGTCCTGGCGCTCGATGGGCTTCACCGTGAGCGTGACCTTGCCTCGGGTGGGTGTATATTTGAGCGCATTCGAAAGCAGGTTGAAGAGCACCTTCTCGTATTTGTCCGGATCGATCCAGACGAGGTCGTTCATCGAACGGATGTCCACGGCCAGTTCGATCTGCTTTTCTTCGAATCCGTTCTGGAACATCTCGACAATCGATTCGATGAGGTTCGTCACCCGATAGGGTTGGACGTTGAGTTTCAGCATGTCGGCTTCGAGTTTCTTGAAGTCAAGCAGCTGGTTCACCAGGCGCAGCATGCGGCCCGTGTTGCTGCTGATGATGTGATGGGCATGTCGTTCGCCTTCGGGCAGACGATGGTCGTCGATGAGGCCAAGGGCGCCAGAGATGAGCGTCAAAGGGGTGCGGAACTCATGTGCCATGTTGGTGAAGAAGCGCATATTGGCATCACTCATGCGCTGGATGACCGCCTTTTCGCGCAGCGACTGCTTGATGCGGCGTCGGTTGCGCAGGTAGTTGGAGGTCAGCAGCGAAATGTAGGCAATGGCAAGCGCAGCGAAAAGGGGATAGACCAGCCATCGTAACCACCATGCCATCCACCAGGGCTGACTGATGACTATGGGCATGGCGATGTGGCAGACGGTCTGCCCGTTCTGGTCGAGAGCCCATGCCTCGAAGGTATAGCAGCCCGGGTCGAGAGAATGGTAGCTCACGACGGGCTTTGCCGTGAAGATGCGCTCCTCGTCCACACCCTCCATCCGGTAGAAGATGGCGCTGCCTGTGCTGTTGTCGAAGTCAAGGGTGCTGAGGTGGATGTTGAGGTTGTGGAAGTCGTGGGGCAGGGTGAGGCTGACTGCACCATCGTTTCGGTCGAGGAGGTAGCCGCCCTGACGGATGTTGGGCGGAAGAAGGCTGCCGTTCACCTCGATGTTCGAAACGAGCAGGGTGCGGCTCACCTGCGGACGGATCTCCGAAGGGTCGAAGATGGTGATGCCCTGTTTGCCTCCAAAGACGAGGGTGTGGTCGTCGCAGCGGGTGGCGCAACGCTCGTAGAACTCATTGCTCTGCACACCATCGTTGGCGTGATAGGTCTGGAAACGTCCCGTCGTCGGGTCGAGGCACGAAAGGCCGTCGAGGGTGCCTATCCAGATGTTGCCTGTTGAACGATCGACCTCGATGCACGACACGTCGGTGCACATGTTCTGAGCGCGGAAGTTGCGCACCTCGCCCGTATTCAGGTCCAGGCGGAACACGCCCATACCGATGGTTGCTATCCAGATACCCCCCTCGTTGTCCTCGGCTACGTCGCGACAACTGATCATGCCCTCCTTTTCGCAAGGAAGGTCGAAGTGGGTTTCGGCAAAGGTGTCGGGGTCGAAGATGGAGATGCCCGAGTTGTACGAACCTGCCAGGATGCGTCCGTCGTGGAGTTCCTCGATGTTATTGACCTGCCGCAGGTTGTTGTCGAGGATGGTCGAGGCATTGGCTTCAAGGTCGATGATGTGGCATCCCGATTGCGTTCCAATCCAGATTCGTCCTTGCGAGTCTTCGTCAATGGCATAGATGCTGTTGTCGGTCGAAAGGTCATGCAGCAGTTGCAGCCGCCCCGCGTCGGTGGCGCGGCATTCGTAGATGTGCCCGATTCCCGAAATCAGGAGGTTCCCGTTGGCACGGCTGGCGATGTGCATGATGTAGTTGGCTCCCACCTGGCTCATGTCCATTTCGGTCACCTTGCCGCCAAGGTCGCAAAGGGCGATGTCCGAACGTCCGGTGCATACCCACAGGCGGCCGTCGGGGTGTCGGTCGATGGCGGTGATGTCCTTGCCGGCGAAGTGATGGCAGAGTTCTCCGTCATCGACAAAAGCGGTGCGGCCAGCGAAGTGTGTCTGGTAGCCGCTGCTTCGCGAACCGCACCAGAGGTTCCTGTGGCTGTCGCATAGGAAGGCTCCGATTTCGGTGGCTCCGATTGGGTCGAAAGTGGCGTGGCTGACGGTAAGTTCTTCAAGGTCGATGAGTCTCAATCCTGCTTCCTCGCGCAGCTTGACAGCCAGCACATTTCCCGACAGGAACACGCGGAGTGCTTCGCGTGGATTGGGAATCCGGGCATTGAGGAAGTCGCACGTCGGGTCGCTGCCAATGGTGCCGTCGGCGGTGTTCATGATGCTGAATCCGGCATCGGTGACCAGCAGGGTGCGGAGCGTGTCGAGTGTGAAGACATTCGACACATCGGCGTCCACCGAACATTTGCCCTTGTAGTTGAACTGAACGTCATACAGTTTGAAATCTCGGCCGCTGTTGACCCAGAAACTGGTGTCCGACTGGCGTATCACCTGTCCGACGACGCCATCGAGGCTGATGCTGCGGATGGGGCGATACTGGCGCGAAGGCATCTGCAGGGCATAGAGGGAGAGCTGGTTGTCGTAATAGCCCAGGATGAGGCTGTCCGAAAGTTCGACGGGCGGACGGTAGCCGCCGGGGCAAAGCATCGAGGCTGTGCCGTCGGGGAAGACGATGCACGATCCGACGAAGGTGGTGACCATGCACCAGTCGGGGTGATGCGTGAGGTAACGCACCTCCACGATGTTGTTGTTGGGCAGCGAGCAGCTGTCGGTGGTCGAAAAGTACTGTGTGTAGTTCTGTCCGTCGAAGCGGTTCAGCCCGTATTCGGTGCCTATCATAATGTAGCCCTCGGGACTTTCGGCAAAGGCCTTCACCTGTTGGCTCGACAGGCGGTCGCTGAGTCGCGTGTAGTCGTGCCGGGGCATGCCTGGTTGGGGCGTGAACCGATGGATGGCGGCGGTGATCAGCAGCATGGCTAGCAGGCAGCCCATGCCGATGAGCAGCCATCGGGGCGTGTTGGAGGAGATTCTTTTTCGGAAGATGTGCATTTTCATGTTGCAAAGATAACGACTTTTTGCGAAATGTGCAAATAATAAGGCAAAAAAGCCCGCCGACACATGAAAATATGCCGACGGGACACACACATATAAAACTAAAAGGGGTTTTACTCGACAGTCCACTCGGCGCTGTCGTTACCTTGGACGGTGCGTACCTCAATCCGGTTGACACCCTTTTGCAGTTTGACGTTCTTCCATTCGCAGGTGGCGTAGGCATCGGCCTTGCAGGTTCCTGTCAGCTTGCCGTTGACGAAGAGCTTGGCGGAAGGAGCTGTGGTGAAGACGATGACGTCGGTGACGTCCTCCTTGCGCTGGGTGAAGTCCTTCGAACAGAGGTGAACCGTCGTTTCCTGCTTGTTCCAGTTCGCCTTGTAGCAGTAGAATGCATCCTTGCGGCGCTGGCGGTCGTGGCTCACGAGTCCCTTGTCGTTGAGGTTGTTGGTGTCACCTTCGCGACGCAGGGCAGAACCGAAGTCGAACATGTTCCAGACGTAGGAGCCCCAGATGTAGTCGCGCTCGGCGATCATCTGCAGATGCTGGCGGTGGCTGGCGGTCTGCTTCTCCATGGGGTGCCAGCGTCCACGGGCGGATGCTCGCACATCCTTTTCTTCGACGAACTGGCTCACGTGCTGGCTGAAGGCTGCACCTGCTCCGTATTCGCTGATGCAGATCTTTACATCGGGATACTTGGCGTGCCAATCGTCGAAGAAGGTGGCGAAGTCGGCAATGTGTCCTTCGTACCAGCCGAAGTACTTGTTCCATCCCATCAGGTCGGTGATGAAGTTGAAAGGTCCTTCGAAGCAGGTAGCTGCCGTGGTGTAGCGATGCGGATCCAGTTCGTGGGCTATGGCATTGAGCTCCGAGGTGATGGGCATGTGATTGCCTGGCACTTCGTTGAAGATGCCCCAGCAGAAAATCGATGGGTGGTTGTAGTTCTGGATAATCATCTCGCGGAGCTGCAGGCGCAGGTTGTCGTCGAGCTGAGTTGGCACGTAGTTGCTTACGAATGGGATCTCTTCCCAGATGAGCAGACCGCGGCGGTCGGATTCGTAGAACATATAGTGGGCCTGCGGGTAGTGGGCGAGACGAATCGAGTTGACACCCATCTCCTGGATGATGTCAAGGTCGGTGTCGTGCTGTTCCTTCTTGAGGGCAGAGGCATACTGCTCCCAGTCCTGATGGCGCGAAACGCCACGGAGTTTGAGCGGACGGCCATTGAGGAAGAAACCTTTGTCCTTGTCAATCCAGAAGTAACGCAGACCGATGGTATCCTCCACGCGGTCCACCTCCTTGCCATCGCGCTTCAGCACGGTGACGACTTTATAGAGGTAGGGATCGGCGGTGCCGTTCCAGAGGTGGGGACGGTCGATGGCTACGTTGATGAGTGCCTGGTCGCGATAGATACCAGTTGAACGGCTGCTGACTACGGTATTGCCCTCGGCATCGAGCACAGTGAACTCCACTTCGCAATCCTTGTAGTCGCTCTTGGTCGAAAGGTGTACCTCAGCCGAAAGTTCGGCACGCTGCTCATTGACAAAGTTCTGGTGAACGAGGAGTCCGTCAGAACCGTAATAGAGTGGTGAAATGCAGACATCGTCGGTCACTTCGAGCCAAACGTCGCGATAGAGACCACCCAGAATGTTGAAGTCGCCCGTCTGTGTGGCAACGTCGAAAGCATGTGCATTGTTGCAGGTTACAGAGAGGTAGTTCTTTTTTCCGTAGTCGAGATAGTCGGTGAGTTCGACGGCAAAGGCATTGTAGGCTCCCTTGTGCACTGCGATCTGCGAGAAGTTGACCAGGATATTGGCTACACTGGCTGCTCCTTCAAATTTGACGAAGACGCGTTTGCCGCGCCATGTCTCAGGCACATCGAGTTCCTTGATGTAGGTGCCTTCGCCACGATAATAACCGGCATCCGACATGAAGTCGTGCTCGTTGAAGGTGTGAGGCAGGTTTACTACGGTGTCAGCTTTCGGGATGTAGATGTCAGGGTAAACGCCCCATGGTGTGACGGTGCCTTTGCGGTATTGCCACTCGGCGTTGAGGCTGGTGACCTCTCGTGCTTGTGCGGTAGCAGTTGCCCCAATGAGGAGGGCAGCAGCGAGGAGGAATTGATTCGTGTAACGCATAGGTGGGGAGGGGTTGATTATTTTATTTCCAGAGTTCGGCTTGTTCAACGAATTCGTTCACGTCAATCTCACCTTGTGGAAGAGGCAACTGAGCGAATTTGGGCTGGAAGCCCTGGCTGGCGGTCTCGGTGTAGGAGATGTTGTAGCCGTTGACGTTCTGCTCGAGGGTGTTGTTGTTGTCCGAATGGTCGTAAAGTCCGTGGAGCGATGGGATGCGCTTGCCCTTGTCCTTGTAGGCGTCGGCGATGATGCCCCAGCGTACGAGGTCTGGGAAACGGCTGCCTTCGAAGCAAAGCTCCAGGCGGCGCTCCTTCTGGACATCGGTCAGCGTATAGTTGCCACGCATCTTGCTGGCATCTTCACGAGCGCGACTCTTGATCTGGTTGAGGTATTCGTCGCACTTGGCCTGGTTGCCGCCATTGGCAGGAAGTTCAGCCTCGGCTGCAAGCAGGAGCACGTCAGCATAACGGAAGAAGACGATGTTCTGGGCAATCTTGTGAACTACGACACGCTCCTCGGCACGCGAAGGAACCTTGGTGCAGAAGTATCCGGCATTGCCATAGATGGTCTTGCCTTCCTGTATGCGCAGTGGAATCTGAACAAGCTGCTTATAGGTCTTGAGAGTCTCGTTGAGACGCCAGCCGTCTTCACCCTCCATCTCGACGAATGCCTCGTAGAGTTCCTGGCTGGGGTTGAAGAAACCGTAAGACTCGTTCGAGCAGTTGATGGCACCAGAAGACTGTGCGGCATCGAGTTCGGCAATGTTGAACATCTCGGTACGCCAGCCCAGACGCTGTACGGAGTAGATGTAAGAGAGATTGTTGGCATCGAACACGCGATTGTTCTCGAACATCGACTCGGTGCTGAATTCACCAGCCTTGTGGAACTGGTCGTCGAAGTCATTGGTGACGAGGGCATACTTGCCCGAATTGATAACGGCCTCGAGGGCTGTGCGTGCATCGCTCCACTTGTTGGCACCGGTAAAGGTGCTTTCATAGACATAGGCTTTGCCCAGCAGACCTTGTGCTGTCTGTTTGGTCACGTTGACCATCTTGTCGTTCACGCTGCTCTTTTCAAGCATGGCACCCGAATTGATGGCTTCGGTGAGGTCCTGCTCGATTTGAGCGTAGATCTCGGAAGGCGAGGCAACGGGCTTGGCGTATTTGCCGTCGGTGATCTCTTCCACGATGAGAGGCACACTGCCGAAGTGGCTGGTGAGCTTCAGGTAGCAGAAGGCACGGATGGTCTTGGCCTCGGCAATGATGCGCTGCTGGGTAGGAGTCGAACCCTGTACGTGGCTTACAAGCAGATTGGCACGATAGATGGTGGTGTAATAGATCTTGAAGAGGTTGGCGATCTTGGCATTGCTGGCCGTGTAGCGGAGTTCGTTGATTTCCTCCCAGCCGCTGTCATTGCCACGGGCACCACCGCCTGTATAGCAGTCGTCGGAGATGGCGAAGCCGAAGTGCTGTTCGCCGGTGTACCAGTTGTTATAGTCACTGGTCTGTGAATTGAAGGTGGTATAGAGGGCAGCGAGACCTTCGAGGCACTCAGCATCGTTGCTGTAGAAGGAGTTGGCGCTCACGGCTCCGTGCTGCTCCACGTCGAGTTCATCCTGGCAGGAAGAGAATGACATCACACCTGCAGCGAGTGCTGCTATGAATATATAACGTTTCATAATCAGAATTATTATATGTATTAGAAAGTAAAATTCAAACCGAACACAAGTTTCTTGGAGTTGGGGAAATTGCCGAGGTCAACGCCAAGTGAGGTGGTGGAGCCGCTCGAAGCTTCGGGGTCGAGACCGGGATAGCTGGTGAAGACGAAGAAGTCATCCAGCGAACCATATACGCGGAGGTTGTTGATGTGCATCTTCTTGCAGAGGTTCTTCGGGAGGGTATAGCCCAATTGGATCTGTTTGATCTTGAAGTAGGAACCGTCGAAAACCACGGCCGAGCTATTCCAATAGACGCTCTCCTGGTAGTCCATGCGTGCATACTTCGCGTTCTGTCCGGGTGCAGTCCATGCATCCTCGTAGTAGGTGGCGAGGCGGTTGGTGCTTGGGCGGTCGGTCTTTACAAGGGCGCAGTAGATGTCGTTGCCCGAGGTTCCCTGACCGAAGACGGTGAGGTCAAGGTTCTTGTAGCCGAGGTTGATGGTGAGGCCATAGGTCAGATCGGGGATGGCCGAACCGATCATGGTGAGGTCGCTCGATGCTGCATTCTCCGAAAGGCTGCCGTCAGCTTTTACGAAGACGGGGTTGCCGTTCTCGGGGTTGATGTGGTCAACCTTGTAGCCGCGGAAGTACCATACGGGATAACCTTCCTCGAAAGCGGTGACAGTCGTTCCGTTGTAGGATGTGCCGTTGATGCGGTCGATCGAATGGTCGAGGTAGGTCACCTCGTTGCTCAGCGTGGCAAGGTTGGCAGTGATGCTGTACTTGAAGTCGCCCTTCTGGTCCTTCCAGCTCAGGTCGAATTCCCAGCCCTTGTTCTCGACGTCACCGGCGTTGACGGGCGAAACGGTGTTGCCGATGGTGAGTGTCGGCGAAGTGTTGCTCACGAGCAGGTCCTTGGTCTTCTTGACGTAGTAGTCCATACCGAAGGTAAGGCGGCTGCGGAAGAAGCTGGCATCCAGTCCGAAGTCAGTCTGCTCGGAGGTCTCCCACTTCAGGTTCTTGTTGCCCGTCGAAGAGGGGAGCGAAGAGGTGGTGTAGTTGCCTTGGCCTGGCACGAACGAGAAGCCTGCGATCGAAGTGATGGCATTGGCATAGGCGAAGTTCGAAAGACCGGCGATCGAACCGTTCTGGCCCCAGCTGGCGCGAAGTTTCAGGTTGGTGAGGAACTGCTGATCCTGTGGGAACCACTTCTCCTGGCTGATGGTCCAACCGGCGCTGACGGCAGGGAAGTAACCCCAACGCTGTGCCTCAGGAAGGATGGAGAGGTCGGCAGCATCGGCACGCATGGTGAACTGCAGCATGTAGCGGTTGTCATAGCTGTAGGAGAGACGACCGAAGTAAGAGAGCTTGTTCACGGTGAGGTCGTCACCCGCATGGAGCAGGCTTGTTGCGCTTGCCGAAAGGTAGGAAGGATAAGCATAGTTGGGCTTGTCGGCCTGCAGACCGGTACCGCCAGTCTGGGTGGTTCCGGTGCGATCGGACGAGAACGAGGTACCGAGCATCACGGTGATGTCGTTCTTGGCAATGCTCATGTTGTAGTTGGCGAAGTTCTCCCACTGGTAGTACTTCTTTTGTGTGGCAGTCTGGTTGACGGTAGGATCCTGTACGTTGCGGGCAGCGGTGGCATAATATGCAGCCTGGTAGATGTTGTTGAACATCGATGCGAAACGATAACCGAGACGGCTGGTGAAGACCAGACCCTTGATGGGCTTGAAGTTGAGGGCGGTGTTGCCCTGGGTGAAGGTGCCCCATGTGCGCTGCGAGCGTGTGTTGATGAGGATGTAGGGGTTGATGTCGTCACCCAACTGGAACTTCGAGATGCCGTAGTAGTTGCCTTCGCCATCGCTGACGAGCTTGCGACCATTGTCGAGCAGCTCCTGCATGTTCTTGGGAAGGTTGTTCTCGGGATAGGTGTTCTTGGTCAAGGGATCGAGGGCAAGGGCTGCACGAAGAACAGATACGTAGGGGTCGTTCTCGGCAAGGGAGTTCTGGGCATGATAGGTCACGCTGTTCTGCGACGAAATCTGGAGCCAGGGCTTGATGTTGTATTCGGCATTGACGCTACCGGCGAAACGCTTGTAGGTGTCCTTGTCGGTCTTTACGATACCGTCGTTGCCGGTGTAGTTGAAGGAGATATAGACGTTGCCCTTGTCGTTGCCGTTCTGGAAGTTGACGCTGTGCTTCTGCATGAGGCTGGTCTCGAAGAGCTCGTCGCACCAGTTGATGTCGGTGCCGTCCCATTCCTTGGCAAGGCTTTCGCCGATACCGCCGCTCTTCAGGTTGTAGGCGAGGTACTGGTCGGCGTTCATCACCTCGGCTTTGCGACCCAGGCTCTGGATGGCGAACTGTGCATTGTAGCTGATCTTGCCGATGCCTTCAGCCTTGGCACCACGCTTGGTGGTGATGAGGATCACACCGTTGCCTGCCTCAGCTCCGTAGATGGCAGCCGAAGCGGCATCCTTCAATACCTCCATCGACTCGATATCGGAGGGGTCGATGTTGACAATCGAATTGACGCGAACGCCATCGACTACATAAAGAGGGTTGGAAGTTGAGTTGGATGAGAAACCACGCACGCGGATGCTCGACTCGGTGCCAGGAGCAGCCGACGAACTGATCATCTGCACGCCTGCGGTCTTACCTTGCAGCGACTGGTTGACATCGACAACCGTACGGTTTTCGATATCGCCCGACTTGACGGAAGAAATGGCGCCCGTCAAGTTCGACTTGCGCTGTACGCCGTAACCTACTACTACTACGTCCTCAAGAAGCTCGGAGTCTTCGAGTAGGGTGATGTCGATGACGGTGCGGTTGCCCACGGGAATCTCCTGCGATGCATAGCCGATGAACGAGACGGCGAGCACCTGGTTGGGGCTTACATTGGGGATGGAATAACGGCCATCGAGGTCGGTGGTCGATCCGTTGGTGGTGCCTTTCACCAGCACGGTTGCACCCATGACGGGTTCTCCTGTCTGGTCGACGATGGTACCAGTGATGGTCTGCTGGGCCCACACCTGGGCTGAGGTCACCAGCGAGACGACAGCTGCTAACAATAGCATGCCGATTCGTTTGCAGAGATTTTTGCTTCTCATTTCAATTAGTTTTAAATGTGTAAATAATCAGATTCTTTTTCCAAAGAATGAATAAGTGATGAAAAATCTGCTGCAAAGATAGGGAGAAAGAGAAAGGGATGTGAGCACGGGAGTCCAATCGAAGGAAACAGGCGTCCGCTGTCGGGCAATCAGCGTCCAACGGGCAATCAGCGTCCAAATCAGGGGGTCGAAACGTACACAACGACGTGCTTCTGCTCGAAGCCGAACGAGCAGAGCAGGCGGGTGATGCATCCGCAACCATTGGCGATGGCATCGGTCATCAGCCCGTCGCGCAGGGCATGGTGTTCCACTTGGTCGAGCGCCTGCTGGTGCATTTTGTCAAGATCTGCCTGGCTCCAACGGTTGCTGTCGTGGAAGACGGTCTTGTCGCTCGGATTGCATCGGCGCGTGAGGATGGCTGGGGCTGGCAGGCGCACGCTGATGGCACTGTCGCCTTGAATGGTGACGTCGGCATTGGTGAGGTGGCTGAGGTCGAAGCCTGCTTCGATGGTGACATTATAGATGATGACAAGATCGTCGTCGGGGATGGGCCACTGTCGGTCCTTGGTGCTTACGATGGGCAGTTCCTCGTAGTAGGAGGCTGTGACGAACTGCTGCATCGAGCGGATGCTCTCGACGATAGGGGTGTCGGTCCAGATGGTCTGTTGGGGCACGAAGGCTTTCGAAACGCGTCGGCCCAGTCGGCTGAAAGGCGTCTCGACGCCTGGGAGCAGGTGGATGCCCCAAAGGATGATGGCTGCAAGGAGGAGCCAAGGGAGGGTTCGAAAGGTTCGAAGAGTTCGAGGGGTTCGAAAGGTTATTTTCATGGCTTATTCGAATACGATTTTACAACGGGCAGGATTGTAGCCCGCCTGCGACAACATGGAGCGGAAGAACACTTCGGCCTTAGCTTCGGCCTGTGGGATGATGCCGAGCTTTTTGATGGTGAGCTTCACCTGTTTCTCGCCTTCGGCCAGCACGGCGTTGCGCTCGGCTGCCGTGAGGTCGTTCGAGATGCCGGTGATGCGTTCATAGACGTGGCGCACCTCGCTGTTGGGGATGTCCACGTCGAAAACCTGGCAATGGGGTAGGGTAAGCACAACGGTGCTGTCGCGGGCAATGGCAAGCGCATCGGGTTGTATCTTGCTTGTTTCCATGCCTGCCGTGACGTGGGCGGTTAGGCTGTAAAGCACTTCTTTGTCGCCGAGTATGCGCCAGACGGTCTGGTCCTTGCTGCCGCAAATCTCGCGGAGGGTGTATTCGACGAAGACCAGCCGGCTTTCTTCCTGCAGACGGGCAAGACGCTGCTGTGCCACGGCTTGGCGTCGTTGCTCCCGTTGGTCGCGTCCGAGCGAAGGCGCCTCGTCGCCTTCGATGCTGCTGCATGCGCAGAGAAGCGCCGTTATGACGAGCAAAGACAGGGAGGGGAGAAGGGTTCGAAAAGTTCGAAAAGTTCGAAAGGTTCGAGGGGTTTGAAGGTTCATGGTTTTTGGGGTTTGTATGGCGCAAAGATAAGGTCTTTTTCGGGAATCTCCAAATTTTTGTTCCAAAAAAAGTGCATAACCGAGGCTGGCACCATCCTCACGGACGATGCCAGCCTCGAATTACACATATACACACATATTTTTTACTAACACTTTAACTGCTGCAAAGATAGGGAAAACGGGTGAAACAGAATAGCATTTTTCGTTCAAAGTGGGGAGATTTCAACATTTGTTGCATTTTTTGAATCAAAAATTGCATAAATCTGATGAAAAATTTGGAGAAAAACGCATTTTTCGCTATTTTTGCCCTCAAAAGATAGTAGAATAATACCGTCATGAAACGACATCTTTATCGCATTATTATATATCTGCCCCTGCTCGCCGTCGCCTTGTGCATCGTGTCGTGCGGGGAAACCACCACTGCGGATTATCACATCGGCGTTTCGCAATGCAGCGACGATGCCTGGCGCACCAAACTCAACGAAGAGATGCGCCGCGAACTCCTGTTCTACCCGGGTGTCACCCTCGAAGTGCGTTCGGCCGACGACGACAACGAGCGCCAGGCGCGCGACATCGACTACTTCATCGGTCAGGGCGTCGATCTGCTCGTGGTTTCGCCCAACCGTGCCGACTCGCTCACGCCCGCCGTGTCGAAGGCATTCGATGCAGGCATTCCCGTGATTGTGGCCGACCGAAAGGTGACGGGCGACAAATATACGGCTTTCGTGGGCGGCGACAACTTCGAGGTGGGCAAGCTGCAGGGCGAGTACCTGCAAAGGGTGTTGCCCCGAGGCGGCAAGGTGCTCGAGGTGATGGGCCTGATAGGCTCGACGCCCCAGGAGCTGCGTCATCAGGGCCTCGTCGAATCGCTCAGCGATACGGGCGACCGTTATCAGTTCGTGCAATGCATGGGTGCATGGAAGCGCGACAGGGGCGAAGCCGAGGTGCAGAAGGTGCTCGCGCAGCATCCCGACATCAGGGTGATACTGGCACAGAACGACCAGATGGCCATCGGGGCAAGCCGTGCCCTGCAAAATGCCCGGCTCGACCATAAGGTCTTCATCATGGGCGTGGATGGCCTGACGGGCGCGGACAATGGCATTGAAGCCATCCGAAACGGCACGATCGATGTGTCGGCCACCTACATCACAGGCGGTGACCTGATAGTGCAGACGGCAATGAAGATCTTGCGCGGCGAACCGTTCGAGCGCGATGTGGTGCTGCCCACGTCGCTCATCGACATAGGTTCGGCCAAGAGCATCGACAACGTCTATCGCGAAGTGGACCACCAGATCGAGACGGTGAAGATGCTGCAGGCGCGTGCCGATTCCTACTGGCAGCAGCTCGACCTCGAACGCACGCTGATGTACGCGCTGCTGGCACTGCTGGCGATGGCGCTCCTGTTCCTTATATTCTATTATAGCAACTACCGCCAGAAACGTCGTCTGGGTGAAAGCCTCAACCGACAGAAGGCGCTGCTCAAGGCGCAGCGTGACCAGCTGGCCGAGCAGAACATCCAGCTCAAGCGCCTGAGCCAGCAGGTCGAGGAGGCCACCAAGGCGAAGATTGCATTCTTCACCAACGTGAGCCATGACTTCCGCACGCCGTTGACGCTGATTTCGGCACCCTTGGAGCAGATACAGCAGAAACTCGACAATGGTGACCTCGACGGTGCCGGTGGCAAGGATCCCGAGGCGACACAACTCCTGAACCTGGCGTTGAAGAACGTCAAGGTATTGCAGCGGCTGGTGGGCCAGTTGCTCGACTTCCGCAAACTGGAGAGCGGAAAACTCGAACTCGACCTGAAGCCCGTCGATCTGCGCCAGGCTTGCCAGACCAGTTTCGGCTACTTCAAGGGCCTCGCCTACAAGAAGCACATCAAGCTCGACTTTTCGGCCGACGAAGGCGACTACCGGACCATGGCCGACCTCCCCAAGCTCGAACGCGTCTTCTTCAACCTCATGGGCAATGCCTTCAAGTTCACGCCCGAAAATGGAAAGATTGCAGTATCCCTCTCAACCTCAAACCCTTCAAACCCCTCAACCCCCTCAAACTCCTCAAACCCTTCGAACCCCTCAAACCCTTCGAACCCCTCGAACCCCCGCATCCTCTTGCGGGTCTCTGACACCGGTCCCGGCATCAACGTGGAGCACATCCAACGCATCTTCGAAAACTTCTATCAGGTCGATTCGGCGCGTCATGAAGGATCGGGCATCGGCCTGGCTGTGGCAAAGAGCTTCGTCGAACTTCATGGGGGCACCATCGAAGTGCAGAACCAGTCGGTGGGTACAGGTACCATCTTCACCGTCAGCATCCCACGTGTAGCCGTGACCGAGGACGAAAACGCCGAAGCCGTCGATCCGCAGATCGATGCAGCGACCATCGAGACCGAGCTGGGCGATTCGTTCGAAGGCGAGAACATCCTCGAGAGCCAACCCAAGCCCCTGGTGCTGGTCATCGACGACAATGCCGACCTGCGCCAGTATATGCAGATGCTGTTGGGCGAACACTATCGTGTCATCACGGCAGGCGACGGACTGACGGGTGTGGGCAAGGCGATGCGTACCGTGCCCGACGTGATCGTCTGCGACATGATGATGCCTGTGATGGACGGCATCGAGTGTTGTCGCCGCCTCAAGCAGGAGGTCAACACCAGCCACATCCCCATCCTGATGCTCACTGCCAATGCCATGGACGAACATCGCATCGAAGGTCTGACCGAAGGTGGCGCCGATGCCTACATGTCGAAGCCCTTCAATGCCGACGTGCTCCGTGCCCAACTCCGTTCGCTGGTCAACAATCATAACCGCGTGCGTGACTTCTTCGGCTCATCGGGCATCATCACCCCTTCAAACTCAGGACCCCTCAGAACCTCTCAGAACCCTTCGAACCTTTCGAACCCCTCAGAACCTCTCAGAACCCCATCTTCCCTCGACGACAAGTTCCTCGTCAAGATGAAGGATATCATCGAACGCAGCTTCAGCGATTCGGACTTCGGCGTGGAGCAGTTGGGCGACATGATGGGCATGAGCCGTGCACAACTCTATCGCAAGACCAAGGCGCTGACCAACTATTCGCCTGTCGAACTCATTCGCAACATGCGACTCAAGCGGGCACAGCAGATGTTGGCACAGGGCGACGACACGATTGCCCAGGTCGCCTATTCCGTAGGCTTCACCGCTCCAAGCTATTTCACCAAGTGCTATAAGGACTTTTTCGGCGAAATGCCCAACGAACTGGTGAAGAGAAAAACAGGAAATAACTAAGGAAATAACCGAAAATAACAAAATCGTTCGTTTGATAGAATATTTGTTGTAGATTTCGCGTCTGCAACAAATATTCTTTTTTGTTTCTGCCTATGCCTGGAACCTCGACCCTTCGCAGGCTTCGAGCCAGGCAATCGAGGAAGTTCGCACCGACAGCAAGCCCTGTCCTTCGGGCGTCGTGTACCGTATTGAAGATGATCACTCGCTGCATCTTTATCGTGGAGATGTCCGGATTTTTTAGGACAAATGATGCATCTTTGGCATAAAATAGTGGATGAAATGTTCGATGCAACATTTTTTTCTTATTTTGCAACATATTTTTTGTGTTCGCACGTAAATATTCATTATCTTTGCACCGAAAAACTCCACGACCTCTAAATTTAATCATCTATAATTAATACGTGAACATGAAAATTCAACATCTTCTGATCGCAGCAAGTGCTGGCCTGATGCTCGCAGCTTGCAACAACCAGCCTGCTGGTCCTTCGTTTACTGTTTCTCAGCAAGGCGACGTAACCGTTGTCGACGTAACCAATCCAACCCGCTACATTCTCCTTCCTATCGAGGAGGATAAGGGTGAGGCCCTCGTACGTGTCAGCACCGGTGATGAAGCCGACGTTTGGATGGACGTTCGTCTTGCCATCGATACCGTCGATTACTATGTTCCCATGGCTCTGCCCGCCGGCAAGAAGGCTTGCGTCGAGATCAAGAACCTCCCCGCTGGTGCCCTCGCACTTTCCCGTCTGGAGCTCAGCGACGAATTCGACACCACCAACCGCGAGTACTATCGTCCCGCCTACCACTTCAGCCCCGCCTATGGCTGGATGAACGACCCCAACGGTATGACCTACAAGGATGGTGAGTATCATCTCTTCTATCAGTACAACCCCTACGGAAGCAAGTGGGGCAACATGCACTGGGGTCACACCGTGAGCCCCGACATGGTGCACTGGACCGAACTTCCACCAGCTATCGTACGCGACACCCTCGGTCAGATCTTCTCTGGTTCGAGCATCGTAAAGGGTGATACCATCTACAGCTACTACACCTCTGCAGGCCGTGCTCAGGTACAGTCAGGCGCTTGGAGTGTCGATGGTGGCCGCACCTACACCAAGTTCGCCGACAACCCACGCATCGTGGCTGCCGATGGCCGCAACGACTTCCGCGACCCCAAGCTCTTCGAGTACAATGGCAAATACTATGTAATCATTTCTGCCGACAACGAGATGCAGTTCTTCTGCTCCGACAACCTCCACGACTGGACCTATGTCAGCGCTTTCGGCGACGGTTACGGTGCCAAGCCTCGTATGTTCGAGTGCCCCGACTTCTTCGAACTCCCAGTTGAGGGTACCAACCTGAAGAAGTATGTGATGATCGTCAACGTCAACCCAGGCTGCTGGTTCGGTGGCTCTGCCAGCGAATATTTCGTAGGCACCTTCGACGGCAAGGACTTCAAGTGCGACAACCCGAAGGAGACCGTCAAGTGGCTCGACTGGGGCAAGGACCACTATGCAGCTGTTACCTTCAGCAACGAGCCCAAGGGCCGCATCATCAGCATCCCGTGGATGAGCAACTGGCAGTATGCCAACGACCTCCCCACTCGTCAGTATCGTTCGCAGATGGGTATGCCTCGCCAGCTCTTCGCATTCCAGCAGGGCAAGGAGGTTTACGTAGGCCAGAAGCCCGTCGATGAGATTCTCGCTCAGGTGAAGCCCGCCGAGTTCACCACCGAAGGCAACACCATCAAGCTTGGTGACAACAAGGCTCAGCTCGTCATCGAAATGGATGTCAAGAACGGCAGCACCTTCTCGCTCACCAACAACGAGGGTGAGGAAGTCTTCTTCGCTTGCAAGGCCGGCCGTCTCATCATGGACCGCTCGCGTTCGGGCATCATCCCCAACGACGCTTTCGCTCCCGAGACCTACGATCCCAAGCCGGCTATGGGCACCAACAGCGGCACATGGATTCCTGTTGAGCAGATCTGCGGCAAGAAGAACACCTATCACGTGCAGCTCTGGATGGACATCTGCTCCATCGAAATGTATGTCGATGGCGGTCGTGCCACGATGACCAACCTCGTCTTCCCAAAGACTCCTTACAACGCCCTCACCGGCAATGGTCTTTCCAACGTGAAGGTTTGCACTGTTGAACTCTAATCTGTTAATGGTAGTAAAAGGGTAGTAAAAAAGTTATAAAAGGGTAGTAAAAGGGACGTTACTACCGCTTGACGAGTTTGGGTCAAACAAACAATTATTATTTATTAATTGTTAATTGTTAATTGAACCATTGTCCCTTTAACTCCTTTTTTACTCCCCTTTAACTCCCTTTTTACTCCCCTTTAATTCCTTTATAAAAAATGAAAAAGACCTCTGCTCTTGCCATCATCCCTGTGATGCTCGCCTTCTTCTGCATGGGCTTCGTCGATCTGGTCGGCATCGCATCCAACTACGTCAAGGAAGATCTCCAGCTCTCCGACTCGGTGGCCAACGTGTTCCCTTCGCTCGTGTTCTTCTGGTTCCTTATCTTCAGTGTTCCTACAGGTATGCTGATGAACAAGATCGGCCGCAAGAAGACCGTGCTCCTCTCGCTTGTTGTCACTGTCATTTCGCTGTTCATCCCCTTGTTTGGCAAGTCGTTCCCCGTGATGCTCGTGGCCTTCTCGCTCCTCGGCATCGGCAACGCCCTGATGCAGACCAGTATTAACCCCTTGGCTATGCTCGTGATTGGTGACAAGAACCTTGCATCCACACTTACCTTCGGACAGTTCGTCAAGGCCATCGCTTCGTTCATGGCTCCTTACCTCGCCATGTGGGGCGCTACCCAGGTCATCCCATCGTTCGGCTATGATTGGCGTGTGCTCTTCTTGATCTACTTCGTTGTCGGCATCATCTCCACCGCCCTGCTTTGGGCAACTCCTATCTACGAGGAGATCAGCGGCGGCAAGTCATCGTCGTTCATGGACTGCCTGGCACTGCTCAAGAAGCCCATCGTGCTCCTGTCGTTCTTTGCCATCATGTGCCATGTCGGCATCGACGTGGGTACCAACACCACAGCTCCTAAGCTCCTCATGGAGCGTCTGGGTATGACCCTCAACGATGCAGCCTTCGCTACCTCGCTCTACTTCATCTTCCGTACCATTGGTGCCTTTACCGGTTCGTTCTTCCTTCGCATCATGAAGACCCGCTGGTTCTTCATCATCAGCGTCATCCTGATGGCTCTCTCGATGTGCGGCATGTTCATCGGCACCGAGAAGTGGATGCTCTATACAGCCATCGCCCTCGTAGGCTACGGCAACTCCAACGTCTTCTCGATGGCATTCTCCGAGGCTCTCCTCTCAGTTCCCGAGAAGCAGAACGAAGTCAGCGGTCTCATGATCATGGGCCTCTTCGGTGGCACCATCTTCCCACTCATCATGGGCTTCATGAGCGATGCTATGGGTCAGGCCGGTGCAGTAGCTGTCATGGCCATCGGCGTCATCTACCTCTTTACCTATATCAAGAATATCAAGAATTAAAATAACAGACCCCCTCAGTCCCCCTGCTTAGGGGGATGGCTCGGGTCGATTTCAATAAACATTACATTAAAATTTGGGCTCCGTTCTTCCCCCTAAGCAGGGGGATTAGAGGGGGTCTCCTAATAACCCGATATTATGAAAAAAGACTTAATCGTAGGCATTGGCGAAGCACTTTGGGATTGTTTCCCCGAAGGCCGCAAGTTTGGAGGCGCTCCAACCAATTTTGCATATCACTCTGGTCAGTTCGGCTGGCACAGCATCGTTATCTCTGCTGTAGGTCAGGATGCACTGGGTGACGAGATTCTCGAAATCATCAAGGGCATCAAGCTCGACAGTCGCATTGCACGCGTAGCTTATCCCACTGGCACCGTACAGGTAACCCTCAGTGGCGATGGCATTCCCGCATACGAGATCTGCGAGAACGTAGCATGGGACAACATCCCCTGGACCGATGAGCTCGAGGCTATTGCCAAGCGCACACGTGCCGTATGCTTCGGTTCGCTTGCTCAGCGCAGCCCCGTCAGCCGTGCCACCATCCTCAAGTTCCTCGACACGATGGATCCCGACACCGAGCGTATCTACGACATCAACCTTCGTCAGCACTTCTATAGCCTCGAGGTTATCGAAGCCAGCTTGAAGCGTGCCACCATCCTCAAGCTCAACGAGGAGGAGATTGAGATCGTCAGCGCACTCTTCCACCTCACAGGTTCAGCCGAAGAGCGTTGCCGTCAGCTCATCAGCATGTTCGACACTCTCCAGACCGTCATCCTCACCTGTGGCGCTGTTGGTTCGAACGTCTTCACCGAGAATGAGACTTCCTACGTCGATACTCCAAAGGTAAAGGTAGCCGACACCGTAGGTGCAGGCGATTCGTTCACCGCAACCTTCGTGGCTCAGTACCTCAAGGGCAAGAGCATCCAGGATGCCCACCGCATCGCAGTCAAGGCCAGTGCCTTCGTCTGCACCCAGGAGGGCGCTACTCCAGTCTTCCCCAAGGAGATTCTGGAAGCCTAAGGACTCGCTCCGCTCACTCCCCCTGACGTTTCATAACGTGTATTAATTATAAAGATGGTAGGGGTCGCAGATGTGATATCTGCGGCCCCTTTTCTATATAAGGATTCTAAGGGACTTTAAGGGATTCTAAGGGAAGTTAAGGGACAATAGTTTTTCGGGGCCCACGACACTAATGTCCCCTAATATCCCTTAATATCCCTTAGCATCCCTAAATATCCCTAAGTATAATACACCAAATTCCCGTAATTGAACCTCGTCAGCTCCGACTTCGTATCATCCAGTTCCAGCATTCGCTGGGGCACCTCATCCAACGGATAGTTTTCGATGCAGTATTTCAAGCGGAGGGTGAACTTCTCCATCTCCGCATCAATCTCCTCCTTCGTAGCCGGGATGTTGTTGTCGATGGCCTCCTGCAGTTCCGAGATGATCATCCCCGAGAACAATCCATGCAAGCTATGTCGATAAGCATACTCATCCGCATGGCACCAGATGCCTATGCAGGTCTTTCCGCGCAGGAACTGCGTATGCCCATCGTCAATCAGAAGTCGTGTAAACACACCTTTGCGATTCGGTGTTGAAAACAATCCGTATATGTTTCCGTGCCCCAGCATCATGATGGTGTCATCCGCCTTCAAAGCGCGTCTCACAGCCCCATTCGTACTTTTTTCCGTGATATGTGCCGTGACATCCTCCCTCTGCTCATACAGCAACCTCAGCACCCTTGTCGTCGGGTCATTCGCATGAACTACAATCATATTATTTCTCTCCTTTCTTTCTTAAAATAATAATTCTCAAATTCTTGAAAAAATACTCGGGACCCGGATGGTCTTTTCTGGGCTTTGCCCTTTTTTCTTCCTCCAAAGGAGGACTTTTTCTCTTTTGAAAGGTGAAGCACATCGCTGATGTGCGCTTAGACTTCGTGCAAGACAGATAGGAGAGCTCGCTCTCATAGATGCCTGGCACTAAGTCTAAGCATCTGGTGCTCCGCACCTACACCTTTCAAAAGTTTTTTTTCATATTAATCTATTCTTTACAAAAAAATACGGGATAGTATCTTTACACCAAATCACCATTCCATAGCAGAAAGTGAATTTTGCACTGCAAAAATAGGACTATTTCCCGACATCTCCAAACCTTTCTGCATTTTTCTTCATCATCATGCCATCTTTTTGCAAAAATCACGTATCGAGGCGACAAGATTTAAGTCGTCTCTACGGCTCTGTCGCGCATTCGGGTACCTGTCGCCATATACTGGTCAAAAAGATGAAGAAAAACTTGCAGGCGTGCAGAAAAGGCCTTACCTTTGCGGTGTCAAAATGAAAATCAATGAACAATTAACGGTTAACAATTAACAATTGATTTTCGAGACAAAAACAAAAAATAATAATATTAACAATTAAAAAATATACAACTATGTACGCAATCGCATTCTTCACCACCGTGATCCTTTTCTCAGCTAGCCTCTATGTCGGCAACAAGATCGCTGAGGCAGTTCGTAACCACAAGAGCAGCACTGCTGAGTCTGACTTCTTCATCAGCCCCAATCCCTATATCGGAGCCTTCCGTCACTCCGCATGATGCTCGCGAAATGCAACATCGCATCCCATATCTTGACAACCCTTTGTCATGAAACAATCCCCGAGAGCCTTTCGGTTCCCGGGGATTGTTTGTTCGATGGAATCATTAACGAATAAATAACTCCTTACTGATTGTCAATCCACACCTGCTGACCTTCCTCCTGAAGCGCTTTCGCAAAGACAGAACCTTGCACACTCATCGTCGTGCTCAAGGCAAAGACCACGATCGGGAAATTGTAGTCCTTCAGGCACTCAACGAAAAGTTTCGAGACAATCGCAATGGGGTTCCTGTAAGCTCCGCATCCCCATGCACCCAGGATAATCACCTCATTTCCCTCCTTCGCAGCCACATCGAGAATCTTCCTGATGCGTGCCCGCATAATGTCCTCGTAGTTCTCAGGTCTCTTTTCCGGGTCCGACAACACAGGTGCTGCGCAAGTGATGACATTCGCCGTGTACCAGTTGTCGGAGTCCATCATTTGCGGATAAATCGGTTCTGTTCGCACATCCGTCTTGAACACCAGCACATCAGGCGTGTAGATGAGGTCGGCATTGCCCATGTAGTCCATTTGTCCCTTGTTATACATGTCGATATGCTTCTGGTAGAAAGGCTCCTTCATCGCCTGCAGGCAAGGTAGCAGCGTAGAGCATCTGCACAGTGACTCCTCCTGGGCGCCGGAAAGATAGGGGGCACCGCCGATCGAATGGTTGTTGGCATAGTTCAGCACTGCAACCTTCATGCTCTTGAATGCCTTCGCAGCTTCGAAACTTCGTTTGCCCGACACACAGTATTTCGTGGTCGTAGTCTCACAAGCAGGCAGTTCAATCTTATCTTCCTCTGCCACCATGTACTGCTTCGCTATCGAGTGTTTGATGGCACTCTTCAGTTCCGGCATCTCCTTGCAGCAGTTTGCCGTGTCCATCATCACCTCGAAATTGAGTTTCATGTACTTTTTATCCATAAATAAAAACTATTAATGATTAATGTTTATGTTTCCTCTCTCACCATTATGTGTCAAAATGACGGGAATGTAAACACATATAGTTTGATTTCTGCTGCTGACTGAAATAACTTCGATTTAATCATCAACTTCAAAAGTGAACCATAAATACAATAATCTCCGAAAAACTCAACCATTTTCGGAGATTATTTCAGTTCGTTATGTTCTAAATATGGTTTGACGAAGGGTTTGTATTTGTCATTAGTTCCTCATACAATGCCACAGGACCAAGATGCCACATCTTTGTTACTTCATTCTCCAGCTGCTTATAGGTGGCGGAAGAATAGATAGTCTTCATTGCATCCACGATGCTTATATTTTCATCCTCCATAAGCATCCCTGTCAACCATGCCACTTTCGATGGCAGTAACAGGTAAAGATTATCTTGATTAATATCGAGTTTCATTTCGTTACAATGATTGCTTCTTTGAAAGTCAAGTACTTCAAAGCGATTTCTGTATGGAATAAGTATTGGTCAACCAGTTTATAGGTCTTCAGTGCTGCAATCAGTTCCTGCTTGCTCAACAGACCACCTTCGTATAATGCAAAAGCCGCATATACTCGGTCATTTGCCACAGGTCCAAAGACGATATCATACGAATGAGAAAAGCCTTTTTGTGTACGATTCTGCATCACGAAATCGACCCATTCTTCTGTAGGAGCATCGAATATCAGACAGTTCACTCGTTTTTGAACTTCTTCATCAAAATCGAAAACATTGACATATCCAGCATTCGTTTCCTTTTCCTTCATTTTCCTGCGCACCCAATCCTCAGCCTGTTTGAAAGATGTGGTTGTATAAAAGCCGCTGCCATAGTCAAGTGTGCGGTTAGGTTCTCTAATCTCTGGACATATCACTTGCTCCAGACTTCCATGATATAGTATCATACCTGTTTCCCCTTTCTTAAATTGATGAACTCGTCAATATCTTCCAAGATCCACTGACGACTTTGGGTATGCAACGTTTCGTAGTGCTCACATAGATAGTCGAGAGCATTATAGTTATCCAACTGGCGCATCGCTTCCTCTCCCGTCAGTCGTTTCTCATTCTTATATTGCTCAATGCAGAATGAGACAAAATAAGCTATGTCAAGATTTTTCTTATCCATAATCTATATTGTGTCTAATAGTGAACTAAATATAGACATTGTTTACGGTGCAAAGAAACAAATTATTTCCGACATTTCCAAATTATCATCTCTTTATTTTCTTTTTTTTACTAAAAAGTCTTTTTTTAGGCTTGTTTGCAGTACATAATACCAGATAAAAAACTAGACACAATTCATTCACGAATAATTAACGATTCATTACACGGTCATTAACGTTAAAGAACAGACCCCTTCTAATCCCCCTGCTTAGGTATTCCGCCCCCGCTGTTCGGGGGACCGAGGGGGTGCGGCAAGAGGAGGTAAGTCTCGACCAGCAAGTCATCCCCCTAAGCAGGGGGACCGAGGGGGTCTTTGTCAACCAATTTTCACCCTTATCGGACACCATTTGCGCCAGCCCTTCTTCTTCGACAGCGCTTCCAACTCTTCGCAATAAAACCTAGTATAAAATTCCTCGTACCATTGATTTTTGGAATAGCACACGTACTCCTTTGGGAACATTCCCAAATCAATGAGACCCTTATCAATTTGTTCCGAGAAGTACCCATAAAATGCATTCACCATCTCCTCAATCCTTTCCCACCATTTTGGGATATAATCTACGAAAGGAGTCGTGACGGTCAGATCATGTCCATTGCACAAAGGAACAATCACAGTGATCCAATCTTCTTTCATCTCGCAAAGCCCCTGATAACGCGACTGGATATAAGACTCGAGGCATCGCATCCCCATCAATTTCGCCCGCAACTTATTCATTTCCTTCCTCTTCTGTATCTTCGGGATTTCGTGTCCGATGATCCTTATCTCCCGATTCCATTTAGGAAAGAATTCGGGCACATGGTCAATGAAGTCGATCAAATCTTTCTCCGACCATTGTCTGAAGCTGATTCGAAAATGGAAAGCCGGAACCTCAATAAATGGATTTGGGCACAGACGCCTGCTACAGTAACAATTGATAGTATATCTATCCACCCAGTTATTGGGAAATACAAAACGAATGGTTTCCACATAGAAATGGCCGAAGAGGTCTTCGCCTTGTATTGGCAGGTACACGCCCTTCTCCTCAGAAAGGACATAGAAATTAAGCCCATCATCCGTCAACTTGCGAATCAGAAGATAGGTCATGATGGTCTTGCTCGTACCGATTCTTCCAATCTGTGGGAACCTCTCACGCAGTTCCTTTTTCCGGTGCTTGAAGTAGGTTCCCCAGATCATCCCCTCGTCCATACGGGTCCTTTTCAGCCATTGTAACAGATTTCTTGACATATATTCCGAATTAAAGGAAGGAGCAGAAAGGAATAGGTTTTGGAAGTGAATACCAAACGATACCTTGCCTTACGAAGCATTTTCTTAGTTGTATAAGTTTCATAACTTATTGTCGATTAATCCCACCGATTCGTGCCCAGAGCCTCGTATCGCCAATTTTTTCAGGCATCCTAGATGTTCCAAAACAATTCCTTTCCACACCTTCATGTTTGACATCTAATACTATGTGTCAAAATGACAAAAATGTAAACTCACCAACACCATACCCCATTCGTGTCGATTCCCCGATTCGTGTTCACCCTTGATATGAAACACAAAAAGAACGCTGAAAAAATTAACCCATTTCGCCATTTTTCCTTAAATCATAGAAAAAACCGTCATAAAATAGAACATAATTTGTTTTTTTAATTAATTCTGCGTATATTTGCAGCGCACTTTCCACTAAATCGAAAATGAAGAATCATGAAACAGTCTCGAATCATAGATGAGATTAGCCAAGCTCTTCGCTCTTTGCCCATAGGCATAGAGGTGCGTCTTTATGGCAGTCAGGCAAGAGGCGATGCTCGTCCAAATTCCGACATCGACCTTTTGATTCTTGTTGATAAACCATCGTTGACTGACAAAGATGAAGACATGATATTTACACCTCTTTACAAAATTGAGTTACAAACAGGTATCCTCATCAACCCGATTATAATGCCCAAACAAGAATGGGGAAAGCATATAAGTCCCTTCTTTGTAAACGTTGAAAATGAGTATATAAGAATATGACCAAACTTTCATTGACAGACGAGCAACGTCGCGACATAGTTCGCTATCGTTTGGAAACTGCCCTATCAACACTATCGGAAGTAGAAAGTCATAAAGCGAACGGCTTTTATAACACAGCAGTCAACCGTTTGTATTATGCTTGCTATTATGCCGCAACAGCAATGCTCATTTCACTGAAAATAGATGTAAGGTCACATGATGGAGTAAGACAAAGCATCGGCCAGCATGTGGTCCTTTCAGGTATTCTATCTCCTGAACAAGGCCGTTTCTATAGTCGACTCTTTTCCAAACGAAGTGCTGGAGACTATGATGACTTTTTCAATCATTCTCTATCAACTGTCGAAGAACTAATGCCACAAGCTTATCAATTTGTGGATACACTACGCACAAAACTCGAAGCGTGGCTCAATGACAACAATTAACAATCCAAATATTTCTACCCCACTTTTCCTAGCCTCCAAATCATTGGAGGCTTTTTTATTATCCTTCCTAAGCAAAGGAGAGGAGAGGGGATTGGTTCCGGATAGCTATTCTGCCGCAGGCTTTTTCAGCCTCTACACATTTCAATAAGTTTTTTTCTTATAATAATGTCATTAACGAATAATTAACGGCTCATTACACGGTCATTAACGTTAAAGCCCATTTCACTGCTCATCATAACCGCTGAAGACCCGAGTACACCCACATGATGTTGTTGAACTCGACATACAGCTGCAGCACCGAGTTCTTCTGTGCCCGCACCCGTACGACCCCAGTATCCCCATCCTGGTCAATCACCGAGAACTCGACCTGCTCACCACCCGCATCATCCTGGTCATCATCTCCTCGGTCCAAGATGATGTAACGCTGTTCCTGCTCCGAATAGATGGTGATGGTCTCCTTGTCCGTGTCGATAGAAAGCACGATTTTCGAAGGCTCCCAGTCCGACTACTCATGCCATTGATTGTCATCGTCAACATACTTGTATGCAAAAAAAGAAGCACGATAGAACAAAGACTCAGCCTCGGCAATACCAAAGCAAAGACATGCCAATAAGGCAAAGATCAGTTTTTTCATAATTGTATTCCACTAGTGTCCTAAATGTTCTTTGAAAATACCTTCGTAACTTTTTGAATTTCCGAAAAAAAGATATCGAAAATACTACTCCCCACATTATTTTTGGCTG
>ONNR01000011.1 GCA_900319235.1 uncultured Prevotellaceae bacterium
CTAAGAGTGGATTGTGTTTTCTAGCATAGAACTCGCTCATGTGTACAATCTGAATAAAGTCGGTCTGAAAAACTTCGAAAGGTTAGTAGAAGAACATGGCTCCGGCTTTCTGCCCAGCGCCAGGCGAATCTTTGGCGAATACTTCGAGTCCTTCCAAATCCATCACAGCGATGCCGACGAGCGCGAAAGGAACAGGGCAGAAGGTCTGCGGATATTTGTCCGCGACCACGGACTATCGGCCACCATGTACCAGGACGAAGGCTGGCCCGCAAAGGAACTGTAAGTATGGATTTCAAGGATAAAGTAGCCGTAGTCACCGGTGGTGCACAGGGCATCGGGCGCTGCATTGCCGAGGAGTTCCAGAAGGCGGGAGCCACGGTTTGCGTCATCGACAAGCAGCAGGGCAACCATTTCGTAGGCGACCTTTCGGACAAACGGGTGTTGGAACAATTTGCAAAGGAAGTGATTGAGAAGCACGGGCATATCGACTACCTCATCAACAACGCCCTACCACTGATGAAGGGAATAAACGAGTGCACCTACGAGGAGTTCCAGTATGCCCTGAGTGTAGGTGTGACGGCTCCGTTCTACCTCGCCAAGCTCTTTGCTCCCTATTTCGCCGAGGGAGCCTCCATCGTCAACATCTCCTCCTCACGCGACCGTATGAGCCAGCCTCAGACCGAAAGCTACACGGCAGCCAAAGGAGGCATTGCCGCACTGACCCACGCCTTGGCAGTCAGTCTTGCCGGAAAGGTGCGCGTCAACTCCATCTCGCCTGGATGGATCGATACCGCCTACACCGTCTATCAAGGCCCCGATGCCATTCAGCAACCCGCAGGACGTGTCGGCAATCCCCTCGACATCGCCAACATGGTGCTCTTCCTTTGCTCCGACAAGGCAGGTTTCATCACGGGCGAAAACATCTGCATCGATGGCGGCATGACCCGTCTGATAATCTATCATGGCGACAATGGGTGGAACTTGGAGACTACGACCGAAAGGATGCTTTGAAAGCTTGGTACTCATGGTTTGCACCTGAAATATGTAAAAAGCGTTTTACACTTTTTGCCAAAATGTGTAAAACCACTTTAACAGATAGTTTCACATTTATGGTTATACTTTGGACTCTTCTCCTTTCCATTGCAATGGGTATGCCAGCAATCTCGGGAAGGGCACAGGGATACAGCAATCCTGTTCTCCCCGGTTTTCACGCCGACCCGAGTGTATGTCGGGCGGGCAATGATTTCTACCTCGTCAACAGCACATTCCAGTATTTTCCGGGTGTGCCCGTATTCCATAGCAAAGACCTGGTGAACTGGGAACAAATAGGCAATTGCCTCACCAGGCCCTCACAGGTGGACTTGAAGGGCACCGATGGCAACAATGGCATCTATGCGCCTACCATCCGCTATAACAAGGGACGGTTCTACATGGTGACAACGGTCTTCCCCTCGCGCCGTCATTTCTATGTCTGGGCCGACAATCCTGCCGGCGAGTGGTCCGAACCCATCGTGATAGACTTCGCCATAGGCAGTTGCGACCCCACACTCTTCTTCGACGAGGGCAAATGCTATTTCCTTTGGAAAGAGGGAGACATCAAGATATGTGAGATTGATGTGGAGACGGGCAAGCAACTGGGCGAGATACATCACCTGGGGACAGGTCTCGGCGGACGATATCCCGAAGGACCGCATATCTACAAGAAGGACGGCTACTACTATCTGCTTTTGGCTGAAGGCGGCACCGAGCATGGGCATCATGTGAACATCCTCCGAAGCAAGGACCTTTTCGGTCCATACCAGCCCAATCCTGCCAATCCCATCCTTTCGCACTTCAACATGAAGATGCAGAACAGCCCCATTCAGGGTCTGGGGCATGCCGACCTGGTGCAGGCTCCCGACTCTTCGTGGTGGATGATTTGTCTGGGTTACCGTACCAGCGGTTACCTGCAGCATGTGATGGGACGCGAGACTATGCTTGCTCCCGTGACGTGGGAAAAGGGCGGTTGGCCTGTGGTAAACGGAGATGGTACGCTGCAGACCGAAATGAAATGCAGAACCCTCCCATTCGTACCCTTGGCCCAGGAACCCGAAAAAGAAGAGTTCGACTACGTCAAGCGAAATGCCCCCCACGATAGTTATCATTCTCTGGGTTTACCCATGGGATGGATGAGCCTGTGTAACCCCGATTACACCAAATACTCGTTGACCGAACGCAAAGGATGGCTCAGGCTTTACCCAGCCACAATCGACCTCAGCGAGACGGCATCGCCTACGTTTGTTGCCCGACGACAGACCGAACTAAGTTTCTCTGCCACAGCGCTGTTCGACCTTGCTCACCTTGCCGAAGGAATGCAGGCAGGACTTTCGGCTTATGCGGCTCCTCTCAACCACTATGATGTCGTAGCCGAAAAAAGGAACGGGAAGATTTACATAAAGTCGAATGTCCGGTTAGGTCAAACCAGCCACAACGAGATGGAAATAGAGTTGACAGGCAACCTTGCATATCTGCGCATCACGTCCGACAAGGACTTCTACTATATGATGGCATCCCCCGACGGCATCCACTTCACCCAATTGGCCAAGATGGAGTATCGTTTCCTCAGCACAGAGACCATCGGTGGCTTTACCGGTGTCATGCTTGGGATCTTCGCACAAGGTCCCCATCTGGCAACAAGCGGGCATGTGGATATAGATTGGTTTGAATACAAGTAACGAATGAGTAACTAAGTAACTATTCAGAATTAACTATACTTATTTTTCTTTTATCACGAATTGTCATTATTGTTCAAAAGAAAGAGAAGGTGAAAATGGATTGGAGACGTTGGGCTTCAATAGCCCGGATTTAATTATCCGGCTAAGGCCGTCCCCATGAATGGGACCCCTTCCCTTGATTGCTGCAAAGCATCAATCTTCGGGTCCGGAAAATTGTCGCCTCAAAAGCGACAGAAAATCGCACTACGTGCAGAAAATAAAGCAAGTCCAAATAGTGAGACCATTTGGGTCTGGATGGATTTTTTGCGCATTTGCGCAATTTTCTGCTGCCATTGAGGCAGCACATTTCCGGCAGAAACAACCAGGCCATTGGGCCGAGGTTGTCTGCATTTTCACCTTACTTTTATACCACAATAACTCCTATTAACTCCCGATAACTCCTATTAACTCCCGATAAAATATGGAAAATCACATTACAAGAGAGGCAGCCTGGGAGCTGCTGAGAAAGTACAACAACGACCCGTTTCATCTGCAGCATGCGCTGACGGTGGAAGGTGTGATGCGCTGGTATGCCGAGCAACTGGGCTATGCCGACGAAGTGGATTTCTGGGGAATGGTCGGATTGCTCCACGACATCGACTTTGAGCAGTATCCCGACGAGCATTGCATCAAGGCACCCGAACTGTTGCGCGAAGGAGGTGTGGGCGAAGAGATGATCCACGCCATCTGCAGTCACGCCTACGGCCTGCACGTCGATGTCAAACCCGAACACCTGATGGAGAAGGTGCTCTACGCCACCGACGAACTGACCGGACTGATTTGGGCCACTGCCTTGATGCGTCCGTCGAAAAGTGTCCAGGACATGGAACTGAAATCCCTCAAGAAGAAGTACAAGTCAAAGGGCTTCGCCGCCGGCTGCTCTCGCGAAGTGATTGAACGCGGAGCCGAGATGCTGGGATGGCCCCTCGACGAGGTGCTGCAGAAGACCATCGATGCCATGAGGGAATGCGAAGCTCATGTGGCCAGTGAGATGGAGAAACTTACTTCTTGAACGGATCACCCTCGGGATCACGGCTCACCACCCAACGGAAGGCATTGACGAAAAGGAGGTTCTGCGTGGCATCGATGAAACATTCGTCACCATGTCCCATGTTCAGATAGACCATGCGGTAATTCCTGTTGGTCCACACGATGGGGAAGTCGCCGAACTTCACCACGTCCTTCAGTCCGAAGGGATACATCTTCGGCGAAATCGAGAGCAGGATCTCCACATCGGGGTTCGTTCGCGGACTCGGCTGCCACTGGTAGAACTCGCTGGCAGGCGCCACAAACGACCGAGGCAGCGTGCCGGTGACAGGGTGTTCCCCCGTCTCACATTCCACCAGGGCAGGTTGTGGAGGCCAGTTGTTGCAGTAGAACGTGCCGCAGCCCAGGAACCTGTTCAGCCAGGGCCATCCCGTGTTGCGGTCGTTGTAGCCCGAGGCATGGAAGCCCATCCATCCGCCGCCGTTCTCCATATATTGCTCGAAGGCCGCACGTTGCGCCGAATCGCCAGGCGCAGCATTCAGGCTCACAACGATGCTGTACTCCTTCAGTTTCTCGTACGGATAGTCGGCAAGCGAGGTGGTGACGTCCATCAGCCAGCCCTCGCCGTAGGTGAGCTTGTGAAGGAACTCGATGGCCTGTTTGTCGAACTGCACATGCGCCTCCTCGGCATGGGGCTCGTAGTGGACCAGCGCCTTGAAGCGGGGAGCACGGGCATAGTTGGCAGCATATTCCTCCTCCTGGGCAGGAGCCGGATCCGTGTCGCCCAGCGTCCAGCGGATGGCATTCTCGAAGAGGGTGACGAAGGCCGCGTTTTCGAACAGCAGCCTGCTGTGGCCGAACTGGAAATAGACGTTGCGAGCCTTCTTCGATGGGTTGGTCCACACCACGGGATGATCGCCCATCTTCACATCGGTCTGCAGGGTGTAGCTGCATTCATCCACGTGGGCAAGCACGTGCACGTTGGGGCGCGGATTGGTCTCGTAGGTGTACCACTCGTCGTCGGGGATCACGAAGGTGCCGGGCACATCCTTCATCACGGGATGCTCGCGGTCCTCCACCTGCACCGTACCGTCCGTCTTGTCGGCGATGTAGTTCTTGTAGCGTATCTTACCCATGAAGTCCGAGAACCATTCCCACATCGGATAGCCGTCGAACTCGCCCAGGAGCGTAGCGTGGTGGAATCCGATGAATCCTCCCCTACCGCTGTCGATATAATCCTCCATATCGCGCTGTGCAGCCTCGCTCCATGCGTAGGGCGGATGGTTGAGCTGCAGCACCAGCCGGTACTTCCCGATCTCACCCTGCGGAATCTCCTCGGCTGTCTCCAGCACGGTCAGCTCCAGGTTCAGCCTTTCCTTCTGTTCATCGAGCCATTGCAGGCCAGTGGCGGTGAAACCCTCGTGCAGACCTCCGCGCTCAGCCAGCACCAGCACGCGACGCGACTGTATGCTGTCCTTCGGTTCCTCATTCATTCCGAAGCAGGTCAGGCAGCATATAGCCAGCAGCACGATGATGCCCAAGTAGCGACAATTTCCCATAGATTAGTTTTATTCAAGATTAATAATGTTCTTCAAGTTTCGTGGGCAAAGATAATGAAATAAATTAATATGGCAAAGAAAATGTGGGGAAAATATCCATAATTGTCAATTTGCACCATCACGGGAATAATAATCTCCTTCGGGATGGCATAAAGAAATGTAATAAAGCATCGTGACGGCCGACAGAGTGTTTCCGCATTTGGAGAAAGCATTATGACGACCGTCAAAGTACTTGCTCCTACAGGATAGAGCATCACGACGGCCGACAGAGTACTTCCGCGATTGGATATAGCACTCTGACGCGCGTCAGAATGCTTGATGCGAATGAATATTGGAGAGGAAACACGAATTACTGCGAATTGCCATGAATTATTATTTACTCAGCAAATACGAAACCCTATTTCCAATCGTGGTATGTTCCCCAAGGTTCGTAGACGTACAACATTCTGAAGGAAATGGAACGTCAGTGTTCGTAGGTGAACAACAAAAAAATGGAAATTGTACGTCCATATTCGTAGGCGAACAATATTCCGCAGGAAATAGTGTGTCAACGTTCACAGATGCACAACATTCGGCAGTAAACTGTGCGTCCACGTTCGTAGACGGACAATATTACACAGGAAATGGTGCATCGATGTTCGCAGACGTACAATATTCCGCAGCAGATTGTATGCCGATGTTCGTAGACGGACAATATTCCTTAGGAAATGATGCACCAATGTTCGAAGGCGAACAACATTCTGCCGGAAATGGAGCGTCAACGTTCATCGATGCACATTATTCTACGGCAGATGGAGCACCTACGTTCACAGACACACAACATTCTCAAATAAATGGAGCGCCTACGTTCGTAGACGCTCCATTTCGTTTTGAAGTACAATACCTTGTAAAAAAAGCTGCAAAAATTGATTCGACGCGACAAAAATAAAGGGTGCTCCCAATACTTGTCGCTATATGCGGGGAGTGTCGCTATATCTGATGCAAAAAGTGTGGAAAAAACCTGCAGGGTACGAGAATAGGGCCTATCTTTGCAGTGAGAAAAAACATCGCACTGAGACTCCGTACCATGTTCATGGAGCGTCGTTGAGATTAGCAACTTCGAGTGTATAACAAATATATTTGAAAGGCGTGACATCGCAGGATGCCGCGCCTTCGTATTTTTTGTCAGTGAAGATGAACGGGGGTTACTGTGGAATTGAGATATGGTTTGGACCGCCCTGGAGCGTGTAGGTTGCACCATTCCAGACGAAGGTGCCGGTGACAGAGGCGGGGAGATCGATAGGCCACAGTGATGGATCCTTGTGGATGGGGCATCGTTCCACCAATGCGACGGTATGCTTACTCGTTTGGATAAAGCATCATAATGCGCGACAGAATACTTCCGCGATTGTTGCATGCCCTCCAACGTTCGCTGAAGGACATGCAGCGAAAAAGGATAGAACTCTCATATTCGATAGAATGTTTACTACAAAAGTAGTATTGCTTCAATAGACTCATACACTTCTAAAGCTACATGTCATTGTGTTTTTTGCAATCTATTCGCCCTTTTTTGAGACCAAACGTCAAAAATGTAATCCAAACATGATTTTTTTCGCTTAGAATTCTTGCCATATATTTATATAATGTGTATATTTGCCGCGTAGCTTCACTCCACATCACAATTATTTGACATGCGGGATTGAAGTAGCAGTCATAAAAAAGTGTTTACAGACGCTTGGTCAAAGGGCTATACTGAACTTCGCAACTTCAAATTTCACCTTCGCACTAAACAGCGTAGATGTTTCCTGGGGAGTATTGTTCCCCTATCTGATGTGCAGGTATTTGCGACACCGTTTAAGCTAATTGAAATACAGGTGAGATATCTCAGACGGATTCAGATAGAAGCGATTCATATGCATAATAAAATTGAAGCGTAAATCTTTTTGTTTTACCTTTGCTATGTCTTGTTAAAGATTATGTTTGTTTTCATAATTGCAGCACAAAGACAAGTAGAATTTTTGACATGACAAAACAGTGGTCAACAATTTGTTGACAAGTTAATGTAAGTTGTAATAAGATAGTGCTGCGGGTTTTAGGATATGATTTATGATGATATTCTTGAGAAGATTAAAGAGGCACAATGTCCTACATCTTTTTCAGGGGATTTGAATATTGGTGAAGCATATGCAGACTACAGAAACCAAAAGTATTTCGAGTTTTTCCCCAATGATTTATGCTCAGCATTTACTAAGATTCGACAATATCAGGAAGCTGCATGTGTAACAGTACATACACATGGAATTGAGGTTGATATTGATGGTGTCCGATTGAATATTCATAATTCACAGATAATTGTCTTTGATTATTTTTATTTTGATGATACTATGGATTTTAAAAGATCAGAAACCCGTGGTTCAAGAGTCGGATTAGGCTGGATGCTTGCAGGCCCAGTTGGTGCAGCCGTAGGTTTGGCCACTAGTTTTGGTAAAAGTAAGGAACACATTATCTGCCACTTTTTAATAATCGCATACTGGAATACGATTACAAAACAAAAAGAAATAATCCAGTTAGAAGACAAAAAGGGTGTTACCGAAAACGTAGTGCCAAACCTTGTTGATTATTGGCAAGAGCAGGTCACTATCAACCAAGAAACGGGAAGAACTCCTATTGGCGATAACAAAGCGGGAGTTGGTGAGGCTGGTTGTCTAAGCGTTATATTGCTATTCGCTTTCGTTGGTTTTTTTACATGTTATAGAATTATAGAACACGTTGTATGTTGAGATATAGAATTGTTTTGTTAACCCTTATGATTTGTTCTGTATCAATATCGTATAGCCAAGCTTATATGCATGAAGCTTATGAGGATGCAGTAGAAAGTGGATCTGACGGCGCCTCATCTGTAATTAGCATGTTAATCTTTTTTAGTGCAATATCGGTTGCATATAAGATTCATAATCATTATAAAGAGAACAAAAAGAAAAACGAAGAAATCAAACATAAAACAGAAAGAGCTACGGAAGTTGCAACTACTATTATTCAAATGCATCCAGACATATCTAAATATCAAACTAAAGTTTCCTGGCAGAAAGGATTTGCTAATGCAACCTATGATTTGTCTCAAAATAGCGTAAAACCGTTAGTTGGAAAAACTGTTGATGACTTAGTTCAAGAGTATCGTAACCTTTGTGAGAAGGGGCATATGATTCAAGCTGAATCCATTATGGAGAAAATTGGTTACTATCAAAAACTTGAGTTTAACCAAAAGCAGGAAAAAACTGAACAGAAACGAAAACGTAAAACTCATTTAGATAATAGAGCTTGTAATCAAAGCTAAGTTTTGCATAAGAAATTTGGCTTCTTATTATTCTCTCTATTGGTAATAGGTTCTTGTACCTTCTGACAAGGCGGACAACAAATGGTTATTGAGGACGTTTTATTGAGCCTCTCGCTGCTAACAGAAATAGAACCTATTGTATAAATGTCAAAGAGAAAAAGATTTTATCTCGAATATAGATAGTTTAGGTGAACAGAACTGTGGTTTTGTTCACTTTTTTCTCTAACGTTCGTTGAAGGATATGGTGCGGCAGAATGATGTCCTCAAACGTTCGTTGGGGAACATGATTACGAAAAAACCTATCAATCCTCGGCACCATCTCTACTTCCCTACTATTCCCAGACGCGAACAAAAACTAAGTTGTTTGTTATACCTCAAACCGAGAGTCGAGTTAACAGTTTTGCCAAATTATCGGTAAAATAAAGATATAATTGTTAAAAATCATCATATGATGTTGAATTTTCATATTATATTTGTATCTTTGCCTTGTCTTTTGAAACATAATTTAGCGAGGTTTTTATGGAAGAAAGTGGTTCGGGATAATTCTTTTTCAATCGTCAAATGCCACGCTAAAATTCCGTCAAATGCCACGATGAAATTTCGTCAAATGCCACGGCCAAGATGGAAAATGTCGCTGATGAATATTTCATAAGACGAAAAACAGATTATTAAAATGGAATACCGAAAAAGAATAGCCGACAAATTGCTTAAGGAGCAGTTGGAAGCATCTGGAGCCGTGTTAATAGAAGGCCCCAAATGGTGCGGAAAGACGACTACGGCAGAACAACAGGCTCAAAGCAGGATCTATATGAATGATCCAGAAACGGAAGAAGAATTGATGCTATTAGCATCCACAAACATTAAGCGTTTACTGACTGGTGCTACTCCACGTTTGATTGACGAATGGCAAATGGTTCCTAGGCTGTGGGATGCTGTGAGGTTTGAGGTTGATCATCGAAACGTAAGTGTCGGCCAATTTATTTTGACAGGATCTGCTGTTCCCGCGTCTACAGAACAGATTCATCATTCAGGTGCAGGACGTTTCGGCTGGCTTACAATGCGTCCTATGACACTTTGGGAATCTGGAGAATCGTCGGGAGAAGTAAGTCTTGGCAGTATGTTCGATGGGGAAGTGCCTGATGCAACGGGAAGGAAGATGAGCCTAGACGAGCTGTCATTTGTATGCTGTCGTGGTGGTTGGCCAGCTGCAATTGGTATGAAACCTAAGGCGGCTTTACGACAAGCCTACAACTATGTTGATGCTATATGTAATACGGATATTTCTCGTGTAGATGGTGTACGCAGGGAGTCCGCTTTCTGTCGCAGATTGCTGCGTAGTTATGCTCGTCATAGTGGAACTTCAGCCTCTTTAAATACGTTATATGCAGATATTGTGGCCAACGAATCCTCAAGTATGAACGAGAACACGATAGCTTCTTATCTTCAGGCTTTGCGTAAGATTTTTGTTGTGGAGGACATGCCTGCTTGGAATCCTAACCTTCGGAGCAAATCGGCTATACGAACGAGTGATACACGGTATTTTGTTGATCCTTCAGTTGCGACAAGCGCTTTAGGAATTGGCCCTAATGATCTTACAAACGACTTGAAGAGCTTCGGATTTGTATTCGAGACCCTAGCTGTACGGGACTTACGAGTATATGCAGAAGCTCTTGACGGTGAGGTATTCCACTTTCGTGACCGCAACGGCTTGGAATGTGATGCCGTTGTACATTTGCGAAATGGTAGTTATGGCCTAGTGGAGGTAAAAATCGGAGGTGAGAAGTTGATAGAGGAAGGGGCATCTTCATTGAAGTCATTGGCTGGGAAGATTGACACTGAACGGATGAAGAAGCCATCGTTTATGATGGTTTTGACAGGCATAGGGACATATGCTTACAAACGAGAAGATGGAGTTTATGTTGTGCCTGTGTGTGCCCTGAAAGATTGATACACGTCTCAAAAGTTAACTTAGTATTAGTCGTAAAATGATTAGAAAAACGACAAAAAATCGTTTTTCTAATCATTTTACTAATAGAATTACCGACGACAGTTCAGATGCCCATTCTCTATGCGGAATCCTTAGGCAGGAACGGGGTTACTGTGGAATTGAGATATGGTTTGGACCGCCCTGGAGCGTGTAGGTTGCACCATTCCAGACGAAGGTGCCGGTGACAGAGGCGGGGAGATCGAATCCTTGTGGATGGGGCATCGTTCCACCAATGCGACGGATATTGCCGAGGTGAGGAGTGATGCATACGGTCTGGAAGGCAGGCGAAGCGCTGTCGATACCGAGCAGGATGCGGAAGAATTCGATGTTAGGACTTGCTCCCCATGCATGACAATCGGAACGAGAGGTGTTGACATCGGAAGTCTCAGCCCAAGTTGTCAGACCGTTGGCCATATTCTCACGCCACTTGTCGAGCCACGACAGATAGTCGTTGCCCAAACCAGCCTTTGCCAAAGCCTGATGGAGATAGAAGCGGAAGTAGATGGTGCAATAGTCGAGCGAAGTGTCGGTGAGCGTCTTTTCAGCCAAAGCACGTGCCTGTTCACCCTCGACGAGTCCTGTGAGGATAGCGAGTGCCTGCGCGTGCTGTGCGAACTGACGATGGTCGGTATTGTTGGCATAGAGTCCACGATCTGCCACCCAATAGCTTTGCTGAACAGCCTTTGCCAGACGTTCGGCCGAAGCAGCATATTTCTGCGCCATGAAGTTGTTGCCCATGTGCTGCTCGATGTCGCCGAGCAACTGATAGGCCAAGAGCAACTGAAGGTCGAGGATGCTGGTGGCACCATCCTGCGCAGGCTGTGGCACGCCAAGCATCCAACCCGGATTGTAGCACCAGTCGGTGAAGTTCCAACCCGGAAGGCCGCTCACACGACCATCGGCCAGCGTGTATCGGGCAAAGTAATGGAGAATCTGTTCGGCACCGGGCACAAGGTCATAGACGAAGTCGGGATCGCCTCCATACATCAGATAGTCATGCAGGGCATAGATGTAGTGCAAGGCATAGGGGGTGATGTATTGGGGCAGTTCGGAAGGAGCGCGACCCATGGTGATTCCCTCGGCGTTGCGGCTCATGTCGGCCTGATGGAGATAGTTGCGCACCAATCGGTCATCGCCGGCATTGTAGAGCGAAACGAGCGCCTGGATGCGGGTGTCGCCCAGATACTGAAGCTGCTCGTAATAGGGGCAGTCAGTGTAGGTCTCGATGGCACAGAGACGGGCTGTGCGCCAACCAATCTCCATCATCTGCCGGAGCTCGGGATTGTCGGTATCGAGCGAAGCTCGCTGCAGGAAGGGGAAGCCTACGAAGGTGCTGCTGACGTCGTCGAGCACAAGTGCCTCGTCGCGCGTCTCGATGTGGAGATTGACATAGCGGAAGGTACGCCAGTCGAGCGAAGTGAACTGCTGGCTGTCGGCACCGCTTGAGATGAGCACATCGTGACGGCCGCGCATCACCTTACCCTCGATGTCGTTGCGGTTGCCCTTGGCTGGCTCCTGACGAGGATCGTCAGACTCGGAAGGCAAATATAGTGCCTCGGCATACTGAACGGTGATTGTTGCTGCCTTTCCTTTCGAGAAACCAAGATTGAAGTACCCGTTGGTAAGCTCCTGCTGGTCGAGCAGAATATCGACCGTCTGATTGGCAGGGATAACGACAGAGGCTGGCTGTGCCGGCCAGGCCTTGGGCAGCTTGAGCCCACCATTGCGGCGCACCGACTGCAGGCGACGCTCGTAACGTTCGACCTGAGGCAGCGTAGAAGCCACCAAAGGATGGCCCATATAGACACCCGTACCACTGGCATCGTCGTGAGGAGCGCCCAAGGCGTAAGGATGGGCAGGCTTCCAGTCGGACAAAGTATTGGCAGGATCCTGCCAATCGGCAATGGTCCGGCTCATATCGATCTGTTCGCCGGCGCCCAAGGCATAGTAGCCTGGCACACGTTGACGCAGCGGGGTGTAGCCGGGATCCTGGATGCATCGCCAAGAGCCATCGGTGCTGAGCACTTTCGCCTGCCCCTCTCCCATCAGGATGAATCCCGTCTGGATAGTAGCATTGGGCACAGGCTTATAGGGACCTTCGCTCCATACCTGGGCAGCCACCACATTCCTGCCTTCCCTAAGATAGCCGGCGATGTCGAGGGTCTCGTAGTTCCAATGCTTCGAATCGTTGCGAGCTGGACCAAGCGAGGCCAAGACACCGTTGACATAGAGCTTGTAGCGCTGGTCGGCGGAAACATGTATCTTGAACTCGGCGGGCACGGAAGCGAGGTCGATGTCCTTACGGAAATAATAGACGCCATAGGCATCGCGATCGGTGTCGGGCACTTCGATCCAGGCGGCACTCCATTGCTCCTTGAGCATGTTGAACTGAGGGCGTTGTTGAGCTCGCTGCAACAACTGCTCAACAGGAATGCCCCACTGGGCACTGGCCGGAAGGACGGCAGTGAGCAGCAGGGCTATGAGAAGATGCTTACGCATGTCAATTAACAATTAACAATTAACAAATAACAATGTCAATTAATAATTAACAATTAATCTTGATGAGAACAAGGATTAACGAGTGTACTGCAGAGCTTTTGTCTCGGGATTGCGGGAGAAATGGCGCCAGAAGTCCCAGATGAGACGGGCAGCGGGCTTGAAGTTCCAGTGACCGTAATGGTTGATGGCCATGATGCGGATCATGGGACGATCGCCCTTATAGAGCTGGCCGAACTCGATGGTGATGTCCTCACTCTTTCCGGTATGGATCTGCTCGCGATCGCGCAATGCAAAGCCGAACGTGGAATCGATGGAGAAGTCGAGGTCGCCCGTGACTTCCATGCCGTTGATGGTCTCGTAGAGGCGCCAAACGTTGAGGTAGGGATTGCCTTGCCAGTTGTCCTTTCCGTAGAAACGGATCACATCGTCGTCGGTGCCGAGCACGGAGCAATAGCCCACTTCAACAAAGCCGCGCTTCTGCTTTGCCTCGTCGAGGATGGGTTCGATGCCATATCCGTAGTAGCCTGTACCGTCGCCCGAGAAGATGCCTCCCGAATGACCAGCCACTGCGGCAAAGAGATGCGACTTACGTACACCCAGCATGTTGCTGGTCATCGCTCCTGCTGACAAACCTTCGCAATAGATGCGCGAGGCATCGAGCTGGGGATATTTCTTCAACGTTACGTTGATGGCACCTTCGATGCCGTCAAGGCCCATGGGAAGATATCCATGACTGCCCTGCCATTCCATTTCGACCACCATGAAGCCTTCCTCGGCAGCCAGTTCGACGAAACCTGCGGTCTCGCTCTGGGTGCGCGGGTCGTTGCCATGTCCGTGGAGAATCACCACCAGCGGAACAGTGCCGGGAGCTGCCTCCTTGACCTGACGGGGCACATATTCGTACCACAGGTACTTGTCGGGCTCCTGGTGCTGGCCAGCACGGTTGAAGTCGATGATGGGGAACTCGATGACGTTGCGCTCGATGCCGAGCTTGTCGAACATCGGGAACGAAACGAGCTCGAAATTCCTGATGCCTTCGGGATTGTCGATGCCACGCGTCATGTAGAACGTGCGATAGAGGTTGTTGTAGCGATAGTTGGCGCTGAGCACCTTGTCCCAGGCATCAGCCATGAGCTGGGCCACCGAAGCCTTGGTGTCCTTGTTGACGACAACCTGGAGCAGGGGATCGGCCACCGCCTTGGCAGCCGTAGCCTGGTAGGCCTTGGCAGCGGCGGCAGCTCCCTTGCCACCAAGATAGGCGGGCACAGGGAGAGCAACCTTCTTGCCTGCTGCACCATTGATGGCTACGATGCCGGCAATGGCACCCGTCATGTCGCTGGCTGCAAGCTGCTGGTTGACGAAGGTGGCACCACGACCAATGCCGATGACCTTGATGTTGGTGGCGGGACCTCGACGACCGAGGAGTTCGCGGAAGGCCTGCACATCGGCAGCCTGCCACTTGTCGGCAGTAGGATTGACAACCACGACACCGCCTGCATAATCCTTGGCCCAGTCGATCAGGCCGAGTTCCGTGACAAGCGTCTTGGCCGACTGTGCATCGAGCTTCTGGTCGGGGAAGAGATAGAACTGGGGACCATGGCCAGCACGTCCTTTAACATCGCGTGAGAACGGGAGGTTGAAAGAAAGGGCTGACGTGCCTTCGATGTCGGAAAACTCATTTTCGGGACCACGAGGTCCCATCGGTGGCTGGGCCACCATGGTCAACATGGTGGCAGCCAAGAGGAGGAGGGAAAGGAAGGGTTTCATTGAGGGTTAAGAGGGGTTAAGAGGGGTTCTGAAGGGTTCTGAAGGGTTCTGAGGGGTTCTGAGGGGTTCTGAAGGGTTCTGAGGGGTTCTGAAGGGTTCTGAGGGGTTCTGAGGGGTTCTGAAGGGGTCTGAGGGGTTCTGAAGGGGTCTGAGGGGTCTGAGGGGTTCTGAAAGGTGCGAAGGGTTGCTTCCTTCGCACCTTTCAGGACATAAGCTTAATTCCAACCCTTGTTCTGCTCGATCGGAGCATCGGAGTTGAGGTTGATGACGGTGAGCGGGATGGGGAAGAGGTTCCAGGTGGGAGTAACGCCCTTCTCGTGCAGATCGTTGACGAACATGGTGTAGTGAGAGAGCTGGTACTTCATGTCCTCGTTTTCGCCATTGGAGCTGCCCAGGCGAAGAAGGGTTGGCCAGCGATGCTCTTCGAACAGAAGTTCACGTGCACGCTCGTCGAGGATGTCGCGCATGGTGACGGTGGCATACTTGTAGGTAGCCTGTGCACGGTCGCGCACGATGTTGACGGTCTCGGCTGCCTTGGCAGCATCGCCATTGCGGAGGTAAGCCTCAGCAAGCAACAGATAGGTCTCGGACGAACGGGCGATGTAGTTGTCGCGACCGTACTGGAAGCCGAAGGGCTGTCCGACATAACCCACATGGTGGTCGGTGAATCCCCAACCATCCTGCATGGCAATCTTGCAGGAGACGCGCATCAATGCTGATGGGAACTGGAGCCATTCCTTCTGGCAAACCTCACCATGATGCCTTGACTTGACGTCGAGGACAACGGGATGACAGAGCACGACCTCGGAGTTGCGGATGTCGCCATCGGCGAACTCGCCGCTCCAGACCACCTCATCGGCATAGTCGGTCTGACCAATCAGGCCCCACGACGTACCGCCGAGATATGGACCCATGTTGGCACCGATGTAGGCAGGATCCATCTGGGTGAGTTCCTTCCAGGGGCCGGCAGACGTTGGCTCGGCATTGGCCTCGTTCCAGATGATGTCGCGATAGGGAGCACCCACGGTAAGACCGTTGAGGTTGACAGGACCACCATTGGCTGCCCAGTTGTCGTAGGAAGGAGCTTCGGCCACCATGAGGCTTTCGGTGTTGCCTGCGCTATAGTTATAATTGCCAATCTGGAAGAGATCGTAGAACACGTTGCCGTCGGCCTTGTAGTTGGGGATGCCCATGAAGCCTGTGCCCGTACTGGTAGCATCGGCACGCACGCCAAAGCGCTGTGTCATGAGAGGATGAGCAGCCACCACCTTGCTGGCAGCCTCGATGGCCTTCGAATAGTTGGACTTGTCGCCAGTCTCGACACCCTGTGCGAGGTAAGCCTCGGCGAGGTAGTGGTTGGCAATGCCCTTGGCAGCACGGCCGTCCTGCTTGGGATACTGGGGCAGACCAGCCTCGGCAGCCACGAGGTTCTCGATGGCGAAGGCGTAGGTCTCCTGACGGGTGGCACGAGCATAGTCGAACTTCAGTTCTTCGCTGTACTCTCGCACGATGGGCACACCACCGAAGCACTCGCCCAGACGGAGATAGGCCCAACCCAGGAAGAACTTCGACTGAGCAACAGCATATTCCTTCTCAGCAGGATCCTTCCACTCGACGAGCTCGGCACCATGCAAAGCCAGGTTGGCGTAGGATGCGAGCTGATAGAGTTCGTTCCAAAGACCGTTGAAATCCTGGGTATTGGAGTTGAGGCTCATATAGTTGGAGAACATTCCGGCTGCCATATGGGGATAGGCCTGACCACCATCGATCATATCGGTGCCACTACCGCCCAGAAGGTTGCTTGCAGCCACTCCCTCGACATACATGTTGTGCCAGCCATACATATAGTTGAAGGCAATATATTCGCGAGCCACGGCTGCATCGACCTGACCACTCTTGGTGAATGCCGACTCTACGGTGTAGATGGTTTTTGGATTTTCCTCGAGGAAATCGTCGTCGTTGCAAGATACCATTGCACCTGCAGCCATCATGAGGGCGAAAAGATAATTATATGTTTTCATATTGTCTGTCGTTTTTTAGAATCGTAAGTTTAAGCCAAAAGTGAAGGTACGAGCGAGCTGGAAACCACGAGAGTCGCGAACCTCAGGATCGCTGAACTCCCAGTCGGGAGCGAAGAAGAACAGGTTGGATCCCGAAACGTATGCCTGGAGGCCGTTGATACCGATTTTCTTCATCCAATTGCCCTTGACGTTGTACGAAAGGTTGACATCCTGGAGACGGATGAAACCGTACTTCTGCGTGCCGGTGAACTTCGAGAGGTCGCCGTTGGGGCCGAGGTGCTTGGTGTCGCGGTTCTCTTCGGTCCAGAAGGGGTGATCCTCAGCATTGACGTAAGCCATGTTCTCGAAGCAGACGAATGCATTGTTGTTGGCGGCGATGCCATACTTGCCTGCGCTGAATGTGCCCGAGAAGAGGAAGTAGAGCGAGAAGTCCTTCCAAGTGAGCGTGTTGCCCATGTTGAGGATGAAGGCGGGCTTGTTGAAGCCAAGGATGGTGCGGTCCTCAGGAGTGATGACGCCATTGCCATCCATGTCGACATACATCGGGTCGCCGGGCTTGGCACCGTTCTTTTCGATATATGCCTGGTCGTCGGTCTGCACTACGCGGTCGAACTTATAACCGTAGATGGCGCCGAGCGACTCGTTGAGGAAAAGTTCGTTGGTGATGTCGTCGTTGCCATCGCCATAGAGTTCCTTGAGGATACTGCGGCTGAGGGTGAACTGTAGGTTGGTTGACCAGGAGAAGTCCTTGGTCTTGATGTTCATGCTGCGAAGGCTTGCCTCGATGCCCCAGTTCCTGATCTTACCCATAGTGGCATACTGCGAACTCATACCAGCGCCCATGACGGGAATGGTGCGCTCGAAGATCTGGTCGGTGGTGTTGGCGAAATAGGCATCGATCTCGAAGTGGAGACGACCGCCCTTGAGGAAGTCGCTCTCGAGGCCGAAGTTCCACGATGTGGTGGTCTCCCAACCGAGGGCAGGATTGCCGAGGGTTGCCAGTCCCTGACCAAAGATGACCTCGTTGCCGAAGTAGGCGACGTAGCCACCGGCCATGCCGACGTTCATCTGCGAAAGGGTCTGATAGGGAGCGAGACTCTGGTTACCGTTCTTGCCCCACGAAGCCTTCAGCTTGGTGTTGGATGCCCAAGGCATCGAGTGCTTGAAGAAGTCCTCGTTGCTGATGGTCCATGCCAGACCTACGGCAGGGAAGGTACCCCACTTCTTGTCGCTACCGAACACCGACGAACCGTCGCGGCGAACCGAAGCGTTGAAGTGATAGGTGTCGCGGTAGGAGTAGTTGACACGGCCGAGATAACCTACGTTGTTGTGAAGGGTGTAGTTGATCTCATCGATCCTCTGGGTCTTGGCGTTGTTCAGGCCGTAGTAGCTGAGGGTGGTGTTGCCCAGGCCTGCGAAGTCGGTGCCTGTCGAAGTGCTGCCATCCACGCGGTCGGAGTCGCGGGTATAGACGGCTGTTGCGCTGAAGAAATGCTGACCGAACTCCTTGGTATAGGTGATGATGTGGTCCATCACGTAGGAATTGCTCTTCGTGTTGGCAATGGAACCGTTGGCCTCGGTAAGGTGTCCGTCGTAAACTTCGGAGGTGTAAGGCTCGTTCATCTGAATGTAATAGTTCTCGTGCAGGAAGTTGCGGGTCAGGTTCTGACGGGTGTTGTAGGTGCCGGTCAGCTTGTAGCTCAAGCCCTTGATGCCTGGGATCTGGATCTCGAGTTCGCCACCGAGAGCGATGCTGTAGATTCGGAGCTGGGCATCGACACCCGACTCAACACGCCACATTGGGTTGACGTCATCGGTGGTATGCTCGGTGATGTACTTGCGCAGCGAAACGCCATCCTCGAGGTATGGTTCGCCCCAAGGCGAGAAGTAACGGTCGGTGTAGGGACGCTGGCCATCGGTGCTGATCGATGCATAGTTGAAGTTCATGCCAGCCTTGATGTACTTGGTGACCTTGGTATTGAAACGTCCGTTAAGGGTGACACGCTTGAAGGGGTTGCCCTTGATGTAGTTCTCGTTGTTCGAAACCGAACCGCCGAACGAATAGTCCATATTCTCGCTGGCGCCCGAGATGTTGAGAGAATAGTTCTGGCGCACACCTGTCTGTGTATAGTAATCGACCCAGTCGGTCTCCTCACCCTTCTGGTAGTTCTGAAGCTCAAGACCGGTCATCCAAGCAGTGGAGCCTGCAGGCAGACCCTGACGGGCATTGATGAGCTCGATGTATCCTTCACCGTCGCGAAGCTCGGGCTTGTAGGCAGCCTGTGCCAATGCAACAGAAGCGCGGAAGTTGATCATTGGTTTGCCCTGGGCACCCTTCTTGGTGGTGATCATGATGACACCGTTGGCGGCCTGCGAACCGTAGGCTGCGAGGGAGGTGGCATCCTTCAGGACGCTCATCGACTCGACGATGTTGGGGTCGATGTCGTTCATCGTGCCCTTGAAGATGACGCCATTGACAACGATCAGAGGCTGCGAACCGCCATTGATCGACTTCTGGCCACGAATCTGGATGCTCGATGCCGAACCCTGAACGCCGCTCTGCGACATCGAAAGGCCGGGGATCAAGCCACGAAGCATGTCGGTAGGACTTGTGGGAGCAAGGTTGGCAACGGGACCATCGGCCACATTCATCGTGGCTACCGAACCGGTAAAGTTCCTGCGCTTCTGCACACCGTAACCTACTACCACTACGTCTTCGAGGATCTCGGAGTCCTCCTCAAGGATGATGGACATAGGCTTGGCCATAGCAGGGAGCTCGATGGTCTTGTAACCGATGAACGAAACCTGGAGCTTCGCACCGATCTTGGCAACCGAAAGCTCGAAGTTGCCATCGAGGTCGGTGACAACACCATTCTGGGTACCCACTTCGAGGACGTTAGCACCGATGATGGGCTCGCCCAAGACGTCAACCACTACACCTTTGACAGCTACCTGAGCCATCAAGGTTGCCGTTGAGCAGAGAAGGAGCATCAGCAGGGATGCCAACCACTTCTTGGTTTGTTGAAATTGTTTCATGCGATCTTGGTTTTTTAGTTTGTTATAGATTATTGTATAATGTTGTTTGCGTTTATTGTTTCCTCCTGCTTGTCGTCAGGTAGATTTAAAAAAGTACGAAGACTCTTCTTCACAGCGATTCTCCGCTTACATTACCGAATACACATACATATAATTAACAAATCAGTTACGTCTTTTTCTTTTATTTCGACGGTGCAAAGGTACGAACTTTATTTCTGACGCACAAGGGGTGGTAACACCCCCTATGAAACGAGATAGTAAGATTTGAAAAAATCATTAGCCTAACGATCAACGAATTACGCGTTTCGGATAGTAAGGTATTTTCGCTTTTCAAAGCTCGTGGTTAGGAGCCAGCACAGCATTGCACTGGACGCTCTGGGCCTTGGCCAGGCTATAGATGGCAGTGGCTCGCGTATCCTCGACATTGGCCGAGAACCTGAGCACGTACTTTCCGGCAGCGGTCTCCCAAGCCTGGGTTGCCTCGTTGAACGAAGCCAGGTCGTAGTTGGACACCTTGAAGGTGAGCACCTCGCTTTCGCCCGGGTTGAGCGAGCGCGTCTTGGCAAATGCCTTGAGTTCCTGGGCAGGCTTCTCGAGGCCACCTGCGGGAGCCGACACGTAGAGCTGCACGGCCTCCTTGCCGGCTACAGAGCCGATGTTGGTGACGGTGATGGTGGCTGTGAAGCCGTCCTTGGTGGCCTTTACGACGGGCTTGCTGTAGGCGAAGGTGGTGTAGCTCAAGCCAAAGCCGAAGGGATAGGAGACGGCCACGCCAACGGTGTTGAAGTAGCGATAACCCACGTTGATGCCCTCGGAATGGAGAGTGTAGTCACGATTCTTGACCTGCACACGGCTGCGACGCATGAAGCTTGGCATCTCGGGAGCAGCGGCCTGCACGTTGGGGAAGTTGTGCGACGATGGCACGTCGGTGAGCGCCACGGGGAACGTCATGGTGAGCTTGCCCGAAGGATTCTCCTTGCCCAACAGGACATCGGCCACCGAGTTGCCGCCCTCCTGTCCTGGCTGCCAAGCCATCAGGATGGCATCGGGCTGTGCCTTCCACGAAGCCGTCTCGATGACGTTGCCCATATTGAGGATCACGACCACACGCTTGCCTACGAGGTGGAAGGCATCGCACACGTCGGTGAGCATCTGACGCTCGACCTGGGTGAGGTTGAAGTCGTCGGCCTCCTTGCGGTCACTGCCTTCGCCTGCCTGGCGGCCCAGGGTGATGATGGCGATGTCGGCCTCTGCAGCCTGCTTGTCGATCATGGTGCGGCTGACAGCCATCTCGGGCAGCATTTCCTTGCCCCAATGCCATCCACCGGCCTGGCGGTCGGCCTCGACCTTCTCTTCCATATATGCCTTATAACGGGTGTAGAGGCTTGCCAAGCCCTGGGTCACCTGCAGGCCGGCATTGCTCAGGCCGGTCATCATATCGACGGTATAGGCCTTGTTGACGTCGCCCGAGCCTGTGCCACCAGCGATGAAGTCGTAGGAAGTGATGCCGAAGACGGCCACCTTCTGCGTGCTCGACATGGGCAGGGTATTGGCTTCGTTCTTGAGCAATACCATACCTTCGGTGGCGCTCTGGCGCGTCACGGCAGCATGGGCCTTGAGGTCGGGCTTGTTGCTGAACTTGTAGCCCTTGAAACGTGGAGTGAGGACAATATACTCGAGTATGCGACGAGCATTGCGGTCGAGGTCGGCCATGGGGATAGTGCCGTTCTTCACGCCTTCGACGATGCGGTCGATCTCGGTCTGGTTGCCCGGCTCCATGAGGTCGTTGCCGGCAATGACAGCCTTGACGGTGCCTTCCTTGCTGCCCCAGTCGGTCATGACGATGCCCTTGTAGCCCCACTCATCGCGCAGGATGGTGGTGAGCAGGCCGTGGCTCTGCTGGGTGAACTCGCCGTTGAGCTGGTTGTAGGACGACATCACGGTCCAGGGGTCGGACTCCTTCACGGCAATCTCGAAGCCCTTGAGGTAGATTTCGCGCAAGGCACGCTGGCTCACCACCTCATCGACCATCGAGCGGTTGGTCTCCTGCGAATTGACGGCGAAGTGCTTGATGCTGGTGCCGACGTTCTGGCTCTGGATGCCGCGCACGTAGGCTGCAGCGATCTTGCCCGAGACAACAGGATCCTCTGAATAGTATTCGAAGTTGCGGCCGCAAAGCGGTGAACGATGGATGTTCATACCTGGGGCGAGCAGCACATCGCAGCCATATTCGAGCACCTCGTTGCCGATGCTGTGGCCCACGCTTTCGACGAGTTCCTGGTTCCAGGTGCAGGCCAGGGCAGTGCCCACGGGGAAGCCCGTGGCATAATATGTGTTGGGATCGCCCTCACGCGTAGGACGAATGCGCACACCGGCAGGGCCATCGGTCAATACGGTGGCAGGGATGCCCAGACGGGCGATGGGACGTGTAGCACCAGCTGCGCCAGGCACCATGTCGGTGTGCTGGCCGATGATGCCATTGGTTCCTGCATCACCCTGAGCGTGGCTATATCCCACGCAGAGTGTAGCCTTCTCCTCGAGGGTCATGGCCTTGAGGACTTCGTCGATGTTGTTTTCCTGCAATTTCAGCTGAGCCATCGTTGTGCCCGCCATCAGCAATGCAGCGGCTGCAATCATTACCTTTTTCATATCTATATTCTATATGTAACTATTCAGAATTAACTATACATACTTTTCTTTAAACACGAATTATCGTTAAACAATTAACAATTAACAATTAATAATTAACAATTAACAATTAATAATTAACAATTGACAATTAACGATGTTCAATTGATTTCCATCAGCTCGACGGGACCCATCAGCCCCGACTCCTCGAGGGGAGCATCGGGGGCATAGTAGCGGGCGTCGGTGAAGGTGATGCGGTTCCTGCACTTGGGCTGTGCGTCGCCGATCAGGCGGTTCACCCAGAGGTTGGTCACCTCGATCACAAGCTCGTTGTCACCCACTTTGAGCAGGTCGGTCACATCGACTTCGAAGGGTTCCTTCCAGACGATGCCTGCCGACTGGCCGTTGACCTTGACTTCGGCGAGGTTCTTCACCTTGCCCAGCTTGAGCACCTGGCAAGCCTGCGGGTCAAGGGCAGCGACGTGGAGCGTGTTGGTGTAGGCAGCTGTGCCCGAGAAGTAGCGGATGCCCGGGTCCTGATGCTCCGACCACGATGTTAGGGTGCTGAAGGTGGCTTCGGCGGGAGCACCGCGCTGCTCCTGGAACTTCACGGTCCAGGGCGTGTCGATCGTGGTCAGGGTCTTGCCTTGTGGAGCGGTGACAGTCATCTCACTGGCTCCTGCGCCACAGAAGACCACGAAGACAGCATCGTCCTTCTGCATCGGGAGGGTCACTTCGGTGGTGTTGCCGACGGTCTTGTAGCTAACGTCCTCGATTTTGCCCGTCACGGGATGCCAGAGCTGCGGACGGAGGCCCGACTGCCGGAAGGCGACAGTCACGGTGGCAGCCTCCTTGGTCGGACGGTTCACCCAGTAGATTTCGGCGTGGGGAAGCGTGCGGTGGAGGTACTTCATACCCTCTTCGGGCAGCTGGCAGTCGGGAGCGATGCCGGCATTGCGCAGCACATCGGCCATAGGCACGTCGGTCGTTACGTTCTTGCGGCTCCAAATTTCGCCCACCAGCTGGTCAAACTCCTCCTGGCTCTCACCAAGGCTGTAGGGGTGCTGGGGCTTCTGTCCGCCTATCACGATGCCTGCCTTGGCTAGGTAGGCCAGCTTGCGGAGCACGGGCATCGACATGTATTCCACGTTGCGGTCGAGCCAGAGCACACGGTACTGGGTACCACTGGCCTTCGAGGTCAGCAGGCCGTCCTTGCAGTCGATCAGATTGTAGAGCGCATCGGGACTGCAGTAGTCGAAATTATATCCGTAGGGCACTTCGGGAGCACCCTGGCCGAAGAGTGCGGTGATGTTGCTGTTCTCGCCGTAATAAACCAGCACGTCGGCCACGTTCACTCCCTGCTGCAGCATGTAGCACGAACGCGACATGTAATCGACCCAGGCGGTGGCCTGCTCGGCCCACGTGTCGTGGCGATTGAACCACTGTCCGATGCCGCCGAGGCTCAAGCCCGGCACCTTGTCATCGATGGGCTGGTGGGCACTCTCGTGGATCACGAATCGGTTGATGCCCTCGGCCAGCTCGATGTCGGCAATCTTCTTCAGTTTCTCGGGATACCAGTTGTAACCGGCGCTCTGCTCCCATGCCGTCATCGATTCGGCGGCAGCGATGTTTTGTCCGTAGAGGTGTGCCACCGACGACGACTCGCGGTCGTCGGCCTGGTACATGCGGCGGTCGGTGTCGCCATCGGGCAGCTTGCCGAGCCACATCGCCGAGCACCACATGGCCGACATCGGCACCTGTGCAGTGGCCTTCAGGTCCATACCGTCGGCTATGAACACGCGTCCACCCTCGTGTGCCTCGGTGTAGCGGCCCTTCATGCCGTAGTCGCGCTGGGCTATTTGCGTCAGCTGGTCATAGTTCTCCTTGATGAGTTCGCCGATGGTCTTCTCCCAGTCGCGCACGAAAGCCTCACTCTTCTCTTTTGAACTAATGACAGCACCAGCCAGTACGGGGAGCCAGGTGTGCAGGTCGTAGCCGCGACGCTTTGCAAACTCATCGAACATGGCAGGTGTCCAGGTCTGCGGACCAGCCTCATAGCTGTCGGTGAGTACATACTGGATGCCGCGTTCGCCCATCAGGCCGTTCGATGCCTTCTTGTACATGTCGAGGTAGGCGACGAAGAACTTCTTCCAGGCCACAGGGTCGAGCTTATCGACCTCAAGGCCCGTAGCTTCGGGAGGAGCCGGATGGTTCATCTTGCCCGTGAGTGACCAGCCGAAACGGTAGATGCGCCACTTCCCTTCGGGTGCGCTCCAGTTAAGGTTGCCACTACCATCGGTCTTACCAGTGATGTCGAGCACATCCTTTTCGGTGATCTTGTCGGAATCGTCAACAGCCAATCGCATGGCTATCACGGCAATGTCCTCATAGTGCTGGTAGGGGCTCACCTCCCACTGTCCAGGGCCCTGGCGACCGTTGCGGATGGGGCCTGTGCTCTTGTCGGGTTCGGGAAGTGGACACGAAATCTGGCTGCCTCCTTCGATGTCGAGGGTTTTCCAGACGAGTTTCTTCATCGCATCCTTAGGCTCGACCCAAGGACCACCGGTGGAGCTCCATCCTGGAGCCGAGGCGATGGCCATCTCAAGGCCAAGGCTATCGGCAAGGCGGGTGGCGTAGGCGAATGCCTCCTGCCAGCCTTCGTCCATGTAGATCAGTCGCTTATCGACGATCTGTGGCGTTCCCAGGCTTGCATCGAAATTCTGGAAGCCGCCCAGACCGATGCGCTTCATCCATTCGAGGTCCTTGCGGATTCCCTCTTTTGTGATGTTTCCGTTCATCCAATGCCACCAGACCCTGGGGCGTGCATCCTGTGGGGGCATCTGCCATCCGGCCTTCAGCTCGGTCAAGGTAGCCTCGCTGGCTGCCTGATCGACCTTCGAGCCTCCGATGCAAGAGGTCAGCAAGAGTGCCAGACCTGCTATCGCTGTATGATATAAAATATGTAGGTTCATAGGTTTGAGGGTGAAAAGTTTGAGGAGTTGAGAGGTTTGAGGGGTTATTATTTCATCTGGGCAGGGCCATAGTTCAGACGGACACCGCGCTCGAAGAGCACATGATCGAGACCACCGATGCCGGGACGATCAAGTTTCTCGCCCTCCTTCTCACCTTCGCGCAGCTGGCTGCAAAGTTCAGCAATGTCCTTGACGCGCTGCAGCGTCTCCTTGTTGACACCCATGTAATGACCCGGGTAAAGGTACTCGATACCATTCTTCTCCATATAGTAGGCCATGCGTTGCGCCGAAAGAATGATGGTCGAGAAGTTAACAGTGATGAGCAGGTTGCCGCTACCGAACGAGTCGCCGCTGAATCCATAGTGACGCGCCTTGTCGATGAAGGTGGTTGAGCCTGGGGTATGGCCTGGCGTGAAAATCACCTCAATCTGACGACCACCCAGGTCGATGACCTCGCCATCGGTCAGATAGGTTGTTTTGCCCTGATAGCCCACCATGAACATGGGTCGGTTGACTTCGTCGGCGGCGTTAATCGAGATCTCGTCCCACTCGTTGATAGCTGAACCCGTGTGGTCGGGATGCACGTGGGTGGCAATCAGGCGAACAGGCTTCTTGCAGATGTCGCTTACAATCTTGTGGAGACCGGGGATGTTGGTGCCTGCGTCGATGAGAATAGCGCTCTCGGTGCCGGCAATGAGGTAGAGCGACTCGTTGGCCATCAAGTGACCATTGCCCTCCCACGTCTGCTCGTCGATCTGACGGAAAATGACATTACTGTCTTCATACACGACCTTCTCGGCATACTTGGGCTGAGGCTGTGCCATCAATGCGCATTGGAACGAAGCTGCAATAGCTAACAAAACAAACTTTTTCATACAAATTATTTATTATTTATGGTTTATTATTTTGTACCAGCAGATAATTGTTATTTGTTAATTATTCATTGTTAATTAAAAAACACCGCCGAAACACGAAGTTTCAACGGTGCAAAGGTACATACATTATTTAAACTATACAATAATGAGTAAATCCTGCTGTGAAGTCCAATAGTAAGATTCTGTGATGGTGATTTGGCTCGATTTCAGTCGATTAGCCTTTCACGATAGTAAGATTTATTTCATTCCCTTGTCGCCCTCTATGAGGCTGTTGTTGATGGCCAGACGGCGCACTCTGACGGGGAATTCCTCCTCGCTCTCGGTGGCACGTGCACGCATCTTCTGGCGAGCATTATAGACCGACTGGGTCGAGAGACCGAGGATCTTGGCAATCTTGGTGCTACTGTTGATGCCTAGGCGCACCATGGCATAAATGCGAAGGTCGGTGTTGAGCTTCTCACCCGCACGAAGCGTGATGCGCTCTTCGGGGCGGAGCAGGCCATTGAACTGCTCGACGAAATCGGGGAAAAGCTGCAGGAAGATCTCGTCGAACTTCGCCCACAGCTCGTGCTGCTCCTTCATGTCGTCCTCGTTCTTGGGGCGGGTCGCCTTCAAGGCCAGGTCGTACTGCCGGGCAGTGAGCTTGCGGTTGATGTCGCGCTTGACCACCTCGATCTTCTGCAGGTACTCCGAACAGGTGGCAAACATCTGTCCGATATATTCCTCCTTGAGGTAGTTGGCTTCGCTCAATCGCGTACTCTCCTCCTTCAGGTCGGCACTTGCTTGGCGCAGTGCCTCGTTGGCATCGCGCAACCGCAACTGTTCGTCCTTGAGGCGCTTTGAGTTTTCGGTGAGCAGCTGGTTCTTCTCTTTAAGCAACCTTTGGAGCCTGATGCGACGCCGCAGGTTGTAGAAGGCAAAGACGAAGAGCAGCGCCATAACGATGAACGACACCGCAGCGACAATCAGGAGCGTCAGGTTGCGCCTCGATTCCTCCTCGAGCCGGCTGCGGGTGGCATCGTTCAGTTCGGTCATGAATGAGTAGAACGGCTGGCGGATGCGGTCGGGATAGTCCTGCTGCATTCTGACCAGGGCCGAAAGGAAGCGGTTGGCAATGTCGAGCTCACCATATCGGAGGGCGACCTGCTCGACATAGATGAGCAGCGGCGTCACACGGCTCACGTTGCGCAGGCTCGACACAACGTAGCGCGTCAGGTACTCCACTTCGTCCTGCTCGTTGCTCCCTCTGGTCGCGTCCGGGAGAAGGTTGCTCACATAGAGCGAGAGGAGTCCCGCCTCGCCACAAAGGAGCGCATACCAGGGGTCTTCGGGCGACATCTGGTCGATGGTGCGCTTCAGTTCCTCCACCAGTGCTGCCTTGCGCTCATTGTCGGTCTCCTTCCACACCTTGGCATGCACCTGCAACGGCATCGGCACGCGGCCGCCCAGTTCAAGCACCGAGTCGGCATAAGCCTGACCCATCGGGTCGGGGTTGGGGGTATTGAGGAAGATGGCACGCGAATTCCAGTAGTCGATCGTCTCCAGGTAGTATTGGAGTCGCTGGTCGAAGGTCTTATCGAGCGTCGAAAGGGCATCGAGCGCCTCGCGTCCCTGTTCGAAGAAACCGATGCAGTTGTAGAGATGTGCAGCCTGCAGGTAACAGTCGGCCTCCCATTGCGGCTTGCCGTTGCGCCTTGCAATCTCGAGATTCTTCTGGACGTAATATTCGGTCGAATCGACGTCGAACTCATAGTAAAGTTCCGTGATGAGCTTGTAATGATAGAAGCGGGCCTCGTCACTATCGGCACTCGCTGCCTTTCGCTTATAGTCGATGAGCTTCTTTTCCTGTATCTGATGGTAGCTTTCGCTGCTGTCGAGGGCGGTGACAAGCCGGTCGAAACATTCGCTGATGGCAGGAGGTGTACTGCATTTCGGACGGCAGGACACCAACGTCAGCAAAACGAGTAAGGTGAAAAGACTTCTGATGTAAATGTGCGTATTCATGAAATTTCGAAGTGTAGTTTGCAAAGATAGGGATATCTTCGAAGAGAAAGGGTAAAAGCGCATAAACTTTTTTCGATGAAGTCATTTTTTCATCCAGTTTGTCCAGTCGGCTTGCCAATATCAAAATATTTCTGCGGTTCTCTTGTTTATATGGACGAAATGTATTATCTTTGCCCCAGGTTGGATCGTCGCCTCACTCTGGCAACTTCTTAGCCCCAATCGTGTAGCAGGGTATTTTGCAAAATAACTGTTGACATCCAAAAAACTCATATCAATTGATGACAATTCGTGTTTATAATGAAAATATAGCGCAAAAGATTTGGAAATGTCCAAAACATTCAATATCTTTGCACCGATATTTCTTATTTAATCATTAATACCAACTTACCTTTATGAAAAAACTTTCCTTCTTCCTTACCCTTCTGCTTGGAGCAGCCGCTCTTCAGGCAACGCCTATCGACTACCTTGCATCCACACAATCCACACCCTTGAAGGACATTCCGACCATCGATGTTCCGGCTGCCGTCAACGGTCCGCGTCGCGCACACAAGACCTATGTGACCCCCGAGGGCACTCCGCTCGACTACACGATGAAATTCACCCAGGGTTCCCAGGTCTATCCCGACCGCCCCGTCAAGGTGTCGTTCAGCGAAGACGGCAAGTCGGTATATTTCGGCAACCTCTACCCCAGTTTCCTCACCAACGAAATGGGTGCATGGACCAAGGGTGACATCCAGGCCGACAGCACCATCATCGTCAAGCAGCAGCTCATCATCGACTACGACGCGATGGGCGACGAATCGATGTTCTACAGCCTCTATGCCGGTGGCTACGATTTGACCGAAGGCGTGATGACCGATGCCGTCTTCGTGCTTCATGCCGATGGCTCCATCACCCAGCAGGACCCCAATGCCTATATCTGGCTGGGCGCCTATGTCGGTGAAACCTATGCCGGCCTCATCACGTATGAGACCAACGTCGAAATCACTCCGATGACCGAAGTACACGAACTCGTGACCGTTCCCGAAACGGCTACTGTGGGCGAAGCTATCTACGACTACACCAACGCCTACGGCAATGCCGCGGTTGCTGTTGGCAAGGTTGCCACCGATGGCAACGACGTCTATTTCCAAGGCCTCACTCCCGATACTCCCGAGGCATGGGTGAAGGGCACACGCGACGGCAACACCGTCACCATCAAGAGCGGCCAGTACATAGGCGAAGGCAATGGCTATCTGCTCCAACTCGCCCTGCTCAGTGCACGTGCTGACTTCAGTGCTTATGATTTTGTCGATGAGATCACGCTCAACTACGATGCAGAAACGGGCACCTATGCCCAGGTCCGTGAGTCGGAGACCGATGACATCTGCATGTTTGTCGAGCAGACCCTTTCGGGCGCCATCTATCTCTACTACTTCAACTTCACCATCAAACCCTATGATGGCCCCAAGGCTTCGATACCCGAAGATCCGTATAACCTGTCGTTCTACGACTTCTGGGAGACTTCACAGAAGTACGCCATCATGTTCAGCAACACGCCTTACGGCACCGATGGCAACTACCTCGAGCCCGAGAACCGTTACTACTACATCTATCTCGACGAAGAAATCCTGACCTTCGACACCGATACCTACACCACCCTGCCCGAAGAGATGACGCTCATCCCATGGGACTTCACCGCCAGCAACAGTGACATCTACGGTTCGCCCTTGCTGCACTATGCCTACATCTACGACCCGCTCTTCGAGAAAATCGGCGTGCAGTTCATCTACTGCTTCGAGGATCAGCCCTACTATTCGAACATCGTCTATATCGACCCCGAAGGCAACGTGACCACCGTCGAAGTTGAGCAGCCCAACACCATCACCAATGCCAGCAATGCCAAGGTGACCGGCATGGAATACTTCAACGCCGCCGGCCAGCGCCAGAACTTCCAGCAGAAGGGCTTCAACCTCGTCCGCGTCACCCTTTCGGACGGTTCACAGAAGACCTACAAGATGTACGTGAAGTAATTTATTAAAGTCTGTCATTCCATTTTGAGGCGGGCGAAAGTGCATGAATTTGACACTTTCGCCCGCATTTATTTGTGTTCAGTAAGTTTATCGGGGAGTATAGCAGATGCTGTAAACGTAGCGGAGATCGGGGCTTTCGACCGTGAGGAGTGGAAAGGAATTGGCGAGAAGGAGGTCACGAAGCGCGTTTTCCTGGAGGTTGAGGATGCCTTTGATGACGATGGCCTTGATACGTATCTCGTTCTCGGCACGGTAGTCGAGCTGCTCTTCCACCAAACCATGTGCCGTATAAATCAACATTTTTGCGGCAAAAAACATAATAAAATTATCCTTCAATCGTCAAACAACCGATTGCGCAAAAGCCAATTCCTCCATAATTCCTAGCAAACTATTTGAAAATAAGACAAAAATTGCTATCTTTGCCCCATACAAAAAATAATAAATCAGTAAAATTTGATACACTATGAGAGCTAACCTGATTATTGGAGCTTATGCCATCGCCGCCTTGCTTGCGGCATGCTCGGGCAACGAAAAACCCGCCACCGAAGTGGCAGCAAAAGAAATAGCCTCTGGCGAAATATGGCCCGACGATCGTGGCGAACACATCAACGCCCATGGCGGAGGCGTCATGGCCTACGAAGGCACCTATTACTGGTACGGCGAACATAAGGCCGACACCACAAGCTCGGCCTACGTGGGCGTGACCTGCTATTCGTCGTCGAACCTTACCGACTGGAAGTACGAAGGCGTGGCTCTTTCGGTGGTCGATGAACCTGGGCACGACATCGAGCGCGGCTGCGTGCTCGAGCGTCCCAAGGTAATCTATTGCCCCACGACCAAGAAGTTCGTGATGTGGTTCCATCTGGAATTGAAGGGGCAGGGCTATGCACAGGCACGCTATGGTGTGGCCGTGAGCGACACGCCAACAGGTCCCTTCACCTTCCTGCGTTCGGGACGCGTCAACCCTGGACTCTATCCGCTAGGAATGACCGAAAAGGATGTCGCAGCTGTCGAAGCTATCCCTGCCAAAAGTGTCGAGAAGTGGTGGACTCCGATGTGGTACGATGCCATCGATCGCGGTCTCTTTGTGGTACGCGACGCCAAGGCGCATAGCGATGGACATCATGACCTGCCTGCCGGACAGATGGCGCGCGACCAAACGGTCTATGTCGATACCGACGGCCGTGCCTACCACATCTTCGCCAGTGAGGACAATCTGACACTACATATCGCAGAACTCACCCCCGACTTTACCGCCCACACCGGTCGTTACGTTCGTGTGGCACCCGCCGGACACAACGAGGCCCCAGCCCTCTTCCGTCGCGGAAACACCTACTGGATGATCACGAGCGGATGTACAGGCTGGGCCCCCAATGAGGCACGTATGTTCTCGGCCCCCAGTATCTGGGGACCCTGGACGCAACATCCCAACCCCTGCCGAGGGCCGAAGGCAGAACTTACCTTCATGGGACAGAGCACCTACATCCTACCCGTCGAAGGCAAGGAGGATGCGTTCATCTTCATGGCCGACATCTGGCGCCCCAGGCATCCGAGCGATGCCCGCTACATCTGGCTGCCCATCACATTCGAGAACGACGTGCCTGTAGTCGAATGGAGGGATAGCTGGACGCTCGACTTCTTTGAATGAAGACCATGACCCCCTCGGTCCCCCTGCTTAGGGGAAGAACGAAAAACACAAAAAGTCCCCCTAAACACAGGGGGACTTTTTATGAGGCTTTTATCTAAGACGGATGACCTTTTTGGTGGTCTGGGTTCTCGGAGTAGTCGAAGTTTTCTGAGTGGCTTGTGTTTTCTGATTATTCAGATTACTCTGTATGCTCCGAGAACTCTGAGTACTCCGACTACTTTGGGCATTGGCATTCGTAGCCACCTTGACGGCGCTATACTGCGTTGCACCCAACGACTGGCCATAGGTGGCCGACGTGGGGTCGTTGTCGAGTTGCTCAAGAGTGAGGTTATTGATACCTGCCGAATTGCTCAGGTTGAGCATCTGCACCTTGTAGATATACTTCTGCTCCCACTTGACCTGCTTGCGGGTCAGACAGTTGTAGAGGAAATTGGCTTCGACCAGCACCTGGCGGAACGACTTGTAATAGACGTAGGTACCCTTTTCGACATAGTTGAGCGAGTCACTTGCGTAATGCTGCTGGAACTGACCGTTGGTGGTGAAGACTATGGTGTCGTTGACACCCTGTCCGGCTGACACCCAAACGCCTGCCAGAGCCGTGAGGCTGTCGCCGCCGCCTGCGAGGCTGTTGAGGCCGTCGAAGATGAGGCCTCCGATCAACTGCTGGCGCTGCTCTGCGGTCATCTCGCCGCCAAGCTGGCCAAGTGTTTCACACGACTGGAACGAGGCACTCATCGAGAGCCCGCAAATTGCCACGATGGGCAGAAGAATCTTTTTGGATAACATGGAGGTATATCTAATTAACAATTAACAATTAACAATGAATAATTAACAATTAACAATTTTCGGGCTTTAGCCTAAAAGTACGCCGCAAAAATACCTAATAATTCCGATTTCTCAAAATTTTATCCAAAAAAACACGCCAAAAACCCATCTTTCCTCATTTCAAATGAAGAATTACCCCGATTTTAGTCAAACAATGTGCCTTAAAGCAGGATAACCTGTGCCTGCCAGGGACGAAGACTGAGTTTCCCTTCCGAGACCTGCAAACCCTGGTTGTCGAGATAATTATCGAGCAGTACACAAGGGCTTGCATCCTTAAGCAAAGTGGCATCGACCACAGCCGGCGAGGCTGAAAAGTTGATGGCCACGAGGATACGCTCGTCATTGCCCGTACGCAAGTAACTGAAGACAGTCGGATTATGAGCATCGACAAGGGAATATTCTCCATAGACGAGCGTTGGCTTATAAGTATGTCGAAGAGCACAAGCCTTGCGGAAATATTGCAGCACAGAAAGACTGTCGGCCTCCTCGGCAGCTACATTGACTTGCGGATAATTGGGATTGACCTTGAGCCATGTGGTGGAGCCGGTTGTGAAACCAGCCTGAGGATCAGAAGACCATTGCATTGGGGTACGTGCATTGTCGCGACCCTCACGCTTTTGCTGCTCCAAATATTCAGCAGCGGCAGCGGCACCCTTTGTACTAAGTATATTGGCATAATAACTGCGGGTGACGATGTCGTTGTAGTCCTCGATATGCTCGAAACGCACATTGTTCATACCTATCTCGTCGCCACCATAGAAAAATACCGTACCGCGCATGGTCATCAGGAAGGTGATAAGAGCCTGGCTCGAAAGACGGGCAAGCTCTGGCGTTGAGTCATCGCCCCAATAGCTCTGCATACGAGGCAGGTCGTGGTTGCCGAGGATGACCGTTGGCCAACCTGCATCGTGCAACAAACTATCCTGGCTGGTGTAGAAAGAGCGAAGCGCCTGCATCTTGACATCGGAAGTGACAAGGGGAGAGCCATCGGGCATCTGCTTGGGCACGACGTCATTTGCATTGACATAGAACATATTGAACTCCTTACGACGAGCATCGGTGAAGTCGAGCGTATTGATCCAAGGATTACCCTCACCCACCGTCATGCAGTCATACTTGCCGAACACTTCACGATACATTTCCTGCAGATAGTCGTGGACGTGTGGTCCGTGGCAATAGTAGTCGCCGAAACTCTTATAACGAGTGAAGTCAATCTCGGGAAAGAGCGTGTCCTTCGAGCAATAGGAAGCCACATCGATGCGGTATCCATCGATGCCCTTATCGAGCCAGAAACGCATACCCTTGTAGAAATCCTGCCGCATACGGGGATTCTCCCAGTTCAAGTCGGGCTGCTTGCGGCTGAAATAATGGAGATAATAAGCATTGGTCAGCGAATCGTAACGCCAGGCGCTGAGGTCGGGATCCATATCGCTATGGCGATGGGGAGGAATGCCCTTTTCAGCCGGCCACCAATGATAATAGTCGCGATAGGGATTGTTGCGGCTTTTTCTTGACTCCTGGAACCAAGGATGTTCATCGCTCGAATGATTGACAACCAGATCAAGGATAAGCCGAATGCCGCGCTGATGCATGCCGGCGAGAAGCTCGTCGAAGTCCTGCATCGTGCCGAAGTCGCTCATGATGGCCGTATAGTCGCTTACGTCATAGCCATTGTCATCGTTGGGTGACGGGAATATCGGATTGAGCCAGACGACATCGACACCGAGGCTTTGGATGTAGTCGAGATGTTGGATGATGCCGCGCAGATCGCCCACACCATCGCCATCGCTGTCGGCATAGCTGCGGGGATAGATCTGGTAGATGACAGCCTCCTTCCACCAGGTGTGCTGCTGGCTTGGGTCGAGGTCGGTTGTAGTCTCTTTCTGACATGCCGTCAGTGTCAGAAGGACCGAAAGAAGAAGAGTGGATTGCTTCATTGAAGGAATACGTTTTATGGTTTTACAAAATGTGATTCGTTTGACGGTGCAAAGATACATCTTTAAAATATGATAAGTAATAGCCGGGAACGAACAAGGAGCAGGATAGCGAAACGATTGAGCTGTGAATGAATGGTTTGACACTTTCAACGATTCAAAGAAAGGGAGTAAGCCACAATTGACGGAAAATGGATTTTATTAAACGAGAAGCGGAGAAAAGACTATTTTTGTACGTTTTTACCCACTCCCTAATTTCCAATCTTTTCAGAATGCAAACTACTGATTATCAACCATAAGATTTTCCAAACGCACTCCCAAAACACTCCCAGCCCTTGGAAAAGCAGGATTATCGCCCTACCTTTGCAGCGCCATTTCAGAAATAATGGCTTCACGCAGGAATCCTTTCCTGAAATTCATACCACGAAGCAAACCCAAATAAATATATTACAATGAAGCACAGTTTTTCACAGTTCAAGAAATCGCTGCTCTCGCTGGCAGCATTCCTACTCTCTGCAGTGACAGCATTTGCACAGAGCACCGTGACAGGTGTAGTACGTGACGAATTCGGCGACGGCATCATCGGTGCCAACGTCATCGTCAAAGGCACCACCAACGGCGGTACCACCGATCTGGATGGTAACTTCACGATCCAGGATGTCAAGACAAATGATGTCCTTTCGGTTTCCTACATCGGTTACATCACCGAAGAGATTGTCTATACCGGACAAAAAACCATCGACATCACCCTGCGTGAAGACAACCAGGCCCTCGAGGAGGTGATGGTGGTTGGTTATGCCGTAGGTTCGAAGCGCACCATTTCGGGTGCCGTCGATCGCATCAAGAAGGAAGACATGAACCAAGGCGTAGTGAACAGCCCAGCTGATGCCTTGAAGGGCAAGTCGGCCGGCGTTGTCATCGCTCAATCGGGCGGCGACCCCATGGGCAACACCAGTATCAACATTCGTGGCACCAGCTCACTTTCGGGCGGTAGCGACCCATTGGTAATCGTCGATGGCGTGTTTGGCGACATGACGATGCTCAATGCCTTGGCTCCAAACGACATCGAAAGCATGACCATCTTGAAGGATGCATCCGAGACTGCACAGTACGGTAGCCGTGGCGCAGCTGGCGTCATCGTTGTGACCACCGTAAAGGGCAAAGCCGGCATCTCAAGACTCGACTACAACGGACAGTTCGGTATCAACCACGTCTATAAGAACCTCGACCTGATGAGTGCTGACAACTGGCGCAAATATGCTGCAACCAGCGGTGCAGGATTCACCGACCTGGGAGCCAACACCAACTGGTTTGAGGCCATCGAGAACAGCACCTCCATCACCCAGAACCACAGCCTGGCATGGTCGGCAGGAACCGACGAGCACAACATGCGCGCCTCAATAGGTATGGTGCAGAAGGAAGGTATCATCAAGAACTCCGATATGACCAACTACACTGCCAAGCTCGACGCTCAGCAGTATGCCTTCGACCGCCATCTCAAGCTCGAACTCGGCATCACTGCCTCGGAACGTGACGGCAAGATGATGTACAGTTCGCACGACCTCTTCTACGCAGCAGGCCAGTACAACCCCACCTATCCCACCCAGCGCAATGCAGCAGGAATCTGGGACGAGGATTATGCTGCCTCCGAAATCTTCAATCCTCTCGGACAACTCAGCGTCGACAACGATTACAATGTGGCTCACGTCAACGTACACGGCAAGGCCACCTGGACCATCGTCAAGGACCTCAACCTGTCAGCCTTCGGCAGCTACACCTACATTGGCATCCAGCACAAGCAGTACGTCCCCAGCGACATCGTACAAGGCCAGCGCAATGGCAATGGTATGGCATGGATCGGCAACACCACACGCCGCGACATGATGGGCAGCGTACAACTTAGCTACGCAAAGGAACTTGGCCGTCATCACATCGATGCTCTTGCCCTCGTAGAAGGTCAGAAATATACCCGCTTCTACAATTCGACCAAGAGCACAGGTTATGAGACCAACTACTTCGGCTATAACAACCTTGAGGCTGGCTCGACCGTCAGCTACGGCTATGCCACTTCGAACAAGATGGAGAACGTCCTGATGTCGTACATGGCTCGTCTGAACTACATGTTTGCCGACCGTTATATCGCCACCGTAAACTTCCGTACCGACGGCAGTTCGAAGCTTGGCGAAGATAACAAGTGGGGCATCTTCCCATCAGCCTCTGTCGCTTGGGTTATCAGCCAGGAGGAATGGATGCGCAATGTACGTTGGATCAACAACATGAAGCTTCGTGCCGGCTATGGCGTCACCGGTAACCAGGATGCCATCGATGCATACACTTCGCTGCAACTTATGAAGCCCAACGGCATCACGCAGGTCAATGGTGTCAACACCACCACCTTCGCCATCACTTCGAATGCCAACCCCGACCTCAAGTGGGAGGTGAAGAAAACGTTCGACGTAGGTCTTGATATGGCAATGTTCAAGAATCGCTTGAACCTCACTCTCGACTACTATCGTTCGACCACCAGCGATATGCTCTACACCTATTCGGTACCCGTTCCTCCCTTCACCCACAATACCCTGCTGGCAAATATCGGCGAAATGACCAACAATGGCTTTGAGATTGCCATCAACGGTGACATCGTCAAGACCAAGGACTGGACCTTCAACGCCGGCTTCAACCTCAGCTTCCAGCAAAACAAGCTGAAGAGCCTGCATGGTACCTATCAGAACCAGGAACTCACCACCGCCGAGCACATCGCCGTGTCGAGTGTCAATGGTCAGGGACAGACACAGGATAACAATGTGGTCTATCTGATGGAAGACCAGCCCGTGGGTGTCTTCTACCTCTATCATTGCAACGGCATCACCGACGAGGGCATCTACGACATCGCCGACCTCAATGGCGACGGCACCATCTCGAAGGGCGATGACAGCCCCGACCGCCAGGTATGCGGACAGGCCACTCCTAAGGTCTTCCTCGGCGCAAGCCTTGGTCTGAAGTACAAGAGCTGGGATCTTGCCATGCAGTTCAACGGTGCATTTGGCCACAAGATCTTCAACAACACCAGCCTCACCTACTACAACACTGCCAACTTCCCGACCTACAACGTCTTTGCCGATGCTTTCGAGCAGAACAACGGTAAAGGTATCAAGGACTCACAAATCTCCGACTACTGGCTGGAGAAGGGCGACTACGTGAACCTCGAATACATCAGCCTGGGCTACAACTGGAACAAGGAGCGTCTCAACTGCAAGTACCTTTCGAACGTCCGTCTGGCACTTAGCTGCAACAACGTGATGACCTTCACCGGATACAGCGGCCTCACCCCACTCATCAACTCTACCAGCTTCACCAATGGCTACCTCGGCATGGACGACAAGCAGATCTATCCCCTCAACCGCACCTTCTCCGTGTCGCTGGGTGTAACATTCTGATAATTATTTTACGAACATTAGAAAACAAATACTATCATGAAGAAATATATTCTTGGCACAATGATTCTCGGTATGGGACTGCTGACGAGCTGCTCATTGGACGAAACACCCGCAAGCGCCTTCACCGAAGAGGAAGCCTACCAGAGCTCCACGCTGGTATATGTCAACACCGTGGCCAACATCTATTCGGCCATCGGCAACAAGTTCTACGGCTCGGACGGCAGTTCGGTGCATACCCTCCAGGAATTCACGTCCGATGCCACCATGCTTCCCGGACGTCAGGGCGACTGGGTGGACGGAGGCAAGTGGCAGAATCTCTTCCTCCACTTCATCGACCCCACCACCAACCCGCTCAGCGACAACTGGAACAACCTCTATGGCCTCATCGGCCTCTGCAACAATTCGATTGACAAGCTCGAGGATCTGAAGAGCATCAACGAAGCTGCCGCCACCTACCAGTACGAGGTACGTGCCGTCAGAGCTCTCTGCTACTACTATCTGATGGACCTTTTCGCACAAGTTCCCGTTGTCACCTCTTCGAAGATGAGCATCAGCGACGTGGCTCAGTCCAATCGCTCGGACGTCTTCAAGTTCGTGGTCAGCGAGCTCAGCGAATGCATCCCTTATCTGTCGGAGGCACAGAGCCAGAAGACCGGAGAATACTACGGACGCATGACCAAGGCCGTGGCCTACATGGTAATGGCCAAGGTTGCCCTCAATGCTCCTGTCTATACTATCGACAACACTTCAGCCACCAGCTATCAGGCATTTGTCGGCGACGACAAGAGCCGCAAGTCGGTAGCCAGCGAAACTCTTGGTCAGGCTGTCAGCTCACGCGGAAAGAGCATCAGCATCACCCTCGACGGCACCAGCCGTAACGCTTGGGAGACTGTCATCTATTGTGTAGATAAGATCACGGCACAGGGCTATAGCCTGCAAGCCAATGTGACCGAGTGCTTCAGCACCAGCAACCAGTCGTCGGTGGAGAACATCTTCACCCGTCCAAACGACGAGACCACCTACCGCGTGGAGGACTACAACGTGATCCGTTCGCTGCACTACAACCACGCCAGCGCCCTGGGCAAGAGCGCATGGAACGGTGCCTGTGCCACCGTACACGAGATGAACATCTTCGGCTACGGAACTCCCGAGCAGGATCCCCGTCTGAGCCTCTTCTTCTTCACCGGCCAGGACTACGTGGAGCAGACTGGCACCACCGTGGACGACGGTGTGGGCGGCGTGCTCGAATACCTGCCTCTCGAGGCTCAGGTCGATTACCCGAAGGAAGGAGAATGCGATGAAGTCTTCAAGAATGCACACGTCGTAAAGTGCGGTGGTGCACGTCTGAAGAAATACCAGTACGACCTCACCTCCCAGACCTGGAACATCGGCAACCAGGACCTCGTAATCTTCCGTTATGCCGATGCCGTACTGATGAAGGCCGAAGCCGAATACCGCAACGGCACTGGAAATGCCCTGGCTGACCTCAACACCATCCGCGAACGTGTAGGTGCAACACCTCTCACCACGCTCACTCTCAACGATATCCTCAACGAACGCATGCTGGAACTCTGCTGGGAGGGCGTACGTCGCCAGGATCAGGTTCGCTTCTGCACCTTCACCCAACCTACCGAAGACCGTTTCGTAGGTGTCTGGAAGAACGCCGTAGCCAACAACTACGTGGACGATAACCAGGGATACACCAACGTCTATCCTATTCCATCGTCGGTGCTCAGCCTCAATACCAGTTTCAAGCAGAATCCCGGTTATTGATTCCCTTTTGAAGGTTTAGTTTTAAATAATATGTGTGTGTTAATGTGCTGCTTCTGCGAAGAAACAGCACATTTTTTCGTACTTGAGATATTTTTCGGCTTCAATGCTTGCAACATTCATTTTTTCTTTGTAATTTTGCAGCGCATATAACCCTGAAAAAACAATGATTCAACTACGAAAACTAATATCATTGGCTCTTTGCCTAACAGCCAACTTCACATACATGTCCGCGGCCATGCCCTCCACCGAAAAACTGTTGCAGCAACTCGATGCAGACGTGGCCAACCGCACAGCGTTTATTCAGAAGCGGGAAAAGGAAATAGACAATCTGAAACTTCTGCTTCCTCGAAGCCCAGTCTCAGCACGTTTCGAGGTCTGCGACGAGATCTGCCAGCGCTATGTGGGATTCAATGCCGACTCGATGCGACATTATGGTGAACTTTGTCTGCAATATGCCCGTGACCCTCAGTTTGGTAGCGCCGAGAAGCTACAGCGTGCCAACATACACCATGCTTTCAGCCTGGCTACCAATGGCCTCTATGAACAGGCCAAGGAATTGTTGGTCCCGATGGAAGGCAATGTCTTCCTTAGCAACCGGCTGGACTACTTCAAGGCAATGACACTACTACTCGTATGGGAGAGTGACTTCTCTACCTTACCCGATGCTTTCGAACATATCAAGCCCCAGCTAATGGCTTGCTATGATTCAATCATCAGTTACGAACAGGACCCTCTCTTCCGACTGCATCAACGCGCCATATTGGCAGGTTTCGACGACCAGGAGAAGGCCAAACAATACGTTCTGCCGGCTCTAGACACCATAAGCCTCGACAATCCCGACCTACGTTTCCTGGCCAACACAGCTGCCACCAGCTACGAAGCACAGCAAGAGGCCGACAGCGCTCTCCACTATTATGCGCTGAGTGCCTTGTCGGATTTGCGTCAAGGGGTGCTCGAACATGCTTCGCTTCCCACACTTGCGCTGCTGCTTTTCGCCCGAGGAGACATCGACCGAGCATACAGTTATATGAAATGCAGTGTAGAGGATGCCGAAGCCTGCGGTGCCCGCCTGCGTACGGTACAGATTGCCGAAGACGTCCCCATCATCCTCGATGCCTATCAGGCCAAGGTCAGGGCACAAAATTCACGACTTCGGAATGGACTGATTGCTCTGGCGTTGCTGCTCACCACGGTCACTGTGCTCTTCGGTCTCCTCTTCTACACCCATCGCCGACTGCGCAGAGCACGGCAGCGCGAACTCGCATACCACGACGACCTGCGTCGCAGTAAAATGGAGGTCGAACAGGCGCTTCGACAAGTCCGACAAATCAATAGCCAGCTGAAAGAAAGCAACCAGATCAAAGAGACCTATGTCACCCAATACATGAAACAATGCTCGGCTGGCATCGCCAAGATCGAGGCCTATCGTCTCTCGCTGCAGAAAACTGCCCTCTCGAGCAACTACGGCAAGCTACTCGAAACCATCAAGGACACCCGGGTCATCGACAAGGAGCTGGATGAATTCTATCGCAGTTTCGACGAGACCTTCCTGAGCCTCTTCCCTACGTTCAAGGCCGACTTCAACGCACTGCTTCGACCCGAAGAGCAACTGCCCGAGGGCGATGCAGGTCGCCTCAGCACCGAACTGCGAATTTTCGCGCTCATCCGCCTGGGCTTTACCGACAGCGAAGAGATAGCCAACTTCCTGCGCTATTCGGTCAAGACCATCTACAACTACCGCACCAAGATGCGCAACAAGGCTTTGGGCGACCGCAACCAACTTGAAGACAAGCTGATGAACATCGGCATTATTGGTTCCTGATACCGTTAGTTCACTGTACAAAGCCGCTGCACGTCGTCGTCGAATGTCTCGCGACGGCGTGCTTTGCCTTTCATCACCGAGCGGCAGTTATAGATGGTCTGAGGCGAAAGAAACAGAAGACCAGCAATGTCAGCGGTGTTCTTCACCCCCAGGCGGATCAGGGCAAAGGTACGCAGTTCAGTGGTGAGCGTGCCGGGCGACTTCACCGCAATTTGCCCTTCATCGGAAAGCAGCGCATTGAACTCCTCCACAAAAGTGGGATAAAGGTCCAGAAACGCCTTGTCGAAACGATGCAGGAAGGTTGAGGCATCCTGTTCCGAGATGCGTGTCGAGGAGATAGTATGCAGCAGATCCTGTGCCTGATTGGCCTTGATCTTTCGCTTCACCAAGGTCTGGTACATCCCCAGCTTGTCGATGTATTTGGCACAAAGGTCAATGAAGATCGAGGCCAATCCCTCACGACGTTTGTTGGTGTGGATGAGTTGCTGGTTGAGTTCCTTCAATTGCTGGTTGAGTGCGGCATGCGTCTTGTTGCTGTCGGCCAACTGCTTGTTCATGTTGATCAGTTTCTGATGGCTGCTGGCCAGTTCCCTACGCCTCGACGCCAGCTTACGGTTCTGCTTGTAAATGTAATAGGCCGTGAGGAGCAAAGCCAGCACCAACAAGGAAATAAAAACGACAGAATTACGCAATTTCTGATTCTTGGCTACAATAGTGGCCTGATAGGTGTTCATGATTTGTGGAAGTGTGCGCGAGATTTCGAGGATGCGCAAACGGTTGTTGTAGAACTTGGCATCCTCCATCGACGTATTGATGTAGAGTTCTGCCCGCGTAATCTGTTCTTCGCTCTCATCGAACAGGCAAACGGCCAGATCCTGCAAGGCGAGGTTTTCCATCGTGCAGTTCTTCAGGTCGCACATCGCCGCCTTGATCACATATTCTATATATTTATCCTGTTCTCCAGCCACCCTATAATTGCCCGCCAATGCAAATGAGGCCATTGAGTATGCCCTGGAATGTTGGTCGATGCGCTTCACTGCCTGCTGGTAATGGAAGCGGGCCAGTTTGTCGTCGTGGTCCAGATAGACGTTCTTCTCACCCTGATAGTAATCGTAAAGGGGATTGTCGGTCCCGACATATCCGATAGCCTGGCGCAGGCAACTGTCCGCCTTGGAGCGATAAAGCGGGGCATAGTTGGCATCGTGGCAATAGTCCGACCAATAGGAATAAATGACATTATAGGCTATGAGTTGCTTGAAGCGCAATAGAGAGTCCGTGGGCTGTTCTCTGAGCGCATTCAAGCATTCCAATGCTTCGGAATAAAGTCCACCAATAGCAAGAATCTCCGAACGATGGATGGTGAAGAGGGTAGTAAAATAACTGTTGCACTGTTGGAGGGCCATAGCAAGTCCCTGGTCGGCATACAGCATGGCCGAATCGAACTGGAACACATGGTATTCGTCATACAGGTCATCGATGATGGAAAGTGTTCTTTCTCCAATGACACCTTCGTTGAGCTTCCTTTTCAGGGAAGCAATCCGTTCACTCTTAGCTTGTATATACTGTGAGCGCTGTGCAATAGCAGCATCCAGACTATCCATCAGCTGAAGATTGTCAGCTCTCATCGGGAGTGACAGCACGAGAAACAACAATAGAAGAAATGACTTTTGCATAGTAATAGAGTCGATTCAGAGGGTTTCGATGGGGCAAAGATAAAAGGAATCATTTATATTTCCAACTATTTTTGGAAAAAAATCCTCTTTTTTGCAAAATTGGCCAATTTTACTATGGGTTTTTTGTCTTTTATAATAAATTATTGATTTACAATCAAATATTTCTACATAATTCTCCCATAGTTTTACTATACCCTTACTAAGGTGTACAACTTATTAATATTTGTCGTTACTTTGCAGCAGAATTTCAAACACAAACCAAATTAAAACGAGCAGTATGGAACAAACCAAACAACCTCTCAAAATGCGCTTCGTGCTCAGTCTCCTTGCGATTCTGATGCCACTTGGCCTCCTTGCGCAAAATATTAATGTGCATGGTGTAGTAAAGGACCAGACAGGAGAAACCGTCATTGGTGCCACAGTGATCGAAAAGGGAACCAACAACGGAACTGTGACCGACTTTGACGGTAACTTCTCCCTTTCTGTCCCAGCAAATGCAACACTTTCCATTTCATTCATCGGCTTTGCGACCCAAGAAATCCCTGTTGCAGGCAAGACCGACTTCTCAATCGTCCTGCAGGATGACAATCAGATACTCAGCGAAGTTGTGGTCGTGGGTTACGGCACCATGCGCAAGAGCGACCTGACAGGAGCCGTTGGTTCATTAGGTACCAAGGATATGGAGAACACCCCTGTAGCCAACATCGGACAGGCAATCCAAGGCAAGATTGCTGGCCTGCAAGTCATCGATGCCGGCAAGCCTGGTGACAACGTATCGATCAAGATACGTGGCCTTGGCTCTATCAACAACTGCGACCCCCTTGTAGTTATCGATGGTGTGCCCACCGACCTTGGCCTGTCAAGCATCAATATGGCCGACGTGGAGCGCATGGACGTGCTGAAAGATGCTTCGGCCACTGCCATCTATGGTTCACGAGGTGCCAACGGCGTGGTGATGATCACCACCAAGAAGGGTAAGGAAGGCAAGGGCAAACTCTCGCTTTCGGCCAACTATGCCATCCAGAACGCCACCAAGACACCCGAACTGCTCAATGCAAGCCAGTATGCTGCACTCAGTAACGACATGATGGCAGGTGCAGGGTACGAAATGAATCCCACGTGGTCGAACCCCACAGCATTAGGCAAAGGCACAAACTGGCTTGACGAACTCCTCCGCACAGGATATATGCAGAACTACACCGTCAGCTATTCGGGCGGCAGCGAGAACTCGCACTACTACGTCTCGGCTGGCCTTCTTGACCAAACGGGCATCGTGAAGAGTGTCGAATACCGCCGCTTCACCTTCCAGGCCAACAGCGATGCCAAGGTGCTCGACTGGTTAAAGTTCTCGAACAACATCACTGTCAGCGCCGACCGCAAGAAACAGGGAGCCTACGATCTGGGCAACACCTACAAGGCCTTGCCTATCTATGATATCAAGGACGAAAGCGGCGAATGGACAGGCCCTGAAGGCAATTCCCTCTGGTACGGCAGCACACGCAACCCCATCGGCCCCACGCAGACCGACCGACAAAAGACCAACGGCTACAATCTCCTGGGCAACCTGACAGCAGAGATTACGCTCTCCAGTTGGCTTAAGTTCAAGAGCACCATCGGTGCAGACGCCAAGTTCTGGTTTGCCGACAACTTCACCCCGAAATATGCATGGAAGCCCATTGCCACTGAGGAGAGTTCTCGCAACAAGAGCGACAACAAGTCGTTCACCTATCTTTGGGACAACTATTTCCTTTTCGACTATACATTTGCAAAAAAACACCACGTAGGCCTTATGGCCGGTACCTCTGCACAATGGAACAAGTTTGACTACCTCAATGCCCAGAAGAACATCTTCGCCTTCGAAAACGTCCATGAGATGGACAACGGACAGGAGATGTATGCCATCGGAGGCAACGAGACCGAATGGGCTCTCTTCTCCTACATGGCACGTGCCACCTACGACTACAACAACCGTTACCTGCTCACCGCTACCCTACGTCGTGACGGTAGCAGTCGCTTCGGACGCAACAATCGATGGGGTATGTTCCCCTCCGTCTCGGTGGCATGGCGCATCAGCGAAGAGTCGTGGTTCAAGAAGACAGATGCTCTCAGCGACCTCAAGATCCGTATGGGCTATGGCGTGACCGGTAGTCAGGCCAGCGTAAGCAACTACGGCTACCTTGCCTCCTACAACACCAGTGTTTATCCCTTCGGACATGCCGGCACCGAACAATCGGCCCTCGTCTCTTCGACCCTTGCCAATCCCAACATCCACTGGGAAGAAGTGGCTCAGGCCAACGTCGGCTTTGACGCCGTACTCTTCGCTTCGCGCGCCAATCTCTCGGTCGATGCCTACGTGAAGAACACCAACGACATGCTCGTCAAGGCCAGCATCCCCATCACCTCGGGCTTCGAAGACACCAGCACCACCTATACCAATGCCGGCAAGGTGCGCAACATGGGCGTCGAAGTAACTCTCCACACCGTCAACCTCAAGGGCGAACTGGGATGGGAAAGCGACTTCTCCTATACCTATAATAAAAATAAGATCAAGGACCTCAACAGCGACGTGCCCTATTACATCAACCAGATTAACAACTCGTACGTGACGATGCTGCAGAAGGACTACCCCATCAACGTCTTCTATGGCTATGTGACCGACGGCATCTTCCAGAACTACAGCGAAGTCGAATCGCACGCCATACAGCCGGGCGCCGAACCAGGCGATATCCGCTTCCGTGACCTCAACAACGACGGCGTAATCAATGACGATGACCGCACAGTCATCGGCAATCCCAACCCCACGCATCTCTTCTCGATGGGCAACAACCTCAGTTACAAAGGCTTCGAACTCGGCATCTACCTCCAAGGTGTAGCAGGTGGAAAGATCTTCAATGCCAACAACATCGACCTCACCGGTATGGCTGCTGCCTACAACCAAACCACTGACGTCCTCAATCGCTGGAGAGGCGAAGGAACAAGCACATCGATGCCAAGAGCCGTCTTCGGCGACCCCAACCAGAACAACCGCATCAGCGATCGCTATGTCGAAAATGGTTCCTACCTCCGTCTGAAGACCATCTCGTTGGCCTACAGCTTCCCCAAGAACTGGCTGAAGGTCCTGACCATCGACAGCGCACGCCTTACCCTCTCGTGTGAGAACGTGGCTACCATCACCGGATACTCTGGTTTTGACCCCGAGGTTGGCATCAACGGCATCGACCTCTCTACCTATCCCATCTCACGCACATTCAACATCGGCTTAAACTTCAACTTCTAAAACGACGACAGATATGAAAAAGATATATATGATGGCCTTGGCAGCATTGCTGTTCTCTTCCTGCGGCGAAGACTTTCTGGACAAGGAACCCAAGAATACGGTTGACCCCGAAACCAACGTCACCGACGACGTGGCTGTAGCACTGGCCAATGCCTGCTACCGCACCCTCCAGTCGTCCAATATGTATAACCAGCGTATCTGGACTCTTGACATAGTAGCCGGCAACAGCATCGTAGGCGCAGGCGGTGGCACCGACGGCCTTGAGACCGTACAAGCAGCCAACTTCATCACACAGAGCGACAACGGCATGGCCCTCTACATGTGGCGCTCTCCCTGGGTGGGCATCGGACAATGCAACATCCTGATCCATGCCCTCGAAGGACAGGAACTCGAGCCTGGTGGCCTCAAGGAACGCTCGTTGGCCGAAGCCTACTTCCTTCGCGCTCATTACTATTTTGTCCTCGTGCGTCTTTACGGCGGCCTGCCTTTGCGTACCGAGCCCTACAATCCGGGCGAATCGACCGACATCGCACGCTCCTCAATCGAAGAGACCTACGCTCAGATCATTGCCGACTGCCAGCGTGCCATCGACCTACTGCCCGCCAAGTCGCAGTACAACAGCGACAACGTAGGCCGCGCCAGCCGCGATGCCGCCCTCACCATGATGGCCGACATTCTGCTCACCCTCGCCCCACAGAACCAGAGTTACTACAGCCAGGTGGCCAGCCTCTGCGACCAGGTGACAGCCCTTGGCTACGACCTCAGCCAGTGTGCCTATGAAGATAACTTCGACGCAACCATCAACAATGGTCCTGAAAGCATCTTCGAAGTGCAGTTCTCGGGCAACACCGAATACGACTTCTGGGGCAACAACCCGCAGTCGAGCTGGCTCAGTACCTTCATGGGGCCGCGCAACGCCGACTTCGTGGCAGGCGGCTACGGCTGGAACCAACCCACGCAAGAGTTCGTGGATCAGTATGAACCAGGCGACCTGCGCAAAGACATGACCATCCTCTACGAAGGCTGTCCCGACTTCGACGGAAAAGCCTACCGCAGCAGCTACAGCAACACAGGCTACAACGTCCGCAAGTTCCTCGTCACCAAGTCCATCTCGCCCGAATACAACACCAATCCGCAGAACTTCGTGGTCTATCGCTACGCCGACGTGCTGCTCATGAAGGCTGAAGCCCTCAACGAACAGGGACAGACAGCACAGGCTGCCGATGTACTCAACATCGTGCGTCAGCGTGCCGGTCTTGCCAACGTGGCCAACCTTACACAAGAGGCGATGCGCGAGAAGATCATCCACGAACGTCGCATCGAATTGGCTTTCGAAGGACACCGCTGGTTCGACATGATCCGCGTGCAAGGCGGCGACTACGCCGTCAGCTATCTCCATTCCATCGGCAAGACCCAGGCTACCCGCGAACGTCTGCTTTTCCCAATTCCACAGACCGAAATGGATGCCAACAGCCTGATGACACAGAACCCGGGTTACTAATCTCAAAAACACTCACCACGATGAAAAAGTCTTTCAATCATATCCCAGCAATCATTCTCTGCGGTCTTGCCCTTACCGCATGTACCGACAATGACTATATGGAGCTCGACAAGGGTCACGACACACTGGCCCTCTCGGCCTTCCAGTCGGCCGAAATGCTCGATGAAGCTCTCCATGCGAGCGAGGCTATATCCCTCAGCTGGACCACAGGCACCAACTACGGTACCGGTAACCGTATCAGTTATACCCTCGAGATTGCACCCGCAGGATCGGGCTTTGCCGATGCCTATACGGCCGTCGACCAGCAAACGCAGACCTATTCCTGGTCGGTCAGCCAAGAGAACCTCAACGCCTTATTGCTCGACAAGTTCAGCGGAGCAGCAGGTCAAAGCCAGCAACTCGATGCCCGTGTCACCGCCCACGTAACTGGCCAAAGTGAAGTTCAGACAGCCACACTTACGTTTGCTGCTACACCCTATACACCCGTCACCTCTACACTCTACCTCGTGGGTGATGCCACGCCCAATGGTTGGGACAACTGGCATGCCACTGAGATGAAACGCATTGACAACGGACAGTTCACCTGGGAAGGTAATCTCCGACCAGGCTCGTTCAAGTTCCTCACCACCCTCGGCGAATGGATTCCTTCGTACAACCGCGACAGCGACGGACGCCTCGTGCTGCGCAACAGTTTCGACGAACCCGACGAGCAGTGGCAGATCACCGAAGAGCATTACTATCAGGTCAATGTCAATCTGCTCACCCGTGAAATGACTTACGTTCAGACCGATGGCGAGGCACCACGCTTCGAAAACCTCTATTTCGTCGGACAGCCCACAGGATGGGGCTTCGTCAAGATGCAGCGCGACCCACTCGACCCATTCCTCTTCCGCTACGGCCGCTTCTTCGAATCGGGCAATGGCGGCGAGTTCAAGTTCGGCACTTCAGAAGGAGCTTGGGAGAACATGCTCAAGGCCACACAAGCCAATGCTCCTTATACAGACACCTCAATGGAGTTTGTTGCAGGTTATGATCCCGATAACAAGTGGTTCCTGCAGGAGAGCGAGACCAACCGTGCCTACAAAATCTGCGTCGATATCCGTTCGGACCGCGAGCGAATGATGATGCGCGAATTCTCACCCTACGAGATGATCTATCTGGTGGGCGATGCCGCACCCTGCGGCTGGGATCTCGGCAATGCCACGGCCATGACGGCCACCGAAAGCCCCTACATCTTCACCTGGACAGGTAACCTGAATACAGGCGAACTGAAGTTCTCGTGCGACAAGCAGTCCGACTGGAACGGCGCTTGGTTGATGAATGCTTATGGCAATGGCGTTGAACCGACAGGCAACACCGAACAGGCACTCTTCATCGACAAGAGCGACGACTACTTGAAGGACCAGTACCTCGACGTGAACATTGGCGACGTTGACAACAAGTGGCGCATCATGTCGGCAGGCACTTACACCATCACCATTAATCAACTCGACGAAACCGTCTCCATCGTGAAACAATAACCCATATTAACTCTCATCACACCATCATAAAATGAAAATGAACCTCTTGTTCCTTGCCTTTGCAGCACCCATGCTGCTATCGTGCAGTTCCGATGATGACGATAACCTCGGCAACGTGCCCACCGACATCATCCAACCTGTGGTCAACACCACCGCGCAACTCCAACTCGACATCCGCACCGACCGCGCTCTTTATCAGCCAGGTCAGACCATTCTCTTCACCGCCGAGGGCACTATGCCCTCCGGTGCCAGAGTGCGCTACCGCCAGGGTTGTGACATCGTGGCCGACGAAGCCCTCGGCAACACATCGTGGACATGGACTGCCCCCCAGACCGACTTCACCGGTTATATGGTGGATATTTATGTCACCAATGGCTCCGCAGAGACGATTTATGGCACTACGGGCGTCGATGTTTCGAGCGACTGGGCACGATTCCCGCGTTATGGCTTCGTGGCATCGTTCGATCAGAGCAAGTCACCCGAAGTGATTGCCCGCGAACTCGCCCTGCTCAACCGCTGCCACATCAACGGCATCCAGTTCTACGACTGGCATTACAAGCACCAGTGGCCCCTAGGCGGCACACGAGACGAGTTGATGGAGGCATATACCGACATCGCCAACCGCGAAATCTATACAAGCGTCGTCAAGGAGTACATCGCCCAGCAACACGCCCTCGGCATGAAGGCCATGTTCTACAACCTTTGCTATGGTGCCCTCGACGATGCCGCGCAAGATGGCGTCAATCCGAAGTGGGGCATCTACACCAACACCAACCACAACCAGGACAAGCATTCGCTGCCTTCGGGCTGGAAGGGCGACATCTACCTCATGGATCCCTCCAACAGCGACTGGCAGCAGTATCTGGCCGATCGTAACGACGATGTGTATTCCTGCTTCGACTTCGACGGTTTCCACATCGACCAACTAGGTGACCGCGGCACGGTGTATGACTACTACGGTAGCCAACTCAACCTAGCCAAAGGCATCGGCTCGTTCATTGAAGCCATGAAGGCACGCCATGCCGACAAGCGGCTAGTAATGAATGCCGTCTCGGGGTATGCCGCCGACCAGATCGGAGCAACGGGCAAGACCGACTTCATGTACACCGAGATGTGGGGCGGAGAATCACAGTACAGCGACGTGCGCGAAGTCATCAGCCGCAACACCGCCTATTCGGGCGGCAAGAACTCCATCATTGCTGCCTACATGAACTATGGCAAATCGGGGTCGGCGGGCACTTTCAACACACCAGGCATTCTGCTCACCGATGCCGTGATGTTCGCCCTCGGCGGCGCACATCTCGAACTCGGTGACGGCCATATGCTCTGCCACGAATACTTTCCCAACAGCAACTTGCAGATGAGCGACGAACTCAAGTCGGCCATCGTAACCTACTATGACTTCCTTGTCGCCTACGAGAATCTGCTGCGCGACGGAGGACGCGAGACCATAGCCTCACTCGCTTCAGGCAAAGCCAACGTAGCCCTCACCGCCTGGCCCCCGAAACTCCAAACAGTGACCACCTACGCAAAGAATGTCGACGGAAAGCAGGTGGTCCATCTGCTCAACTTCCTGCAGGCCAACAGCCTCAGCTGGCGTGACGAGCAAGGCAACATGCCCGAACCCCAAACCATCACAGACCTTCCCCTCCGCATCAAGGCTTCGGACGTGAAGCGCCTTTGGGTGGCTTCGCCCGACAATCTCGGTGGTGCGCCTCAACAACTTAACTTCACCCAGGACGGTGGATACATCAATTTCACCCTTCCTTCGTTGAAATATTGGACCATGATTGTGGTCGAATAGCTTTCACCCTCAGCCCGATGCCACCCTTTCGGTGCATATTTTGATAAAAGTGCCCAAAAGATTTGGTGGTGTCGGGATATTTTTCTATCTTTGCCCCGGGCAAAAGTGTATTCCCGCTCCCTATTTGGGCTGCATAGGGCAATACAAACGTCTGGACAACAGGCGCATATGGCTTCCGAACCACTCCCAAACAATTCCTTCGGATGCCAGTGTATCGGAAAAACACCTATCTTTGCAGCGCACTTTTCTAATATTTCACAAAAAATGAAAAAACTTCTCCTCCTCGCCATTATGGCAACCTCACTTGCCCTTGCCACCGAGGCACAGACCATCTACAAGACCCCGCAATACGAGTGGCGGGGCAACCAGTTCACGCAAGGCCGCTTCAAGGCCAAGGCCAACAGTGCTACCGACATCACCAGCAACTATCGCGACGAGTGGACAAGCACTGCGCCCAACTTCATGCCCGACATCGATCCGGGCATCGACCGCGAACACTGGACCCTGAAGCGCGACATCAGTCACCTGCCCCACTACACGTCTTCGCTCACCATCGACAATGCCCTCTTCAACATGAGCCTCGAGGAGAGCGAACTCGCCATCGAACCCGATTCGACCTATCGCACAGGCGTCTTCTGGGGTGGCGTGTGGACGCGCGACGTGTCCTATTCAATTCTCCATGCTTTGGCCCAACTGAATCCCGAAGTGTGCCGCAAGTCGCTCCTAGCCAAGGTCAATGCCAACAACCGCATCATCCAGGACACCGGCACAGGTGGCGCCTGGCCTTGTTCGACCGACCGCACCACGTGGATTCTGGCCGCTTGGGAAGTGTATCTGGTAACGGGCGACAAGGAATGGCTCGACCGCATCTTCCCCGTCATTATGGCAACCATCGAGGATGATCGCGTGGTGGCCTACGATCCGCAGACCAAACTGATGCACGGCGAGACGTCGTGGCTCGATTGGCGCGAGCAGGAATATCCCACATGGGCACAGCCTGCCGACATCTATCAGAGCGAAGCCATGGGAACCACGGCAGTACACTACCGTTCGCTGCGCATCCTGGCCGAAATCTGCCGCCTCGAAGGGCAGCCCGAGTGGGGACGCAAGTACGATAGTTGGGCCAACGACCTGCGTGAGGGTATGAACCGCAACCTCTGGATGGAGGACCAAGGGCTCTATGCCATCTACCTCTATGGTCGCAACCACCTCGTACAGCATCCGCAGATGGAAATCCTCGGTGAGTCGTTTGCCATCCTTTGGGACATTGCCGACTTCGACCGCCAGAAACGCATCAGCCAAAGCATGGTGAGCGAAACCTTCGGCACCCCCGACTTCTACCCCAACCTCAAGGACCAATATCCCTACCACAACGACGGCATGTGGCCCTTTACTCAGGGCTATTGGATGAAGGCTCAGGCCAAGGCTGGTAATGAAGAAGGCGTGCTCCATGCCATCTCTTCGATCTACCGTCTGGCTGCCATGACGCTCACCAACCTCGAGAATATGGTGATCTACAATGGCAACGAGAAGGGTCTGCCCATCAATTCTCCACGTCAGCTATGGAGCGTGGCCGCCGACCTTGCCATCGTGCCCAACATCTACTTCGGCGTCAACTACGAGATGGGCGGCATCCGCTTCCGTCCCTTTGTACCCAAGACGCTCAAGGCCGAACGTCATCTTTCGAACTTCAAGTACCGCGATGCCGTGCTCGATATGACCATCACGGGCTTCGGCAACAACCTGAAGTCGTTCAAACTCGACGGCGTGGAAGCCGATCCTTTCTTCCCAGCCAATCTCAAGGGCGCTCATACCATCGAAATGGTACTCGACAACCGTCAGCCAGCACCTATGCAGATGGTGATGCGCGAAAATGCCTACCAGCCGCTCACACCCGTAGCAAATATCAGCGGAGAGGTTATCAGCTGGCAGGAAGTGCCCGAAGCCAAGGAGTACATCGTGCTGCGCAATGGCAGCGAAATGACCCGTACCACTGAATTCAAGGCCGAACTGCCAAGCGATGGTGAATATGCCGTGGTGGCAGTGGGTGCCGATGGCTGGCACAGTTACATGAGCGAACCTTTGAACCATTACAGTCAAGCCGCCCTCTACGAAGTGGAGCGTTTTGCCTTGCCTTTCGACCCCAATCGCAAGGCCGTGAAGGAGAGTGTAGGAGCTGGTGGTGGCGTGGCAGGCAAGGCCGAAGCGCGTGCCGAAGTACCTACTCTGAAGGGTGTAGACATCAGCGGAGCACAAGGAAACGTAGCGATGATCACACGCAACGAGAACATCCTCATCACCATTCCCATCGAAGTAGCTGACGACGGCCTTTATGCCATTGACTGGCGATATGCCAATGGCAACGGTCCCATCAACACCGACAACAAGTGCGCCACCCGTGTGCTCCGCGTCGATGGAGAAGCTGCTGGTGTCTGCGTCTTCCCACACCGTGGCACCGACGAATGGAACAACTGGGGTTGGAGCAACGCCTGCACTGTCAACCTCACTCGCGGTCGTCACGTCGTGACCCTGCAGTTCTGCAATGCAGTCGAAAACATGAACATCCACGTCAACCAGGCTCTCCTCGACCAGATGAGGGTAACGAAGCTATGAGAGGTTAAGAAAAGTTCGAAAAGTTCGAAAAGTTCGAAAGGTTCGAAAGGTTCGAAAGGTTTGAAAGGTTTCGGCATTCCGGTATTCCGGAATAACGGTATACCGAAATGCCGAAATACCGCTATCACGAAATCACAAAAAAACCAAATATAACACTATCCTCTATGAAAACGACAACACTCCCCGTAATGGCTATCGCAGGTGCCCTGCTGATGGCTTGTACACAAAACAAGGACGGCGGTAACGACACAACCGCAGGTGACACACCCATGAGCGACAACATCGCCTGGCAAGACCAGCATGTGCGCTTCACCGTCGTCAGCGATGGCATCATCCGTCTGGAATACGCCCCCGACGGCAAGTTTGTCGATGACCCTTCGTTCGTCGCCACCTGCCGCAAATACCCCAAGGTGGAGCCTGTTGTCGTTGAGGATGAGCAGCAGGTCAGCATCTCAACCCCTCGGATGAGCCTCAAATATAAGAAAGGTACCGGATCCTTTACCGCTGAAAACCTCAGCATCGAATCGGCTCCTGAACTTTCGACTAAATTCGTCTGGCATCCAGGCGACGTGCAGCAATGCAACTTAGGAGGCACCTATCGCACCCTCGATGGCTACGACGGCGACCGCTACTATTCGTGGCAGCACGACAAGCCAGGACAGGGCCAGCCGCTACCTCTTGAGAATGGACTGCTGGCACGTGACGGCTGGACCCTCATCGACGATTCGGATGGCCTGCTCTTCGATGGTGATGTCAACGACCTCACTTCGCCCGAACTCCCTTGGGTGAAGCAACGCCAGACTGCTGCCAGCGACACGCAGGAGAAAGCTACCGACTGGTACTTCATGGCATATGGTCATGACTACAAGCAGGCACTTGGTGACTTCACGTTGCTGGCAGGACGCATCCCCCTTCCTCCACGTTATAGTTTCGGTTACTGGTGGAGCCGCTATTGGAGTTATTCCGATGGCGAGATGCGACAAGTGGTGAGCGACTTCGAACGCTATGGCATCCCGCTCGACGTGCTCGTGGTCGATATGGACTGGCACTGGACCGAACCAGGTCTCGGTGGATGGACAGGTTACACGTGGAACAACCGCCTCTTCCCCAGCCCCGAGCAGTTCCTCTCTTTCCTCAAGGAGCATAACCTGCAGATCACCCTCAACCTCCATCCTGCCGATGGTGTACCTGCTTACGAGGACAAGTATGCCCAATTGGCCGAATTCCTCGGACGTGATTCCAAGAGCACCGAGACCATCCGTTGGCAAAGTTCCGACAAGCGCTTCGTACGCGGTTGGCTCGACAAGATGCTTCTCCCTCTCCAAAAGCAGGGTGTGGATTTCTGGTGGCTCGATTGGCAGCAGCAGTTGCAGGACGATAGCATCCCCCAGCTCAGCAACACATGGTGGCTCAACTACTGCGTCTTCGACAACCAGCGTCGCACACAGCCCGAACATCGTCCCATGCTCTACCATCGTTGGGGTGGTCTGGGCAACCATCGCTATCAGATAGGCTTCTCGGGCGACACCTACTCCACCTGGGCTTCGCTCGACTACCAGCCCTACTTCAACAGCACTGCTTCGAACGTTGGCTATGGCTATTGGAGCCACGATCTGGGTGGACATATGTTTGTTCACAACGGCGACGTGCTCGACCGCGAACTCTATGCTCGCTGGATGCAACTCGGCACCTTCCTGCCCGTTATGCGCAGTCACAGTACCAAGAGTGCCAACATGCAGAAGGAACCCTGGCGACTGGGTCCGGAATATCAGGAAGTAGTTACCGCTGCTATCCTGCAACGCTACGAGCTCGCTCCTTACCTCTACACCGCTGCACGCCAAGCCTGGGAAACAGGCGTCTCCATCTGCCGCCCGCTCTACTACGACTATCCTGAGGCCAAAGAGGCTTACGCCAAGGAATTCCGTAACCAGTATATGCTGGGCGACCAGTTGCTCATCGCCCCCATCACAAAGCCTATGGAGCAGGATATCAGCACCCTCATGGTTTGGTTGCCCGAAGGCAGCGATTGGTATGAAGTTGCTACTGGAACTTTGCTCAAAGGCGGTCAGACAGTGGAGCGCCGTTTCCTCATTGACGAATATCCCGTCTATGTCAAGGCAGGATCGATCCTCCCCACTTACGGAAAGGTGAAGAACCTTGCCTGCAACAACGAGAAGGTCATCCTCGCCGTCTATCCGGGTGCTGCCGAAGGCCAGGGCTGCATGTACGAGGACCAAGGCAACGACCGCGACTATGCTACCCAGTTTGCCACGACCTGCTACCAACTCAACACTCAGGAAGCAAATCCCACAACCCAGGTCATCACCATCAGCCCACGCAAGGGCAGTTACAACGGTATGCCCAAGCAGCGTGAAATGGCCATCAAACTCGTAGGCTCAATCGTTCCCCAACGTGTCACCCTCGATGGTCGTGAGGTGGCCTTCTCCTACGAACCCGCTCAACTTGCCGTCTGCATCGACCTTGGCGAAATCAATCCCGCGGTAGAACATAAGGTCGAAATCACCTGTCCTGCCACCGACCTCCAACTCAACGACGGACTCGTGGCTCAGATGCGACGCATGGCACGAACCATGACACAGATGAAGTTCCGCGATGCCGGCATCAACTACGTCGAAGGCTTGGGCGAAATGGGTTCGCTCTGCGAAGCACTCCGTTACTTCCCCGACGAGGCTACCCAGTGCATCACACAGTTCCAGCAGAACTATCGTCGTCTGCCCGCCCTGCTCGACGCGCAGCGCATGTCGGAGGCCAACAAGCAATGGTTCCTGCAAAGTATTATATATGAATAATACTCCCGTGCGTAGCGCTAACTCCCATTAACTCAAAAAAAGATGAAATCCCATAGCCTCCTCCCCCTTCTCCTCCTCTTCGCCACCCTTCCCCTCCAAGCAAGCGAAGTCTCTTCACCCGACGGCTCGATACGCGTCAACTTCGAGTTGCAGGGTACCGTGCCGACTTATAGTGTCACCTATCAGGGTAAACCGATTATCCTGCCCAGCCGCTTGGGCTATGACCTTGACAGAAAGGCTGACCTGCTCGACGGCTTTACCCTCCTGAACGAAGAACGCTCGACTTTCGACGAGACGTGGACACCCGTTTGGGGCGAAAACCGCGAGATTCGCAACCACTACAACGAACTATTGGTATGCCTCGCACAAACTGCCGAAGATCGTTACATGAACGTCCGTTTCCGCGTCTATGATGATGGCTTCGGACTGCGTTACGAGTTCCCCCAGAAAGGCAAACTCAACTACTTCGTCGTCTCGGAAGAACGCACCGAATTCGCCATGACAGGCGACCACACGGCCTGGTGGATTCCAGGCGACTACGACACGCAGGAATACAATTACACCCGTTCGCGCCTCAGTGAAATCAGTAGGTATCTCCACGATGCCGTCAGTCAAAACCTTTCGCAAACCCTCTTCTCCGAAACGGGCGTCCAGACCTCCTTGCAACTCAAGACCGACGATGGCATCTACATCAACCTCCACGAAGCTGCCTTGGTCAACTACCCCGCCATGCACCTCAACCTCGACCCCGAGCGTCTAGTCTTCACTTCATGGCTCACCCCCGACGCTCTTGGCAAGAAGGGATGGTTGCAGACTCCCCTGGTTTCTCCTTGGCGTACCGCCCTCATCACCGACGATGCACGCAAGGTATTGTCCTCTAACCTCATCCTCAACCTCAACGAGCCCTGCAAGATCGAGGATACCAGTTGGATACATCCGGTGAAGTATGTCGGCGTATGGTGGGAGATGATTTCGGGCAAAAGCGAATGGGCATATACCAACGACTACCCATCGGTGAAACTTGGACTGACCGATTATGCCAAGGCAACACCTTCGGGCAAACATGGCGCCAACAACGCCAACGTACGTCGGCACATCGACTTTGCCGCCGACCACGGGTTCGATGCCGTGCTCGTCGAAGGCTGGAACATCGGCTGGGAGGATTGGAGCGGAAACACCAAGGAACAGGTATTCGACTTCCTGACGCCCTATCCCGACTTCGACATCAAGGCGCTCAACGACTATGCGCATAGCCGAGGCGTGAAACTCATCATGCACCACGAGACCTCTTCGTCGGTTATGAACTACGAGAAGTACATGGATCGTGCCTACCAACTCATGCGTGACTATGGCTACGATGCTGTGAAAAGCGGCTATGTGGGCAATATCATCCCACGTGGCGAGCACCATTACAGCCAGATTGAAATCAACCACTACCAGCATGCCATCGAACGTGCCGCCGACTACCACATCATGGTAAATGCCCACGAAGCGGTAAGACCCACAGGCCTGTGCCGCACCTGGCCCAACCTGATCGGCAACGAGAGCGCCCGCGGCACCGAGTACCAGGCATTCGGCGGACTTCCGCCCGGACACACCGCTATCATTCCTTTCACGCGTCTGCAAGGTGGTCCGATGGACTACACGCCAGGTATCTTCGAGATGGAATGCGCCAGCGGCAGCCACTGCAATTCGACCATCTGCGGACAACTCGCCCTCTACGTGACGCTTTACAGCCCGTTGCAGATGGCTGCTGACTTCCCAGAAAACTACGAGCGCTTCATGGATGCGTTCCAATTCATCAAGGATGTAGCCTGCGACTGGGACCGAAGCCTCTACCTCGAAGCCGAGCCAATGGAATACATCGTGGCAGCACGCAAGGCAAAAGGTTCAGACCAATGGTTCATCGGTGGAGTGACGGGCATGGATCCACATGCATCGGCTGTAAAACTCGACTTCCTCGACCCGAATCGCAAATACGAAGCCACCATCTACCAGGATGCCAAGGACGCCAACTATCTGACCAATCCGCAAGCCTACGTCATTTCCCGAAAGACGGTGAACTGCAAGACCGTGCTGAAACTCAATGCCGTGCCCGGTGGAGGCTTTGCCGTCAGTCTGAAACCTCTTTAAGACTGGAGAAATAGTTTCGTAAAAACGCAGCATGACCAATCTTGGCCAAAAATGGTTATACTCCCAACGAAGAATGACCATTCTTGGCCAAGATTGGTTATGCGACGAAAGGAGCAGGCATTATCTCGGCCGTCAGAGTGCTCTATTCGATTGAAGTATGACCAATCTTGGCCAGGAATGGTTATGCGTCGATAGCAGCATGACCAATCTCGGCCAAGATTGGTTATTCTTCGACGAGAGCATACAGATTTGGTATATGGATTCGTTATACTTCTATCGCAGCATAACCTTTTTGGGCCAAGATTGGTTATTCTCCGATTGGAAAAAGCACTTTGACGGCCGTCAGAGTGCTTTCGCCGATGACGGCATGACCAATCTTGGCCGAAATTGGTCATACTTCGATCGCGGCATAACCAATCTTGGCCAAGAAAGGTTATGCCTTCGTAAGATGTTGGTCTTCCTCTTTCCAAACGCCCATTTTGCGATAAGATTTGATGAATAACGAAAAGATATCCTGTTTAATTATCCATTTTGTCCAATAAAAACGGATGCAAACTGACAAAAACAGGCGAAAGGACACTTTTCGACTGAAAAAAACATCAAATACTTGCAATTCCTAAAAAAACTCGTTATATTTGCACCACCTTAGGCGACAAAAGACACATATAATAAAAAACAAATAAGAATTTACAAATAACAATTTGTGTATTAATATCCATTTTTATCATGAAACAAGTTTTACTTTTTGCGCTTGCGCTTACTATGGGCGCAGCTACGGCTAATGCTGGCCAGCAAATCAGTTTCAATCATTCACAGAACCAGAAGCAGGTCATGACCGAGGCCCAACTTCCCGTTCAAGTCAAGAACTTCCTCAAGAGCGAGGCCGGCAAGGGTTTCACCGCTCAGCAGTTCATCGATGCACTCCGCAACCAGGATGCTGCCGTCAAGGCTGTCGCTGCCGATGAATCTGCTCCCACCGAGATTCCATTTGTCAACGAAGGATTCAGCAAGATGACTCTTGGCTCAGAGAATGAACCGGATGCAACTCCTATCGCTGACTTCACCGACCTCACTGAAACTCCAGGCTGGGACGGCTTCCTCTGCTATCAGGCAGGCGGTAATGTCTATACCGGATTCGACACCGAAGGCGAAGATGGACCAGGCTATCTGCTTACTCCCGCCATGGATCTTTCTGATGCCAATTACAGCGGTGCCCATCGTGCCATGTTCCGCGTGCGTGGTGCCAATGCCGCCACAGCCGAACCCAAACTCCAGATTTTCGTACTTGACAATATCGATATGAAGATTCTGTCGGCTGACGCAAAGGACATGAATGGGCAAGAGTGGATTGACCTGACCTGGGACTTCACCCGTGGCTCAGGCAAGGAGAACATTATGGCATTCAGCTGGCAGGGCTACGTGCTCTTCGACTCAGTGAGCATCAGTTACCTCGACTATGGCATCGAGACTCCTACCAACGTCAAAGGTGAACTCGTCGATGGTTCCACCATCAAAGCCTCTTGGGATGCCATCAGCAATGCTGACCATTATCTCGTCAGCCTCTATCGCCTCCAGGAAGGTTTCGTAGAAGGCTGCACCGAATTGGAGACAAAAGACACACAATATACCTTTGAAAACCTTGCCCTCAACTTCTCGACAGGCGGCTATAAGGTAGTCGTAAGAGCAGCCAACGAGGCAGGTGCCACTTCGCCCGAACGTTACTGCGACGAAATCTTAGCGCCCACCGAGACCACTGCTCCTGTTGCCCTTGAAGCCACCGACATCACCGCCGATAGTTTCACTGCACATTGGGAGCCTTCGACCTTTGCCGATGGATACACCGTCGAGGCCATGACCGAAATGGTTGCTGTTGCCGACACCCTTGCAGTCACCCTCTTTGAGCAGGACTTCTCCAACATGACATTTGCCGAAGACGGCAGTGGACAGGTCATGATGGACAACTGCAACGCATTCTTCAACCAGAACGATTGGACATGTTTCTTTGGTCTCTGCTGGAACCAGGCATTCCTCATCTACAACGCCTTTGCTGCCGCTTATGGTTCTGAATATGCTTCTTACCTCCTGTCGCCCGCTTATGACAACCTGAACCTTGGCGAAAACGGCACAGCCACCATTCGCGTCAGCTTCAAGGGCTATGTTGACCCAGCATCGCTTGACGGTGAGGAAGCCTATCTGATTGTCGGCCTCACCGAGGGCACCAACATCATTGACTACAAGGCCTTGAATGTCACCACCACAGCACAAGATTATCAGTTGGATATTGCCGGTTTCAAGAATGGCAATAACATCATATTCTATGACTACGACGGAGCATCGGTTGCCCTTGGTAACCTCAAGTTGGAGGCTTTGCTTACAGAAGGACAATCGGCCAACGTTGTCTATGCAACTGTCGAGGCTGAAGGCCTCAATGCCAACGAAGCCGTTGTGCCGTTCCCATACGATATGGCCTCCTATCGCGTAACTGCTCATGTCGCCCTTGATGGTGCAAGCCTCACGGCTACGTCTGAGGAGATTCCTGTGGTTCGCGGCATCGACAACCTCGACGGCTTCAACGTCCCCGCAGCTCCTGCCCGTCGCTACTTCGACCTCCAGGGCCGTCGTGTCAACGAAGTTCGTGATGGTCTCTTCATCATGCAGGATGCCAATGGCAATACGCAGAAGATGCTAATCAAATAATCTATGATCCGAAGGTTATTACTGACCCTATATCTTGTTCTGGGCTTCGCTTTCATCGAGGCCCAGAACTCTTCGCTTTATCTAAGCTACTGCGATGGCAAACTTGCCGAAGCAGGCGCCAGCCGCCAAGGCGTCGGGGTCACCGTGTCGGCTGCCGTAGGCTTCCCCGCTGACGGCTTGGTACAATTTGCCGGTGCCGAACTCACTACGCTCCGCATCGGTCTCTGCACGGTCAATACCGACATTTCGAGTATGACGGCATGGGTGCGCAGCAGTCTGTCGGGCGAAGTCATCGCCGAAGTGGCTATGGAGTCCTTCCAATCGGGCTGGAACGAGGTGACACTCCCCGCCCCTATTGCCATCGACGGTACGCATGACCTTTACCTCGGCTTCAGTTATCAGCAGGCACGTAGCGTCAAGTGCTTGAGTTTTGTCGGTGAGACAAACGCCCAAGGGGCCTGGATCGGACGCAACGGCGAGTGGGAAGATTGGAGCACTCGCCAACTCGGTTCGCTCAGCATCGAAGGCATCATCGAAGGCGAAGGCCTGCCGCAATATAATCTCAGCGTGCTCGATATGAAGCTGCTGCACGGTGAGATTGTACGCGACGATAGCCTCCGCTTCGAAGCCACAATCAAGAATGTTGCATCGCAACCAGTCAGCAGCTTGCGCTTCAACTACGACCTGGCAGATGGTTTTCAAACGGGTTCTATCGTAATAGAGCAAACACTACAGCCGCGCGAAGAGGCAACCGTCCTCTTCGGAATCCCCACCAAAGGCATTCCCGCTGGCATCAATCATCCCGTCGATATTTGCCTGTTGTTGCCCGATGGTTCTGACGACGAGGACATGGCCGATAACCGCTGTCATTTCGACTACGCCACCTACGAGGCAGGCAGCGACTTCGTTCACAGAGCATTGCTCGAAGAGTTCACCACCGAAGTCTGCGTCAATTGTCCTTCGGGTGCCCAGCGCATCGAGGCAGCCCTCGACTATGGTTATCATGACCGCATTATCATGGCTACCCACCATGCCGGTTATCACACCGACTGGCTCACCCTCCCCTCCGATGTGGACTATTGCTGGTTCTACAACGAGGGAGGCTCTACTTCGGCGCCTGCTACGATGCTCGACCGCACATTGACGGGGTTCGACAAGGATTTCTCGCCGGTGTTCAACCCACCGCAGTCACAGAAACTCTGCGAACGCTTCGACATTGCATTGGCTCGACCTGCGTTGGTCGATGTCAAGGCTACATTGAAGTATGATGATGCCCTTCGCCAGGTCACCATCAATATAGAGGGCGAACATCTCGACGCCTTCCTGCATCAGTGTCCCGAAGCGCGCATCACCGTTTTTGCTCTCATCGACAGCATCCAGGCCCATGACCAGACGGGTGCTGGACAAGGCTACTACCATCGTCACGTGACGCGTGACGTCCTCACTGACGTGTGGGGCGACGTAATTGTTTGGGATGGCAATACTTTCTCTACCTCTTACGTTTGGACCATCCCTGAGGAACTACGTGAAGAGAAGATGGAGGTTGTAGCCTTCGTCCACCGATACGATGCCAACGACCCGACCAATTGCTGCGTCTTCAACACTACTCGAGCCTTGCTCTCCGACCCATCGACAGAAGGCATCGATGTCGTCCGTGCGGACAATGCTTCTACTTCGGCTCCTCTCATCAACCTGATGGGGCAAAAGGTGGACAATGCTTGGCGCGGCTTCGTCATCTCGGGCGGCAGGTTAATCATGCGGTAAGCCTCGTCTGTCTCGTCAAACATTGGACGAATAAAAAGAAAGTCAGCCCCGACCTCGTAAGAGATTGGGGCTGACTGTTTATGTAATGGGGACAATTAACGTGTTCATGCCTCTTCGGGCGGATCAATTGGTTTGGCTTTAGGTTTCTTCATACGTCCGCTTTTGCGGAGTGCTTCGGCCAATATCCACTGGATCTGCCCGTTGACAGACCTGAACTCATCAGCAGCCCATGCCTCGATGGCATCCATGGTGGCGCCATCGACACGAAGCACGAAACTTTTGGTGGTAGATTCTTTTTTGGCCATAACGATAAAAAATAATTTTAATTGCTTGGGACTAAGGCTCAGAGAAGTGTTTCGTCAATCTTCACCTTCGGATTAATCTTGCGCAATTCTGCGAGAAAATCCTCCTGGTTACGAGGCGAGATGACGGCGGTCTGACCATCGGTGAAATCCAGACGAATGCGTTTTAGAGAACTGGCTGGAGCACTCAGAATGGTGCGGGTAGGCACTACAGATTCGAGCAACGTAAGATCGTACTCGTCATTGAAGATACCGAGTACCGTAACCCTCAGCGTCGTCCCATCGATGGTGTATTTGATGGCATAAAGCAGGTAGAACACTGGCACGCAGGTCACGCACACTGAAATCAGCAGTCTCCATCCGCCATCACCAAGGATGCCGGGCAAACAGCACACCAATAGAACCACGATGATGAATGCCACCAGTCCTACGCTGATTCTTGTTCGATAGGTTTTCATAATTTCAACGGTCTTAATTTGCGAATTATAATCCGTTAATCCACGTAGCAATATCCCCAAGAACTTCCTCGCTGATTGTTTCCTCGATGCCGGCATATTCCGTGGGCAAGCCCGTAGTGCAATGCTGGAAGAGATGATTCAAGCCGGGATATTCCTTCAAAAGGTTCTTCTTGTTCTTCGACAATGCCTTCTCGATGCCCTTGAGATTGAGCGACGAAACCACTTGCACGTCCTTATCGCCATTGATGGCCAGGACCGGGCAGCTGGTGCCCTGAATGTCAGGGATGGGGTCGTAGTCGAGGAAATAATTGAGCCAAGGGGAATTCAATTGGGCCACCTGGGCTCGATATTGGGCCACATTGACTTGCATAGGCACACCCATGAGTTCGTAAGTGCGGTTTGCCTGGGCTGTCAAAGCAGTATCGCCTTTGGCACCAACACCAGCCATGCTGATGATGAAATCGACTTTCTGTTTTGCACCAAGCATGAAGGCAACCGAGCCACCTTCGCTATGACCAAGCACACCGACTTTGCTGAATTGCTTCAGCCCGCGCAGCATTTCGATGCCCGCCAAGGCATCTTCGGCAAAGTCCTTCGTGGTAGCTCCCTCCATACTGCCTGTCGATTTACCTACGCCACGATCATCGAAACGCAAGGAGGCGACACCGTGTCTGGCCAGATAGTCGGCAATGACGAGAAAGGGCTTGTGGTCGAAGACCTCTTCGTCGCGATTCTCTGCGCCACTGCCCGTTACCATAATCAACACAGGGACCTTTTCGCCCTCCTTGTATCCTTCGGGATAGACAAGAGTGCCTGCAAAACAAGCGTTAGCAGCCTCATTCTGAAAGGTTATTTCCTTGGTCTGATAGGGATAAGGCTCTACGGGATGCTGCGGGCGATTGCGCTTCACCTCCCCGGGCTTCATATCGAGGGGCAGATTCATTCCCATTTGGGAGAAGGAGCCTTTCAGCTCGCCTTCGCTCAATTTTCCAGCGTACGTCATGCCGATGCTTGGCACGGCAATGTTCACCGAGTCAGCCGAGATGAAATTCAGCGTGGCAGGAATTCCTTTGGCACTCTGGTCGGGGCTGTCCATGGTGCACACATCCTTTCCGCTGGCATCCTTATCGAAATGCAGCACAATTGTCAACTTCTGAGCACCGAGGTCCAATTGTCCCGTCCATGGACCCGAGATCTGCTGGCCAAAACTCTGCATGGCGGCAAGCGCCAACACGCCGAGCATCAATAATCCTTCAAGTCTTTTCATAATCATTCGAATCCTTTTTGCCCTTTCGTTTACGATAGCAGCCAAGCATGGCTGCTTATCTTAACGACTGAACCATCTTAGCGCGCAAGCGCCTTAGTGATTCAGCGTACCCGAATTGATGACTGGCTGTGCAGGCTCATCGCCGCAAAGAACCACGAGCAGGTTGCCAACCAAAGCGGCCTTCTTCTCGTCGTCGAGTTCCACGATTTCCTCGTCCGAAAGTTTGTCGAGAGCCATCTTCACCATCGAAACGGCACCTTCTACAATCTTCTCACGCGCAGTGATGATGGCAGCCGCCTGCTGACGACGCAACATCACGGCAGCAATCTCGGGAGCGTAGGCCAGATAGTTGATGCGAGCCTCAGTCACTTCAAGACCAGCCATCTCCAGACGTTCGTTGAGTTTGCGAAGCAGCACGTCATTAACTTCCTCGCTGCCACTGCGCAATGTCACCTCGTGGGTGTCGTCGCCATCGTTGTCGTAGGCATACATACCTGCCACCTGACGAAGGGCAGAATCGCTCTGCACAGCCACAAAGCGCTCGAACTTGTTCATTCTCAGTCCAGCAGCGCCACCCACGGTATTGGCATTGGCCACATCGGTGTCAATATCGAAGATGGCCTTGTAGGTATCCTTCAGACGCCAAACAACCACCAATCCGATCATCACAGGGTTACCTGCCTTGTCGTTCACCTTGATGGGATCAGCATTGAAGTTACGTGCGCGCAGTGAAACCTTCTTCACACTCATGAAAGGATTGAGCCAATAGAAGCCGGTCTTGCGGAAAGTGCCCACATACTTGCCGAAGAAGGTAAGCACCTTGGCCTCATTGGGTTCCTGCATCGAGAAACCGCAGCAACCAATGATGATACATATCAGAAGAAGGACAGCAGGAATCATATACCATCCATTCTCATAGGTGACGGTCAAAACAATGAAATAGAACATACCAAAGACCATGGCCAACACCAGGAACAGCATAATAAAACCGTTCATCGAACCACCCTTGAATTCATACTCTTTACTTTCCATAATAAATGTTTTTTAGAAGTTTTACCAAGATATATTATGATATTATTTTGATATCACATTGCAAAGAAACAGATTTCCTTTTTTTGCTCCAAATATTTATTCAATTATTTTTTATTTTGGCGAATTTTTATCATAAATTGATACCCGTAGTTCGCAAAACCTTATTTCTTTTTCGACAAATCCCCGGGATAACACAAGAAAAAGAGCGGTGACAAAACATATTCGTCACCGCTCTCCTATCATTTACTCGTTTCTTACTCTTCGTCCTCTTCCATCTGCTCAAGAGGAGGCGCTTCTTCGGCTGCTTTCTCGAAGGCAGCTTCCGAAGCGGCATCGTGACTGGTCTCAAGGGCCTTTCGGGCCTCTTCGAGCATACTTTCGAAGACATAGATCCTCACGCCGCCAATGGTGTCGGGTCCTTGGAACGACCACATAGCTACATGCTTGTGATCGACAATCATACAGGGGATTCCGGCGCCATCGAGCACACTCTTGATGACATCCGCTTCGAAAGATGTGCCGCAATTGGTCAATAATACGGTTTCCATAGTTTTAGTATTTTACATATAAATCGCCGAGTTTCCTTTCTGATCTCCGATGAAATAGGCTCCCTCAGGCGTAAATTTGATGACTGTAACGTCGAATGTGGCTTCGCGCAAGGCATCCTTCAACTTCTGGCTGACGTTGCCGAGATACATATATCCACGTTCGAAAGCAAGAATCATTCCCTCGTTGTTGATCTGGGCAAAACGCAGGGTGCCATGCTTAGCACTACCATCTTTCACCCAGTCCTCCATCCTACTGAACGAAGAACGCACCTGGCCATTGTCATAAACTACAATCCAATCACTATGGTCGTTGAAGGTCACCGACTTGATGGTATGACGGTCGGCAATCAGTTCATAGAGGCAACTCTTGAGCATCGCAGGAATCTTATGCCAACGCATCAAGCCATCGCCATAACTGATGAACCAGCGGCCTTTTTCGCTGAGTTGGATATCGTTGATGTAATAGGCGCTGTCATTCAGATTGTCGATCTGCTTGGCTAAATTGGTGGGAATGCGGTCGTAGGCGCACTTGTTGGTACCGACGAAAGCAATGTCACCACCTTTGTCGGTGATGGCCACATTACGGCAAGTTTCCCACTTGTCGATACAGTTCTTGATATAAAAACGATTGCGCGCATTGCAGAACACGATGCTGGTAAATGCCACAACAAAAAGAAGCAATATACGTTTCATATTTAAATAGGTATTATGTTTCGTCTGCAAATGTGCGCATAAATTGCGAATCTTCCAAATTTTTGAACCTAAAAATCGTTATAGGGCCCCGATTTTATGTTTTTTTCACCAACATTCGCCTTCTCACCCGCCCTGATTGGCCGCTTCTTCATTCCAGAACTGCGTGATTTCTTCAAGCGTAATGCCCAGCAGACGTGCCTGCCGGAACACCTCGGGCAGACGCTGCTGCATAAACTCGCGCTTGTGCGCCCTCAAGATGCGCTGTCGGGCATTGGGACTGACAAAATAGCCGATACCGCGCTTCTGATAGACAATTTCTTCTCGCTGCAGCAGTTCCATGGCCCGCAGGATGGTATTGTAGTTCACCTCGAAGGTTTCGGCCAGATCACGCACGCTCGGGATGCGGTCCTCGCTGTGGTATTTTCCTTCGAGTATCTCTTCGCATATCTGATAGGCCAGTTTGCCGAAGATGGTTTTCTCTTGCGACGAAATCATAGGTTCAGAAGTTTGTGGTCGCAGACCGCGCGACGGTTGAAACAATATTGACCCAAGTGCCAGCAAGCGACAATACCTGCAAGGAATAGCAGCATCATCCATGGATTTGCCGCAAAGATGCCCCGATCTAAATATACTACATTTGGCATCCACGAAAGGAAGATCAAAAGTACCATAATAAAATTTAAGGAAAAAGACAGAAGAAGGTTGTTGATCAACAATGGGAACAGGACATTGAAGAGGGCGATGAACAGCAGTAGAAGCAGGCCGTCGGCAGGTGCCGTGATGACGAAATCGGCAAGACTCTTCACGCTGACGAATGGAGAATAGAGCTGCGCTGGCTGGAAAACGGCAAAGATGGCATTCAGGAGCAAATCGACGCCAATCAAAACGCCATACATCGCCACGTAGTGCAGCCCGATGTAGAGGATCATCGAGACATATTTACGCCGATTGGTCTCGGGCAGCAATGTCAACTCTTTGCGTCGATAGATCAAGAAAAAGGTCTGAATGAACATCAGCGCAATCAGGAAAGGAAAATGCACATTCCACACGGCTCGTTCGTAAAAAGCGGATGAACCATTTTCCAGGAAAGCATGGAGCGAGAAGACTGCTATACGAATCAGGACAAGTAGCGGAACAAACACATAAACGATCTGTCGGAGTCCGTTATGATAGATGCGAAATAGGTTTTTCATATAGTTTTAGGTGTTAACTTCAGCACGACTTCAAGTTTCTGGAATTGGCGGTATCCCAAGCGGATATTGAATACAGTACCCACGGCCAACAGTATTGCGAGGTAAGGCATCCAATCCAAATATTCACTAAAATCCAATAATACCGCAAATACATAAAGAGCATTGAGCGCAAAAGGTACAATGACAAGGAAACCGATTTTCTTAAAACGGGCACTCAGATAGTAACAACCCGTAAAAAGCCAAAGGTAGAACATCACTGTCGGCCAATTGAAGAACCAGGCCAACAGAGGCAATGCCCACCCCTTTTCAATGGGTTGATCGATGGATAAAAAGTGAGCCAATGGTACGCGCGCCCAATCGACAATCAATGTCGTGACCAAGATAAAGACCACTGTAAGGCAGAGATTGAAGACGATGCGAGAAGAATACTTCTCTTTCAAGGATACCGGGAGCAGCCAATTCTGCTTTTGTATCCTATAGATATCAAAGACATTCAAGCAGTTGCCAATCCACATTATCATTGGAAAGATGAATATCCAATTGAACAACTGCATAGTCGAATTGCTGAAGTTTTCCGGATTTGGAGTACCTTGGATGAATCCCCAAACATTGGTATCGGACAGGTTCTTCCAAGTGACCCCCATCATAAAAGTAGAAAAAACAAGGAAGAAGAGTATCATAAGGATAAACCAAAGCCTATCAAACCTCCAATATAATCTAAACAGATTCAACATAGTGACAGGTTATTTGAGTGAGGTAATATATTCGAAGAGCATCTCCAGATTGACGGGTGTCTCTGGTTCATCTGCCGTTCGGCGGGCAATGCACTGGGTGCCATCAATGGTCTTTTCGCTATAGAGCACTTCGCCCTCGGGATTGGTGCCGAAGGTGTACTGTTCGGCAAGTTCCTGCATCGAACTGTCGAGCAGCAACTTCTCCTGACCGATCAAGGTCACGTGGTCGATAAGCATCTCGACATCGTGCACCTGGTGGGTAGAGATCACCATAAGCCGCTCTTCATTCATGTTGCTCGCTATCACCTTGCGGAACTGGCGTTTCGAAGGAATGTCGAGTCCGTTGCTCGGCTCGTCCATCAGCAACAACTTGGTATTGGTGGCCAGGGCAAAACTCATCAGCACCTTCTTCTTAGTGCCCATAGAGAGCGAACTAAGCTTCAAGTCACCCTCCAACTCGAACTCGCGCAGGCAGCTGTCCATAATCTCCTGACTGAAGTTCTTGTAGAATGGCTTGTACATCTTGACATAATCGCTCATCGACATTGAAGGGAGCATAAACTCCTCAGGTACGAGGTAAATCTTCTCAAGCATCTGTTTCTTCATCTCGCTCACCACGTCTCCATCGATGGTTATCTCTCCCTTGTTTGGCCGCAAAAGGCCGCAAAGCAGATAGAGCAGGGTTGTCTTGCCGGTTCCGTTCTTGCCTAAAAGGCCATATACACTGCCCGGCTTCATCTGAAGGTTAAACTGACTAAATACATTTCGTTTTGAGCCACTGTAACCGAAGGTAAGGTTTTGAATATTGATCATCGCTTTGAATATAGATTAAACAATTATAGTGTCATATTGAACTATGACACCGCAAAGATATTTGCTCTCCTTCAAGACAGCAAGAAAACGGGAGAAAAAATGCTTAAAAAAATTCGAAACAATTATAATCGATACAAATTGTCATCCATAAATGTCAAAATATATTTATAGATTCACAACTGGAAATCCTCAGCGCCATCAGGATCATCTTTCATTTGCAAGAAAGAATGGGAAAGAGATTGAAGTCAATAATAAATCGCGCGCGATATTTTGTTAAAAACTGTTGAATAATTTATATTGCACGCGATATTTTGTTAAGAATGATTAAAGTTTTTGTTATATCCTTTGCGATATAAAATTTTCTTCGTATCTTTGCACCGTCAAAACAAAAGAAATGACATCTGATAATACACTTAATATAATAATATAAACCCCTCAAAAAACAAAACATTATGAACGCAAACAATTCTATCCAGGCACTTCAGTTCTTCGTAACCGGACTCAGCAACGGCGCTTTCGCTCACCTCGTACAGGGCAAGCACTTCGACAGCATGGGCTTCAAGACCCTTGGCAAGAAATACACAGACCACTATTCAGAGGAAATGGGATGGGTCGAGAAATTCATGACCCGCATCAACGACCTTGGTGGCGAAGTTAAGATCGAGGACCAGAAGGGTCGTGAACTCGTTAAGGATCCCGTAGAGTACGTTAAGGCAGACCTCGCTATTCAGGAGAAGGGAGTAGAGTTGCTGTACAAGTGCATGGAGACCCTCAAGGACGACCCCACTACTTATGACCTCATGAAGGCTTACCTCGCCGACGAGGAGGAGGACCTCTACTGGAGCCAGGAGCAGGTAGAGATGGTAGAGATGATTGGTCGTCAGAACTGGCTCTACAAGCAACTCTGATTCACAACTCAATTAAAGACTTAGTATCATGGCATACGACCAACTGAAACTCCAGAACCAGCTGTGTTTCCGGCTTTATACGGCTAGTCGTCTCATCACGCAAGCCTATGAGCCCTATTTCAAGCCACTTGGAATCACCTATACGCAGTATCTCGTACTGATGGTACTGTGGGAGGAAGACAAACAGCCTATCAACACCATCGGCCAGAAACTGAAACTCGGTATCAACACCACCTCTCCTCTCATCAAGCGCATGGAGAAACTTGGACTGGTGGCTCGCCAAAGCAGTGAAACCGACAAACGCCAGCAGATAGTCTATCTTACCCAAAAGGGCAAGGACATGAAAAAGAAGGCAGCAGAAATCCCTTCGTGCATGACAAATGACTTCTGCCGCTGTGGAATTGATCCTGAATCGATGAAGGCTATGATTCCCATCTTGGACGAATTGCTCAACAAACTGAGCGTGAAGGAGGAAGATTAGACAGTTTTTCTACACGATGACGCCGAATAGGCAAAACGAAACAAGGAAGGTAAAGGCTTTCGCCTCGTACCTTCCTTGTTGCTTTTGCTTCGTTCGCGAAGAACTAACTATTTATGCGTGTTCCTCGCGCTGTTTCTCCATATAGGCATCGATGACAGCCACGGCCACGATATTGACAATATCGCGAACCGACGAATCGAGGTCGGTGAAATGGATAGGCTTGTTCAGACCCATCTGGAGTGGGCCAATCACTTCCGTCTCAGGCGAGAACTGCTTGATGAGTTTGTAAGCTCCATTGCCTGCACTCAGCGATGTGAAGATCATCGAGTTGACCACCTCTCCCTTCAATGGGCCGAACGGATAACGGTCGTCGCGACGCTCATGATCGAGAGCAAGGTCAATGGTCATCTCACCATCAATCTTCAATTCGGGCATTTCCTCATGCAGTTCTGCCACAACCTGGCTCATCATCGTGGCCGAACCACTATCCTCCGAACCGAAGTTAGAATACGAAATCATTGCCATGCGTGGTTCCTCGTTGAAGAAACGGATGCGCTCGGCCGTAAGACGTGCAATGTCTTTGATGGCCTCCTTATTGGGTGTCTGGTTCACCAAAGTATCGGCAATGTAATAGACACCGCGCTTCGAGTTGACGATGTTCATCGTGGCAAAATGATCATAGCCTTCACGGATACCGATCACCTCCTTGGCTGCAGTGAACAGGTTGCTGTACTTGGTATAGACACCGGTGACCATGGCATCGGCCTCTCCGCTCTTCACCATCTCCATTCCGAAGTAGTTGCGGTCGGACATCTTGTCGAGGGCACGCTCGAAAGTGTAGCCAGCACGGCAGAGTTTCTCACTGAGCAGACGGGCATACTTGGCACGAACGGGATGGGTCGCAGTAGCACGCTGATCGATAATCTCACAACCCGTCAAGTCAAGTTCCAGTTCCTTGGCACGACTGTGCACCAGTTCGGGGTTACCGAGGAGGATTGGCGTACAGAGACCCTCGGCCTTGGCGGTGACGGCAGCCTTGAGCATCGTGGGATGATAACCTTCGGCAAAGACCACACGCTGCGGGTGTGAACGAGCGATGTCGTGCAACTGCTGGGTGAGAGTGGTCTCCTGCCCCATTCGACGGCGCAACTGACTCTTGTAAGCTTCCCAGTCGGTGATGGGCTTGCGAGCCACACCCGTATCCATTGCAGCCTTGGCCACAGCGGCACTTACCTCGGTGATGAGGCGCGGATCGACTGCCTTTGGGATAAGGTACTTGGGACCGAACTTCAATGTATCACCCTTATAAACACGGTTTACCACCTCGGGCACAGGTTCGTGGGCCAAAGCCACGATGGCGCGTACAGCAGCAATCTTCATCTCCTCGTTGATGGCACGTGCATTCACGTCGAGGGCACCACGGAAGATGTAGGGGAATACAATGACGTTGTTGATCTGGTTCGGATAGTCGCTTCGTCCTGTACACATCAGCACATCGGGGCGTGCCGACATCGCATCTTCGTAAGAGATTTCGGGAGTCGGGTTGGCAAGGGCGAAGACGATGGGCTGATCGGCCATCGAGCGCACCATATCCTGGTTGACAAGGTTGCCTGCCGAAAGGCCGAGGAAGACATCGGCACCCACCATAGCCTCGCGGAGGTTGTGGATGTCGCGACGCGAAGTAGCAAACTCCATCTGTGTCGGACTGAGATCAGTACGGTCGTCGGTGAGCACACCATTCTTGTCAATCATAATGATGTTCTCCTTGCGTGCGCCGAGCTGGTGGTACATCTTGATGCAACTCATGGCAGCAGCGCCGGCACCCGAAACGACGATGCGCACATCCTCAATCTTCTTGCCATTAATCTGCAAGGCATTTACGAGACCTGCGCCCGAAATGATGGCAGTGCCATGCTGGTCATCGTGCATCACGGGGATGTCGCAGTTCTCTTTCAGACGTTTTTCGATATAGAAGCACTCGGGCGCCTTGATGTCCTCGAGGTTGATTCCGCCAAACGAGGGAGCAATACGCTCTACGGTCTCGCAGAACTTCACGGGGTCGGTCTCATCGACTTCGATGTCGAAGACGTCGATGCCGCCATAGATCTTGAAGAGCAGTCCCTTACCCTCCATAACGGGTTTTCCTGCCAAGGCACCGATGTTGCCCAATCCGAGCACAGCCGTACCATTGGAAATAACGGCTACAAGGTTGCCGCGATCGGTGTAACGGAACGCGTCATTGGGGTTCTTCTGGATTTCGAGACATGGAAAGGCAACGCCAGGCGAGTAAGCCAGCGAAAGGTCTGTCTGTGTACGATAAGGCTTGGTTGGTACTACGGCAATTTTACCGGGCCCACCCGCTTCATGATAGCGTAGGGCATCTTCTTTTGTGATATTGGCCATGGCAAATATAAATTAACTGTTAACAATGAATTATCATCAATTTAAGGATAGTTATTCAATATCAAGTCGACGATTCTTGGGATATTTCACCTGATAGCGGAGGCGAAGTTTGCGCGATTCGCCGGGATTGAGCTCGAGGTTCCATACAACGATACCAGTCTCCTTGTTGAAGTTGCCATCACTGAGTTCCTCGGTCGTCACGGTGATGTCGGAGTTCTGCGAGACAGGCACCTGGTCATAGACCTTGATGCTGACCTTCTCCGAGCGAGTGTTACGCACGCTGATTTCCCAGTCCTTCTGCTGGGTTTGGTTGCCCGAAAGCACCTTGTGGACACTGTTGTTCTTTATCAACTTTCGCTCGATCTGGATACCATTGTCACGACCCAAGGAAAGGTGGAGTGTATCGCTCTCGACGGGACTCAGGATGGTCTTTCCCACATAACTGTTGTCGTAAAAGACCATCGCTTCGCCTTCCACCAGGTTGAGTTCTCCCCATCCTGTGGCATCGGCCACAAGAAAGGCATCCTTATCAATCTTGGGCACACCCTTGTATGCGTAGGTGGTGGGCAATTCGTATCGGCCAAGCTGGGCGCTGACGGGCTTGTTGTTCGAAAGGATGGTGAGAGGATGCTTCACCTCGAATTCATAACCGAACTTGGCAGCCGTCGAAGCCACCACCAAGTCATCCTCATCAACCAAAACACGAGCCTTCTGCTGCTTGCTATCCGAAGCGGCCGCGGTGGGTTCGGCCATCTCGACTGCTGCAGAATTAGACGACTTTCTGCGAAGCCAGCCACCCTTGCTCGAAGTGCCGTAACCCACGACAACCACGTCCTGCAACATTGCTACATCGGGCTTTAGACGGAAGTCCTTGCGGTTACCTGTGACGGTGGCCTGCTGCGACTCGTAGCCGATGTAACTGGCCACGAGGCGACGGTTACCGTTGGGCATCGTAATCGAATAGCGTCCATCAACATCGCTGATCGTACCGATCTGTGAACCGGACACAGTAACCGAGGCTCCTATCAGGGGCGATCCGTCTTCAGCATCATAAATTGTGCCCGAAACCTGATTGTTGTCGAGGCCAAAATTGTAGGTGGGTGCAGCCAGCCCGTAGTCAAGCCAATAGGTGCGCAGGTCGGGCGACACGTTCGAGCGGTTAGGGTTGGCCGTCGAGAGCGTCACGTTCACATCCTTCCAGTCTTCGCCCGTCTGCTGCATAATGTTTGCCTTGTAGGTGAGTTGCAGTGGCTCATCCACCTTGCTCGAACGCACATCGTAAGTCGGATACCATGAGGCACCGCTGACGTAATACTGCAGGGTGAAGAGTGCGCTTGTCTGCACCTTGGCATCGACTTTCACATCGACCACGGTGATGCGCTTCAACTTGATGCCTGCTATCGAATCGGCAATCTCATTGTAGCGAGCCAGTTCAGCGTTGGCTTTCTCTTCTTCGGTGTCGAGGGCGATGAGTTTCTTGTTGATGTCCATCATCTCCTCATAGTAGTATTTGTTGAGCAGCTTGATGTCGTTGAGAGGAGTGACAGCGGTACGGCTTCCGATGTTGCAGTTGGCCTCAACCATCTGTAGCTGTGACTTGAGGACGGTGCGCTGGGCCTGCAGTTCGCTCAAGCGGCGAGATGCCACGTCGATATCGCGACTGGCAGCCTTCAACCGTTCGCTAAGCATCGTGCTGTCGGGACGAATGTAACGCTGGCTCACACCAAGTACGGTCACACTGCCCTTGGCCTTCACCTGCAGGCTGTTTCGGTCGAGGTAGGGCGAAAGACCCGTGAACGAAACGGTTTGTTCGCCGGCGTTCAGCGCCACGTTCTTTTCGCGTGTCACCTGAGCTCCATTACTGAAGATGGTCACTCCCTTGAGATTGGTTGGGAGACTGGTTTGCGCCAAGGAGGTCAAAGCCGCAAACAATAAGATGGTCAGAAGTATTAGATGTCTTTTCATAACGTATGTGATTGGCTCAAATACGATGCAAAGATAGAAAGTTTTGGGTTAAGAACAAAATAAAATACCAAAATTTTACTTTCTGGCCACTAAAAAAGTCCACAAAACCCAATTAAGACTCAGAAAACGGAGTTTGACACATCATCTCCTGAAGCAAACCCTTGTGGTGACCACGCATGATGATATGATGATTTCCAATGGGTTTTGTGAGGAAGTAGTGCGCTTTCGATGGGTCAGACAGACGATTTATCTGCTGTGTTCGACAAAGGTCGGGCTGTGCTTGGTTCCTGACCAGCTCCCCTTCCTCGATAAAGCAACGTGACAAGTCACCCGACACCTTGAAAATTGTCACAGGACCTTCCTTCATGTACCCACGGATACCCACTCCGATGCCAGATTCGAAGTGGGTGTCGAGTTCGTAATGCTCCACCATATTGAAAGGAATGGTGCAATGTGCAAAAAGGAGTTCTCCCGTCTCGGGGTTGATGCGTGCAGGGTTGGCCTGGAATCCGCTCATTCCTGTCAGCACCTGTGCAATCATCATCGAAAGCATCGCTGGCACATCGCCCTCGCAACCGGCTACGATGCCTTCGGAATTAAAACGAGCCAAAGCCATGCATCCCGTATTGCGAACAGCGGTCAGCAGGTCGAAGCAACGCAGCGTAAATCCTTGCAGTTGATGCCTTTCGACAACCGTCTTCAGTGCCAAATATATCTGATGGGCACCGGGCAATGCCTGGCGAATGGCAAGTTCCTTGGGGACATTGGCATCGGGTAAAGATATTTGCATCGAGGGAGCCGAAGTAGGGTCGAACGACGTGGCGGCTATTGCATCAAGCAATTCCTGCATAGGAATGTCTATCAGTTCAATACCCAGAGATTCACGAACCTTCTCCTTGTCAGCATGACTTGAAATCAGCCAATCGGAGGGTGCGCCGACGATGCCCAAACGACACGCACGCAGTTTCCCTCGAGCAGTTTCTACCTGGGCAAGTAAGTTGATTCGGCGGGAAATATATCCCGCGTCTCCATGTAGGATCTCACCCTGCAAATCATTCTGCTGCAAGTAGGAAAGAATCTCCATCGAAGCAGCTAACGAATTGCTCTTGCCCGACGACAAGAGGTAGAACTTCTCCCCCTTCCTTATTGGAAGCGTGGGGAGGAGACGACGGAAGATGCCCTCGGTGCCACCCGTTCGAACAAAGATGAGACTCAGCGGATAACTACCGAAGTCAGCATAATCACTGCCTCGAAAATCGTATTCAATAGAGAGACTTTCGAGAAACTCACGGGTCACAGCACCCACAGCCTGCTCGTCATGGAGTTCGGAGGTGAGGGTATAGATGGCTATACTTTTCATAATCTATTCTTTTTTATCGTTCTTTTGTAGTTGAGCGATTTCGGCCTGCTGCTGTTCGTGCGTCTTGGTGACAACGGGACGCGTATAGAAGCGCTTGCGTTGGGAGGGTGTGAGTACCCGCTTTCCTGCCTTGCGCTGCTCCAGGGCTTCCTGCTGACGTTCGAGATAGTTATCTGCCATACAATAGGTTAATTTATTTAACGACGACGTGAATCTTCTTCACCAGACGCAAGCGATACTTGGTGGTTCTACCGGTCTTTGTAATGGAACCATTGGTTGTAAAATTAAATGACTTGGTGCCATTCTCGCAGAGGTAACGCGTATTATTACCTGTTCCAGAAGTAGTGATAATATCACCAGATAATTCCTGGATACAATCATTTAATGGAGCCAAATACGTAGTATCACCATATAGTTTCTTTAATGACCGGGCTTGTTCTTCGCTCGGCACAGACCATTTTTTGAATTCATCTTCGGAATAATCGTTAGCAATTGCCGACATATCATTTTCGTGGCCTTCTGCTATCGGTGCAAATATATCTTTAAATTCTTTAATGCCCAACAAAAGCAAATCTGCCTCCGTTTCGGTAGCATTTTCTACCAAAGCAACAATATGTCCTTCCCAAGATTTACTCTGCTCTGGAATGGCTGCAACTTCCACATATTCAGTAACGCTGCTCGTTCCACCGCTACTGCTACCACTTCCGAACTCAAAATCAAAGGAACGTTCCTCCTGCCATCCTTCGATGGTGATGACACCCGTGATGTAGGGGGCTGTCGATTCGACGTATGTTCCCTTGATGGTATAGGGCACAGCCGCCATCAAAGGCTCACTGAGTTCATAACTGTAACTGGTCTGTCCTTCTGCATTGGTGAGCGAAAGGGTGAGTGTAGTCGAAGAACCGGCACCGGGGAGTAAATAGACCTGCTCGGAAGTCCAAACGTCACCCGTCTTGGTGCACTTCACGTTGGCTGTGCTCGAACCGCTGAATGTGCCCGACATGTCGATGGCCTTGTATTGCTGAGAAACGCCCACGCTGACGGCACTAACGTCCTCGGGCACAGATTCCAGGCTAAGCGAGAGACTTGCCACGCGATAGGTCATGACAACGTTGACCTTGGCCGAAGCACTGGTAAGAAGCACATCTGCGCCACCCATCATCAGCGGTGACGAGGCATAACCTGCCGTAGGAATGTTGATGAGCGCCGACTGCTGGTTGTAACTCGATGGTTCGGTGTAGTTGCCTTGCCCGGAAAGAGCCGTGATATGGTAGGCACCTTCGCTGAGTTTGAGACTGATCTCGTCACTTTCGGAATTGATGGTCTGCTCGCCCTTGAGTGCACCCGACTCATCATAGGCCATCACAAGAATGGGATAAGTCACTTCTCCCGAAGCGGCACGCGTTGTGACCTTCAGTCGAGTGGTAGCCGCTGATTCGTCGATGGCATCGGCATTGTCTTCGGCGGGAGAGAAACAACTGGTCAGCGCAAGGGCCGACAACATAGGGAGAAAGATTCGGAATAGCTGAATTGATTTCATAGGCAAACTTGTGTAAAGTTTTTCAGTTCGATATCAGATTAAATATTTTTATTGCGCAAATATAGGCAGAAAAGGAATAGGTTGTGCAAAAAACACGAAAAAAATGAAGGAAAACCCGAAAATAGTCTTCCTTCATTCAAATTATGATGCCAATAAAAGCGTTTTTCGAAAATAATTATCGGTTGAAGAATCCGTTTGAACCCTGTTCCTTGAAGAGTCGTGGCGTAGCTGAAGCAGCCCCCACCGTAACGGGGAGCCATACCTCCATGCCACCCTTCTGTCCGCGGTGATCCCAGGCATAATAAGGAATCAAAGTGAGCTTGCCATCCTTCACCACGAGGCGGCCTGCGCTGTCGTAACTCAACGTCTGGACATCACTGGTCGAAAGCGTACAGATGGGATAGGTGTTGCCCTGGTCGGTCGTCAATTCTGCATCATTGACATTGAACGTAGCCCGAGGATTGAGCAGATAGGTGCGAACGTCAGCAGCATTGTCGGGCCACTCGGCGCAATAGACCAGCGGCCCGCGCTCTACGGCCACCATGCCACGGTCGGCCCAGACGTTGTCGTTGGCTGCCACAAGGCGAGGCACCATATCGAGATGAAGCGTCACCACATCGCCCTTCTTCCAGGGACGGGCAATGGTGTAGTAGCCATCGGCGGTAATGCGGCCATCGGGATAGAGCGAACGGCCCTTGGCATCGGTAACCGTCACGTTGAACTTTGTCTCCTTCCCATCGACGAAACGATAAAGATCGCTGGGCACCACATCGCCCTTCACCCAACCGGGAACGCGAATCTTGAGCGTAAACAGTCCTGCCGTATTCTTGTTGATGCGGACATTGATCTCGTCGCCGTAGGGATAGGCGGTCTGCTGCTCGAGTTCCACCTTCTTGCCGCCCACCGCGAGCGAAGCAGCATTGTTCATGAAGAGGTTCACATAGACATCACGGTCGCGCACGGCATAGACGTAGCCGGGCAGCGAAGGGATGAAGCGCGAAATGTTCGACGGACAGCAGGCGCAGCCAAACCATGCCTTGCGTGCATAGTTCATGTCGGAAGCCACTGCCAGCGGATTGGGATAGAAGAAGCTGTTGCCTTCGAGCGAAACGCCCGAGATGAGTGCATTGTAGAGCGTGCGCTCCACTACGTCGTAATACTTCGACTCGCCATGCAGCAAGAAGAGACGATGATTGACATAGACGTTGCCGATGGCTGCACAGGTCTCGCAATAGGCCTCGGCATTGGGCAGTTCGTAGTTGTCGCCGAACGCCTCGCCGTTGTGACGTGCACCAATGCCTCCGGTGATGTAGTACTTCTTTCCGACGATGTTGTCCCAAATCTTGTCGATGGCCTTCAGGTAGGCACTGTCGCCCGTGATGGCTGCCACATCGGCCATGCCAGCATACATATAAGTGGCACGCACGGCGTGACCCACCGCCTCGTCCTGCTCGACCACGGGCTTGTGGGCCTGGCTGTAGGCATCCTTGCGCGTGGTCAGGCCACGACGGTCGAGGAAGTACTTGGCTTGGTCGAGATATTTACGGTCACCCGTCACGAGGTAGAGTTTCACGAGTCCCATCTCGGCAATCTGATGTCCGGGCACACGATCCACCTGCCCCTCCCCCAGTCCGATCTCACGGCAGACGCAGTCGGCATAGCGGATGGCGATGTCGAGGAAGTTGCGCTTTCCCGTGGCCTGATAGTGGGCAACTGCACCTTCGAGCATATGGCCAAGGTTGTAGAACTCATGGCTCAGCACCTCGACCTTCTCCCAGCGCTTGGTGCCATGCCACTGATGCGGGTGCTTGGGGTTCATGGTCCAGGCGGTGTTGAGGTAACCGTCGGGCTCCTGTCCGCCCTTCACAATCTCGAGTACCGAATCGATGTATGCCACAAGACGCTTGTCGGGATAGGTCTGCAAAGAATAACTGGCACCTTCGATGGTCTTATAGACATCGGTGTCGTCGAACGAGAAACCTTCCACCTTGACGTCTTCGGTGTTCTCGCCTGCCAACTGACGCGCAGCAATCTCGAAATTGCGGTAACGGCCCGACTCCTCACACTTCGAGAAAGCCAAGGGGATGGTCACCTCGCGGCTGGCCTTGAGGCGCTGTCCCCAGAAGCCGTCACCCACCTTGACCTGGGTAAATGGCACGGGAGAGATGGGGTAACCCGGCACCTGCACCGGTGCCGTCTTCTGAGCCTGCACTGCCGTGGCGGACAGCAGGGAAACTGCTATCAAAAAGGATTTCATAGATATTTTGTTTTTAGACTATAGTGACTTTAGAGACTATATAAGCTATAGTGACTAAAAAGGGATAGCCATTGCCTTGCCGTCGTAGTTTATCGTCTTTTGGAACGTGGAGGCTTCCTTGTCGCCGGCTTCCGAGGCAGCGCTAACCACATGGATGCGGAACTGTCGGTTCAGCAGCATGCCGGGATAATTGCCTTCGCGAGCGTCGATGGTTAAAGTGCGCGTCACGTCGTTCCAGTGGAAACCGATCTGTGCAAACTCGCCCTGCTCGTAGCCATAGCCGTCGCCGGCATCTTCGTAGAGCACAAAGTCGCCATCGGCACCGGGATAGATGCGCACCTCAAGGTTGTCCCATGCCTTCTCGCCCGTGTACTGTACCTTGGGACCGAAGGGGATGATGCTGCCTGCCTTGACAAAGACGGGCATGATGTCCATAGGTGCAAGGCGCTTGATGGCTTTGCCGCCTTCATACTGCTGGTTGTTCCAGAAGTCCCACCACTGCGTGCCTGCAGGCAGATAGACCTCGACGGGAGCCGAAGCCTTCTGCGGTTCGGGATAGATCCAGTGGCTCGTGCGTCGTTCGCCCAGCCACGAATAGAGGGGCTGGGTGATAGGCATGACGAGCAAAGAGCGGCCGAACATGTATTCGTCGTCGCGGTTGATGGCCACCTTGTCGTCGGGGAAGTCCATCACGAGCGGACGCATCATCAGGTCGCTACGCTGCACGGTGGCACCCGCCTGGCTGTAGATGTAGGGCAACAGGCGGTAACGCAGTTCGATGAAGTGCTTCTGCACGTCGTATGCCCAGTCGCCGGGCTCGCCATAATGCCAGATCTCGCTCACCATAGGCGAAGAGCAGTGGTTGCGCATCAGGGGCATGAAGGTACCCCACTGCATCCAGCGCACCATCAGTTCCTGGGCGTAGGGGCTCTTGGGGTCGTTGCCGAAGTCCCAGCCGAAGAAGCCGCCGAGGTCGGTGTTCCACATCGGGATGCCGCAAATCACGTAGTTAAGGCCTGAAGGCACCTGGTTCTGCATGTCGCTCCAGTTGCTCACGATGTCGCCGCTCCACGAGAATGTGCCGTAGTGCTGGATGCCGAACGAAGCCGAACGCGTCATCTGCAGTTGTCGCTTGGTGTTGCCCTTCGTGGCTCGCTGGTGCTCGTAGATGCCGCGGTTGTGAACCAGCGGGAAGGCATTCTTCACGCTGCGCCACGAGCCGTCGTAGGTCATGTAGTCCGAATCGCCCTCCCGCTCGAAGTGGTCGGGTTCGGTCGAATCGGTCCACCAGGCATCGAAGCCCATGCGATAGAGGTTGGTGAGATACTTCCAGTAGATGTCGCGCGCCTTGGGGTTGAACACGTCATAGACCAGCACGCCACGGTTGCGGGGCCAGGTGTCGAACGGAAGGAGGGCACCCAGTTTGTCGAGCTCCTTGTACTGCCTGGTCCAGGGTCCGAAGTCGGGCCAGAGGGTGATCATCAGGTGGGCATTCTGCCCGTGCACGTAGTCGACCATCTGCTGCGGCGTGGTCAGGCGCGGGGCGCCCTGTGCCTTCACCTTGGCAATTTCGACATCGGGATCCTCATCGTTGGGCAGGTAACGCATCTGCTTGGGGTCGCCTATCTTGTTGAGGTAATGGGGGTTCTCGAACTTCATGGCGTTCCAGTTCGAGTCGCAGCCCCAGTACTGCCAGTCCTGCACGATGGCATCAATGGGGATGTCGCGGCGACGGTATTCGTCGAGCACACCCGAAAGCTCGTCGGGTGTCTTGTAGCGCTCGCGGCACTGCCAGTAGCCGTACGCCCAGAGCGGGAACATCGTCGCCTGACCGCTCAGCCGACGGATCTGCTCCACCACGCCGTCCTGCGTGCCGTCCTTGTAGAGGAAGTAGTAATCGACGCCCTCGCCGACGCTGCTGCGCAAGGTTGTCCCGCTGGCATCGTCGCTCCAGAATGTCTCTCCCGCATTGTCCCAATAGACGCCGTAGCCCTTCTGGCTGGTGAAGTATGGGATGTAGATGTGCGTATTGGTGTTCCAAAGGCGGAACGCCGTACCGCGCTGGTTCATGGTCTGCCCCTCGCGGCGCTGTCCGAGGCCGAAGATGGCTTCGTCGGGATCGAGCTGCCAACGTTGGCTCACTTCGTACTTGCCCCGATCGACGCCCTCGGCGATACGTTCCACCGTGCCTTGTCCCAACTCGGTCAGGAGCCGCCTGCCCTGGGGGTCAAAGAAGCTCACCACGCCCTGGGCATCGACCTTCACCGTGAGGCATTCGGTCGTGAGGGTGCCTTCGCCGGTGATTGCCGACGTCGGGCTGACTGGGGTCAATACCACCGAATAGCTCCGTTTCGATGCCATGGGGTCGGAAGTGGCGGAGGCGTCGGTTTTCGTGACACGCACGATGCCGGGGGCATACAGTTCGACGCGTGTGGTCTGAGCCGAAAGCACGTGGCAGGCACAAGCCAAAAGCACGCAGCACAAGGTGGTTCGTCGTTGTTCGGTACTGTTCATAAAGTGTAATGGGTTAAGCGATGGATAATGGGTCTTGAGGTTGTTCATGATGCTGCAAAGATAATGATTATTTCGATACTTCGGTAATGTTGCTGGCAAAAAAAGCATGTCGATGCACGTTTTTGTCCCAATTCTACTGCCGATGGTGCGAAAATGCGTGCCAAAAGGCATTCCGATAATCGTCGGTTCACTTCCTCCTGGCACGCCACACACATATTATAATAATAAAAAGGAGATTAATATCCTGGATTCTGTTTCAGGTTGCTGTTGGTCAGCATGATCTTGTTCGGAATGGGGTAAAGGTTCTTCGTCGCGTCGCTCGCATCGTGTGAAAACCACGATTTGGTGGTGAATACGCCAAAGCGAATCAGGTCCTGACGACGACGGCCCTCTTGGCAGAACTCCCAACCGAGTTCGTCGAGCATACGGCCATACTTGATATCAGCGCCACCCTCATGCGCAGTGGAATAGGTATCACGACGACCATAATCGTAGCAACTGCCAGCATTCAGGTCGGCATCGGAAACTACAGCCTTTGCAGGGTTTGCACCAAAGGCACGCTGGCGCACTTCAGTCACCAAGGCACCTGCACCAGGCTTGCCTGCACGCATCAAAGCCTCGGCCTTCATCAGCAGGACATCGGCATAGCGGAACTGTGGCCAGTCATTGCTCAATCGATTAGTAATGCCGATGGCATATTCGAATTTGCCCCAACGATAGCCTTGATATGGATAGGACTCGTCAATAGAAGGCACTACGTTTGGATAGTCGAGAGGCACACCTGTGGTGCTCTCGAAGAGCGAGTCGCCTGCATAACTGTATTGCTGGCCAGTGATGTACCAGTCGGCAAGGCGCTGGTCGTCGGGATCGAAGGTGTCGATAAACTGGGGAATCGCACAGACACCGCCCCAAGGACGAGCCTTGAGCTGATAAGTATCCTGGTTCTCAGGAGCAAGAGTGTACATATGGAAATCAAAAGCATTCCAGTCGGTGACATAAACCTCGTCAAAAGGAAGGCCGAAGATGATCTCCTTGGAGTTTTCATTCTCGGTGAGGAAGGGTGCATTGATATCGGACTCAAGGCCATATTCGCCCGAACTCTTAGCGAAGTTGATAACCTGATCGCAGGCTGCTATGCACTCGTTCCATTGGGCGGTGCCTGCATATACTTCGGCATTCAGATACATCTTGGCAAGCAGGGTATAGGCTGCCCACTTGTTGAAACGTCCATAGTAGTAGCCACGGGCAGTCTCGCTCAGGTTGCCGATGTTTTCAGTAATCTCACGTACAATAAAGTCATAGACTTCCTTGCGTGTGGATTGCTGTGGCAGGTTGGTATCCTTGAAGTCAGTCACAATGGGTACATTACCATAAAGGTCACACAGGATGTAGTAGTAGCTGGCGCGAAGCACCTTAAGCTCCGATACGAGTTCGGTCTTGGCTTCGCCCGTCACTCCAATCACACCATCCTCGATCTGCGAGAGCAGACGGTTGCAGGTGTTGATACCTTCGAACGTACGCTCCCAACCCTGCAGCACACCATCGTCTTCGGTGGTCCATACGTGCTGGTGCCAACGCTTGTAGATGTAACCATCAACCCAACCGATGCCCAAGCGAGCTGGTATAACATCCTGATCGGCACATAGCTCCTCTGAACGTACAACGCCGTTCCAAAGCAGCATGGTCTGACGCCAGGGTATATAGGCGGCATTTACCAGATAGCTGATGTCAGCATCGTTAGTTGGACTATACTTCTCCGACACCACCTGTGAGTAGCTCTCGTCGAGCAGTTCGGTACATGCCGTGTTTCCCACCAAGGTCGTAGCTGCCAAAACGCCAAGCGACCAAATCTTTATACTTGTTTTCATTGTTGTGATATCTATTTAGAATTTGACGTTAAGACCTATTGTGAACGAACGCGTACTGGGGTAGCGGAAGCGGGTGTCGTAACCTGGTGTCAAACCATCAGTGCTGACTTCGGGATCGATGCCCTTGTAGCCGGTGAAGGTGAATGCGTTGAGGACTGAGCCATAGAGACGAAGGCTCTTGACGTACTTGCCGAGGGCGCCAAAGTTGTAGCCCAATGAAATGTTGTCAATCTTCCAGTAATCGCCATCTTCAACGTAATAGCTGTTGAACTCTGGCTCTACCTCCTTGCTGAGGGTATGCTTGCCGAAGACGAGGTCGCTTACCGAAGTCAGACGGTTCTCGAAACGGCTGTTCTTGGCGTTCTCGTAGTTCATGCGAGCACTGTTGATGAGCTGGAAGTCGAAGGCTCCACGCATGGTGATACCAAGATCCCATCCCTTGTAGGTAAAGGTATTGTTCCAGCCAGCATAGTAGTTGGGCAGACCATTGCCAATCACTTTCTTGTCATCGGCAGCATGGGTGAAGTCGGTATAGTTCACGAGGTTGCCATTGCGATCTTCATAGATCCAGCGGCCTTCATCATCGACGTCAACGACCTTGAAGCCCCAGAAGTTGCCGATACTCTCGCCTACCTGTACACGGTGTGAGTCGGTCACCTGTCCCGAATACTCCACCTGACCGGTGTTGAAGTAGTCATACTCAGTCTTAAATACCGAACCGTTGAGGCTCACAAGCTCGTTCTTGTTGTAAGAGAATGTGACGGTGGTATTCCATTCGAACGACTTGGAGCGATAAGCGACAGCATTGATCAATATCTCGATACCACGATTGCGCATCGTACCGCCATTGGCGATGGTGGTGTTGTAGAGATTTGGTGGCGTAGGTACGGCATACTCATAAATCAGGCCGTCAACGTCGCGATTGTAGAAGTCGATGGTACCAGAGAGGCGGCTGTCGAGCACGGCCCAGTCGATACCGATGTTGGTCTCCTTCTTCTCCTCCCACTTGAGGTCGGGGTTGGCATTGGAAGCAGGAACGATAGTCTGGATCCACGAGCCATTTGAATAAGCATACGAACCATACTTGAGCATAGCCACACCGAGGAACGAACGACTGGGCTGCGAACCCGTCACGCCATATCCGGCACGAAATTTGAGGTCATTGAGCCAGGAGATGTTCTTCATGAACTTCTCTTCGGTCAGACGCCAACCGAGGGAGACAGAAGGGAAGAGACCCCAGGCATTATCGGTGCCCCAAAGCTGGCTGGCACCTTCATAGCGGAGTGCTCCCATCAGGAGATAGCGGTTGCGCCAAGCGTAGGTGGCACGTCCGAAGAAACCGATGAGGTTGGTAGTAGCCTTAGACGAACTCATGCCTGCTAGGCCATCCTTCAAGGCCGAACCGATACCGATGTTGTGCCAACCGCCGAAGTAATCGTCCTGGAAACCATAGTTGTTCACATAGACTTCCTCGTAGTCGGTCTCGTTGTAGCTGTAGCCGCCGAGCACAGAGAACTTGTGGCCCTTGATCTCTTTTTCATAGCGTGCAGTGAGTTCAAGAAGTTTCTCCATGCTTGTGCTAGCTGTGATGGTAGTCCAACCCGACAAGCCATCGCGCAGGCTCGAGATATGCTCAAGCGTCTCGCTGTAACCATTGTTATAGTTCTGGCGCTCGTAGGAACCTACTGCCTGAAGCGTGAGGTCACGAATGGGATTGTAGGTGATGCTACCATTCATGCGAAGTGTGGTGCGTTTGCGGTTGCCATCCACTTCGTAGATCTTCGAAACAGGGTTCTCATACTCGAACTTCGAAGTATTCTCATACCAACTGCCATCTTCGTTCTTGACAGGCTCGGTAGGGTTGCGACGGGTGGCCTGGCTAAAGATATAGCCGTCATAGCCTCCGCTACCAGTATTGTTGGCCTCGGTCTTCTTGCCGAGAATGCCGAACTTGAGCTTCACCTTGTCGTCGAAGAGGCGATGGTTGATTTCAGCGCGTCCTTGGAACGAATCGAAGTTCGAACGCTTGAGGATACCTTGACGCTGCGAGATGTTGATGTTGGCAATATAGTTGGTCTTTGTGTTTCCACCCATGGCCGTGATGTTATGGACATGAGAGACGGGTACTCGGGTAATTTCGTCTTGCCAATCGGTGTCAAAACCCTTGTTCTGATCGGGATAGAGAGCTGCATACTCGCTGGCGCTCAACATTTCGAGTTTCTTGGCAATGGTCGAAGTGCTGATGTAGCCATTGTACTCCACCGAATTGATGTCGCTACCCTTAGCTGCCTTGGTGGTGATGAGGATAACACCGTTGGTACCGCGTGTTCCATAGATGGCAGCTGCAGAACCGTCCTTCAAAACGTCGATGCTCTCTACATCCTCAGGGGCAACAGTGCTGAAATCTCCCGGGATGCCATCGATGAGGATGAGCGGATTGGTGTTGGCTCCACCAATGGTATTGGTACCACGCAGGCGTAACTGGGTGCCGCCCGAGGGATCACCACTTGGATTGGTGATTGCAAGGCCTGCTACCTTGCCTTGGATGAGCTGGCCGACGTCCTTGACCGAACCCTTGACGAAGTTATCAGCCTTCACACTGGCCACCGAGCTGGTGACATCGCCCTTACGCTGGGTACCATAACCGATGAGCACCACTTCGTCGAGCAGCTGATTGTCTTCGTGCAGAATGATCTTGACTGTCTTCTTTTCTTCCGTGGCGACCTCTTGTGTGGCATAGCCGATGAAAGAAATGACGAGGACAGGATTGGCCTTGGGAGATTCGAGCACAAACTTGCCATCGAGGTCCGTGATGGTACCGATGGTCGGATTGTCTTTCAGAATGACGGTAGCACCTGGAACGGTTTCACCCATCTGATCCTCTACTTCGCCCGTAATTGTGTGTTGGGCGAATGCCGTAAATGAAACGCTTAGCAACGTAAGCAATGACAATAGATGTTTCATTCTTGTGATTGTGGTAAGTTTAAATTATTATTATATGTGGTTGGGTTGTCTGACGTCCTAGCAAACTGTTTTTCATTGTTTGGTGCGGCAAAGATAGAGGGAATAGCAAACTTGCACGGCCAAAAATGCGCATAAATAGGCATAAAATTGGGGCGAAAACCGTTTTTATACGATTTTCGCCCCAATTTGAATCATTCTTACCCCCTATTCGTCTTCAATTTTAGTTCCGAGCACTTCCTTCCGATAGTCTGTCGGTGTCATTCCGAACTCTTTCTTGAAGCAGGAAGTGAAATACTTACGATCACTGTAGCCCAACGAAATGGCAATCTCTGTAACGTTGCGATCCTTGTCCTGCAACCACAGCTGTGCTTGGCGCATTTTTTGTATGCGGATGAAATCGAGCGGAGATTTGCCTGACACACTCTTCAATTTTCGGCTCAAGGTGGACTTGGAGACATTCACGGCTGCTGCCAGTTCCTCCACACCGAAGTCTGACTCCTCCAAATGCTCCATTACTGCTTGTTTCACTTTGGCAAGGAAGGCCTGATCGAGCTCTAGCAACTCACTCTCAGGCAATCGTTCGGCAGACGGCGTATCGTCCTTAATATAGTTGCGCATGGCGAGCATCTCGCGGCTGTCGCTCCACATCTGTTCGTTCTTCTTCTCATCGCTGCGATGCACCCACCATATCAATACTGCCAATGACATCAGAACTAGCAGACAATAGAGGACGTAAGCAGTCGTCGACTCATAGAAGGCTGGCAGACGTTCGATTTCAAGCAGGGAGACAGGCATGCTCCACAATCCATTGCAGTCGGTGGCTTTTGCTTCAAAGGTGTAGTGTCCCTTTCCCAACTGGTTATAGAAAGCCGAGTTCTCACCACCCACCATGTATTTCCACTCTGTGTCGAACCCATTGAGCCGATACGCATAGCGGATGTGAGACACATTGAAATGATCGAGCGAAGAGAGGAAAATCTCAAGGTCTTTGTCATCGGGCTTGAGTGTAATGTGGGTGGTATTCTGACGCTGTACAAGAGTATCGAAACACAACGAATGTTTCATTACCTGCACATCTGTGACATGGGGAATCACAACGTCTCCCTTTCGATCAAGGCTATTGCTTGGAGTGAAACGCATCACTCCTGGAATGCCTCCGAAATAGATTTGCCCTGCCTTGTCCTTCATGGTCGATGTGGGCAGAAAACGGGTCAGCGGAATACCGATGTCGTTGGTCTTGAAGATGCGGCAGGCATCATTGCGTGGATTGTATTCCAAAATCCGCTGGTTGGTTTCCACCCAAAGGTGTCCATAGTTGTCGTCCTGCAGCTGGTTCACACGGTCTCCGTTCAATCCGATCTGTTCGCTAAAGTCTTCGATGATGCGTTGCCGCGGCTCATAGCGGAAAACACGTCCCAACTGGGTACCCAACCACAGATAACCATCAGGCATGATACAGAATGCCGATAGGGGTTGGCCTATATCATGACTTTCGTATTGCGTGTCGTTACCGAAGTCATAGAGTTGTCCTTCTATGGTAGTAACCCAGATGTGACCACGCTCGTCAATCTTGATATTCGATACATAGCCGAGACGCGGGTAATGGGCCAACGGGCGCTGCGTAATGGCATCGAACACATAGAGCCCGAGGTTAGTGCCCACCCAAAGACGTTGTGCGGCATCTTCGAGAATTTGAGTCACAAACTCCTCGGAATGTGCTTGTACAGTAAGGTCAAGATCGGCTGCCAAATACATTGTGGCACCTTGGCGAGTCAGTCGATAAACGTGCATCTTCGTGTCGTGGTTCACCCAAACTCCTTCAGTTGCGGGGGCGATGATACGTCCCTTGTCCAATTCTACAGGAGCAATCTGTGGGCAATCGGCGTAGAGCACCACCCGACCCGTCTCAAGATGTATCAAGCATAGACCCGTGCGCTCTTGAAAGACCCACCACCAGCCATCGCCGGCATCGGCCATGGCCATCACTGCGGCATTGAACATCACGCGGGAGGATAAGGGCTGCAGCGGGATGTAGTCAAAGGTATTGGCCTTGGGACGTAGCATGTAGTTCATGCAGTCAAAAGCCGCCACCATCGTGTAGAGACTATCGCACCATACACTTGCAAGCATATGGAATTTTGGTGTTTCCTCCAACGAACTATAGACCATCGTCAGACGTTTTCCTTCCTCCCTCCGATATGCTTTCAGTCCCACCGTATTCAGAATCCAAATGATTCCGTCGTAGGGGCTCTGCTTCAACGTATAGGCCCACCATCCTATCGGCGAATCACATGGATAGGAATCAAAGTGGAATTCCTCGTCTTTTTCTTCTAAATGAATGACGTCACCCGATGCGTCTAAGAGCCATAGACCATCTTCCTGCTTGTCGGTATCAAGATAGGTAATCCAATCGGACCCAACCGGCAGGTCTATCGGCCGGAGGCTATCGCATGCAAGATCGATGCAGAACAGCGTGCGGTCGTTGAACGAAGCAAAGACTTTCTCCTGATAGACGGCAGAACCAAAGATACCGATTTCGTTGCCCGCCTGGTCCACGCGATAATATTCCTTGAGTGGAACACCCCGGTTGTCGGTTCGGGTGATGCGGGTTCGACTTTGCACAATAAACCCCTCTTCTGTGGGCAAAAGCTGGTTGATGCGTTCTCCTTCCCAACGTTCGGGAACCAGCGCCCGAATGGTATAGTCGGCCTTGTCGAGCCAATAGAGTCCATTGTCCGAACCCAACCAAAGATGCCCGTCTTGATCTTCAGACATACATCCGATCACCCTATCCTGTGCTTGAAGAAAACCAGGACGAAACACCTGTAACTGATATCCATCGTCACGGCACAAACCATTTACCGTGCCATACCATAGATATCCTTCCGAGTCGCGAAAGACAGAATGGATGGCACTGACGGGCAACTGGTTCTGTGTTGCTAGCGTGCGATACTCATACGCCGAAGTTACTGCCGTCAGTTCGCGAGGGACCGACAGCAGCAACAACAAGGCAAGAATTGGGAGCAATTGCTTCATGGTGCTGAGCGGACACATAGGAGGGGAGCGAAGAACCAGGGCAACCGCCTATCGGAGCCTGCAAGGGATGAGGGTGAATGAGAAGCGGTGGTCGGCATACTTGACGAAGTACTCTTCGCGCGGAAGGGCGCCCCAACTGTTGACACAGCCCAGACCCATCTGCTTCTGGTCGATGCAGAGGTTGGTGATGGGGCTCGGATCGACATCGGGCGAATGGAGGTTACGCTTCTCGAAGCCCTCGTCAAGGCTTTCGATGGTGTAGTGGAGCGCCGAAGCCGAGAAAGGTTCGTCGGCGACCACCATCACGCCGCGACCGGCTGCATCGGTGACGCGCCACCAGCGCAGATCGACGTGATTGCCGTTCTCCTGCGGACGGATGTAGGGATAGAACTCCTGGGTGACAGTGCTCTCGTAGATGCCCAGGCCTTCGGAGTCCTTTCGGTCGCAATAGGTCTCGACGGGACCACGGCCATAGTATCGGATCTGCTCCATCGACTCGGGCATCGGCAACTGCATGCCGAAGCGGAAGAGGTCGCTTGCCTCGGTGCTGCGTTCACCCTCAGCGACAGGGGCATCGCGCGGTGAGATGCGTTGGAAGCGTACACGATCGACGCGTTTCTGCTGCGCAGGATCGACAGTCATCTTTTCATCTACACGCACAGCGCCTTCTCCATCGATGGTATAGGTGAGAGCGAGCTTCACGGCCACCGACTCAATCTCAAGTTCGGTGCTGACGACGTAACCTTCTTCAGCCTCGCTGAACTCAAATGAAGTCAGTTTGAACGCGGGGTTGTTCCAAGCTGCATACTTGCGCTGCAGGTTGGCACCGAAGTCATTGTCGGTGGGTGCACGCCAGAAGTTGGGCTTGAGTTGTGCACCATCGGCGAGCAGTTTCACACCATTGGCCTCATAGCGGTCGATGAGTCCCGTCTGCTTGTCGAAGCCTACCACGAAATGCTGACCGGAGATGGTGAGCCGGTCGGCATTTTCAGAGATTTGAATATTCGGAGTATTCAGAGTATTCAGAGTACTCAGAGCATTCGGATTATTCCGATAACTGCACTCGACCGGTCCGGTGAGGGCAAGTTGCTGATGCGCCATCACGCTGCCAGCCTTGAGCAGAGGTTCGCTTCGCTTGAGCACATACTTAACGTTGAGAAGCCACTCGGCTCGCTCGTCCAGCTCGTTGAGCGGGATGGTGACGAGGGCTTTCTGCTGCGGAGCCGCCTTGATCTGGCTCACCGTTCCGGTGCTGACAGCCTCGCCGTTGCGGAGCAGTTCCCACTCCATACGGTAGTTCGAAAGGTCGCGGAAACGATATTCATTGTAGATCTCGAGCGTAACAGAACAACCTTTCTTAACCTCTCTTAACCCCTCAGAACCCTTCTTAACCTCCACTAAGCTTGTCCAGATGTTCTGGTAGTAATAGCCTACCTCATACATATGCGGATTGGGCTTGCGGTCGGGTGAGATGAGACCATTGTCGCAGAAGTTGCCGTCGTGCTGGTCGGTGGCATTGAAATCGCCGCCGTACGCCCAGATCTGACGACCCTTGCTGTTGGTCCAGCGCAGGCTCTGGTCGACAAAGTCCCAGATGAAGCCGCCCTGCAGCTTGGGGTACTGGCGATAGAGGTCCCAATACTCCTTGAATCCTCCTTCGGAATTACCCATGGCATGGGCATATTCGCACTGGATGAAGGGCTTGATATTGGCATCATTCCTTCCATAGGCTTCGGAGAAAGCGTAATCGGCGTACATAGGACAGAAGATGTCGGTCTTGGCATCCTGCTGCGATACGACACCATCGCTGATGCCGCGCACGGCACCTTCGTACTGCACGAGGCGCGAGGGGTCGTCGGCCTTGATCCAGTCGTAGGCATCGGCAAAGTTTGGTCCATAGCCTGCCTCGTTGCCAAGGCTCCAGAAGATGATGGACGGGTGGTTGTACTGTGCCTGCACATTGCGCTGGTTGCGTTCGAGGTGTGCCAGGTGATAGCCGGGATGTTTGGCGAGGGTCTTTTCGCCATAGCCCATGCCGTGGCTCTCGATGTTGGCTTCGGCCACTACATAGAGGCCATACTGGTCGCAGAGGTCGTACCAATAGGGATCGTCGGGATAATGGCAGGTGCGCACTGCGTTGAGGTTGAACTGCTTCATGATCTGCACGTCCTGCAGCATACGGTCGCGGCTGACCACGTAGCCTCCGTCGGGGTCGAGCTCGTGGCGGTCGGCACCCTTGATGAGGATGGATTGGCCATTGATGTGCACCTGTGCGTCCTTGACTTCAATCTTGCGGAAACCTACGCGGACAGGCACCACCTGAAGCACCTTGCCGGAGGCATCGGTGAGGGTGGCACGCAGGGTATAGAGGTTGGGCGTCTCGGCAGTCCACTTGAGCGGATTGTCCACGAGGAACATCACGGGCTTGCCCGTAGCGATGCCATCGACCACGACCTTGCCCCGGCGGTCGAGGAGTTCGAGCTTCACCTTGCCGCCCGTGGTCTTGACATCGACGTTGAGGATGCCGTTGGTATAGGTAGCATCGAGGTCGGGCGTGACGCGAATGTCGCTGATGTGCTGACGGGGCTGAGCGAAGAGCCAGCTGTCGCGGCAGATGCCTGCATAGCGGAAGAAGTCCTGGTCCTCGAGGTAAGTGCCGTCGCACCAGCGGAACATCTGAATGGCGATGAGGGCCTTTTTGCCGGGCACGACATAGCGGGTGAGGTCGAATTCGGCTGAAAGTTTAGAGTCTTCGCTATATCCCACAAAGCGGCCGTTGACCCACAGGTACATGCAGCTCGAAGCCGAACCGATGTGCAGGATGACCTGCTGACCTTTCCAGTCGGCAGGAATCATGACCTCATGACGATAGTAGCCCACGTGGTTATTGTCGGTGGGAACAAGCGGCGGGGTATTCTCATGCTGGCGAGCCCAAGCATAGGCAATGTTGGTGTACTGCGGGTCACCGTAACCATAGAGTTCCCAGCAGCCGGGCACGGGGATGGTCTTCCAGTCGGCGTCGTCGAATGCGGGCTTGAAGAAGTCGCTCCGGTAGTCGACAGCATCGCGTTGCCAGCGGAACTTCCAGTCACCATTGATGCTCAGGTAACGGGTCGATGCCTCGGGCGAAAGCATCGACGCTTCGACCGATTCGTAGCCGAAGAAAGTGGTGTGCATAGGCAGACGATTGACGGCATTGACCTCGGGGTCCTGCCATTCCTTGAAGGTCTGGGCACTGGCAGCGGTGGCCAAAATACCCAAAGCAAATAGCAATAATTGATGTTTCATGATTTATGATTTTTTATTAAAAATGTCTTTCAATCGCTGCAAATATAATCATTTTTATTCAAACTTTGCATGATGACGAAAAAAAATAACGATTTTTTGCTTCGTTTTTTGCATTTTTCAACCAAATAGGTTATCTTTGCATCGTTAAACGCATACACATATACGACCTTGGCGATGAAAAAACATACCCTACATCTTATACTTATGGCCCTGATCGGGCTTATGATGTCGCTCAGCAGTTGCAGAGATCCCGTTTCGGAAGAGACGGCCTACGTCTTCACCTCGTTCCGCGAACCCTCCACACGGGGTCTGCAGTACCTTTATAGCCTCGACGGGCTGCATTGGGACACGCTGCCGAGCATCTGGCTTGCTCCGATGGTGGGCAATGACACCACTTACATCGATGCTTGGACGGGGCAAGTGCAGGCACCGAAATATTATCCCGACGAGCGTGTGATGCGCGACCCCAGCATCGTCCGTGGGCCTGATGGTACTTTCCACCTCGTCTGGACCACCCAGTGGATGGGCAGCCGCGGTTTCGGCTATTCCTCTTCGCCCGACCTGATCCATTGGTCGGAGCAGCGTGTCATCGACGTGATGGGCGACATCCCGACCAACAACGTCTGGGCTCCTGAACTTTTCTACGATGAGGAGCAGAAACAATTCCTGATCGTCTGGTCGTCGCAAATTGATCCGCGCACCTATACCACCGCCGACTCGCTGGGCACCAACAGTTGCCACCGCATGTGGTACACCACAACGCGCGACTTCGAGACCTTTGCTCCCGCCCAGCGCTATTATGACCCCGGTTTCAACAGCATCGACGGCTATCTGCTGCGACGCGGACCGAAGGACTATGTCCTCGTCGTCAAGGACAACCGCAAGCCGGGATTCAGCAACCTCTTCTGCGTCTTCAGCGACTCGCCCTACGGCCCATTCCACACCGTCGACAATGCTCCTGCCGGCACCACTCCAACCACGACCTTCGGCCGCACTTATTCCGAAGGACCCTGCGCCCTCCAGTTGGGTGACGAGTGGATCATTTACTTCGACCAATACCATCCGCAGGAATACGGCGCCGTAGCGACCCGCGACTTCCTGACTTTCACCCCCATCCCCGAACGTATCAGCGTGCCCGCCAACCACAAGCATGGTACCATCGTCCAAGTGAGCCGCAAGCAGCTCGATGCGTTGCTGGAGTATGCAAAAAACCGCTGAAAAAAATACCGACCATTTATTTCTAAACAATGTTTGCCCTGAAAACCTCAACATTGACCAAATCTTTTATAGTCACTATTGGATTTGTTGCCTTTCTGCTGAGTTCCTGCACTTCGTCGCGGGAACCACGATACCGCATCGGCGTGTCGCAATGCTCCGAGGGACCTTGGCGCGCGAAACAGAACGCCGAGATGGAACGCGAACTGCTCCTGCACGATGGTATCTCGATGGAACTGATCTGTTGCCACGACAATAGCCAGCAGCAGATCGAGGACATCCATAACTTCATCAATCAAAAGGTCGATCTTATTATCGTCTCGCCTAACGAACCCGAAGACGTCACCCCCGCTGTTGCTGAAGCATACGATGCCGGAATTCCTATCGTGGTCTTCGACCGCCAGGTCATCGGAGACAAATACACCGCCATGGTGAGCGGTGACAACGAAGGTGCAGGGCGTCTTTTGGCCCGTTATGCACTGAGCCTTTCGCTTCTCCCGGACGCGACTGAAAGGAGCAACCCTTTCCAGAGATGCAATATCCTTGAACTCACGGGCCTCATGACTACCACGCCTGCCCAAATGCGTCATCGAGGCATCGTCGAGGAGCTTAAAGGCTATCCTCAGGCGAAACTACTGGCCTCCGTCGATGTACATTGGTCGGGCGATGACGCGGCAGCCATGATGGATTCCCTGCTTGCCTGTTATCCCGATGTTGACGTCGTCGTTGCCCATAGCGACTGGATAGCTACAGCTGCCAAGGCCAAGGCCAACGAACTGAAACCCGGCAACCGCATCCGTTTTGCAGGTATTGATGGCATCGTGGGTCCTGGCGAAGGCATCGAAAACATCGAACTGGGCCGTCTCGATGCTACTGCCACTTATCCCACAGGTGGCGATATCATCATGCAGACTGCTATCCACATCCTCGAAGGCGAGCCCTATGAAAAGGAGACACTACTTGAAAGCCACCTCGTCTCGTCGGTACAAGAGGCGATGCTCACCAGCAGCATGCAACGTGCCATCGACAAGGAAGCAGAAGACATTCGCGAGTTGAGAGGCCGTATGGATTACTATTGGCAACTCCACAGCCTCGAAAAGGCCTTGAGCCGAGCATTGGGAGCCCTCCTGGTACTCGCCCTCGGCTTCATGCTGACGCTCTACCTCTTTTACCGAATCAGTCGTCGCACTGGCGAAAGTCTCACCCGCCAACGTGCAACTCTCAAGGAACAGCGCGACCAACTGCTTGCCCTGACCCGCGAACTGGAGAAGGCCAACAATGCCAAGATGACCTTCTTCACCAACGTCAGCCATGACTTCCGCACACCGCTGACGCTCATCTCCGCACCCATCGAGCAACTTTCGAAAGACGAACGCCTGCAGGATCCCAAGCAAAGGCAACTCCTGCAGCTGGCACAAAGGAACATCGGCTTGCTGCGCCGACTGGTGAACCAGATTCTCGATTTCCGCAAGGCTGAAAGTGGCAAAACTTCGCTCGACCTGCAACCCATCGACCTGAGTTCGCTCCTCTCGGCATGGACCGACTCGTTCCAGGGACTGGCAGCGAAGAAGCAGATACAGCTCACCTATGAAACGCGAGGCAAGGATTTCCAGACCATGGCCGACGAGGCCAAGATGGAACGCATCTTCTACAACATCATGGGCAATGCCTTCAAGTTCACTCCTGATGGGGGCAGCATCAGCGTCTCCCTCGCGCATACGGGCGATAAATATATAATGTGTATCGGCGATACCGGACCTGGCATCCCCACAAGCGATATCCAGAAGATTTTCGACAGCTATTATCAGGTAGGTTCCCGCCGTTTCGAGGGAACGGGTCTCGGTCTGGCGCTCGCCAAGAACTTCGTGGAACTGCACGGCGGCACCATTCGCGCCGAGAATCAGCCGACAGGGACAGGCTCTATCTTCACCATCACCCTTCCCGCAAGGCCCATCCGCGAAGGCCAGCAGACCATTCCGGTCATTTCAGGCGAACCAGTTGATCTGAATACACCGAATGCTCCGACATCGTCGAATGCGCTGCCATCTGCCCTCGACCTCGACGAACTTGAGGCGCACGAGGACCTCACCACCCGCGATGACGAGCCCAAGCCCATTGCGCTCATCATCGACGACAACCAGGACATACGTCTCTTCCTTCGCACATTGCTGGCCGACAAGTATCGTGTCCTCAGTGCCGCTGATGGCCAGGAAGGCCTGCGCAAGGCACAGGAAACGGTGCCCGACATCATCATCTGCGATGTGATGATGCCCGTCATGGACGGACTGGAATGCTGCCGACGACTGAAGACCACATCGGCCACCAGCCACATCCCCGTATTGATGCTCACGGCCTGCTCGATGGACGAACAGCGCGTGCGCGGGCTTGAGGAAGGAGCCGATGCCTACATTGCCAAGCCTTTCAGTTCAGCCGTGCTCCTTGCCCAGATGGAGTCACTCATCAGCAACCGGGCAAGGATCAGGGAGTCGGTTGCCCCGATTGCAGGTAGCATATCCGCAAAGCCCGATGCGCCTGTCGCTGGCGACAAGCCATCTCAAAAGGTACCCGACACTTCCGCTCCTTCTCCCGGGCGTGAAAAAAGGGAACCTTCCCACGAACGCGACCAGCAAGAACCTTCCCCCAAACACGACCAAGAGGAGCCTGCCGCTGCCCCCACACCCGTCCGCATATCGAAATATGATCAGGAGTTTCTCGAAAAACTAAACCAGCTCATCGAGCAGAATCTCAGCAACGAGAACTACTCCATCGAGCTTCTCGCTTCGGACATCTGCCTGAGCCGCACCCAGCTTTTCCGCAAGTGCAAGGCGCTCACCGGAGTGAGCCCCGTCGAACTGCTGCGCAACACGCGCCTCGATGCTGCACGCCAGCTTTTGGCCGAAGGCAAGGGCAGTGTGGCTGAGGTCGCATCTCTGGTGGGCTTTGCCGATGCTTCGTATTTCACCCGTTGCTACAAGGCATATTTCGGCACAACGCCCCATGAGATGAACAAACAAAAGTACTGAAAATGGACGAATGTTGCATCCGAAAGCGGACACATGTTGCAAAAACGGCAATTGAGACATATTTTTTATATGTTGCAACCACTTTTCTATTTTTTATAAAAATATAAGCCTATCTTTGCCCCGCAAACACCACCACAAATTTGAAAAACTTCATTCCAAATACACTTTTCATACATCTTTAATATTTAATCACAATGAAGAAATTCAAAGTTCTGATTTCAGGTTTAGTCCTGGCTCTCCTTTGTACCATGAGCGCATTGGCACAGGTGCAGGTGAGCGGCACAGTGACAGACAATGTACTGGGCGAACCGATCATCGGTGCCTCAGTAGTTGAAGTAGGTACCACGAATGGTACGATCACCGACCTCGACGGCAACTTTTCGCTGCAAGTCAAGTCGGGCGCACAGCTCCAGTTCAGCTTCGTGGGTTATGTGACACAAGTCCTCGCAGCTGCTCCCAACATGAACGTGGTCCTCGCCGAGGATAACGAGCTGCTCGAAGAAGTTGTGGTCACCGGTTATACCACTCAGCGTAAGGCCGACCTCACCGGTTCGGTTGCTGTAGTGCAGACCAAGGGCCTCAAGACCTCGAGCGACACCGACCCGATGCGCGCCCTCCAAGGTAAGGTTGCTGGTATGACCATCACTTCCAATGGTTCGCCTGCTGCCACCGCTACCGTCCGCATCCGTGGTATTGGTTCGTTCAACTCCAACCAGGATCCTCTCTACGTTATCGATGGAGTGCCCACCACTTCGGCCCTCAACACCCTCAACATGAACGACATCGAGTCGATGCAGGTTTTGAAGGACGCCGCTTCGGCCTCTATCTACGGTAGCCGCGCTGCCAACGGTGTCATCATCATCACCACCAAGAGCGGCAAGAAGGACCAGAAGGTAAAGGTTGACTTCACCGCTTCCGCTCAGGCTTCGTTCTACAACAGCCAGTCGAAGATGAAGCTCAGCAACACTTATCAGTATGCTACCACCATGGCTCAGGCCGCCCTCAACGATGGCCTCGATCCTGTCATCTATGCTCAGAACTACGGTCTGAACCTCAATGCTGCCAATGGCGTGCCCATCACCGCTTACGATCCAGTTACCGGTCAGAATGTCAACTTCACTGTTGGTGGCCTCTACAATGGTTACATCAACACCAACCAGACCATGATCTTCAGCGACACCGACTGGCTCGACGCTATCAGCCGCACCGGCTTCACCCAGAGCTACGACATCTCCATCAGCCACGGTACCGACAAGAGCACCCAGATGTTCAGCGTAGGTTACAAGAAGGCCAACGGTATCCTGAAGTACACCGACTTTGAGAACATCGCTGTCCGCATGAACAGCACCTACAACATCAATAAGGTTGTCAGCGTGGGCGAGAACTTCACCCTTACCTATAGCGACCAGGTGGATTGCCAGCCTCTCGAGAACGCGCTCAAGATGTCTCCTACCGTTCCTGTGTATGAGAAGGACGGCGTGACCTTCGGTGGCCCTGTCGGTGGTATGTCCGACCGTCAGAACCCACTCCGCGAGCTCTATCAGAACCGCGACAACCGCCTCACCATGTGGCGTCTCTTCGGCAATGGCTACATCAACCTCAAGCCCATCAAGGGTCTCGACATCCGTTCGAACTTCGGTCTTGACTACAATGCTTCGTTCATCCACTCGATGACCTACACCTTCGTCAGCGATATCGTACGCGAAGATACTCCAAAGACTGGCGTCGGCCAGACCAACGACCTGAAGTGGAACTGGTCAACCACCGCCAACTATCTCGTACCGCTCCCAGAGGATCATACCCTCACCGTACTCGGTGGTGTGGAACTCTACAAGCAGCAGGTTATCGACATCAGCGGTAACGCTGAGGAGTTCGCAGTTGAAAACGCCCTCTACATGTGGCCTTCCGCTGCAACAGGCACTCAGAAACTCTATGGTGGCCAGGCCGGCTACACCCTCGTTTCCCTCTTCGGCAAACTTGACTACAACTGGCACGACCTCTTGCTCGCAAGCTTCACTATCCGTCGCGACGGTTCAAGCCGTTTCGGTAAGAACAACCGCTACGGTACCTTCCCCGCAGCTTCTCTCGGTTATCGTCTCTCGAAGCACCTCCATCAGGATTGGCTCGACGACCTCAAGCTCCGTGCTTCATGGGGTCAGACCGGTAACCAGGCCATCGCCAACTCGGCACGCTACACCATCCTCACCGCCGACTACGGCTCGGGCCGCGATGCTTCGACTGCATACGACCTCAAGGCTGAAGGCTCAGGCACCTATCCCAGCGGCTACCGTGTAACCCAGACCGGTAACGACAACATCAAGTGGGAGACTGCCACTCAGTACAACGTCGGTCTCGACTATGCATTCTTCAGCAACAGCCTCTACGGTACTGTTGATGCCTATATCAAGAAGGTGAAGGATATGCTTATCAATCCTGCTTACCTCGGATCGGTAGGTGAAGGTGGCGCCAGCTGGCAGAACGGTCCTTCTCTCGAGAACAAGGGTATGGAGTTCACCGTTGGCTATCGCAACAAGACTCCATTCGGCATGACCTACAACATCAATGCCAACCTCGACTTCTTCCGCAACAAGGTTACCTATCTCCCCGAAACCACTACCGGTTCTTACGCACACACCGCTTACGAGAACCTCGTAGAAGCCAAGGTTCCTTACGGCTCAATCGTAGGTTATGTAGTTGATGGCCTGTTCCAGTCGCGCGAGGAAGTGCTCGCCAGCGGTCAGGAGAATGCCCGCCTTGGTGGTCTCAAGTATGCCGACCTCGATGGCAACGGCATCATCAACAGCAACGACCAGACTTGGATCTTCAACCCAGTGCCCGACTTCAGCTACGGTCTCAACATTGAGCTTGGATACAAGAGCTTCGACTTCGCCATGTTCTGGCAGGGTGTTCACGGACAGGACGTTTACAACGGACAGAAGTTCCAGACCGACTTCTTCAGCCTCACCGACCCAGGTTCGAACAAGGGTTCGCGTATGATGGATGCCTGGACACTCGGCAACACCAGCAGCTCTATCCCCGCCCTCACCACTTCGAACGTAGGTGACGAAGGCCGCACCTCCAGCTACTTCGTTGAGAACGGTGGTTACCTCAAGCTCCGCAGCCTCCAGTTCGGCTACAGCCTTTCGGAGAAACTCCTCAAGAAGGCACATATGAGCAACGCCCGCGTATATGTAAGCGGCAACAACCTCCTGACCATCAAGTCAAGCAGCCTCACCTGCTCTGATCCTGAGAACCCAGGTTGGGCTTACCCAATCGCTACCTCTGTCAGCCTCGGCATCCAGCTCGGCTTCTGATATGACTAACATTCAGTTTTCAAAACCTCACTAAAAAAAGATAGTCAAATGAAAAAGATATATATGATTCTTATGGTGGCTGCCAGCCTGCTCACTGCCACCTCATGCGATGATTTCCTCGAGGTGAAGCCGTCGGGTACCGTTGACGAGGAACTTGCATTCTCCGATCCCGAAGGCATGCTCACCGCAGCTTACGCCTCGCTCGGTGCCGACTGGTACAACTACCCCTTCAACCTCTGGCCTTATGGTTCGCTCTCAAGTGATGACGCCATGAAGGGCGGTTCGGGTACTACCGACACCAACTACCACCCCGTCGAGGTTTGGTCCAACCTTACCGCTTCGCAGCCCGACCACATGGACGAACTCTGGTATCGTCTCTATGTATCCGTTTCGCGTGCCAACCGTGCTATCCTCGCCATCCAGGAGTACGGCGAAGAGAAACTCGGTGCCGAAACCGCCAAGGTGCGCATGGGTGAGGCCCGCTTCCTCCGCGCTCACTTCTACTTCAAGCTGATCCAGCTTTGGTATCAAGTGCCCTGGATTGATGAAGTTGTCCTCAAGGAAGCTGCTCAAGAGCAGACCAGAAATGACGAGTTCACCCACGAGCAGCTGATGCAGAAGGTCATCGAGGATTTCGAGGCTGCCTACAACAGCGTACCCGAAACTCCATCCGATAGGGCTCGCGTCAACAAGTATGCAGCTGCTGCCATGCTCGCCAAGTGCTACCTCACCCTCGCTTATGGCGACGGCTACGAGGCCAGCAACGGATACAGCCACATCAACCAGCAGTATATGCAGAAGGTTGTTGAACTGACCGGCTACATCGCCAACAGCGGCAAGTTCGGCTACGAGGCCGACTTCGGCGACCTCTTCATGGAGAACAATGAGGGCAATATCGAAACCATCTTCGCTGTGCAGCACTCCGACTATATCGATGACAACACCAAGTTCGGCCGCAACAACTGGAGCAACATGCTCAACGGCTGCTGGGGTATCTGGTCGAAGGGCTGGGACTTCCACAAGCCCACTCAGAACCTCGTCAATGCCTTCAAGGTTGATGCCAACGGCTTCCCGATGTTCGATACCTACGACAACGAGCACAACATCCACCCAGTCAATGGTATTCCTGTTGACCAGAAGTGGGATCCACGTCTCTTCCACACTGTAGGTATGCCAACCTTCCCCTACAAGTACGAGGCCCAATATACCCTCACCACCGACAACAGTCGTAACCCCGCCAACTATGGCTTCTACACTTCCCTCAAGGAGGTGCCACAGCGTAGCCTCGGCGAGAGCTACACCGAATCGACCTGGCAGGGCTTCGCAATGGACGACTACGTAGTACGTTACACCGAAGTGATGCTCTGGCGTGCCGAGGCTCTCATTGAGACCGGCAACATCGATGGTGCCATCACCATCATCAACCAGATCCGCGCCCGTGCCAACAACTCCGTAGGCAAGTACATCCAGTATGCTGCCAACCAGATCCGCACCCTCGGCTACTATCAGTCGGGTGTCAGCAAGGAAGAGGCTCGCAAGTACCTGCGCTGGGAGAAGCGTCTCGAAATGGCTATGGAGCCCGAACGCTACTTCGACCTCCGTCGTTGGGGTCTGGCTTCCAGCACGCTCAACGCATTCTTCGCTTCCGAGAAGGAGGGCAACTACGACGGCACTGCTTTCGCCGGTTACTATGGAGATGCCTTCTACACAGCTGGCAAGAACGAATACTGGCCAATCCCCTACAACCAGCTCTTCTACGTTCCTGGTCTCTACACCCAGAATAAGGGTTACAACTAAGATTCATTGATTATATAGGATTCTAAGGGATTCTAAAGGATCTTAAGGGATTTTAAGGGACATATGTTTCTTGGGTCCCCATTCTCAACAAGGCTAAGGCAATGTCCCTTCATTTCCCTTAATATCCCTAAATATCCCTAAATATCTCAAAAACTTAATAATATGAAACTCAGATATATTTTCGCAACTATCGCTGCTGTCGCAGCACTCAGTGCCTGCAACGCCGATATGGATTACGACATCGTTGCCCCTATTCTCAGCAAACCCGATGCTTCCAGCATCCAAGCCAGCCTGCAGGGTGACAACTATGTCATTTCCTGGCCCGCCGGCAACCAGAACATGCAGGTGACCCGCTATGCCAACGGCACCAAGTCGGGCACAGAGGTTGTCACTGGTGGCACCTATACCCACTATGCTGTCGAGACCAACGTGGCCAACAGCTACGTGCTCAAATATACCGATGGCACCAACTTCTCTGAGGGCGTTGTCCTCAACTACACCCGTCCGGGCGCTGCACGTTTCAGCGGCATCCAGATGAGCCAGCTCGAAAAGGTGGGCGGCTATGACGCTTATGTTGAGTGGAATCCGAACCCAACAGCAACCAAGGCTCACTTTGTGGCCACCAATGGCGCCGACCGCACCATCAACGAGACCCTGATGGCCAACGTGACCAACTACACCATCAAGGACGTCGTTCAGGGCGAGACTTGGACCGTTACCCTCACAGCCGAGAACAACGAAGGACGTTCGCTCCCCGCTACCAGCAGCCTCCGTATCGGCAAGACCGCTATCGGTTATCTCTCGGTATTCGATACTCCTGAAGAGCTCATTGCCAACGGTGACGACGACGATGCTTCGGCTTGGCTCTGGTTCCACGAGACCTATCCAACCGGTACCTTCGTTCCATTCAGCAGCATCACTTCGGCCGACGTACTCGAGCCTTACCGCGTGCTCTGGTGGATGCGCGACCTCGACGATAACAGCTCCGTATGGGAGATGCCCGAAGTTGTCATGAACGCTACTCCTGGTGTTCGTCAGTGGTATAAGGATGGTGGCAGCCTCCTCCTTTGGGCTCACGCTACTCCTTACATCGGCACCCTCGGTCGTCTCGACATGGATATGCTCAAGAACAACGACAATGCCATCAACACCGCACCTGGCGGCTACAACCCCGACGTATGGAAGATGGCCTGCATGCTCAACTGCGGCGGCTTCGTCAAGGACTACTCGACCCATGCCGTATTCCGTGGCCTCGAAGTAGAGGACAATGGTACCACCAAGCTCATCGCCTTCAAGGGCGCTGGTTGGACTGAGGACCACAACTGCCTCTTCTTCAACATCCCATCAGCCCTCACCGGACTGGGCAACCAGGACGAGGCAAGCCTCACCATGCTCAACAACAAGTTCGGCATCTATCCTCTCGGCACTTGGGACAGCCAGATCTGGTGGGTAAGCCAGCTCAACGTCTGGGAGGCTCAGCAGGGTGATACCGATTTCCAGGGCACCGTGATCTGCGTCGGCAATGGTGGTCTCAACTTCTCGATGAAGAACGACGACGGTACTCCTGACATCAGCGCTCATCCACACAACAACGCTTTCCAGGAGAACATCCTCACCTTCGCCAAGAACGCTCTTGAGTATCTCAAGACCCGCTAATTACACTACCCTATTATATAACTTGGGGGCGGACGCAAGTGCGCCCGCCCTCATGATTATTTAGGTTTTGATTTTAATGCCTTTACTGTGTTATCCCGGTTTTCCGTTATTCCGGTATAACGGGATAACGAAATTCACCATTATTATGAAATTCACCATCCTTTCCCTCGCAACAGCATTGCTCATCGCACCAATTTTCACTTCGTGCGGCTCCGACGATCCCTTCGAAGACACCTTCAAGCCCAATCCCAATAATCCATCGGGAGGAGGCACCGACAATCCTTCGGGTGGTGGTGGTACTGACAACCCATCGGGTGGAGGCGGCACCTCATCATCCAGCTACAACGAGCTCTATCGACCTCAGATCCACTACACCCCTGCCAAGAACTGGGTCAACGACCCCAACGGCATGGTCTATATCGACGGCACCTGGCATCTGTTCTACCAGTACAATCCCTACGGCAACGGGTGGGGCAACATGAGCTGGGGACACGCCACCAGCACCGACCTCGTACATTGGACCGAACAGCCCACAGCCCTCGTGCCCGATGCCTTGGGCGACATCTTCTCCGGCTCGGCCGTCTATGATGCCGACAATACCGGCGGCTTCGGCAAGGGAGCCATGGTGGCCTTCTATACTGCTGCAGGCGCACACCAGCAGCAGGCTTTGGCCTACAGCACCGATGGCGGCAAGACGTTCACCAAGTACGATGGCAATCCCATCATCGCCAACACCACTCGCGGCGATTTCCGCGACCCCAAGGTGTTCTGGCATGCCGAAAGCAAGCGTTGGGTCATGAGCCTGGCTTTGGGTTGGGAGTACGGCATTCAGTTCTGGACCTCCACCGACTTGCGCACTTGGCGCGAAGCCAGCACCTTCACCACCGAGGTAGGTCGTTGCAAGCGTGGCCAGTGGGAGTGCCCCGACCTGCTGCGTATGAACTACAATGGTCAGGAGAAGTGGGTGCTCATCGTCAGCGTCAATCCTGGCGGTCCTGTGATTGGTAGCGGCACCATGTACTTCGTTGGCAACTTCGACGGCGAAAAGTTCACAGCCGACGACCTCGGTTATCCCCTCTGGCTCGACTATGGCCTGGACAACTATGCAGGTGTTACCTGGAGCAACACCCCCGATGGACGCATCATCCTCATCGGATGGATGAACAACTGGTCCTATTCAGGCGACGTGCCTTGTGATCCTTGGCGTTCTGCATTTACCCTGCCTCGCGAGCTCAGCCTCGTCGATTATCAGGGCAAGCCTGTGCTCGCCAGCCGTCCTGTAAAGGAACTCGACAAGCTCGCCAGCGACTGGTCCACCCTAGCCACATCGGGTGGAAGCATCAACGCTCCGAGTGCCTATCGTCTGCAACTTACCCTCGATGCCACCGTTGCCAACACCATCTCCTTGGGCAATAGCAAGAAAGAGGCATACGAAATCACCTATAGCCCATCGGCAGGCAGCATCATCGCTCGTCGCAACAGCAAAACAGGAGCAGCCACGTTCAACGGTAGCTACTCCATCCCTTCGGTTTCCGGTTCGCTTTGCTGCGAGGGTAATGATCTGGTTCTCGACATCTACGTCGATCAGTCCTCTGTCGAAATCTTCACGGGCAATGGCTCGATGGCCATTACCAACCTCGTGTTCCCAACCACCATCTACGACCAGGTTACTCTCAGTCAACCCGCCAAGGAGGTTCGTTATCAGGCGTACACTTCAATGTGGAAGTAAAAGCACAGACCCTCTCTAATCCCCCTGCTTAGGGGGAAGAATTAAGCCGCGACAAGCAAACCCTCCCCCTAAGCAGGGGGAATGAGGGGGTCTTCCCGGGGTTCCACATGCACCGCGATGTGCGTCTCTTCCCCATAATGGCTTCGCAGTAGTTTCTCTACTTGCGAAGCCTTTTCGTGTGCTTCGCGCAGTGGAAGGTCACCATCCACGAGGATATGCAGTTCGATGGCATAATGATTGCCGATGCGTCGGGTGCGCAGTTCATGGGGGTCCGACACGCCAGGCACCGAGGCGGCTAGTCGAAGAATCTCCGTTTCCACCTCGTCGGGCAACGACTGCTCCATCAGGTCGCCAATGCCCACCCAAAGCAGATTGAGCGACACCTTCACGATGAAGAGACCCACAACAACCGAAGCCACGGGATCGAGCACTGTCCACCGTTCGCCCAGGAAGATGGCGCCACCGATACCGATGGCCGTACCAACCGACGACATCGCATCACTTCGGTGGTGCCAGGCATTGGCCTCCACGGCTTGCGAATTGAGCTGACGTGCCTTCACCATCGAATAGCGGAAAGTGGCTTCCTTGAGTACGATCGACAGCAGGGCAGCCCATAGCGCCAGCATCCCTGGAGCCTCCAATTGTGCACCATTGGCCCACGCTACGATTTTCATCACGCCGCTATACAGGATACCCGCAGCCACCACAAGCAGTGACATCGAAACGACCGTTGTCGCCAATGTCTCGAACTTGCCGTGTCCATAGTCGTGCGACTTGTCCTTGGGCTTGCCGCTGATATGCACAAAGATGAGCACGATGACGTCGGTCACGAAGTCGCTCAACGAGTGCACCGCATCGGCCACCATCGCAGCACTGTGTCCCGCGATGCCCGCCACGAACTTGAAGACGAGCAGTACCACGTTCACAGCACCACCCAGCAGCGTCACCTTGTATATTTCCTTGTTTCGCTCCATAGCTTTGATTTTTCTGAGTACTCAGAGTCCGCCGAATACTCTGTGTATTCCGAATAATCAGAATACTCCGATTGTCTTCTCAATCAAACGTCGGATAAGGATTATAGTCGAACTCAACGACCTTGCCCGCCTTCAGCGACTTCTGGACATCGACGAGGCGCTGGTTGCTCGATCCACGGAACAGCAGGTCCAGGCTCTTCTTTGCTTCGATGAAAGGACCATCGACCAGGACTTCAAGATAAGGCAGCATCTTGCTCATCTTCGGGTCGGCCACTACCTGCTCGTAGAGGAAGCCCGTGTAGCACCAGATGCCCTTATGCAGTTCATCGCGTATGCGACGTGCCAGCTCCGTAAACGCCTCGGGCTGATACATGGGATCGCCGCCGCTGAAGGTAATATCACCCTCCGCAAATTTCAGTTCCTCCATGATTTCGTCGATGCTTACACTGTGTCCTGCTGTAAACGACCACGTCTCGGGATTATGGCAGCCCGGACAGGCATGACGACAGCCTGCACAATACACACTCGTGCGCCAACCTGGTCCATCGACCGTCGTGTCGGCCACAATCTTCATCAATTGGATATTAGGTATTTTTTCCATAGTAAATGTATCAGTATTCTTTTTGTGGGCGCAAATATACACAATTTCTCCGACATAACGAAACAATTAAGCAAAAAAAACACCCTGTCGTCCGACAGAGTGTTTTCTTACACACATATTACTAACTTAAACTAACCAATGAATCATTTTTGACACTGCAAAGATAGGGCTGATTTTTTGTTTCCACAAGTTTTTTCTCTTCTTTTTGTTCGGGATATAACGACACAATGCCCAAATGGCGACAATCTTGCCGAGCCCCTTCTTTTTTGTCGCTTCGTGAGTTTCTCCAATCGTAGCAAGCATCCCGACGCGCGGGATAATGCTCTATGACGTGGAATATGGAGGATTTGTGAAGGAGACTGGCTTTCTGAAAACCGGAAAAGCGCGTCTGCGTTCGCGGATGTACAATTTCACGCAGCAAATGGAGCGTCTACGTTCGCAGACGTACTATTTCACGCAGAAAATGGAGCTCCTACGTTCGCAGACGTACTATTTCACGCAGAAAATGGAGTACCTACGTTCGCAGACGTACTATTTCACGCAGAAAATGGAGCACCTACGTTCGCAGACGTGCTATTTCACGCAGAAAATGGAGCGCCTACGTTCGCAGACGTGCTATTTCACGCAGAAAATGGAGCGCCTACGTTCGCAGACGTACTATTTCACGCAGAAAATGGAGCGCCTACGTTCGCAGACGTACTATTTCACGCAGAAAATGGAGCGCCAAGGTTCGTAGACGTACTATTTCACGCAGAAAATGGAGCGCCTACGTTCGCAGACACTCCATTTCGGTTTGGGATAGTCGATTCTTTTCGTTTTTTCCTCTATTTCTGATGTTTAAAAACTGAAGGCGCAGCACACACGATGCCGCGTCTTCGGTTTTTGAGGATAGAGCGAGAAAGGACTGAGGTTTTATGTTTTGATGTGGGAAATGGTCAAGTTATATCGGGGCAAGACAGAATTAATCGACGTTGAAAATGCAAAATAAACAAGAAAAAGGGGTCAAAAACGTCAAAAAATCGTTTATATCGAGCTTAGAACGAAAAAAAATCGGGTTCTAAGCTCGTTATAAACAAAAAATGCTTATCTTTGTCGCCGGAAACAATACAATGAAACCATGATAATAGGAAGAAAAAAAGAACAACAGGAATTGATACGGGCGTATCAGTCGGAGTATTCTGAATTCGTAGCTGTAACAGGCAGAAGACGAATTGGAAAAACATTTCTCGTGCGAGAGGCATTCAATTATAAGTTCGCCTTCCAACATTCCGGATTAGCCAACCAAAACACACGAGCCCAGTTGAAGGAATTTCGGATATCGCTTATCAAATACGGTTTGACGAAATGCCGGGTTCCCAAAGATTGGTTTGACGCTTTTTTCTTGTTGTCTGAGTTGCTTGATAGGCAGAAGGAAGGAAAGAAGGTAGTATTCATCGACGAATTGCCGTGGATGGATTCTCCGCGCTCGAATTTCGTTTCAGCCATCGAACATTTTTGGAATGGTTACGCATCCGCACGCAAGGATGTGCTTCTCATCATCTGTGGATCCGCCACATCCTGGATCATCAACAATGTGTTCAAGAACCATGGAGGTCTTCACAATAGGGTGACTTATCGAATCAATCTCGCTCCCTTTACACTGTATGAATGTGAACAATATGCCCGAAGCCGACAACTTGAAATGAGTCGTTATGACATATTGGAATGCTATATGGTGATGGGTGGAATACCATTCTATTGGTCATTGCTGGAACGAGGGAAGAGCGTAAGCCAGAATATCGACTCACTGTTTTTCGCTCGAATGGGGAAGTTGCATCATGAATATGACGAGCTTTACAACTCTTTGTTCAAGAATTCACAGCCTTATATCAATGTCGTATCAACCCTTGGCACGAAAAGGATGGGAATGACCCGAGAGGAACTGATCGACGAAGGCGATAGTGTCAACAACGGCCAACTGACAAGGGTATTGGAAGATTTGGAGGCTTGCGGCTTTATTCGGAAATATAGCTTTCAAGGATCCAATCGATGCACAAGCGTTTTCCAATTAATCGACAACTTCACCTTATTCTATTACAAGTTTCTCCATTCGCGGTCGGGTATAGATGAGCACTTCTGGAGTTTGAACACGAATACCCCGGTTCGTAATGCCTGGGAAGGGTTGGCATTCGAAAGGGTGTGCTTCGAACATATCAGCCAAATAAAGCAGGCTTTGGGAATAGCTGGCGTTTCCTCACAGGTTTACTCCTGGCGAGTGAAAGATGACCCCGTATTAGGGAATGGCGCTCAGGTTGATATGGTAATAGATCGTGCAGACAAGGTCATAAATCTCTGTGAGATGAAATTCTCCACCAGTGAATACGCCATCGAAAAGACGGATGTTGACGATCAGAGGCACAAGGCAGAGCGTTTCAAGGAGTCGAAAAACAATCGCACGACCATTCATTTGACCCTCATAACTCCTTTTGGAGTGAAGCAAAACATTTATCAGTTCAGCGTTCAAAATGTAATCACCGCCGAAGATCTCTTCAAGGAATAGGTTTATAATCATGTCGAAGGCGCAGCACATACGATGCCGCGCCTTCGGTTTTGAAGATAGAGCGAGAAAGGACTGAGGTTTTATGTTTTGATGTGGAAATTGGTCAAGTTATTTTAGGGCAAGACAGTATTAGCTCCCATAACAACCATAAATGTTGCCACAAAACTCTGTTGTCCATCCGACAATAGTAGTTCCTGATTTCAACTTGCATTTCACTTTTACCCACTCTAATCCTTCATCTCCTGAAATATCTAATATGGGAACTTCTAAATCAGCAATTTCCTCATTTAATATGGTAATTGAGTGTGAGGAAACATCAGGTTGTTCGTAGATTTGTACAATCCGATCATTTGCTTCTTCGGGGAAGCGTGGCGAAGGTAGCAGATAGACTCCGCAATCTTCATAATTAATCCATCCTTTCAATATGCGCAGGTAAAATGAAGTGCGTATCTTTCCATAAAAACGTTTTTCACTTCTTGTAACCACTTCTATCTCAGACCACAATTCTTGAATACTATCATCTTCAATAACTGCAATAATAGAATCTCCTTCGGGCAAAGAATAAATATTTACCTGATGATTGCCTGCTTTATAAAAGAACAAATCACCCATGAAATATTCACCCAAATTTACATTTGGGAAATACACTTTTTTATATTCTTCTGCATTAAGTATCTGCAGAGAAATAATCATCCAAATAATAATCAGTTTAATTTTCATCGTCTTCTTAAAACTAAAGTAAAACCATTTTCCCCTATTTGATTTTTAAAATTATTCCATTGTCTAGAGTCAATTAGAATACATCCAGTAGAAACCTTGCCACCAGCCCAACCTTCTTTCCCAGTTTGATGAACTGCAATCCCGTTTTTCTGAGTTCGTGAAAAAGGTTTAGTATCTTTCAGTTTATTGTACCAAGCATAATTCCTGTCATCAATACAATCAACAGGATCTTTAATTACAAAATGTTTTGGAATTTTACCACTTCCTCTCTTTTTCCTGTAAATAACACTATAATTTCCATCTTTGATTGCACCATACAAATCATAATTTGAACTCATTGTAAATGCAGTATATTCTGACGGACTTGTTTCATCTTCCTGATTGATATAAACTCTCGCTTTGGCATAGATAGAATTCTCTCCATCAATGATATCACCTTTCCCTAAGACTTCATTATAAGACCCCAAAATAGATACAACTCTTTCGCCCAAATAATCGCCAGAGATGTTATTTTTATCCAGTTCTTCTTGGGAAGTATATTCTGTGTATCTAATAGAATAAACTTCGGTCATTACTCCATTAATTTCAATGCTATCGTTGTATCCATACCAATCCATTCCATTATAATCTCCAAAATTAATTGGATTTCCCCCACAATAGGAATAAGGGCTGAACTGCGGAGTATTTTCAGCCAACGGGTCAATTCTGTCCCACGTCGGCATCATTGCGAAGTACTGCCGCGCATGGATGTCATAGTTGTCCAGTCCGAAGGTGCGGTCAAGTTCCTTGCCTTCGAACTTGTATTTCTGGAGGTTTTCATTCGTGCTGATATCACCAATCACACCACCATAGGGATAGTAATGCGTCACCTGTTCAACTGTACCATTCTTATTAACTACCATACGGTTATTGCCCATATAGTCCTGAATGTAGTAGTGCCAGCCATCGACTGCGCCATTGATGCCGAATGAAGCGTATCCACCATCGAATATGTACATCGAGGGCTGACCGTTCTTCAGTATGAGATTGCCCACATAGTCGATGGAATCGGTTAGTGCCGTCGAACTTGCGGGCCGATGGATGGTGCGCAGCTTAGTACCATCGGCCGCATAGATGTATTCTATGCTGCTGTGGTCTTGTCTTGGCACAGCTTCGCAATGGCTTGTCACAGAGGAATGGCTTGCCATCTTTCCAGCATCGCAGACGGATCGGTTTGAATGGTTCTGCGGTGCAAATATATGTATTATTTTCATTCTGGCAAAGTTTTATACCAGTTTTTTCTTCGATTATATCTATGTATAAATCAGCAAAGTCCCCAAAAGCAAACTTTCTTGGTGATTCCAAAGGCGCTGCATCATTCGATGCAGCGCCTTTGGGTTAAACGGATAGGGTGTGAAAGGACTGACTATTTCTATGCTCAATAATATTCAATAAGTAGTATAACATAATCCAAAAGATGAGTACAAGAATAAACGCGATTGTTTTACTATCAATAGCCTTTAAGAAGATTTTCATATAGGTCAATAATCCACAATCAAAAACCGAAATACACCGAATTTCCACATTCTCTTTCGTATTCATAGAAGATAATCCTAATGCATAATCGACTTTTAATTGACCAGGTGCCCACCAATGAAGTGTGTCTGAATATGTTTTGTAATTGTCAATCCAATTTTCAGGTGTTAGATGAACATAAGTTACTAATGAAAATAATGTGTCAGTAGAAAAATATTCTTTTAAGTGTGCATCATAATGTACTTCTTTCATCTCATAAGAAAAAGATTCACTAGAAACTTGTTTTTTTATTGAATTGCACTGATATGAAGCGGTGTCCTCGGGCCAATAGATGTAGTAATGGCCTTCTGTTTTTGCAATGTAGCAACAAAATTCATCCTTGGAATCATATCGCAAAATAGTATTAAGGCTATCTGTGTCTTCTCCAAGCAATAATGTTCTATTGTTTACGAAGCCACCATCCGCATATATATACAGATTATATTGTGGATAATAGTAAAGGTTCTTCCATAGCCCAAACACTATGAAAGCAACGATGACCCATATTATGATACAAGATAATGTCAGATATTTGACCAATTTGATGAAACAACTACTCATAAGCCAAAAGATGTCTTTATGAACTGTTTAAATCCTTGCTTGTATCCCATCCACTGAGGTGCTCGAGATCCTATTGGTTCAATCCCTATCCTTCTATTTTGTTTGCAATCATACAAAGAAAATCCACAAAAAGTTATTATTGCAGACAATCCTTTCCTTCCTGCTTTATAACCGGCACCATAGTTTCCAATATCTCTTGCAGATGCCAAAGTCGTCTGATCTCCCATAAAAGACGCATGCATCCCCCTATAAGGATCTCCATTATTTTTGAAATCATATTCTTGCCCATTCTTCCCTTTCCCCATATATGTTAAAAGATTCTCATTATCATTTTGAATTTTTTCCATAAAAGAATTCGCTGAATCATCTGACAAATCAATGACAGATCCCTGCTCCCAAGAATTTGAATCAGAATTATAGAATGACCACATTGTAGCAGATTGGCCTATAACTTGCCCTGTCCTTTCTAGTTTGCCATCATTATTCCACGCAACAACATATATGTTGCGGTCGTTGTCGTCAAGATTACCATCGACTACCATATAACGTGTACTATCAATCATAACAACTTGGGTACTGCATCCAGTTGGATCAATGAAATTCACAGGATTTCCCTCACAATAAACGTAAGGACTGATTCCATAGTATTTTTCAGCCAACGGATCAATCCTGTCCCACATCGGCATCATGGCAAAATATTGCCGCGCATGAATATCATAATTGTCCAGTCCGAAGGTGCGGTCAAGCTCCTTGCCTTCGAACTTGTAGGCTTGCAGGCTCTCATTTGTGCTCATGTCGCCGATTACGCCGCCGTAGGGATAGTAGTGCGTTACCTGCTCTATGGTTCCGTTCTTATTCACGACCATGCGATTATTGCCCATGTAGTCTTGGATGTAGTAGTGCCAGCCATCGACTGCACCATTGGCATCGAATGAGGCGAAGCCACCATCGAATAAGTACATCGAGGGCTGACCGTTCTTCACAGCTTCGCTATGCCATGACACGACGGACTGGCTTTGCCAATGCTTTTTACTATGTCGGATAGCAGGCGAGTTCATAGTATTTCGCTGCAAATATATGTATTATTTTTGTTTCTTCAATCTAATTGGCCTGTTTTTTTCATTATTTTCTCGTCAAAAGTGCAAATTGTCTTCGCGAAATCGATTTCCAAATCCGTTGAAGAGAAAGGGCTGACGTTTTTCCTTGATTGCAGGACAGCCGAGCATATTATGGAAGGGTGTTTTATTCCATATTTTTCAGTCAATTAAATTTCGCTTTCTCAATTCTCGGATTAAATCCCTCGTGAACTCATCGGCTCCACGCGCATTCAGGTGTGAGCCGTCGTAGAAGAATTCGTTGCGATGGACGTACTTCGCGCTGTCGGTGAAGTCGAGGAACAGGAAACCGTTCCTTCGGGCAAGCTCCATGATGGGATCAATCCCCGAATCGTGATGACCGTACCACGTGGGAGAATAAACGAAGACGAACCTCGTGTCTTCAGCTTCCCGTATCATATCTTCGAAATACCTCAGCTTCAAGCTGTCGGTCAGCAGCTCTTCTTCGGAAGCCTTCTCGTTCAGCTGTTTTTCGTCCCTGATCCTGAGCGTGTCCAGCTCGCTGTGGACGGGAAGGAAGCCGAGAGTCATATTGTGCACGGGATAGCGGTAGCCCATGCAGTACCAGCGGAAACAATCCCTGCTCCATCGCTCCGTCGTCCCATTTCCGTAGTCATCCTCGAAGTAATCGTGCAGATGGAGGCGAAGGACGTGGTGCAGGGTGTCCTCCCCGTCGGTCAGCAGCCCCATGCCGTCGGCCACCGTGTAGCCTTGGCCGCACGACGTATAGTGGTTGCCCTCATACCGGCAGTCGCCTTCGTAGCTGCCCGAAATGCTGTCGCCATATTGGAAGGGATAGACCAGTTCAGGCCGCTCTTGGGATAGGATGCGGTAGGCCCTGCGACTTTGCTCCCCTTTATTATATAATGTGTCTCCGCGCACAAGATAATGCAGCATCCTGCCACGCTCGTAGATGACGATGGTGTCACCGTTCGAACGGACGGTCTGGAGATGGTCGGGACTGTCATCGGGAATGGCGGGAAGCGTCCAGGCGGACGCTTCTCCGCGCTCCCCTTCGCTGGCATACGGGACCTCAACACGACAGAGGAAGTCACCGTGTCTCAAGCCGCTTGTCGGAGCCGTGAGCGACACCTGAGCTATTACAGAGGTAGATAGAGCAAGGAGGAATGATATAGGAAATAAATATTTCATAGGTGATTACTGTGTAGTTAAAAATGAAAGGAAGGGCTGACGAACTTCAACAATGAAACAAAGATGCAATTAAAACTACAGTCCAAGATGAAAAGAATGAGTTTCATATTGCGTCTTTCGAATTTGCAGTTAATATTCTTCCATCGTCCAGTTCTATCTCAATTCTTATATACTTCCCATCATCAAGAGCGGACTTCTCTAATTCGGGGAAAATGAAGCGCGCCTCGGCAAAAACCATTGGACTGTAGGCGAGATACTCTTGGATTGTTGATCCTATCGCTATCTTTCCCAATAGCTTTTTCGATGTATCAATCAAAAGATTCATGCCGTCTTCATCCCAAGATGTTATTCCTATGACATAATGGAATCGTGCCATATCAGTTAAGTCCGTTAGAAAGGCATCATCGTTATCATACAATGAAAAATGAATCTGCCTGCAACCTTCTGTTCTATATTCTACAATGACGGGCATAGACCCATTATATTTGTCTCCGTTTGGATCAAGATAATCCTTGATTTGTTGTTCTATCCCCTTTTCACCTTCAATATAATAAGGTTGAGGGATGGTATAGCCAATTTGTTCACGAAACTCACTGGTCACAAGCACATGAAGATCTAGGCAAGAAAGATTGTCAAAATGCTGAAGATCGCTTTCATCAAATACGATTATTCTTTCTGTTGGTCGGTGTTTGAACAACAGATAATAGCCATAATCTCCGATAACCATATCCGTATTCTTGCTACACGAAACTATTATTAAGGAGATAAGTGAACAAATCACAAATCTACCTAAAGTTATAATTGATGTTTTTGCCATATTTATGTTTTATTAGATTGTTAATAAGAACTATGTTATTCACAAAAACCTATAAATGCCATATCGTTAAATAACCTGTAATGATAGGGCTGACGTAATGGACGAAAAGCTATTCTACACTATATTCCCCATAATATATAGTACCATCAGCGCACGTGAGTGTAATCTCATAATCATCAGCGTTGGTGGAGACATAGAGGCTATCGGAACCTCCGCTGACTGCGTAGAACATGGCATCGAAAACTTCGTTGTCTGAAACTCGTACAACCTCGCACTCTACTATGCCAAGAGGGGCTGAAAAGGTGAAGGTCAGTTCGCCTTCTAAAAAGTAACAAGTGATGGCAGCAATGCCTGGTGAACGGAAAACGCCTTCTTTTGTAGGATTGCTGGCAAGGGGGACTTCTTTAGGAATATTGTCCTCTTCGGCATAAAGAGAGGCAGCTCCACTAAGAGCAAACATAATCGCTGTAAGTAAAAAAAGATGATTTCTCATAATGATTTCTCATAATGAAAGGTTACAATAAATTAGTTTGAAACATTTTGATTTTAGCACTGCAAAGTTATAGATTTTTTCCAAAATAATTGGGGGACATCATCAAATAATTATTATTTAATTTATTCAAAGTAATTCCCTAAAAATTAAGTAATACAAATGAAGCTCACTGAAAAAAATCAGTGAGCTTCATTTGTTAATAGGGGGACAGACTACAAAAGTGAGGCTATTTCGACACTAAAGGGAGAGCCCGATTGGAGAATCTTAGCTTTCAGCCGCTGCACTCGTTTCTTAATCGTATCGGGGTTTTCCTGCTTCATTAACAAACCAATGGATCGATAGCTGAATCCAGCGACTTTTAATCGATACAATAGAAAATCTTCGTCTGAAAGTCCGATGTCCAATGACCTAGCTTTCTGCATTACATTATTAAAATGTTGGTCAATGATGTGCTCAAGTTCTTTCTGCTGAACAGGAGAGGCAAATCCCTTGATAAGCTTCAGAACATTCTCATAAATTATTTGCTGCTCGTCCACTCTCCCCTTATTATTGAAATACGAAGTACAAAGGATGTTCAAATCTCGAAAACTTTTGGAAAAAAGGTTTCTAACTTGGATTTGAAGGGCTTCTTCCCGAAAAAGATGGGCTGATTGACGACTCTCAATATATTGATGAAGAGCAGAAATATCGCTATCGCGGTCGAAAAGCGTCTGCTGAAGAATTGATACACTAACAACATAGGCATCAATCTCTTGTTTGTGCTCTTTTCGCTTCTGAATAACGTACGAAATACCCCAAGCCACAATCATAAGAATAAGGATAGACACCAATACCCATTGTTTCTGTTGCTGAGCTGATACATATTGAATGTGTAAGTTTTGCTGATAAAGCAATTCTTTCTGAACTGATGCAACAGAATGAGATGACATAGCACGTACAAGGGAGTCCTGAAGAAAGGATTTACGAGCAAGCGCATCGTATGCACCTCTGTAGTCTGACGTTTGATAACAAACATTGCGCATTGCAGCAAAGTAGAAAACGGAATCTCGGGCATCTTGAATCAACTCCTTGGCAAAAAGCAGGTCTTGTCTTGCACGATCAATATCTTTTCGATTGATATCTACATAAACACGATTGGAGTAGTCTAAGAATGAGAATGGTGGTGAGAGTCGGTCAAAAAGCTCGTTTCCCTTTTCGAAATCCCCCATATTCACACAAAGGTCAATATACTGGCGGATGCACTCATTCGTAGTAATTGAATTGCAAGAATGAGAAATAACGTATTCAAAAAGTCGCTTGGCTTCTTCATTCTGTTTATAATAACTTAGCGCCGTAGCCTTATACACCAAAGCCTGTTCCATACGATGCGAAGCACCAGCTACCGAGAAACAATGATATGCAGAATCGGCATAGGAAATGGCATCAACGCTGCCGAGCATACGGCATATCAGAGAAAGATTTAAGTATGCCATACCTTGCCACGTCTTATCTGATGGCTCATAAGCTAAATCTGCAGCTTTGTAAAAGGATGTAAAGGCAAGCGCATAGTCATTATTATTTCGTTGAATGCTTCCATGGTAAAAATGCGCTAGCAACCGTTCGTGGTCACTTCCATGTTCGTCATAGTAGCGGACGGCACTGAGGATGAGGCTGTCGTTGGTTTCGTCGATGTAGTTCTTGTCGTGGGTCTGCGTCTTGAGCAGAGCATAACGCGCCATCTGACGGTCTCCTTCAATGCTCACTGCACCTGCATCAAGGAGACTGTCGAGGCGAACAAGTTCGATGAGGGCAGAATCGGGATGCTGCTCAACGACTTGCTCGATGCGGTCGAGAGAGGCAGCTACCTCACGATTGCCACGACTGCATGATGTTAAAAAAGACAGGAGGAGCATGATGAGAATCGAGAATCGGCTCCTCCTGTTAAGGAAATCTATCATCATAAGAAAAACGATGTCAGATAATCATCAGCGGGTGATATCGACCTTGCCACGGATATCGACTGATGAGGAGCCGACAAAGACGGTGAAGTCGCCAGGTTCGTATAACCAGCGGCCTTTCACTTCATCGTAATAGCAGAGGTCATCGTTCTGAATGACGTAGCTCACTACCTTGCGCTCACCAGGCTTGAGGTTGACCTTCTCGAAGTGCTTCAATTCCTTCTTGGGACGGACGACGGAGCTCTTGTTATCGGAGACATAGAACTGCACCACCTCCTGGCCTTCGACCTTGCCGACATTGGTGATTTCGACACTCACAGTGCCTGCATAAATGGTAGGTATGCCGTATGCGAACTTCGTGTAGCTCAAACCATAGCCAAAGGGGAAAATTACGCCTGAGGTTCCCACGCCATTGAGCTTGTGATAGTCGTACCAGCGGTAGCCCACAAGGATGTCCTCTGCATAAACCTCCACTTCGTCACCAGCACCACGATGGGAGGAGGGATCGATGGAGGTGTTGAGTGTCTTGAGCGACGGATCGAAGTTGCGAGCGGCATCGCGCAGAGCTGAAGGACCCTTGGAGGCAATGGCAAGCAGGTCGGCCGAACGTGGATTCTTGTTGGGTTGGTAGCGCCAGGCGGCAGGCACCTCATCGGGACTGACACCAGGATAGCTGACACGGCCCAGCTGATGGGCAGGACAGTCGGCAAGCGAGGCTGGATAGGTGAAGATGGTCTTGCCCGACGGACACACATCGCCCGAAAGGATGTCGGCCAAAGCAGCCCCCGCCATCGAGCCGAGATACCAGCTCTGAAGGAGCGCAGGCACACGGCTGAGCCACGGCATGCGGAAGGCATTGCCCGAGATGATGACGCAGACTATGCGAGGATTGGCAGCGGCAAGCGCATCGATAAGCTCGTTCTGATGGAAATCGAGATCGTAGGAGAGTCGATCGCCGCCCTCGCAGTCAGAAAAATGGTTCTTGTTCAAACCGCCCACGAAGATCACAAGATCGGCCTCGCGTGCCTTCTTGACGGCTTCGGCGCGCAACTCGGCATAGACGCTTTCTGCGATGGGTTCGATGCGGCCATAAAAGGCGCCTCCCGAACGATAGCCCTCGGCATAGTCGATGGTGACCTTGTCGCCAAAACGATCACGGATGCCCTGCAAAGGCGAAATCTCGACCTTGGTCTTGAGTTCCGACGAACCTCCGCCCATGCAGAGGCTGCGTGTAGCATTCTCGCCTACAACGAGGATGCGGCGATAGCGCTCGGGACGAAGAGGCAGCAGGGAAGTCTCACCCTTTCCCGCTCCAGCAGGAGCGGAGTTCTTGAGGAGGACAATGCCTTCGTCGGCTATGCGGCGAGCAGCGGCAAGTTGGGCGTCGCTGGCTACACGACCATTGGGATAGGCGGTGACGGCGCTGGCTTCGGTACGGAATAACAGGCGAAGGATGCGTGCAGCCTTGTCATTGATGATTGAGTCGGGCACTTCGCCTCGCAGACACTTCTCGTAGTAGGCACGGCCCAGGTAATAGTCGTCATAGCCGAAATCACCAGCCTCGGAGGTGAGACCGTTGGTATAGGTTCCCATCTCGACATCGAGACCATTGAAGATGGCTTCGTCGGTATTGTGGGCAGCTCCCCAGTCGGTGATGACCACTCCATCGAAGTTCCAATCACCTTTCAATATATCGTCGATGAGCACCTCGTTGTGCGAAGCATGCTGGTTGAGATACTGGTTGTAAGAGCCCATAATGCTCCACACCTTGCCTTTCTCGACGGCAGCCTTGAAAGGTGGCAGGTAAATCTCGTGAAGAGCTCGATCGGACACCTTGACATCGATATGGCCGCGGAATTCTTCCTGATCATTAAGGACAAAATGCTTGACACAAGCAGCTACACCATTTCGCTGAATGCCATCGATGTAGGGCACCACCATCTTCGAAGCGAGACAGGGGTCTTCGCCCATATACTCGAAGTTGCGACCATTGAGCGGCGTGCGATAGATGTTCACACCGGGGCCGAGCAGGACATTCTTGCGGCGATAGCGCGCCTCTTGTCCTACGTTGAAGCCATAGGAGAAAGCGAGGTCACGATTCCAGGTGGCAGCAAGGCAAGTAAGCGCAGGATAGGCGGTGATGGAGTCGCTGTTCCAACCCGCATAGCCCCAATCGTTCCAATTGATTTCGGCGCGCACACCATGGGGGCCGTCGCTGTAGCGCACCTCAGGAATGCCAAGACGTGGCACACCAGGAGTAGAGAATTTCGACTGAGCATAGCACAGACGAACCTTCTCGGCCAGCGTCATCTGGCTGAGTGCATCCTTGACGCGTTGCTCGATGGGTTGGGTACTGAGGGAATAGGTAGGTATAAAAAGTGTGGATTGGGCCTCATAGGGATCAATCACTACCTGCTGGGCCATAGCAGCAGTGGCTAATGTGGCCAGGAGGATGGGTAATGTATGACGAAAGTACATATGGGTTTAGGAGGGTTTATGTTGGCAGCCAAGCTTGGCTGCCAACTAAAACTAAAACAAATGGGGGATTATAGCTTCACGACTTGTGCCTTGCCATCATACTGCACTTCGATGCCCTTGGCTTCAGGATCGTAGCCCTGGATGCGTTTGGCTCCGACAGGCACAACGATGAAGGTGCGCTTCTGAAGCATGCCAGGGAACTCGCCTTCGCGGTCGGAGATGGTGAGTTCCTTCTGTGCCTCGTTGTAACTGAAGTGAATGTTGGCGAAACGTCCAGCCTCGTAGCCATAGTTGGTTCCTTCGTCCTCGTAGAGGGTGAAGTCGCCGTCCTGACCCTCATAGACGTAGAGACGGATGGTTCCAGCAGGTTTCTCGTCGCTATACTGCAAAGCGGGACCGAAGGGGATGATGGAGCCACTGGGCACGAAGACGGGAATCTGCTCGTAGGGAGCGGCACAGATGCGGGTCTCGCCACCTTCGGAGGCGATGCGACCATCGTAGAAGTTGTACCAGATGCGGCCTTCGGGGAAATAGACGTCACGCTGGCGCGCCTTGTACTGATAAACGGGACAAACCATAAACGAAGGACCGAACATGAACTGGTAGCCGAGGTCGAGCACCTTGGAATCGTAGCCGAAATCCATTACGAGGGGACGAAGCATGGTGTAGTCGTCGAAATGAACCTTGCCTGCCAACGAGTAGATGTAAGGCATCATGCGATAGCGGAATTCGATGCAGGAACGAATCACCTTGTAGGCGGGATGCGACTCGGGAGCGATGTTCCAGGGTTCGCGGAACGGGAACTGGCCGTGTACGCGATACATAGGTGTGAAGACACCCCATTCGTGCCAGCGCACATTAAGTTCGCGCCAGTCGCGCATATCCTCGTTCTCACGGCCGGTGGCATCAAAGAAGTGCTGGGCAGCCTCATAGCGTTTCTCAACCGAGAAACCTCCGATGTCCTGGCTCCAATAAGGAATGCCCGAGATGGAGAAGTTGAGACCTGCGGTGATCTGCGTCTTCATGTCCTCCCAGCGGGTGCCGATGTCGCCCGACCAAGTGGCAGTAGAGAATCGCTGCTCGGCAGCAAAGCCGTTACGTGTGAGTAGGAAGACACGCTGATTGTCGGGTGAGAATGCAGCGTCGTTGCCAAAGCCGTACTGGTTCCACTTGGCCTGCTTCTGGAGAGCCTGCGAATCGTCGGCCTTGATGCCCTGACGCTCGACAGCTGTCTCATAGCCACGCTGACCGTCGTAGATGGCCTCGGCATTGACGATGGAATAGGCGTTGAAATACTCATCGCTCGAGCCGAGAGCGGTGGGGCCGCAGAGCAGTTTGCGATAAGGCAGGTCGGTGCAGTCGCGCACATTGGGCTCGGAGGCATCCATCCACCAGGCATCCATACCGATGACGCCGAGTTTCTCGTAGAGCTGACGCCAGAAAACTTTGCGTGCATCGAGGTCGTAGGCATCGTAGAAGGCATATTTGAAGCCCAGCCAGTCGTAAAGCGAGTCCTTGATGCTCTGCTGGTAGATCTTGCCCATCTGGTCAAGCTCCTTCATGTTGTCGGTAGTGAGGTAGTACTTGGGCCAGCAGGAGATCATGATCTTGGCATGTTGGGCATGGATGGTGTCAATCATACCCTTGGGGTCGTTGAAACGAAGGGTGTCGAAGGTGAATGCACCCCAAGAGTCGGGACTCCAGTAGTTCCAGTCCATGACGATGTTGTCGATAGGCAGCTTGCGGTCACGGAAGCCCTTGAGGGCATCGAGAATCTCGCGCTGACTCTTGTAGCGCTCGCGGCTCTGCCAGAAGCCGAAGAGCCACTTCGGCATAATCTGAGCCTTGCCGGTGAGTGTGCGGTAACCCTTGACAACCTCATCGCTGTTGTCGCCTGCGATGAAGTAGTAGTCGAGCTGCTGCACCATTTCGCTCCAGAAGCTCAGCTTGGCCTGCTCTTCGGGAAGAACGGGAGCCAAGGCTCGCAGTCCGCAATAGGCTTCACCACCATCGGGTGCCCATTCGAGACGGAACTTGTAGCGCTTGCCTGCCTCCATATTGACGGCGAACTTGCGGGCATTGGGGTTCCAAGCGGTGCGCCAGATGGTCTGGTCGCCCTCGACACCCGTGCCTTGCACATCCTCGGTATAGACGTTGCGGTCATTGATGTAGATCTTCTGGTAGCCGCTGTAGTAATGACTGAAGTTGTATTCGCCGGTCACATGAGGCACAATCTCGCCCTCGAAGGTCACCTGTGCCTTGTAAAGCGGGTATTTAGGCAGGTTCTTGGCCGAAGCAAGGTTCTCGAAATAGATGCTATCCTCACGACGAACAAGTGTCTCCTCGCCCGGTGCGGAATAGGTGCCAGTGAGCGCACCAGCGACACCTTCCTTGTCGTAGAGGTCGAAGAGTTCGGGCAGCTGGCTGTAGTCCTTGGGGTTGCCGAAACGCATCAGCGAATAACTATCGACAAGCACACCGTAGTTGCGGCTCGACACGACGAATGGAACAGAGACCTTGGTGTTGTACTGGAAAAGCTCTTCGTTCTTGCCCTTGTAGTTCCAGTCGTCGGCCTGATGCTGGCCGAGGCCATAGAATGCCTCGTCGGCAGGGCTTTCGAAGACAACGCGTGTGGACCATCCCTTCCAAGTGGTGGGATTGGGCACTTCGGCCGGGCCATCGGCATTGGCGGTCCAGACAGTCTGCGTAGCACTGAAAGGTGCAAAGGTCTTGCTTCCCTGTGCCTGTTCGGCAAGGATGACATCACCCTTGAGGTTGGTGAACCACACCTGGCCATTGCTCTTGAGCACATTGGCCACGACGAAGGCGGTCTTGACCTGCACAGTGTCGCCACGTTCGGTGGTCTCGTACTTGACCTGCTGGTCCTGCGGGACGATGATGAGAGAAGGACGATCGGCGAACTTGTTTTCGGCTGTAGCCGTTACGCGAATAATCTTCTCGCCCATCACTTCAAGACGGACGAGCTTGGGGCCATCGGTGGTCGTCTGTTCGACGCGAACCGTAACCTGTTGACCCTTTTGACTCACAGCCTTGCCTCCACAGGAGGTGAGCAGAAGGACTGAGAGCAGTGATAATGATGCGATTTGAATATTTTTCATGAGTTTTATAGTGTGTAATTATGAGTTTGCTATAGTAGCTATTGTGACAATATTAACTATAATTATTTTTCGAGATCCTTCTTTACAAAGTCCATTACCTGCTGGGCGATGGCCTTCATACCAGCCTGACTGGGGTGGCCCCACTGCTTGTCGATGTCGTGGAGTTCGATGAGGGGCAGACCGTAATGACGACAGATGACACGCATCGACTCGGAATGTTCGGGCTTAAGATCGGTGTTGAGGATGAAATAGATGCGGGCCATGGGATAGTTCTGCCTGATGACACTGCAGAGACGTGCCATGGCAGGACGGAAGAACCAGAGGTCGTTGTCGGTCCAGTTGGCCCACTTATAATCGCCGACGAGTTCGCCCGTCCACGAGTCGTTGGTGATGCAGCACGAGAGGATGATGTCGGGGTTGCCGAGATTCTCCACGCGAGTGTTGAACGAGCGCGGCTTGTAGTTGTCGTAGTTGTAGCCCGCATAACCTACGGTGGCTCCGCTGTAAGAGTTGTTCATTTCGAGCTTCCAGCCCATCTGGTCGATGACCTGCCACCACCAAGTCTGCTCGACGCGGGTCACATCGTTGCCCTTCTGACGATGAGGGCTGTCGGCACTCCAATACCAGGGTTCATTGGTATCGGGTGTAAGCCAGCCCTCGAAAGTGGAATAACTGTCGCCGAAGATGGTGACGCGAAGAGAGTCCTGCGCCTGTGCTGCCCAACTCAGGGTGGCCAAGATGGCTATCAGAAGTGTCTTTTTCATTTTTTTGTTTTTTAAAACTGGATATTCTAGATGTTCTAGATATTCTAGATGCTCTAGACAATTTAGAAAGAAGGATTAGAATTCCCAAGTTTGTCCGTCCAAAGACTTCACGTGAAGTTTGCCTGGAGTATTGCGATGGCTTGTGACGTCGAGCTTAATTACCTTGCCGTCCTTCCACTCCATGCTGAGTTCGTAGCCGCCACGCAGACGCACACCCTTGATATGTCCGCACGGTTTCCACTGCTCGGGCAATGCGGGGAGGACAATGGCCTCGCTCTCGGTATCGCTGATCCAACGGCTTTGGACAAGCATCTCCATCACACCAGCTGTTCCACCGAAGTTGCCATCAATCTGGAATGGTGAATGGGCATCGAAGAGATTGGCATAAGTGCCACCTCCACGACGACGATCCTCTCCCCGGTAATCCTGAGGATGCACAAAGGTCATCAGTTTGCGGAAAATGTGGTAGGCACCCGCAGCGTCACGAAGCCGTGCAAAGAGATTGACTCTCCAGCCTGCGCTCCATCCTGTAGTTTTATCTCCCTTGATCTCGAGAGTCCTGGCGCATGCCTGGGCAAGTTCTGGAGTGTCATCGACCGTGATGTGATGTCCGGGGTAGAGTCCGAAGAGATGCGACTGGTGACGATGGTGCGGATCCTTATCCTCCCAGTCGAAATACCATTCCTGCAGGTTACCCTTGGCTCCAATCTTGTAAGGAAGGAGTTTTGCCAAGGTGGCATCCACCTGCTCGAGGAACGCGGCATCGCCCTCGGTTATAGCTTCGCCATAGAGGACATTGGCAGCACGCCTGACATCGGTGAGCAATTCGCGAATCATAGCCACATCGGCAGAGCCTCCATAGAAAGTAGCGCCTTCGAAACCATCGGCAAGGCGATATTCGTTCTCAGGAGTCGTCGATGGAGAAGTCATCAGGTAGCCATCCTTCTCGACAAGCCATTGCATCAGGAAACGGGCTGCGCCCTTCATCACCGGATAGGCCTCAGCCAGGAACTTACGGTCCTGGGTAAACATATAATGTTCCCACAAGTGGGTCGATACCCAAGCGCCACCAATGGGCCAGCAGCACCACATCGGGCTTTCGTTGCGATAGCCAACTGGATTGGTCATGCACCAAATGTCGCTGTTGTGACAGACGAGCCATGTAGGCACACCCTGTTCCTCAGTGATGGTAGCACCATAGTAGTTTTGCGCGGTGATGGCACCACTCTTGGGCAAATGCTTGATCCATGTCAGCATAGAGTTGTGCATCTCGGGCAATGCCCCCACCTCCGATGGCCAATAGTTCTCCTCCACATTGATGTTGACCGTATAGTTGCAACTCCAAGGAGGTGTCATACGTTCGTTCCAAAGACCCTGCAGATTGGCAGGCACGCCCTCGGTACGGCTCGACGAAATGAGCAAGTAGCGTCCGTATTGGAAATAGAGTTCCTCAAGATCGGGGTTGAAATAGTCCGGGTCGTCGTTGAGAAGCAACTGCTGATCGGTATCGAGCGCCAGGATGGAATCGGACGTCTGTCCCAGGTCAAGACTCACGCGGCAGAAGAGTCGCTGAAAGTCCACGAGATGTCGCGACTGCAAGGTTGAGTAGTCCTTCTTCACGGCTTCGGCGAGACGCTGGGTCACTGCCGAGCGGTAGTCGCGGCCTTCGGTGACGGGGTTCATATAAGGGCCATTGTAACTGGTCACATTGGTGAGCAAAAGGACAGCCTCATCGCATCCACTGATCACAAGGGCAGTGTCACCCTCAATCGAGACGCACCCCTCGGGTGCCTGAATGCGCAGTTCTGTGCGGAAATGGATACCACGGTTCGCATCGTAATGGAACCACTCGTCCTTGCCCTTCTCGGGTTTGGTGCTATAGGCCACATATCCTTCGGTGAAGAGTTTGTCGGGTAGCACAGTAATCACACTGCCAGGCTGGGGGCAAGTCAGACGAATGCGCTGGTTCAAGGATGTATTGTACGACTTCAGTCGAACCACAATGACCGAATCGGGAGCAGACGCAAAACTCTCGCGCTCGATGCGACTGCCATCGGGCATCTCGTAAGTGACATATGCAGTCGCCTTGGTCAAATCGAGCGAACGGGAATAGGATACAGGTTCGCCGGCGGCCTTCAGATCGGTGATAAGCAGTGAACCTAGCGGTTGATAGATTTCGCTGTTGTGACCCTCGATCTTCATATTCTCTTTCTCTGCCCCACGATAGTCTTCCTTGTCGAGCAAGGCGCGTACCTTCGGCAGATTCTTGTAGGCATTGGGTGTCCAGGGGACGAGGTCTGGTTCACCCGTCCACAGCGTGATATCGTTGAGCGAAAGGCGTTCCTCAGTCACGCCGCCATAGACCAGCGCTCCGAGTTGTCCGTTGCCAACAGGCAGGCTTTCCTCGAAGTACTGTGCAGGACGACTGTAATGCAGAATCAACTTGTTCGCGGCCACAGGTTCCTCCTGCTCGCAGGCTGTGAAACCAAGCACTCCGACCAAGGAGAGAAGGATAACTTCGTATTTCATGCGTATAAATATATATGGTATAACGGCGCAAATATACAGATTTTTTTGAACAAGTCCAATTTTTCAGCTCATTTTCACACTATTTTTGCACTTTTGTCGGTTCTTTTTTGGCCGTTATATAAAAAATGAGTACTTTTGTACCCATCAAACCACAAGAAGAATGAAAACTAAATCACTAAGCATCATGGCACTAATCAGTGCAATCACAATCTCCTGTTCGACCAATGGAGAGAAACGCGGAAGCGGCAATCCGCTTCTGGAAGAACCCACCGCCAAATATGGCATCATCGATTACGACCGCATCACGCCCGAACACTTCAGCGAGGCCATCGAACTGGGTATGGAGGAGCAAAAGCGCGAGGTAAAAGACATCTGTGAAAACCCGGAAGAGCCAACGTTCCGCAACACCATCGCTGCCCTCGACCAGAGCGGACAGTTGCTGAGCAAGTCGGTTCTGATCTTCGAAGACCTGACGTCAAGCAACTCCACCCCGGAACTTGAGGCATTGCAGACCAAATATTCGCCAGCCTTGACCGCCCACAACGACGGCATCTACCTCAATCCACAGCTATTCAATCGCGTAAAGACCGTCTATGACAAGCACTACAAGATGGGCATCGAGCAACCGGAGGCCGAGAAGGAAATCCTGAACCACGAAGAGATGTCGGTGCTCCGAAAGACCTACGAGGCATTTGCCAAGCGCGGTGCCGAACTCGGCGAAAAGCAGAAGGCCCAACTGCGCGAGCTCAACGCCCGCATCAGCGCACTTCAGACCAAGTTCAGCCAGAATCTGCTGCACGAGACCAACAATACGTATGTGACCGTCGATTCAAAGGAAGAACTCGACGGCCTCCCAGAGGCCAACATCCAACGTGCTGCCGAGATGGCCAGGCAACAGGGACAAGAGGGCAAGTACATGTTCAACATGCAGCGCCCATCGTGCAATCCCGTGCTCCAATATTGCACCAACCGCGAACTGCGTCACAAGGTGTACGATGCCTACTACAACCGAGGCAACCAGGGCAACGAATGGGATAACAAAGCCATCTGCGCCGAACTCGTCAAGCTGCGCCTCGAACGCGCCCAACTGCTCGGCTACAAGAACTGCGCCGAACAGATACTGAAATACCGCATGGCCGAAAACGAGGAAAATGTCTATGACCTGCTCAACGCCGTCTGGGGACCTGCTGTCGAAAAGGCCAACCAGGAACTTTCTGACATCCGCGTCGAGATGAAGAAGGACGGCCTGACCTGCGAGCCGGAGGGCTGGGACTATATGTTCTACTCCAGCCGCGCCAAGGCAGCCAAATATGCCATCGATGAAGAAAAGATTGCCGAATATTTCGAAATCAACAACGTCCTCAAAGGCATCTTCTATGTTGCCGAAAAACTGCATGGACTGACCTTCAAGGAAATCACCGGTCAGGTTCCTACCTACAGCAAGGAGACACAGACCTGGGAGGTCTATGACCGCGACAAGAAACTCGTCGCCATCTTCTACAACGACTATTTCCCACGCGACGGCAAGGGTGCCGGTGCCTGGATGACCGATCTGCGTCCGCAATCCTACGTGCAGGATTCGTTAGGTAACGAAGTACGACAAATTCCCATCACCATCAACGTCTGCAACATGACACGCCCGAATGCCGAAGGTGCTGCCTTGCAGAGCATCGACAACGTAACTACCATGTTCCACGAGTTCGGTCACGCCATGCACTTTATGCTCCACGACGTGCATTACAATGCCACCTACGATGTGGAGTCGGACTACGTCGAACTGCCGTCCCAGCTCAACGAGCATTGGGCCACCGAGCCCGAAGTGCTCAAGGTTTATGCCAAGCACTACAAGACAGGTGAAGTCATCCCTATGGACCTCGTCAAGAAACTTGACGAAAGCAGCAAGTACGGGCAGGGCTTCGCCACCGTGGAGTATCTTGCCGCCTCGCTCGTCGATATGGATCTGCACACGCTGACCGAAGTACCCGAGGACCTCGACGTCATCGAATTCGAGACCAGGAAACTGCAGGAACGCGGCATACCACGACAAATCCTCCCCCGCTATCGCGTGACCAACTTCAGTCACACCATGGGAGGAGGATATACCGCTGGATATTATAGTTATCTCTGGTCGGAAGTGCTCGACTGCGATGCTTTCGAAGCCTTCAAGGAGACTGGAGACATCTTCAACTCTGACCTTGCCCTGCACTATCGCAAGACCTGTCTTGAACCTGGCGGCATCGACTCAGGCCTAAAGATGTACATCAACTTCCGCGGTCGCAAACCCGGCATCGAGGCATTGCTCCGCAACCGAGGCCTCAGCACCGCAGCTTGTCGCTGATGTCAATGCTTCGAATGACGCACGAACAAACGAATTGACCGAGATAATTCGGGAACGATAAAGACGGGAGAGGTCACCAGCAGGATTAATCCCCAATCCTTAAGACTTAGCCTATCAACCTCGAAGAAGTCGGGCAGCAGATCGACAATGACGAACTGCCCGACTAATATTATTGCTGCCACCAGGACAAAGCCCGAACTAAAGGACTGCTTGAAGCGCTCCCGGTCGGTGAAGAAATGGCGTATCTCGAGCAACATACTGCTGTCGGTGCGGTAAAAGCGCACATTGAACAGATTCCACAACTGCAGCACCACAAAGAAAGTGAAGTAGATGCCATGCTCGTAGGCCGACAAGAAAGGCTTGCCTGGATGTTTTTCAAAGTAACCCGTGAAGTACTTCTTCAGCGCATCTGCATTGAAGAGGTCGGATACTTCGTCCACATCCGTATGGTAGAGCAATTGCCAGATGCCCACCATCACCACGAAGAAGCCCAATCCCCAAAGGGCGATGCGCCAGCCCATCTGATGATTGACGATATGCGCCTTGGGCGAACGCGGCTTGTCGTGCAGCACCCTCGGATCGGCAGGAAGCGATGACAGGGCACCTGCGGCAAACGTGTCCATAATAAGATTGACCCAAAGCATCTGTGTCACATTCAAAGGCGAATCGAGGCCCGTGATGGCACCCAACAGCACCACCAGACACGCACACACGTTGATGGTCATCTGGAAAATGATGAATCGTCGGATGTTCCAATAGATGCTGCGTCCCCAAAGAATGGCCTTGTTGATTGACGCGAACGAGTCGTCGATAATAGTAATGTCCGAAGCTTCCTTGGCACGCGATGTGCCAGAGCCCATTGACAACCCCACCTGTGCCTTTGCCAGTGCCGGTGCATCGTTAGTTCCATCGCCCGTCACAGCCACCACCTCGTGGTTCTGCTGCAGCAGTGTCACCAAGCGTGCCTTATCCTCGGGACGGGCACGTGCAATGATGCGAATGCGGTAATCACGAAGCAGTTCGCGCAAATCCTTGTCCGAACGGGTGGCGAAGTCGGGGCCTTGCAAGGTCTTGTCCAGCTCGCCTTCCTTCAGCAATCCTATCTCACGCCCAATCTCGTTGGCAGTGCCTACGGTGTCACCTGTTACGATAATCACCTTTACGCCAGCGACATCCTTGCACTGGTGGATGGCTTGGGCCACATCGGGACGAATGGGGTCGGCAATGCCCACTACACCGAGGAAGACATGCGGTCCCTCGCCCTGCTGCATTGCAAAGCCCAGCGTTCGCATGGCTCGCTGCTGATAGGAAGCAAGGAGTTCTTCCACCTCGTGTTTGGTCACACCGCCTGCTATCTCTTCACAACGGTCGAGCAGCAGTTCGGGAGCGCCCTTGACGTACTTCACAATCGTACCGTCTGGTTTTTCGACGCGGGTGAGCATGTATTTTGTCTGGGTCGAAAAAGGCTGTTGGCCCACCACTTTGGCGCCATCGCGCAACTGCTGGTAGTCGAAGCCCATCGTGTCGAGCCACATCAGCAGGGCACCTTCGGTCGGATTGCCGATAGGAGTACGTTCCACGGTGAGCGCTGCTGTGCTGTTGACGCTTATGCCAAGGGCAAGTTCCTCGCGATCAAAGTCTCCAAAGAAACGATGTTCGACCACCGACATGCGGTTCTGCGTCAACGTGCCTGTCTTGTCGGTGCAGATCACCGTTGTTGCACCCATCGTCTCACAGGCATGCAACTTGCGCACCAGGTTGTTCTCTTTCAGCATCTTGCGCATACTCAATGCAAGGCTCACGGTGATGCTCATCGGCAATCCCTCGGGCACAGCCACCACAATCAGAGTAATGGCCAGCATCAATGACTGCAGGACGAAGCCAAAGATAACGATTGGCTCCATCTTGTCGGGCATATCACTGAATGCAAAATAGTAGAACAGACGACCCAGAACGATCAGCAGGGCGATGGTAAAACTTGCATACGAAATCCATCGGCCCAATTGGTCCAACTGACGACTAAGCGGTGTCTTCACTTCCGAACCTTCACGCGTCAACGCCACGCCACGTCCCTCTTCGCTATCCACGGCCGTCTTGTCAACCACATAGACACCATTGCCCTCGATAACTGTGCTTCCGCGCAGCACACGGTCGGCGGGATAGGCCGACTCAGAATATTTGTGATAGTCCTTCTGGTCGGGAGTGAACTTATCCTGATAAGGTTCGCCGGTGAAGATTGATTCGTCCACTCTAAGCGCATTGGCAACCACAAGCAGACCATCGGCAGGAAGTTGGTCTCCGCTTTCGATGCGGACCACATCACCCACCACCACATCCATCTTCGGGATGCTGTACATCTGAGGGTGTGCATCCCTCCAGGGACGGCGCAGTACTTTCACAGGTTGGGTATCCTTCACCTGATTGAGCACATCGAATTCGTGGTCGGCCTTCACTTCGAAGACGAAACCCACGCCCGTCGAAAGCAGGATGGCAAACAACACTCCAATAGGTTCGAACAACAGGCGCCAGTTGCCCGTAGTCATAATTTCGTAACCAGATACGAAGCACGAGAGAAAGAGCGCAACAAGCAATATAATAATGAGAGGATCCTTGAACTTCTCGAGGTAGCGCTTCCACAGGGGTTCTTTCTCGGGGTCGGGTATCTTGTTTTGTCCCTTACCCGCGATGACGGCAGGATCATCGACCGAAAGAGCCATTTCGAGGTATTTCTTGCGTTTATCCATTCTATTTTTCTTTTTTCGGCCGCAAAGATACACCATATTTTCAACAATTCCAAATAATCAATTAACAATTAACAATTAACAATTGACAATTGTTCGTTTCGACAAGCGAAAGTGCTTTTTTTAGGTTTTTTGTGCGAAAATCAAAGATTTTTGGAAAAATATTTGGAATTATCGGGAAGATTTACCATATTTGCAGCAGCAAATTGTTAGCCGCGCCCATGAGAATCACCCATTACCCACGCGGTTTGCTATCAAAATGACAGATACAATTCATCAAAGATTTAACCAAATCAACATTCGCTATGTTAAACATTGATCAATTTATGGCCAATCTGGAGAAAAAGCATCCAGGTGAAAAGGAATTCCTTCAGGCCGTTCGTGAAGTTCTGATTTCAATCAAAGACGTTTATGACCAGCACCCCGAATTCGAGCGTGCATCGCTCCTCGAACGTCTCGTTGAGCCCGAACGCATCATCATCTTCCGTGTGCCTTGGGTAGATGATCGCGGCAAGACGCAAGTGAACCTCGGTTATCGTGTGCAGTTCAATTCAGCCATCGGCCCATACAAGGGAGGTCTCCGCTTCCACGCATCGGTTAACCTCTCGATCCTCAAGTTCCTCGGTTTCGAACAGACGTTCAAGAACTCGCTCACCACACTCCCCATGGGTGGTGGCAAGGGTGGCTCCGACTTCTCGCCCCGTGGCAAGAGCGAGGCCGAAATCATGCGTTTCTGCCAGTCGTTCATGACCGAACTCTATCGTTATGTTGGTCCCGAAATTGACGTTCCCGCAGGTGATATCGGTGTTGGTGCACGCGAAATCGGCTACCTCTTCGGACAATACAAGCGCATAACACGCGACTTCAGCGGTGTGCTCACCGGTAAGGGTCTCGAATATGGTGGTTCATTGGTTCGTCCAGAGGCTACCGGCTTCGGCGGACTCTACTTCGTGCATGAGATGCTGCAGGATGCAGGCATCGACATCAAGGGCAAGACCGTCGCCATCTCAGGCTTCGGCAACGTAGCATGGGGTGCAGCCACCAAGGCCACACAACTTGGTGCCAAAGTCATCACCATTTCGGGTCCTGATGGATATGTCTATGATCCCGAAGGTATCAGCGGTGAGAAGATCGACTACATGCTCGAACTCCGTGCATCGGGCAACGACATCGTTGCGCCTTATGCCGACGAGTTCCCCGAGGCTACCTTCTATCCCGACAAGCGTCCATGGGAACGCAAGTGCGACATCGCGCTCACCTGCGCTACCCAAAACGAACTCAATGGTGACGATGCCGCCCAGCTCATCGCTAATGGTGTACAGTGCGTGGCCGAAATCTCCAACATGGGATGTACCCCCGAAGCCATCGACCTCTTCATCGAGAAGAAGATGCTCTACGCTCCCGGCAAGGCTGTCAATGCAGGCGGTGTAGCCACTTCCGGCCTCGAAATGAGCCAGAATGCCGCTCACCTCAGCTGGAGTGCCGCCGATGTCGATAAGCGACTCCACGAAATCATGCACGGCATCCACGAGCAGTGCATCAAGTACGGCAAACAGCCCGACGGCTACGTCAACTACGTCAAGGGTGCCAATGTCGCTGGCTTCATGAAGGTCGCTCGCGCAATGATGGCACAGGGTGTAGTCTGAATTTCGTTTGATTACTTTGTTTCCAAAACATATAAGGCGCTCTCCAAGGGGGAAGCGCCTTATTTTTCGTAGCATAAATATTTGGTGTATGGATTCTAATACATGGTGAGTTTTATGAAGTTAGCAAATTTGTCGAGTTTTTTGCCAATATATTTGCTAGTGTCACAATTTTCCTCTATATTTGCAGCGACCTTTTCGAACGATTGAAAACAAATATTATCTATATGAGAAGAAACACATCATTATCCACAACATTCGCAGCTGCGAGTCTTGCTGTGACCATTCTGTCTGGATGTACCTCCAAGCAGGAGCAGATTGAGGCAATCTACTGTATCACAGAAATCAAGGAAGATGCCTACAAGGACAGCACCGGACTCGTTTCCATCAAGCTACCCAATACCGTGACCGACATCGGCGCAAGCGCCTTCGAAGGCTGCAACCATCTCACCACAGTCAAACTGCCCAACAGCGTTACATCGATCGGTGAAGCTGCATTCTCGGGGTGCATTCGCCTCAAGTCGCTTAAACTCCCCGACGACGTGACCAAGCTCAGCAAGAAGATCTTCTGGGACTGCACGAGCCTCTCTACGATTGACCTCCCCGACCATCTTGCCGAGATTGGGGAAGATGCATTCAATGGTTGCACGAGCCTCGCCTCAATAAATCTCCCCAGCAGCGTGATCGAAATAGGTGATTTTGCCTTCAATGGCTGCACGAGCCTCTCTTCCATCAAGCTCCCTGATGGCTTGACCATTATCGGATGGGGTGCCTTCAACGACTGCACCAGCCTCACCTCAATCAAAATCCCGAACAGCGTGACGAAGATTGGTGGATTTGCTTTCAGCGGTTGCTCCAGCCTCACTTCCATCGAACTCCCCGACAGCTTGACCGAGATTGACCTCAAAGCCTTCGAAGGCTGCACCGCCCTCACATCCATTAGGATTCCCGGCACCGTAAACCGAGTCAGGGACAATGCCTTCGACGACTGCACCAGCCTTACTGAAATCCATCTCGAACACCAGAAACCCGACACCATCCTCGGTGACCGCACTTCACTCGACCCCACAAAAATCACCCTCTTCGTTCCAAGAGGTTCGGAAGAAAGCTATCGGCGCAATCCCTCCTTCAGTCGATTCAAGGAAATCAAGACAGAGAAGTGAATACGAAGAGTGACACCCCGTTTGAGGTGTCACTCTTTTTATCAAATTAACACAAATAACCGAACAAAATCGCTACAAATAACCGAAAACGATAAATGTTAGATTAATTTTCCTGCATTTTCAAGGAATTCTTACGAGCCCTTCCGTGCAATACCATATAGATACACAGACCAATAGCCAGAAGAATGATGGCCAGCGAAAGGTAGAGCGCCCAATTGTTTTTTCCGCTCGATGTGGCTTTTATAGTATAACAAGGGGCCAAGAGTCTCATACCATTCAGTCGATAGTGCAGTTCTCCGTCTCGAAAGACTCCATCGCCACACTTATAAATTTCGATGATGCCACCAGGCATGGTCAACTGATAATCCACGTCGAGCATCAGCAGCGACACATAGACATTCTGGCGTTGCTCCCATGCTTCGGATATCACAGGGTCATCTTTCAGCATTTGATTATATGCTTCCGTTTTGAAAGTCTCGACAAGAAGTTTCTCTGGTTCAAAATTCAAGACATCGGTTGACATCTTATCTGCTTGTTCTATCAATTCCGACTTGCTTGCAAGGAACTCCTCCTTGCTGACAGGAGCCTTGGTGATGTCGTCATAATGCTCGGCAAGCACATCCATAAGGTCATTGAGAATGTTGGCATTGACGAAGTGCATGTAAGCATCCTCCATCGAATCCAGATAGTCCTTCATCTCCAGACCGCTGTATCCCTTCATGACATCGGGTGTGCCCGTCAGCCAAAAGTCAGCCATGTCTTTCTCCATATAATTGGTCAAAGGGATAACGAATGTGGGAGCGATGCTTTCGAATGTTTCAGTATAAATGTAGTCGGTATAGAACCAACGGAATTGTTTCTCGAGTTTAGCTTTCGACTTCACCTGTTGTCCAGCCACCTGTAGAGGCATAGCCTCAGCCATCTCATCGGGCGACGAAAAGTCACGGTACGCCTTGATCCACAATGTATCCTGCACTTCGTATGTCCAATCATTGTCGTTCAGAATATCCAAGACATTAGAATGAGCATTGATGGAACCGTTAACCAAGGCAGCGGAGTCGGCCTTGAAACAAATCTCGCGCCGACAGGTGCCATCAGCATAGATGATGGTATTCATGTCGATATGTCCACTCTCGCATGCTGTCAGTGTAGTAAGCAGTATGGTGGATAGAAGAAGATATTTTTTCATAATGTGATAATTTAGTATGCAAAATGTCTTTTAATGTCAGAAATGGAGGTTCTTGAACGCTTCATTTCAACGAATTGGCGAAACGCTTCACGAGGAGGAAGTTTGTCGAGGTTCTGGGAATAATCCGGCTGAAACTGCTGCAGGCTTTGACCGTAGTCAACGTCATTTGGTTGCTGGACGAAGTCGCGGCTTTGACTATAGAACAGAATCAAGAGGCAGACTGCTGCAACCGAAGATAACCATCGAACTGCACGCAAATACCGTTGACCCAAAGGTCTCTTTTGCGGAGGAAGATTGGCCATGATGCTCTCGGTCAATGCTTCGGCATCTTTCAACACTGGCTGTTGGATAGCCAGCCGTCGGGTGATTTCATCCATCTTTTCCATATCCTAACAGTTTTAATTGTTCACGTATAGTTTTACGAGCCACATAAAGGTTGCTTTTGATCTTTGCGGCATCCAATCCCGTAATCTGCTCTATTTCCTCAGTGCCAAGGTTTTCCAGATGAACCAGCGTAAAGATGATACGTTGCTTGGGACTCAGTCGGCTTACCAGCGTCTTGATGACCGAGAGAAGTTCGTGGTTCTCCAACTCCTTTTCCGTGTCGCTATCCGAAACGCATTGGGAGAAGTAATCTTCGTCTTCGGGCAACGGTTCGATAGAGGCCTTACTCTTCAATCGGTCAAAACATAGCCGGATAGCAATAGTGTAGATCCAGTTTCTCAGATTTTGCCTGGGGTTGTAGGATGCGAAGTTGACCCACACCTTGATCATCGTCTCCTGCACCACATCCTTAGCCTCCTCTTCGTCGCATAACGAGCGAAAAGCCAAGGTGAAGACCATCTGCTGATAGGTCTGCACCACTTTCCGGAAGGCGGCTTGGTCGCCGCATCGGCATCGCTCGATTATGTCATTAGTAATGATGTCCATACTGAATCTTGCATCTTGCTCTCATCCAATATACGACGGACAAGCGCAAAAGTCGAAAAAACTTTTTCATCTTTTCAAGATTTCAGGGCAAAGATAGGATGTTTTCTTCAAACCACCAACTTTTTTTTGCCAAATACTTGCAAATGTCAAGAATTCTTACGAACTTTGCCGCGATATCGTACGGAAAAACATCGTAATCACTATGCAATCACGACCGACTCCTCTCCTCACCTATTTTTGCAAGATGTTCTGCCTGGGCATCCTGCTTTGGACGGCATGCGGTTGCACGAGGCAGAAAAGCGAGATACCCAACCCTCAGAATGCGATGTATTACTGGCGACAAGAACTGAAACTCAACGATGCAGAGCGCTCTTTCATCAATCGTCAGAAGGTCGGAAAGGTATATCTGCACCTCTTTGATGTAGTGAGAAGAAACGGAGAACTTATCCCTTCCACCACCTTGACGTTTACGGATACTTTGCCTGCCCAGATAGAGGTGATTCCCACTGTCTTCCTGGCAGTCAATGTGATGAACGATACAACGGGCCTGTCGGTGCTGCCCGGGCTCATTGCACAACGTGTTCGGCAGATGATGGAGCAGAATGGCCTGGCAAAGCCTACCGAACTGCAAATTGACTTCGACTGGACACGGCGCAACCAGGAACGCTATTTCAACTTCCTAAGTCAACTACGCAAGGCTTTCGAGGAAGAAGGAGGTTCTAAACTATCGGCCACCATCCGTCTGCATCAACTTGGCATGGAAGCACCGCCAGTCGATTACGGAGCATTGATGGTTTATAATGTAGGCAAACTGACTGACTTCGACGAGGAGTGCAGCATCCTCACCAAACGAGGCATCGAGCCCTATCTGCGTTACTTGCCGCGCTACAGTCTGCCTCTATGTGCGGCGTTGCCAGTCTATAGTTGGAATCTGCTATTCCACGATAAGAAGTTCAACTGTATCCTGCGCGGTGTAGATATCGGCGATACAGCCCGATTCAAGCCCATCGACGAAAGCCACTTCCTGTCGGTCGATTACCAACCCATCCCACCCTCCGGGGTGGCTATGCGGGGCGAAGGACGCATCTTCCCGGGTGACATTGTGCGACATGAGTTTGTACCTACCGATGTCCTTACTGACGTGCGCAGCACACTTGCTGACCTTCGGCCTGGAATATGTGACCAGGTTATTCTCTATCACCTCGATGAAAACCAGTTAAAACAATACAGCAATGAAACCCTTCAAATGTTATTTTCTGGCCATTAGCCTCGGCCTGATGACCACCTCGGCCAGTCTGGCTTGCGGATGGTACGGCGACGATCCTTCGTATTACGACCTGTTCCATTGCACACAGGAATTGCCCAACCTCGCTGAACAGCACACCAACGAATCCGCCCAATTCTGGGCAAGATATGCAGGTCTGCCTGCCGATGATGCTCTCCTCAGCGCCGTACGCTATCTCCGTATGGACGATTTCGAGGATTCCGAAGAACCGACTACCAATCTACTGATCACCACCTTGCGCGAACAGGGGAAGACCGATGCCATCGCACTGCTGAAAATCAACACCGAACTCAACGAACTGGTGGAATCGACCCAGTTCTGGTATTATAAGAAGGTGACGCCCGAGGAATACCAGCAAGTCCTCGACAAGGCGAACGCACTCAAGGTTGGCAAGGACCTGAGCAAACGCCTGACATTCCTCAAGATGCGTATCCTTGCCCGACTCAATGCCGACGATGCCATGATGCGTCTGTGGACCGATGAGGCTTCCCGTTGGGAGCCCAGCGAAATACGCGACCGCATGGAGGGATATGTTGCAGGTATCTATTTCCGAAAGGGCGACTACGACAAGGCTTTGCCCATCTACTTCCGTCTGCGCGATGGTGGAAGCATCAGCCTCTGTGTGAATCGTATGCTCGACTCGACGAGCATCGAGGAAGTCTATCGCAAGGATCCCAATGCCATGATACTGGGCTATATCCTCGAGGATTATGCCAACTACTTCTATCACGCTTCCCAACACGACTACTGGGAGATGGATGACGAAGACTACAAGATCTGGACCAAAGTGACCCGTCATCGTGAAGCCGTGGTTGACCTTGCCGAAAAAGTAGTGGCGGAAGGCAAGGCCAAGGACCTGCGTATGTGGCAGACGTTCGTCGGCTTCATCCAGCTCATCACAGGTCAGGAAAACGCAGCTTATCAGTCATTTGTGAAAGCCGAGGATTTACCGGGTGAAAATAGCATGAAGAGTTTGTTGCGTCACTACAAGTTCACTGCATCGCTGTCGTTGGACAACAAACCTGCCCAATACGACGAATATGTGGCCGAGGAAATACGTAATTACAAGGAGTTCGCATATTATCTCAACGATCCCGAGCGCAGCGTGGTGCAAGGTCTTTGGGGCAACGAAATCGACAAGCGACTGCAGGCCTACGTCAATCAGCGCCAGGATCCTTCGCTTTCCTTCCTCACCCGCAATCTGATCAACGGCAATTATTGGGAACTGGACCACGATATGCCAACCCAGCAGGTGAAGGAATTACAGCATTATATCAAGCACGGAGGCGACGGTCCCTTGGGCCAATGTTTAGTCAAATATTGTGCCCTTGGCCAGAACTTTTTCAATGAACTCATCGGCACCAAACTGATTCGTGAAGGAAACTTCGAAGAGGCCCGGGATTTCCTCGAAAAAGTGCCTGAGGATCACCTTCGCAATCTAGGCATTACGCCCTACCTGATGCATCGCCATCGTCCCGATACGCCATTCCAACGCAAGGACCGCTCTGAGAACTGGGATCCCAATATGACCGAGGTAGATAATATCAAATACCAATTCTGCCTACAAGTGATTTCGATGAAGGAATGGCTCAACAAAGCCAAGGGAGAGGAGAAAGCAGAGGTGGCGTTCAACCTGGCGGACATGCTTTTCCAGGCCTCTTATGCCGGCGATCTTTGGGCTATTTCAGAATATTCCTGGTCGGGTGCCGACTATCATTACAACCAGCTGAACGACCAGGCTGAACACTACCTACAGCTCGCCCTCGATTGTACCAACGACTTCAACATGAAGGTCAAATGCTATTTCGGTTTAGCGGCCAATCCGACCTCCGAGCAGGAAACGTATATTCGGTACGACAAAGACAAGAAGCGCTACTACATCCTCACTCCCGATGGACCGCAGCGCGAAGCCTACAAGTGGCTACGCTACCAGACCAAACGTGACAGCCCGATTTACGAATCCTGCGATTGGCTGAAGCTATACGTCGCCGACAACTATGAACCCTATTCCTATTATTGATATTCTTTAACGCCTATCACAATGAAAAAATTCTTATCGACATTGTTTGTCGCCTGCACAATGCTCTCACATATGCAAGCACAAGACTACAAAGAAGTGTGGATATATCCTGAAGGCAACTATCCGGAACTGAACGGACACGAAAACGACTCGCCACGAACCACCGAAAGATGGACCGCTCAGCCCTACATGCACATCTACCGTGCCGACAAGAACAAGGCGGCAGCGCGCACCGTGGTCTGCCTGCCTGGTGGCGGCTACAGCCATCTGTCGCTTGTCAACGAAGGCTCGAGCTGGGCTCCCTATTTCAACGAATTGGGCATCAACCTCGTGGTGCTGGCCTATCGCATGCCTTATGGCCATGACCAGATTCCACAGAACGATGTCTATGACGGCATCCGTTACCTTAAGGCGCATGCCACCGAACTTGGCATCAATCCCAACGACGTGGGCATCATGGGCTTCTCTGCCGGCGGACATTTGGCCTCTACTGTTGCAACCCGTGCACCCAAAGATGTGCGTCCCAACTTTCAGATTCTGTTCTATCCCGTCATCTCGATGGACACACTTGTTACCCACCGCGGTTCGCACGACAACCTGATAGGGCGCTATGCCGGTCAGGACCTCGTTGACCTCTACAGCAACGAGAAACAGATTGACGCGCAGACACCACGCGCCATCATCCTCCTTGCCGATGACGACCGCGCCGTACCTTCACCCAATGGTGTGAACTATTACCTTGCGATGAAGAAGAAAGGCATTCCTGCCACCCTGCATGTCTATCCCAAGGGAGGACATGGTTTCGGATTCAAGGACACCTTCAAGTATCACGATGCTATGCTCAAGAATTTGACCGACTGGCTAAAGAGTTTTTAGAAAAACTAATTTATGGAATGAAACTCCCCCATCTCCTTTTTCGGAAAGATGGGGGAGTTTTCTTATTACCATACATCACAAGTCTGGCGTTCGGTACTCTCGGCAGGGTGCTCGGGTACAGGTTCGCCATTCACCGTACAATCGACGAACGAGCAATCTTCGGTACGGTAGAGATACCAGGGATGAAGTGCCTTTATGACATGGAAATCGGTTACCTTGATGTTACGGATAGGCTTTTCATCGTTGCCATCGTAGAAGATGGCATGACTTTCGGCCTCACCCGCCGTAATATGACTGATGTCGAAATCCTCGTATTGTGCCTGATAGTTGCCTCCGTGATAACCAAAGTAATTTGTCTCGAAACGAAGGATGGCACCAAATGCTTTTTCAATGGTGACGTTGCTGACATGCACGTCGCGTATGAAGCCGCCACGATCCTTGTTCGACTTGAAGTAGAGCGCATTCTTCACCGTGCCAATACGAATGCTATCCATCCAGACTCCTTGCACTCC
>ONNR01000007.1 GCA_900319235.1 uncultured Prevotellaceae bacterium
TGTGCTTCGCATCGAGGCCTTTGCCGAACCGATGTTCGCTGCATCCATCGTTTGCTACGGTATCTTTGTAGGAGCTGGTGACACGAAGGTGCCTTGTGCAATGAACTTGGGATCCATCTGGATTGTTCGTATCACCTTGGCTGCCTTGCTCGCCGGAACCTATGGCTTGACCGGTGTTTGGATTGCCATGGCTATCGAACTTACCTTCCGCGGCATCATTTTCCTGGTGCGTCTGCGTGGCAACGCCTGGCTCAACAAGTTTGACAAAATACGCTAGGGGAGCAGATATCCGATTGCTCGGAATCATCGGAGTACTCCGATTACTCTGAATACTCCGATTACTCCGAACCCTCAGACTACTCCGATTACAGAAAAAAAAGGGGGGATCGTCTCGATCCGCCCTTTTTCTATTCGGGTTCTTGACCCGACTAACATAATTTAATTGTTTAATTCATGTTTTTCACTTGCTTTGCAGCAGCATTAGACATAGGTCTTTTCAGGTTGTGTTATTTAAGGTATTGTGCTATGGTTATGTTCTTTAAGGTGCTGCAAAGATAGGGGCTTTTTTCGATTGCTCCAAATTTTTTTATATGTTTAAAAACACAGAAAACGATTGCACGTACAAAAAAAGTGTAATTTTTCACATTTTCTTGGTCCCAAATCTTGTTTTTTTAGTCTTTTCTCCCTATATTTGCACCGTTAAAAGTAATATCCAATCATTAACAATAATTTTTATACTATGGCAAAATCATTAATTGATCAGAGCGAGATTCGCGTAGTTATCACTCCAACCGACTCTGGTGATGTACAGGCTGAGCGTGATTACCTCAGGGAGTATGTCTTCCCACACCTTTCGCATCTTGGCGAGGAGCGTGACATCATCATTAATTTCCTTTGGACTGCACCTCTGTTTGTACAGGACGTTCACAAGTTCCTCGTAAGCTATACGGTGGTTGACAATCCCCACAAGTATGCATTCATCCTCAACACTTCGGGCAACGCCAACAAGGAGCGTCACTTCGTCGATGGCGTAGCTACCTACGAATACAACTCAAAGGAAGAGTTGGGCCGCCTCTTTGAGAAAGGTCTGAGTCGCATCCTCGACAAGCTGTTCCCAAGCACTTCGGCTATCGACCTCGTAAAGAACCTGCGTCGTGTGGCCCGCATCTATCAGGAGATGGGTCAGCTTCAGGATGCGCTCGATATGCAGTCACGTGTATTCAAGGTTCTCGACAAGGAGTATGGTGAGAAGAACACCGACACCATCGAAACCCTTTATACTTGCGGTTGGCTCAACTACAAGCTCGGCAATTACGAACAGGCTCTCAAGCAGCTTAAGAAGTCGTACGAGAACGCTAAGGATGTCTATGGTGACACCGACCAGCGTACCACCGACCAGCTTGGCATCATCCGTATGGTTGAAGCTGCTGCCAAGCACCATAAGAAATAATTCATTCCTGATAAAAAAAGGCTCGCGATGAAAATCGCGAGCCTTTTTTTCAATCAATATCCGAAGATATCGTCGGTCTTTACATTCTTGATGGGACCCATTTCCTTCAGGCATTTCTGGTTGATCTGACGTGGGTCTCCCAGCACGCAGATGCTGTAGTGATGACCCTTGACCCATTGATGCTGGAACTTGACGACGTCCTGTAAGGTGAGGTTCTGCACGCCTTCATAGAGTGTCTTGTTGGGGTCTTCGCTGAGGCCGAATTCAGCCACGCGGTCGATGTAGGTCCACAGCACGTCAGCACGTGTGGTGCGCTCGGTGCGCAGACGGCTGATCAGCGCATTCTTGGCATTCTGGAATGCAGCCTCCGACTCGGGCATTTCCTCAATGATTTCGTTGAAGTGACTCAGTGCCTCGGGCAGTTTGTCGTTCTGTGTGATGATGTGAGCCTGCATGTTGTAGGTCTGTTCTTGGCTGCTGGGACGAATGAAGTTCGCCCAGGCGTTGTAGGCAAGACCGCGTGTCTCACGCATCTCCTGGAAGACGATGGCGTTCATCGAACCGCCGAAGTACTCGTTGTAGAGGTTGCGGACGGGCTCCAAGGTGGTGTCATAGGTATTGCCGAGGTTGCAAACCTGACGGAGATAGGTGTTGTTGGCGATGTAGGGGGCCACATAGACCACGTTGGTTTCGGTAGGCAGCATCTGGTAGCTCTTGTTGGCAGGGCAGTCCTTCAGCTCGGCAGCCACCTTGTGGTATTCGCCGATGAGGCGGCTTACTTCACTGGCAGAAGTTGGGCCATAATATACCACGCGGTGCTTGAGGTTCTGCAGTTCGTGGATGCAGTCGGTGAGGTTCTGGGCCTTGAGTGCAAGCAGCTCGGCAGTGGTCAGCGTATGAGCTTTGACATATTCGGGACCATAGCTGGCATAGGTGATGAGCTGGCTATTGTTGGCGCCTTGCGAGAGCTTGTTGTCGGCTCTTGCCTTGAGCAGTGCCTGCTGGAAGACGGGGAACATCTGGTCGTTGGGCTGAGCATCGGTCAGCACTTTGTCCAGAAGCTTGATGGCAGCTTCGAGATTCTCGTTCAGACCTTCCACAACGGCATAGAAACGGCGGTTGCTGCTGCCCAGGTGGAAGGTGCAGCCGAGAGCATAGAATGCCTTCTGCAGTTGCTCGGGCGTCATATCGGAGGTGCCGATGTAGTTCGAATATTCGCCTACGAGAGGAAGCACCTTGTCGGCATCTGCGCCCATTTCATAGACGTAATCGAGTTCGAAGAGCTGATTTGTCTCGTTCAACTTGCTTAGTAAGGTCAGGCCGTTGGGAGTCTGAGATGTTTCGACCTCCTTCGAATAATCTACGAAGACAGGCTCGATGGGTGCAGGTTCGTTGGCTGCAATGGCGCTTAGGTAGTCCGACTTGGCATCGCGGTTCGACTGCACAGGTGTAATCTCTGGCTTGTCGATGCGCTGGATGTTGGGGTCGGTGCCCTGCAGCTTGTTCACATAGACATAGTTCTTTGCGGTGAGATGACGCTGGGCAAATGCCATGATGTCCTGCTTGGTGATTTTGGCCTCGCGGTCGAGAGTATTGATGGCGTGCGACCACTCTTCGCCATTGATGAATGCGTCGACCATCTGCATGGCGCGGAAGTTGTTGTTCTCGAGGCCGCGCTGTTGGTTGAGCTTCTGTTCGGTGAGCACGGAAGTAAGGAGTTCGTCGTCAAACTCTCCTTGGGCAACCTTGGCAATTTCGTCGAGCATCAGCTGACGCACCTCGTCGAGACTTTGACCGGGCAGAGCCATACCGTAGGCCAGCATAATGGTGTAGTCGCGCATAGCTTCGGTCTCAACGCCTGCTGCCAGCACTTTCTGCTGCTGGTTGAGGTCGAGGTCGAAGAGGCCGGCAGTACCGTTGCTCAGAAGACCGCTGATGAGGTTCAGGGTGTCCATCTGGTTCGAGGCAGCACCTTCGAAGCGCCAGCCGAGCATCACGTTCTCGGCCTCCTGTCCCAGCACGTCCTTGCCGACAGGCTCGGTGATGGCGGGCTGAGGTGCGAAGGTCAGCTGGTCGGGGCTGTTGGCATATCCTTCCTTGGCATTCCAGTCGCCGAAGTACTTTTCGATGAGGTCCACCATGGCATTGGGCTCAAAGTCACCTGAAAGGCTGATGATGACATTACCCGGTACGTACCACTTGTTAAAGTAGTTCTGAATGTTAACGAGCGAAGGGTTCTTGAGGTGCTCTTGGGTACCGATGGTGGTCTGAGTGCCGTAGGGGTGGGTGGGGAAGAGCATAGCCGACAAGGTTTCGAATTCCTTCGACATGTCGCGTGTCATACTCATGTTCTTCTCCTCGTAGACGGCTTCGAGCTCGGTGTGGAAGAGACGGAACACGGGGTTCTTGAAACGCTCAGACTGGATTTTGGCCCAGTTCTCCACCTGGTTCGAAGGGATGTCCTCGGTATAGCAGGTCACGTCGTTCGATGTGAACGCATTCGAACCGTTGGCGCCGATCATGGCCATCATCTTGTCGTACTCGTTGGGGATGGCATACTGCGAAGCTACACCCGAGATGGAGTCGATGACGTGGTAGGCTGCTTTGCGGGCAGCTGGGTCGGTGAGTGTGCGGTAGTTTTCAAAAAGAGTTGTGATGGTGTCAAGCAAGGGTTTCTCGGCCTCGTAGTTCTGAGTGCCGAACTGTGTAGTGCCCTTGAACATCAGATGTTCCAGATAATGTGCCAAGCCGGTAGTCTCGGCGGGATCGTTCTTCGAACCGGTGCGCACGGCGATGTAGGTCTGGATGCGTGGCTGTTCCTTGTTGACAGTCATCGACACTGTCAGTCCGTTCTTCAACTTGTAGGTCTGGACGTTCATAGGGTCGCCAGGCGTGGTCTCATAGCGGTAGCGGTTGTTACCGCTGCAAGCTGCCAGCAGAATGGTACTGCATACGAGCATTGCGCTGGCTAAGATTTTAGTAATGCTTTTGTTCATAAGATATATTTAAAGATGTTATTGGATAATCACGGTTTTCAAAAGGGCTTTGTCGAAAACTTCGCAAGCCACTTTGTTGATTAGTTCGGGAGTGACGCTGTTGATGCGATTGCAGGTTTGTTCGAGCGTCTCCACCTTGCCCAGTCTCAATAGGTTTTTGGCAAGGGCGATGGCGTTGTTCTCCATATTGGCCATGGCAACGCCCAGCTGTCCGCCCAGCTGTTTCTTTGCATTGCTGATCTGTCGAGGCGAAAGCAATTCGTCCTGGAATCGTTCGAGCTGCTTGTGACACAGTTTGAGGCAACGGTTCACGTCGTGGTGGTCACAACCGAAATAGATGCCCAGGTAACCGGCGTCGGTGTAGTTGTTGATATTGCTCTCAACGGTATATACCAGCCCCCGGTGTTCACGCAGTTCCAGTCCCAGGCGGCTGTTCATGCCCGGCCCTCCCAGAATATTGCAGAGCAGGGCCAAAGCCGCTGCATATTCATGTCCGATGGGGTAGGTGGGAGCACCAAGCAGGACGTGGCTTTGATGGGTATCCTGATGGATGATGATAGGCTGCGATGACGCTGCATTGCCACCAATAAGCGAGGAACGATAGCTGTTGACTTGGTCGCTGGTCGGCAATCCCTCTCTATTGGCATGGGGCACTCGTGTGCAATGGAAATATTTTTCCACCAGTTTCACAATCTTGTCGAAGGGAGTGGCTCCTTGATGGAAAAAAATCATTCGGTCGGGCGTATAGTTCTCGTCGATGAAACGTATGCTCTTCTCATGGTCAAAGGTGCGCACGGTTTCCTCGTTGCCGAGAATATTATGTCCCAAGGCTTGCCAGGAAACGTTTGACGAAGAGGAAGAGAACAGTCGGTTTTCAAATTCGTCAAAAATCAGTTCTGTAGGCGTATCTCGATACGACATTATCTCGTCAATCACCACCTCGCGCTCCATTTCAAGCTCGTGTTGGGGCACTGTGGGATTGCAAATCAGGTCGCACAACAAGTTGCAGGCGCGATCGAAGTCCTTGTTCAGTCCGATGGTGTAGAACGTGGTCTCCTCTTTCGTCGTGAAAGCGTTCAGTTCTCCACCTACGCTCTCCATTCGGTTGTTGATGTGCCACGAGTCGCGAGTGGTTGTGCCTTTGAAGAGTACGTGCTCTACGAAATGAGCCATACCGTACATCTCGGGTCCGTTTTCGTCGCGTGTGCCGCAGTCAACCATGAAACCACAGTACATCACTGGACTGTCGGATGTGCGATGTACGATGCGCAGACCATTGTCGAGGGTAACGCTTTGGTATTGCGTATAATTTGTCATTCAATCTATCAATTCCGGTCTAAAACGGCGCAAATTTACAAAAAACTTATCATAAAATGAACATCCTATTGATATTTTCCTTATTTTTGCAACGAAAACTGTGAGATTTGACAAATGTAAGTTGTATTTCTCACCTAATTATTAATTGATTAATTATTTATAGTATGTTGCTTCAACTTCCCCTTCTCGGCATCATCGGTATGCAGGAGATCCTTATCATCGCCATAGTAGTTCTCGTCCTCTTTGGGGGTAGAAAGATTCCTGAGCTGATGCGCGGTCTCGGCTCTGGCATCAAGAGTTTCAAGGAAGGCATGAAGGACGGCATGCCTGATGACGACGATGCCAAGCAGGATGCCCAACAAAAGACCGAAAAAAAAGAGGAAGAGAAGTAATCCCTTCTCTTCCTGGCATTCTCACACGGGAGTATCTTATCTTCGTAGTCATTATTAGTTGGTTTCACCTATCTTCTTAAGAAAAGGTGACCGTCAGAAATGAGAGCTCCTTTATAGTTTTCATCGACGAGTCGGCCCATAAGGTCATATCGTCTACTGCCCTTGGAGGCATCGTTCGTAATATGTTCGATGTTGCCGGGGGCTATTATATGTTCCTTGAAGAATTGGTGGAACGAATTCCACCAAGTCCCCGCTGTAGCGTGTTTCATCAGCGCATTATAGACAATCTTCTTTTCGACCGATGCTGGCAGATTGTTGTAAGGCGCCATATTGGTGTGGGGAGGGCAGACATCATCTTGTAGGCCGATGCACTGATAGACAGGACAATCGATCATTGTGGCAAGGTTCTTGGTGTCGAAGTAGGAGAGAATCGTGAACATCTGTTCCTCGGACATGCCAAGTTGTTGGCGCGCCTGATTAGCTGGATAGGAGGGCCATGATGCCAGTTCGAAGTAGTCGGGGAAATCACCCAGGAACGGAATGGCAGGAGCTATCGCATTGATGCGGGTATTGGCCAAAGCTGCTGCAGCGATAGTCAATGCACCACCCTGGCTGGCACCTTCTGCAAAGATATTGTTTGAATCAACTTTCTCCCGTCCTGCTACGAAGTCCACGGCACGCACGGCATCCATAAAAGCGCCACGATAATAGTAGTTATCCTTCGAATCGAAGCCATAGACGAACCAGTCGCCATAGTTATTGGTGTAAGGTGGACGATTGTTGATTAATTGTCCACGTGTCGAAAGCACAAGTTCGGCGTACATAGGGCTGTCATTGCCGTTCGGACACCAAACGTCACCACCAGCATCATATCCTTGGTAGTAGATGATGCAGGGATAGGTCCCTTCTCCCGTAGGCTCGGCATAATAGCCGCGTGCGACGGCAGATGTGTCTCCCATGTCTTTCAATGAGTAAAATTCCAGCAGATAAACCTTGCGTTTGTCGGTGCTCTTTTGTGCTAACTCGGTGAGTTTGTAGCGCGGTTCTATCATTGTTAGTTCCGCCTTCGTGTCATTCCAGAATTGCTCGAAATCACTTCGCATGTCCGGCTCCGAGATGATTCGCTCTGGACTAACACTGATGTTGAACGATGCCGACTTCTTGCCGTTGCTGAATGGTTGGGATGTATAGACAGCATCTCCGTTGAGGGTTGGAGTAATGTTGTAGAATCCGGGTCCTGCCTCAAAGTCCAAAGTGATGCCTACCGATGCACCAGCATTTACCGTTTTGGTTTTGCTAACAGCCTTGTAGGATTCCATCTTGTCGGTCCTGATGGTGAGTTTCACCATAGCCTCGACCTCGTGGTCGTAGGGATTGGTGACGTTGACGGTAATCGAAGGGTTGGTGCCATCAAAAAGCCATCCGTTGGTCACGGGCACCGAAGCTGTGAGTGTAATCAGGGTGCTAGGATCAACCACATCTACGTGCGTAAGTTTATAGCCAGTACCATTGATGATGATGCCACCCGACTGCATAACTGAGAGCAGAGTTTCGTCGATAGTATATTGATAGTAGTCACCGCTCATCGCGTAATAGTCGTAGCCGCTGATGGCGCCCCAACTTCCGTTGACGATGGTGTGCATGGCTCCAGGCTGCAAGTCTGTATAGTAGAGACGTAGCATCTCGCCAACCTTTGTTTTCCTGAAACTGCTCGCTGGTAATTGCAGGGCGACCCAGCCCGTCGTTGCGTCGGTTTCACCAATCCAGATGGCATTCTCATAGCCAGAACTGCCTGGTCCTTTGACTATCGACACGTCGTAGAGTGTAAAATCGGCACCTGTGACAATCACGCCATTTTGCTGAATGGTGGAGAGAAAGTCCTTGGTGAATGTAAAGCTGACGGTAAGGGTATCGGTGGAATAGAGGTTGACATCATTGCCGAGCGCAATTGAACTTGCACCCGGTATCTCTGTCCAGTTCCCATCGCGCAAGGCTACTTGCGCCCAAGCTACGAAATCATTTGGCTTGAGGGTCAGTTCCATCCTGTCGGCCACTTCTGCAGTTCCGAATTTATCTGCACCGATGTTTAGTGAAGTGCCTTTGTTCCAATTGATGACGGTTTCGCCATTCCATACAGAATCCTGTGCCTGTATACCAAAGGTCAGCAAAAGGCAGCAACAAAAAAGTGAATAGCGTTTCATAATTAATATATCTTTGAACTATTTAGAGTACTAGGTCCAAGATCCAAGTCCGAACAAGCTATTCTTCCCCCTAAGCAGGGGGAATGAGGGTGTCTGCCCCGAACTCTATCTCTAGTTGCTTGGGTTCCGGCAGGAGGCGGTAGCTCATCCTGTGATAGGGTGTCACACCATATTGGGCGATCGCCTCTCGATGTGCCTTGGTGGGATATCCCTTATTGACATTCCATGCATAGTGGGGATATTCCTTATGCAGCTGGTTCATCACGTCGTCACGGTAGGTCTTGGCCAGAATCGAGGCAGCAGCTATCGACATCATCTTGCCGTCACCCTTCACGATGGTTTGGTATGGAATGTCGGCAAAGGGAGAAAAGCGGTTGCCATCGATAAGCAAAAACTCGGGACGAACCACTTCGCCGCCGCGCAACACACACTCCCGGCCATCGGCTTCGGTCATACCTAGTCCGCGGATGGCTCGGTGCATAGCTTCGATGCTGGCACGCAGGATGTTCAACCGGTCGATCTCGTGATTGTCACACACACCAACAGCCCAGGCCAATGCTTCCTGCTGGATGATTGGCCTGAGTGCGTAGCGTTGTTTCTCGCTGAGTTGTTTTGAGTCATTTAGGGCTGACAGCCCGCTCTCTCCGCTGGCGATACGCTCAGCAATGTCGGGCGGCAATATGACGGCAGCGGCATAGACGGGACCCGCCAGACAGCCACGTCCCGCTTCGTCACATCCCGCTTCCCTGCGTCCTTCTTTTAGGTAGGGTTTCAGCATTACTATAGTTCCTCTTCTTCTTCCTCTACTTCCAGCAGAGGTAGGGCGGGCTTATCAGCAGATTTGGGACGAAGGGCAGGATCGTTCTGATATTCTTCGAGCTCCTCATCCACCAGCTCTTCGCCATCCTTGTCGACGAAGCTCACAAACAACGTCGAAGGCTCGTTGAGCTGCTGCTTGAAGATGTTCTTCAGTTCTTCGACGGCATCTTCGTCTGGGATGTAATTGTAGCCAGTGCTTTCGAAGTGGCCGCCTTTCGAGAAGAATGCAATCAAGTGCCAGGTCAAACGACTCTGTCCACCCTCATTGTGATATTCCTTGGCGTATTCGAACATCCTGTGACGGGTGATGATATTACGCATCTTGACCATTACCATCACGTCCATCGTTACTTTGGTATATTTCTGTACCTGTGTGCTCCAGTAAACAGCGTTGATGACGTCGTTCTCATTAGTTAATTTAAAATAGTAGAATGGGTCGGGCACATCGCCGATAGCCGAGCATTCCAGGCTCATGATGTTGCCCTTGGGCATAGTAGCCTTCTTTATCTGACCGAGAGCCTCAGTTCCCTGGCAGATAAGCAGCAGACTGAATAGGCTAATCAGAAAGTGTTTCATAATGCATAAAATTTTAAGTTAATACTGGTAGTTAGATCACGCTGCAAAGATAAGGCATTTGCATCATATTTCCAAATTTTTTCAGCAAAATTTTTACATAGAGCTTTAAAAGAGCATCAAATGAAGAAGGTTTCGCCTCACAGCGAAACCTCCAAAACCAATTAATAAGCCTTTTGTGAGTAAACCACAATCAATTACACAAAAACACAATCCAATATTACAAATGAATCTAACAACATTATGTCTCTTTTGACGATGCAAAGGTACGACATAATACTGAAAGAGCGTATCTGCTGACAATCTTGTCGTGCGGATACGCTCTTCATTATCGGAAAATGGGACAATGTTGTTGAAACTTAAAGCGGGACCTTCATGATCTTGTTGACATTCTTCATCGCCTTATGCGTAGCCTTGTGGATCATCTTTACGTCGAAACCGCTGACGTCATCGGGCCAATAGGTATTATAGAGGATGGATTTGCCTGTGAGAAACTCGCACCAGGTGCAGGCTGCTGCAAATCGGCCCAACGACAATGAAAGGTGGATGTCGTCGCGGTTCATACAGTCTCCCAGATCTTCGCGCGCCAGCTGTACGGTAATGCCCGAGGGAATGCAGCGTCCAATACCCACCTTGGGTAGCTCTTCTTTGGCTGTATTCAGGATGGCCTTGTACATTGTTTCCTGACTGCTTCCATAATTCTTGAAGGCACCACTACGCGACTTCTGCGGGTAGGCCCAGGTCAGATGCCAAACGATTTCGACGTTCGGATTGGTGGCCAGTTCTTGCACCATCCGCTTCAGTTCGCCCAAGTTCTTGTACGAATCTGGTTGTCCCGATAATGGGCTGGCCTGCTGCAGGGAGATGATGTCCCAAGGTTCGTTCACGATGATGGAGTCGAGTCGCGATTTCTTCGTGTCAGTCTTCTTGCCGCCCACAATCTTGCGGAAGGCATAGTCCGTCTTGCCGGTCTTGAGATTCCCGAGGTGACAGTCGATGCTGCATCCGCCGATGTAGGCATTGCCGATTACGAGCGAGTCGCCTTGTGCTGCTGCAAGCTCATAAAGGTAGTTTTCTACAGCGTCTTCCGAGAAGCTGTTGCCGATGGCCAGCACCTTGATGGTCTTGGCTTGCAATCCGATGCTGACCAGCAGCATCAGTGACAAGATAGTCAGTACTTTTCTTTTCATTTTACCTTATTCATAAATTTCTCACGTCCGACAATGAATCGCAGGTGTTCACCTTCTCCGATCAGGCCGTCTTCGTCCGAAGCACTTACCTTGAACTTCAGTTTCCGACCCTCCACGCCAATCAGTTCGGCAGTGGCAGAAACTGTATGTCCGATGCCAGTGGGTTTGATGTGGGATGCTGCGATATGTCCTCCCACTGTCGTATAACCCTCATCCAGACTGTCGGCCACGCACAGCATGGCGGCATTCTCCATCAGTGCCAACATAATAGGGGTAGCCAGGACCCTGAGGTCCCCGCTACCCACTGCATATGCCAAGTGGCATTCTTCGACCACCAATGTACTGGTGTATTTCTTGCCTGTTTCCATACAATTCGGTTTTTAGCGTCTCTGATGTCCACCGCCATGCGAGCCTGATCCACCTCCGTGGGAGCCACCACGCGAACCTCCGCTGTGTGAGCTGCCGCCTCCACGATGTGAACTGCCGCTGCTAATGTGCGATGAGCTTGCTGAACGGGTAGCGCTGCTGGCGCCACGCATTGTGCTACTCTGAACGCGTTCCGATCTGCCGCTCGCCTGCTGGCGCATCTGGCGACCGCTGTTGCTCGGCTGGGCGTGTGAAGCACGGTTGTCGCTTCTGCCTTGTCTGGCGCCGCCACGATTGCCGTGGTCGTTGCCGCGACCATTGCTGCCGCCTTGGTTTGCGCCACCGCCAGGATTGCCGCGATGGTTGTCATTGCCTCCACCACGATGGTTGATGCCGTGGTCGTTGCCACGGTGGTTGTCATTGCGTCCATGATCCATTCTCTCGTGCCTTGGAGCACTGGGAGTGCGATGAGGAGTGACGTGATGACGAGGACGTGCGGCGTGAGGACCGAAGTCGTGGCGACCACCTCTGCGATGGATGGGACGAGGATGTGCATACACGTGGTGATGATAGCGACCTCCGCCATAGTAGCCGTGGGGGAAGTAATGACGTCCGTGACCTCCGTAATAGGAGTGGTAGATCAGGGGAGCATCATAGTAGAAGAACCGATGGTTCGTGTAGATGTCGAAGATGCGGAACAACCAGTTGCCGGCATATGTATAGACGGGGCGGAAGAAATAGTCCAGCGAAATGAATGCCAGATACTGGGCCTCCGTCATGATGTAGCGCAGGTCGTCGTTGCGGTAATCGAGGTAGTTGTAGTACCTGTCGATATACTCGGGATAACCGTACACCACTTCGTCCATGATGGGATTGATCGATGCAATGAAATCATAGTTGATCTCATAGCAGTCCTCAATCTGCTGAGGTGTGAGGTTAAGCTCGTAAGCCATACGATCGGTCAAGAAACGTGCGTTCTCGCGGATCGCTGTGGGGGTTAGGGCGAAGGCCTGAACCGCTCCGGTAATGGCTACTGCCAGGGTAACAAGTAACTTCTTCATTGTTTCGTCGTTTTATAGGGTTTATACTTTTTTCTTGCTTTTGTCTCTAAGACGTGCACTCATTTGTAAGGTTTAAATCGTGAATTATAGATAAAGAGATGATGGAATAGTGCTATGCCGAGGTTGCATCGGCGAAAATCAAACAGCAAATTGTGATTAAGGAAATTGCCGATTGTTACGATTTTCTTGGTGCAGTGGAAAATAATTTATATCTTTGCGTCCAATTTTGCACATTTCAATTTATATGTTTGCCTTATAAATTGTGATTGCCTAATTTTTGCTTGATAAATTGCTTAATAATTTTTTATATTTTACAAAAATCAATTATGAAAAAGTATTTTTCTTTTGCGGTAACCGCAATTGCTATCCTTGGGCTTGGCAGCCTTACCTCTTGCCATGACGAGGATTTTGATGTGAGCACAGCAGTGCTCCAGGAACGTGCCTTCGAACAAGGTTTCATCAAGGAGTTCGGTCAGCCTTCGGCCGACCAGAGTTGGGATTTCTATGCGCAGATGATGGAGTCTCTGCGTCATGGGGCAGGCGTTACGCGAGCTACGATGGATATTAATGTCCCAACACCTACAGATGTTGATCAGCCAACGGATGATTATTTTAAAAAAGTTGTTAAGGAAATCGCATACGCACTTGAGGAAAACCATAATAATGCTAATGTCGGTCAGAACGACTACTCACTTGTTTCTACTGGTGAGTTCGATATTTACGCAGTAAGATATGCGGGTCATATTCAAACGAATCACAACAATACTGACTACAAATTTGTATTTGGCTTTGCATATATGGATGATGGCGAAGAGGTAAAGGTGCCTCTTTTCGGGACGGGTACTGAAGGCAATCCCGGTTTCGGGAAACATGTAAAGATTCCTAAGGGAACGGCTTTCTACTTTTATATTAGTTATGTTTATCCTTTTAAGGATAGTTCTGGAAACGAGTATTCTTTGGATCGTTTATTCTACTCGAATCAAACGCCATCTCAACAATATAATGTTTGGCAAGAAAACGATGGTTATTGGTACATTCATAACACTTATCGAACCCAAACTTTCGATGATTTTAGCGGAACTTCTACCCTGCTTTATTCTGTTGAGCATAAAGACGAAGCTCAAGGCGTAGATGAGCAAGTTATGCTTATCGGTATTGAAGACGGTTGGGGATATGGGTATAGTCTTAATACGCCTGACTATGACTTCAACGATGTTGTTGTCGTTATTGAAGGAAGTCTTCCCGTGCCTACCAGTAAGCGTTTCTTCTGTGAAGACAAGGAGAAGTATGATTGGGACTACAATGACGTAGTATTCGATGTATCGAACACAGGTATCGTGCTCCGTGCCGTGGGTGGTACGCTGCCAGTTTTCTTGCGTGTAACGGATAGAAATGGTAAAAAAGAAGTTGTAAATTTGAAAGGTGAAGATGGAAATACTTATTGTGAGCTTCATGAGCTGATGCGAAGCCAGCAATTCCAAACTGATGTTCCTGATAAAGAAAATCCGCATAAAAATGCTCAGTTGACCTATACTCGGGATGGCAAGACCTACTATCGCCCCATTGATGCAGGTATCTCTCCACAAGGTCTCTGGCTGGATCCAGTCGAGATAGTAACATGGACCATAAGTATGGTGGAAGGCCAACCCAATACGCGACTTGAGGAAGGTGAGGTTGAGCTTTTTGCTAACCCTCTCGTGGATGCGGCTGCTAGGAAGGGCGATGTCGAATTGATTGTGCTCCCACAATCGCAATATTCTTCTACAGGTTATGATGTGAATGAAATCGCTGCACTCTCTGCTTTCGCTGGCCCAGGCGATGACCCCGATGCACCTAAAATAATTAAAATGACTAAGCCTGGAGAGATTCCTGCCATGTGGTCTGCTCCAGTATCCGTCGTTTGGATGAAGGAATTGCAAAAGATCACCAAGGGTTACCCGGACTTCTATGGCGGAGGCACTATTCCAACGGGCGAAATACAGCCACAATGGTGGGTAAATGTTAATAATGATAATAAAGATCTCCTGTACGACTACAAAACTGATGGTGGAGATACATACAATCCCTAATCTTTGATCCCAATATATTTTGATAACTTCAGGCATGGCTTTGGTCATGCCTGATTTTTTATCTCAAAAACAGATTGCTCACTATAATCGTAGCTGATGCCATGGCAATTGCATTTATTATACTTTCGAAAGACTAATAATTTGAAAAAGAAATGACTAAAAATGACATGTGTGGATTTCAAAAGCAAGGTCAAAAAGCAAATTATGTATATGAAGATTATCGAAAGAAAGTATTTCTTGGCTGTGTGGATGCGATTGCCTATCTTTGTACCCGAATGAATAATTTTCAATTTATTATTTTACCTTAGTATTTTTATAATGTTTTACCTTTGTTTTATAAAAAGCGGTAATTAATAAATTGATAAGAATTGCTTAATAACTCATTTTAAAATTATATTATTTATTACAACAATTATGAAAAAGACCTTACCAATTGCGATTATCGCAACCTCTCTTCTCGGGCTTGGCAGCCTTACCTCCTGCCATGACGAGGATTTTGATGTGAGCACAGCAGTGCTTCAGGAACGTGCCTTTGAGCAAAACTTCATCAAGGAGTTTGGTAAACCTTCGGCCGATCAGAATTGGGACTTCTATGCTCAGAAGATGGAGTCTATTCGTCGAGAGGCTGGAATGACACGTGCTACACAGGCAATCACAGTAACTGTAGATACAACCATCAGTCAACCAGACTCAACTAAAGCGGAAAATAAATATTTTTATGATATTGTTAAATCAGTTGGGTATGCCTTGGAAGAAAAAATCAACAATTCCCAGACAGGCCAGAACAATTACACGCTTACCTCTACAGGCGACTTTAAGATTTACGCTGTAAGATATGCTGGTGCCATTGAAACAGGTCAACAATATGATTTTGATTTCGGTATTGCATATATTGATCCAGATGACAATCAGGAACACAAGGTGTCGATTTTCGGACGTGGGTTTAGGAACATGGGATACTATAACATAGCTCATGCTGCTAACTCTAATAATTGGGGCAACCCTGGAAAAGCCGCTGAAGTCAAGATTCCAGAGGGCATGTCGTTCTATTTTTATTTTGATTACACCTATCCTTTTACAGGCGGCGGTAACGTTAGCCGGAGACAGCATTTCTATTCAAATGAGTCCCCTGTGTTCCTTCGAAAAGCTGATGGACAAACTTTTACATTCCCTGAGTTTGGAGGAACGACGACCTTGCTTTATTCTACCGACAATATTAACCCAGTTACAGGTAGAGACGAACAAGTCATGATGATCGGCTTGGAAGACGCATGGGGCCATGATAACGGCAGTGATTCAGCAGAGGGAACGCAGACCGGATGGTTTGACAAAGACTTCAACGATGTTGTCATACTTATCGAAGGCGAGCTTCCTGTCCCCACCAGCAAGCGCTTCTTTACGGAAGACAAGAAGTCGTATGACTGGGACTACAACGATGTGGTATTTGATGTGTCGAACACAGGTATTGTGCTTCGTGCTGTGGGTGGTACTCAGCCGGTTTTCATGCGTGTGAAGAATAGATTGCCTGATAGCAGTTATGAACTTGTAAGTTTAAAAGCTGATGATGGAAAGACTTACGCTGAGCTTCATGAACTCATGCAAGCAATTCAGCCACAAACGAGCAAGAGATCTTTCCCGTTGACCTATCAACGTCAAGAATTGGATGGAACGACTAAGACCTTCTACAAACCTATCGACGTGGCTGCATATGCAATGTCGGGCATCGATATGATCTGGTTTGATGCAGTTCAGATCGTCAGATGGATAAGTTTGGGCAATGATGAACCACACAGTACACGACTAAAAGAAGGAGAGGTGGAGCGCTTTGCCAACCCGCTTGCTTCGGCCCCCGTTGGCGGAGTCGAGTTGATTGTTCTCCCAGAATATCAAACAAGTTATAATTTGACAGAGATTGCCGCACTTGATGCTTTGACTACATTGGATGATGACAATACTTTAAAGGGGGCCAAGATAATCAAAATGACAGAAATCGGAGGCATTCCTGCCATGTGGTCGGGTCCTGTATCCATCAACTGGATGAAGGAGGAGAAAAAGATCACCACTGGCTATAGCTATTTCTATGGCGGAGGTAATGTTGTCGAAGGCACTCCTCAGTGGTGGGAGACCGGATTGAATTCCGACAACTGGTATCAGTACTATGGAGATTATGAAATTCCTTCTAATCCATAAGATAGATTTATTAGGTTGATTTATCAGGCATGACTTCGGTCATGCCTGATTTTTTACACCCTTGAAACTAGACTAATTCAATTGGTCTTACAACATTCGGAAAATGATAGTTGAGGATTGCATTAAATGGAATATTTGGCAATTATTGATGATTATATTGTCAATTGTCTTGATTCTTTTGATAATATCACACGGAATTCTTATCTCTGTCGTAGTTTTCTTTTATTTCCCATTCACTAATTGTATAAGGGTAATATCATAATAAATCTTAACTTCTTATGAAAAAAACAATATTTTGGGCAATCGCCACTTTAGGACTCCTTACCTTCGGCAGTCTCACCTCCTGCCAGGACGAGGATTTTGATGTGAGCACTGCAGTGCTCCAGGAACGTGCATTTGAGCAGAACTTCATCAAGGAGTTCGGCAAACCTTCGGCTACCCAGACTTGGGACTTCTATTCTCTGCAGATGGAGGCTCTTCGTCAAGAGACTGGCATGACTCGTGGTACGCAAGAAATCACCGTTGAAGTTGATAAAACCATTAGCCAGCCAACAGATGCATATTTTACCAACACTGTTCAAACAATTGGTTATGCGTTGGAAGAATACGTCGACAACTCCTTAGTCGGGCAGAACAATTATACTCTTACTTCAACAGGCGACTTTAAGATTTACGCTGTCAGATATGCAGGTGGCATAGAAACCCAATCTACATACAAACTTGATTTTGGTTTAGCATATTATGAAAATGGTCATCGAGTATTGGTGCCACTTTTCGGATATGGGTTTAAGACTGGATATAGTCCTACATCTGGCAGTTATGGCAATCCTGGCTGGGCAGCAGAGGTTAAGATTCCAAAGGGTCAATCCTTCCATTTTTATTTGAAGTACACTTATCCTTTCCCCGCAGGGAAGATGAATAACCAAGGATCTACCATTGCAGCACATAACCAAGACCAGATTTTTTATTCGAATGAATCGCCTACTTTTATTCAGATTGATGGCACCCCTCAGGTCTTTTCTGATTATGGTGGAGCATCGACTTTGCTTTATTCTTCCGAGCGTATTGATGAAGCTACAGGTATGGATGAACAGGTAATGATGATTGGTTTCGAAGACGCATGGGGCCATGGTCCCTATAAGGGTACATCGGTTGGTAATGGCACAAAGGATGGTTGGTTTGACAAGGACTTTAACGACGTTGTCTTTCTCATAGAAGGAAAGCTTCCTCTTCCTACTGCCAAGCGTTTCTTCTGCGAAGACAAGAATTCATTCGATTGGGACTACAACGACGTGGTATTCGATGTCTCGAACACAGGTATTGTGCTTCGTGCCGTGGGTGGTACGTTGCCCGTTTGGCTGCGTGTGACGGATCGATTGGGGAACCCATCAATTGTAAGTAATGGTGATATTAGTGAGCTTCACGAACTGATGCGTTCTTTGCAACCGGCGCCAACAGAATCAGGCGAGGTTGATAAAAGAACAAAGGTAATCACCTATGAACGACAAGATGAAAATGGTGATACGAAGACCTACTACAAGCCCATCGACGTCGCTGCTTGGCAAACAAATCATGACTATCCCGGTGTATGGTTGGATCCTGTGCAGATTGTTCGTTGGACACACCTTGGCACAGATGTAGGCAACAATTTCACCCGACTTGACGAAGCAACAAGAGAGGTAGAACGCTTCGCCAATCCTTTCGTGGATGATCCTGTAGGTGGTGTTGAATTGATTGTTGGTAGTGTGTACGGTCAGACCGTAGAACAGGCGCTTTTGGAGGCTGAGCAACCAGATTATTATTCAGAGGATCCAACTGGTAATTGGACGAATGCTAAAGAGTTAGGCTCTACCGCCAAAATCGTGAAGCTCTCTAGTATTGGTGGTATCCCTGCAATCTGGTCTGGCTTAGTAGCCAACAACTGGATGAGGGAGGAGCAGAAGATTACTTGGGGTTATCCGGGCTTCTACGGAGCTAATGTCCCTACAGGCGGAACCGAGCCGCAGTGGTGGAGTCCTACCAATGAAGCATTCCTGTACTTCTACAAGAATGATGAAAAAGACGATGATGCACAAGGTAATTAATAATTCTCTACTTCTTGATAAAACAACAGGCATGGCCTCGGCCATGCCTGTTGCCGTTTATTAATATGCGAAGGATGGCTCAAATAGAAATGGATAAGGCCAATAAATGCTAAGTTAAGATTGAATAAATAGAACTTAAATAACAAATTTTGGATAGAATGGCTGTCTGCTGTTCTTTTTCCTTGGAATAGTGGAAGCGACTCTATATCTTTGTACCCGAATCATGTATTTCATTTTATTATTCTGTCTTAGTATTTTTTAATACTATAATTTATAAGTTATTTCGAATTGTATTAACAACTATCATTATATTATTCTTTTCTTAATAAATTTATGAAAAAGTATTTACCTTTTGCGATTTTCTCAGTGGCATTCATTGGGCTTGGCAGCCTCACGTCCTGCCAAGATGAAGATCTTGGAGTCAGCATCCAGACGCTGAAGGAACGTGCCTTCGACGATGCTTTTGCAAAACAATTCGGTAAACCTTCGCCCGATCAGAGTTGGGACTTCTTTACCCAGACTATGCAGAGTTTGGGTAAGGGAAATTCTTCCGCTACTCGTGCCTATACCGAACCATCCTCTTCTGATAATAATTGGAGAGTAACACATATGACTGGTCAACCCCCTTATGTGACGCAGGAACTTGTAAATCGATGGGATGACTTGCTGCCTGAATATCAAAACAATTATACTATGGGGCAGACTCAATATACTCTGGTCTCAACCGGTGATGGTATATTTACGATTTCCGCTATTTGGTATGGAGGCGCATTTGAGATTCAAACAGGCAATTATACTACCCACCTGAATCTTTGTTTCAAATATGAAAACAATCCCACTGTTTACGAGGTAGAGTTGTTCGAGGGTAAATCTATGGGCAATTTCGGTAATCCGCAGTTGGCGGATGAAGTATATCTGAAAGCTGGTACAGAATTCTGGTTCGCTTTGGAGTACCGAGCCACTGGTAATAATCAAGTCTTGCACCGTTTTGAATCCACAGAAAAGATTCCGTATAATTACCAGTATATTGAAACAGGAGATCATCCTAACGGAACTTCTTATACAGATCCAGTTACTGGTGAAACTGTTTCTTACCCATACGCTTATTCAACTTTCCGATATAAGGAAAGAGACTATCATCATGTTTATAATGGCTGTTCCCAGCTTCTCTTCTCGGAAAAAAGTTATTCCGATAACAGGATTGATAACTTTATGGTCATAGGATTCGAGGATGGTTGGCACTATCCTACTTATCTAGATTTTGACTACAACGATATCGTGCTTTACCTCGATGGCGACCTTCCTGTTCCTGTAGCTAAACGCGTACTTGCCGAAGACCTTGAGCAGTATGACTGGGATTACAACGATGTGGTGTTCGATATTGAATACAAGCGTATGGTTCTTCGTGCAGTAGGTGGTACAAAGCCAGTATTTTTGGAGTTTATAGATAACGACGGCAATACAACTGTTACAGAAGAGCTTCATGATATGATGGCGAAGCAATATAGATATGTGAACTCAAGTACCAACCAAATTGTATATCCTTATCCAAATGGAGCTCCTAAAATTCCAGGCACCAATAAGTACATGCCAATCAATGTTGGTGCTCCTGAAGGTATAGGTGTGGAAATGTTGCCCGCCCTTATCAAACAGTGGGAGACTCCCCTCACCGATGCAGAGATTATGGACATGGGCACTCATCAAGATATTGTATTGCTTGTTGGTGAAGGTGATGAGCAAGAGGAATTCCCAGGGATTGCTAAAACAGACAAGAACGGTCAAACTGTAATCGTTTACTCTGCCGGTGAAAAGGCTCCCGCTATGATCATGGCTCCTGTTGAGACTCGTTGGCTGAAGGAAGAACAGCGTATCTCGTGGGGCTATCCATGGTTCTATGACGGGAATCCTGAAGCAAGTGGAACTCCTTCTGTCAAAGATTTTTGGTATTCGAAAGGCGTAGAACAGTACCTGTATTGATGTTTTCTGAAATATACATATAATAGCATCGGGCATGGCTTCGGTCGTGCCCGATGTATTTTCTTCTGTAGTGAATCTTCAATCGCGGCATACAGATTTGGTGTGTCAAATCGTTATGCCGCGGTCGGAGCATACATATTTGGTAGATGAAAACTGTATGCCGCGGTTGGAGCATACAGATTTGGTGGATGAAATCTGTATGCCGCGTTTGGAGCATACAGATTTGGCAGATGGAATCTGTATGCCGCGTTTGGAGCATACAGATTTGGTGGATGAAAACTGTATGCCGCGTTTGGAGCATACAGATTTGGCAGATGGAATCTGTATGCCGCGTTTGGAGCATACAGATTTGGTAGATGGAATCTGTATGCCGCGTTTGGAGCATACAGATTTGGTAGATGAAAACTGTATGCCGCGGTTGGAGCATACAGATTTGGCAGATGAAAACTGTATGCCGCGGTTGGAGCATGCATATTTGGTAGATGAAAACTGTATGCCGCTATCGAATATAACACATCTGAAATAATACGTCGTCATTCGGCAGTAAGCGCGAGAGCACTTTCGCCGATTTGCTTTTTTATCAGCATTGAAGTGCATTTACTTTTTAGCTCATTTTGAAGTTTTAATTCGCGCTGAATATCAATGATTTAATTTTGCAACTGAAATGCAAATTTTTACTTTGCATGTCATTGGTAAATTTTGATGTTGGAATAGTACATACCTTTGCACCGCAAAAACCGCAAATCGTAATTTCTTTATACATTATTATTAATTAAAACAAACATCTATGAAAAAAACAATCAAGTTTTTCGGTGCAAAGCTTGTGATGATGCTTGTGATGATGCTCACGGTACAGGTGGCATTGGCACAAAGCAAGATCGCGGGAACCATCGTTGACACGACAGGAGAACCCGTCACGGGAGCATCCATCGTCGTGGTTGGAACCCTAAATGGTACGGTTTCGGATATTGATGGCAATTTCAGCATCAATGTGAAGTCGGACGACATGCTTCAGATTTCCTACATCGGTTATGTCACACAAACTGTAAAACCAGAGAATGGAATGACAGTGACATTGATGGAGGACAATGAAATGATTGATGAAGTGGTTGTCGTAGGTTATGGTGTGCAGCGCAAGAGTGACCTCACTGGAGCTGTGGCCAAAGTAGACGGCAAGACACTCGAGGAGCGCCCGATGGCGAACATCGTTCAGGCATTGCAGGGAGCAGTTCCAGGCCTGAACATCTCGGTGACCGGAACCAATGCCGAAGGATCGAGCTCGCAGACGCGTATACGTGGAGAGAAGTCCATTTCGGCCGATAATAAGCCACTCATCATCCTCGATGGTATCCCGTTCGATGGCCCTTGGTCTGAGATTAACCCCAATGATGTGGCGTCGGTCGAAGTGCTGAAGGATGCGTCATCGGCTGCCATCTATGGTGCCCGAGGCTCGAATGGTGTGATTCTGATCACCACCAAGAAGGGCGACAAGGGTAAGTTGAACGTATCCTACTCGGCAAACTTTACTGTCAATAAGGCGGTCATTGTGCCTCGTCTGATGACTGGACAGGAGTTCTGGGATGCGAAGATCGATGCTTTGAAAGCTGCTAACGTGATTGACCCCACTCCCTCCAATCCTGAACCTTGGATGGGTAATATCACCATGACTGAACAGCGTCTGCACGATGCTGGATTGGAGACCGATTGGCTTGATCTTGCCCTTCGTACCGCCTTCAGTCAGCATCATAACTTGTCGTTCCGTGGCGGTGTGAACAAGACTTCCTATTATGTTTCGTTCAACCTGGCCGACAATGAGGGCATCGCCGTGGGTAACGCCTTCCAACGTGTCAACCTTCGCGTCAATCTCGATCAGGAATTCACCGATTGGCTGAAATTCTCGACCAATACCCAATTGGGCCGTTTTGACCGCAGTGGCAGCAATGCTTCGTTTGGCCGTGCATTCAAGATGAACCCTTTGGCCGAGGCCTACAACGAGGATGGTACGATACGCTCTACGGCTTGGGAGGATTCGAGTGAAGCATTCTGCGTGAACCCACTCGACGCCTTGAATAACAGGACACGCGATATCCGCTATAAGGTAGTAACCAACAATGCCTTGGACATCAAGATTCCGTGGATCAAGGGGCTGACCTATCGACTGAACACCGGTTTTACTTACGAGAACTCGTCGTGGAAGCAGTATCAGGGTCTCGATACCTACTATGGAGCTCGTGCCAATGGTATCATTAATACAGACGACTGGCATTCGGAGGAGTGGATCATTGAGAACATCGTCTCCTATAACCGTGAATTCGGCAAGCATCGCCTGTTCCTCACCGGCCTTTATTCGGCACAGAGCAAGGAGTACGAGCAGAACACGATGGAAGGCAAGGATTTCCCAAATGACGTGATGTACTATTACCAGATGTCGAAGGCCAGCACTTCGTCGGGCAGTTCTTCCTATTGGAAGGTGAACCACCTGTCGCAGATGTTCCGTATCAACTATACCTACGACAGTCGATATCTTTTGACCCTCACTGCTCGTCGCGACGGTTATTCGGCATTTGGTGCCGACTCGAAGTTCGGTGTCTTCCCGTCGATGGCATTGGGTTGGAATGTGATGAACGAGAAGTTCTTCAAATCGGCTTTGGACGTGATGAACAACCTGAAGTTGCGTCTCTCGTGGGGAAAGAACGGTAACGAGGCCATCTCGGCCTATTCGTCGCTACCCAACCTCTCGACTTATAATTATCTGAACGATGATCATACGGCCATGTACGGCTTCTTCCCCGAGAAACTAGCTTCGCCTACCCTTGGATGGGAAACGACCCAGCAGGTAAACCTCGGCGTGGATTTCGCGTTCTTGAACAACCGCATCTCGGGTACGTTCGACACCTATTGGTCGCGCACCAAGGACCTGTTGCTCAATCGTTCCATCCCTACCATCAACGGTACGGGCAACATCACCGAAAACCGTGGCAAGACCAAAGGCTCGGGTTGGGAATTGCAGATCAACAGCACCAACATCGTGAAGAAGAACTTCACCTGGACCTCGACGCTCAACCTTGCTCACTACAACACGGAGATTGTCGATGTGGGCATCTATGACGAACAGGGAAATCCTGTGGATGACGTTGCTTCGCGTTGGTTCATCGGCGAGCCCATCAGCGTGAACTACGACTACAAGAAGGTCGGCATCTGGCAGATCACCGATGCTTCGAATCCAAAGGGCCAGCAGGATCCCAACTATCGCTATTCGATCCCAGGATATGTGAAGGTGGATGACAAGGATGGTCAGAACGATATCACTCCCGATGATATGCAACTCGTCGGTTCGGCTGTGCCTTGGCTGATTGCTTCACTCTCGAACAGCCTTTCGTACAAGGGACTTACACTCACCGTTTTCCTCAATTCGGAGTTCGGACGCTCGGCCAACAATACGCTGATGACAGTCTATTCGAACTCGTATCGCCAGAACCGCCTCTATCATGACTTCTGGACACCTGAGAATCCGACGAACGACTACCCGATGAACAGCCTTGATGCAGGTCCCAACCCCTACGATGCAGGCTTCTACGAGGATGCTTGGTTCGTGAGACTGCAGAATGTCAACCTGAGTTATAACCTGCCATCCAATTGGCTCAAGAAGATCAGGCTCAGTCGCGTACAGGTTTATGTCGATGGCAAGAACCTGAAGGTTTGGACCCCCTGGAAGGGCCTTGATCCAGAATTCACCTCCAACCAGTTGAGCACACCGCCACAGCGGTCGATCAGCTTTGGCTTGAAAATCGATCTTTAATCATCAATGGTCTTCAATCATCAATGGTCTTCAATCATTTAAATATATAAGAGATGAAAAGTTTCAAAACAATCATAGCAAGTCTGATCCTTGCCCTCAGTCTGGCAGGATGCAACGAAGACTCCTTCCTCGAGGAGCAGCCCCATTCGTCGCTCTATCCCGAGAATCTTCTGGTGGATTACAATGGTTTCCAGTCGATGATCACTCCCCTCTATGGCATGATGCGTGCAGAATATCGTCGTGCCGATGCCCTGGGCGGTGGCATTCCCCTGGTGCTCCACAGCGCGTGGGGTGGAGGTGTCGATAACTCGTGGGCCAACAACAGTCATTCGGAGTTGAAGTTCATGTACTACCCGTCGGCCATCAAGCAGGTCGACCTGCAGATTTTCTCCAACGTTTTCCAGTGGTGCTACCGCATCATCAACACTGCCAACATGATCATCGCCCGTGCCGAAAACGAAGACATCAACTGGGGCGTAGGTGCACAGGCCGAGAAGAACAAGAATGAAATCCTTTCGGAAGCTCGCTTCGCCAGGGCTTGGGCCTATCGTCACTTGACCTATTCGTTCGGTGCCGTGCCCCTTTCGCTTGAAGAGATTACGGGTTCGAACTACCGCACCGACTGGGAACGTACCGACGTGAGCGAGATTCGCAAGGCGATGGAGGAGGATCTGCTCTTTGCCGCCAACAACCTGCCCATGCGACGCAGCAACAACAGTGAGATCTCGGGAGCCATGGCACGTCACTATCTGGGCGAGCTTTATCTGGCCACAGGTCAGCCACAGAAGGCTGTAGATATCCTTAAACCATTGGTCGAAGGAAGTGAATATGCCCTGATGACCGAGCGTTTTGGCAAGAATGCTTCCAATCCGGGGTGTGCGTTTATCGATGTGTTCCGCACACCGATGTATGTCGATGGCAACAAGGAGGTTCTTTTCGCCTTCGTCAATACCGAGCCTGAAAACTCGGCCTATGGTACTGCCGAGGTTTATATCAAGAGTACCTACAAGGACTACTATTCAAACGACGGCACCATCAAGAAAAGCAATATGAACGACCCCGACTACACTTCGGGAGCATGCACCTGGCCACAGGCCTTCTGGCTCAACAACGGTGGCAAGGGCGCAGGACGTATCGTCCCCTCGCGAGGCGCACTGCGACTCTATGATTACAAGGGCATGGGCACTACCGACGACCGCATCTCGGACTACGCCATGGTATGGACCATCAACGACCGTGCCGCCGACGGCACCATCACCAGCTTCCTCGACAACGGAAAGGCTGTGATCGACACTACCGTGACTTCGAAGATGACCGACGAGGCCACCACTTCAATCAAGAAGTACAACTGGCCAACCACACGCAAGTGGGACTACACGGCACCCGTGAAGGCCAATGGCGACAAGGATGGCTGCTATCAGGACATCGTCTATCTGCGCTTGGCCGATACCTACCTGCTCTATGCCGAAGCCTTGATGAAGACCAGCAAGAACGGTGAAGCCATCAAGTGGATCAACAAGGTGCGCAATCGCTCGCATGCCGTCAGCATCAGCGAAAATGACTTGGCCGTTGGTGGTATGGATTTCATCCTCGACGAACGCAGTCGTGAACTGCTTTCGGAGGAGGAGCGTCGGCATACGCTGATTCGTGTGAGCCAGGAGAACGGAGGCGATGAGCGTGCCATCGACAACTACTTCAAGCGCCGTATGCGCCAGCTTAACGAGATTGCCGGCCGTCCCGCTCGTGGCATGAACGACTACGATACGCCAGTGCTCTTCCCGATTCCACAGAACTTCATCGAGTCGAACTCCGGTCGCGTTTTGGAGAACAACCCGGGATATTGATAGTTTAGTTATATATAAAATGTGTGTTTAGTGGTATGGAACTTGCTGCATTCATCGTTGCAATCGTCATCATTGTCGTGACGGGCTACTTCCTTTACAAGAAGACCAATCCCCAGGGGCTGTTGCTGCTTTCGGGCCTGCTGATGCTGGCCTTGGGCATAGCGTTCGGCATCAACCCTTCGAAGCCGGATAATCCGACGGGAAGCACCTTCTTCGACGTCATTCGCCTGGTGGAGGAGACCTTCACGAAGAACTTCGCCCGTGCGGGACTGATGATCATGACCATTGGCGGCTATGTGGCCTTCATGAATGCCATCAAGGCTACCGATGCTCTGGTCTATCTGTCAATGAAGCCATTGCGATGGTTCAGGAAGTTTCCATACCTGAGTGCCATGATCACCATTCCAATCGGACAGTTGCTGTTCATCACCACGCCGTCGGCATCTGGACTTGGATTGCTGCTTGTGGCCTCATTCTTCCCCGTTCTGATCAATCTTGGTGTGAGCCGTCTGACGGCCCTCTCGGTGATAGCGGCCGCCACTATCTTTGATCAGGGTCCGGGTTCGGCCAACACAGCCCTGGCTGCACAGCTCATCGGACAGACCAACGACGAATACTTCATCACGCATCAGCTGCCATTGGTCATGCCAACGACCTTTGTCGTGATGGCACTGTACTATTTCAGCAACCGCTATTTCGACCGCAAGGACCATAGTGTGGAGGAAAAACTGCCCGAGGTCACTCGTCCTGAGGTGCCGTTGTTCTTTGCAGTCCTGCCAGTGCTGCCCTTGGCCACTCTGGTCATCTTCTCGCCCTTTGTCGGACTAATTGGCACGCATATCAAGATCAACACAACGATAGCGATGATTTTCTCGCTGTTCGTGTCGCTGGTCGCAGTGGCCTTCTGCAATCGTGACTTCAACAAGACGTTTGCCTTGTTCGGCACTTTCTGGAAGGGTATGGGCAATGTGTTTGCTTCGGTTGTCACGCTGATTGTCGCTGCCGAAGTCTTCTCGAAAGGTCTTATCAGCCTTGGCTTCATCGATTCGCTGGTCAACTATTCGTCGAACGCCGGCCTTACGGGCATCGGCATCTCGGTAATCTTTGCCATTGTAGTCTTCGGAGCTGCCGTGCTGATGGGCAGTGGCAATGCCGCCTTCTTCTCGTTCGGACCGCTCTTGCCGCTTGTGGCTTCACGCATCGGCCTTCCAGCCTTTGCCTTGGTGCTCCCGCTGCAACTTTCTGCCAGCATGGGACGTGCCGTGTCGCCCATCTCGGGCATCATCGTGGCTATTGCAGGCGTGGGAGGCGTGTCGCCCATGGATTTGGCCAAGCGAAATGTCATTCCGCTCACAGGAGGATTCCTTTTCCTGCTAGCCTACCATTTTATCACTCTTTAATACGTTCAAGATGTTCACGCTTATAAAGAATGCCGACATCTATGCTCCCCAGCATCTCGGCATGAATGATATCCTGATTTGCAACCGTCAGATCGTACACATCGGACGAGACCTGCAACTGCCCAACGGGTTCGATGTCGACGTTTTCGATGCCGAAGGTCTCAAGGTCGTGCCCGGCTTCATCGACCAGCATGTCCATGTGATTGGCGGTGGCGGACAATTGGGCTTTGCTTCGCTTGTTCCTGCCGTTACTGTCAGCGAACTGGTGGAGGTGGGCACCACCACTGTGGTCGGATTGCTAGGCACCGATGGCTTTGTGAAGGACCTCGGCACCCTCTATGCCGCAGTGAAGGCCATCTGTCAGGAAGGCTTGTCGGCCTATATGCTCACGAGTTATTATGGCCTTCCGGAACGCACACTGACGGGCAGCGTGGCCGAAGACCTTATATATATAGATAAGGTAATAGGCTGCAAGTTGGCCATGAGCGACGACCGCAGCAGTTTCCCTACCACCCTCGAGATACTGAGGCTCATCAATCAGGTGCGCTTGGGAGGATTCACTTCGGGCAAAGGCGGCGTGCTTCACATTCACCTTGGGGCCGAAGAGATAGGCATCGCTCAACTGATCGACATCGTGAAGCAGCATCCCAAGTTTGCCGACTATTTGTCGCCCACCCATCTTATCCGCACACGTCCGCTGTTTGAGCAGGCACTTGAGTTCGCCTCGCTCGGCGGTATGGTCGACTTCTCGACGGGCGGCACGAAGTTCGACCAGCCCCGCAATTGTGTGATGGAGGCTGTCGGTCGTGGCATTTCGATCGATCGAATCACGTTCTCGAGCGATGGACATGGCGGCGTGCGCAGGGAGAATCCTGTGACGGGCGAAGTCATCTACCGTCCTGCTCCCCTCGACCTGAATTACCGTGAGATGACCTTGCTGGTGAAGGACTGCGGTATGGCTCTCGACGATGCACTCAAACTCATTACCGCCAATCCTGCCCGCAACTTGAAGCTCAAGAGCAAGGGTCGCATCGCCGTCGGCATGGATGCGGACCTGTGTTTCCTCGATGACAAGCTCACCCTACGGCACGTCATGGCCATGGGTGATATGGCGATGGTGTCACAGAAAATTCTGATGAAAGGGAGGTACGAATGAAAACTAGTAGGTTGACATTATTCCTCCTTTGGTCACTGCTGGTTTTTTCAGTCAGTGCAAGGATTGAAGGACCTGGGGAAGGCGTCTTTACTTATGATGATTATGCGCCTTATGCCGACAAACCGATTGATGTGCATTACTTCATTCCTTCGGACGGTGATGCCGCAACGATGCCCATCCTGTTTGTGATGCAGGGTGCTGACCGCGGTTGGACGTATCTGATGAAGACATGGAAGCAGGATGCACAGAAGTATCGGTTCATCGTGGTGATACCCGTTTTCACCAAAGAACTCTATCCGGTGGAGGAGTATCAGGAGATGGGCGTGTATTCGGAAGGAGGCACACTGAATGCGCCCGAGCGTACGGCAGCCATACTGATCGACAAGATGTTCGAAAGGTTCCGTGACGAAATAAGCGGGCGACAGGAGCACTATTCCTTCTATGGTCATTCGGCAGGAGGACAATTTGTTCATCGTGCCTTGCTGTTGCACGACAGTCCTTATGTGGAGCGTTCGGTGGTGGGCAGCCCAGGTTGGTACACATTTCCCGACAATCGTGAGATGCGCTATCCGTATGGTGTGACCGATCTTCCCTACATCAACGAGGACGACCTGCGTCGTTTTGTGACAAGTGATGCATGGGTGCAAGTAAGCGACGGCGACACCCTTCGCGAGTCGTTCCTGCGCAAGACACCCGAGGCAGAGTTGCAAGGCCGTAACCGCGAGGAGCGCGGTAAGTCGTTCTATGCCAGCATTTGCAAGGCAGCCGAAGATCTTGGAGTGGAGAACGGTTGGAAGTTTGTCGAAGAGCACAACATTGCACACCATTCTTCGGGCATGGGAAAACGTGCCGTGAAGTATCTTTTCCCCGATCTGGTGCGACGCGTTGATTGCACAAAGGTGATGACGCCTGCTGAGGTCACTGCGCGTCTGCAAGATCTCGTGGCTGACCATGAGGGAAGTGCCAGAATGGAAGTGCTGGGACAGACACCCCTTGGACAGGATATCCCTGCTGTGTATATCGGCAATCGGAATGACGGCAAGCTGCGCGTCTGGATAGAGGCGGGGCTGCATGGCAACGAGCCGGCTGGCGTGCTTACGGTATGTCAGTTTGTGGATTATTTGCTCAATAGCATGGAAGGCCAGGATATTTGCAGCCGATTGAGTTTCATGATTGTGCCTATGGCCAATGTTGACGGCTATTCGAAGCACGATCGCCTGTCGGGTACAGGCAATGACCTTAACCGCGATCAGGCTCTGATGACCGACACTGTGACATGGATACTTAAACGGGCATATGCATCGTGGAAGCCGGAACTGGCCATCGATATACATGAATATCGTCCGTTGCGCAAGGACTTCGCCCGAATGTGCAGCATGGAGAAAGCGCGCGTCGCCATCGCCCAGGATATTCTGCTCCTGCCCTCCGGACATCCCAATGTGGATCCTGCCATCCGTGCCCTCAACGACACCTTGCAGCGGCAGATACGACGCGACTTGGATGCTGTTTCCTACACACATGGTTTCTATTTCACGGTTGCGGGGGATGAGCACGACAGGTATTACATCCGCAAGGACGGAGGCAATCCGCGTTCGAGTACCACATTCCAGGCACTCACCAATGCAGTGTCCCTCTTTTTTGAAATAAAGGGCATCGGTTACGATGACGAATTGCTACCGAGGCGTGCAGATGTCGGTCTTGTGGCTTTGCGTTCTGCCATTCGGAAAGCGGCCTCCATAGCTCCCTACATCAAGGAGCAGGTGCAGTTGGCTGACCATCGGGCATGCGAAGCCAGTCGTCCGCTTGTTGCCCGTTCGCACCCTCAGGAGATACAGACCGAGGTGACATTTGAGAATCTCGAGACGGGTCGTTTCTTCAAGCTATCTGTGACAGCACGCGATGCGATGCAACCGGTGACTGACCTTGAGAAGCCGCGACCGGCATATTATCTGCTGCCTCACGATGGTGAGCATGCCAAGCAACGTCTGCAAACGTTGGGCATTGTTGTCGAAGGCGACAGCGTGCCGGTAGGCCAGCTGTTGGGTAACCTTGTGGTCACTCTACTCGACCCTGAATCTCAGCATTTTGTCTTCGAGGGACTGCAGGTGGCGCCTGTGGAGAAATGACGGGTGAGTTTTTTTTCGTCGCTCGGAATACTAAACGGACGATTTTGACGTTACTTATAATATGCGAAGATATTTATCACTCCTGTTGTTCCTTTGGACAGCACCCTCGGCATTCGCCGGCTACAACATTGACTCGCTGTTTATGGTCCTTGACCGGACCATAGACAGCGCTGCGTATTTCATCAAGCAACGAGAGGACAACATCAATCGTCTGAAGGAAATCCTGGTTGACAATCGGGATCCGGACTATCGTATAGACTTGCTCGACAGTCTATTTCATCAGTATGTCTCTTATCAGTCGGATTCGGCCATGGTGTATTTGAACCATTGCATCGAAGAATCGGAACAATTGGGAAGCGAGACGCATAATGCTGTGTACTATCGAGTGCGTTTGGCACAACAGTTCTCGCAATCAGGCATCTACTACGACGCAGCTGCCCTGCTTGACTCGTTGGACAAGGAAAAACTTTCTCCATCGCAGAAATACTATTATTTTAGGACAAGAAGCAATGTGGGCTTTGAGATTGCCAATCAGACCAAGAACGAACGTCTCAGACGCAGTGAATTGGAGGTGTGGCGGGCTTGCAAAGATTCAATTCTCTATCAAGACAATTTTGACAGCGACATTTACCTGCAGACTTTGGAGGAACGACTGAGGAATGAAAAGAAATTTGATGAATCGTTGCATATCAACGACCTTCGCTTGAAGAAATATTCCAACCCATTGCGTAGGTTTGCCATTGTCGCCTCGTGCCGTTATCAGACACTCAAACAGATGAAGGCGCCTCGCGATGAGCAACTTTATTGGCTTACTGAATCAGCCATCAGCGATGTGCGCAATGCCATTATGAACCAATCGTCGTTGTGGGAACTGGCCGATATCCTTAGTCGTGAAGGTAATCTGGACCGTTCGTGCCGATACATCAGTTTTTCATGGGACTGTGCCACAGAATTCCATAGCCATGCCCGAACGAAACAAATATCGCCGATTTTGAATACCATCAACGTAAAATACCGTGAGGACATACAGCGCTATGCCCAAAGCCTTAAGGTAGGTATGTGGATATTGGCCTTGATTTCCATCCTGCTTCTTATTTCGTTATACTTTGTCGTAAAGGAGCATCGACGGCTAAAGCAGGCCAAGCATGTCATCGACAAGAAAAACGAAGACTTGTCGGCCGCTGTAAATGCACTCAACGAATCAAATCATAAAAAGGAAAGATACATTGGTTATTTCTTGGAACTTTGTTCTGTGTATATCGACAAGTTAGAGAGTTTCAGACTTAACGTTTTACGCAAGGCTCAGCATGGACAGTTGGTGGAATATCTGTCGAACCAGAAGATTATGGCTCTGAAAGAGGCTGACCAGGAGAGCTTGATCAAGTGTTTCGATGATGCATTCCTGGAGCTGTTCCCGACATTTGTTGAGCAATTTAACGCTATGCTTCGTCCAGATTCGCAGATAATTCCACCCAACAGACAGTCGCTCACCTCCGAACTACGTGTCTTCGCTCTAATTCGACTGGGTATCGACGATAGTGCCAAGATTGCCGAATTCCTCAACTACAGCATTCGTACTATCTACAACTATCGCACCAAGATCAACAAGCTGCTTGTCATTCCCAAGGAGGAATTTGAGAGTCAATTGATGCAGATTAAATAAGAGACGAGGCATAGAACATAGACAAATAAAGCCGGGCGATGATGCCTGGCTTTCGTTATTTCGCGACTTGATGGTTACAGCGTGGATCGAACAGTATAGAAAGTGGAGAGGAAGCCGACGGCGGCAACGGCGAGGAGGGTGAGGAGGGCATCGCTCCAATGGAGGAGGACGGGATAGGCGGCAACGACGTAACGTGTGGTATCGCCACCACCGAGAGTGATGAAGCCGAAATGCTGCTGGAGAAGACAGAGAATGATGCCGAGGATAAGGCCGACAACGGCTCCGATGCCGGTGATGAGCCAACCTTCGCAGGTGAAGATGCGACGGATGAGCGACGGGTCGGCTCCTAAGTTGCGGAGCGTGCTGATTTGTGCCTCCTTGTCGATGATGAGCATCGAGAGGGCACCGATGGCGTTGAACGAGGCAATGAGCAGGATGAAGAAGACGAGGAGGAAGGTGAGCCACTTCTCGATTTGCATGATGCGATAAGCATCCGCCTGCTGTTCATGTTGGGTAAGGATAGAGAAAGAGGGGACCCCCTCTAATCCCCCTGCATAGGGGGAGGAGTTAAGACCAAGCCTTACCGTGAGGTCGCGCTTTACGCGGCTCAAGTTGGCCCCTGGACGAAGTCGCAGTTCGTAAGCCGAGGTGAGGAGACTGTCGCCAAGCAACTGACGAGCCATGGGAAGCGAGCAGAGGAAGTATTGGTTGTCGTAGTCGGCCTGCTGCACCATGAAGATGTTGCTGCAGTAGAGGTTTGCTTCGGAGAATGCTTCCTCGGGCTGAGTAAGATCTACGGTGCCTTTGCCGACGAGACGAGGACAGAAGACCGTGAGGGGACGCACAAAACCTCGATTGATTCCGATGACACTGGCGAGGCCCGCACCGAGGATGCAGTAGTCGGCCACTTCGTCCTTGAGGAGAAAGCCATCTTCACCAAGCAGGATATTGTCGATCTGTGTGACTTGGGCAAAGGTGGCATCCACTCCTTTCATGCGGGCAGGGAGTTGATGACCTCCGTAACTGAGTAGGACGGTCTCCTCAAGAGTGACGCCCACAGCCTCTACATCGGGATGGGAGAGGAGAGCGCTACGCAACGTGTCGCTGTCGTGGAAGGTTTTGCCGAGGGTAGGCTGGATGCGTAGGTCGGGGTCAAAGCGGGAGGTGAGGTCGCTGACGAGACCTTCGAACCCATTATAGACCGACAGCATGCAAATCATCGCTGCGGTAATGATACCCACACCGCATGCTGCCACCAACGTGATGAGGTTGATGGCACTATGAGACTTGCGGCTGAACAGGTAGCGCAGGGCGATACGGAGGGCGAGCATTGTGTGGGGTGCTATTGAAAGGCAGCAGCCAAAATCGGCTGCTACAAGGACGCTGGGAAAGAACGGTGGGGATGAAACGGGTTACTTCTTCAGCAGCTCGTCGATGCGCTCGAGGTAATCGAGCGAGTCGTCGATGTCGAAGCGCAGTTCGGGGATGACGCGAAGCTGGTAGCGCACTTTGTTGCCGAGAGCGCCACGTATGCCACTCACGAGATCGTTGAGGTTCTTGACGGTGTCGGCAGCCTTGTCGGAAGGGAAGACGCTGACGAAAACCTTGGCGAACGAGAGGTCGGGTGCTGTGCGCACAGCACTGACGCTGACGAGGAGGCCGCGTGTCTTGGCAGTCTCCTGGCGGAGAATTTCGGCCAGCTCTTTTTCGAGCAGGCGGTTCACTTTGTCTAATCGGGTATTTTCCATTGTTATTGTTGTTTCTTTATTTATACTTGGCAGCCATGCATGGCTGCCGCGTTGACACGAATGGGGTGATTGTTATAGTTTGCGGATGAGGGTGAGGCCGTCACGCATAGGGAGGATGACCTTTTGGACGCGGGGATCGCAGGCGATGAGGTCGTTGAAGCGCTGGAGGCCGATGGTTTGGGTGTCGCTCTCGGGAGGGTTGGGATTGAGGACCTTGCCATCCCAAAGGGTGTTGTCGGCGAGAATGAGTCCGCCGGGGCGGGTGATGGGCAGAACAAGTTCGTAGTACTGGTCGTAGATACGCTTGTCGGCATCGATGAAGACTACGTCGAAGGGGCCTTCGAGCTGAGGAATGATTTGGAGGGCGTCGCCAAAATGAAGGTGGACCAACTTGCCGAGCTCGCCAGCTCGATTCATCACGTCACGGAGGAAGTCTTCGAGTTCGTCAAAGACCTCGATGGTGTGGAGCTCGCAACGTCCGGTGATGGGATCGGGGGTGAGGGCTTCGGCCATCGAGAGGGCGCTGTAGCCGCTGAATGTGCCTAGCTCGAGGATGCGGTGAGCGCCAGCAAGCTGACAGAGCATCTTGAGCAGTCGTCCCTGAAGGTGGCCCGAACACATGCGTGGATAGGTCAGTCGCAGGTGAGTAAGCCGCTGTACCTGGTGGAGCAGTTCGGGCTCAGCGTCAATGTGGGCACGGACATATTCGTCGAGCGCATTGTCGAGTTCCTCGTACCGGAGTTCCTTTTCCATCGGTCAACGTGAGAGCATTTTGAGCAATCCTTCCAGGGCGAGTCGATATCCGTCGATGCCAAAGCCAACGATGATGCCGTGGGCAACGGGCGAGATGAAGGAGTGGTGGCGGAACTCTTCGCGCGTGTGGACGTTAGAGATGTGTACCTCGATGGTCGGGATCGGCACAGCCTTGATGGCATCGTGGATGGCAACGGAGGTGTGGGTATAGGCACCGGCGTTGAGGATAATGGCATCGCAGAGCGATGGGTTCGAAGGGTTTGAGGGGTTGCTCCCGTTGGTCGCGTCCGAGAGAAGTGAAAGGTTGGCATCGTCACCATACCCTGCGATGTGAATGCGGTCGATGATGTCGCCTTCGTGGTTGGATTGGAAGTAGTCGATCTGGACATCGGGATAAGCCTGACGCAGTGTTTCGAGGAAGTCCTCGAAAGTCTGTGCACCATAGATACCAGGTTCGCGATGGCCCAAGAGGTTGAGGTTGGGGCCGTTGATGATGAGGATATGCATTTTTTTGCCCATTTATTTGTCGGTTTGCGAAAAATTGCGTATTTTTGCGCTGCAAATATAGGCTATTTTTTTGAAATGGACAAGAAACAGGCGGCAAAATATTATTCGTACCTCAAATTTGAACGTAACTTGACCGATAATTCGGTGGAGGCATACCTGCATGACATCGAAAAACTGCAGAAGTTTGCCGATAACCTGGGCAAACCCTTGGAGGCGCTGGAGCAGTCGGACATCGAGACGTTCTTGTGGGGACTGCGCGATGTGGGTATCACTCCGACATCGCAGAATCGCATCCTGGCCGGCATACGCAGTTATTACCGTTTCCTGCGGTTGGAGGGCGAATTGGAGACAGATCCGACAGATTGTATCGACTCGCCCAAACTTCCCGAACACGTCCCGACGGTATTGACGCTCGACGAGGTAAACCGTGTGATAGCAGCTACCGACCCAACGACATGTGACGGACAGCGCAACCGTGCTATCCTCGAGACACTCTATTCCTGTGGCTTGCGTGTGAGCGAACTCACCGAACTGCGCATCGGCCACATTTACGAAAAGGAAGGCTTTATCCAGGTTCTCGGTAAGGGCCGGAAGGAACGTATTGTGCCGATTGCCGAAAGCGCCTTACGCGAAATCCATAACTATTACATTTTCCGCAACGAGCTCGACGTGAAGCGTGGTTTCGAGGACTATGTTTTCCTGAATCGTTTCGGAAGGAAGTTGTCGCGCATCATGGTATTCAACATCGTGAAGCGCTATTGCCAGGAGGCCAATGTGCAGAAGGAAGTGTCGCCCCACACTTTCCGTCATACGTTTGCCACCCACTTGCTGGAGGGCGGTGCCAATCTGCGAGCCATCCAGATGATGCTGGGACACGAGCAAATCTCAACCACCGAGATCTACACGAAAGTGGATCGACAGATGCTGCGTGAGGAGATTTTGACCTATCATCCTCGCAATAAGATAAGGTGATAATTAACAATTAACAATTAATAATTAACAATTAGGGCAAAAAGATTAAAAAAATAGCATGTTTTTGCGAATTATTTGAGGAAAGATGCACATTTATCAAAAAAGTTTATTATCTTTGCACCGCAGTATTATCGTCAAAATTTTAATTCAAAATAACATTTATCAAAATTCAACTACTAATTTTACTATGATCAAGAAAGTCTTTTTGACCGCAGGTGCAGCAGTTATGCTTGCTGCCGTTACGTCATGTGGCAAGCTCGATCCGCTTACCGCTGACAATTTCGTTTGCAATCCCAATCCCCTCGTAGAGGAGGGTGGTCAGGTGAATGCAACTGTTACCGTTACTTATCCCGAGAAGTATTTCAACAAGAAGGCCAGCATCACCATTACTCCAGTGTTGGAGTATGCCACTGGCGAGACTGCAGGCACTCCTGTAACCTTCCAGGGCGAGAAGATTAGCGGCAACGACCAGGAGATCAACTACAAGTATGGTGGCACTGGTACTTTCCGCTGCTCTTTCCTCTACAAGGACGAGATGGCTGCTTCGAAGCTTCGTCTTGACTTCGATGCCGAAGTAAAGGGCAAGCCTTACAAGTTGCCTAGCGTTTATATCGCTGATGGTGTGATTGCCACCGAGAGCCTCTGCTCGGCTTATGGCAACACTCCTGCCTATGCCAAGGATAACTTCGTGAAGGACACCTTCGACAAGTACATTGCCACCATGATCTATCAGTACCAGAGCACCAACCTGCGTGCTTCGGAGTCTGAGAAGAAGCAGGAGGTGAAGGACATGCAGGCTGCCATCACTGCTACCAAGAACCAGGATCGTCGTGAGTTCGAGGGCCTCGACATGGTCAGCACCGCTTCTCCTGAAGGCGCCTACTCGCTCAACGAGCGTCTGGCTGCAGGCCGTGAGAAGAGCTCGGCTGCTTACTTGAACAAGTTCCTCAAGAAGGCCAAGATGCAGGGCCAGATCACTCCCGAGCAGATTGCTGAGGATTGGGAAGGCTTCAAGGAGCTCGTTGAGAACAGCAGCATCCAGGACAAGCAGCTTGTGCTGAACGTGCTGAGCCGCATCAGTGATCCTGACCGCCGCGAGCAGGAAATCCGCAACCTTTCGGCTGCTTACAAGGAACTTGCTGACGAGATTCTGCCACAGCTTCGTTATTCGAAGGTTACTGCTACCGTTCGCAACATCGGCCACACCGATGACGAGATCGCTGACCTCTGGAAGACCAACAAGGACGAGCTCACCGTTGAAGAGCTTCTCTATCTTGCCAACAAGTCGGGCAACGATGTGAAGGAGGCTATCTACAAGTACACCCAGAATAAGTTCGGCAAGGACCTTCGTGCTGCCAACGATCTGGCTGACCTCTATTACACCCAGGGCAAGTATGCCGAGGCAGAGAACCTCTGGAAGAGCATCCTCAACAAGGACGCCAACAACCCACAGGCTAACCTCAACATGGGTCTTGTAGCCATGAACAATGGCGATTGGCAGGCTGCCCAGACTTATCTCGGCAAGGCTGGTGATTGCGTAGAATATGGCGAGGCTATGGGTACTCTGCTCACCAACAAGGGCCAGTATGCTCAGGCTGTACAGAGCTTCGGTGACGTGAAGTCGAACAACGCTGCTGTTGCAAACATCCTCAACAAGAATTACAGCGCTGCCAAGTCGATCCTCGACGCTGTGAAGGACAAGAACGCCATGACCTATTATCTGGCTGCTATCGTTGCTGCTCGCACCAACAATGCTACTGGCGTAGGTGAAAATCTCCGCAAGGCCATCGGTATGGACAGCTCGCTGAAGAACAAGGCTCTCAACGACCTTGAGTTCGCCAAGTTTGCCAGCACGCTCAACAATCTTTGATTGACTGACCTTTAAAAATAGGAAGCCCTCGCCAAACGGCGGGGGCTTTTTTAGTCGGAGTATTCGGAGTACTCAGATTACTCAGAGTATTCGGAAGACTCGGATTACTCGGAAGACTCAGAGTATTCTGATTATCGCACCTCTACGATAGATTCGTCCTTAATGAAGAGGAGAAAGCCGCTGACGGAAGAATAGCCCAATTGCTTGAGAAGGCGCATGTAGCGAGCTACTTGTCGTCGGTAACCTGGGTGATTGCTGCCGGTCTTGAAGTCGATGACGGTGGCGTGTCCATCGGGCGTGATGACGATGCGGTCGGGACGCTCCTGTAGGCCGTCGGTGTTCATGATGGTAAGTTCGTTGAGAACTTGCAGGCCATGCTTAAACCAGGGCGCCACCTCAGGCATCGCGAGGATGCGGGCAATGGTCTGCTGCATCTGTGACTCGGAGATGATCGTCTCGTCGATAGAGCCACGTGCATAGAGGTCGCTGATGACTTGGGGAGCCTCGTCGGCGGTGCGTATCTCCTGCATGACTGCGTGGATATAGTTGCCTTTCTCCTTGGCAGTGATGTCAGGTTTGGCAGGGTCGTGGAGGATGGTGAGGTTGGGCAAACGGGTAGGATGCACAATCCCACTCGCCAGCGACGAGGACGCAGATGGCGATTGTTTGCGTTCGGTGGAAAAATCGCCGGAACGTGGCCATTCTCCAAGTATGAGCCCAGCGGGATTGCCTTGTTCGGTGCAATATTGTAGAAGCCTTTCCTTCAGCCCGGTTCCTTCGGCCTTCTCGGGCTTCGGAACCATGATGATGAGCACCTCTTTGGCACGGGTAAAGGCCACGTAGGCGGTGTTCAGATTGTCGATGACGACCCGTTCGCGTTCCTCTTTGTAATCGGCATTGAAGATGGTCTTGTCTAAATCTTTATTTAGGGAGATGGGAAGAAGGATATTTTGACTGAGATCCTCTCCGGTCGAGTCTGGGTTGGAGATGTTGACCTTGAAGGGCTGCTCTTGGGGTTCGCACCAGATGATGTCGTTGCTGCGTGTACTCAGGTCGAGGTCCCACGACGCGTAGGGGAGGATGACGGCAGGCTTGCCAAGGCCTTTCGACTTGTGGATCGACATGATGAGGATGGCATCCTGTTCGGCGGGAGTGGTGATGGATTTGTTGCATCCCGTCTGCATCCACCAGTCGAGGAACGCCGAGAGGTCGCTGCCTTTGGTTTGTACAAATTCGAGCACCAGGTCACGGAAAGCCTGCAGGAAGGGAGCATCCTGTTGGCGAGCATTTTCGGGCAGCAGAGCGATGAGTTCCTCGGTCATCTCATAGAGGGGGCGATGAGCCAATTCGGGATGGAAGGCACGCTTCGACTTGTCGAGCTGGAAGTATTTTTCGATAGCGTCCTCGGGTGTGCATCCGTCGAGTTGGAAGAAACTGCACCAGGCAATGGCACAGAAGATGTCGGAGTCGGGCGACAGCAGGTGAGCCATCAGATGGATGAGTGTCTGGATGGTGGGACGTGCGGAGAGCAGCAAAGCTTCGCCCGAGATGATGTCCATGCAGTATGGGCTTTCGGGATGTTCGTTTTTGTAGCGAAGCAAGGCTTCCGCCACCCAGCTGCATTCCTTGTTCCTGCGGCAGAGGATGACAATGTCGCTGGGCCGGAATCCCTTCTGCTGCAGTTCGATGATGGTCATGGGCAGTTGGCGTGACGCCTCGGCGATGAAATCATCGACATGTGCCGATTTGATGGGAATGCCATCTTCGTCCTTCGGCTCCAGGAAACTCACGCTGATATATCCTTGCGGTTTGTCAGGACCCTGTTTTGTTGGAGCGATGCTTTGCTCGACGTCGGCATAGATGGCTTGTATGCGCTCGGAGCCAATCATTTGGTCGAGCTTGGCGGCCAGGTCGTGGAAGAAGGCGTTGTTGAACTGCACGATGGCGGGTAATGATCGCCAGTTGGTGGTGAGCGAGGTGGAATCGTCGTGGTGCGCCCATGCTTCAAAATCGTTGATCTCGGAGTTCAGGAGATTCCAGTCGCCGCCACGCCAGCGGTAGATGCTCTGCTTCACGTCGCCGACGATAAGGTTCTGATAGCCTTGCGCAAGGGAGTTGCTGAGCAGGGGCATGAAGTTACCCCACTGCATGCCCGAAGTGTCTTGGAATTCGTCGATCATGTACGAATGGATGCGTGTGCCCGTCTTCTCGTAGATGAAGGGCGCATCGTCCTTGTCGATGAGCTTGGAAAGCATCTCGGTGGTGGAACTCAGCAGCATGATGTTCTGCTCGTTGCAGAAGTCTGTCACCTCCTTGTCGATGTTGGCAATGATGCCCAGTTCGTAGAAGTTGCGTTGAATGACGCGAGCAGTGAGATAGTTCTTATAGGTGTCGCCCGAAGTGAGGGCGATGCACTGCTGCATGAGTTGCTGGAAGTCATCCCTGACTTGCTGAGGGATGTCCTTGTTCTTGAACAGTTTGTCGGGGTTCTCGGCTACGTCGGTGAAACGCTTTGTTGGTTGTTCGGAACTGCCAGAAAGCAGTACGTCGAAATATGAAATTGTGCCTGAACCTTTCCATGCAAAATCAGTTGGTTGCAGTCCCTTTTCTTCTATCAACCGCTTGCCCTGTTCGCCCAATGCTTTGGCCGATTTACGCCAGTTGCGCACTATTTCGTCGAGCATCTTGGCATATTCTCCGAGTCGTTTCTTGTCGGAGGTGAAAGCGTGTATAGCATCGCTGTGCTGACGGTATAGCTCGCTTCCCAATATCTTCTTTGCCAAGGAAATAAGGCTGCTGCGGAAATCCCATCCCGATCCTTCTTCGATGCGTTTTTCCGAGAATCGGATCATCCAGTTGAAGAGGGTTGAATCGTTTTTGCTGTTGAGCTTGTCGAGGAAATTGGTGACGGCAGCCTCGAGCACATGGTCGGAATCCAGTTCCACCTCGTAGTTGCCCGGGATATTGAGTTCGCGTGCAAAACTGCGGACGATGCGTTGAAAGAAACTGTCGATGGTCGAGATGTTGAACGATGAATATTCGTTCAGGATCTGAACGAGCAGTCGGGTGGCTTTGTCACGGATGGCATCACTGACGCGTTGACGTTCATTGGGGTCGGTGAGGTCTCCTTTGGCGAAGGCTGGTGCGATGTCATCGAAATAGTCGGAGTGCACGGGGTCCTGGCTGAGCAGAAAGAGCTGGTCGATGATGCGGTTCTTCATTTCGCCCGTTGCCTTGTTGGTAAAGGTCACAGCCAATATTTCGCTGAACTTCAATTCGCCCGAATGGATTTCGGGCAGAAGTTGCGGCGAAAAGATGAGCTTGAGATAGAATCCCGTGAGCAGGTGCGTCTTTCCCGAACCTGCCGAGGCACGGTAGATGTTGAGTGGATGTTGTTTATCTTGGGTGATCATGATAAGATGTCGACGTGGTCGGAGTATTCAGAGTATTCTGAGTATTCAGAGGACTCCGAGTACTCGGATTATTCGGAATATGACCTCGCAAAGATACGCAAAAAATATGATTGTAACATCATTCTTGTCCAATTAAATGATTAAATTGCCAAAATAAAGTGCTAATTTGTGCCATCTGTCGGCATTTTCGTGTAAAAATCTATAAAACGCGCGCGTAAATTTTGCTATTTTGTGGGAATTTAGTAACTTTGCGTCCGAAATATGGCCAATAAAACGTTAATGAACAAATATACTACACTTTGCATAGCCCTTTTGGGCATGTTTTTCCTGTCGGCTTGTGATGCCGACGATCCGTCGCTCGACTACACGGCTCAGTACTACTCGGTGGGCAAGGTCAACTTGAGCAACTCGCTGACCGAATCACAGCGCACCGTCATCGGTCGTCTTCTCGACAATATGGTGAAGGTCGATGCTTGCCAGTTCTATATGGGCGCCCAGTCGCGTTCTGCCTCTCGTGCCAACTACAATACGTCCTACACGACAATGCGTGATTCGATGAAGCTCACCGCTTTTACCGACGAAAACGGCGTGATTACTTACACCAAGAACAACCCCTTTGTTGATTACGTACATCTCACCGACAAGCGCTCCTATCGTCACACCCTGCCCAATGGTTCGGTGAAGGTCGATACAATCTATTTCGCCCAAATCTACCGTATGCCCGATGCTACGGGTCTTGACAACGGACACCTTTGGGTAGGCCCAGTGACCGAGATTAGCATGGCCAACGACTACTACATCGGCATGTACGAAATATCGCAGGCCGAATGGACTGCCGTGATGGGTGAGGGCAACTGGCCAACAGGACGTCGCTGCATCGAAGTGAAGGCCAACGACCGTCGCGACAGCGCATGGTATGCTGCCGTAGGTCGCGGTGACAACTACCCCGCCTACAATGTGTGGTACGATGATGCCGTGGCTTTCTGCGAGCGCCTGAACCAGCTCTGCAACATGCCCAACAGCGAAGGCTATCGCTTCCGTCTGCCAACCGAAGCCGAATGGGAATGTGCAGCTCGTGGTGGTATGTACAGCCGCGGTTTCCGCTATCCAGGTAGCGACACTTATAATGATGTGGCGTGGAATGCCGGCAATGCTTTCTCCATAGGCTTGGGTGCCAAGAACTTCGGTATGCATCCTCATGGCGAACTGGCTCCTAATGAATTGGGTCTCTACGACATGGCGGGCAACGTTTCCGAATGGGTGCTCAATACCTATTATCGCTACACCTATCGCGACAGCATTGCCGACGGTGCGTTCAATGCCCGTCACCTTCCACTGCATGCTGCCAACTTCTACGAGGGCGATACACTCGTCCTGCGTGGAGGCTCATGGTATCAGTCCAGCACATCGGCCTTCGGTTCAGCCAGCCGTCAGGAATATTCGCGTGGGTCGAGGGATGCCGAGAATCTGCAAAGCGTCATCATGCACTGCGGTTTCCGCATCGTGCTGGGGAAATGATGGAAGAAGTAAGATGTTAGATGTAAGATGTTAGATGTAAGAAGTAATTAGAATGGATTATGAGATCTAAATCTAAAAGATATTACGACATCAGCATCGCGACCTATGTGCTGGCTCTCTTGCCGTTCTTTGTCTATTTTGCCATCTACGGGTCGTTGGGTCTCTATCCCAACTACAACGTCAGTTCAATCGATCTGAAGCCTCTTCACGATCTCGAGTTGCAAATTTTTGGCATTATGGACGGTTCGACAAAGGTGATTCCAGGGGCTTATTTCCAGCACCATCATCATGCGTTGCTCGATCTGATAGCAGGTTTCAGCTATCTGTGCTGGCTGCCTGTCCCGATGTGCTATGCCCTTTGGCTGACTCGTGAGGGACGCATCGACCGGGCTTTGCGCATGGGCTGGGGATTCCTGATGGTCAATCTTGTGGGCTTCGTCATCTACTATGTGCATCCCGCTGCCCCACCGTGGTATGTCATCACTCACGGCTTTGAGGCTGACTTCACCACACCCGGCAGTTGCGCGGGCCTGGCACGCTTCGATGCCTTGACTCACGTCCCGTTCTATCATGCCTTCTACGACAAGAACGCCAACGTCTTTGCAGCCATGCCTTCGTTACATGCCGCCTATATGTTTATCGCGACGCTCTATGCGATGCGTTATCGGGCCAATCGTTGGGTGCTCCTGATCTTCTGGCTCATCACCCTGGGCACATGGTTCGCTGCCGTCTATTCGGCGCATCACTACATCATCGATGTGATTGCCGGTATCATTGTTTCGCTGGTCGGCATTTCCCTCTTCGAATGGCTCAATCGTCGCTATAAACTTTATGTTTCACCTTAAGGAACGGACCCCTTCTAATCAAGACCCCCTCTAATCCTCCGCACCCCCTCTATCCCCCGAACAGCGGGGGCAGAATTCCTGCTTAGGGGGAAGAACCAAGTCCAAATAAGCAACCCTTCGAACCCTTCGAACCCTTCGCTCCGAGCTCCGCTTGCGCGCAACGAAGTGAGCAACCCCTCGAACCTTTCGAACCCTTCTTAACCCCTCACCCCCCATGTCTCGTCCTCGTCCTCTTGATGTATTCTTAGCCACCGGCTTCTACTCCGGTTTTATGCCCTTCGCTCCTGGAACGTGGGGGGCAGCTGCAGCCACGCTGCTGTGGCTCATAGGTTTTGTGCTGCTCGACTTTTGGACCCTTCAGGTGGTCAATGCCGTCTGCATCGTCGCCTTCACGCTGCTGAGCATCCAGCCCATCAACCGACTGGAGAAGTTCTGGGGAGAGGACCCGAAGCGCGTTGTTATCGACGAGGTTGTGGGCGTATGGATCTGTCTGTTGGCTGTTCCCAACGAACCTTGGGGAGCCACACGCTTCTGGATCTACGTGGTGATGGCGTTTGCGCTGTTCCGCTTGTTCGACATCTTCAAGCCCCTTGGCATCCGCAAGATGGAGTCGCTGCCCGGCGGTTGGGGTGTGATGATGGACGACATCCTGTCGGGCATCTATGGCCTGATCGTTATGATGGTTTGCCGACAGTTCTTTTGATTTCGGGTGATATCATTGTCAATTAAAATATAAAGATATGAAAAAGAGTCTCTATGATCACCTTCGTGATGGTATTCAGCAATTTGTTTACCGAGTACTTGATCCAGGTATCCGTTTTATGATTCGCCTTGGCGTGACCCCCAATATGATCACGACCATGGGTCTGCTGGGTAATATCGCAGCAGCAGCAATTCTGATCTACTCGGCACTCTATGTGCCATCCACCTGCTACTGGTGGGTAGGCTTGGCCGGTTGGGTCATCATCGGTTTCAGCATCCTCGATATGGTGGATGGCCGTATGGCCCGTGTGGGCAATCTGTCGAGTACGTTTGGTGCTTTCTACGACTCGGTACTCGACCGCTATTCCGAGCTCTTCACACTCAGCGGCATTGCCTTCTACTTCATCGAAACAGGTCATCCTGTGGCCACGGTAATCACGTTCTTGTCGCTCATTGGTTCCATCATGGTGAGCTACGTGCGTGCTCGTGCCGAAGGTCTGGATGTGGAGTGTAAGGTGGGACTGATGCAGCGTCCCGAGCGCGTCGTGCTCACCAGCTTTGGCGCCATCCTCTGTGGCCTTTGTGCCGACGCCTGCCGCGACAGTTTCGACCCGATGTGGTTCCTGCTCGTTCCGCAGATCATCATCGCTGTGCTCGCCAACTACACCGCCTTCGTCCGCATCAATCACGTGCGCAAGCAGTTAAAAAATAAGTAAAGTGACAGCCAAGTTTGGCTGCGACAAAATGAGGATAAATGAAAAGGCCCCGACCATCATGTTCGATGATCGGGGCTGTTTTTATGTAGCCTTCCACGCCGCCTTGTTTGAGCAAGGCACAGCGCGCTGTCAGCGTTTTAGAGCACCAGTGTACAGAGCGAAGCAGCAGGGATGGTGACGTTGAGGCTCTGCTTGCCCAAGGTGAGGGCGATGTTGGCATCGGCATCGGTCTGGTTGCCTGCCACGAGGATGATGCTGCCATCGGGATTGACGAAGCCGAGCACTTCCTCATAGGTGCCACCGAGGACGAGACGCTTGGCACCAGGCTGTACGAAGTGGCTCAGGTGCTTCAATTCGTAATATTCGGGCGTGAAGGTCCAAGTCTTGTCAGCCTCATTCACGGTGATGAGCGAGTTCTGGAACCAGCCCCAGCGTGAGGGTTTGTCGAAGAAGAGCGAAGTGTTCCAGTAGTAGTATTGCGTCACGCCGTTGGCAAAGTATTCGCGTTGCAGGTCCCACGAGTGCATGGCGCCCTCCCAGTTGTTCTTGCCGTTGCCGCACTCCTGTTCGCTCTGTACGAGGTCGATGTCGGGATAGTTGCGGTAGATGGTGGGAAGAGCTTCCTTGCCTGCCCACTGGAAACCTACGCCCTTGACGTACTTGCTCGACTCGGGATCCTGCAGGAGGGTGTCAATCTTGGCAGGATCGGGACGTTCGCAGGTGCCGAAATAGACCTGCACGTCGCGCTTTGCCATCTCGGGTCCGAGATACTGGCCTACGAAGATGTTGAGGTCGCGCGAAAGCCAGCAGCACGAAGGATAAGGCTGGGCCGAGTTGGGCTCGTTCTGCGGCATGACTACCTGGATGTTGACGCCTTCAGCACGATAGGCATCGACAAACTTGCCGAAATAGTGGGCATAGGCATCGAGATATTCGGGCTTCATGTTGAACGAAGTCTTGCCTTCTGCACCTTCCTCGCCGGGGAGGGCATCGTTCTCCTGTGGCTCCATGCGGAAAGCAAGAGGACCATCGGAGAAGAATCCTGAGGTAGCGCTCACACCGCCTTCCTCACCGGGCTTGGGGCCCTGGGCCTTGGCGGCTGCTTCCTGCGCCTTCTTCATGCGTTCGATGAGTTTTTTCGAGATCGAGCGCTCGGCATAGTGTTTGGTTAGTTTCATCCATTTGGGAGGACACCAGGGCGAAGCAAACCAGTAGATGTCAGGATTGGCGGCCAGGGCAAGTTTCATCATCGGGATGACATTCTGCTTGTCGCGCTCGATGCTGAAGTCCTTCAGTTCGAAGTCGCCGTCGGTGTCGTCGCACGAATAGTAGTCGAGGGCGAAATCATTGGCGCCGATCGACATGCGGGCACGATTGAAGTTGGCGCCCTTGCCGGGTTCGTAGAGTTCGGCGAAGATGTCGCGGAGCGTCTCTTCGGGCAGCGTCTTCAGGCTGGCCCAGCCCAGTTCGTTGAAGCAGGTGCCGAAGCCCTTGACGGTCTGTGCGGTGGCTGCCGGATCGATGGTGATGGTCTGGTCGGCCTGTGCGGGAGCTGTCGGCTGGACCGTCTGGTAATAGTTGTCACGGGTGGATTGGACCATCTCCTTGATGCTCATGGCAGGTTCCTGTTTGCAACTCGTGACGATAAGCAGTCCGGCTGCAAGCGGGAAGAAGAGTTTTGTTGGGGTACGCATAATAATTAAAAGAGGTTATTTGATGGGTTTGATGATGATGTTGCGCTGGTAGGAGGCGGGCTTGATCTGATAGGGAGCCAGCACGTAGCAGGCATCGCAGCCTACGCCTGTGGTCGAATAGTCGAGGTTGAGGGTGATGCCCTTTTGGCGCTCGAGCTGGTACTGATAGACCGCACGTGTCAGGTTGTCGGTGCTGTAGTTGTAGGCATTGAAGTTGAAGCGTTCGTCCATGCAGAACTGTAGGCCGAGGCCAGCCTCATTGCGGAAGGTGACCCAACGGTTGTCGCAGCGCAGACCGAAGTCTTCGGGGAGCAGATAGGGTTCGAACATGTCGTCCACCGTGGTCTTATATACGCCGAAGCGCTGTCCCGTCTTGCGGTCGGGATAGTTCTCTTCGGGGCCGCGTCCGTAGTAGCTCACCTGCTGCAGGTCCTCGCTGAGTGTCATCGTCAGGCCGATGCGGGGCAGGAGGTAGGGCTGCTGCGATTCGGGGGCCACGTTGTGCTTCAGGTGGATGGTGCCATCGCCGTTGATGCGGAAGTTGTAGGTCTCTTCGTAGCCCTTGTAGTTGGTGCCGAAGATGTAGGCATCGAGGGCCTTCGACTCCGCTTCGCCGTAGAGGGTGAAGCAGCGCACCTCGAGATAGACCTGCCCGTCGAGTTCGTAGGCACGGCAGGAGAGAGGCATGCGTGTGGTCTTGTCGATGCTGTTGCTGAACCATTCGTTCGAAATCCATTCGCCGTTCCACTTTTCCTGCTTGGTGTAGTTGATGTTGCGCGAACACCATTGGTCGAGTTCGCTGGCCACAGGAGCACGCCAGAAGTTGAGTTTGAGGGGTTCCTTGAGGAGTTCTTTCTCTGCCACCTTGATGCTGCAGAGCTGGCCGTCCTTGCTGAAGGTATAGACGAAGTCTGCTCCGTGTACGCGGATGAAGTCGTCATCCTCGTCGAGATGAACCTCACCCACGGCCTTGTCGCTGACGATGGCTTCCTGGTGCCATGGCAGGTCGAACTGGTCGAAAGCCACCTCGTGGCCCTTTGCCGCCCAGATCTCGTCGTTCCTGAGGCGTGAACTGATGAGCAGGCGATAATCCTTGCCGGGTTTGATCTGCGGCATGTCGAAAGGCACCTTCACCACCTTTCGTGTCAAAGGCTCGATGTCGAGCTGGAGTGTGCCTTCTTGCAGCACGTCACCATCTTCCTGCAGTTGCCAAATGGTCTCGTAGTGGTTGGCATTGAGGAAGTGGTTGCGGTTCCAGACTTCGACTGTGCGGTTTTCGACATTGACCAGTTTGCATGCGATGGGCTGCGTGCTCTTCTTCACCTGGTAGATCTCGGGCTGCACAGTGCGGTCGGGCCAGATGGTGCCGTAGGTGCGTGCACCGATGCCGTAGCTGTAATACTGTTTGCCCAACTGCTCCTGTTCGAAGTCGAGGTAAAGCAGCGCGTCACTCGGCATGGGCGCACCGCCCTCCACCACCTTGTCGCAGATGGCCACGTTGTCCATCAGGGCATCGCAGATGTGGACGTTGGTCTCCTGTCCGTGCGCCTCCTCGTTGCGTCCGATGTTCACCGGGAAGGGGGCATTGATGATGTAGCCTGCGGCTTCGGTTTCGGCCTTCACGTTGCCGTCGATGCTGAGGCTCATCTTCGCGCCGTCGTAGAGGGCAACCACACGGTGCCAGTGCAGCTCCCAGTCAGCCGGAAGAGCTGCGGTGAGGGCGTATTTGTACGACTTGGGTGTCAGGCTTGCCAGCACGTAGTGGTAGTAGGGATGATTGGGATCGACATAGGGTATTGCCGAGGCAGGTGCCTTGTTGGTATTGATGTAGAAGACGATCGAATCCTTGCCCTTCTGCTGCACGCCGAATTGCCAGTTGCCCTTGGTCACAAACGAGCCACAGGAACTAACGAGTTCGCGTGGGAACACGTCGAAGGCGATGGTCAGGGCCTGCCCCTGGATGTCGAGGTCCTTCGAGCGATAGACTTCCACCCACTGGTCATGTCCGTTCAGGTCGATGACGTGGTTCTTCTTGAGCATCTTCTTTTCGACCGAAGCGGGCTGCACGCTTGGGACAATGAGTTTCGCACGACCCATGATGTGGGCAGGTGTGTTCTTTGGCGAAAGGTCGGTGAGTGTGCGAGTGGTCTCGGCAAGGCCTGTCGAAACGAAGTCCCAGAGGGCACCGCCCATGGTGCGGTCGTAGCTGTAGATGGTGTTCCACATCTCGTCGAGGAAGCCGCCGCCATTGCCGGCTACCGAGATGTATTCGTCCATGAACGAGGGGCGAACGTCACCATCCTGGTGCTGGCCGACCTTCATTTCAAGGGCCATCGGGGTGGGGTAGCGCGGACCGATGATGTCCTCGGCAGGATGACTGTAGGCGTTGCCGCCGTACATCCAGTAGCGTGTCGGGTCGTACTTGCGTCCTTCCTTGATCACTTCGCCGATGTTCGGACCTTCGCCGCTCTCGTTGCCTGCACTCCAGAAGAGCACGGCAGGCTGGTTGCGGTCGCGCAGCACCATGCGGCGCACACGTTCCTGGTACATCGGTATCCATCGGGGATCGGAGCTGACGTATTCGGTGGCATGTGCCTCGTCGCCCGTCTCGTCGATGATGTAGAGGCCGTAGCGTGCGGCATACTGCAGGTAGCGGGGCACGGGAGGATAGTGCGAGGTGCGGACGGCATTGAAGCCGAACTGCTTCAGGATGGTCATGTCCTTCTGGACAAGTTCGTCGTTGACGCAATGTCCGCCCACAGGGTCCTGCATGTGCGAACATTCGGCATTGACCTTCAGTTTCTTGCCATTGAGGTAGAAGACGTTGTCGATGATTTCCGTCTCCTTGAAGCCAAGGTCCTGGCGTGCGCGGTCGATGACGTTGCCCTGGGCATCGCAGAGCTGCATTTCGAGGGTGTAGAGGTTGGGCGTCTCGGCAGTCCACTTCAGCGGGTTGACGAAGTGCTGCGTCAGCGTGAGTTCCACCTTGTCGGCCTTTGCGTCGAAGGCGGCGGGCTGGCTCTGCATCGTGGCCACCTCCTTGCCCTCGGCATCCAGCACCTGCGCTTTCACGACGAGGTTGCTCAACTGTGTTGCCCCCTCGTAGCGACGGGCGGTGGCCGTCAGTTTGAGGTCGGCATCGCGGTAGTTGCCGTCAAGGTCGGTGGTGACATACCAGTCCACCAGGCGAGTCTTCGGTGCGGCATAGACATAGACATCGTCGAAGATGCCTGCCAGGCGCCAGTAGTCCTGTCCTTCGAGGTAGAAGCCGTCGCTGTATTTGATCACGAGCATCGCAAGCTGGTTGCGTCCCTTCTTGAGATAGGGGGTGATGTTGTACTCGGCAGGCTCCTGGGCTCCCTCGTTGTAGCCCACCTCGTGTCCGTTCACCCAAAGGAACGATGCCGAGGCGACCTTCTCGAAGCGCAGGAAGACCTCCTCGCCCTGCCAGCTGGAGGGAAGGGTGAAGGTGGTGCGGTAGGCGCCCGTCGGATTGTAGTCGCGCGGCACGTAGGGCGGATTGGCTTTGAAGGGGGAGGAGACGTTGCGGAACATCGGGTCGCCGAATCCCTGCATCTCCCAGTTCGAGGGCACTTCGATGTTCGCCCACTTCGCGTCGGAGAACTTCTCTTCGAAGAAGTTGGCGGGGATGCCCTCGGGTGTCGGGGCAAAGCAGAACTTCCATTGTCCGTTCAGGAGTTGGTGGTGCTCGGGGATGTAGTAGGCACGACCTTCCTCCTGGTTGAGTTCAAAGACATCCAGGTTCTCGATGTAGTCATACAGATGGTTCATGAAGTCGTGCTCGTTGGCAGCTGTCGCGTTGCTGGCCGTGAGCCATCCTGCCGTAGCAAGGCATAAGGCCAGGCCTTTAATTGTGGTAAGTCGTTCCATCATTTATATTATATATGATAAAGGATTTTTCAGGGAACACTGTTGTCTTTGCTGACGTGAAAAGCATCAAAGGTCCCCTATCCTGTTCTTTGCGGACCAGGACAGGAGACCTTGTAGGCATTATCAGCGCCGAGGCATCAATAGCCTTCGTGCTGGGTGATCAGGTTGTTGACGGTGAGCTCAGTCTCGGGATAAGGCAGGTAGCGGTTGTAGCTCTTGAAACCTGCATTGTCGGGGGTGAGGAACTGCTCGACACCATTCTCGAAGGTTCCGAGCGACACCTTCTTGCCCTGGTTGGCAAGCACGGTGGCAGCATCGCCCCAGCGGAGCAGATCCTGGTAGCGTACAAACTCGAAGGCAAGTTCCATGCGACGCTCCTTCTTGATGTCGTCAAGCGTAAGGTTGGTGAGGGCAGGCAGGTTGACGCGGCTGCGCACCTGGTTGACGTAGCTCAGTGCCTCGCTGACGTTGCCACCGCTCTGGAGGATGGCTTCGGCAGCCATCAGCAGCACGTCGGCATAACGGGTGATGCGGTAGTTGGTACCACCGATGCAGTGCCAGCCTTCATCGCTCGGATCGACGGTCTCCGAAAGGAATGCGCCGTACTTCATGCGAATCAGTCCGTCGCAACCGAACGGGATGCTGCCGTCGGCGGCATGCAGGCAGTTGGGCACACCGTAGAACTTCTCGAAGTATTCCTCGTCGAGGACGGTGCCTTCCATACGGATCAGGTCACCCTCGTCGCGATAGAGTTCGAAGAGGCCCGAGTTGTTGGGGTTGCAGAAGCCCCATCCCGAGATCGAGAGTCCCGAGGTGCCGGCATTGCTGAACCATGGTGAACGTGGTCCGCAGTAGGCCACGAGGTGGCACGCCTCGTAGTGCGCGGTCTTGTCGCCCGTGTAGGACACCTCGAATACCGATTCGGGGCCGAATTCCGACGAGACGCGGCATACCTGGCGGAAGTCGGGGATGAGCGAATACTCGCCGCTGCTGATCACTGCCTTGAGGTTGTTGGCAGCGTCGGCATACTTGGCAGTCTTGTTCAGGAAGCCGGGGCTTGCCTCGTAGAGCTGAGCCTTGCCAAGCCACGCCTGGGCAGTGCCCTTGCTCACGCGGCCCTTGTCCTTGGCGCTGTAGGCGCTCTTCACGGGCAGCACGGATATGGCCTCGGTGAGGTCGGCCTCGATCTGTGCATAGATCTCCTCTTCCGATGTGACGGGCTGGTTGTAGTTGCCTGCCTCAAGCGGTTCGATCACGAGGGGCACAGGCCCCCAGAGGGTGACGAGTTCGAGATACGATTGTGCACGAAGGGCGAGGGCCTCGCCGCGCCACTGCTTCTCGTTGGGAGTAGCCGTCTCGGCTGGGAAGTTCTTCAGATAGAGGTTGCAGCAATAGATCACCTGGTAGTAGTGCGAGAACACACCCGAGAGGATGGAGTTCGACGAACCGAAACGGAACTCGTCGAGCTCGCGGCCCATGGCGTTGTCCGAAGGCGAACCGCCGCCACCCTGTGCATCGTCGGCCAGGTTGTTCTTGTAGTAGAACATGTTCAGGTCGTCAGCCTGAAGCTTGTCGTAGATTGCATAGATTCCTTGCAGTGCCTCGTCTTCGTTGGAGTAGAAGTTCTCCATGGCAATAGCACCCTGCTGCTCGGTGTCCATCCAATCCTCGCAGCTTGCATAAGGCAGAATCATCAGTGCCAAGGCACCATAAATATATTTTTTCATAGTGTTGCAAAATTTAAGTGATTAGAAAGAAAGTGAAAGACCGAACATGACCTTCTTGGAAGCGGGGAAGAATCCGCGGTCGATGCCCTGGGCGTTGTTGTCGCCCGTCGAGGCTTCGGGATCCATGCCGGGATAGCTGGTGAAGGTGAAGAAGTCTTCGAGCGAGCAGTATGCGCGAAGGTTCGAGAGGAACATCTTGGCAAGCACAGGCTTGGGCAGCGTGTAGCCAAGCTGGATCTGCTTGATCTTGAAGTAGCTGCCGTCGAATACCATGAAGTCCGAATTCCAGAAGTTGGTGTTGTTCACCTGCTCGATGGTCGAAGGATACTTGGCGCCCTGTCCGGCACCTGTCCATGCGTCGTCGTAGAAGGTGGCAAGCTTGTTGGTGGTCGGGCGGTCGGGACGACGGAAGCCCATCAGCACCTCGTTGCCCTGCGAGCCTGCACCGAATACGGTGAAGTCGAAGCCCTTGTAGCCGAGGGTGATGGTGACGCCATAGGTGAAGTCGGGGATGGCAGAGCCGATCTCCTGGTAGTCGTCGGCATTGATGTTGCCGTCGCCGTTGTAGTCTTCAAAGATGGCCTGTCCTGTCGAAGGATCCACACCCTTGCCCTTCAGTCCGCGGAAGTACCAGACGGGATAACCCTTCTCGAAGGCTGTTGCGCCGGTCCACTGCATCAGGCTGGCACCCGAGATGCGCGAGATCGACTCGTCGAGGCGTGTTGCTTCGTTGCTGAGGAACGAGATGTTGCCGTTGATGCTGTAGGTGAAGTCGCCGATGTGGTCGTTCCAGGCGAGTTCGATGTCGATACCCTTGTTGAGCACGTCACCGCCGTTGATGGGCGAAGCCGAGTTGCCGGCTTCGAGGGCGGGAGTGTTGTTGGTGATCAGGTCCTTGGTGGTCTTGCGGTAGTAGTCGAAGCCGAATGTCAGTCGGTCGCGCAGCATGCGCAGGTCGATGCCGAGGTCCCACTGGTCGGAGGTCTCCCAGGTCAGGTTGTAGTTGCCGAGGGTGCCGGGCTGTGCGGCGGTGCTGTACGAGCCGTCGGCATTCTGGTACTGGCGCGGAGCCACGATGGGTGACCAGCTATAGTAGGAGAAGGTATTGAGTGTCGAAGAGATGGCGGCCGAGTAGCTGTAGCTGCCGAGGTTCGAGAGCGAACCGTTGCGGCCCCAGCTGGCACGCAGTTTCAGGTTGGTGATGAAGTCGGTCTTCGGGAACCATTCCTCACGGCTGATGACCCAACCCACAGAGGCTGCAGGGAAGGTGCCCCAGCGCTTGTCCTTCGGCAGGATCGACAGGCCGGCTGCATCGCGGCGGATGGTGGCCTCGAAGAGGTACTTGTTCTTGTAGTCGTAGTTCACACGGCCGAAGTACGAGAACTTGCGGTCGATGATGGTGGTGCCGCTGGCGCTGGTGCCCGTCTGGCTGGAGAGGTAGCTCAGGTGTGCGAAGTTCTCCGAGTCGTTGAGCAGGGGATAGCCCGAAGCGGAGAGTGTCTCGAAGTTGCGCTCCGAAACGGCTGTACCCACAACGAATGCGAGGTTATGGACGTCGTTGATCGAAGTGTTGTAGTTGGCGAAGTTTTCCCACTGGTAGTAGAAGGTCGTGTAGTCCGACTCGCTCACCATCGACGAGCTGTTGTTCATCTCGGTGCTGTAGTAGTAGGCGGGACGATAGGCGTGGGCGCGGTACTGGTTGTAGTTGGCACCGAACTTCGAACTGAAGACGAATCCCTTGAAGGGAGTGATTTCCACGCCTACGTTGGCCATCAACGAGTTCATTACGGTGCGTGTCTGTGCAAGGTCACGCTGCACCATGGGGTTGATACACTCACCCGACACGTTGTCCGAGATGGCATAGTAGCGGTCGCCGTTCATCATGAGGTTGCGTCCTGCTGCGAGCATGTTGCGCATGTTGGCAGTAAGCTCGTCGGCAGTGTAGAAGGCGGGCGTCATGGGGTCGAGCATCAGGGCGTTGGCAATCACACCGCGGCTTTCGTCGTTGAGGCTGAACGAGGTCTTGACGTTGCGGTTCATCTGGATGCTGCTGGTCATCTTGAGCCACTTGGTGGCCTGTACCGAGCCGTTGAACATGCCGCTGTAGCGCTTGTAGTTGTCCTGGTCGCCCACAACGATACCTTCGTGGTCGAGGTACGAAACCGAGCCGAAGTAGGTCAGTTTCTCGTTGCCGCCCGTCATCGACAGGCTGTGCTTCATCATGGGTGCTGCTTCGAACATCTCGTCGAGCCAGTCGGTGTCGTATTTCGAATCGACGATGTTCTGGCCTGCGCCGGTCATGTAGCTCTTGTATTTCGCTGCGTTCATCATCTCGGGCGTACGGCCCAGGCTCTGGATGGCATACTGGAAGTCGTAGGTGACCTGTGTCTTGCCTGCCTTGCCCGATTTGGTGGTGATGAGGATGACGCCGTTGCCGCCTTCAGCACCATAGATGGCTGCTGAGGCACCGTCCTTGAGCACCTCCATCGAGGCGATGTTCGAAGGTTCGAGGGTCGAGATGTCGTCGGTGCGGAGGCCATCGACGATGTAGAGCGGGTCGGCCTTGCCGTTCGACGATACACCGCGCACACGGATCTTGATACCTTCACCGGGGGCACCCGACGACGACATCACCTGTACGCCCGAGGTCTTGCCCTGCAGGGCCTGTTCGGGACGTGTGTTGGCGGTCTTCATCATGTCGTCGGGCTTCACCGACGAGATGGCACCGGTCAGGACACTCTTCTTCTGCACGCCGTAGCCGACGACCACCATTTCATCGAGCACCTGGCTGTCCTCGGCGAGGACGATGCGGAGAGGGGCGGTGGTGGCTTTCACCTCCTGTGTGGTGTAGCCCACAAACGAGATGACAAGGGTAGGATTGCTGCTCACGGTCTGGAACTCGAAGCGGCCGTCGAGGTCGGTGACGTTGCCGTTCTGTGTTCCTTTTTCGAGGACGGATGCGCCGATGACTTCCATGCCGGCTTCATCGACAACTACGCCGCTCACCTTGATCTGCGCTTGGGCATAGGTAAATGCCGAAAGTGCAAACAGGGTCAGCAGGGCGTGCCTTTTCTGAAAAATTTGCATCATAATGATTAGATTTGAAGTTAGTAATTAGTATAGGGTGTTTGCATGTGATTTTAAATCGCTTTTCCCAGGGCAAAGGATTAAGGAATCTGTTACGATAGGCAGTGTAACAAAATCGATGCAAATATAACTTTTTTTTCGAAAGATTGGATTTTTTTGTAGGAAGAATTGCCGAATGGGTGCGAAAAGGAGAGTATTTTAATGAAAAAGGTTCTTTTTGTAATGTGTGTGTGGAAATTCATGTCAATTCGCGATAATTTGTGTTTATTCATCTCGAATGAGCCGCTCGGGGGCATTCATGATGTCCTGCAGATCGGGAGGGAGGACCATGAGGAACGTGCCGAAAAGACGACCGTTCTTGACTTGCAGTTCGTAGCCCTCTTCACCCTCCACAAACAACGAATCGCCGCGAACCAGTAGATAGTGGGTAGGGCCGCCCACCGGCTTCGGGTCGAGGAAGGGAACCTTCGTGATGGAATGGTTGACCATCCTGGCGATGAATTGCTCGTACTGCCCCGCCTGCAAGGGGACGATGGAATCATATTTCTGCGCTTCCCCATACCCCGTGACTACATTCAGTCGCACGGAATCCTTGCAGACCGTGACCCGACAGTCATACCGCCAGTCGGGAGCCACCGTGCCATTGTCGAACGAATAGGTCATGCTCGTCGCCCGGCTCAGCAAGGCTTCGTCCAATATTTTGATTGGTTTGTCCGTGCGTTGTGCACAGGCGGTATTCGAAAGTGCCATGGTCAGCACGCCGATGATGGTCAGGAGGTGTTTCATATTTCTTGATTAAAGGGTTTTGAATATGCAAATCTAACAAGATTTTTCCAAATATTGCGAATCCGGGGCTGAAAATCGTCAGTTATTCTACTTCAAACCCCATTACAACCGATTACGCAAAGTCAAATTCGAACAAAAACGGGCGGATGATGGCGAAAAAGTGGGAATAAATTTGGTATTCTCGGAATTCTGTCCTATCTTTACCGCGTCATTTCATTTGTCCGACAATTAATATATATATAGGAATATGCTGGGTGCAATCATTGGCGATATAGTGGGCAGCCGCTGGGAGTTCAATCCCACCAACGACTACAACTTCGAGATGTTCTCCGACAAGAACAGTTACACCGACGACACCATCTGTACCATTGCCGTGGCCGATGCGCTGCTCCATGGGGCACGCGACTTCGGCGGCTACATCCACGCCTGGTGCCGCAAGTATCCGCATCCCATGGGCGGCTATGGCGGACGTTTTGCCCAGTGGGTGAGGAGCAACGATCCGCAGCCCTATGGCAGCTTCGGCAACGGGGCAGCCATGAGGATCAGTCCCGTGGCGTGGTTCTCGCTCAATGGTCACGCTCAGATGTATTATGCCGTGGAGGCCACATCGTGCACCCACAACCATCCCGAGGGAATCAAGGGCGCGAAGGCGGTAGTCTCCGCCATCCACGACTGCCTTGAGATGCACGGCCTCTTCGAACATATCGGCAGGGAGCAGATCATGAATTATGGACTCAAGAGGGCGCTCACCAACTACGGCTATTCCATCGACTTCGAGGAGAAGGATGTGCAGAACCGTTTCGACGAGACCTGCCAGGGCACGGTGCCCGTAGCCTTCTGGGTCATCAGCCGCAGCAGTTCCTTCGAGGATGCCATCCGCAGGGCAGTCATCCTCGGTGCTGATGCCGACACGCTCGGAGCCATCGTCGGAAGCATCGCCGAAGCCATTTGGGGCATACCCGAATGGATGAAGCAGAAGGCCCTCACGTATCTGCCGAAGGATATGAGGGAAGTGCTCGAAGCCTTTCGCAAGCAGTGTCCGTGGCGTCATTCCACCCGCTTGGCAAAGAAGCAGGAGGAGCAGCAGATGCAGCAGACCGAGGCCATCGAGTATTGGACGCTCGGGCTTGGCGACTCCAACAAGGCGCTCAATGGTGAGAACCCACTCCCCGATAAGCGCAAGACCGCCACGGCAAGCTCCTGGAAGACCATCCCGATGCCTGAGGATTCCGACCAGATAGCCCAGGTGGCGCTCGACTTCTGGATTCCCGCAGCCGCCATGGCAATCATTCGCAAGGGCCACATCCCCGCAGCCATGGAGGACCATTGGTTCATGTATTGCGACGAGGAGTACATCCGTTACTTCCGCAGCTGGACGGGCATCTGCGCTTTCGAGGCACATTACACGAAGGATGGCAACGATTATCGGGTGGATCGTCTGCGCATAAGCAGTGACTTCGCCCAGTACGGAGCCAATGGGGCAGCAGCAGGCGCCGCCCTCTTCCGCTATCTCGTCCTTGCTGAATCGGGCGGCAATTCCCAGCTCGCATGGCAGCAATATCTCGAGGCAAAGGAGAAGATGTAGGGGATTTTGTTTTAGGCAGTTTCTTGGATGCTTTGCCTGAGGGCAAGCAGGCTTTAAGAACGAATAAAATGTCACCATGGTATATATATGATATTGATAATATTAACGAATAATTAACGGCTTATTATACGATCATTAACGTCTTATTGTCCCCTAACGTTCGTTGGGGGACATCATTCTGTAGTACCATGTCCTTTAGCAAACGTTCGGGGACATGTTCCTATCTCCGCATATCCATCAGCGAACGCTAGAGGATATGCTCCTTCCTCCGCATATCCTCCAACGAACGTTAGGGGACATGCCCTCATCTTCGCATGTCCTTCAACGAACGATAGAGGACATGCCTCCATCTTCGTATATCCTCTAACGAACGGTAGAGGATATACCACTATCACCGCATATCCTCCAACGAACGGTAGGGGATATGCTGCCATTTTCACATATCCTTCAACGAACGGTAGGGGATATGCCGACATCGACACATGTCCTTCATCGAACGTTAGGGGACATGTCGACATCGACACATGTCCTTTAGCGAACGTTAGCGGACATGCGACAATCGCGGCATATCCTCCACGGTACCTTGGGGGACATGCTGCAATCGGAAATAGGGTCTTGCTTTTTCGGATTAGAGTAAACCGCTATTCGGAAAACCGGTTGCCATTACAGATCCATCATCCTTTTGGTGATAAAGTACTCTGTCGCTCGTCAGAGTACTCGATTCTGCAGAAGCAAGCATTTTGTCGGCCGTCACGATGCTCTATCTAATCGAGGCATAACCAATCTTGGCCAAGAATGGTCATTCTCTGATCGGCGCAAGTACTCTGTCGCGCGTCAGAGTACTCAATCCTGCAGAAGCAAGCATCGTGTCGCCCGTCACGATGCTCTCTCCAGCCGAGGCATAACCAATCATGGCCAAGAATGGTCATTCTTTGATCGGAACACGTACTCTGTCGCGCGCCAGAGTACTCAATACTGTAGAAGCAAGCATCCTGTCGCCCGTCAAGATGCTTTCTCTGTTTGCGGAAGCACTCTGCCGGCCGGCAGAGTGCTTCCGCCCCAATATGTCAAAGATCGTGCCGAAAAAATACAACAAAAAAATAGTATAAACAAAAAAGCAAGCCGAACTTTGAGGACGGCTTGCATATAAAAGTGATTGCAAAGTTGCTTACATCGTAGCAGTGAGGAAGGTTGCGTTGCCGAAGATGTAGAGCGTGTTTTCGGAGGCTGGCACGAGCAAGGTCTCGCCCTGGCGCACCTTGACGCCGTTGATGTTGGCTTCACCCCACAGGCAGACCACCACGACGAACGAGTCGCAATGGAAGTCGATCTGCTGCGCCACCTGCACGACTACGCGATGCACGATGAAGTAGGGGCAGTTGATGAGCTGCGTGATGGGACGTGTGCTGTCGTAGGATGTCCTGTACTCGGGCCACACCTGGTAGTCGATGGCGTCCTTGGCCTGCTCGATATGGAGCTCGCGTGGCTTGCCATGGGCATCCTTGCGTCCGAAGTCATATACGCGGTAGGTGATGTCGCTGGTCTGCTGGATTTCGGCGAGGAAGCATCCGGCACCGATGGCATGCAGACGTCCGGCAGGGAGGAAGAACAGGTCGCCCTGATGTGCCTCGTGGGTGGCTATGACGTTGGCCATGGGATTCTCGCCCTCGCGTGAGTCGGTGGTCACCATCTGCTCGTAGTCCTCGGGCGTGATGCTCTTCTTGAGGCCTGCGTAGATCTTGGCGCCCACGTCGCTCTTGATGATATACCACATCTCGGTCTTGCCTGCACAGCCGTGACGCTCCATGGCGAGCTTGTCGTCGGGATGCACCTGTACGCTCAGGTCCTGGCGCGAGTCGATGAACTTGACGAGCAGGGGGAACTTGTTGCCGAAGCGCTTATAGACCTTGTTGCCCACGAGCAGCCCCTTGTACTTGTCGATGAGCTGCGTGAGTGTGAGTCCCACATCGACGTCGTCGATAAGGCCGCGTTCGATGGCCACGCTGTCCTGACCGGGCACGCCACTGATCTCCCAGCTTTCGCCGATGTTGGGCTGCGCGGTATAAATGCCCTTGAATGGGGCAATCTGATATCCTCCCCAGATGGTGGACTTCAGGATGGGTTCAAACTTGTATGGTTTCATTGTAGTAGTAATTAACGCCGCAAAGATAATCAAATTCGCGCTCACCACCAAATCCAAACAGGAAAAAATGACAAATCATTTCATTTTTTCTTCCCAAGATGGGTGGAAACAAACCATTGCCAACTTCTGTCACGGCTTCTTGAAGTAGTCGTTGTACATCTTGATGCCAAAGATGATGACGCTACAAACGAATGTGATGAGGTTGGTGAGCACGATGTAGTAATTTGCGCTGATAAGACCTTGTGTCAGAAAGCCGAAGGCACCTACGGCCATCATGATGAAGCCCGGCAGCGAGATGCCGTCGGTGTTGCGTGTGCGAATGGTCTGAATGGCCTGAGGGAGATAACCCAGCACAAGGCCGATGCTGCCAACAAGGCCGCAGATGTCAAATAGTGATTCCATAGTCTGATTTATTAATAATGCGCCGCAAAGATACGAATAAAAAGGGGAGTTTAAACAAAAAATCCTATGCAGAGTAAATTCCACATAGGATTTTTGTGGAGCTGGAGGGGTTCGAACCCTCGTCCAAACAGGGGGTATCGGCGCTTTCTACATGCTTATTCCAGCCTGGATTGTCGGGTGTCGCCAAGACCTGGACCACCAAGCGGCACCTTAGCCTCTAAAGGTTTCGCCAGAGCCGCGAGGCAGACCCTGACTAGTCCCGATTTACCTGCACCACCGGTTCCTCAGTCTCGGAACAAGGACCTTGGGGTGATGTCTTGTCAGCCGACCTTGTCAGCCGATTAAGCTTCAATCTACTATACTTCGATTAAGCAGCAAGAGCGTAGTTATTCTCGCCAATTATATTTTGCCATCATGGATTATAGTGATAGGTGACATCTCACTGCATGCTTACACAGAGGCCCATCCCGCTGTCAAAGCCAGTCAGCCCCAGTTTTTGAGGGTGCAAAGATAAGACTATTTTTCAAAAAATGCAAATTGTAGGTGAATATTTTTCAAAAAATGTTGAAGAAAAAGTAACTTTCGGTGAAAATATTGCCGATTTCGGGTGTAAAATTAGGATAATTGGAGAAAAATCACTACCTTTGCGGCGCAAAATTTTCGAATTATAGGATCTTTAATTGAAATGAATAATAGAGTAGTTATAACAGGCATGGGAATTTGGTCCTGCCTTGGCTATGATCTTGACACAGTACGCGAAGCGCTCTACAACGGCAAATCAGGTATTGTTTTCGACCAGACTCGCAAGGATATGGGATTCCGTTCGGCTTTGACGGCCTTCGTTGAGAAGCCCGATCTGAAGAAGCTTATTCCCCGCAATCAACGACAGTTCATGCCCGAGGAGGCACAGTATGCTTATTGTTCCACCCGCCAGGCTCTGGAGCAGGCTGGCATCTCCCAGGAGTTCCTCGACCAGCACGAGGTGGGCATCCTCTTTGGCAACGACTCTGTGGCGCAGGCCACCTACAAGGCTGTGAGCAAGATTTACGAATACAAGGATACGGCAGCATGCGGCTCGGGCTCGATCTTCCAGTCGATGAACTCGACGGTGACGATGAACCTTGCCACGTTGTTCCACCTGCGCGGCATCAACCTGACCACGTCGGGTGCCTGCGCTTCGGGCAGCCACGCCCTGGGCCTTGCCTACCTCCTCATCAAGGATGGTCTGCAGGATTGCATCATCGCCGGTGGTGCACAGGAGGTGAATCCCGAATCGGTGGGTTCGTTCGACGGCATCCAGGCTTTCTCGACCCGCGAGGATGAGCCTACGAAGGCCAGCCGCCCATTCGACAAGAACCGCGACGGACTGGTGCCTGGTGGTGGCGCTGCCACGCTGATCGTTGAGAGCCTTGAGCACGCCCTGGCACGCGGCGCACAGCCTATTGCCGAGATCATCGGCTGGGGCTTCAGCGGTAACGGCGACCACATCTCGACCCCCAACGTGGCTGGTCCACAGCGTTCGCTGGAACTGGCTTTGAAGAGCGCTGGTGTGGATGTGCACGAGATCGGTTATGTGAACGCACACGCCACTTCGACCCACGCTGGCGACGGACGCGAGGCCATGGCCATTGCCAACGTCTTTGGCGACTACAAGGTGCCCGTGACTTCGACCAAGGGTCAGACCGGACATGAGATGTGGATGGCAGGTGCATCGGAGGCCATCTATTCGATCCTGATGATGAAGAACAACTTCATTGCCGGTTCGCTCAACTTCGAGGAGCCCGACGAGGAGACGGCCTGCATCAACGTGATCGCCAAGACGCAGGAGGCCCACTTCGACATGTTCCTGAGCAACAGCTTCGGATTCGGAGGAACCAATTCAACCCTTATTATCAAGGATTATAAGGGTTGAGAAGGGATTCTAAGGGATAATTAGGGATTTTAAGGGATTTTTGGGGACGGATGTTTTTGGGTCCCGGATCTCTAATCCTGAAGCTCTTTTCCCCAAAGCCCTATTCTTAAAGACAAAGTGAATTATTAACAAAGAAATAAGAAATTTTAAAAGTATAGAAAAGTATGACACGTGAAGAAATTATCGATCAGGTAAAGGAAGTCCTCGCTGAGGAATTTGAGGTAGAACAGGACGTCATGACCGACGACGCCAACATCAAGGATACCCTTGAGCTCGACAGCCTTTCGCTCGTTGACCTCGTTGCAGTAATTGAGCACACCTTCAAGGTGAAGATTCCTGCTGCCGACCTCCCAACCGTCAAGACTTTCGCTCAGCTCTACGACTACATCGAGAGCCACCTCTAATCGAGGATATTCGAAAGAAATCAGCGCCCTGCGGACCCTTCAATGGTGCGCGGGGCGTTTTTTAACTCCTCTCTTTTACCCTTAAAGATTATGCTGTATCAAGGAGAAGATATCAAGAAACTCATCCCACAACGCGACCCCATCATGATGGTCGATGCGCTGGTCAGTGCCGAAGGTGATGTCTGCAAGACCGAACTTGGTGTGCGTGAAAGCAATTTCTTCATCGAGGACGACCAACTGATGTCGGAGCCCGGTCTCATCGAGCACATCGCACAGTCGGCAAGCGCCTTTGCGGGCTATCGGTGTGTGGTGAAGGGCGAACCTGCCCCCGTGGGATATATCGGCGAGGTCAAGAAGTTCCATTGCTACCGCCGCCCTGCCATCGGTGACGTGCTCAGCACTACCATCACCATGGGTGCCGAAGTCAATGGCATCACCATCATCACGGGCGAAACGACCGTGAACGGGGAAGTGGTGGCCGACACACAGATGAAGATCTTTACAGCCGACGAGTAATTGCGACCATAAATTTCGAAACTATGCTACTAAAGGATAAGTTTTACAAGGTGCAGCAGGAGAACGTCCTGTCGCCCCTTCATGGCGTCTATTTGATCGCTTTGCTACCCGATGCCGACGTCTATCGCGGACATTTCCCCCACAAGGCGGTGTGCCCAGGTGTGTGCAACATCGAGACCATCCGCGAATGTGCCGAGATGCTCACGGGCAAGAAACTCTTCATGAAGACCATCAAGCAATGCCGCCTCACGGCAGTAGCCACCCCGCAGGTGTGCCCCTTGCTCGACGTCGATGTGATGCTGACTCCCAATCAGGACAGTTCGGCTTACATCATCCAGGCACGTATCGCCGATGCCGAGACTACCTATATGGAACTGAAGGGAGAGTTTTCAGTTAACAATTAACAATTAATAATTAACAATTAACAATTGTTGGTTTGATCAAAGGATGACAAACTTTTTCATTAGAATATATCATTTCTTCGACAAGCACAGGGTGGTGTGGGTTGCACTGTGGGCTTTTCTGCTGTGTTTCTTCGGCTATTTTTCGACCAAGATCTACCTGGAGGAGGACATTGCACGCCTGCTGCCATCGTCGAGGAACGAGGACGGAAGCATCAAGCTCGCCTTCTCGAGCCTGAGGATCAAGGACAAGACGTTCATCATCTTCCACGACCGCGAGGGCATCGGCGTGGATTCGCTCAGCAACGTGGTGGATGCCTTCTGCGACTCGATACAGGCGCGTGACAATCAGCGCCCCGAGAACATGCGCACCATTGGCAACCTCTTCAGCCAGGTGCATACCGACGACATCATGTTCGAGGGCATCGACTACATGATGGAGCATCTGCCCAACTACATCGACACTTCGGCCTATGCGGGCTTCGACACGCTGCAGACCGAGGCACACATCCTGAAGCAACTGCAGGAGAACAAGGCGCAGGCCACTTCGCTCATCGGTGAGGCCTTCCCCGAGCTGCTGCAGATCGACCCAATCGGTATGCGTTATGTGCTGATGGACAAGATGAAGGGACTGATGAATGCGGGCGGAAGTTACTCGATCGTCAACCAGCACCTTTTCGTGCCAGATTCGACCGTGGCTGCCGTGGTCATCACACCAAGGTTTGCCAGCACCGACTCGGGCAACGGCGCCATCCTCTTCCAGTGGATGAACGAATATATCGAGCAATTTGAGACCATCGCCCCAGGCGTGAAGATCGGCTATCACGGTTCGCCTGCCAATGGTGCCTATAACTCGTGGACGCTGAAGAAGGACATCAAGAACAACATCATGTGGTCGCTGATCATCGTGCTGCTGGTCATCTTCCTGTGCTTCCGCAACTGGAATACCATCCCGCTCCTGCTGCTGCCCGTCTTGTTCGGCACGGTGTTCGGCCTGGCGATGATGTACTTCATCAAGGGTCAGTTCTCGCTGCTTGCCTTGGGCATCGGCGCCATCGTGCTGGGCGTGGCCTTGAGTTACGTGCTGCACGTCATCACCCACTACAAGTACGTGGGCGACCCGGTACAGGTGCTCAAGGACCAGGTGAAGCCCGTCCTGATGGGCTGCATCACCACCATCGGTTCGTTCCTGGGTCTGATCTTCATCCAGACGGACCTCCTGCAGGACTTCGGCCTGTTTGCCACCTTTGCCATCGTGGGTACTACGGTGTTCTCGCTGGCATTCCTGCCTCCGTTCTTCAACGAAAGGAAGAACAAGCTGAACCGCCATGCGTTCAAGGTGATCGACCGCATCAATGCCTATCCCATCGACCGCAACAAGCCCCTGCTGGCCATCATCGCTGTGCTGACCGTCGTCTGCGTAGCTTATTATCTCATTGGAGGCACTAACTTCGATGCCGATATGCGCAACCTGGGCTATTGGCCCAATAACCTTGCCGAGACCGAGGCACTGGTGCGTGAGAAGACCGATTCGGGCGACCGTCACCAGTACTTTGCCGCCAGTGGTGCAACGATGGAGGAGGCCATCGAGAACTTCTCGCTCATGGCCGAGAAACTCGATTCGCTGCAGGAGGAGGGCCTCGTGACCAAATATACCCACACGTCGGAACTCTTCATCCCCAAGCGTGTGCAGCAGGAGCGCATCGACGCCTGGCACAACTACTGGACCGAGGAGCGCCTTGCCAACGTGCGTGCGCTGATCAACAAGTGTGCACCCAAGGCCGGTGTCAATGCTGCGGCCTTCGAACCCTTCTTCGTGGCTGCTACGCGCGATTACGAACCTGATGCCCTCTACGAGCAGGAGTTTATCCCCGAGGGATATCGCACCACACTGATGGAGCAGACTTACGACGGATCGTACCTCTGCTTCTCGACCGTCTATTGCGAGAACGACTCGGTACGAAGTGACTCGACCGACTATCACCGCATCTGCGATGCCGTGGCCAATGAGCCCAACCTGATGGTGCTCGACACTTACTATTATGCACAGGATACCCTGCGCCAGTTGGGACAGGACTTCAATGTGCTGCAGTGGGTTTCGATGGCCTTCGTGCTTCTGGTGCTGCTGATTTCGTTCCGCTTCAATCTGAAGAACTCGCTGCTCTGCTTCCTGCCCATCGTCATCTCGTGGATCATCGTGCTCGGTGCGATGAACATCTTCGGCATACGGTTCAACCTGATCAACATCATCATCTCGACGTTCATCTTCGGCATCGGTGTCGATTATTCGATCTTCGTGATGAACGGACTGATCGGAAAGGGAGGAGCTGACACAAGGCATAACAAGCTGCTCGCCTATCACAAGACGGCCATCCTCTTCTCGGCCCTGGCGCTGATCGTGACCGTAGGTTCGATGAACTTTGCCGTGCATCCGGCCATTAGGTCGGTGGGCTTTGCCACGCTTGTCGGCATGATTGCTGCCGTGCTCTTTGCCTATGTGGTCGAGCCGTTCCTGTATCGGCTGCTTAGTTCGAAGGGTTCGAAAGGTTCGAAAGGTTAAGAGGGGTTCGAAAGGTTAGGAGGCAGCCAAAGATGGCTGCTGACGAAAACAAACGGGGTAAGAAGTAGCCAAGCTTGGCTGCTGACGAAAAACCGGATAAAGAAAGGATAAGGATATGAAATATGATGTTGTCATAGTAGGGTCGGGCCTGGGAGGACTGGAGTGCGGCTTCATCCTGGCCAAGCGCGGCATGAAGGTCGTGATACTGGAGCGCCAGCATCAGCCGGGTGGCTGCATGCAGAGCTTCATGCGTCATGGCGAACTGCTCGACACGGGTATGCACTACGTGGGCGGCATTGGCGAGGGCGGCTGCCTCTATGCACCGTTCAAGTATATGGGACTGATGGACCTGCCTTGGCAGCACCTCGATCCGACAGGTTTCGACCGTGTGACCATCGGTGACCGGACGTTCCGATATGCCGAAGGACACGAAGCCTTTGTCGAGACATTGGCAAAGGACTTCCCGAAGGAGCGCGAAGGTCTGAAGAAATACTGCAAGGTGATGTGCGAGGTGTGCGATCACCTCTACGATGCCATCCTGCCGCGCGATGAGGTGGACTTCTTCACCCAGTCGCTCTTTGCTTCGAGCACCTACGACTTCCTGCACGAGACGTTCCATGACGAGTTGCTGATCAATGTGCTGAGCGGTTCGTCGCTCAAGATGGAACTCGCCAAGGACACTTTGCCGCTCTACAACTTCGCCCAAGGCAACAATTCGTTCATCCAGGGCTCCTATCGTCTGCGTGGCGATGGAAACCTCATCGTGGACCGACTGATGGAACAGATCAAGGCGATGGGTGGCGAGGTGATTTGCGATGCCGAAGTCGAGGAACTCATCGAAAAGGATGGCCAACTGGTGGCTGCGCGTTGCAAGAATGGCGAGATCTACGAAGGCAGCTACTTCATCAGCAATGCGCATCCTGCCGTCACTGTCGATATGGTGAAGGAATCGACGAAGATGAAGAAGGTCTATAAGAACCGCATCCACAGGCTCGAGAACACCTACGGCATGTTCACCACTTCGCTCATCATCAAGCCTGGTACGCTGAAGTACTTCAACTGGAACCAGTACATCTACCAGAAGCCCAATGTGTGGACCTACTTCAACGAGGATGGACCCGTGCAAGGTTGCCTGATCTCGTGCCGTTGTCCCATCGAGGGCGACGATGCACGCATCCTCGACATCCTCACCCCATTGCCGTGGGAGAAGATTTCGCAGTGGGCTGACACGACTGTCGGACATCGTGGCGAGGAATACAAGGCGATGAAGGAACGCCTCTATAACGAGTGCGTGGCCCTTGCCGAGCGCTTCATCCCCGATCTGCACAACAAGGTGGAGGCACATTATACTTCGACACCTTTGACCTACCGCGACTATACGCTCACACCCAATGGTTCGTGCTACGGCGTGCGCAAGGATTATCACAATCCGATGATGACCTTGCTTTCGGCCAAGACGCCTATCCCCAACCTCTTCCTCACGGGTCAGAGCCTGACCTTGCATGGTTTGCTTGGTGTGACGATGACCTCGCTGTTCACTGTGTCGGAGCTGATTGGCAAGCAGGCGGCTTGGGAGATCACGCAGACGAGGTGAGAAGCAGCCAAACATGGCTGCTGACGAAAACGGGAGGGCCGAGAGAGGATAGGAAGCAGCCAAGGGTGGCTGCTGACGGAAACGCGGCTGCTGAAGGAAACATGGCTGCTGACGGAAACGGGAGGGGTTAAACCTTTGGGGCTCTTTTTGGTCAAAGAAATGGTGACCGCAGATAATTGTTATTTGAAAATTATTTATTGTAGATTATGAAATATGCTTTAGTCACAGGAGGTAGCCGCGGCATTGGCCGTGCAGTGAGTGTCAAGCTGGCACAATTGGGCTACCATATTATTATTAATTATGTGAGCCGCACCGATGCAGCCGAAGAGACACTCCGCCTGGTGCGTGAGGCTGGTAGCGATGGCGAGATGCTGCAGTTCAATGTAGGCGACGCCGAACAGGTCAAGACGGCTCTCGAAGCCTGGCAGAATGCTCACGAGGATGAATACATCGAGGTGGTTGTCAACAATGCAGGCATTCGCCGTGACAACCTGATGGCCCTCATGCCAGCTGAAGACTGGTACAGCGTCATCAACGTTACGCTCGGAGGTTTCTACAACGTCACGGCTCCACTCATCCCACAGATGCAGTTCCACAAGTTCGGACGCATCATCAACATGGCCAGCGTGAGCGGCATCATGGGTATGCAGGGGCAGACCAACTACAGCGCAGCCAAGGGCGGCCTTGTTGCTGCCACCAAGGCGCTTGCCAAGGAAGTTGCCCGCAAGAACATCACCGTCAATGCCGTTGCTCCAGGCTTCATCAAGACCGATATGGTGGAAGGCCTCGACGAGGCTGCCCTCAAGAAGACCATCCCCGCCAACCGTTTCGGTCAGCCCGAAGAGGTGGCAGAACTCGTTGCCTTCCTGGCTTCGCCCCAGGCTGGATACATTACGGGCAATGTCATCAGCATCAATGGTGGACTTTATACTTGATAATCTATTGTCGGAAAAAAACAAAAAAGAAAATGAAAAGAATCATCCGCATAGTTGCAGTGGCCCTTGTGGCTTCGATAGCAGCCCTTACGACATCGGTTTCGACTGTCCAGGCACAGGACCAGGACGTGATGAAGCAGGCAATGGAGGGCTACAAGAAAATCAATTCGATGACGGCTTCGGTCAAGAAGACCACCCACAACACGATGCTTGCCAAGGATCAGGTTACGACAGGCACGTTTTACTTCAAGAAGCCTGCCAAGATGTGTATTTCGACCAATGGCGGCAAGGACAAGCTTGTCACCGATGGAGAGAAGTTCACCATCGTTCAGGATGGACAGGCATCGACCGCGTCGGGCAGTGGAAGTTCGTCGCTCGGCCCCTTGGTAAATGCCATCAAGAATATCACCAGCGGTAACGAGGATACCGACCTCAGCGATGTGGCAGACATCGATATGGAGCGCGATGCCAACAGCATGACAATGACCATCACGCCCATCACAAGCAATGCTGCCGAGCGTCGCAAGCTCGTCTATCAGTCGTTTGTCATCGTCATCGATACCAAGGCAGGCGAATTGCGCAGCGTGCGCCTCAATGGCAAGTCGGGCAACTACGATCTGTATGAGTTCTCGAACTACAAGATGGATGCTGCTGTAGCGGACTCGGTGTTTGAGGTGAAATGAAACTGGAAGACGTTATAAAGATTCCTGTCAAGTTCAGCGAGATTGACTCGATGGGACGTGCGTGGCATGGCTCCTACATCAAGTATATGGAGGATGGCCGTGAAGCGTTCGGCCGTCACTTCCCTGGCATTGGTTATGCCGATATGGTGAAGGCCGGCATCCTGGCGCCCATCGTCGATGTGCACGTCAAGTACTATGGACCCTTGGAACTTAACGATGTGGCTGTGATACGCACTACCTACGTTCCTAAGTTGGGCGCACGTCTTGACTTCCGCTACGAGATTCGCCGCGAACGTGACGATGCCCTTTGCTGCAGGGCATCCACCATCCAGCTCTTCATCGACCAGAAGCAGCAGCTTATGCTCGACGAACCCCAGTACTACATCGACTGGAAGCAGCGCAACGGTGTAGTGATTGATTAGGATGTCGCTCCAATAATATTTGTACGATGGACTATATTGCACATTATAACAGTCCCCTTGGAAACATTACGATGGCTTCCGAGGGGACTGCGCTTGTCGGACTTTGGTTCGATGGGCAAAAGTACTTTGCCGATACCCTTCTTTGCCCTGAGAATGAGGAACGCCCCGAACTGCCCATCTTTGAGCAGACGCGACGTTGGCTCGACACCTATTTCACGGGTAAGGATCCTGGTTTCATGCCACCCATTGTGATGCGCACGAACAGTGACTTCCGACGGCAGGTATGGGAACAACTGCTCACCATTCCTTTTGGACGCACATTGACCTATGGAGACATAGCACGGCGCATCGCTACAGAACGTGGGATCCCGTCGATGTCGGCACAGGCTGTGGGTGGAGCGGTCGGACACAATCCTATTTCGATTATCGTTCCCTGCCATCGTGTGATGGGTGCGAATGGCTCGCTCACGGGGTATGCGGGCGGTGTCGAACGCAAGGCACAACTGCTGCAAAATGAAGGGATAATTCCGAAATAATACTAAACGCGAAAAAGCACGAGAAGAAAATTTCAGATCTTTTCGTGCTTTTTTGATGTAGATAAATAGATGTTGTCTTACAACTTCATCACGCGTTTCATCTCCAGGTTCTCGTAGCCCTCAGGGCAATGGGTGGAGAGATAGACGGTGGGATTCTGCTGAATGAACTCACGCACACGGTCGAGGGTCACGCGGGCGGCAGCCTTGTCTTCGAAGACGATGCTCAGCTTGTTGGCCTTCAAGGCAGCATCGCAGTAGGTCACATCGCCGTGGAACATGTAGAAGAGTCCGTCGCATTCCAGGATGATGATGCTGTTGCCCTTGGTGTGTCCCTTGGCCTCGATGAACCAAAGACCATCGATGACCTTTTCGGCACGTGGGAAGTTCTTGAACGAGTCGTTGTAAGCAGCACGAACCACATTGCCGCCTTCGGGCAGTTTCATTGCATCGGCATCCTCGGGCGAGATGTAGATCTTGGCATTCTGGAAGAGTGAGATGGCATCGGTGTGGTCGGGATGCTTGTGGGTGATGAGGATGCGGGTCACCTGTTCAGGCTTATAGCCCAAAGCCTCGAAGGCTGTCAAATAGTCGGCAATCAGTTCGCCCATATAGAGCGGAGCCCCCAACTTCTTGGCTGGAGCGGGGAATCCGGCCTTGAAGCCTGTATCGACGAGAATCACTTCGTCACCCGTGTCGATGAGGAAATTCTGCAGACTGCTGCGGTAGATAATCTGTTCGTCGAAGGCCTCCTTGCCCTCTTCGCCTCCAAAGGCAAAGGGCTGGTTCATGAAACCGCCGTCGAACATGCGGATAGCTTTGATCTCCATGGCTTGCGGTTATTTGGCGGGTTCCCACTTGCAACGGACGGGCGATATGATGGCGCCCTCCTTCTTCAGTTCGGCAAAAGCCTTGTCCACTTCCTTGCGGTCGGCACCCAGTGCCTTGGTCACGTCACCTGCCGAGACGGGCTTGCCAGCCTCGCGCATTGCTTGTAATACTTTTTCTTTCATGATGGTAATGATTTTTTTTTACGGAATAAGGGATTGTGTGGGTTCACGCGGCAAAGGTACTAACAATTCTTTGTATGTCCAAATTTTTGTGCTATTTTTTGATAATTATGGTTTGAAATTGGATCTGGTCACCCCAAATAAGAGAGTAATATGAGTTAAAAGGAGACAATTGTTTGGACATATTGTCGGATTTAATTAATTTCGCAGCGTGAATTAATACTGTTAGCCACATTCGTTACAAATGTTTATTTCTTTTAGATGTAAAATTATGAAGAACCTAACAATAAGTATTATAATGCCAATAATTGGCATATTCCTTGGCTGGTGCTTTCCGAATTTCAGTTGGGCATCGATTGAAGTTGATGGCATTTATTATGAATTGGATTCTCTGAATAATACAGCACAGGTTGTCGAGGGGCACTACCATGGAGATATTACCATCCCTGCTGATGTCGTTTTTGAAGGAAAGACATATAGCATTACATCCATCGGAGAATCTGCTTTTAGACTTGCTTCTATCTCTTCTGTTGTAATAGGCGATAATGTAACTACTATCGGGAAAAGGGCGTTCTATGATTGTCATGTTTTAAAATCCGTGACCATAGGCAAGGGAGTTACGACTATCGGCGAGTTGGCGTTTTACGAATGTAGCACCTTGCCCTCGATAACTATCCCGGGCAATGTGAGCATAGTTGAACCCAAGTCTTTCGAAGGCTGTCAGAAGTTGACTTCTGTAGTAATAGAAGACGGAGTCTCGAAGATTTCCTTTCGTGCTTTCGCCCTGTGTTATGGCATGACTGATCTATCGATTGGAAACAGTGTCGAGACTATAGGAGACATGGCCTTCTATAGTTGCCGAAATTTGACTTCTGTTGTTGTCCCCAATAGCGTCACTTCTATTGGAGAAATGGCATTTCAGAGGTGTGATAGCCTCAAAACCGTGACTATCGGTGATGGGGTGAAGACTATTGGCAATGGAGCTTTTGCCTTTTTAGGAAAGTTGGTTTCCATTACTTTGGGCGAAAATGTATCTGCGATAGGAGATGTAGTTTTCTATCAGTGTGTGAAACTATCATCTATCACGATCCCCGCCAGTGTGGTCTCTATTGGCAATAATGCATTCCTTTCATGCCTGAATTTGACAAAGGTGACCATCAATAGTGATAGTATTATGTCGAAGGATTATTCTTTCAGCAGCATGTTTGGTAATTCTGTCGAAGAATATGTCATTGGTGAAGGTGTGACTTCGATTGGTGAAGACGCTTTTAGTCAAAGTTGGATGACCAAATTGACTTTGCCTTCCAGCTTGGATTTTATTGGCGAAGGCGCTTTTGCATATTGCTATTATTTGGAATCTGTAATTATACCAGAAGGAGTTGTCGATATCAAGGATTATACATTCAGTGGATGTACTTCCTTAACATCTGTAACCATTGGCAGCAATGTGAAATCTATCGGCTATGAGGCTTTTTCGACGTGCCGGTCGTTAACATCGATTACTGTCAAAGGAGAGTCACCAGCATCGATCAGGAATTCAACTTTTTCAGAATTTGATAAGTCAAAATGCACACTTTATGTGCCACTGGGCAGCAAGTCTGCCTACGAGGCAGTGGATTATTGGAAGGATTTCCCAAACATCGTGGAATCGCAAACATGTCTAAAAACACTGCGGATAGATAAATCTTCGGAATGTCTCTATGATTTGCAAGGGCGTAAACAGAAGGAGGCTCCCCATCGAGGATTCGTCATTCGGGATGGACGTGTCATTCATGGTCAATAGTCTTCTGTCCGTAGCTTATGAGATTAGATAATAAAGCGGGTCATCGAAAAGGAAACGATGGCCCGCTGAATATTATTGCACCTTTTGTTCCGATCCTCAGAAACACAGGTAGAGTCCAACGGTTGCGTAGATGGGGTAAAGAGTCTGCTCCACGGTCTTGAAGTCCTTGTCGAAGATACCGGTCAGACCCCAGTTAATATCGGTCATGATGCCGACGTGCTTAGCAAGGCGCCAGTCGAAGCCCATAGCGACACCAAATTGACGATCCAGCATCTCGTCGCTGAAGTCGTAGGTAGCCCATTCGCCTTCCTTAGCTCCCATATCGACGCGTTGGCCGGTGGGATCGCCCTGGCGCAGGTAACCATCGGAGGCAATGCCGCTGAAATCCTTGTCCAAAAGGAACGAAATGTACGGGCCGACCTTCCAGGTCACCCTGTTCCCCAGACGGCATGTAAGCATAACGGGGACGGTCAGCATCTTCTGCGTCACTTCCTGCTTGACGTGACCTGTGAAAAGACCTTCGATACGACTGTCGCCTTTCACTACCTCCATACGGTAGCCCTTGGTGGTCACCTCGGCATCCATCGCCTTGTTCTCGTAGTGCAAACCGGCCATTATTCCCCAGCTGCCTATCAAAGACAGTTTCAGGTCGGCTCCAGCCATAATCGAAGCTGTGGGGCGGAAGGCATCGATGCTGCGAATGGTGGCGGGAATGCCGAGAGGGGCTGTGCCGCCGATGCTATAGCCTACACGTGCTATCACTTCAACCTTCTTCTTCCTGCTGTCGGGATCGGCACCAAAGGCATTGCTTGCGAGTAGTAAACTGCAGACCAAACAGATGATGATATTCTTTTTCATGATTCGTGTCAATCGTTATCAGTATTTTCAAATGTCATTTCCACTTCATCGATAAGAAGTTCGCTTCCAATGGCGCCTTCGAACGATGCACCATCCTTGCTCGACGAGAAGACGAGTGTTATGCTGTATCCCTGTGCGGCAAGTATCACATCGTCGGCTTCATTGCCTTCGAAGAACATTTCGAAGCGAGTCCACTCGCTGGTAGGAGGTAGGGTAGCCACTTCGGCCTTCTTTACGATGAACGGGCTAGAGAGCACGTCGTCGCCGTAGAGTAAAACGTCGTTGCCTTCATTGTCCTTGTTGCGATAGAAGACGGCATAGATGCTCGCTTCGTCGGTACGATTGGGGTACTTGTTCATTTCCATATCGGTGAAGACGGGGCCTGGAGTGTATTTGTAGTAACCAGTCACACGAATGGGTACACGGTCGATGGGGCGACCGAACTCAGTAGCCTTGAGAGGTTCGAACAATACTTTCTCGGGGACGAATCGGCCGATGAAGAGGTTGCCGGCAGCGATGGGTTTGTGGAATGCCTCGCCAAGTGGACCGGCACTCTGCGTGTTGAGGCAGACACCACGGCCAGCATAACCATTGGGCGTGGAGTAGGTGGGCTGCTCTTCGGCCTTGGAATTCGTCTTGATAAGGATGGCGCCGAGGTTGCCTGATGCCCAGATGTTGTGGTGGGTGCCCGACTGATCGACTTCGTAGAACTCGTGGTAATAGTTGGAACTTGACTGGATGGTCTCGTAGTTCTCGAAACTGAACTTATAGGTGGGCATAGTGGCCTCCTTGAACGTCACTTTGTACTCGCGTTTCCATTCGCCATCCTCCGAGGTGACAACATAAGTCACCGGGCCTTTGGTGAAATCCTGTTCCGAACCGCTGGCTGGTTGGATGGTTGCACCTTCCGTGATGGTGAAGTTGACGGGCAGGCTCTTGGGAAGAGAGATGAGAGAGCGTACCGAGAAGACTATCTCTTTCTCGGCAGTCGAGATGTTGTCGTGGCGCATCTGTGACGGATGGTAGAAACTGGTGGCATATTGTTCGCCTTCCACCCAAGCGCTTACGATGTCACATTCAGTGTTCGGAAGTTCATCCTTGATGCACGAAGAGAGCACAAAGGCAAACATCAACGCGATAGATAGATATTTTCTCATAAAATTTGTTTTGAATGATGGTTCGGATGCAAAGATACAAGTTTTCTTCAATCCTTATTCATTTGGTGTACAAAAAAATGACGAATACACCTTATTTCTTTGCAATATCCTGATTTTTCGATTCTCTATTATACAATTTCCTTAGAACCCGCTCCAGAACTTACGCCAATATTGGCGATAGAGTTCGTCCCAACGGAGGACAGTGGCACCAACGAAGTCGGCGGTGTAGCCGTTGAGAAAGTCGGTGGCGTATGCCTCGTCTTTATCATTAGGAGTTTCTTCGGCTGTGGTGGAAGAGCGGAGGATGCTCATATACTGCTGTTCGACAATGGGTAGTTCGCGTTCGGCCTTGTCGAGGAAATATTGTCGAGCCGACTCGATGTCCTTGCGACATTCGCCCCAGCGCACAGTAGCTAGTTTGTTGGCCTGACGATAGTGCCATACGAGGGCATCGTCGCGATAACGATGTTGACCGCAGACTTCCAGTATCCTGGGCAGTTGGGTAGTGCCACAGAAGATGGGGAAGCGTGGCGACTGGCCGGGATTGTCGAGCGACATCCAGCACACACCGCCTACGGCATCGGGAAGCCAACCTCGCAACTGGATGACGGTGGAGTAGGCGCATTGCGGCACAGCTACGGTGCGCACCCAGTGCCAATCGTTGTCTCCCGTGAGGGCATATAGCGTATTGATGAGGCGGCTATTCATCCAAGGGTTGGCGATGGACGAGATGATGCTGTCTTCGCTTGCCCAGGGCTTCTTGCCAGCCAGATCACGGCTTGCGTTGGGGATGCGCATCTTCTGTGTGAGGTCGAGTTGCTTGTCGCCTTCGTACCACGTGCCGAGCAGGCTGATGACCTTCTGGTAGGAGACGAGCGAGTCGGGACGAATGCTGACAGGTAGTTCGTCCATTGTGTCGTTGAGCCCCAGTGAAGGAGCCAATTGCTGCATAATGTAGAGTTCGCGTGTGGAATAGTTCTTCTCTTCGTCGAAATAGTTGACGCCACTGTAGGCGCGCCAGAACGAGAATTCCGACGAGCCATCCCAGAATCCGAGTTTGCGAGCCACGTCGAAAACGTTCTGCGAAGCCATCTGCGTGTCGGAAACGAGAGGGGCATAGGCAGGTTTCTTTCCCTTCTTTGCTTTGGCAGGTTTGGATGGAGGGGTAAGTGTGCTGAGTGAACCGATACGGCTGATGTTGGCCGAAACGCAAACCTCATCATCGGGGATGCGCTGTGCAGCCCATACACCACCCACTTGGTCGGGACCTTCGCCAAGCGCCTCGAAGATCCAAGCCTCCTCAGTGTCGGCTATCGTCAGACATTCACCTGAATCGCCGTATCCGTATTCGTGGATGAGCTGACCCATAAGCAGAATGGCGTCACGCGCCTTGGTGCAGCGTTGCAGTGCCACACGACAGAGTTCCTCAATCATGAACATACCATCCTTGTTTTCGAGCGTATCGCGACCAGTGAACGTGGTCTCGCCGATACCAAGTTGGTGTTCGTTGAGGCAGGGATATGCCGTGTCGAGGTAACGATAGATGTGGCCAGCAGGTTGGGGAATCTGTCCCTTGACCTTTACTCCATCCATCGAACCGGGATATTCGGTATGCATCCGACCCTCGAAGATATCCATCACGGTGTCGCGCTCGATGTCGGCAGCAGGTACCCAGCGCATCCAGGTGCGATACCAGGAGTCGCAGGTGTGGCTGGTGATTACCGAGCCATCAGTTGTGGCCTTACGGCCCACGAGGATACTGGTGCAATTATCGCCCGGCATTGACTCCTGCAAGTCAAACGATTGTGCAGAAACACTAACGGCACAGAACAATGTCCATGCCGTCAGAGAGATAAATCTATTGAGATTTTTCATTTTTTAGTCGTTATAGCGTTTTTTCGTTATAGCGTTTTTTCGGGATTTCGGGATACCGTTATTCAGCTATTTCAGTATTTCGTTATTCCGTTATTCCGAAATGTCTGTATTTTCCTTTACTTGTTTGCCACATTGCCACCCCAGGAGGTGATGTCGCAAAGTTCGATTTGGAAAAAGAGGTTGGAATAAGGATTGATGGACGAACCGCTACCTTGCTGTCCATAGGCCAAGTACCAAGGAATCATACACACTACATGATCGCCGATATACATCTGCTGCAGGATGTCACCCCAGCCGGTAATCACGCCATTGGGAGTGAAACCAGTGTAATACTTTACCTGGTAGGACTCGATGGTGTCGGCCTTCAAAGGGCTCCTATCAGCACAGGCGAAGAACAGCGAGTCAAGGAGACCACCGGGATTGCGAAGATACTCCTTCGTCCAACCACCCTGACGACGCACCTTGGCGTAGAGCGAATCGGTCTGATAGAGGGTGTAGTGGACGCTGAGCGTGCTGGTGGAGTAGGGTCGATAGTCTTTGCGCGGATTGAGGTTGCGAAGGCTGTCGAGATTGGCTCGATGCACAAAGTGATAGAATGATGGATAGTACTGAGGCTCCTTGAGCGACTGCACGCGCTGATTGAAGTAGGTCAGGGCCGAGTCGGTACTCTGGGCTGACAAGAACAACTCAGTAACGGCGTTGTTCTCGTCGCGCCAGCCGTAGTACTCGGTGTAATCTACGCTGTCATCGTCGTTGCAGGCCAGCATCAGGGGAGCAGCCAACAGGACAAGAAGGAAATAAAGAATCTTTTTCAATTAACAATTAACAATTAACAGTTAACAATGCTTAGTCGTTCTCAATCTTGCGAAGCAGAGAAGAGATGTTCACCGAGTCACCGATGATCTTGTGGAGGTCGGCAATGGCTACGCGCTCTTGCTCCATGGTGTCGCGGAAACGGAGGGTAACGGTGTTGTCTTCGAGAGTCTGGCCGTCAACGGTAACGCAATAGGGAGTACCGATGGCGTCCTGACGACGATAGCGCTTGCCGATGGAGTCCTTCACTTCAATCTGGCAGGTGTAGTCGTAACGAAGCTCACGGAGAATCTCTTCGGCCTTCTCTGGCAGACCGTCCTTGTTGACAAGTGGGAGAATAGCCACCTTGACGGGAGCCAAAGCAGGAGGCAATGCGAGAACTACGCGGCGCTCGCCATTGACTTCCTCTTCCTTGAATGCACCAGCCATGATGCTGAGGAACATACGATCGACACCAATCGAAGTCTCGATGACGTAGGGGACATAAGACTCACGGGTCTCGGGATCAAAGTACTCGATCTTCTTGCCGCTGTACTTGGCATGCTGCGAGAGGTCGAAGTTGGTGCGAGAGTGAATGCCCTCAACCTCCTTGAAGCCGAATGGCATGTTGAACTCGATATCGGTGGCAGCATTGGCATAGTGAGCCAACTTCTCATGATCGTGGTAGCGATACATTGCATCGCCGAAGCCGAGAGCCTTGTGCCAGGCGAGACGGGTCTTCTTCCACTTGGCAAACCAGTCAAGTTCGGTGCCCGGCTTGATGAAGAACTGCATTTCCATCTGCTCGAATTCGCGCATACGGAAAATGAACTGACGTGCCACGATCTCGTTACGGAAGGCCTTGCCAATCTGTGCGATGCCGAAAGGCAGCTTCATGCGACCAGACTTCTGCACATTGAGGTAGTTGACAAAGATGCCCTGTGCGGTCTCGGGACGGAGATAGATCTTCATGGCACCATCGGCAGTGGAACCCATCTCGGTGGAGAACATGAGGTTGAACTGACGTACGTCGGTCCAGTTGCGAGTGCCGCTGATGGGGCATACGATCTCCTCGTCGAGGATGATCTGCTTCAATTCCTCAAGGTCCATCTTGTTCATGGCGTCGCTGTAACGCTGATGCAGTGCATCCCACTTGGCCTGATGCTCCAGCACGCGGCCATTGGTAGCGCGGAACTGAGCCTCGTCGAAAGCCTCGCCGAAACGCTTGCGAGCCTTCTCGATCTCCTTGTTGATCTTATCTTCAATCTTGGCGAGCTGCTCCTCGATGAGCACATCGGCACGATAGCGCTTCTTCGAGTCGCGGTTGTCGATGAGTGGGTCGTTGAATGCATCCACATGGCCCGAAGCCTTCCAGACTGTCGGGTGCATAAAGATGGCAGCATCGATGCCCACGATGTTCTCGTGGAGCTTGGTCATTGCCTCCCACCAGTAGCGCTTGATATTGTTCTTGAGTTCAACACCGTTCTGACCGTAGTCATAGACTGCGCCCAGTCCGTCATAGATTTCACTCGAAGGGAAAACGAAGCCATACTCCTTGCAGTGGGACACCAGCTTCTTGAAAACATCTTCCTGATTTGCCATATCTTATTCAATTAATAATTAACCAATAACAATTAACAATGATTTTAGCCAACCTTCTCTCGGACGTGACCGTAGGGAACAACCATCATTGCTGATAGCAATTATTGCTAAAAACGGCGCAAAGTTACAAAAAAACTATGAAAGTTGAAAATATTTTGTCAAATATTTGCAGTTTTTGTCTTTTTTTACGTCAAAAATTAGGATATTTCAAAATGTATTTGTATATTTGCAGCAAAATCACACAATCTTAAACATACGCTATGAATCGTTATTTTTCATTAGTGACACTGTTGGCCCTTGGCTTGACAGCCTGTCAAACGCAAAGCGACCATAACTCGCTCGCGCCTTACGTTAGTCCCCAGTATGCTGCAGCTCCTTTCGATATGCCTGCTGTGGCTACAGTCAATATCCCTGCTTACAGCGTTAGTCTTAGCGACTTTGGCGCCAAGGGTGATGGCGGCACTCTCTGTACCGAAGCCTTTGCAGCAGCCATGAAGGCCCTTGACGAGAAGGGCGGTGGTCATCTTATTGTTCCCAGTGGCATCTGGCTTACGGGTCCTATTCAGTTTGTTTCGAATGTCGATTTGCATGTTGAGCAAGGTGCACTTGTACTTTTTACTACCGACTATGACGCCTATCCAGAAGTAACCACAATTTACGAGGGTAATACTTCGACCCGCAAGATGGCTCCTCTCTATGCCTACGAGGTCAACAACATTGCCATCACCGGTTCAGGTTCTTTCGACGGACAAGGCCAGGCATGGCGTCCCAGCAAGAAAGGCAAGTTCACTTCCAGCCAGTGGAGCACGCTTACGTCGGGAAGCGGAGTTGAGGTGAACAGCGTCTGGTATCCGAATGCGAAGGAAGATGACTTGAAGGGTGTAGAAGACAAACCCGATATGCGTCGTGTGACGAATCGTCCTGTGCTGCTTGACTTTATCCGCTGCAATCGCGTGTTGCTTAAGGATGCAACTTTCTCGAATTCTCCTGCCTGGAACATCCATCCTTTGATGTGCGAAGACCTTGTCATCGACAATGTCACCATCCGTAACCCCTGGTTTGCACAGAATGGTGATGGCCTCGACCTCGAGTCCTGCAATCGTGTGCTGATCCTCAACTCTACCTTCGATGTGGGCGACGATGCCATCTGCATCAAGTCGGGCAAGGACAAGGAAGGTCGCGATTGGAAACGCCCCTGCCAGAATGTCATCATCGATGGTTGCACCGTGCTGCATGGCCATGGCGGCTTCGTGATTGGTTCGGAGATGAGTTCGGGTGCCAACAACATCTACGTGCACAACTGCCTCTTCAATGGCACTGATACGGGTCTGCGTATGAAGTCGACGCGTGGTCGTGGTGGCGTGATCGAGAACATCTATATCGACCAGATCAATATGGTTGCTATCTCGGGTGATGCCTTCACCTTCGACCTCTATTATGCCAACAAGCCTGTAGGAGGTAAGGCCGATAAGGACAGTTCGGCAGAAGATGCCGTGCCACCAGTAACCGAAGAGACTCCTTGCTTCCGCAACCTTTACATTTCGAATGTCATCTGCCAGGGTGCAAAGCGTGCCATATGGTTCAATGGTCTCCCCGAAATGCCACTTGAGAATCTGCAGATGCGCAATTCCCTCTTCGTAGCTGATAAGGGCTGTGAGATGCATTATGCCAAGGACATTACCTTCGAGAATGTCACCATCCAGAACTCGAAGGGTGAGCGTGTCGTCACGGCCGACGTTACCAACTTTGTAGAGAAGTAATCTCGCATTGTTCAAGATATAATTAGGGCTGGCTCCGTTTTTGGAACCAGCCCTATTATTTTAGATTATCAAGTGCCCGTCATTTCAATAACCTACCGCCATCAATCACAAGCGAAGTGCCAGTGACCCATGCAGCTGCATCGGAAAGGAGGTAGATGATGGAGTGTGCCACCTCTTCGGGTTTCCCGTAGCGACGGAGTGCATAGAGTTCCTTGTCCTTGACGATCAATTCGTCGGGGATTGCTCCTATGCCCAGCGTTGTTTCGATGGTGCCAGGAAGGACGGCATTGGCTCGTATGCCACGTCCTCCTAATTCCACCGCGCAAGTACGCATAAAGGAGTCGATGGCAGCTTTGGAGGAGGCGTAGATGCTATTTGCAGGAGTGCTCAATGACGCTGAGATAGAGGAAGTGAACACGATGGAACCACCTTTCGCTATCTTTCTCTTCTTCAGCAGGCCTTTGGTCAAAAGTATAGGGGCAAAGACGTTGGTTTGATATACCTTGTCAAGGTCTGCTTGTTCGACATAATTGATGGTGACCAGGCTATTCTGCCCAGCATTATTGACGAGACCATTTAGCGAAGGTGTTTCGGCAACAAGCCTGTCAATATCCTCCTGTTTGCAGAGATCTGCTACGATCTGCATGTGTCCATCGCCTTCAAGTTGGCTATAAGTTTCTGCAAGGCGTTCTTCGTTACGGCCTGTGATGACCACACGAGCCCCAAGTTTGGAACATTCGATAGCCGTCGCCCGTCCAATACCAGACGATGCACCTGTTACCAAAATGGTCTTCCCATCGAGGGAAAATGGGTTGTAGGTTTTCATGTCTTTTACTTCTTTCAATTAACAATCTTGCCTATATGTTATGTGCATACTCTGAATCGTATATATCAATAGGGGCAACAACTTCTTGTTCCAAACTGATATGCCTCTTCTTAAGTATCTCTTTTAATCCAATCGTGTTGTATGATTTTACTTTACGAAACTTGCATAGCTCAATTCCAAATTGCTCTTTGTACACATAATGTATAAGTTCAGAGCAATAAAAGAGGCTATTATTTGGCTTGAAAGCAGAGTCATATTTTCGACCAAGTAAATGCTTGTACTTTATCTTGATTGGCTTGTCTATTACTCTCTTTGCCCACCATTGCCCATTCTTGCCACGAGCAATGAAAGTGTCTAAAGGAGTCAGCTTTAATGTACTTGATGCTTCCAGCACGTAAAGGTCATTGCCTTTTTCTATCACAATACCACAATGGCTCAGTACGGAAGTGGTAGCATATTGAATGGCACAGGATTGATCAGACTTGGAAGTATGAAAAATCATATCGCCTTCTTTTAGATTGCTCACGGACGTTTGTCCTGAACAATAACGAAAGCCGCCAATTAAGATTAATAGTATTGTAATGATGATTGATATCTTGAGTTTCATTTTAGTTCAACGTTCTTGATTAGCTTTTCTTGTTGATTTCAAAATAATAGAATAACAGTAAGGATAATTGGTAGAACAACACAGATGATTACAGAGCTTAATTTGTAGTTCCAACCAATCTTGTTGAACCATTCGAGAAAAGCGACTGATTTTTCGAACCAATAGTCACAGTCCTTGACGAAATGCCGGTCGAAAATGAAGATGCCAGCCCAGAAACTGAGAACTGCAAGCGAGAATGCGAAGGTTCCCAGCTTGTAGTCAAGGAGCACTGCCCAGAATAGTGGAATAAGACAGTAATATACAACGATGTTTACAGCATTGTATGTAGTGTGAAACTTATCTGCAAGCAGCATAAGTACATCGACAACCTTGTCAAATATTTTTTTAATCATTATGTGGATTGTATATTTTCCCCCTTTATACTTCTTTGAAATAAATGGTTTTAGGATGCTCTCCAAATATGAAATGGACGACATTGCAGAGCCATACTTCTTGATCGAACCCATCTACGCCGTTTACACGATACGTGCCTCCAAGTTGATCATGCCCTACCATTTCCAAAGAAGAATAACCGACTTGGTCATCCAAAGAGATATCGAGGGTTACATAGAGGCCGTCGGTCGTTAGGAAGTCAAGAAAGGTGTCGGCTCCATCGACCATTTCCAGGTCTTCTTGGAGGCCATCCCATTCCGGTAGAATCACAAACCATCTTCCATCTTCCCATTTTTCGAATGTTAGTTCCATAGTTTTTTGATTTTTAAGTAATAGTTTATTGTGTCGCTCCTTTCAAAGATGAATAGGAGCTGACATTAATATGTGTAAAAAAGACAAAAAGGTAAACTGCTAAATTATTTGCAAGAAAATCAACAACATACGGAGGCCACTAGAAATGACCTCCGTATGTGTAATACGAACAGAGTAAATACCTGATGTTATCGATTTACTTCTTATTGATGTAATCGACGATCCACTGACCGACTTCCTTGGTGCCGTATTTTGCGCCACCTTCAACCTGAATTTCGGGAGTGCGGACGTTCTGAGCAAGTGACTCATCGACAGCCTTGCGGACAAGGGCGCCTTCTGCCTTGAGACCGAAGTACTCGAAGAGCATGGCTACGGAGAGAATCTGAGCCAGGGGGTTAGCGATGTTGAGACCCTTGCCCTGGGGCCAAGAACCATGGATTGGCTCGAAGACAGGGGTGTGCTCACCTGTGGATGCAGATGGGAGCAGACCCATCGAGCCGGTGATGCAACTTCCTTCATCGGTCAAGATGTCGCCAAAAGTATTCTCGGTGACCATCACGTCGAAGAAGCGTGGCTCCTGGATCATACGCATCGAAGCATTGTCAACGTACATAAAGTCGGTGGTAACGTCGGGATACTGCTTCATGACCTCCTGTGCAATCTTGCGCCAGAGACGGGAAGAAGCCAGGACGTTGGCCTTGTCGACCACAGTGACGTGGTTGCGACGCTGACGGGCATACTGATAAGCCACGTGCAGGATACGTTCCACTTCGGGACGCGAATAGTAGTTGGTGTCGAATGCGTCTTCTACACCATTCTCGTTAATGGCAGGCTCCTTCTTCTGACCGAAGTACATACCACCGGTGAGCTCACGGATGCAGATGAAATCGGCACCTTTCACAACCTCATCCTTCAAGGGAGACTTGTGTACGAGGCAGTCGAAGGTGGTGACTGGACGGATATTGGCAAAGAGACCGAGCTTCTTGCGCATAGCAAGCAGACCCTGTTCGGGACGAACCTTTGCATTCGGGTTGTTGTCGTACTTGGGATCACCTACGCTGGCAAAAAGCACGGCATCGGCCTCCATACAGGTCTGGAAGGTCTCCTCAGGGAAAGGATCACCCACCTTGTCGATGGCATCCGCTCCGCAGATGGCATATTTGTAACTCAGTTCATGACCGAACTTCTTGCAAATGGCCTCAGTCACGGCGAGACCTTGTTCCATAATCTCGGGACCGATACCATCGCCCGGGAGGACTGCTAATTTGAGTTTCATATTATTCAATAATTATTAATTGTTCATTGTTAATTGATTGCGTCCTTCTCGTCCTCAAGCATATTGAGCATCTTGATGGTTGCCTTGATGGCGGCTTCCGTCTGGTCGGCATCCAGGCCTCGGGTGCGATAGACCTTTCCTTCGTACTGCCATGTGATGGCAGTCTGGACAAGTGCGTCGGTGCGTCCTCCAGGAGGAATGGTGACCACGTAGTTGGTGAGCCAGGGGAAGGTGCGGTCCAGTTTGTTGCGATAGATGTGACGTACGGCACGTACAAATGCATCATACTGACCGTCGCCCGTGGCAGACTCCTCGTATTGCTGCCCATTGATATCAAGTTTTACGCAAGCCTGGGGATGCAGACCGTAGGCAGTAGAAACCATATAAGAGACAAGTTTGATGCGTTCGGATGGCGCGTCGTGATGCAGGACATCTGAAATGATGTAAGGAAGGTCCTCAATGGTTACGTGTTCCTTCTTGTCGCCCATTTCATTGATTCGCTCGGTTACACGGCGCATGTCGTAGTCGTTCAAACTAATGCCCAACTGTCGCAGATTCTGCTCGATGTTGGCTTTGCCCGACATCTTGCCAAGGGCATATTCGCGGCTGCGTCCGAAGCGTTCGGGCAGCAACGGATTGACGTAGAGTTTGGCCTTCTTGTCGCCATCGGCATGAATGCCGGCTGTTTGCGTGAAGACATTTTCGCCTACGATGGGCGCATTGGGTGCTGTAGCAATGCCACTATAACTCTCCACCATACGACTCAGGCTGTTGATGCTCTGCTCAATGACGTTCAGTTCCGAACCGGGTATCATATCCTTGATGACAGCTACCACGCTTGCGAGCGAGGCATTGCCTGCTCTTTCGCCAAGACCGTTGACCGTGGTGTGAACACCTTGGGCACCGGCTTTTACTGCTGCCAGCACGTTGGCTACAGCCAGGTCGTAGTCATTGTGGGCGTGGAAGTCGAAATGGAGTTTCGGATATTTCGCTACCATCTGCTCGAAGAAGTGCCTCGTCTGACTTGGCGAGAGGATGCCCAGCGTGTCGGGCAGCATAAATCTCTGAATGGGAGCATCGCTCAAGGCCTCCATCATGTCCATGACATACTTGAAGGAATACTGCATGCCGTTTGACCAGTCCTCCAGATAGATGTTGACGCTCAAACCGGCTTCGACGGCCATATCGATGTTACGACGAATGTCGGCCCAGTGCTCCTCGGGTTGCTTGCCCAATTGGGCTGTGCAATGCTTCTCTGAGCCTTTTGCCAGCAGGTTGATGACCTTGCCTCCTGCCTTGCTGATCCATTCAATGGAAGCACCATTGTCGCAAAAACCAAGGACTTCTATCTTGTCGAGGTATCCGGCCTCCTTAGCCCATTCACATACCTTGCATACACATTGGAATTCGCCATCGCTGACGCGCGCAGAAGCAATTTCGATGCGATCAACGCGAACTTCTTCGAGTAATTTGCGCGCTATGGAGAGTTTTTCGGAGGCACTGAATGCAACCCCCGAGGTTTGTTCTCCGTCGCGTAGGGTCGTGTCGAGTATTTCGAATTTCATTACTTCTTGTTTTCGAAGGCTTCAATCTTGCCGGTCTGTGACAAGAGGTAATCGATATCGTCATAGCCGTTCATCAAGCAGTACTTCTTGTATCCGTTGATGTCGAACTTTTCGCAATGTCCCGTTGCCTCGTTGGTAACCGTCTGGTTCGGGAGATCCACGGTAACTACGGTGTTGGCGTCCTTGGCGATTGATGCAAACAGTTCCTGCTGGAATGCCTCGCTGACGATAACGGGCAGAACAAAGCAGTTCAAGAGGTTATTGCGATGGATGTCGGCAAAACTGCTTGAGATCACGACGCGTACACCATAGCCGGAGATGGCCCATGCTGCATGCTCACGGCTGGAACCGGAACCCCAGTTCTGTCCGCCCACGATAATCTCGTGACAACCCTTATGGGGTGCTTCGCAGAATGCAGGTTGGTTCAGGACGAAATCGGCTATTGGCTCGCCTTTGGCGTTGAAGCGAAGATCGCGCATAAATGCATCACCGAAGAATTTGGGGTCGCGAGAAGTCGATGCCAGATAACGTGCGGGGATGATGAGGTCGGTATTGCAGTTGTCGATCTGGATGGGAATGCAGGTCGATTTGATTATATTGAATTTCTGATGTGCCATACTAATAATTAATAATTAACAAATAACAATTAATGATTAACAATTAGATCTTGCGTGGATCGGTCACTACACCAGTGATGGCCGAAGCGGCCACAACGAGTGGAGATGCAAGAATGGTACGTGCTCCAGGACCTTGACGACCGACGAAGTTGCGGTTCGAAGTGGAGATGGCGAGTTTGCCGGCAGGAACCTTATCGGGGTTCATGGCGAGACAAGCGGAGCAGGAGGGGAGACGCAGTTCGAAGCCTGCTTCCTCGAGAACCTTGTCGATGCCTTCGTCGATGATCTGCTGACGTACGAGCCACGAGCCTGGTACGAGCCAAGCCACGACGTTGGGGTTTTTCTTCTTGCCCTTCACGATCGATGCAAAGGCACGGAAATCCTCGATACGTCCATTGGTGCATGCGCCAAGGAAACAGTAATCGATTGGATGACCTTCGAGTTTCTCACCTGGCTGGAACTGCATATAATCAAGTTGAGCGAGGAACTGCTTCTGCTCGGCCTCGTTCATGCCGTCGAGGGTAGGAATGCATTCGTCGATGGCAATACCTGCACCAGGGTTCGTTCCGTAGGTGATGCGAGGCTTGATATCTTCGGCACGGAAAGTAACTTCCTTGTCAAATACGGCATCGTCGTCGCTCTTGAGCTGGCGCCATGTTGCAACAGCCTTGTCCCAGTCTTCTCCCTTAGGAGCATACTCGCGGCCCTTGAGGTAAGCGAATGTGGTCTCGTCGGGGGCTATCAGACCTGCACGCGAACCCATCTCGATGGAAAGGTTCGATAGTGTCAGACGGCCCTCCATCGACATATTGCGAATGGTGGAACCTGCATATTCAACTGCATAACCTGTAGCGCCAGCGGTGGTCATTTGAGCCATGATGTAAAGTGCCACATCCTTGGCTACAACACCTGGCTGGAGTGTGCCTTCAACGTTGATACGCATGGTCTTGGGCTTGGACTGCAGAATGCACTCGGAAGCCAGCACCTGGGCAACTTCGGATGTGCCAATGCCCATGGCAATGGCTCCAACAGCACCGTGGGTAGAGGTGTGTGAATCACCGCAGACGATGGTCATACCAGGGAGAGAAAGGGCCTTCTCGGGACCAACGACGTGGATGATACCATTGTCCTTGCTGCCCATGCAGAAATGCTTGATGCCGAATTCTGCACAGTTCTTGGCAAGGGTTTCAACCTGATTGCGTCCGATGGGGTCGTTGATGACTTCCTGCTGATCGCTGGGCGTGTTGTGATCGGGCATGGCGATGACGTGTTCAGGACGGAACACCTTGATGCCTTTGTCACGCAGCGTGTCGAATGCTTGTGGAGAGGTCACTTCGTGGGCATAGAGTCTGTCTATGTAGAGCTGGGTGGGGCCGTCTTCAACCTTCTGCACAACATGTGCATCCCATATTTTGTCAAATAATGTTTTTCCCATTATGTTTTGTAATTAATGTTTGAACTTGTTGATGCAGTCGATATATGCCTCGACAGAAGCGGTAACGATGTCGGTGTCGGAGCCAAAACCGTAATAGATGTGATTGTCGTGCTCAACCTGAATGTGCACCTTGCAGAGGTCGTCAGAACCCTTTGAAATGGCTTGGATGGTCATTTCCTTGAGGGTCATCTCGCGTCGGATGATTTGCTTGAGGGCCTTGATTGAAGCATCCACTGGACCATTGCCAATGCCTGCTGCTTCGAAAATCTCGTTGGCAACCTTAAGACGAATGGCAGCAATAGGTGTGACACCCTTGCCGGTGGTTACTTGCAGCGATTCGAGTTGAACATGGTTGTTCTCGGCCTTTTCGGTGCCTGCGAGCATCAACAGGTCGTCATCGTTGAGTTCCTTTTTCTTGTCGGCCAGACGAAGGAAGGCTTCGTAGGTCTTGTCGAGTTTCTCCTGCTCGAGTTCAACACCCAATACGCTCAAACGGTGCTTAAGCGCAGCACGGCCAGAGCGTGCGGTGAGTACGATGGAGTTCTCGTCGATGCCCACGTCCTTTGGATCCATGATTTCGTAGGTCTGAACGTTTTTTAGAACACCATCCTGATGGATGCCACTTGAATGTGCAAAGGCGTTCTTGCCGACCACAGCCTTGTTGGGCTGAACAGGCATATTCATGAGCGAACTTACCAGTCGAGAAGAGGGCCAGATCTTGGTAGTGTTGATATTGGTAGTAACTGGCATCGTTGCCTGGTGGCACTTGATAATCATGGCAATCTCTTCGAGCGAAGTGTTGCCTGCACGCTCGCCGATACCATTGACGGTTACCTCCACTTGTCGTGCGCCATTGACTACACCGGAGATGGTATTGGCTGTGGCCATGCCCAGATCGTTGTGACAATGTGTCGAAAGGATAGCACGTCCATCCTGCAGTCCCTCGACATGATCCATAAGGTATTTGATCTTCTCACCGTATTCCCAAGGCATACAATAGCCTGTGGTGTCGGGGATATTGATGATGGTGGCTCCTGCCTTGATGGCTGCGTCGACAACTTTAGCAAGATATTCGTTTTCGGTGCGACCAGCGTCTTCGGCATAGAACTCCACTTCGTCGACCTTGTTGCGGGCGTATTTGACGGCGGCAACCGCACGCTCGATGATTTCTTCGCGTGTGGAGTTGAACTTATACTTGATGTGCGAATCAGAAGTGCCTATGCCGGTGTGGATTCTCTTGTGCTTGGCATACTGCAATGCTTCGGCAGCGCAGTCGATGTCCTTTTGTACCGCACGTGTGAGTGCACAAATGGTAGGCCAAGTAACGGCTTTGGATATTTCGACGACGGAATTGAAGTCGCCAGGGCTCGAAATGGGAAAACCGGCTTCAATGATATCTACGCCCAACTGCTCGAGGGCCTTAGCCACCTGGATCTTCTCCACGGTGTTCAACTGACAGCCTGGAACTTGTTCTCCGTCACGCAACGTCGTGTCGAAGATAAATAGACGATCACTCATAACAAATACCTTTAAATATATAAAAAACCTTAGATAAATTCAAGACGTGAATGCCCTTCGGGGCACACAATAATTAATATAAGAGAAGCAAAACAGGTGCGGCATCAAAGAGAGCCGCCCTGTGTAAAGATGTACTGAAGATACTGTTTGCTGTTGTCACGCTTCACCTTAATGGCGGTGGGCAGGATGTAATTGCTTACCGAAAGGACTGCGCCCGACTGAGAACTTGTCGAAACATCGACGGGGATGACAGCCATTTGAACCGTGTAACTGTCGAGGGCACTTTGAACAATGGTGCGGATTCCATCGGTGTTGTTCTTGTAATCTTCTGCGGTGTAGCTGTCGAGGGTGGATTGGGACAATTCGGGCAGGAATGTCGTAGGCTTGACAGCCTTGATCTGCTGTGCCCACTGCAAGGATGTTGCTACAGTCTCTTTGTTCCAACTGCCGTGATTGGTTTGACCTGCCAGACCTATAACGAGTTCGTTGAGGTTGCCGAAACTGTAATAGTAGATATAGTTGGTAATGGAATCGGCGACGTAGGTGCCAATGGCGGCAGCGGCTTCGTCAGGCACACGGCTTTCCTCGAAGAACCTGTTCATCTTGCTTTCCTCGATGAGCATTACCCTGGAGGCGGGTGTGCTGCTCAAAAGGGAACCTTGAGGTTTCTCGCACATCAGCGAGAAGTTGGCTCCATTGAGGAAGTAGGCATAGCCGTGGCGCATCGGGTGATCCATCATCGTGCGGATGGCCTTGCCAATAGGAAGATCAATAGTGGCATAATAACCTTGAGGTGAAGTGATATAGGCATAGTCGGTGTCCGACAGTCGGTTATCCTTCTTGATGTCTTTCAACTCAAGGCTCGACATCTGAACTACGTCGGGAGTGACGGCCATGTACTGTACATGCGAAGTGACATAGGCGGAGTCGCCGGTGTCGGTAGAGTTACGCAGGAGCGTCCCGTCTTTCGAATACTTGTGATAACTGTGATAGTAGAAATAGATGGCTGTGTTATAGACCTTGATAATCGAACCGTCGCCAAAAGTGGGCTGGATGGCCACGCCCGAGAGGAAGTTCTCGCGCATGCTCTCGATATTGGCAAAGATGTCCGTATAGTTGTAGTTGGCCTTGCCGGCAGCATCACGAGCGATGGCGGCAGCTACTATCTTCTTGAAAAATTCGTTCTTCAAGTCGTCCTTCAGTCGAACTTCGATGTAGGGAAGGTATGAGCCGATGCTGCGGACTGAGTCACTCAAGACACGGTTGGCTGCAGTATATGCTTTCCTACCCAAGAATGAGGATGTGTCGTAGTATTTGGAAAAGTCGTTGTTGCTGTAGAAGGCACTTTCGGGTTCTTTTTCCAGCTTTGCATCACTGTTGAGGGCATAGACGCTGAACTGCATAGGAGTCAGCGAGTCGCCGTAGTAAGTGTTGTAATAAACACGAAGAGTCAGCGAGTCAATTGTGTTGGCTACCAATGAGTCGAAATGAGAAGTGTAGATACCTTTGGGGTCGAGACCAAGATCGTGAGGAACAGACGTGCGTAGAATGTCGAAGGTGACAGAGTCGTTGCTGGTCTCGTTTAATGTGATGTTGGTGCTGGCATAGAACTGAGCCAAGTAGCCCGCCTTTACACTGCCGTATTCCGGGTCGGTAATGTTGCCAAGGAGAGGATAGCCTGTACGCACATAAATGGAATCACGATACCCTGTGGCCACCGCACATCGCAGCGTGTCGGCCTCGATTTTGATTTCATCACTATTAGGCATCGTTGAAGCACCAATGTCAGAGAGTGAATCTTCGCAGGAAGTTACTGAAACAAGTATGCACAGAGCCGAAACGAACGACAGAAGTTGTTTGGCTACGTTGATAATTAGTTTCACTTTATTTGTGCTGAAATTTTTAATTGTTTTACCAATATTGTTAATTGACAAATGTTCAATCTTCTTCAATACTGTTGTTGTTGAATAGTTCGAAGAAATCGTCATATTTCTTGATGTCAAGTACTTCATCGGTCGCATCCAGGATGTGAATGCCTCGACTTTCGGCGTATGCCTTTACTTCTTCAGCGGCTGGGGTATTGTCGGTGATGATCAGTCCGTCGCTGAATTTGACAGCAAGTTTGCAGAGCGAAACGTAATCGACAGGCTTGTCCTTGACTTCGATCAGGTCGGCCTTGAGTACGCCTTCGCGTTTCACCGTGCGGTAGAAATTGCTCGCCATATGCCCCTCGAAACCGTTGTCGAACATGTCAAACACAACCTTGACACCTCGGAAGCAGGGGTCTTCGGCAAAGGTCTTTTTGATGTAGATGGGTGAAATGGCCGAGAACCATCCCTGGCAATAGACCACATCGGGTTTCCAACGCAACTTGCGTATCGTCTCGATGACGCCACGTGCGAAGAAGACGCAACGCTCGGCATTGTCGCTGTATTCTCCGTGGGCATTGCCATACTTGTGGCGATGGGTAAAGTACTCGTCGTTATCGATGAAATAAACTTGCATGCGAGCCTGCTGGATAGACGCTACCTTGATGATCAGGGGATGATCGGTATCGTTGATGATCAGGTTCATGCCCGAGAGCCTGATCACCTCGTGAAGTTGGTTGCGTCGTTCGTTGATGAGGCCAAATCGAGGCATAAAGGTGCGGATCTCGTGTCCGGCGTCTTGAATGCCTTGTGGCAGTTGGCGTCCGATGCTTGACATGCGGGCCTCTGGGAGGTAGGGCATGACTTCGGTGTTGATGAAAAGGATCTTGGTTTTGTTCATATTTTTTAGCTTCTCCTTTGGAGTCTGTGGCTTGGAGAATTGGTGCAAAGATAAGGATTTATTTTGAATTTTCCGAATATTTTGTTCAAAAACGTCTCGAGTGCGTGCGTTTTTAAATGATTTTTTGAGTTTTTGCATTATCGGGAGTGAATTTTTAACGTAATTTTGATGGCTTTTTCTCTTTCTTGTGACGTTGTTTGCGCCCCTTGCAATATCCCTTTGTCCAAGATGAAAAATGCTCCTCGCATTTCCTGGCGTGCTATGCAAAAGCCTATCTTCTCGTCATAGCAAAATTTATATAAAACGAATGAAAACGGAACAAAAATCAATGATAATAGAAGAATTTCAGGAAAAAATTTGGATAATTCGGGAATGACTCTTATCTTTGCAGCATCTTTTTTCTCGAAAATATCAAAGTAAAGATAAAACAGATTAACGTGTTATGAAAAGGGTATTTGTTGCTGTTCTTGTTTGTTCGGGTTCATGCTTCTTTTCCCCATCATTTGCCGAGGAACCGACACCTGCAGTGACAGTCAGTGTGGGAGCCGATGTTGTCAGTTCATATCTCTGGCGTGGTCAGGAATGTGGTGGATTCAGTGTCCAGCCTTCTGCTACAGTGACGTTCAACCGACCAGGCATAAGTGTCGGTGCTTGGGCTTCTGCGGAGTTGTTCCAAAAGGGAACTGATGCGCTCAATATGACTGAGATCGACCTTTCCTTGACCTGGAATCCCATTGAGGCGTTGACCGTCGGTGTTACTGATTATTATTTCCACACCGATGGCTTCTTTGGAGCGTGGAATTTCAGCAGTGGTTCATCTCATACACTTGAGGCAAACCTTGCTTATGATTTCGGACCGTTGGCGTTGTCTTGGAATACAGTGGTCGCTGGCAGCGACTTGGGACCTAATGATGATCGTGCCTATTCCACCTATGTGGAAGTGAGTGCTCCTTGGAAACTTGCAGGCGTGGATGGCTCTGCCTCCGTTGGTGCAAGCCTTTGGGATGATGGTTTCACGCTCATCGATACTGATGGCTTCAAGGTTTGCAATGTGACGCTGACTGCTAACAAGGAACTATTCAGCGTTCCCTTCTACGGCCAGATTGTATATAATCCTGCACTCGACAAGATTTATTTTGCAGTAGGGGTGTCGTTTTAAGATTAAGAAATAAAAGTATAAAATTATATGAGCAAACTGAGATTTGATGCTATCGAAGCAGCATTCAAGAAACGTGCTGCCGAGTATCCTATCCCCGAAGGCCGTCCTTCGGAATATTTCGGTGAACTGGTCTTCAATCGACAGAAGATGCAGAAGTATTTGGATGCCAAGACCCTCCATGCCCTTTTGGATTGTATCGATAATGGCAAGCCCCTTGACCTTGAAGTTGCCGATGGGGTGGCTGCAGGCATGAAACAATGGGCGATGGAACATGGTGTGACGCATTGCAGCCATTGGTTCCAGCCTTTGACCGAGTCGACGGCCGAGAAGCATGACTCGTTTATGGAATACGATGGTAAAGGTGGAATGATTGAGACCTTCGAAGGCAAGAACCTCGTACAGCAGGAGCCTGATGCGTCAAGTTTCCCATCGGGTGGAATCCGTGCTACTTTCGAGGCCCGCGGATACACGGCCTGGGACCCTACTTCTCCAGTCTTCATCCTCGACGATTGTCTCTGCATCCCCACGGTGTTCATCTCCTATACGGGTGAGGCGCTCGACTACAAGGCACCTCTTAAGAAAGCGCTCAAGGCGGTTAGCAAGGCTGCAGTTTCGGTATGCCAATTGTTTGATCCCAATGTGACCAAAGTTCAGGTGAACCTCGGATGGGAGCAGGAATATTTCCTTGTTGACGATAATCTGTACTCGGCTCGTCCTGACCTGATTACCACAGGACGAACCCTTATGGGACATGGATCGAGCAAGAACCAGCAGATGGATGACCACTATTTCGGACAAATCCCTTCCCGCGTGCAGGCATTTATGAAGGATCTTGAGATTATGGGCCTTCGTCTGGGTCTGCCTATGAAGACGCGCCATAACGAGGTGGCTCCCAATCAGTTCGAGTTTGCGCCCATCTACGGCGAATGTAACCTGGCTGTCGATCAGAATATGCTCATTATGGGTGTGATGAAGCGTGTGGCACGCCGGCATGGTTTCCGCGTTCTGCTCCATGAGAAACCTTTCGAGGGCATCAATGGTTCGGGTAAGCACAACAACTGGTCATTGCAGACCAATACGGGTGAGATGCTGTTTGCTCCGGGTAAGGATCCGATGAGTAACCTGCAGTTCGTGACCTTTTTTGTCAATACACTCGAGGCGTTGCGTCGCCATGGTGCGTTGCTGAAGGCCTCTATCGCTTCGGCTACCAATGCACATCGTCTAGGTGCGAACGAGGCTCCTCCGGCTATCATTTCTGCCTTCTTGGGCAGAACGATGACCGAAGTGCTGCGCAAGCTCATTACCGTGCCCGACGATACCGATATCGTCATCGCTGGCAAGCACAAGTATGATATCGGTTTGGTCGAGATACCTCAGATCTTTATCGATAATACCGACCGCAACCGCACTTCTCCATTTGCTTTCACTGGCAATCGCTTCGAGTTCCGTGCTGTCGGCTCGAAGGCCAATTGCGCAAGTGCAATGATTGCCCTCAATTCGATGGTGGCAGAACAACTCAATGACTTCAAGGCAGAGGTCGATCAGGAATTGGCCAAAGGCACGGAAGTGAAGATTGCCGTGATGAAGACCCTCAAGCCCATCATCGCCCGCATCATCGATACTGTATGTTTCGATGGCAACGGTTATTCGGAGGAATGGCAGAAGGAAGCACAGAAGCGTGGTCTCGACGTGGAACGTTGCGTGCCAAAGATGATTCTCGAATATGTAAAGCCCGATTCGGTCGAGATGTTCTCCAAACTTGGCGTCTTCTCTCTCCAGGAACTTCAGGCTCGCAATGAAGTGAAATTTGAGACTTATGTCAAACTGATTCAGATTGAGGCGCGTGTGCTCGGCGACCTTGCCATCAACCACATCATCCCGGCAGCTATGAGTTATCAGTCGCAACTCCTCAAGAATGTTGCCATGATGAAGTCACTTTTCCCCACCACATGGGAGAGTCTCAGTGCCCCCGAGATTGCGATTATCAAGAAGATTGCGGCTTACAATGCAGACATCAAGGTCAAGGTCGATGCCATGGTTGATAAGCGTCGAGTGGCCAACAAGATTGACGACGCTTATCAGAAGGCACTTGCCTACTACGAGATAGCAGAATCGTTCCACTCTATTCGTCGTCCTATCGACAAATTGGAAGAAATTTGTGACGACAATATTTGGCCAATGCCCAAGTATCGCGAACTGTTATGGATCCGATAAACCTTTCGCGTAGGCTGATCCTGCTTACACTTGCAACGTTCATATTGACTCCTTGCTGGGGTCAATATGAACGTTTTGTGCATAAGGTGGACTTTCAGGATTATTACAAGAATGCCAATTACGACGAATCACGGGTACCAGAGTATTCTCTTCCCGACCCGCTTCTCTGTCTCGATGGCACTCGTGTGACCACTGTTGCTGAATGGGAAAACCATCGTCGTCCCGAACTTGTCTCCTTGCTCGAGACATATATGTATGGACATGCTCCTGCCCCTGATGAAGGATTCAGATGGGAGGTGGTGAAAACCGATTCCGAATACCGCGACGGCAAGGCTATCAGGCGAGACGTCATCCTGCATCTCACGGCCGAAGGACCCGACGTCCCTCTTTGTATTGTTGTCCCAAAGGTGGACAATCTGGGCGAAAAGCATCCTGCTTTCTTTGGTTTGAGTTTCTTTGAGAATGATTCAATCTGGAATTCTCCTTGGGCAGGGTTAAGTTGGCAACCCGACACATTGCTTGCACATGGCTATGGCCTTGTCACCTTTCTCTATACCGATGCAGAACTAGATCGAGCTGATGATCACTTCCGGTCCAGCATTTTGCACAAGCATTTCTATCAAAAGGGTCAGTCTTCACCGTTGCCCGATGAGTGGGCAGCTGTCGGTTGCTGGGCTTGGACGATAAGCCGTGCCATGGATTATCTTGAGACCGACGATCTTGTCGATGCTTCACGTGTGGCGCTACTGGGACATTCGCGACTTGGCAAGGCGGTGCTTTGGGCGGGTGCCATTGATCAACGGTTCCGTGTGGTTATTCCCGTCAATTCGGGTTGCTGCGGAGCCGCATTGTCCCGTCGGCGCTACGGAGAGACGGTCGAGTGTGTCAACGAGTTCAGTTACCAGTGGTTCTGTGGCAATTTCCGACAGTTCAGCCATCGAGAGGACGAGATGCCTTTCGATCAGCATGAAGTCATCGCGCTCATTGCACCACGCCCTGTTTATGTCGCCAGTGCCGAAGATGACCAATGGGCCGACCCATATGGAGAATTTTTGGGCGCCAAGGGCGCTGAGCCGGTTTATGCACTCTACGGACTATCGGGAATTGTCAATGATGAAGGGCAGGAGCAAACCGAGATGCCGCCTGTAGATGCACCAACCACAGCAGGAACAATAGGTTACCATTATCGCAAAGGTCCCCATGCGGTGTTGCCTTACGATTGGAAGCAGTTCATTTCTTTTGCCGATAAGTATCTGAAATAATTATCTCTCAACGTGCCGTTTTGACAGGTTTTTTAGGGCAAAGAATATCGTTTTTTGCAAAATGACCCGCCTGCGGCATTAATTTTTGGACGAAAATTTGGCATTGTGTCAAATAGTGCGTATCTTTGCCCCCATGATAGAAAAAGTTATTCTTTTGGAGCAGGCCGATCCTGTGATCTTCTACGGTACGAACAACTCGAACATCTTGTTGCTCAAGACACTTTACCCCAAACTTCGCTTCGCTGCGCGAGGCAGGGCCATCAAGGTTTATGGTGATGAGGACGACATTGAGATGTTCCAGGCTTTCGTCGATCGGTTGATCAATTATTGCAACGAATACAACAAACTCAACGAAGAGGTTATCCTGAGTTTCTACAATGGTGAGAGTCCGGTGGAGAAGAAGCAGGACAGCCTGATTATCTATGGCGTGAACGGCAAGCCTATCACCGCACGCACTGAGAATCAGAAGCGACTCGTAGATGCCTTTGCGAAGAACGATTTGTGCTTCGCCCTTGGCCCGGCTGGTTCGGGAAAGACCTACGTTGCCATCGCTCTTGCTGTGCGAGCCTTGAAGAATAAGGAGATACGCAAGATAATACTTTCGCGTCCTGCTGTTGAGGCTGGTGAGAAATTGGGCTTTCTGCCTGGCGAGATGAAGGATAAACTTGATCCCTATCTGCAACCGCTCTATGATGCCCTGGAGGATATGATACCTACAGCCAAACTTCGTGAACTGCTTGAAACCAACGTCATTCAGATTGCTCCACTGGCCTATATGCGTGGTCGTACGTTGAGCGATGCCATCATCATTCTCGACGAGGCGCAGAACACTACGGCTCCTCAGATTAAGATGTTTCTGACCCGATTGGGCCTGGGTGCCCGTATGATTGTGACTGGTGATATGAGTCAGGTAGATCTGCCTCGCAACGTGGGTTCTGGCCTTGTACAGGCGCAACGTATCCTTCGTGGTATCCCTGGCATTGCCACTGTCGAGTTCGACAAGCGCGACATCGTGCGCCATCGTCTTGTCCAGAAGATCGTCGAGGCTTACGACAAGTTTGAACAGACACAGAAACTACAGACACCCCCTCCGACATCGCCTGGTTCCGAGTCACTTTAAACCTCATTCTTTGACTTTAGTCTTAAGAGTGATTTAAAATTCAAAACAATATGAGAAAGTTTATTTTAGCCATCACATTCATCATCGCATCGGCATCGATTGGTGCCAGTTATGTTTCTGCTCAGGAGCAGGATAGCAAGTTCAAGACTCGTTCGCGCGTCGTGGCTGATAGTATCCGTTCGAAGGGAACCCGTTTTGGCAAGAAAGTGGCCGACGGCACAGAGGTTGTCATCGATAGCGTAGGCGCCAAGGCTCCCCGTTGGGGCAGGAAGATTGCAGATGGTACAGCCGTCGTTGTCGATAGCGTCGGATCGAAGGGCGAACGCTTTGGCCGTAAGACCAAGCAGGTGGCCGATACCGTTGGCCGTCGTTCCAAGAAGGCCTGGAAGGTAATGAGAGGCAAGGAATGATGTTGCGACTTCGTACAGAGATAGAACGTACACCCTTGCGACAACTTGTCGGTTGTCGTGAGGGTGTCCTGCTTTTGGGCTCGTGTTTCACCGACAATATCGGTGGCTGGATGGTCGACCATTGGCTGCCTGTGATGTCTAATCCTTGGGGCGTGTTGTTCAACCCCGCAAGCATTGCCGAATCTCTTCAGCGTATACTTTCACCGTCAGCAGTCACATCCTTCGAATTGCACGAACAAGCTGGTCGATACTACAGTTTTGCGCACCACGGCAAGTGGAGCCACCCTGATGCAGAGACGCTGCAACGAATGCTTACTGACCTTGATGCCGAAGTGAGAAACTTCTGGCCAAAGGCTCGTCATTTGTTCATCACGTTGGGCACCAGTTGGGTGTTCGAACGAGAGGGGAGGGTGGTGGCCAATTGCCATAAGTTTCCTTCTGGTGATTTCACACGTAGGCGTCTTTCTGTCGAAGAGATTGTGGACCTTTGGAGCCCAATCATCGAAGCATCACCCGACAAACACTTCATATTCACGGTCAGTCCCATTCGTCACGTCAAGGATGGACTGCATGGCAACCAATTGTCCAAAAGCATTTTGCTGCTGGCTATCGATGCACTTCAAGAGCGATTTGTCGAGCAGGTTGAATATCTGCCCGTCTATGAACTCCTGATGGACGATTTGCGGGATTACCGTTTCTACGCAGACGATCTGGTGCACCCTTCCACACTGGCTGTCGAGGCTGTGAAGGAACTTGTCATCGACTGCTGTTTCTCTCCGCAGATGAAGCAATATTTTGCGGAAGCTATGCCGCTAGTAAAGGCGTTACAACATCGCCCAAACGACCCCGAATCGAACGAGTACAAGCAGTTCCTGCAAAACACTTTGCAACTCAAAGATGCATTATTGGCCAAATATGGCTTGGCATCTACACATTTTGAACCATGATATTTGGAAATGTGCCCAAATTTTCCTAAATTTGCGGCACATTTTTTGAAAAGTTTATTGATATGAGCGCACTTACTCGCACCGACTTCAACTTCAAAGGTCAGAAGTCTGTCTATCACGGCAAGGTCCGTGATGTATATAACATCAACGATGAGTTGATGGTTATGGTTGCTACCGATCGCATCTCTGCTTTCGATGTCATTCTGCCAAAAGGTATCCCTTACAAGGGCCAGGTTTTGAACCAGATTGCTGCCAAGTTCCTCGATGCCACTGCCGACATCGTTCCCAATTGGAAGCTTGCCACTCCCGATCCGATGGTGACTGTGGGCCTCAAGTGCGAAGGTTTCCGCGTTGAGATGATTATTCGCGGCTACCTCACCGGTTCGGCTTGGCGTGAATATAAGAAAGGTTGCCGTGAACTTTGCGGTGTGAAACTTCCCGATGGAATGCGCGAGAACGAGCGTTTCCCCGAGCCAATCATCACTCCAACAACCAAGGCTGAGGAGGGCCATGACCTCAACATCTCGAAGGAGGAAATTATCGCTCAGGGACTGGTTGCCAAGGAGGATTATGAACTTGTAGAGCAATATACCCGTGCCCTTTTCAAGCGTGGTAGCGAAATTGCTGCTTCAAAGGGGCTGATTCTTGTCGATACCAAGTATGAGTTCGGCAAGAAGGATGGCAAGGTCTATCTCATCGACGAGATTCATACACCCGACTCCAGCCGCTATTTCTATGCCGATGGCTATGAAGAGAAGTTCGAGAAAGGTCTTCCACAGAAACAGCTTTCGAAGGAATTCGTTCGTCAATGGCTCATCGACCACAACTTTATGAATGAGCCTGGTCAGGTAATGCCCGAGATTACCGACGAATATGCCAAGTCGGTAAGCGATCGCTACATTGAACTTTATGAGCACATCGTGGGCGAGAAGTTTGTACCTGCCGAGGACAATGGCGACATTGCAGCACGCATCGAACAGAACGTGAGCAACTATTTGGCCACCCTCTAAAGCGCTTTTCGAGGTGTTTCATTATTCCTTTTGGTTGGTGGTACTGGCTGCTGTGTTCGCAGTGGCCTGGCTTATTCAACTTATACTGAACCTTGTCGTTTGGCAGGGTGCAATGCGTCAGGCAGGTCGTCAAGCTAAGTCACCACTTCTTAGCCAAGGCGAGCTGCCTGGCGTGAGTGTCCTGGTTTATAGTCATAACCAGGCGGAGGCATTGGCACGAAATCTGCCGATTCTGCTCAACCAAAACTATCCCAAGTACGAGGTCATCGTGCTCGATGACAATTCTCGCGATAATACGCAGGATGTGCTCACGATGATGGATCAGCGTTCCGACATCCTTATGCATACCAAGATCGACGAGAAGACGCGTGCTATGAGCCATCGTAAACTTGCCGTATTGCTGGGAACGAAGTCCGCGCACTACGACCTCATTCTGATGACACATGCCGAGTGCATGCCTGCTTCGGCAGACTGGATTGGAGGTCTAGTGAGCCATTTCGCCAATCCGGGTATCGAGGTTGTCTTGGGTCCTGTCGTTTATGAGCGTCGCACAGGCTTTTTATCGCGTTTTTGCCAATTCGACCTTTTTCAGCGTCTGCTGCTAATGTTCGGTATTGCATTGTCGATGAAAGCATATGCCGGGTGGGGACAGAATCTCGCTTTCCGCAAAAGTACGTTCTATGCCAATCGCAGCCAAGGTTTTCAGCGTCATCTCAAGATGCAGCCTGGCGAAGATGACCTCTTCGTGGCTGATGTAGCCCGTTATGGTAATGTGGCTGTCGATTGTACACCACAGACTGTGATGACCGACCAGTCGAAGCCTCTTTTCATCAACTGGTCTATCGACCGACTGAATCGAGGTTACACCTCGCGTCTATATCCTTGGATTCCTGTTGTAGTCAAGCATCTCGACTATCTTACTAGATATCTCACCGTTATTTCGGGCCTCATCCTGATAGTATATGCCTTGATGCGTATTTTCAATGGAGGAGGTTCGCACCAGTATGCTTGGATAACTGTCGGCGCAGTGTTAGCAATGCTTTTGATACGTATTGCACTCATCGTATTCACTCACGTTCGTTCGGCAAAGGCGTTGAAGCAACATCCGATGGTGGGTTGGCCTATCCTTTGCGATCTTTACACTCCGTTTGTGGACCTTTGGTTCCGTTGCAAGGCGTTGATCTATCGTAAGCGTTTTGGTGTCGGCAAGGTAGGCCTTTATTAGTGGTTCTTTCCTTTCCGGCATTCAGGTGAAGATTCCCCATCGCTATGTAATCATATAAGTGAGGCAGAACTAAATGTTAATACCATAGTTCTGCTTCACTTCGCTCATTACGAAGGTACTTTCTATCGAACCGACCGAGTCGATGTCGCCGAGTTTGTTGAGCACAAACTCTTGATACTGCTTCATGTCTTGTGCGCGTACCTTTAATAAGTAATCATAGGCTCCACTCGTATTGTAGCACTCTGTCACCTCGGGAATGCGTTGGATGCGGCGAGTGAATGCATCGGCTATCTCATGGTTGATTTGCTTCAATTTCACCTTGCAGAACACCAGCAGTCCCAGTCCCAGTTTCTCGGGATCGATTATGGCTACATATTTCTTGATGTAACCTTGTCGTTCGAGGCGTTTTTGCCGCTCAAAAACGGGCGTTGGCGACAAATTTACGGCATCAGCCAGCTCTTTTGTGGTCAATTTCGCATTTTTTTGAAGCGTTTTGAGTATCAACAGGTCGGTTTTGTCTAATGTTTCGATCATGTTCTTGGAATATTATTCTGTTTGGAGGGTTTTAGAACGTCTGTCGCAGAAAAGATTTCTTTCGACGGCGCAAAAATAGGCAAAATTTCCAAATTACGCAAGAAATTTGGAGAATATTTCCAAAACCTCTACCTTTGCACCCGTAAAAAAACTAAAAATTGTAATATTATGTGTGCAAAAAAGAATTATCGATTTGAGACTCTCCAACTTCATGTAGGACAAGAACAGGCCGACCCCGCTACCGATGCACGTGCGGTGCCCATCTATCAGACCACGAGTTATGTGTTCCACAATAGCCAGCATGCTGCTGATCGTTTCGGTTTGCGTGACGCCGGCAACATTTATGGTCGTCTGACCAACTCCACCCAGGGCGTATTCGAAGATCGTGTGGCTGCCCTCGAAGGAGGTGTCGCAGGTCTGGCAGTCGCCAGCGGTGCAGCCGCCATCACTTATGCGTTGCAGAACATCGTTCAAGCTGGTGACCACATTGTGGCTGCTGACAACCTCTATGGCGGTTCGTACAATCTGATTACCCATACGCTCGCCACCCAGGGCATTACCAACACAATTGTTAATGTAAATGATCTTGCCGCACTGGAGGCTGCTATCCGTCCAAACACGAAGGTGGTGTATGCCGAGACTTTCGGAAACCCCAACAGCGATGTGCTCGACCTTGAAGGTGTCGCAGCTATTGCTCATAAGTATGGTATCCCGTTCATCGTCGACAATACGTTCGGTACACCTTACCTCATTCGTCCTTTGGAACATGGTGCTGATATCGTTGTGCATTCGGCTACAAAGTTCCTCGGCGGTCATGGAACAAGCCTTGGTGGCGTCATCGTCGATGGTGGCAAGTTCGACTGGAAGGCCGATCCCGACAAGTTCCCGACACTGGCGAAGCCCGATCCAAGTTATCATGGCATCGTCTTTGCCGATGCTGTGGGCGCAGCGGCCTACGTCACCCGCATCCGTGCGGTCATCCTTCGCGACACAGGTGCCACCATTTCGCCCTTCAACGCGTTCATCCTTCTGCAGGGCGTCGAGACGCTGAGCTTGCGAGTGGAGCGTCATGTTGAAAATGCCCTGAAGGTGGTGGATTTCCTGGCCAGGCATCCCAAAGTGTCGAAAGTGAACCATCCTGCGTTGGAGAATCATCCCGACCACAAACTCTACAATAAGTACTTCCCAAATGGTGGCGGTTCAATCTTCACGTTCGAGATCAAAGGTAGGCAGGAGGAAGCGTGGAAGTTTATCGATGCGTTGCAGGTCTTCTCGCTGTTGGCAAATGTAGCCGACGTCAAGAGCCTCGTAATTCATCCTTACACCACCACCCACTCGCAACTCTCGCCCGAGGAATTGGCCGAACAGCACATCACTCCTTCGACCATCCGTCTCTCCATCGGCACCGAGCATATCGACGACATCATCGAGGATCTCGCTCAGGCATTTGAGCAAATTTAATCACTTTAATTAATTTATTAATCAATATGAACGAAAAAGTAGCATTGGTAACAGGAGCCAACAAGGGCATCGGATTTGGTATTGCAAAATATCTAGGCCTAAGTGGCTGGAAGGTCATCATCGGCGCACGAAATGCAGAACGTGCAGCTATGGCGATTCAAAAGTTGACAGCATCAGGTATCGATGTGCTCGGTTGGGTCAACATCGAACTGAAGGACATCGCTGGTATCGAACAGGCAGCTATGGAGGTGAGTGATAAATACTCCAACTTGTCGCTGCTCGTCAACAACGCTGGCATTCCTGGCAATATGGGTGTGGATAGTCGGCACACCGATCTCAGCGATATTCGTGAGACACTCGACGTTAATTTTGTGGGCACTTTCGCACTTACCAGGGCTCTGCTGCCGCTGCTCACTGCAAACCAAGGTCGGATAGTCAACGTCACCGTTCCTTCCGAAATCAGTCCCTATTGGCATCCGTTGGCCTATGTGGCCAGCAAGGCTGCACAAAACGCAATGATGGGCGTGATGGCTGTCGAGTTCCAGCAGAGTAACACTCCAGTGGAGATCTTTTCGGTTCATCCCGGTCCCACGACGACCGACTTGAATGGTAATATGAGTCTGCCCGGGTTCCACGATATCGACACCGTCGGTAGCAAGTTCACCGAACTCATCAACGACGGTCGGTCCCATCAGGGCGAGTTCATCGAACTATATCCAATTGTAAAAGAAGACTAAAAGAAAAATTTAATTAACAAAGAAGTTATGGCAAAAATAGTGAAACAATTGACCGATCTCATCGGCAATACCCCACTTGTGGAGCTTAACAAGTTTTCTCAGGAAAAAGGCATTGATACTCCCATCATTGCCAAAGTAGAGTTCTTTAATCCGGGTGGCAGCGTCAAGGACCGCATCGCATTCGCTATGATTGAGGACGCTGAGCAGAAAGGCCTCTTGAAACCAGGTGCCACCATCATCGAACCTACAAGCGGTAATACAGGCGTAGGTCTGGCTCTCGTCAGCGCTGTCAAAGGCTATAAACTCATCCTCACCATGCCCGAGACGATGAGCATCGAGCGTCGCAACCTTGTGAAGGCTTACGGTGCCGAGGTGATATTGACACCAGGCAAGGATGGTATGCCGGGAGCTATTCGTGCAGCAGAGGAACTGCGTGACAATACTCCAGGCAGCATTATCCTCCAGCAGTTCGAGAATGCTGCCAATCCTGCCAAGCACTATGCCACTACAGGCCCCGAAATCTGGCGTGATACCGATGGCAAGGTGGATATTTTTGTTGCAGGAGTAGGAACAGGCGGTACCATCAGTGGCGCTGGCAAGTACTTGAAGGAGCAGAACCCGAACATCAAGGTGATTGCTGTCGAACCAAAGTCTTCGCCCGTGCTCAACGGAGGCAAGAGCGGACCGCACAAGATTCAGGGCATCGGTGCAGGCTTTGTCCCCAAGACTTACAATGCACAGGTCATCGATGAAGTATTCGATGTCGAGAACGATGATGCTATCCTCACTGGTCGCGAAATTGCACGTCAGGAAGGACTCCTTGTCGGCATCTCAGCAGGTGCTGCCCTCTTCGCAGCAGGTGAAATTGCTCGTCGTCCAGAGAACAAAGGCAAGAAAGTAGTCGTCCTTCTGCCCGATACCGGCGAACGCTATCTCTCTACCGTTCTTTTCGCAAATTAACAAATCCTTGCCATAATGAAAATAGTCGCACAGTGTGAACCGTGCGGCTATTTTTTTGTCTATGGAATAATACTATTTCTAAATCAAAGATTATGCAAGGTTGAAAAGGATTGTTGGTGTAGAAAATTGTTCGTATCTTTGCGGCGAAAAATTATGAAATGGAGAGAATGGTCCCGAAGTTAGGATAAATTAACAAAGGTGTATCAATATTGGTAACACCTTGGCTCTATCTTTGCGGCGAAATAATCACATTGACTATACAAAGCAGTATGGATAAGCAGGACAATCAGATGAAGATGATGGAGGTGGCCGACACGGTGACCTATGAGCCCTATAGTACAGGAGGAAAGATTGGCACGGTGATTCCGACGGGTATGGCCGGTGCTGTGGAGAATGTGCTCTACGCAATAGAACAGGAGAAAGGGCCGGTGGACCAGTGGGTACGCCAGCAGTTGGATTTTTACACCGTCGAGGAGTTGCAGCGTGTACTGAGCGCCGAACAGATCGATGGCGTGGCAATGGCCATCTTCCAGATGGGGCGTGGCCGTGGTTTCATCCTCGGCGACATGACGGGTGTGGGCAAGGGACGTCAGTTGGCCGCCATGATCAAGTGGTCACTGCTGAAGGGAAGGATACCAGTCTATGTGACCGAGCGATCGCTGCTCTTCTCTGATATGTATCGCGACCTGAACGACATCGGCTGCGGGTTCCTGCGTCCCTTCATTCTCAATGCCGACCGCGAGGCGAAGGTCACCGACCTTAAAGGCAATCTGGTGTATGACCTGCCTACACGTAACGAGATGGAGCACTTCCGTATGTACGGTACATTGCCCCAAGGCTATGACTTCCTGATGCTGACCTATTCGCAGCTGATGCGCCGTGAGAGCGCCAACTGGAAAGTCGCACGTGTACGCAATTTCATCAAGGATACGTATCTCCTGATGGACGAATGTCACAATGCAAGTGGAGACAAGAGCAACGTGGGTAGTTTCTTTCGCGAAGCTGTTCAGTTGGCCCGTGGCGTGTGCTACTCGTCAGCTACCTACGCCAAGTACCCTTCGTCCATGCCGCTCTATGCGCTCAAAACGGCCATCGGCGATGCCAAGATCGGTGCCGAACAACTCATCGAGATAGTCGAACATGGCGGTCCTATTCTGCAGGAGGAACTGGCCAAGGGCCTGACTGAATCGGGCTGTATGACGCGTCGTGAACGCGATATGAGCGGCGTGATACGCGAACTGCGGATCACTTCCAATGAAGATGCCGTTTCTCGGTGTCGACGTCGCTACGATGCTGTAATCGAAATCGTGCAGGACCTCTATGATTTTCAGGAGCGTTTCATCGATCCATATCTCAAGACAATCGATGCCGAGGAGGTATTGCATCGAAAGTGCAACCTGGATGAATTAATGCCTTTGGACGAAGATGCCATCAATGTGGTCTATGATCGTTTCTCCACGCGAATGACGCCCATCGTCCAGCAATTGCTGATGGCCACCAAGGCTGAGGATGCCGTGGAGGCTACCCTCGAGGTGCTTCGAAGCGGAAAGAAACCCATCGTGCAAATCAATCATACGATGGAGGCGCAACTCGCAAGTCTCGCCAAGGTGGGTGACGTCCTGCCTTCTGCCGAATTTGCACTGGTACTGCACAGAAGCCTGAGTGGTATGCTCTGCTACAGTGTGACAGGTTCAGGCATTAAGCCGAGCAATGTTCGAGAAAAGGAGCGTGCTCCTCACTACAAGTGCGACGATGTGATTAGCATCTACGAACTCGATGCGGCCTTCCCCGGAGGTGAGGTATTGGAGGCCTACGAGAGCATCCGCCGTCGAATCGACCGGACGTTGACTGGTCTGCCGCTCAGCCCAATAGATTATTTCGTGAAGCGCATAGAGCAGGCAGGATATAGCGTAGGTATTCTGACGCAACGGCACCTCGGCCTGCTGTTGCACGACGATGACAATGGTGCCACCTGCGTGAGATGCAAAACCAGCAACAAGAAACGACTGGCTGCCGACTTCAACAACGGAAAGATTGACGTCTTGCTAGGCAACCGTATGATGAGCACTGGCATTTCACTCCACAATAGCCCTGAGTTTGAGGATACGCGTCAGCGTGTCGTCATCACTTGGGAACTGCAGGACAGCGCCGACCGACAGACACAGTTCGACGGACGTGCCGACCGTACGGGCCAACTCGACCATTGCCATTACATCACCCTCTCGTCGCCCATCCCTGCCGAGCAGCGCTTCCTGATGATGAACGAACGTCGACAGCGTTCGCTCAATGCCAATGTGACCGCCAATCAGAAGACCGACTCACCCTACGAGAACATCCTCAATCGTTATGGTTCGCGCGTGGTCAAGGAGTTTTTGCTCGACCATCCCGAGATGGCATCGTTCATCCCCGATATGCCCGAAAGATTTGCCGACGAAGAAGAGCATTTCAATCTGGTACGAATATTTATGAACTCCCTGGCCTTGTTGACCTGTCACGACCAGGAGTCGTTGCTCAACGAGGTGATGCAGCTCTACCACGACCTGCTGGATTACCTGAACGAGAACGGCGAGAACGAACTTGAAGCGAAGGTAATGCCGCTGAGGGCTACCTTGCTCCATCGTCAGGTCTTTGCAGCGGGCAAGGACAAGAGCGAAGCCCGGAGTGTGTTCGAACAGGACGCTTGGCTCGATGAAATCGAGGTGGATGTGCTTCGCAAACCTATGACGGTATCTGAGATCAAATGGATGAAGCAGTCGTTGGCTTATGGCAAGATAGTGAACAACCGACTCGACGAGGCGAAAGAAGAGAAGGTGAAGAACATCCTCATACGCTACAAGCAGCTGCGACTGGTGGCTGCTCGCAAACTTGCCGAACTGACACGCTATACCGACCCGGGCGAGAAGGCAAAATATACCCCCAAGCGACTTGAGGAACTGAAGCGTCAAGCCTATGATCTGGATGCCCAGGAACGACAGATCGCGAAGGTGGAGGAAGACATCAGAAACATCAAAAGCGAACTCTTGATGTTTGCGCCTGGTCAGGTGGTGGGCGTTCCGATGTCACTCTTCGAGGATGGTGTCATCGAGGATCCCAACATGATCGACTTTGTCTCGATAGGCATCTTTCTCGGCTATCGCCTTGCAAGTGGCAGGTTGTCTCGCTCCAACATCAAGGCTGTCTTTGCAGTGAACGACGGACGACGCAAGCTCGAGATACCGTTCACCGAACAAGCCATCCTCTCCACCATCAGTCGTCAGACCAGCCTCGACGTCTTCCGTCGTCGTGTGCGTGGATTCGACCTGAAGCTGTGGGACAGCATCCGCCCCAAGCGTACGCGCGAGATTGCCTACGTCGTCACTGGTAACATCCTGCAGGGCATAGCGCAGGCTCGCCGTTTCGGTGAAAACCTTCGCGACCATCAGCAGCGACTGCTTGCTCAAAGCAAGGGTCATGGCCATCTGGTCACTTATTCCGACGATAGGGGAGCCTTGCGCCATGGCTATCTTATGCCGCGTATCTTCAGACCTCGCGATTTGGCGATGATGAATTTGAACCCGAAATAATGAGTATTAACGTTTAATGACGATTTGCGAATGAGAACGAAAATGACATTGGCACAGGCCTTCGAGAACATTGTTGCGAGGGCCAAAGGGAGTAAGTTGGATAATTCGTTATTGGCTTCGGTCAAGAATGAGACCAACTATATCAAGCGAAAGTTCAATATCACTCCGATGGAATGTGTCATTCTGGCCGTCTTGCTTGATGACGATACGGTAATGACGCGCCGTGATATAGCGAATTTCCTCGAATGTTCAAGTCTAAAGGTCCTTGCTTTGCACGACAACTTCGAGCATTTGCGCCGCAGAAAGATGATTTATGTTTCCTGCCAAGAATATATGAGCGAACGTAGAGGTTGGCGTATCTGCAAGGAGGTACTCAATGCTGTAAGTAACGATGCCTCTTTTGAACCAAGTGACCCCAGCACCTTTACGGCATACGATGTAATGCGCGAGATTCGCGATTGTCTGGACACCACCGACAATGACAGCGATTACTACGACACTATGGTCGCAGACATTACCAATCTGCTTGCCAATACCCAGCATCTCGAGTTCTCTAGTCAGTTGTCGTCATTCCCTCTCACTATGGGCGAACTTGTGATGTTTCTGATTGCTGCCTCTCGCCTTGTATTGCATCGCATTCCAGTCATCAATTCCTCTTATTATGAGGACATCCTCGATGAGTCGTATGAAACCTTCGACATCTGCAATGGTATCAACGAAGGTACTGGCAATCTGGTCAAGTTGGGACTGATGGAGAATGCCACTATCGATGGTATGACCGAACCCGATAGTTTCCAAGTCACTGAACGTGCCATTAAGACTGTACTTCAGGAGTTCCACATCAATCTTGCGACGCGAAGGGCTGCCACGCCCAACAACCTCATCCTCCCCGAAAAACTTACACCCAAAGAGCTCTTCTACAACGATGAGGAGCAACGTCAGGTCAATCGCCTGATGGACTTGTTGAGCCCCAAGACTTTCGGTGAGGTGCAGCAGCGTTTGAAGGACAGCGGTATGCGCACGGGCTTTTGTGTCTTGCTCCATGGCGTTCCGGGCAGTGGAAAGACCGAACTTGTCAATCAGCTCTGTATCGCCACAGGGCGTCCCGTGATGGTGGCCCAGGTCTCGGAACTCATCTCGAAGTGGGTGGGCGACTATGAGAAGAATATCTCCGAACTCTTTGAGCAGTATGCGTCATTGGTCGCCAAGAGCAAAGTTTGTCCCATTCTGCTCTTCAACGAGTGTGATGCCATCTTGGGCAAGCGCAATGAGCAGGGCGGAAGCGATGCAGTGGGGAAGATGTACCACAGTGTGCAGAACATCCTTCTCGAACAGATGGAGAAACTCAACGGCATCATGATTTGTACCAGCAATATGCCAGGTGCGCTCGACAAGGCATTCGAGCGCCGCTTCCTCTTCAGCATCGAGTTCCATAAGCCACAGAAGGAGGTCAAGGCGAAGATTTGGCGTGCTATGATGCCCGAGATTAACAAGAAGACGGCACAGGCACTCGCCGCACAGTATGACTTCAGCGGCGGCCAGATTGAGAACGTCGTGCGACGCCAGCGCGTCGAGCACATCCTCTACGGCAAGGCCATCACCCTCGATTCGCTCAGCCGCATCTGCAAGGAGGAGGGCTATGACAAGAAGACCCGAGGCATCGGATTCTGTGCATAAGTGGTAAAACCACGTCAAAATGTCTTTATATTTGTGATGGACAGAAAGTTACTGCCCGTGGCGTGAGAGTTTCACAATTTTTGTTATGAATTATTAACAATTCAAAACCCAAAAAAGTTTCCATTTTTCTTGCATATATCATCAGAATGCCTTATCTTTGCGCCCGAGAATAGTTAAAATGAAGGTTCGACTGATGATTTGCAAGAAGATGGAAGCACTCAAGAAGTTGTTTTTCGAAACGTTGTCCGCGAGCTTCAATGGGGAAGCGTGGACTGAGTATGTGCCGCTCGATTTGATTGCCGATGCTATGGTCAATGGCATTGACATCGAGAAACTCAAGGAGGCTGTGGCAGCCAAGGCCGACAAGCGTCCTTTTACGCTCTCTTTGATGCGGAGAGATGAGATGGCCAACCACAACTGCGTGGCTGGCTACTGGGAGATTTGTGCTGTGCGTGGTGACGAACAGATTGTTATCCCTTTCAACAACAGGTACTCGAAGGTACTCTATGCCTTCTTTATGTTGCATCCTGGACAGAAGATTACGCTCGCCGGTTTACAGAAGTACCACGGTGAATTCAAGCGCATTGCACTCGCACTCTACACCGATTCGGAGCAGTCCCACACCAAAGCTACGCTCGAGTGGGCCGACAAGATTGCCACCACATTGTGCAGTCGCTTTGGCGCATCGGAAAAGGTGGGAACCAGGACCAACAAGGAGCGTTCCACGGCCTTTTCAAGGGCAAAGAAGTCCGTCCTCTCCGCACTTGGTGATGCGGCGGGCAACTACGTCATTCAGGGAACTACGGGCGATGAGAAGCGTGTACTGCGTCTTCCAGGCAATCTCGTGCGTGTACCCGAGGCATTCCGCGATGCTGTGATTAGCTGGCAAGGGGGCTTTGCGATTTGATGTCGCGGGGCCCCCTTGCCTCGCCTGTAAAGGAAGGAAGGGGAGGGGAAGAACAGCAGAAGCAGCTCGGCTCACGCCGGGCTGCTTCCTTTCAACGCAACAATCTACTAATAATCCTCTTATCGTCTTGATCTTATGGAAGTGGTTGAGGATGATGTGGATGCGTTTCAAAGTGGAAACCGTGATCATCAATTATCATTACGGGAGCGTCGCTGCGCACGATGACTACAGGTGCCTTGCGCTCCACAACAACAACTTCTCTTTCGGGTGCTGCCTCGATGGGAAGAGATTCTCCCTCGATGCGATCCACTTCTGCATCAATCGGGTAACCGTCTTGATCGACAACGACCGTGCGCTCTACTACCACCGGGCGGGTAGTCGCCTTTGTGATGGCATGGTCGACAACTGCGCCGATTGCTGCACCGAGGATGAACGAACCGATGCTGCCATGATAGTAGGGGGCTGGTCCGTAGTGAACATATCCGTGGTGGGGACCGCCATAGTGGCGTCCGTAGTAGCCGTGGTGACGAGGCTGTGCGAAAACTGTTCCTGCGGCGCAGGCTACTATCAGTACGAGGGTTAACAGGATCTTCTTCATTGTCTTATTTCCGTTTGAGGTGATTATTCTTGTTTGTTTGCCTCTTTGACGTTACTATCCCCCGGTGGTTTATCCCAAGTTCCTCACTTTTAGCATTTCTTGACTACAATCATAAAGTTTCCTAACGATTTAAACCTTTGGCCTAATTGCCCAAAGTGCGTTCTTTTCGATGCGGATTCGTGCTGTCAAACAAAAAGAGGATGTGTCTTTGGCCAATGGGATTGGCTTTCGACACACCCTCTTTTGTTATAAGGACTCGAATCGACGCTTATGCAAGCATTGCCTCTATGTCCTTCTCAAAATCCTTCGGTTCGGCAACTGGAGCATAGCGCTTGATGGTCTCACCGTCCTTTGAGATAAGGAACTTGGTGAAGTTCCAAAGGATATCGCTATCTTTCTCCACACTGGTGCTGAGCTTCTTGAGAAGTGCGTGAGTGGCCTTTGCCTTCAGACCTTTGTACTCCTCAGTGGGAGCCTGAGCCTTCAGATACTCGAAGATGGGGTCGGCCGCAGCGCCGTTCACATCAATCTTCTTCATGATCTGGAAGGTCACACCATAGTTCAACTGGCAGAATTCCTCAATCTGTGCGTCGCTACCTGGATCCTGCTCCTTGAACTGGTTGCAGGGGAATCCGATTACGACGAGACCCTTGTCCTTGTACTTCTGGTTCAGTTCCTCCAGTCCTGCGAACTGAGGGGTAAAACCGCACTTGCTGGCAGTATTGACAATCAAAAGCACCTTGCCTTCGAACTTCGAGAAATCCAACTCCTTACCTTTGCTCGTGAGAGCCTTGAATTCATAAATCTTTTTCATATCTTTATATATTTAATTGTTATTTGTATCGTTTGCGATTCAAATATAGACATTATTTTATTATATTGCAAGCATTGCATCAATTATTTTATATTTTTTAACGATAAATCGCGCGCGATATAACATAAAACATTCTTTTTGAGTGATTTTGATAAGTCGTCATTTCAATTTTATGTCCTCATTCATCCTTTTAAGCCATTTTGATCATCTTCATTTAGTCTTTTACTCAACAATAGTAGTAAAGCCCAGAATGAATAAAAGGGATAAACTCACCACAGTTGAGAAATCAATGCGGGACCTATCGAAAGTTCAAAAATGATAAAAATGTTCTATTACCAGCCAAGTAAAGTCAAGGTGCTATAAAAAGAAGGGTCACTCTTCTGAAGAAATAAGGACTTCCTACGGAAAGCTAACACTTTCTATTTGGTTAGAGTTATTTGCCTATATTTTATCTTTTCGATTTGATGAAAATGCCTTGTGAGCCCTCTTTGCGTGGACGCCCCATTAGGTCATATAGTTTCACTTCCTGAGGTTCGGCATCATTTGGTACGAGTGTGATTGATGCTTCTTCATCGATGTTGACGCTAAGTCGGTTGGGCGCTCCTTGAGGTCCTGTATAATTGAGATAACAACGGAAAGCTGTCACTGTAGCAGCTTCATTGTTTGTGATGCCAAATTCAGTGCCACTACTATTCAATTTGTATTTGCCTGTTCCAATCGTCTCGTTTGTGAAACTGCCTACTACTTGCCAGTTGCTCCCAACTGGTAAAGTCTTGGCGGCAACGTCATTTTTGATTGTAGCATTTGCAAGGGACAAGGTCCATTCACTTGCGTCAGAATATATGAAGCAAGGCGTGCCAGCTTTGACAAGAGTTTCTGTTGATTCTACTCGAGTCAAGTTGATTTGTTGGTCAGTGGCCGCTGTGACTATATATATCTTACACACATCATTTCCAAAGTCAGACTCCTTGATATCAAAGGGGAGGCAGACGGAGTTCCAATTTTTGGTGTTGGAGCGATTGTAACTAATAGTACCATCAATATTTGAAGATGGAGCTTGGAAGTCGACTTTGTCGGGAATTATGGAATTTGAACTTCCATAGGTTGTGCCGGAGGATGCGGATCCTATGATTACCTTAGCTCCAAACGCAAGTTCATTCGCAGGATTATTAATGAAGCTAAAATCGTATTTATAAACATCTCCTGATTTCTTATAGGTGTTCAATGTAATTTCAGAAATTGCATTTATATCAGTGCCTCGGTTCTTAATCGCAGTTATTAATTGACTGAATTTTTCATCATTAAATGTTATACCATTAGAGTATTTAAAATACATTTTGATTGTTTCGTCTTTAATATCATCATTGAAGTATTTCAAAACTATTTCTGCTCCTACAAATGAATTTAAACCACCAGCCCAGTCGGATGAATAGAATTTCTTGCTACTATTATTAAAAACTATTATATAATCAACATAGCATAGTAAGTCATAATATATACAATGTCGGCAAGTCGTCAGATTATCTCCGTTTTCAACAATAACTCTCTTTAGATTAGTGTTTTCAAGTATAACTTTATTTAAACTTGTTATGGTAGAAGGAATAAATAGATCGGTTATTGCACAATCAGCTGAAATGACGGAAGAGGAACTTGATCCTTTTAGTTCGGTCACTGGGTATTTTACATTATTATATTTCAGCTCTAGGGGAATTTCGAAAGAAGAACTGTTGCCTAAGTACTTTTTAATGCTGATAGAAGAATTGTTTAAAATAGAAATGCTATAAAGTCCTGAATCGTCAACTAAGTCTATGGAATAAACACTCGTCGTTATGAATAGCAAAAATAATATAATCAAAATTCGTTTCATTTTGTAGAATTTTAAAATTGTTCGTTAGTTGTAAAATATAAATGGTAAAACCTATCGAATTAAAATATGAGTCCTGTTCTTGTCTCCTCCCTCCATATAAATCTGATTATGCGGCATATGGGAGACAAGCTTTGTTGTAATTATTAACGGAACTTATTGTACTTGCTTGATTATTTTAACGTATGTTCACCTCTCATCTCCCTCCCCGTGAATGCGGTCACGCTGCATACGGGAGGCGAGTTTATCGAGATTCATTTGGCAGATTTCGTCGAGGGTGTAGCCGAGGTCGTGGGCCAGGGAGGCGGCATACCACATCACATCGCCCAACTCAAGGGCAATCTGATGGCGGCGTTCGGGAGTGAACTCGTCGTTGTTGTCGCGGATGACCTTCTTGACCTTGTCGGCTACCTCGCCAGCTTCTCCGGTGAGGCCGAGGGTGGGGTATATGATGGCGCGGGAGGAGGGGTAGATGGCGGTGCGGCGGGCACCTTCCTGATATTCGTTTATCGTCATGACAAAAAAGATGAAAAATGGTTTTTGTGTGAAGATGAAAAATGGAGAAGATTGAATGGAAGCGCTTGATAGCGCTTCTGCTGTCTGCCTTTGACTCATTATCTGAAAGCGAGCTTTCAGCTGATGAGTCTAAGCCATTCAGCACCCCTGAAGGGGCTTTCATTCAATCTTTTCGAAAATCGTTTCACAGAAAAATAATTAAAAATATTTGTGGGCCACTTCTTTATGTGGAAATCGCTAATTCGGGAATTCCCTAATTCGTGATGAAAAAGAAGATCGCAAATGCGTGTCAGAGCCCGCGCTGGTTCTGGATGATGGCATCGCGGACGCGGCGGGTGAGGGTGTCGTAGGTGTCGTCGGGCTGAGGCTGGATGACGGGGAGGTAATCGACACGGATCTTGAAGGGACGTGCCCACTTGCTGTGCTTGGGCAGCGCCTCGTAAGCTCCATGGATGGAGCAGGGGACGATAGGGACGTTGAGTTCCTTGGCGAGAATGGCGAAGGTCTTCTTGAATTCGCCCACTTCGCCCGTCTCGGTGCGTGTGCCTTCGGGGAAGATGATGATGTTCTTGCCCTGCTTGAAGGCTTCGCCCATTCGCTGGATGGAGGTCTTGAGATTGGTGGGCTCCATGACGATGACGTTGTGGCGCTTGGCAATGCTCTGGACGATGGGGTGCTTGACGTGCGACTCCTTGGCGAAGAAGAAGGTCTTGCGGACGTTCTTCTTGGGACTGTAGGCCATGACGAGCATACCATCGAGGAACGACTGATGGTTGGCTGCGAGCATATAGGGGCCATCTTGCGGGATGTTCTCGGCTCCGCGACCTTCGAGACGGAAGTAGAGACGGGCGATGAGCTTGAAGAACCAGAGGATGAGCAGATCGTCGGGCCAGGCATCGGGGAGCTTGAGGTTCTGGGTATCTTCGTGGAGGATGTGATGCCAGTCGATTTCCTCGACCTCGATGCGCGTCTTGTAATCGGCCACGTGTTCGGCGAGTTCGAGGACATTGCGGAAGGCGGCGATGCGTTCGGCAGAGATGTCCATGCCGAAGGTCTGCTCGAGGAAGCCCTGCAGACCTACCTTGTCGAGTGAATCGAGCTGCAGGTCGGTGTCGAGGTTATCGGTAGGACGCACGGGGCACTTCTTCTCGTGCTGGATGTAGTTCTTGATGATTTTGTATTCGGGGAAGGAAGGCTCGATGATGCGCTTCTTGTTCTTGTCGGTATGTTCGCCCGACGAGACGAGGGCGGGGAGCTTGAAGCGCTGGAGCTTGTCCATCTTGGTGCGCGGCAGTTCGCCATGATAGACGAAGAGCGACATAAGGCGCTTGTAGGGTGGCACTTCTTGGTTGTAGGGTTCGAGGAGTTCACGCTTGAGGGCTTCCTCGAGTTCCTCGTCGTTGCGCCCCTGAATCCACGCGGCCTGTGGAACGATGATTGCCTTGAGCATATCGACGTCCTGGATGATGCCGACTTCCTTGACGATGTCGGTGTGCTGCTCGAGCTTGAACTCAATCTCGGAGGGGTTGATGTTCTTGCCATTGGAGAGGACGATTATCTCCTTGGTGCGACCGGTGATGTAGAGACGACCCTTGTCGTCGAAACGTCCGAGGTCGCCCGTGTGGAGCCAGCCTTCGTCGTCGAAGATGGCAGCCGTCTCCTCGGGACGGTTGTAATAGCCCTGCATCACATTGGGACCCTTGACGCAGATTTCGCCGTTCTTGAGGATGACCTTCTCGGAGGGGAGGGGTTTGCCCACCGAGCCGGGGACGATGTCGTCGGGACGCGTGAACGAGATCATGGGTGCGCACTCGGACATACCGTAACCTTCGAGCAGGTCGAGACCGAGGGTCTTGATGTCGATGGCAATCTCGCGGTCGAGGGCTGCGCCGCCCGAGACGAGGATGTCGAGATGTCCGCCAAGTGCCTGGCGCACGGAGGTGAAGACGAGGCGACTGAGCCAACGCCACTGGAGGGCACGACACATTTTAAATATAGCGCGCGTGAGAGCCTTGGCTTCGACCTTCGCCTTGATGCCTCGGATGAGGGTAGTCCACAGACGGGGTACGCCAATCATAAGGCCTACTTTGCCGCGCTTGAGGGTGTCGAGGATGTCGGGTCCGGTCATAGCGGGCGCGATGGCTACACCGCCACCGACGGTGATGGGTGCGACGAGACAGCCCAACAAGGGGAGCACGTGATGGAGAGGCAGGAGGATGATGGCGCGGCGATCCTGCGTATAGATGCGCACTTCCTTCGAGACCGAATCGACGTTGGCCATCATATTGCCGAACGAGAGCATTACGCCCTTGGGCGAGCCTGTGGTGCCGGAGGTGTAGATGATGACGGCAGTAGCCGACGACTCGTAGTCGATCTTGGCGGGGCGAATATCGTCGGACAGTTCGACCTGCTCGTGTTCGTCGATGATCAGAATGGGCAGCTCGCGTCCCAGCAGACGCAAGGCTTCGCGGGCCGTGTCGAGCTTCTTGTTGGAGGTCCAGATGCATTCGGCCTCACTGTCGCGCAGGGTGTAGGCCACCTCGTCGGGCGTGGCGGTGGCATCGACAGGGACAGCGATGCCGCGATTGAGCCAGATGCTGAAGAAGGCGTAGATCCAGCCTTCGCGGTTTTCGGAGAGGATGACAGTCTTGGCACCAGCGTGGGGCGAAGTGTATCGGGCGAAATAGGTGATGCGGCGAAGCATCTCCTTGTAACTGACGTAACGGTTGCCGGCGATGATGGCGGTCTTGTGGAAGTCTTTGATCATGGGAGAGGGGATGAGGGGTGATGAGCAGTCATAGATGGCTGCAACGGGAACGCGGGGGATGGGGAGGATTAATCCTCCTTTCGGGTGATGTGGGCGCCGAGGGCGTTGAGACGCTGGTCGATGGCCTCGTAGCCGCGGTCGATCTGGTTGATGTTATCGATGCGGGAGGTCCCTTCGGCACTCATTGCGGCGATGAGCAGGGCGATGCCTGCGCGGATGTCAGGGCTGGTCATATTGGCATGACGCAGTTTGTACTGGCGGTCGATGCCGATGACGGTGGCACGGTGAGGGTCGCAGAGGACGATCTGCGCACCCATATTGATGAGCTTGTCGACGAAGAAGAGTCGCGACTCGAACATCTTCTGATGGATGAGGACGACGCCGCGTGCCTGGGTGGCAGTGACGAGGAGGACGGACAGAAGGTCGGGCGTGAGGCCCGGCCAGGGTGCGTCGGCAATGGTCATGATGGAGCCATCGATGAACGAGTCGATCTGATAATGGTCGTGGGCTGGTACATAGAGGTCGTCGCCGCGCTGTTCGACGGTGATGCCGAGACGACGGAAGGCATCGGGAATGATTCCGAGGTCGGGCACGGAGACGTCGGCGATGGTGAGTTCGGAGCCCGTCATGGCAGCCATACCGATGAATGAGCCGACTTCGATCATATCGGGCAGGAGGCGATGCTGGGTGCCATGGAGTTCGCGCACGCCCTCGATGGTGAGGAGGTTGGAGCCGATGCCCTCGATGTGGGCACCCATACGAGAGAGCATACGGCAGAGCTGCTGCAGATAAGGCTCGCAGGCAGCATTGTAGATGGTGGTGGTGCCTTCGGCGCAGACGGCAGCCATGACGATGTTGGCGGTGCCGGTGACGGAAGCTTCGTCGAGCAGCATATAGCATCCCGAGAGGTGACCATGGGTGGCCTCGACGCGGTAGAGGTGGCGCTCGGGGTCATAGGTGAACTCGGTGCCGAGTCGCTGGAGGCCGATGAAGTGGGTGTCGAGACGTCGACGACCGATCTTGTCACCACCGGGCTGGGGCAACAGGGCATGTCCGAAGCGCGAGACAAGCGGACCGAGGAGCATTACCGAACCACGCAGCGACATACAGCGACGCAGATAGTCGTCGCTTTCGAGGTAAGCCACATCGATGTGGTCGGCGCGGAAGCGGAACGTGCCGCGTTCGAGGTGATGTACGACGACACCCATCTTGCGCAGGAGCTCGATGAGGTTGAGGGTGTCGAGAATCTCGGGGATGTTGGTGATGGTGACTTCCTCACGGGTGAGGAGTACGGCACATAGCACTTCGAGGGCTTCGTTCTTGGCGCCTTGTGGCTTGATGGTGCCACGCAAGGGGTGGCCACCTTCGATGATGAAACTAGACATAGCGTTATTCGTCATCTTTCGTGAGGTCTAACTTGTAGTCGTCGCGGCCACGAGGCACCCAATGCTTCTCGAGGGGATGGCTAGTGGCCTGGCGGTATCGGATGCGCTGGCGCAGGATGTCGAGGGCGGCATAGATAGCCTGTCGAAGAGGCATCTCAGAGGCCTGATTCTGCCCTGCGATGTCGTAGCGGATGCCTACGAAGGGATAGGTGAGGATAAGGTGAAGGCCGGAGATGTAGCCGATGTTGTAGTCGGCATCACGGCTTGCGATGGCCTGCTTGAAGGCTTCGTCCTGATCCTGGAAAAGACAGCCGTCGTAGTGGTCCTGCCAAGCTCCCTGGGAGAAGGCTGTGGCATCGAGGGGACCGAAGGCGAGGACACCCTGCTCGTGGAGTTCATCGAGGTCGTTGCGCAATTTCTCGTGCGAAGAGACGACGGCGATGCGGGGACGCATAATGCCGAAGTCGTAGCGCAGACTTTGGCTGATGGCACGGATGTCGTTCTGGAAGGCTTCGGACGCGATGCCTTCGCCGAGTTCGGTGGTGACGTCGTAGTGATGGAGCTGGAGGATGCGAAGACTGTCGTTGATGATCCAGTCGAACGAAGCGTCGTGGATGTTGAGCGCACGATGGATGAAGTCCGAGAGGGCGTGTGACGACTGGTCGTTGTCGAGGTGGCCAGGGAGGGTGACGAGGGCATCGATGTCATCGTTGTCGTAGGCCTCGAGCGCCGCGGTGAGTGAACTGGCTTCGGCCTGAAGGGAAGCTTCGGTCTGCTGTCCGAACTGGACTTCGGGTTCGGCGTCACCACATACGGGCACGAGGTTGATGCGCCCTTCGATGGCGTCGCCTGCGCGTGAGACGACGTTGAGGGGGATCATGCTGATGCCCAGCTGCTGGGCGGTGCTGCGCAGCACCTGGGCGCTGCCGAAGATGACGGGAGTACAGAACTCGAGCATCTCGGGGTCCTGCAGGACTTTGATTAGCATCTCGCAGCCGATGCCGTTGATATCACCTTGGGTTATGCCGATACGGAAGAGGTACATGCTATGGATGATGGAAGAGGGATGATGAAAGAGGGAGGGATGGGCAGCCATAGATAGCTGCGACTGGAACGCTGGTGGCGCGCCTTAGAGCGTGACTTCGATTTCGGGGATGAGCTGGTCGGATGGGAGCTTGAGGGTGTAGAGGGAGGCCTCGAGGTTGCGGATGAGGAGGCGCTTGCCATCGTTGGGAGCATAGCAGAAGCCTTCGGCAAAGACGACGCGCTTGTTGACCTCGTCAAGACGGATGTGACAGATGAACGGGCCAGCCATCAGACCATTGCGCATACGCCACATACCACGGAGCTCACCGACATAATGGCCACCTACGTTGAGCGCCTTGTATTCGGGCAGGACGACATTGCGGTTGGTCTCCATATGCTGGGTTGAGTCGGAGCCTTCGATGTTGGCACCCATGACGGAGTCGCGCACGGCGACGGCGCCTTCGAGGGTGAAGATGTTCTGGTCGGTGTAGGGCACGCTATAGACGACGAGGTAGCTCTGCTTGGAGGCGAAGTTGTCGGTGCACCAGAAGAAGGTGCTGTCCTTGGCGGGGCGGCAGGTGACATCCATGGCGCGGGGAATATATAGCGAAGCGTTCTGGAGTCGCATAAGGCGGTCCTGCTGCTTGATGAGGTGCTCCTTGGTGATGATCTTGATGCGACGGTTCATCTCGTTCTTGACATAGACCTGACGGAGCTGCTCCTGAATCTGGGGAAGGTATTCGGTGAGCGACTCGATAGTCTTGGCGTGCATGCGGACGATGACCTGATTGTAGGCGTAGGGTTCGCGCTCGAGGGTCACGACGGGCTGTTCGCCATTGGTGGGATTGATGTCAACGATGGCGACATTGGCGACAATGCGGATGACCTGCGAGGCGAAGTTCTCAGGGGTGAGATGGCGCACGCGGAAATACTCGTCACCGTTGGGTGTGCCCTCCATCGGGAATTCGAAGATGGCGTGGAGGGTGTCGTTGAGTGCGGTCTCGCGGAGCGCCTCTTCCATAACGAGATAGAGGTCGTAGGGCGTGCCCGAGGAATCGGGCTTGAGGGCACGTTCGAGACTATTGCGGCAGCTGCTGAGGGGGAAGAGCAGGAGGGCGGAGAGGAGGATGAGGAGGTGTTTCATATTGTGGGGATATTTTGGGCAGCCATAGATGGCTGCGACGGGAACGCGGGGAGAACTGAGGGGGAGCGGAGGGAGCGCGGGGGAATCAGGGACGGGGATGCTGGAAGAAGGAGAAGTGGACGGCGCCGTAGGTGCGGAGCTCCTGGAAGAGGGGATGGGAGGAGAAGTCGGAGGACTTGCCGTGTTCGAGGATGAAGATGCCATCGGGGGCGAGCCAGCCTGGTTGGAAGACGAGGTCGGGGAGCTTGTCGAGATCGGCGAGGTCGTAGGGCGGGTCGGCGAAGATTAGGTCGAAGGGCGCAGCGTATGGAGCACTGGCGCCGATTGATACGGCGGGGGGAGTGTTGAGGTAGCGGAAGACATCGCCTCGGATGAGCTGATGTCGGTTGCGGGGGACGTTGAGCTGTGCGGCCACCTTTTGGATGAACTGCTGCTGGGCGTGCCCCAATTCGACGCTGACGACATATGCAGCACCACGGCTGAGCAGTTCGAAGCTGATGCTGCCTGTGCCGCTGAAGAGGTCGAGCGCTCGACAACCCTCAAGATCCATTCGGTTCTGGAGGATGTTGAAGAAAGCCTGCTTTGCCAGGTCGGTGGTAGGCCGAGCGCTGAGGTTGCGTGGCGGGTCGAAGCGGCGTCCGCCGTATTGGCCGGTAATGATCTTCAAATTAACAATTAATAATTAATAATTGCGATTGATTTGCTTGATGAAGGGCTGCAAATCCTGGTGGAGCTGGGAGGCTGGATCGCCTTTGCCGAGGATGAGCAGGAGGTCGTTGAGCTGGTCGAGGCCTTCGCGCAGCCAGGTGTTGAGGACGTAGTAGCGTCGGTTGTCGGCCTGGGAGGTGCGGTAGACGTTGGCAAGGACGAGCTGACCGGAGCGGAAGAGGGCGAGCTCGAGGAACTGGGGGGTGACCACGGTGGCCAGGCATGCCTGCGGGGAGGAGGGGGCAGCCATAGATGGCTGCGACGGGGACACCTGGGAGGAAGGGACGGGATGGGCAGCCATGGATGGCTGCGACAGGGACACCTGAGGACGCAGAGACGAGGACGAGGGGGCGGCGGACGGGGCTGCCCGATGGAGGAGGGATGCGAGGTGATGCTCGAAGCAGAGGTCGCCGCAGTTGCGCTCGAGGAAGAGGTAAAGCTGGCGGTCGGTGCCGAAACAAAGTGTGACGCGCTGACCAGATGGAAGAGTGAGGGGCTGGAGCAACACTTGCTCGGGCTCGTCGAGGTCGGAGAGCGTGACGTGGTACATCGATGTGGCCAGTTCGGGGTCGGTGTCGGGCGGAAGGATGACGACGCGCTCGGAGAGGACCTGAACGGTCAGGTCGAGCGGTGTCTCGCTTTCGGGCAGAACATTGAGGACGGCCTCGTGGAGGCGCTGCTGGTAGTCGGGGCCAGGGGTGACCTCGTGAAAGGGGGCGTCATCGAGCAGAGCGGACGTTGCGACGCCGAGGTGTGGAGACGTGACATCGTCGAGCGGAGAGGAAGAGGCGCCGGAACAGTCAATAAACGAAAAACCATCCGGCGCAAACCGGATGGTCATATTGTCCTTTGTCATTGTGAGGATTACTCCCAGTTACCGGCATTGTTGTTAGCCACGGTAGCATCGCCTACCATCATGCCAGGATATTTGTCAAGTTCCTCGCGGTCAACGATCTTGTTGGAGAGTTCCTGCTCGTTGAGGTCGCCGAGGTAGTTTGAGTAAGGAATCTTGGCCTCGAAGAGTGGCATCTCGAAACCAGAAGCAGAAACCTGAGTACCGGTAGCGAGGAGGATGGTGTCCTTAGCTTGTCCCTCAAAGAAGATTGGAACGAAACGGAGCTCGTCGATGTTGAAGTCGGGACGGCTTAGTGCGGAGTCCTTCTCGAGCACAGAAACGAAGATTGAGTCACGGCTGAAGGTTGCTTTGCTCAAACCGAACTCTGCAATCTGCTTAGCATACTTTTTGGGGTCCTGAAGGTAGGTCCAAGCCTTCTGCTCGTTAAGGCCAGCCTGAAGCTGTTCGTCGGTAAGGGTACCGATCTTCTGAACGATGGCGATCTTGTCATTCTTAGCGAAGTTTACAAGCTGGTCCCAAGAAGCGGCATAAACATGGTACTTCTTCTGGTACTCTTCCTGGAGAGTACGAACGTCCTTAAGGCGCTGGATTACGACTGCGTCGCGGCGTGCAACTTCTTTGTTAAAATCAATAGGGATCATCAAGGACTGATAGCACATGACGACCAAGAGGATTGCTGAGGCAGCAAGGAGAATGTTAAGTAAAGTTTTCATGATGATATGATGGATTGTATTTTTTTTGGACTGTGTAATATTTTTGTCATTTTGTGGTGCAAATATAAACAACTTTTTTCAATTTTGTATATCTTTGCCCCGAAAAAATTCAAAAAAAGTATGATATTTTCTATTTTTGGGCAAAAAATGGCCGAAAAATTGCAATTTTCGCCCAATAAAAAACAAAAAGAAGCGATAGACCTGCTGAGTGAGTTCGTTTATGGCGACACCAGGAGAGATCGGATTTTCGTCCTGAAAGGCTATGCGGGCACGGGCAAGACGTCGCTTGTGGGGGCGTTGGTGAAGGTGCTCGACGAGGCGAAGATGCCCGTCCAGCTGATGGCTCCGACGGGACGAGCCGCGAAAGTTTTTGCCTCGATGGCGGGACATCCTGCCTTCACGATCCACAAGACGATCTACCGGCAGCACCGGTTCAATGTGGAGATGGAGGGCTTCGAACTGACCGAGAACCGGAGGACCGGTGTGCTCTTCATCTGCGACGAGGCATCGATGATCTCGACGCTTAACGAGGGCTCGCCCTTCGGTACGGGCAATCTGCTGGATGACCTGATTGAGTACGTCTATGGGTCGGAGGGATGCAAGCTGCTGCTGGTGGGCGATGCTGCCCAGCTGCCTCCGGTGGGGCAGAGGCGGAGCCCCGCGCTCGACATTGGCACGCTGCAGGGCTATGGACTGGAGGTGATGACCACGGAACTTACCGAAGTGGCACGCCAGCAACTGACGTCGGGCATCCTCTACAATGCCACGGTGCTGCGTGATAGGCTGATGATGGGCATGGAGGCACCATCAGAGACCGCAATGGCACAACGGCTGTTCCAATTGCCTAATATATATTATAAAATGTATGCCGACGTGCTTCGCATCGACGGGTACGAGCTGCTGGACTGCCTGTCGGAGAGCTACCAGAAGGAGGGCTTGGACGACACGATCATCATCACCCGCTCGAATGCTCGCGCCAACAAATTCAACCTTGGCGTGCGCAACCAGATACTCGACCGCGAGGAGGAGCTGACGTCGGGCGACCGCCTGCTGGTGGTGAAGAACAACTACTATTGGGGCAAGGAGTTCGACCAACTGCCGTTCATCGCCAATGGTGACGTGGTGACGGTGAACCGTGTGCGTTCGGTGATCGACCTTTACGGATTCCGTTTTGCCAAAGTGGCCATCACCTTGCCCGACTACGACATCGACACCGAGGTAATCGTGATGCTCGATACGCTGACTGTCGAAGGGCCGAATTTGCCCGTGGAAAGGCAGCAGCAACTGATGGCAGCTGTGGCTCAGGACTATCCGGAATGCCGCAACCAGCGCGAACTCTATAAGGCCATCAAGGAGAATCCTTACTTCAATGCGCTGCAGGTGAAGTTTGCCTATTGCGTGACCTGTCACAAGAGCCAGGGCGGACAGTGGCAGGACGTCTATCTGGACCTTGGCTACATCAATCCTGACCACCTGGGTCCGGACTTCTACCGCTGGCTGTACACTGCGTTTACACGAGCCCGCAAGCGCTTGTATTTGGTGAATATGAGTGACGAAATGGGAGAGTAGATGTTTAAAAACATACTTTTTTGACACTTTTTCGAGTAAAAATTTGGCACTAAACATAAAAAGATGTATTTTTGCCGCGTATTATTGCCCGTGCGAAAGCGTTGCGTTGATACATGGGTGTGTTATTGAAGCATTGTAAAATTTAATTTATAAAAATAGTAATGAAGGTTCTTAAGTTCGGTGGAACGTCAGTCGGATCGGCTGAGCGTATCAAGAATGTCGCTAAACTTATCGTCGAGGACGGTCAGCCCAAGTTTGTCGTGCTTTCAGCCATGTCGGGAACGACGAATACGCTGCTCGAGATTTCGGGTTACTATCGTCTGCAGAATGCTGTGGGTGCCAGTGAAGTCATTGTCCGCCTTGAGCAGAAATACAAGGAGGTTATCGAAGCGCTTTATACCAACGACGACTTGAAGAAGGAGGCCAAGCGTGTGATGAAGGGCATCTTCGAATATATCCGTTCGTTTGCCAATCGTCCGTTCACCATCTACGAGGAGAAGTGCATCGTTGCCCAGGGCGAACTGATGTCGACCAACCTGATGAACCTCTATCTGAAGCAGGAGGGCGTGAAGGTGGGCTTCATGCAGGCGCTCGACTTCATGCGCATCGACAAGAACGCCGAGCCCGACTTCCAATATATCGAAGAGCATCTGAGGGAGCAGCTGCGTACCGCCGGCGAACAGGATGTGTATATCACCCAGGGCTTCATCTGCCGCAATGCCTATGGTGACATCGACAACCTGCTGCGTGGCGGTTCGGATTATTCAGCTTCGATCATCGGTGCCGCTATCCGTGCCGAAGAGATTCAGATCTGGACCGACATCGACGGTATGCACAACAACGACCCGCGCATGGTGGCTAACACCAAGCCTGTGCGCCAGCTCAACTTTGACGAGGCTGCCGAGCTTGCCTATTTCGGCGCCAAGATCCTGCACCCCACCTGCATCACTCCAGCACGTATGTACAACATCCCCGTGCGTCTGCTGAATACGATGGACCCGAAGGCTCCTGGTACGCTGGTGAGCAACGAGACCGAACTGAACAAGATCAAGGCCATCGCCGCCAAGGATGGCATTACCTCGATTCGCATCAAGTCGAGCCGCATGCTTCTGGCCTACGGCTTCCTGCGTCAGGTGTTCGAGATTTTCGAGCACTACAAGACAGCCATCGACCTCATCACCACGTCGGAGGTAGGTGTATCGCTGACCATCGACCGCGACAAGCACCTCGAGGAGATCGTGACCGATCTGAAGAAGTTCGGCGCCGTGTCGGTCGATAAGGACATGGTGATCATCTGCGTGGTGGGTGATATGCGCTGGGACAACCTCGGATTCGAGTCGAAGGTGGTCGATGCTCTGCGTGACGTGCCTGTTCGAATGATTTCCTACGGTGGTTCGAACTACAACATCTCGGTCCTCGTACGCAAAGAGGACAAGGTGAAGGCCCTGCAGGCGCTGAGTGCAGCACTGTTCTGATTTGTCCTTTCTTATTCTTCTTCTATTATCTCATTGATGAAATTTCCAGTAGAACAATTCCAAGGCGTCCGGACGCCGTTCTATTATTACGACAGAAAACTGCTTGAGCAGACGCTTGATGTAATCAATCGTGAAGCGGCGCGTTATGCGGGATTTCACGTGCATTATGCCGTGAAGGCGAATGTGGATCCCACGGTGCTCGGCATCGTGAATGCTGCAGGTCTCGGCTGTGACTGTGTGAGCGGCGGCGAGGTGGAAGTTTGCCTGAAGGCGGGTTTCCCGGCGTCGAAGGTGGTGTTTGCCGGTGTCGGCAAGGCCGATTGGGAGATCAATCTGGCTCTCGATGCTGATATTGCGTGCTTCAATGTGGAGTCGGCGCCCGAACTGGATGTCATCAATGAGTTGGCACAAGCCAAAGGAAAAGTGGCGAGGGTGGCATTGCGTGTCAATCCGAACGTCGATGCCCATACGCACCATTACATCACGACGGGACTGTCGGAGAACAAGTTCGGCATTTCGATGGATATGCTTGATATGATTGTCCAGCATGCACATTCTCTGCCAAACATCAGTTTTGAGGGACTGCATTTCCATATCGGAAGCCAGATACTTGACCTTCAGCCTTTCGTCGATCTTTGCAACACGGTCAACCGCCTGCAGGACGAACTTGCAGCCAAGGGCGTGAAAATAAGGACGATCAACGTAGGAGGAGGGTTGGGATGCGACTATGAGCATCCCGATGAGCATCCGATACCGGATTTCGCCTCCTACTTCAAGATCTTTGCCGAGCATCTGGTGCTGCATCGAGACCAGGAGCTACATTTCGAACTGGGACGCAGTGTGGTTTGCCAATGCGGGGCACTCATCAGTCGTGTGCTCTATGTGAAGGAGGGCGTGAAGAAGAAGTTCGTCATTCTCGATGCCGGCATGTCGGACCTGATACGCCCGGCGCTCTACGAGGCGCACCACAATATCGAGAACATCACCGCTCCGGCCAACGGGCCGAAGGAGAAGTACGACGTGGTGGGCCCCATCTGCGAGAGTTCCGACACCTTCGGCAAAGACGAGGTGCTGCCTGTCACCCGACGTGGTGACCTGGTGGCTTTGCGAAGCGCAGGTGCATACGGGCAGATTATGGCTTCGAACTATAACTGCCGCCGCATCCCTTCGTCGCTTGTTCTTTGAATAGAATTATCGTTTCGGCATTGTTACTATGCAAAAAGTGACCAGCCTGATCATATTGGTCCTTTTGGTCGCGGGCATGAGAGCCCAGATCATCGATCACACCACGTTGCTCCCCGATGATTTGCTCGTTGGGGATAGTGTCGTGACCAATGCCCCGGCTCAGGTGAACCGCTATGTGGAGCTGCCGAAGGACGTGCTCGACTCGATAGCTGCCGTGGAGGACAGCATAGCCATTGCCGACTCGATAGCAGCTGTCCTCGACTCGCTTGCCTTGAAGGATTCGCTTGACCATGTGAAGGCTTTGGCCGCCCAAAAACCTTTGAAGCCTGTGCCAGAGTATATGCGCCAGTCGGTCTATCGTTCGTGGCGCCTCAGTCACCCTTTGGGACCGAGTAATCCTGTTGCCCGCGTGCGCAGGTCGATACGCATCATGGCTGATACGCTTCGCAAGGCAGTGGATGCCCTGCCACCCGACACATCGAGCGAGGATATGCTCTTCCTCTATGACATGCGACTGCCGGTCATCAATTCGGGCTATGTGCCTGCCGACTCGTCGCTGCGATTCTATCAGCAGGTGCAGGTGGAGGAAGACCAGCATTTTTATGCAGGTGTTCCTATTCCACACTTAGAGGAGCGATACGAGCGTCAGCTGCTCAACGAAGAGTATCGGCATCTGGTGCGCTACAAATACGCGAGTGAAGACCCACGAAGGTTTCGCTATGTGCGTCGAAAGTTTGCCGTTCCGACGGCCGCGAGCCAAACGATCGATTCGCGTTCGACAGTGCTCGACACACGCATTGCCGAAGATCTCGACATCGACCTGAGCAAGGCCAGCCTGGACTATTTCGGGCAAACCGTGGTCATCAAGGCTGACAAGTGGCATTGGAAGGGCGACCATACGCTGACGATGCAGCAGACGGCATTGTCGGACAACTGGTACAAGAGCGGCGACAACAACATGTCGCTTTCGGGCGACCAGAAGATTACCGTGTCCCGATATGACGAGGAGCAGATAACCTCATTCGAGACCATTCTCGACCTGAAGCTCTCGGGCTATTACACCAAGGCCGATACCATCCACCGGATGAGGGTGAACGACAATGAGTTCACGCTGACTTCGAAGTACGGCTACAAGATGTGGAAGAAGTGGTACTATACGGCTCAGCTTTATGCCAAGACGCCCATCTTCGACTATTATGCCACCAATTCGACGGTCTGCAAATCGACGTTCCTTTCGCCCCTCGAAGTGAACATCTCGCTCGGTGTCGACTACAAGTACACGTCGCCCAACAAAAGGTTTGTCTATTCGCTCCTGTTGGCACCCTTGTCGTACGATATGAAGTACGTGAAGGACCATCGTGTGGCCGTCAAGCAATACGGCATCGATGAGGGCGACAGGACGAAGAACAGTTTCGGTTCGTCGCTCACCACAAAATTCGATTGGAAGATCAGCGACGATGTGTCGTGGAGTTCGCGCCTCTACTACTTCACCTCCTATAGCATGCTGAAGGTAGAGTTCGAGAACACGATCGACTTCAGGATCAGCCGGTTCTTCACCGGCAGGTTCTATGCTTATCCGCGATTCGACGATTCACGCGACCGAAAGCGGGAGATCAAGGAAATGATGACCATCGGCTTCAGTTATCGATGGTAAGTAATGCAAAACATTTAGATATACACATATTAATTCGTAAGGTATCATTCATACGTTATGGCAGAAACAGACATTAGACGCGGCTTACAGGATTTCTGGGGCTTGCTTGATGACGATCAACGTCAGGTAATTTGTAACAGGGCCATCGTCCAATCCTATAGTAAGGGCGAATCCCTCTACAAGGTTGGCGAGGATTCGACTTATCTGGTTTGTGTGCTGACCGGACACATCAAGCTTGAGAAATTGGGTGTCGGAGGACGCATGCAGATCACCCGAATGTTCGGTCCCGGCGAGAACTTCGGTTATCGCAGCTTCTTTGCAAGGCAGGATCATCAGACCGAGGCTGTGGCCTTGGTCCCCACGCAGGTGGCACTTGTTCCGATGGAACTGATTGAGAAAATCTGCCTGGTCAATGCGCAGCTTGCCATGTACTTTGTCCGCAATCTGGCCACCGACCTCGGTGCCAGCGATGAGCGAACGATTACCCTCACGCAGAAGCATATTCGCGGACGCTTAGCCGAGTCGATCACCATGCTTATCGACAAGTATGGATATGAGGCCGATGGCATGACCATCAATGCAGCGTTGCCTCGCGAAGATCTTGCAGCCCTTTCGAATATGACCACATCGAATGCCATTCGCACCCTCGGTTCGCTTGTTGCCGATGGCATCCTTCAGGTCGAAGGTCGTCGCATTCGTCTGCTCAATCCCGAAAAACTGAAGCATATCAATGCCAATGGTTAATATCGAACCCTTCGAACCTTTCGAACCCTTCGAACCTTTCGAACCCTTCGAACCTTTCGAACCTCTCGAACCCTTCGAACCTTTCAGAACCTCTATTATACAATTATGATCAGGAAAATACTTATTGCCAATCGCGGCGAGATAGCTATTCGAGTGATGCGTGCCTGCTATGAGATGGGCATCCGCTCGGTGGCTGTGTTCAGCGAAGCCGACCGCACGAGCCGCCATGTGCTCTATGCCAACGAGGCAGAGTGTATCGGCCCGGCACCTTCGAGTGAGAGTTATCTCTCGATCGACAAGATCCTCGAGGTGGCCAAGAAACACAAGGTAGATGCTATTCACCCAGGTTACGGATTCCTGAGCGAGAATGCCGAGTTCGCACGTCGTTGCGAGGAAGAAGGCATCATCTTCATCGGCCCCAATCCGCAGACAATGATCGACATGGGCGACAAGATACAGGCACGTCGTCACATGATTGCAGCAGGAGTGCCTGTAGTGCCTGGTACACAGGACCAGCTCAATTCGCCCGAGGAGGCCGTAGGTGTATGCAAGGCCATCGGCTTCCCAGTGATGATCAAGGCATCGATGGGCGGTGGTGGCAAGGGCATGCGCCTTGTGCATCGCGTCGAAGATGTAGTCGAGGCTTACAATGCCTGCAAGTCGGAGGCCATGTCGGGCTTCGGCGACGACACGGTCTATATCGAGAAGTTTGTCGAAGGCCCTCACCATATCGAGTTCCAGATCCTGGGCGACAAGCATGGCAACGTGGTTCATCTGGGCGATCGCGAATGCTCGGTGCAGCGTCGTCATCAGAAGGTTGTCGAGGAGTCGCCATCGCCATTCCTTGACCCCGAACTTCGCCAGAAGATGGGAGCAGCCGCAGTTGCCGCTGCCAAGGCTGTGGGCTATGTGGGCGCCGGCACCATCGAGTTCCTTGTCGACAAGTACAAGAACTTCTACTTCCTCGAGATGAATACCCGTCTGCAGGTGGAGCATCCTGTCACCGAAGAAGTGGTTGGCCTCGACCTTGTGAAGCAGCAGATTCTCATCGCCGATGGTCACGAACTGACTATCAAGCAGGAAGATGTGCATCAGCGTGGTCATGCCATCGAATGCCGCATCTGTGCCGAGGATACCGAGAACAACTTCCGTCCGGCACCAGGCGTCATCAGTCGCCTCGTCGAGCCTCATGGCCCCGGCATCCGTATTGATTCGGCCGTCTATGAAGGCTACGAGATTCCGATGTACTACGACCCGATGATCGGCAAGCTCATCGTTTGGGCAACCCGCCGACAGTATGCCATCGAGCGTATGCGTCGTGCATTGTACGAATACAAGGTTGCCGGACTGGTGACCAACATCCGATATCTGCGCCGCATCATCGACGTGCCACAGTTCAAGGAAGGTAACTACGACACTTCGTTCATCGAGGTGAACCAGGACCGCTTGCGTCCACGTCCAGGTTTCAAGAATGATTCCGAGGACATGGCCATCATCGCCGCCTACATCGACTACCTCATGAACTACGAGGAGAACAAACCCGACAACATCAACGAGAATTCAAGTGCCCTGAACCGCTGGCGTGCCTTTGGCCTCCAGAAGGGCGTGCTAAGAGTATAAGATATGGAAATACAGATAGGAAACCGACTGGCCGAGGTCACCTTGCTCAGCAAGGAAGGCAACAACGTCTCGATTGAGATCGACGGCAAGATCTACCACGTTGATATCTGCATGTTTGCCAACGGACAGGTGTCGATTTTGAATAATGGCCTTTCCTACGATGCCACCCTCATCAAGGGCGACACGGGCAAGCATTATCGTGTGGCACTCAACTATTCGAACTACGAGATCGACATGCTCGACTCACAGGCCAAGTATATGCGTATGCGCAAGAAGAACGACTCGGAGAAGCAGGCCGACAAGATCAAGGCCCCGATGCCTTGCAAGATTGTCAAGGTCTATGTGGAGCCTGGTCAGCAACTCCAGCCTGGTGACATCGTGCTCACCATCGAGGCCATGAAGATGCAGTCGAACATCTCGGTATCGGAGGCTTGCACCGTGGCCGAGGTGCGCTGCGCTGAAAACGATTCGGTGATGGCAGAACAGGTGCTGGTATCACTTAACCTTAATGCATGATAGAAATTATGGAACATAAGAAACTTAACGTTCGTGAAAGAATAGATATTCTCCTCGACAAGGGCACTTTCGTTGAGGTGGACAAATATGTAAAGCATCACTGCACCAACTTCGGCATGGAGAACAAGCGTGTGGCCGGCGATGGCGTAGTGTGCGGTTATGGCAAGATCGATGGTCGTCTGGTCTTCGTCTATGGCTTTGACTTTGCCGTGCTGGGTGGTTCGCTCAGTGCCGCCAATGCTGCCAAGATTGCCAAGGTGCAGGATGCTGCACTCCGCAATGGAGCGCCTATCATTGGCCTGAACGATTCGGGAGGTGCACGAATCCAGGAGGGCATCGAGTCACTCTCCGGTTTTGGCGACATCTTCTATCGCAACGTGATGGCTTCGGGTGTCATCCCGCAGATTTCGGCCATCATGGGTCCCTGTGCAGGCGGTAGCTGCTATTCTCCCGCACTCACCGACTTCATCCTCATGGTACGCGATGAGGCACAGATGTTCATCACTGGTCCAAATGTCGTGAAGCAGGTGACGCAGGAAGACTGCGATAAGGAGAGCCTCGGCGGTGCCGATGTTCATTCTTCCAAGTCGGGTGTCTGCCAGTTCGTTTGCGAAAGCGATGAGGAATGTCTGATGACCATCCGCGAACTCATTGGCTTCCTGCCCAACAACAATATGGAGGATGCTCCCGCCCTGCCACAGACCGACGAAGTGACACGTCAGGTGCATGAACTGGAGGGTGTGGTTCCTGCCGACCCCAACATCCCCTACAACATCAAGGACATCATCGAACCTGTCTGCGATCACCAGTACTTCTTCGAGATTGCGCCTAATTTTGCGAAGAATCTTGTTATCGGCTTTGGTCGTATGGCGGGTCGCACTGTTGGTTTCATCGCTAATCAGCCCCAGGTACTCGCCGGCGCCCTCGATATCGACGCATCGGAGAAGGGCGCACGCTTCGTGCGTTTCTGCGACTGCTTCAACATCCCGATCATCGCCATCGAAGACGTTCCGGGCTTTATGCCGGGCATCAACCAGGAGCATGGCGGCATCATTCGCCATGGTGCCAAGTTGCTTTACGCCTTTGCCGAGGCCACTGTGCCGAAGATAACCCTCATCACCCGCAAGGCTTACGGTGGTGCCTACATCGTGATGAACTGCAAGCAGCTCGGAGCCGATGTCAACCTCGCCTACGAAAGTGCCGAGATTGCCGTGATGGGAGCCAAGGGCGCTGTGTCGATCCTCTATCGTAAGGAGACACCTGAGCAGCAGGCCGAGCGCATCAAGGAGTATGAGGCAAAGTTCAACAACCCGTATTGTGCTGCTGAACTTGGTTTCATCGACGATATCATTGCTCCTGCTGATACCCGCAAGGCACTTATCCAGGGTCTGGAATGCTGCCGCAACAAGAACAAGTCCAACCCGCCAAAGAAGCATGGCAACATGCCTGTCTGAACCGTTGTTCAATGTCTTTTGAAGAGATTCTTGCCAAACAGGGCAAGCTTGTCTATACCAATGTGGGCACCAGTATGATGCCTTTGCTGCGTCAGCATCATGACCTGCTGATCATTGCACCCAAACCAGAGGGACGTCTCAAGATGTGGGATGTCCCCCTTTATCGTCGGGACAATGGACAGTATGTAATGCACCGCGTGCTTTGGGTGCGCAAGAACGACTATATTCTGTGCGGCGACAACCAGTATTATCCCGAGACGGGCATTCAGGACCGACATATTATCGGCGTGCTTGAGTCAAGGTCGCGCGATGGAAAGGTGTTGCCTGTGCGAGCCACCAGGGAACATCCCAACGTGCCATTCAGCTACAAGCTTTATGTCTTCCTATGGTGTTTCTTTTTCCCTATCCGTGCGGTACTGGTGTTCTTCCATACCAAATGGGTGATTCGTAAATATCGCAAACAAAATAAACAACTGCAATGAAACTGAAATATAATTTCGCCATTCAGGAGGTAACCGACTTCTGGGCAGCTGTGCCTGTGGGAAAGGATGCCCGGCGTTATCGTGGCGTGATGAGCCTTAACGAGTCTGCCAAGGACATGATGGAGTTTCTGCGTGAGGACATCACCGAGGAGCAGCTTGTCCAGAAGATGCTCGAGACGTACGATGTTCCCGAGGAGCAGCTGCGCCACGATGTGGCCGAACTGATCCAGAAACTTCGCGAGGCAGAAGTTTTGGACGAATAAAAAATGAGGTTCTGAAATGTTCTGAAAGTTCTGAAATGTTCAAAAGGCAACTCTGTCACCTCGAACCCTTCAGAACCCCTCGAACCCTTCAGAACCCCTCGAACCCTTCAGAACCCTTTTTCCCCATGTTCTCTGGCACCTATCTTTTCGCAAATATCCCAGTCCGCATCTTTTCGATCTACGAAGAGGTGCAGTTGATGTGTGCCGACTATCGGACGGAACAGGAACCGGAGGTCGAAGTTTCAACTACCGACGAAGAACTTGAGGAAGAGGACAAGTTGAGCGATGAGCAGCGCGTCCTCGAAGGATTGCCTCCCTGCAAATTTTCGAAGCCCTACCTTGAGACGTTGACTGTCTATCGCAAGATAGCTACGGCCTTCCTTGAGCGTAGTGTGCTGCTGATGCACGGATCGGTGGTGGCGGTTGATGGCGAGGCGTATATGTTCACGGCGCTCAGTGGAACCGGCAAGAGCACGCATGTGCGGCTTTGGCGCAAATTTTTCGGCGAACGTGCCGTGATGGTGAACGACGACAAGCCGCTCGTTCGAATAGGAGGGGAGCGCGCCATCGTCTATGGAACGCCATGGGACGGCAAGCATCACCTGAGCAACAACATCGCCGTGCCTTTGAAGGCCATCGTCGTGCTTCGTCGTGGACTGGAAAACGAGATTCATCCCCTCACGGTGCAGGAGGCATTCCCGACGCTGCTCCAGCAGTCGTTCCGCACCGAGGACCCGATGGTAACCATCCGCACGATGCAGCTTTTGAGCAAACTGTCCAAACAGGTAGGTCTCTACGAACTGCATTGCAACATGGATCTCGAAGCAGCCGAGGTCGCTTACCAGGGAATGAATGAATAATGGCACACAGATTTCTGTGTGAAAAATATAACTCACGATGCTGAACCAACTGCGATACTTCTATGAACAAAGCAAAGGTTTCAGGCTCAAGCTCCTCTTGAGTCTGACGCTTGGCCTGTTGAGTATCATCTTCGGCCTGCTGTTCATCTACGTCAGCAAGTGCATCGTCGATATTGCCACAGGCAAGATGGATGCCGATCTTTGGACGTGGGTAGGAATTCTCGCTTTCATGCTGTTCATGCGTCTGGCACTTCGTGGTATCAACCTTTGGGTGAACGGACGCGTCAGCCAAGGACTGGTCAATGCCATGCGGAGCCGCCTTTTCGACGATGTGCTCAACAGCCCATGGCATGGTCGCGAGGACCGAAAGTCGGGCGACGTGATGAGCCGCATCGGCGAAGACCTGCGTGTCGTGGTGGAGTGCATCACACGCGACATCCCCGATGTCTTCCTTGCCACTTTCCAGCTGTTGGCTGCTTCGTGGTTCCTCTTCAGTCTGCAGCCGAAGCTGCTCTGGATTGTGCTCGTCATCGTTCCCGTGGCCGTTGTGCTCACCAAGATCTACTACAAGACGATGCGTCGGCTCACCAAGCAGATTCGCCGTGAGGAGGCCGACATCCAAAGTCATATTCAGGAGTCGGTCGAGAATCGCCCGCTCCTTCTTTCGTTGCGTCGCACGGGTCTGATGATCGAACGTCTCGTCTTGCGTCAGGACCATCTCTTCCGCACTTTCTCTCGTCGTCTGCGCTTCTCGATCAGCACCCGCCTGCTCATCTCCACAGGTTTTATGGTTGGTTACTACACGGCCTTCGTTTGGTCGGCCTACGGCATTATGATAGGTACTGTGACCTATGGTATGATGACGGCTTTGCTCCAGCTCGTAGGTCAGGTGCAGAATCCTATCTTGAATCTTTCGGCACTATTTCCCGCCATTGTTCGTGCCACCACGGCTGGTGAACGTCTGCAGGAACTCGAGAATCCCGATCCTACCTATTCTTTAAATAAGGAGAAACAGGCTCATCCTACGAAAGGAACCATTGTGGGGCTGCAGCTCCAAAACGTCACCTATCGTTATCCCGATGGCGAACGTGACGTACTTCATGACTTCACTTGCACCTTCGCTCCGTCCACGAGCACAGCCATCATCGGTCCGACAGGCAGTGGCAAGAGCACCTTAGTGCGTATTTTTCTCGGCTTGTTGCGTCCTACCCAGGGTGCAGTGCGTCTTGTCGATAAGGCTGGCAATACGCTTCCTTTGGATGCTGATGCCTATGCCATCTCCTATGTGCCGCAGGGCAACAGTCTCCTGAGCGGTACCATTCGCGACAATCTTCAGCTCGGCAAGCTCGATGCCACCGACGACGAGATGCGCGATGCATTGTCACGTGCCAGCGCCCTCTTTGTCTATGACTTGCCCAATGGCCTCGACACCCTCTGTGGCGAGAAGGGTAGTGGCCTCTCCGAAGGACAGGCACAACGCATCGCCATTGCCCGTGCCTTGCTCCAACCGGGCTCCATTCTCATTATGGACGAGGCGTCATCGGCCCTCGATCCGAACACCGAACGACAGATTCTCGAGGAACTGCAGCAGCAGGAACTTCACAAGACGCTGATCTGGGTTACACATCACATGGTGGTGCGCGACTATATGCAGCATTGTGTCGTTGTCGATGAGGAAGCTTAGACCAAATTGCGACCTTTCCTCTTTCACAGGATAGAATAATATTCCATTTTTACCGTTTTTTTGTTCCAAAAGTAAGGTTTTTTCCCTTTTTTCTTAAAAAAGTCTTAAAATTATTTGGAATGGATTGATTTATGCTTTATCTTTGCGCTCGTCTTTATGCTGAGTTTTGATCATCCATCATCAGGAAGTGTTTTATAAAATCTATCTGCTTATGCGAAAACTTTTACTCTCTTTGATGGCTTGTGCCGTCACCCTTTTCTCAGTTAATACCTCCAAGGCCGAAGGACAGCTGTTCCTGGGCTATTGCGATGGACTGATTGCTACCAGCACATCAGGCACCATTACCGGTCAAACTGGTACAAATGCCACGATTGGTGAGGTCATCCGCATTCCCGCTTCGATACTTGCAGCTTATCAGGGTCTTCAGATTACGGCAGTTCGTGCCGGTCTTCCTGAAGCTTCTGCTTATCCTGAGAACCTCACCGGTTGGATTGCAGCAAGTCAGACAGGCGAACGTATCGCCACGGGTACCCTTTCTGCACCAGCAGCAGGATGGAACGAAATCAAGTTGGACAATGCTTACACCATCACGGGCAATGAAGCTGAATTGTGGATTGGCTTCGAGTTCGTGCAGTCGAAGAAACTTAGCATCATTTCTTTTGCTGGTGAAACCAGTGTCGATGGCTGCTGGGTCGGCAAGAACGGCGATTACAAGGACTTTTCATCCCGTGACTTCGGTTCACTCTCTGTCGAGGGCACTGTAGAAGGTGACAATATTCCGCAGCACAATTTGTCCATCGTATCGGCTTCGACCAACTATACGATGACTCAGCTTGGCGAGCCAATCAAGACAACTGTGCGCATTGCCAATAGTGCTACCGTTGCTGCCGAGAAACCTGTTGTCGAGTGCAGCCTCAATGGTAACTTGGTTTATACCTATGAATATCCTGGTACGCTCAACTATCGCGATAAGGCTGATCTGCATCTCGACATTCCTTCGGAGAGCATTCCTGAGGAGGGTGAAGTGAAGATTGACCTGAACCTCAAGTGGGCCGATGGTTCGGCCGACGAATTCGAGGCCGACAATGAATATAGCCTTGTTACTACGCTCAGCAAGGATGTCTATTATCGTGTTATGGTTGTCGAAGAGGCAACAGGTGCATGGTGCGGCTATTGCGTTCGTGGTCTCGTGGGCATGGCATATATGCGTGAGAACTATCCTGACTCATTCCTTGGCATCGGAGTCCACAATGGAGATGAGTATGTCGTCTCTGCCTATGACAATTGGATGGGACATGACACGGGAATCTCAGGTTATCCGAGTGCCGTAGTCAACCGTACCAAGATAATCGATCCCAATAGTGCTGAAATGGAGCAGAACTTGAAGAATATGTATCCTTTCAGCGGTGTCAATATGAAGCTTGCCGCTAAGTTGGGTGATGACAACATGGTGAAGTTTACAGTCGAATTTGCTTCTTTGACCTCTGAGGCCGATGCCCAGTATAACTTGGCTTTCGTTGTGCTTGAGGACAAACTCCCCATCAATCAGTCGAACTACTATGCAGGTGGTGGCCTCGGCCCCATGGGCGGCTTCGAGGATCTCCCGAGTCATTGCGATATCGAGATCGACGACGTGGCACGTGGCATCTATCCTTCAGTAAAGGGTTCGAGCGAACTCGTTCCTGCTCAGATTACTCGCGGCGAGACCTATACCATCGAACATAAAGCCGTGCTCCCAACAATCGCCGACGGCAACAACGTCTGGGCCGCTGTGCTTCTGACCAACCGTGCAACGGGTGAAATCGTGCAGGCCGCCAAGGTGTCCAGCATCGAAGGTCTTGCTACTGGCATCCAGCAGGTGAGCCGTGATGCCGAGACTGGCATCGAGACCGTCTTCGACCTTCAGGGTCGTCGCATCGACAGTAACGCTACAGGTATCGTCATTCGCAATGGCCGCATCAGCTTCCAGCGCTGATAGGCCATATGAATACATTATATTCGTAATCGGTATTTTTTTATATACACTTTTATTTTTTTACCTTTAATTACTAACTTCTATGAAGAAATTTTTACTTCTCGTAGCTGCTGCAACGCTGACGTTGAGCGCTACCGCTGCAACTCCAAAGTTTGCTCCTCAGGCCAAGAAGGCTGCTGTAACCGTTAATTTGAAACAGACCACCAAGAGTGTCGCTTCTCAGGAGCTCACAGCTACAGGTATGCTGAAACCAGGCAAAGCTGCACGTCAGGCCAAGGCTGTTGTTACTCCTGAAGGAACAGCTAAGCCTTATATGTTCAGCGCTTATCTGAGCTCACTTTTTGGTTTGTCTTACAATTCCGGTCTCGGTGTGAATGTCAGCACCAGTGAGGATGGCAGCAAGGTCTTCTTCGACAACATGTTCCCAATGACATTCAATGGTGGTGAAGCTTGGGTTCAAGGCAATGTTTCGACCGATGGCACCAGTGTCACTATCCCTTCTGATGTAGTAGTTGCCGAGTTGCCTTATCAAGGCAGCATTGATATCTGCTATGTGGGCGAACTGATTCTCAGTGGTCCAGATGAGGAAGGTTATTATAACATTGAAGGTGTTAAGGAAGCTGTATTTACCAAGGATGGCGATAAATACTTTGTCGAAGATGACGAAACCAATCCTATGCGTTACATTGCTCTCTATTGCATTGAAACAGATGGAAGCATCGGTCTGTGGGACTATATCCTTATGCCATCTTACGAGCCAGTTGATTTCGATACCACTCCCGTTGAACTTCCTGCAGGCGCTGAGCCAGCTGAGTACATCTATTACTACAATGATTCATATGGCGATCCTATGATTGAGCAGGGTCTTGTATATGTAGATGGCAATGATGTTTATATGAATGGTCTCACCCCAGGACTCGAAGCTTGGGTTAAGGGCACCAAGGATGGCAACACTGTTACCTTCAAGGCTGGTCAGTTCCTCGGTCTTGACTCCTATTATATGTTCTATACTCCAATCTATACCGATGGTACAACCGATGAGGATGGTTATCTTGTAGCATTCCCTGGTGACTATACACTGACGTTCGATCCTGAGACTGGCATCTATAGCAACCTTGACGAGACAAAGTACTCGGCATATGGACTTGTTGACGGCTCACTCTATGATTACGGCAACCAGTATCAGGTGAAGCCTTACGCTGGTGATGTTCCCGCTGTTCCTTCTGATCCTTATAATCTCTCGATTGACGACTACACCGAGTACTATGGCCAGTATCGTCTTGGCTATACAATCGATCCACTCGACGTCGATGGCAACTACATCAACCCAGAGAAGCTCGGCTACTACATCTATCTCGATGGCGAGCAGTATACCCTCACTCCTGACGTATTCTCAGAGCTCACTGAGGATATGGATCTCATTCCTTACGGCTTCACTGATGGTTGGGATATCTACGACGGTGCATGCTACATCGCTGAGGATCTCTTCACCACTCTTGGTGTTCAGGCTGTTTACACTGTCGATGGCGAGACCAACTACTCTAACGTAGTTAGTGTTGATATGGAAGGCAATGTAACCACCGTTCCTGCTCCACAGCTCAATCCTGATGGCATCAGCAACGTAACTGCTAAGCAGATCACCAGCGTAGCTATCTACGACGCTGAGGGCCGCAAGCTCGACGCTGCTCAGAAGGGCGTGAACGTTGTTAAGATGGTTGCTGCTGACGGCAGCGTGAAGACCGTCAAGATGTACAAGAAGTAAGTTCTTCTTTCGTTATATCGTTATTCCGGGATATCGTTATACCGTAATTCCGGAATAACGGAATCTCGAAATACCGTAATACCGATATACCGGAATAACGAAAAACTTCAAAACCAAAGAAAAAAGACAAAATTCTGACTTTTTTTCACCTATCGCGGCGAAGATATCGAAATAATTCGTATCTTTGCCGCGCTTTTTGTGTCACGTAGGGTTCGCCTTTGTAAGCTGACCTGCACAGGAAGCGCAATTTAATTCCATAAACTATATAGAAATTTGTAATTCTATGATCAAAATCACTTTTCCCGACCAGTCGGTACGGGAGTTCGAGGACGGCGTAACGCCCCTCCAGGTGGCTGAGTCGATCAGCCCACGTTTCGCACAGGATGTACTCGTTGCCAAGGTGGGCGACGAAATGTGGGACCTGACACGCCCCATTGCTGGCGATGCGAACATCAATTTCTACAAATGGGATTCCGAGGAGGGCAAGCATGCGTTCTGGCACTCGTCGGCCCACCTGCTCGCCGAGGCTTTGCAGGAACTCTATCCCGGCATCCAGTTCGGTATCGGTCCTGCCATCGAGAATGGCTTCTACTATGACGTAGTGCCTGCCAATGGTGAGAACATCAAGGAGTCCGACTTCCCGAAGATCGAGAAGAAGATGCTCGAACTGGCCCGCGAGAAGCAGGCCATCGTGCGCCGTGACGTGCCGAAGGACGAGGTGCTCAAGGAGTTTGCCGCCAAAGGTCAGACCTTCAAGTGCGAACTGATTTCCGAACTTGAGGATGGCCACATTTCGACCTACACACAGGGTAGCTTCACCGACCTTTGTCGTGGCCCGCACATCCCAACTACTGCCCCCATCAAGGCGTGCAAGGTGCTGAGCGTAGCTGGTGCCTTCTGGCGTGGCAACGACAAGAACCCGCAGATGAACCGTGTCTATGGCATCACCTTTCCCAAGGCTTCGATGCTCGACGAATATCTCAAGCTCATCGAAGAGGCCAAGAAGCGCGACCACCGCAAGCTCGGCAAGGAGATGGAGCTCTTCGCCTTCTCGCAGAACGTTGGCCAGGGCCTTCCCCTTTGGTTGCCTAAGGGAGCTGCTCTCCGTATGCGTTTGCAGGAGTACCTTACGCAGATTCAGAAGCGTTACGGCTACGTGCAGGTCATCACCCCACATATCGGCAACAAGAACCTCTATGTGACTTCGGGCCACTGGGCAAAGTATGGCAAGGATTCCTTCCAGCCTATTGCAACACCAGAGGAAGGCGAGTTCTACATGCTCAAACCCATGAACTGCCCTCACCACTGCGAGATCTACAAGACTTCGCCACGCTCTTATCGAGACCTGCCGCTTCGTCTGGCAGAGTTCGGCACCGTCTATCGCTACGAGCAGTCGGGCGAGCTTCACGGCCTGACCCGCGTGCGTTCGTTCACACAGGACGATGCACACCTCTTCTGCCGCCCCGACCAGGTGAAGGAGGAGTTCCTGAAGATTATCGACATCATCATGATCATCTTCAAGGCTCTCGACTTCAAGGAGTTTGAGGCACAGATTTCGTTGCGCGACAAGGTGAACCGCGAGAAGTACATCGGTTCGGAAGAGAACTGGCAGAAGGCCGAGCAGGCCATCATCGATGCTTGCCAGGAGAAGGGCCTGTCCGCTCACGTTGAGTATGGCGAGGCTGCCTTCTATGGCCCGAAGCTCGACTTCATGGTGAAGGATGCCATCGGTCGTCGCTGGCAATTGGGCACCATCCAGGTGGACTACAACCTGCCCGAGCGCTTCCAGCTCGAATACACGGGTGCCGACAACCAGAAGCACCGTCCCGTGATGATTCACCGCGCACCTTTCGGCTCGATGGAACGTTTCGTGGCCGTATTGCTCGAGAATACCGCCGGCAAGCTGCCGCTCTGGCTCGCTCCCGACCAGGTGGCTATCCTGCCTATCTCCGAGCGCTTCAACGACTACGCTTACGAGGTGAAGAACATTCTCGAGCGTCAGGAGATCCGCGCTTATGTCGATGACCGCAGCGAGAAGATCGGCCGCAAGATCCGCGACAACGAGATGAAGAAGACTCCTTACATGCTCATCGTGGGCGAGAAGGAGCAGGCCGAGCGCATAGTCAGCATCCGTAAGCAGGGCGCAGGCGACGGCGGCTCGATGACCATCGACGACTTCGCTACCATGATTGTCAACGAAGTGAAGTCGCAGATCGAGCACTCGAGCTATTGATGCTCCGATTGCTGCGACAGATGTTGCTTTCGATTGCTCCAGCAATTAATCAATCGTACTGAATGTAAAAAGCGTCCGTGTCATTTTTTTGTGACACGGACGCTTCCTTTATTTGTTCGAATCCTTTTTCTTCTTCCGATACTCGCGGTTCTTCTTCTCACTCGCAAACAGTTCCACAGCAGCATCGGTCAGTTCTTTCGGCCAGACGTTCTGCCCTTCGCCCACAATGGAGGCCCAGGGACAAAGCGTCTTGTACTCGTCGTCGAAGACGATGGTATAAGGCGGCCCGCATCGGTCGTCGACGCTCATATACATATGCCGTCCCTTGTACATGATCTGGCATGCATCACCTTCGGTCATCTCGGAGTCGAGTAGGTCGAACTGATCTTTTTCAAGCTCGTAGAGGTTGTAGTTCATGCCACCTCCGTATTCTCCGAAATATCGGTCGAGCTTTTCGTCATAGACGGCCGTCCAGCCGTAACCTTTTTTGACTTTCATAGGAATGTGTTAAATTAATGTATTAAGTTGTGGCCCCATAACGCTTTTAAGCCGCTGGAAGGCCAAGTCGCCTGTGCAGTGGCTGGTGTAGAATTGCGTCTGGGGATATTTTTCTTTCAGTCTGGTGCCGAGGGCGATGAGTTCTTCTTCGGATTCCTGCCCATCGAGCAGATGGAAGCCGCCAATGACGGTCTCCACAGGCCAAGGGCAGGCAGCGAGGATGTTCTCCAGGCCGCTGTGAGCACAGCCGGTGAAGAGCAGCCCGTCGGCATAAAGTGCCAGTTCGTGACGGAAGTCATCGCGCAGGTATTCACCCGTAGCATTGCGGACGAAGAGCATGTCGTTCCCCTTGGGCAAAGGGTGGGATTGGGGGATGCGGGCGATGATGTGAAGGCCTTCATCAATCTCGCAGGTCTGGCTGATGAGCAGCAACCGCTCTTGCGGCAAAGTGGGCCACATGGTCGTGATGCTGTGCAAAAACTTGCGCTTAGAGAAATACTCTCCTGTCAGAGCATCGGGCGAGACGATGATGCGTGCTTTCGAGTTGATGTTCAGGAAATGTCGCAAGCCGCCCGCATGGTCGGTATGCCCATGCGAGATGAACACGTAGTCCACCTCGCTGAGGTCGATGCCCAGACGGTCGGCATTGCGGATGAAGAGGTCACTGGCTCCCGTATCGAGGAGTATGCGATGGCGCGTCGTCTCCAGCAGGATGCTCAGTCCGTGTTCGGTTTCGAGACGTGGATTGCTGGTGCGATTGTCGGCCAGCACTGTCCATTTGAAGCTGTTCAAAGCAGGATGGAAAACGCTCTGGAGTTTGTGTTTTGCTTAAAGGTTGCCTACGAGAGCGGCAATCTTGGCCTTTGTTTCGTCGGTCTTCTGCTCGGTGGCCATGGCGGTGACGGTACCGGTGTCGGTAGCACCCCAGAAGCCACAGAGGTCGCGGTACTCGGCCTTGGCACTTTCATAGACGCCGGGAGAGTGGCTGGAGATGAGCAATGCCATCTTCTGCAGCTTGGCGGGTTTCATCACGCAATACATGCGGTCGATGGGAGCCTGCAGCTGAGCGTTGAGAGCAAAGTAATAGATGGGAGCGGCCAGAACCAGCACTTCGGCTTCGGCCATCAGCGGATAGAGATCCTGCATGTCGTCCTTCTGGATGCATGCGCCATTGCCCTTGGTGTGGCAGTATTCGCAAGCCAGACAGCCTGCTATCTTCTTGTGAGCCACATCGACGATGGTTGCCTGATGTCCTGCTGCCTCGGCAGCTTTCTTGTACTCTTCCGCCATCCATGCGGTGTTGCCATTTTTCCTTGGAGAGGCCTGTAGAATGAGAATGTTCATGATGATTGGTTTAAGAAGGTTGGTTATTTGATTTTGATGAATCTAAAGTGCGTTACAAAGGTAAGGAAATAATTGGGAAAAAGGTATTGCTAAGGTTCAAAACTGTGACAAAAGAAGCCGAGAATAGTTGTTTTGCTATCTCGGCTTTTCTAAGTTAATTGTTCTTCTTGTAACTCTGCACCGCCCAACAGGCCATGACGAGGCCGATGGAGAGCAGGGCAAGGATCTGATGGGCGACTGCCTGGAAGGTGCCGCCTCGGATGAAGACGGTACGGATGGCGTCGATGAAGTAGTGCATCGGGTTGACGTAGGTGGTCAGATAGGCCCAATGCGGCATGGAACGTGTCGGCGTAAAGAGGCCGCTGAGCAGCATGAGACAAACCACGAAGAACCACATGACAAAGACAGCTTGCTGCATGGTGTCGGAATAGTTGGAAACGATGAGGCCGAACGACGAGAAGAACAAGGCGAGCAACATAGCCAGCACATAGACGAGCCAGATGGGCCCGCTGCTGGTGATGCCGTAGAGTCCCCATGCCAGCAACAGACCGGCGGTGATGACAAAGAGGGCGATGAGCCAGTAGGGGATGAGCTTGGAAAGGATGAATGCCCACTTCGAGACTGGGGTGACGTTGATCTGCTCGATGGTGCCTGCCTCCTTTTCGCCGACGATGTTGAGCGTAGGCAGGAAGCCCGTCATCAGCATCATCACGATGGCAAAGAGAGCGGGAATCATAAAGACCTTGTAGTTCTGGTGCTTGTTGTAGAGCAGGAGCGTGGACACCTTCGACTGGATGGTGGCTGCTTCGGGCAGCGTATGGGCGGTGACGATTTGCGACAAGTAGGCCGAGCCCATCGATCCCTTGGTGCCGTTGACGGCATTGGCTGCGATGAGGACCTGCGGCTGTCGGCCCAAGGTGAGGTCGCGGCTATAATCCTGTGGTATCACCAGCACTACGTCGGCCTTTCCGGTCTCGATGTCGGCAAGCGCTGCCTGATAGGTGGGCTGCTGTCCGTGGAAGATGAAGTAGTTGCTCGCCTCGATGTCGTGGACGAGTTGCTGGCTCGACATCGTGCGGTCGTTATCGACCACATCCACCACAATGTTCCGCACCTCCATGCTCATCACCCAAGGCATGACGCACATGATGACGATGGGGAAGACGAAGATGAGCCGGGGCAGGAAGGCATTGCGCCGTATCTGCAGGAACTCTTTCTGGATAAGATATTTCAGTGTCATAACTTTTAAGACTTGTTCAACACATTATTTTACAGCCTCTCCTTGAATTTCGCCAGGGCGACAGTGAGTAGGAATGCGGTCATACCGACGAGGATGACAACTTCGTGCATCACTTCGCGAATGCCTACGCCCATGATCATCAGCTTACGCATCGCCGAGATGTAGTAGCGCGGTGGGACAATGGCCGAAATCCATTGCAGGATCTTCGGCATCGATTCGACGGGGAACAGCATGCCCGAGAGCATCACCACGGGCATCAGAAGCACCATGGCCGAAAGGAGCAGGGCCACGAGTTGCGTCTGCGCTACATTCGAGATGAGCAGGCCGAGCGAGAGGGCCAACAGGATATAGATGACCGAAACCAGCAGAATCCAACCCAGCGAACCGGCGAGCGGCACGCTGAGGACATAGTGGGCCATCAGCAGTATCACAATCAGGATGACGAAAGCCAGCACCAGATAGGGAATGGCTTTGGCGACAATGACCATCAGCGGACGCACGGGTGAGACGAGCAGCACTTCCATTGTGCCGCGTTCTTTCTCGCGAACGATTGAGATGGAGGTCATCATGGCGCAGACGAGTATCAACAGCATGCCCATGATGGCGGGCACGAAGTTGTAGGCCGACAGCATCTGCGGGTTGTAGAGCATCTTCTGGTTTACGAGTCCGCCCTGCATGCCGGTGATGACGCCTGTGGCATAGTTGGTCCATTGCTGGGCCATGTTCGGGTCGGCACCATCGACGATGAACTGCAGCCCGCTGTGTTTCGAGGCAAAGTCCTTGGCAAAGACGATGGCAAGGTCTGCCTTCTGATGTCGAATCAACAATTCAGCCTCCTGGGGCGTGGCTGTGGTTGCGGTAATGTTGAAATATTCTGAGGCGCTGAGTCGCTCGACGGCGGCTTGCGTCAGCGGGTCCATCTGCGAAGTGACCACTACGGTGCGCACGTTTCGGACATCGGTCGAGATGGCGAAGCCGAAGAGGAGCATCAGCACGGTCGGCATGCCGAACAGGATGAGCATCGTGCGCTTGTCGCGCAGGATGTGGCGGGCTTCCTTGATGACGAATGATATAAATTGTTTCACTAGTGTCCTAAATGTTCTTTGAAAATACCTTCGTAACTTTTTGAATTTCCGAAAAAAAGATATCGAAAATACTACTCCCCACATTATTTTTGGC